>CAVTNL010000001.1:1590000-1927130 GCA_963736105.1 uncultured Nitrospiraceae bacterium | reverse complement strand
TCAGGATGTAGTGTTTAAGATTCAACTGCCGCAAAGGGTTGATGTCATATTCATGAATAGTTCCATCTGTTTTGATGCCAGTTAGCGCAGTTTTACAGCCCGGGTCGAAATACAGCAAGTGGACGGGCTCTCTTGTAAACGGATTGTACGCAATGGGAAGAGGGCAGAAGGATTCCGGAGACAATGCTGGCACCTGTCCCGCCATCTCCCTACTGACAGTCTCCGCATCTGCACAAGATACCTCATGCGTGAAGCTCGCGCTCCAAGCCTTGGATACTTTGTCATAGGCAATAGTGACTGTTTTGATAGTATCTGATGCGTAATCAATCTTCGGAAGTTCAATCTCGATCCACTCAGCTTTGTTCTTGCCATGTGCGAGTCGCAGTGTGTTGCCGGCAATCTCAAAAGAAATACCCTGCTGGGGATATTTCTGCGTGAAGAAATACTTGTACGATTTGAATCGGGGCGGGCCAACTCCGCCATCTCCCTGCTTCTTTTTCGTAACGTACATACGCCACGCTCCGGTGAGCGACTTGACTACTTCCTGCAAGGTCTGTGAGCAAGGTTCTTTTAGCCGTGGACAGTCTTTCTTAAGCTCGGGCAGCATCTTTTTGAGAGCATAGTAGCCCACACGGTTGCGCTGTTTTTCATCGTTCAGAATGTTCCAGACATCCTTGCAGGTGTAAGACGTCTGCCACAGTAGATCTATGGCTGATTTTGCTGGCTGGATACACACTTTATGTGTTAGATACATGTCTTATCATACCATAGTGAACTTGTGTTCACCAAACGAAAGAGGTACAGTGAAAACACGCTTTCATCTCGGGATTAAAATGCCCGAGGATTCCCGCGCACTATCCTAAATTCTCTTTACGATTTGGCAGCGATTGACATTCAGCGATACCTCCCTGATAATTTAATCATCTGCATGTTACATTATCCATGAAGGCGGTAACAATGGAAGATTATCGGATTGAAGAAGATTCCATGGGTCCTGTTAGTGTACCCTCAAGAGCCCTCTACGGAGCCCAGACTCAGAGGGCGCTCGAGAACTTTCCCATTAGCAGTCTTCGTATGCCGCGTAGTTTTATCAAGGCACTGGGTATTATCAAGTCTGCTGCGGCGGAGGTTAATGCCGGACTCGCTCTGCTTCAGGATAATATTGCAAGGGCAATAATTAGGGCTGCCGATGAGATTGCGGATGGCAAATGGGACGATCAATTTCCAATAGATATTTTCCAGACGGGTTCTGCAACCTCGACGAATATGAACGCCAACGAAGTGATCGCCAACAGGGCTTTGCAAATACTTGGATGCGAGCCCGGATCGCAGAAGGTGCATCCAAACGACCACGTAAACCTTTGCCAGTCCTCTAATGACGTGATCCCGACAGCTATTCACATAAGCGCCTTCACTGAACTGCGTGAGTCTTTGCTGCCCGCTCTAGTCTATTTGCGCAACACAATTATCAGACGAGAAAGAGAATACCAAAACGTGATCAAGACCGGCAGAACCCACCTGATGGATGCCGTACCTATAAGCTTCGGGCAGGAAATCGGAGGGTGGGCATATCAGATATCACAAAGTATAGAACGGATCGAGTCTTGCTCCATTCGCCTAGCAAAATTGGCTATAGGGGGTACTGCTGTGGGCACAGGACTCAATGCCCATCGCGATTTCGCGGCTTCGATGATAAATAGATTGAATACAAGGACAGGTTTATACTTTTCAGAAGCAGACAATCATTTTGCAGCCCAGGCATCCCTTGATACAATCGTCGAATTGAGCGGACAGCTGAAGGCTGCGGCTTGTGCTCTTATGAAGATAGCTAATGACCTGAAGTTGATGAACAGCGGCCCCGTTACCGGATTGGCCGAGATATCACTTCCCGCTCTGCAGCCAGGATCCAGTATTATGCCAGGTAAAGTGAATCCTGTCATTTGCGAATGTGTAGCGATGGTTTGCGCCCAGGTAATAGGCAATGATGCTGCGATAACCATATGCGCAAACCTTGGCGCCTTCGAACTAAATACGGGGATGCCTGTTATGGCATATGACATCCTTCAGTCGATAACACTCCTCGCCAACGGTTCGAGGATTCTTGCGGATAAGGCAGTTGCTGGATTCACGGTCGATGAAAAACATCTGACCGAACTCATCGACCGCAATCCCATACTCATTACAGTCCTTGCCCCAAAAATAGGCTATGACAGGGCAGCACTCATCGTCAAGAAGGCATCCTCCGAAAGCAGATCAATACGGGAAATTATCAGGGAAGAACTGAAGTTGCCCGAAGACGAGATAGACGGTCTCCTCGATCCGCGGAAAATGATCGAGAAGGGCATACTCGGCCGATGACAGGCTTTTGAAACCACTGCTTAGGGATGAGCTCTGCACTTCTAGTCGGAGTTCCACTGGCATCAGCAGCACTCATGGGAAAAGATCGATCTGATCTCTCCGTAGCTGGGCAAAGCTCTCCGATGGCAAAATAATATTGCCCCTGAAGACCCTATTCATTACTGAGACCAACTGACGGAATTTATATGCGTCGTGGTGAGAGTCTCCCTTTTGTTCAGATGTGTGCCAGCTTTGTTCGTCGGATATGCGCAACTCCACGCTGAGAGTGTGCTGCTGCGTTTTCTTGCTGATCCGGTCCCTCTCAGAGTATGGTGGTGTGCCCGGGACCATGATCTGATTTGTGTCTGCCGCGCGATGGACCGGCAGTGAATAGGTTATTTTACACTGAAATTTTTTATGTCCCGAAGACGAATGCAGATTCTTTGAGGCATTGACATTGAGGGCATCATAGAATTTCGTCGCATTGTCCAGCAGTTCTTCATCCCCTGGGATCTCATTCTCGCCTTCGCTATGAGAAAGACTGACCACCAGCCTGCGTGTGGCTTCGATCATATCCGATGGACTGTCGAAGAGCGTTTGCGTTATCGAATGGGATACCGTATTTTCCTGCAGTATGACCCCCCTTTTCTGAAGTGCATGAAAAAGCTTCAAGGTATCATCCCTGCTTTTCAAGATGAAAGTGATCGCAAGTATGTCCCTTATATCATAAGCTTCTTCTTCCACACTCTTTCCCAGTTTAGTGAACATGCTTTCAGGGCTCTTCAACCGGGCCTTGATCTCCGCAATGTTGACCTCCACACCGTCACCGCTATTGAAGACCAAGCATTCTTTTTCTGCGTCGAACACCAGAGACTCCCTCAATTTATGGAAAAAAGTCGATATCTTGACGAATGCCTTTTGTGCCGATTCACTCTCCGGAAGCTGCTCTGGATTTCCCCAGTCGTAATTGTACAAATCCTGGAGGCTTTGCCCCTGCTGGTCCAAAAAAACGCCTAACTGGGCATACTCATTGATGTCCTGACTGTCCTCTTCAATCGACTTGATCAGATGTCCGATCTTTAAAATGGAACAAGCCAGCTGCTGCCACTCTTCCGGAACCTTCAGGTTTCGGCCATGATACCCATGAAACACATGTGGATACTTTTTTGCTGATGCCAGAAGAAAAAGATGCCGCGGGTCCTCAGTAACTATTTGACGGAATGCCCGATCTGCCAAGATCCTTTTTAGTTCATTAATAGTCTGCAGGCAATTCATGTATAGGTCGACGTTGGCGGATTTCAGTGAAGCCAACCTCTCGAGCTGTTCCTCACAAAATGGGAACATCCAGTCGACAAAATATTTGTATACCTGTTCAATGTACTGACGTGCCCTCTGCTTCTCGCTCTCCCTGAATTCGTCACTTCCCTGAGTATCGAACCCTCGGTTTCCCAGCATTTTAGTCGCCTGCTTTAATGCGGTCCTGTAACCGTTGGCTCGCAATAGCAAATATGGGGCCATTTCAGTCCTGTCGAGTATAGAACCGAATATTTCATGATAGAGTTCCTGACTTGATGATAATGTATGTTTCATTTAAGGACCTTATCTGCGAATATATCCATTATATCACGAGTTCTGCGGTATTTATTGCGGATATGGGTTCCATCGAACTTGCAGTTTCCCCATAAGTAAAATCAATGACTTGGTAGATGAATTATCATATGGCCTGATGAAAAATTGTCACAGAAGCCGCAATAAACCGCAAAATCTTGATTATTGGTAATATTAGTATATGCATTAGAAATGATAGCCTTTCAGTTCTCGCCCTTCAGTTGACCAAAGGTCGGCAGCTCGAGTATATTTCTATACTAAATGGCAATCCTTTATGACATAGCAATAACGACAGTCAAGCTCCTGACTTTAAATTGATCTTGAGGTGCAATGATAATACGGCTCATTCTTCCCACAATCATGGCATGCCTTTTTTGCTTGTTACCGCTTCAAAAGCTTCGCTCCGAGCAGACTCGAACCGAAAACATAGACTCATGTATTGTGTGTCACTCTGACACGATAAAAATGAAGGACCTTGGATTTCCGCAGTTCACAGTGACTCTAATAGAAGTCTCTCAGCAGAGTAAAATGCAGGCCGCATGCAGCGACTGTCATGCGGGCAACCCAAATTCTTTAGTAAAAGAGACTGCTCATACAGGCTTGCATCGTCTCTTGAGTGTTCAGACAAATAAACTGGAGGCTGTCACACGTGATAAGCTGACTGTGTTCAGGCCCGATAAACTGGAAACTTCGGGGAGAAATCTAATGGTCGAAATGCTTCCTAAAATTGAAATGGACTGGAAACAGCTAAAGGATCCATCTGTGCAAACTATTCTTTATCATGACAAAAATGTATCCGACTTCATGATGAATAGGAAGATTCAGGAGGAAACCTGTGGCAGGTGTCATCTGAAAGAGGTCGAAGAGTTTCAGCGAACAGCTATGGGTGCAAACACCAAGCAACGTGCGTATAAGACATGGATTGATAAAGACCATGGTCCGCACAACTGTGGTCCATGGTTCATAGATAACTGGCGAGAGATAGCAAAAAACACTACGGTCCCGTTTACGCAGGAAATGGCACAGGTCAATCAGAAGGCATGCAATGTATGCCACACTGGATGCCTAGACTGCCATTACGGACCGAAACATAAAGATCCGATGAGACCCTCGATGGGGCAGCATACATTTTCCAAGGTACTAACACCCCTGACTTGTTATGGTGGCGGGAGGGGGTCGATTTGCCATGCAGGACCTGAAGACAGGCGTAGGGGCGGAGGCTACATTGGAGGGTCCTTTTCCAATCCGCAGGGAGCTGAACCTGATATTCACTACAAGAAAGGAGTTGCCTGCACAAGCTGCCATGAAACTCAGGCACAGGATGAGACTTTACTGCATGGACAGGTGAAGCGGCCTGCTGTTTGCACCAAGTGCCATCCTACCGAAGTAAAGGCTCTTGTGAATTCATCGCATAAAAACGTATCTTGTGAAGCCTGTCATATTCAGGATGTCGGTGCATATACAGCAACGTTCTGGGGACCCGGAAAACTGGCTGGGATTCAGACGCCCTTTTTCAAGTACAAAGAATATTATGGCATCATGAAAGAGCCCATTCTCATCAGGACACCGCAAGGAAAATGGATTCCTGTAAAACCCTATGCCATGGCTGTCATGAATCAGAAAAGTGCCGGTGGTCTTAAACCAGGGCTCAAATGGCGATACCCGGCAAATCTGCCGGATGGTGAACGTACTGATGATGCCTACGCTTTTGTCGGACTTTTAAGCGGTTTGCCGAGCAATGATAATGTGCTCGCCTGGATCCAAATGGATAAAGTATCACATAAATATGGAAAGTCTAGAAGCTGTGAGAGTTGCCATAGTAGTAATGGCGAACAGCGGCAATTCGTGTCTTGGAAATATGCGGACCAGGGTGCGGAACCTTTTGAGGGCAGCCATATTGTCGTAGCAAACAGTAAGGGCCTCTTTATTCTTGATATGCAAGCAACGACCGAAATCAAGCCGAATGCCGGTTCAAAAATTGAGGACTTTGCGCCTTGGTATTACCTGAAAGATAAATGGCATATAACTGGAAATTTTGCCTTACCGCCTATTATAGATCAGCTAAAATATCAAAAGGAAATACAAATATTTTCTGTTGTTAGAGAAGAAGGGGGAAGGTATCACAGATAGCTCAATAATTGATCGAGGCTATATTAGAGTACTGCCTGGCATAGCCCCAATCTTATTTTTACCATTTGGACTCCTCATGATTGCAAAAAATTACTCTAAAATAGTAGATTACCGAACTCTGACCGCAATCTCGACACGCGGCAATTGTCCAATTCGGGACAGCAATTTTTTTAGTATCGTCCCTTTTGGGCCAACACCACGCCAAACTGAATTATGTCATTGCGATATATAATCTATTTATCAGTATTTTACACCGGATTTGCCCTAGTCGCCCATCAGGTACAACAATTGCTGTTTAGTCATAGTCTATGAAATGATATATTAAAGAGGGGGACTCTATGAAACATGTTTGGGTATCACTAGTGATTGCTCTGAGTGCAGCGACGTTTATGATGTGGCAGAGCGGGGCCTCTGCCGAGAAGGCAAAAAACCAGGCACTGGCAACTTCGCGTATAGAGCAAACACAGGAAATGGCCGGTGGCGCTGCAATGATGCCGACTATCTCGATCGATAAAACTTCACTGAGCAATGGCGGTACTATTACTGTTACCGGCACAGTGCCGGCAGGTAAGCCGGTCTATCTGGAGGTATGGTCTGACGAAAAAGTGCGCGTCTCGAGATTCGATGCCGAAGTCGACAAAGAGACAGGCAAAAGACCCTACATCCTTTATATGACCAACGAGATGCCTGCCTATTATAAAATTTTTCTGCCAAAAAACGAAAAAGAAGTTCTTGACGGTATGAAAAAGGAGGGCAAGGACTGGAGCTTCTCCAAGGTCCTTAAAGACCTTGGTGCCGATATCGCATATACAGTACCTGCAAGGGCTAAGATAGACCGTTACCAGGCAACGTTGATGGGCAGCATCATAGGCTCAAGAGGAGATCTGCTCTCCCAGCTAGATGAAAAAGAGAGCAGACAAAGGTCGATGCAGCTGGTGAAAGCACGCTTCCGCTCTGTGGACAAGGTGTTGGGTACGGATGTCGAAGTGAATCCAGATGGCACATACACAGCGTCGATTAAAATCAGGGAAGGTCTTGCTCCCGGCAAGTATTCGATCGTCGCAGTCGTGGACAAAGGTATCAAAAGCCAGCCAGCGACATTCGATAATAACATCCAGTTCCCCAACCTATATCTCGGCAATGCCGGCACCAGCATCAATCTGGTCTGGCCTTTCCTGCTCACACTCGCTATTTCGATATTCGGAGTGCTTATAGGAGCAGGAGGAGGCTTTATCCTCAATCCACTGCTCGTGTCATTGTGGCCGTTGCCCCATACCGTGGTGGCTGGTACCGTAATGCCGACTGTACTTTTCTCGCAGGGAAGCGGCATCTATAACTATTCGAGGATCAAATTCATCAACTGGAAACTTGGTATCACCATCGGCATGGGGATGGTGGTCGGTGGCTTCATCGGCCCCAAACTAACAGAACTGATTACCCTCGATCAATACAAATTCGTATTCGGATGGATACTCATTATCCTTGCCTCTCTCATGTTCTGGCAGACTCTGCCAGGATATCTATCCAAGAACAAGAAAGAACAGGCAATTCTGAAGGAATTCAAGAAACAAGCCGAAGAAAAGGCCAAAGCAAAAGATAACTAGGAGGTTACGATGATAGTAGAATTTTGGGGACACGAATTCAAGGTTAATATTGTTTTTGGAGTAATTGGTGGTTTTCTGATTGCTATTGTCTCATCGATGTTTGGTTTTGGTGGCGGGCCGTTTATGGTACCGTTGCTGACGGTTGGTCTAGGCCTGCCGATGTATGTAGTAGTTGGAAGCTCTCTTCTGGCAATCTTCTTCAACACACTCATGGGGAGCATACGCCATTACCAGTTCGGGAATTTCGACCTGACGTTTTTCCTGATAATGTTCCCAGCAGCCATACTTGGCGGCTTTATAGCACCTCAGATCGCTAGAAGGATCAGCCCAATTACGGTAAAGCGGTTTGCTGTAGTCGGACTGCTTATTCTGGCGTTGAACCTGCTCGGCTTGTATTAGCCGGATTGGAATGAGGGGGAAGTGTCGAGTGTCCCTGCCCTTTTGTTACACTGGCATGTTAAGTTGCATTTACAGTGGCGCTGAAAAAGATGGATTATAAGAAGAGGGGATATTATATATGACAGAACAGAAGTCAATATTCAGCATGTGTGGCATGTGCGCCGTCCGCTGCCCAATCCGAGTCGAGGTGGAAAACGGTACAGTGACCTGGATCGAAGGTAATCCTCATGTACCCGGCATTGAAGGAGCACTTTGCGCTAAGGGTTCGGCCGGACTCGCGTTCGAATACGACCCGGAGCGGCCCCAATACCCGATGATCCGAACAGGCCAACGCGGTTCAGGTCAATGGAGAAGAGCGACCTGGGACGAAGCCCTCGATTATATTGCTGACAAGCTGAAAGAAGTGAAAGACAAGTTCGGGGCCAGGGCAATAGCCATCGCAGACCGCAGTGGCCCGTTTACCGATCTAACAAGGAGTTTCATTAAGGCCCTGGGCTCGCCGAATTATTTCGACCACGACGACACCTGCGCTAAAAATGTCAACATGGCTTGCCAGTCTCTCTTCGGCTTTAGCCGAGGCGATCTGGGCTATGACTTTTCGAATGCAAAGTATATCGTGCTTTTCGGTCGCAATGTATTTGAGTCCTTGCAGGTCAAAGAGGTAAACACAATCCTCGACGGTATGGAAAAAGGCGCGAATTTGGTCTACATCGATGTCAGGGCCACAGTGACCGCATCAAAGGCGGACAAATTCCTTACTATCAGGCCTGGTACAGACTATGCCATGCTCCTTGCACTTATCCATGTTATTTTAAAGGAACGCCTTCACGATGCCGAATATGTCAACCGCTACGTTTCGGGACTAACAGAACTGGAAGCCTTCGCGGCACCATACACACCGGAGTGGGCCGAGAGAGAAACCGGAATACCATCGCAGGAGATTTACACTGTGGCCCGCGAGGCAGCTGCCGTCAAACCGAACGTTATCTTCCACGGCGGCTGGATGCTGTCCAGATATATTGATTCCTTCTACGCAAGTCGAATGCTCTATATCTTGAATGCTCTTCTCGGAAGTGTCGAGTCCAGAGGTGGCCTCATCATTGCTAAAGGTCCGAAGGATGTAGACAGGAGAGGTCTCAATTCACTGGGCGCAAATATCCCCAACCCCGCGGACAAGATCGTGGATTCTGGGATAAGGAATAAGTCCTTCGGAACCGGCCATGTAGTCAATCTATACAAGGCGATCGGGACAGGCGATCCGTACCCAGTAAAAGCCTTCATAGCATATCGGTTCGATCCAATAGCTGCCCTCCCAGATCCTGAAGAACAAAAGAAAGTACTAGACAACCTTGACCTCCTTGTTGCAATCGATGTCAATTACAGCGAGACAGCATGGAACGCAGATATCATCCTGCCGGAGGCGACTTATTTAGAGCGCTCGAACATTATCGCCACTCAGAAAGGTCCAAAGCCCGGGTTTATCATGCGCAGACAGTCCGTCACGCCACGGTACGACAGCAAGCCCGCATGGGAGATATTCACACTGCTCGCAGGACGCATGGGCGCGGGCCAGTACTTTCCATACACAAGTATTGAGGATATTTGGATTTACCAGCTGGACGGTACTGGAGTGAATATATCGGACTTCAATGCCAAGGGCTTTGTAGGTCTTGCAAAAGATCCGATCATAATGCCTAGAGATGCAATCAAATTCGCAACCGACTCAGGCAATATCGAACTGCTCTCACCAAAACTCGAAAACAGCGGCTTCGCATCATTTGCCCCTTACGTAACGCCGAAAAAGCCAAGCGATGGGTACTTCCGGCTTATCTTCGGAAGAACGGCCGTTCATGCACACGCTCAGTCGCAGAACAACCTTTACCTGAATGAGATCGTTTCAGAAAACACGCTTTGGATCAATGCCGACGAGGCTGCTAAACTCGGCATTCAGGAGGGAGACCTAGTCGAGGTTATTGCAGACGGATACAGCGGCATTATAAGGGCCCATGTCACGCCTTACATCCATCCTGAGGCAGTTTTCATGCTGCATGGCTTCGGCAACGAGATCCCTATCAAAACTCGCTCTTTCAAGAAGGGCCTGCGTGATACTAAATTCCAGAAAGGACTGCTCGAGACCGTTGATCCCGTCGGTGGCGGAGTCGCATATCTCGAATGCATGGTCGGCGTAAAGAAGATGTCTGGAGGCAGACAATGAGCAATTACTACATATACCAGGACCAGGAAAGATGCATCGGATGCTTCGCATGTGAGGTGCATTGTAAGACAAAAAACAATCTTGCTGCGGGGCCGCGCTTTTGCAGAATCATGCCCATAGGGCCGCAGTTGGTGAGAGGAATTCCAAAGATCAACTTCGTCTTCATGCCATGCTTTCATTGTGAAAAACCGTGGTGCGTCTCAGCTTGTCCGACGGGAGCGATGCAGAAACGTTCTAAGGACGGTATAGTATTCGTAGATGCATCACTGTGCGTAGGATGCAAGTCCTGTATTACTGCCTGTCCGTGGGGCGTTCCGCAGTGGGACCAAACTACAGGCAAAGCAATAAAATGTGATTACTGCAAAGACAGGATCGACAAGGGACTCAAGCCTGCGTGTGTTACAAAATGCACCACTCACGCCCTTCGGTGGATCTCGGCGGCGGAAGCCTCTGACCTAAAACGAAAGCGCTACGCCCGAGAGCTTGCTGAAGAATAGGGATAGCCAGACTGTGATTACGCTGAGAATCAATGGCCAAGATGTGCGGGTCACCAACGGGACGACTGTCCTAGAAGCTGCCCGTCAGGTGGGAATCGATATTCCTACCCTCTGCTACCTTAAAACCGTCGGCCCATACGGAGCATGCAGGTTATGCGTTGTGGAGGCAAAAGGACCGAGATTATTGCCTTCTATACTCCCCTCCTGTAATCTGCCAGTATCCGAAGGGCTTGATGTAACGACACATTCACCCGTTATTCAATCAGCCAGAAAGATTATCGTCGAACTGCTGGCGGCAGGCACGGTCATGACCCCACCTCTAGAAGAACTGGCAAGAAAATTTGGGGTCGGCATTTCCAGATTCGAGATGGGGAAAAAGGATCCCTGTTTTCTTTGCGGTCTCTGCGTCAGAGTCTGCCGCGACAGAATCGGGGCATCGGCCCTTTCATTTGCAGGCAGTATTCATAATACTCAGGTGGTCGCAGAACGCATACATCTGGATAAACACGCTTGTATAGGTTGCGGTACGTGTGCGAACATATGTCCCTCTCAGGCAATAAAACTTGATGACCAGGGATTCGAAAGAAGAATATCTCTCTACGGTGAGTTCATCTGCAGCGTGGAACTCACAGGATGCGAAATTTGCGGAGCGCTGCACACAACTCATAAGTTAATCATCTCGATACTTTCCAATCTCGACGCTGATCAGAAAAACGGGTTCAGAAATATCTGTCCTGAATGCGCACGTAATTTCTACGCAAAAGCTTTGACGGGACAATTTCCGTCTGACGGTAAGCGCTTTCAATGAAACAGATAAGCGGTTATTGGAACAATAGGCAGAATGGAGATGCCCTCCCCCTCGAATATGGTGGCCACAAAGTCGCAGCGCTCATCGGATGGGGCGGGATTGAGGTCATAGACCCTTACCTGGACATTGTCGAACTCTGCTGCGAATATGCAGCGGCCATACAGCAAAACTCATGCGGCCAATGCATCCCTTGCAGGACCGGGACAAGGGTGCTTGCAGATCTCTTCGCAAAGATAAGAGGAGGTCATGGAGAAGAAAGGGACATCGAAGATATCGAAGAGCTTTCCAGGACTATCTCTGCGACTTCAATGTGCGAGATTGGTCAGAGTTCTCCGAGAGTATTGCTCTACCTCCTGGAGCGATTCCGAGATACATTCATTGCCGGCCTCAATTCCAGCAACAAGAACAGTAACAGCGAAGTTCATCAACAGTATACATTCCATTCGATGCTGACCGCACCATGCATGCAGGCCTGCCCTATTCACCTGGATATCCCTCGATACATCGAGGAGATAAAGGGCGGCAGGTTCAAGAAGTCCCTAGAAATCATAAAGAGCAGGCTGCCTTTGCCTGGTATCGTCGGAAGGGTATGCGTAAGACCCTGTGAATCCAACTGCCGCAGGGGGCTCATTGATGAACCATTGCAGATACGCCACCTGAAAAGATTTGTGGCAGACTATGCTGGCCAGTGCCAAGATAATACAATCATCTGTAGATCTAGCTTTGAAGATACCATGGCGCAACACACTCCACTCAAGGTTGCAATCATAGGGGCTGGCCCTTCCGGTCTCACATGCGCATATTTCCTTGCGAAGAATGGTTATGATGTAACCATCTTCGAAATGCTCTCCGAATCAGGAGGTATGGCGTCGGTAGGTATTCCGGATTACCGGCTCCCGCGCAATGTAGTTCGGGATGAAGTGTCTGAAATAGAAGGGCTCGGCGTAAAGATACTCTACGGAAGGGCTCTCGGCTTGCATTTTACCCTGGATGACCTAGAAGAGGATGGCTACAAAGCAATCTTCATAGGCATGGGCTGCCACTGCCATAAGCGCCTGGACATCGAAGGAGAAGATCGTGGATATTATGGATACATTGCAGGCGTCTATCTATTAAGGAATATAAACCTCGGCCTGTTAAGCGAGGTCCCGAAAGGGAAGAAGATGGTAGTGGTTGGCGGAGGAAATGTCGCGATAGATTGTGTACGAACCGCCTTCAGAGTCGGATTCGAAGAGTCGCATATAGTCTACCGCAGATCACGAAGGGAAATGCCGGCGGATTCTGCAGAGATCGACGATGCCGAAGCAGAGGGTGTGAAATATCATTTTCTTACAGCACCCAATCGGATCATGGGCGAGAATGGCAAGGTTACAGGGCTTGAATGTGTTCGCATAGAACTCGGAGAACCGGATGCGTCCGGCAGGAGAAGGCCTGTTCTAGTCCCCGGATCCGAATTCGTCATCGAAGCTGATGTGATAGTAGCCGCCATTGGCCAAGAAGGCGATTTCAACTGCACGTGCAACCTGCCGGGTGTCGAGGTCACCAAGAAAGGGGCGATCGTCGTCGATGAAAACTTAATGACCACAAGGAAGGGCGTCTTTGCCGGAGGTGACTGTGTGACAGGACCTGACGTTCTTATCAAGGCCTGTGCTCATGGAAGACTTGTCAGCATGGCTATAGACAATTTTCTTATCAGAGGAAAAACTGAAATACTCGGCGAGATTCTGGACGAGAAGTTCCTAGCAGAATTAAAGGTATATGATCCAGCCGAATCCATCCGACTCCCTGAAGGGTCTGGACGGGTGGCTGTGAGACATGAAAATCCATCCGAAAGAAGGAATGATTTTCGTGAAGTAGACAAAGGATATACAGTCGAGGAGGCTGTTTCAGAGGCATCGAGATGCCTGAGATGTTACCGCTTGGTAATGTATGCTTATTCGGATGATAATGAATCTGCGGGTCAGTGATTCTTTTGCCAATCCATCCCATTTACTAATTATATTGCGACCCAACTCATGCCCGATAATGAAATAGCTAGACACAAGGCTGCCAAGGCTTCAGGAATGAAGACTATTCTATTCGTGTGCTCCGGTAATTCGATACGATCCCAGATTGCCGAGGGTCTAATAAACCAGTTTTTCGGGAAAGAATGGGCTGCTTTTTCAGCCGGTACGATACCGATGCCTGTGCCAAAGGATTTAGTGAAAGTAATGCGCGAAATTGGCATAGACATAAGTAAACGGAAAGGGAAACATGTCAGCGTATTCGATGGCTGTGCATTCGATCGGGTAGTAGTGCTCTGTCCCGATGTAGACAGGATGTGTCCCATCCTCCCGGATGGCGCGGAGCAGCAGCACATTTTTTTTCACGATCCTCTGTCGTCCGCGATGGCATCGGAGGGGTTCTTCATAAGCTTTACTTCAACATTTCGACAACTGAGAGATGAGATGAGAAAAGTCCTTACGACATATATGAGAAACGAATAAAATGAACAGGTTCCTGAGCATTTTTTCAAAGAGCGGAAGATGTCCGTCGCTGAAGGCCACCCAAGGTGCAGCGGCAAAAAAATACGCCTATTTTAAAAATCTTCTTGGCCACAACCATGCGGCTCTCGATGCAATAGCTGAATTGGAAAAGCTTTATTACTCCGGAGATCCGTTCAGCCTCACATCAGTAAGGATAAAGTATGAGGAACTTCTCGAAGCGGTAAGAGGAGTTATCTATGCGCTTGAAACGCTTTCTGGCAGAGATTATTCTGTGTTATCTAACACCGTTTCGATTATAGACAGCGAGCTTTTTCAGAACTTCAATCCCAAGTGCACCCTGCCGACAGGCAATCTGGTAATCGGGCTTGAAGACCTTACTAGCGATATATATCGCATGGTGGGCGCGAAGGCCGCAAACCTAGCATCCATAAAAAACAGGTTGGGACTGTCGGTCCCTCCTGGATTTATTATTACCTCCCTTGCCTTCGAACGATTCCTGCAGGTCAACAGATTGCTAAAACCGATAAAGGAAGAATTGTCGCGCGTAACCTCGGAATCCATTGAGGCAATCGAAAGGACTGGAGACCGGCTGCGTTCGATGATACTCAACGCGCCGGTCCCTTTGGAAATACAAAAAGCTGTCATAATGGCTTACTCATCCCTTGAGGAAACAGCCGGAATGGATGTGCGCATCGCGATGAGAAGTAGCGCTGTTGGTGAAGACACGGAAGCTACCTTCGCAGGCCAGTATGATACCGTCCTCAATGTGACCGGAGAAAACATCTTAGATGCATACAAGACAGTTCTCGCCAGCAAATATTCAGCCAGGGCGATTGCTTATCGGCTCCGCTATGGCCTCGATGACCGTGAGACGCCGATGTGCGTCTTGGGGATCGTTATGGTCAATTCGCAGGCGAGCGGTGTCCTTTACTCAGTAGATCCATCCCTAACTCGCTCCTGCCCTGTTAAAATCAACTCCCTCTGGGGGATAGGCGAGCACCTTGTCGATGGAAGCGCATCTCCAGACGTCTTTCTCATCGATCGGATTGATGAGAAAATCCTTGAAAGGCATGTCGCCGTAAAAGAATCGAGACTGGTGAATCTTAATGCTGGCGGCACAGGCCTCGAATCCGTGCCAGAACATGAACAGCACCTCCCCTCTCTCGATGATGTGACGATTGTACAACTCGCGAAGTACGGTCTTTTGCTAGAGGAATTCTTTGAAGGTCCACAGGATGTGGAATGGGCCATCGATGCGGACCGCACGATCTTCATACTGCAGTCAAGGCCGCTCCGCCTGCCAGAAATTAACGTAGAATCCCAACTGCGGCAGGTCTCTTCCAATAACCCAGTGCTCATTTCTCAGGGCAAGACTGCCTCGGGCGGGACTGCAACCGGCAGGGTCTTCATAATGGAACAAGAGCCAGACCTCAGGAATCTCCCGGCAGATGCAATACTCGTAGCCAAGATCGCTTCTCCAGAATACGCCAAAGTGATCGGAAGCTTAAGGGGCATCGTTACGGATATCGGAAGCGTTACGAGCCATATGGCATCCGTTGCCAGAGAGTTCGGCATCCCGACTATCGTAGATACCGGCAACGCTACGTCATCACTGACACAAGGAGAGATTGTAACGATGTCAGCGGATACCGTCACTGTGTACAAAGGCATTGTCCCTGAACTCATTGACAACATCAAGCCCGCGAAAAAGGTGATTTTCGACAGCCCTTTACATCGGAGGATGCGAGGAATACTCGACCGTGTTTCTGTCCTGAACCTTACCGATATAAAAACTGAATCCTTTTCCCCGGAAGGTTGCCGGACCTATCACGACATCGTTCGCTTCACCCATGAGACAGCGATACATGAAATGTTCGGCATCTCCTGCACATCTAACCGGATGGGAGCGTCGGTCAAGCTCACATCAAACCTTCCTCTTGATCTTTGGTTGATTGACCTAGGAGAAGGTCTCAGGGAAGGTTTGACTATATGCGACAAAGTTACACCTGAGATGATCGAGTCCGACCCGATGAAAGCTGTCTGGAGGGGCTTTACGCATCCCGGTGTCAACTGGGCCGGCACCATGAACGTCAGCACCAATAAAGTGACCGGTATGCTTGCAGCGCCTGCTCTCGCGGAATTCGGCGAAATTGCAGGAGGAGAAAGCTACGCCATGCTGTCCAAAGGGTACCTGAACCTCAGTGTGCGCTTTGCCTACCACTTTGCTACTGTCGACACCTTCTGCAGTGATAATGAATCTCAGAACTATATATCCATGCAGTTTTCGGGGGGCGCAGGTGACTATTACGGCCGCTCTCTCAGAATCCAGCTTATGGGTAATATCCTTGAGAGGATTGGGTTTCGGGTTACTATCAAGGGCGACCTCTTAGAGGCATTCGTAGCACGATATGATAAAAGGTCGACAGAGGAAATGCTCGACATGACCGCCAGGTTGCTGGCCTCCACGCGGCTCATTGATATTACCCTTTCAACCCAGGATGAACTTGCAGAGTTTACCGATGCTTTCTTTAATGGCTCCTACGATTTTCTCGCCGGTAAAACTGTCGGCGCAATGCCTAACTTCTACCTTCGCAGTGGACACTGGACGATTTCAGTTGAAGATGGCCGAACCTGTTGCCTTCAGGATGGCTCAAGGTGGGGCAGACGGATAGTGCCCGGGATTTCAGGATTTATTGGGAAGGTTGTTGGAGGCACGTATCATGAATTTCTCGATACTATCGAAGCCTACCATTATTTCCCGATGGCTATTCTTAGGAACCTAGAGCTTTCAGAGGAGACTATAAGTGTTAATATCAAACCCATTGGGGGCAACATAGACAGGGCGGGCGGTATAGCCTTCGGCATCAAGGACATCGACAACTACTTCGTATTGAGAACAAACGCCCTCGAGGGCAATATCATCCTTTTTGAATACATTAATGGTAGACGTATCGAAAAGTGCGCCGTAAGAAAGAAGATCGAGACTGGTAAATGGCATAGCCTCTTAGTCGAGATATCAGGGCATAACATAAAGGGATCTCTAAATGGCGAATTGCTTATAGCGCATAACGCAGGCAGGTCATTAAAAGGCTACATAGGACTGTGGACCAAAGCGGATTCCGTTACATGTTTCAATGAATTGATCATCGAATCCAATGGTAGTCGAGAAGATATCAAGTTTTGATGTTGAGAAATCATACCAACTCTAGGCCGCGTATCCAAACCATGATATAATTTCGTAAGGAGAGGTTACAGCATGACCGTTAGAGATACCTATGAAGTAATAATCATCGGCGGAGGGCCTGCAGGGCTTACGGCAGGGCTATATTGCAAAAGGGCTGCAATGAAGACGGCTCTTTTCGAAAAAGGATTAATAGGCGGCCAGATCGCCATTTCCAAAGATGTGGAGAACTATCCCGGTATGGAGGGCATAACCGGGTTCGATCTGGCTGAAAAACTGCTTCATCATACCCAGTCATTCAACCTGCCCATTGTCCAGCAGGCAGTTGCAGAAGTAATCGTCGGACCCGACCTTCATTCAGTCAGACTCGATAATGGTGAACTGCTCAACAGTGTAGCACTAATCCTAGCAGCAGGAGGATCTGTTCGGAAACTGGGTATTCCCGGCGAAGCGGAATATCTCGGAATCGGCGTCTCCTATTGCGCCACTTGCGATGGCTTTTTCTTCAGGGATAAAACCGTCGTAGTTGTCGGAGGCGGAGATACAGCAGTGGAAGAAGCGCTTTATCTGGCACGCCTGACACGCAAGGTTTACTTAATTCATAGAGGCAATACCCTGCGAGCAAGCAAGATACTGCAGGGGCGACTGATGAACGATCCCAGAATAGTAATCATATGGGATACGATCATTTCGGAAATCATGGGAGACGAAAGCAGCGTCACTGGCGTCTCGTTAGAAAATGCCAGGACAGGGGAAAAAGGAGCATTGCCGACGGAGGGAGTGTTCATCTTTATAGGGTACTCTCCAAACAATCAATTGATACCCACAGAAGTCAGAATGGATGATCGAGGCTTTGTAATTACCGATGAAAAATGTGAAACGAATGTGCCAGGTATTTTCGCGGTCGGAGATTTGAGACAGAAGTTCGCCAACCAGATCGTAGTTGCCGCAGCGGATGGATGCGTAGCGGCTCTGGCATCAGCTCGCTATGTGGAATTGAATAAATCAGGACAAAATTCCATTCACTTGTAGACTTCCATATAAAACAAATTAAAACAGACTTTTCTCCTGTATTGTCGGATGCATTAATCATTGCGACATTTAACGTAGATTGCGCATTGGTGTCAAAAGCTTTTCTGAATCCAGCAAAATGTCTACAGATTCATCTACCCATTCTCACGTTTTCGACGGTAGAAGAGACAGGAGAGCATCTTCTCTCACACTCGCATTCCAAGGCCCTGCCGAAAACCGCACTTCACACGGCACAGCCTTCAGAACTGGATATCCAGATATGGGATCTTTCGATTCCGGCGGTATCACGGAATTGATATTCGCTTCCGGCCATGAACCGACCTGATGCATCCTGCCGCCGCCCGACGGAGCGTGAACTGTGCCTTCGCAAATGTCCCGAGTCACTTTCGCAGTCAAATATATTTCACCGTACTCCGTCATGAGGGTTACAGTGTCTCCGCATTCGATCCCTCTTGTTGTCGCATCGACGGTATTTATTTCAAGTACAGGCCCATTCCCTGTCATGAGTTCCGGGCGGTCCAAGTATTGGGAATTAAATCTTACCTTGGAACGGGCCCCTGTGGTCAGCACTAATTGCATTCCTTCGCCGAACCGATAAGGATGATCATACACCGGCAAAGGATCATATCCGTACCTCTCAAGCAGGGCGGACGCAAATTCAAACTTGCCCGATGGAGTCGGGAAACCCTCGTTACCATCCGTACGGAGCTGCCCAGATTCGTATTTCCTGATTCTCCTTTGGGGAATGTGCAGATCGACCGCAAGATTTTCGTACAATCTCGCAAGGTACTCTGAATTTGCGCCAAAGGCTCTTTCCCTGCACTCCCTTCCAGACTTCGGAACCACATCCCCGTATCCCAGTCTTTCTGCAATAGCAGCCAGTATCGCGGAATCACTCCTAGCTTCTCTAACTGGTTCTATTATTTTATGTCTCAGGCGGACATGTTTGCGATATACCTGATATGAATTAATCTCGTAATATGTTGTTGCAGGAAGAATTACATCTGCCCACAGTGATTCAGTAGTCAGCACTCTATCGACCAGCAGCATGAATTCAAGCTTCTCGTACACTCTTCTCCACATTCCTGGATCCGTGTGAGAGAGCATTGGAGAGCCTCCGAACAGGAGCAGCCCGCGCACAGGATATGGATCACCATGAAGTACAGCTTTACCAAGACCGGAGATATGAGCTTTCCCCGTCAAAGCATAAAAAAGTGGATGGTCGCAAGCTCCAAGTGCCGGGTTTTCAGCATCAACTATATGTTCACAAGGTACATGATGAGGATATTCATTGATGATAAGGCCTCCATCCACATCCATGCTTCCAAGAAGCGCCATCAGAGAATAGATCGCCCTGCCCGTCTGCGTACCACTCTGTGCATATTCGATGCCGCTATAGAAGTCTACAGTAACAGGGGCATGCTTCGACATCATTTTCGCAAGTCCGGTGATGACAGGTTCCTCAATACCACATATAGCCGAAACCCTTTCAGGACTGAAAGCAGCTGCGTATTTTCGAAGTGCCTCAAATCCTATCGTCCATTTAGACACAAACTCCTTATCGTACCAATCCCTAGAAATGATGACATTCATAAGAGCCAATACCAAAGCACCATCTGTGCCTGGACGGACTGGCAGCCACAGGTCAGCACTTTTGGCTAAACTGCTGCGCCTTGGATCGATTACAACTATGCGGGCACCTCGCTCCTGAGCCGCCCTTATACGTCGCTTCTTATCTGGAAGACCGTCTTTGAGAGGATTGGTGCCCCAGACAATAATAACTCCGGCGTTGTCGATGTCGGGGCTGATGCAGGAGCCATGAATTCCAAACGTAGTTATAGGCGCCAGCACGCGTGATGACACATAACATATCGATCCGCAATCTATATCATTGGGAGAGCCGAATGGGGCAAGAATCTTTCCATAAAAGTCAGTTAATGAATCTTCCAGTGTTCCAGCGCCCATATAGCTAGCCACAGCCCTGGCTCCATTAATCTCTTTTATATTTTTCAAACTGTCTGTCACTTTTTCTAGCGCTTCATCCCATGTTGCAGGCTTGAACGCCGCGGTTCCCTTAGGTCCCGTGCGGATCAGGGGAGTTTTTATTCGGTTGGGAGAATATACTATCTGGGGTGCAAGCCTTCCACGCTCACATAGATTGCCGTATGCCGGGTCGGAATCGGACTTGACAGATAAAAGCCTGCCTCCAGAAATAGAGACACGAACCCAGCATCCTTCTGGACAGAGTCCGCAGATCGCAGGCTGCTCATGCACTACATTCATAAGTCGATAACAGTCTCACGATCGTATTGCCAACATTGCAAAGCGTGCATAGTCTTAACTTTAAGATACATGGCAACTATAGATCAAATAGCTATTACCTATGCAATAGGATTGATTTATAGAAAATCAGACTGTGCAGTTCAGCAGCAATATTGCTTAACCTGCATGATATAATGCATTCGGCACATCATCCCGGTCAGTGATCAGTGGAGACACGTGCATGTCAACTCGGGTGCAATCCTATTATGATTCGCCAGGATGATTCGTTGACATTCTCTACGGCATAAAGGCCGAAGATTCTCAGCTTCCGGCACTCCCAAAGGCAGAGCGCCTTATGCAACGATTCTTGAAGACAGGGAACTTCTTAGGATTGCTCTTGTCGCAAGCCTCCTTAATTGCCTTATCGAGGGCTTTGATAGTTTGCTGCAAGGTCTGAGATGGAGCATCGGCTAAAAAAGGATCCTCTTGCTTCCACGCTGGAAGCATGTTCGGAAGTTTGTTATAGGATGGACAACCATGTTTATTATTGAGTCGTTCCTTTTGTATTGCAGGGGCTTTATTTCATAGAAAACGGCTACAGCCTGAAAATTGACGCGTTAGCGCCTCCTCTGCCGGACTGGTGTTCAGCCTGAATTTATACCCTTTGCTGATTATCATGCCTATATATAAGTCACTACCTTTGTTTTGTCAACCACGACACGTCTCGCTTAAAGCGCCTACTGTTGTGATATCCCCGCCATGAATGACGGGGTTTTACGGCGCTCCCTGATAATACTTGAGAAGAAAGTTTCTCAGGCCTTCGAAATGCGATTAAACAAGACTTTAAAGTATAATAATTGTGTGGGACTTTTGAGGACAATCAAACGCGATTTTCAGGCCATCTTCAGGCTCGATCCAGCGGCACGCAACGCAGTCGAAGTTCTGTTAACATATCCGGGGTTTCACGCAATTTTTATCTACCGCCTCGCCAATGTGTTGTGGAACTTCAAGATTCCTTTAATTCCACGTTTTCTTCAGCATATTGCACGCTTCCTTACCGGCATCGAGATTCACCCAGCCGCAAAGATAGGCCCCGGCTTTTTCATCGATCACGGAATGGGGGTTGTAATAGGCGAGACGACTGAAATAGGTGAATGCTGTCTTCTCTATCAGGGAGTGACGCTTGGTGGAACCGGCAAAGAGAAGGGAAAGCGCCACCCAACCCTCGGAAACCACGTTGTTGTTGGCGCAGGGGCAAAGATACTCGGCCCCGTAAGGATCGGAAACTATGTTAAGATAGGTGCTAACTCCGTAGTCCTGATAGATGCGCCAGACTATTCGATAGTGGTCGGCGTACCCGGGCGTATAATAAAGAAAAAAATGGTGCGCCTTGAAGACGAAGGGCTTGTGGAGCTTCTTGATCACGTAAGACTGCCCGATCCCGTCGAAGAACGGATAAATGAGTTGAGAGGCCAAATTGACCGCCTTACCGAACGAATGGAGAGGGTTGAAGGCAGAGGAGGAAGAATGAAGATTTTCAACACCCTTACCGGCACCAAGGAAGACTTTGTGCCCCTTTCTCCGGGGAAGATCGATATGTACGCCTGTGGCGTCACGGTTTACGATCACTGCCATATTGGACATGCCCGGAGTGCTATCGTCTTCGACATCATGAGCAGGTATTTCAGATATAAGGGCTTCGCCATGAAGTTCGTTAGAAATTTTACAGACATCGACGACAAGATAATCAGAAGGGCGAATGAGGAAGGCATATTGTGGGATGTCGTAGCTAAAAAATATATTGCCGAATATTACGCCGACATGGACGCCCTGGGAGTCGCTCGCGCCGACATCGAGCCGAAAGCGACCGAGCATATCAGTGAAATGATCGACGTCATTAGAGGCCTGATCGAAAAAGGGTTTGCATACGAAGTGCAGGAGGGTGAAAGCAGGAGTGTCTATTTCGCAGTCGATAAATTCAGCGGATACGGAAAGCTTTCGAAGAAAAACCTCGATGACCTGCTTTCAGGGGCCCGGGTAAGTGTGGATGAACGTAAAAAGAGTCCTGCAGATTTCGCCCTCTGGAAGGCTTCTAAGGAAGGAGAACCGTGGTGGGAAAGCCCGTGGGGAAAGGGCAGACCGGGATGGCATATTGAGTGCACGGCCATGGTGATCAAGCATTTAGGTGAATCGATCGACATTCATGGCGGGGGTGCCGACCTGATCTTCCCTCATCACGAAAATGAAATAGCACAGTCCGAGGCATACACAGGTAAACCTTTTGCCCGTTACTGGGTGCATAACGGTTTCATAACCATCGACAAAGAAAAGATGTCGAAGTCACTCGGTAACTTTTTTACCATACGTGATATCCTGGCCAAATATGATGCCGAGGTTATCAGGCTTTTCTTGCTCTCTAGCCATTATCGGAGCCCTATCGAATTCTCTCATGAGCAACTGAGGGATGCAGAGGCTTCGCTCGACCGTTTTTACAGCACTGTATCTAGAATCGATTTTTTTATTGCAAAGACAGCCGAAAGTGGCGGGAAAGAAATGTCACAGGGCTGCACGCTAGAATCAATGCTCGCTGAATTCAAGGATCGCTTCGAGGAAGCTATGGACGACGACTTCAATACTGCACTGGCTTTGGGACTTGTATTCGAACTAGTCCGGGAGATCAATCGGTGCCTCGATCTGAATACCTCAGGAACGGATGCCGTGAAACTTATAGCGAGAGCGAAAGACGTATTGAAAAATACGGGAAGCGTCCTTAATCTTTTCGGACGGTCACCCTACACATGGAATGTAGATCTGCTGAAAGTGAAAAAGATACCTCTTTCTGAACTCGATATTGAAGAGAAGATAAAAGAAAGAAAGGCCGCCAGGGAGAACAAGGACTGGGCTAAGGCCGACGCGGTCCGGAAGCAACTCGAGGACAACGGCGTCATCCTCGAGGATAAAAAAGATGGCACGGCCTGGAAGATCAAGATCATATAGTCCTGATAAACCTTCTTTCCCTTCAACGGCGCGGGAAGATCATTATATTTCGGGCCGGAACCCAGTCTCCGAGGCTCTGAAATCCGGAACTAAAATCCGGACACTTTTTGTGCACAGGCAGTCGGCGCACAATCTGCAACCCATTATTGGTCTTGCCGAGGCACGCCAAATCCCTGTCAAGTTCGTCGAAAAGGATTTTTTCGACACTAGGTTCGACAAAGGGCATCAGGGTATTGCTGCGGCTGCCGCGCCCAAAGAAGTCCTCGATATCGATGATCTCCTCGACCAGGCTTTCGCTAAAAGTAAAGCACCATTTTTCATCGTCCTAGACTGTATCGAGGACCCCCGTAACTTTGGCGCGATATTGCGTGTTGCAGATGCGACCGGAGTCGACGGCGTAATATTTCAGTCCCGCAGGTCTGCGGGTTTGACACCGGCAGTATACAAGTCCTCGGCGGGTGCGATCGAGCATGTAAACCTTGCAGAGGTTGTCAATATCAAGCATGCAGTCGCTTCGATGAAGGAAAGAGATGTCGCTGTTATTGGCGCAGAAGCCAGCGCGCCTTTAAGCCTATGGCAAGTCGATATGAAAGTGGCGCTGGCAGTCATTGTCGGCTCCGAGGGCGAGGGCATGCGGAGGACGGTGAAGGAAATGTGCGATACCGTAGTAAACCTACCTATGAAAGGGACCGTTAATTCACTGAACGTTTCAGTAGCAGCAGGGGTTATCGCTTACGAGGTGATGCGACAGCGCATCAACAGGTAGGGCGCGGCAAGCCGTGCCCCTGCATATTTATTGATATATCTACTGCTCTTTTATCCAGGCCGGTTTATTGTTTTTTTTCAAAGTTTCAAGCTTGTCTCCGACCATTTGGGTCTGGAACATGATCCGCAGATCGTTGGGGTTGTATGAAGCAGCAAGCGCATCTTCCTTTGTCAGTTTACCATCCCTCACGATTTCAAAGAGGTGCTGGTTGAAAGTCTGCATCTTGTAAAGTTTAGCTGAATCCTCGATCGCTTTGTCGATCTGGTCGAGTTTCTCATCGATTATCAGTTTTTTGACCGTTGGAGTGTTTATCATGATTTCCAAGACTGCGGTCCTGCCTGAGCCATCCGATTTTTTGATTAGTTTCTGGGCCACCGTGGCTATGAGAGACATAGCAGTCCTTATCCTGACATGGTTCTGTTGGGAAGGTTCGAAGGCATCGATGATCCTGCTTATAGACTGCTTAGCGTAAGTCGTATGGAGGGTGCTTACAACTATATGACCCGTTTCAGACGCCGTAAGTGCAGTGTGCATCGTCTCGGGGTCACGCATCTCTCCCACCAAGATTATATCGGGGTCCTGCCTCAGTGCACGCCTCAGGGCTTCAGAAAAGGAACGTGTATCGTTACCAACTTCCCTCTGGTTTATGACGCACCTTTTATCGTTATGGATAAATTCTATAGGGTCTTCGATGGTTATTATATGCTTGTCTGCCCTCTCGTTCAAATAGTCTACCATGGCAGCAAGTGTAGTGGATTTGCCGCTTCCGGTCGGCCCGGTTACAAGTATCAGCCCCTGCTCCCTTGAGATTATCTCTTTCAAGACCTCCGGAAGTCCGAGCTCCTCTAGAGTTGCAATCTTAATCGGTATTACCCTGAAGACACCGCCCAGCTTGTCCATCTGGTAAAAATAGCTACCTCTGAAACGGGCGATCTCCTCGATGAGATACGAAAAATCAAGTTCGCGATCGCGCTCCAGCCTTTCGCGCTGAACACCGTTCAAGATAGGCAAGAGCAGGTCCTCCATGTCCTTCCTGCCGATAGTCGGAAATTCGGTCGGCAGCAGATCACCCCTGATCCTAAAGAGCGGCGGTCTTCCCACCTTGAGATGAAGGTCGGAACCTCCTCTTTTGATTAGCTCCCTTAGGTAGAAGTTAAGATTCGGCTCAGACTTCGAAACCGACACCTTGCCCATAGATGCCTTGCCTGCCGGTAAGCTTTCCGGAGCAACTTTCATCACGCCCCCAAGCATTCCTTCCTGGTAAAAAAGACTGCACCGGAGCTGGATAGTGCCCTGATATTCATAAGTGAAATCGACAGCCTTACGCTTCTGGAGGATCTGATTCTGGTTTTCGGTGAGCATGGGAACAATCAGGGCTTCAAGTGTCTTCTGCGTGAGAGGAGGAAAATCCAGTTGAAGCGGGTTGCCGGCGATCCTGATGATAGGGGGACGCCCTATGCGCAGATGGAGGTCGCTGCCTCCCTTGTCCATCAACTCCCTAAGATAATCGTCAATGGTCATATATTAGCTCCCTGTTTATTGTGTCTTGATGCCCATAGAAGCAAGCTTGAGCCTTAAGGTGTCAGGGTTATTAGCCTTCGAAAAAGCATCGTCGATGGTTATAAGTTTGTCACGCACAAGTTCGGCAAGTGAAGACTCTAGAGTGCTCATGCCCTGCTTAGCACCCGTCTCTATAGCCGAGTATATCTGGTGAGTCTTTCCTTCTCTGATAAGGTTCGAGATGGCGTGTGTCACAATCATCAGTTCGCGCGCAGCAACTCGTCCCCTGCCATCGGCCCTCGGGAGCAGCTGCTGACAGATAACGGCCTTAAGAGTAGAGGCCAACTGAACCCTCATCTGCTGCTGCTGGTGTGGAGGAAACACGTCGATGACCCTGTCCACAGTCTGCGGGGCATCCTGAGTATGCAGGGTTGCAAAGACCAAGTGTCCTGTTTCCGCTGATGTCACAGCTAGTTGTATCGTTTCAAGATCGCGCATTTCACCGACAAGTATTACATCTGGGTCCTGCCTCAGGCAGTGTTTAAGAGCATCGGCAAAGGAGTGGGTATTCATCCCGACCTCCCTCTGTCTGACAATGCAATTCTTATGGTCGAATACAAACTCGATCGGATCTTCAATGGTAATGATATGTTCACGTCTTTCGGTGTTGATGATGTCTATCATGCTAGCCAGTGTAGTGGACTTGCCGGAACCGGTTGGACCAGTGACGAGTATCAAGCCTCTGGGCAGTTTCGTCAATGCTATAGATGCATCGGAGAGGCGGATTTCCTTTGGTGAGGGTATCTTGCTAGGGATAAGCCTTAGGACAGCTTCGATACCGTTTTTCTGAGAGAGCACATTTACCCTGAACCTGCTAAGACCCGGCACATTGTATGAAAAGTCGAGCTCGAGTTTCTCCTCGAACCTGCCGATCTGGTCCTGATAAAGCATGCTGTAAATCAGTCCTTTGGATATCTCTTCAGTAAGCACAGTGAACTGCTTCAACGGATTCATGCTCCCGTTTATTCTAACCATCGGAGGTTTACCCACGACGATATGAATATCGGAGGCCTTTACCTGAGCTCCCGCCACCAGAATATCTATCATCTCCATAAAAAATTACCCCCTGCTCCGAACTTATCGGCACGAACGAATGAGCATCAATGTTTATTGGATTATACCATAATTACAAGCGGTAAGAGCTTGCATAAATCACCGTTTTATTTTTAGTATAAAGATTATGGTAGATTTCCTTAAGAAAATATTCGGAACCAAGAATGAGCGTGAATTAAAGAGACTTTTCAAGCTCGTCGATGAAATCAACAGCCTGGAACCTGCAGTTTTATCATTGAGCAACGAACAGCTGGCTGCGAAGACCACCGAATTCAAAAATCTGTTAGGCGCTGGCAAATCACTTGACGATATACTTAAAGACGCCTTTGCAGTCGTCAGGGAGGCATCAAAGCGCCATCTCAACATGCGGCATTTCGATGTCCAGCTAATCGGAGGCATTGTCCTGCACGAAGGCAAGATCTCTGAAATGAAGACCGGGGAGGGGAAAACGCTGGTTGCAACCCTTCCGGTCTATCTGAATGCATTGGAAGACAAAGGCGTTCACGTCGTGACTGTCAATGACTATCTGGCCAAGAGAGACGCCCAATGGATGGGCCGGCTATACAATATCCTCGGCCTTTCCGTTGGAGTCATTCAGCATGATCACTCCTTTATCTTTGACCCGGGCTACAGGTCTACTGACAAGAGATTCGACTTTCTGAGGCCATGCACCAGGCGAGAAGCCTATTTTGCCGACATAACTTACGGGACTAACAACGAATTTGGCTTTGATTACCTCAGAGACAATATGAAGTACGACCTCTCGGAATTCAGCCAAAGAGAGCTGAATTACGCCATAGTTGACGAGGTGGATAGCATTCTTATCGACGAGGCTCGGACGCCGCTCATAATATCGGGGCCTTCTGAGGATTCGACCGACAAGTACTACAAGATCAATAGAATCATACCTAGCCTCAAGGTCGATGAAGACTTTAAGATCGATGAAAAGCTGAAGACTGTAACAATGAGCGAATCGGGAAGCGCCAAGACAGAACGTCTGCTCGGGGTATCAAACCTCTATGACCCCTCCAACATCGAACTGGTGCACCACGTGCTTCAGGCATTGAGGGCTTACCACCTGTACAAGCTTGATGTGGAGTATGTGGTGAAGGATGGAGAGGTCATTATTGTCGATGAGTTCACCGGGAGACTCATGCCGGGAAGACGCTGGAGCGACGGGCTCCATCAAGCAATAGAAGCTAAAGAAGGGGTCAAGATCGCAAGTGAAAACCAGACGCTCGCCACGATCACCTTCCAGAATCTCTTCAGGATGTACAACAAGCTGGCTGGCATGACGGGCACCGCTGACACCGAGGCTGCAGAGTTCTCACAGATATACAACCTTGAAGTGCTCGTTATACCGACGAACAAGGCAATGAGCAGGTCAGACAATCCTGATGTCGTTTACAAAAATCAGAACGGAAAATTCAATGCCGTTATCAGTGAGACCGAAGAGTGCCATAAAAAGGGACAGCCCGTCCTCGTCGGGACAACTTCCATTGAGAAATCAGAGATTCTCAGTCATCTCCTAAAGAAGAAGCAGATTAAACATGCCGTTCTCAATGCCAAGTTCCATGAGAAAGAAGCCGAGATCGTCGCACAGGCAGGCAGGTACGGTGCCGTTACAATCGCCACAAACATGGCTGGGCGAGGCACGGACATCGTCCTCGGTGGCAACCCTGACGGCCTTGCAGCTGACCTGTTAAAGGACAAAGAATCCTATACGGACGACGAATTCAAGGCGACACTTGAAAAGGCCCGCGAAATCTGCGCAAAAGAAAGAGATCAGGTAGTAGCAGCGGGCGGCCTGAATATCATTGGCACGGAACGTCACGAAGCTCGCAGGATCGACAACCAGCTTCGTGGGAGGTCGGGTAGGCAGGGAGATCCGGGCTCGTCGCGATTCTATCTCTCGCTTGAAGATGATCTCATGCGCATCTTCGGCTCTGACAAGATTAACAGTCTCATGAACCTCCTGAAGATGGACGAGGATGTCCCAATCGAAAACAAGATGGTCACCAGGGCTATCGAAAATGCACAGAAAAAGGTCGAGGCTCACAACTTCGACATCAGAAAACACCTGTTGGAATACGATGATGTCATGAACAAGCAGCGCACCGAAATTTACTCCTTCAGGCGCGAGATACTCTTGGGCGAGTCGCCGAAACCCAAGATCTTCGAGATGCTCGAAGATGTCGTTGACGAACTATTGTTCATCTATTGCCCCGAAGGGCGTTATGACGAGTGGGACGTGGCAGGCTTAGCTACCGCCCTCGAAGGCGCTTACGGGATCAAACCTGCTCTGGACGGCTTCAAAGGGATCGATGATTTAAGGGCCCTCATCCTTTCGTCCATGAAGGAAACCTACGAGAAGAAAGAAGCGGATTCCGGCACAGATGTAATGCGTTATCTCGAAAAAATGATACTCCTGCAGATCATAGACGCGCAGTGGAAAGATCATCTCCTCAATCTAGACCATCTGAAAGAAGGGATAGGACTCAGGGGGTACGCTCAGAAGGACCCTCTTGTCGAATATAAGAAGGAAGCCTTCGAACTATTTGCCGATATGTCGGACCGGATTACATCAGAGGCCCTGATGAGACTCTTCAAAATACAGGTAGTTCATGAGGATGCCGAAGTAAAGATAAAAAAAGAACAACAGCGACTTGTATACAATAGAGCCGAAGGGGGAAATGGCTCGAGACAGTCCGCGCAGAGAGAACAAAAAATAGGGAGAAACGATCCCTGCCCCTGCGGCAGCGGAAAGAAATACAAAAAGTGCTGCGCCGGCAAATAATTCATCTCACCCCAGGAGGAAGATAACATGGGAGGAGTTGAGAAAAGAAAGTATGAAAGGGTAGATGCTAACGTCAAGGTAAAACTGCCTGGTGACACATCATGGATCGAATGCACGACGTCCAATGTGAGCGCAGGCGGCCTCCTATTTGACTCAGTGCGGCGATTGACTGTCGGAGACTTTGTGACACTTCAGTTCATGATCCAATCCAAAGCGGGAACCCTTGCCAATGTACACTTTTTCGCAACTGCCCGGGTCGTCAGGATAGCACCCAAGGATGACAAATTCCAGACAGCAGTTGAGTTTATTGTAGACGAGGACGTGCGGAAGGAGATTCACAAACTCGTTGAGATGATAAAGAGCCAGAACCTCAAAGTAGACCGCCCAACCACGCTTGATGCGGTATTGAATAAAATAAAGCCGGACTGATTTCCGATATTCCCCCCCTAAAGTTAAACCAAGGTTAGGTGCGGTTTTGATTCATCTCTCTACCAATCTGGGCCTGTCCCTCTTGGCATTGACTATGCAAAAAAAACCGAAGGGCACATCGTAAGGATTCGATAACTGATGGACGGTATTCGGCGAGATATAGACGGTATCAAGATGTTTGATTATATGTGACTTTTCTCCTATAATGACCCTTCCCTTGCCCTTGATGCAGACGACCACATGCTCATGCAGATGTTTTTCGAGGCTGCTGAAGCCCCCTGCCGCTATCTCAAAGTACCTCAGATGGAATTTAGCGCTCTCGCCCCTATTGCCGATCAACACATTACGCGAAATCTCCGACCAACCGCCATCTTTTTGTTTGTAACGCTCTTTCCTTATCCCGCTCCACTTGCATGCTCCCTTATGGCGATAAATCTTATTCTCATTTACCCCCTTTCTCTCACCGGAAGTCCTATGGAACCAATCGCACGCGAGGTCTTTAGTTGCGGTTTCTTTTTTCTTTTTTGTCATGTTTTATTATATATCAACAGGCTTATCGACTGCCGGGATGAATTGAAATATATGTTTTATTTGCCGCTTATGTGATAGTCTATAACATTAACTGATTGGAAGACTGCATAGGTGCCGGAGGCAAATTATGGTGCAAAAAAATCCAAGTGCATTGCCGGAAATATTAAAGGTTGGAGCTAACGAACTAGAACTCGTCATCGTCAAGATGTACAACAAAATGCCTGACGGCAATGCTGAGCTATACTCATACGGAGTTAATGTTGCTAAAGTCAGAGAGATTATCCCAATGCCTCCCCTTACAAAAGTTCCAGACATGCCCGACTACGCAGAAGCCCTTGCAGAGGTACGCGGGGAGGTCATACCTGTAGTAAATCTGGGCAAATGGCTGAAATTCAGCCCGGTCGACAACATGGAACTCAGGCCGAAGGTCGTCATACTCGAGATGCTTGGTACTACCGTAGGTATGATCGTGCATGATGTCGAGCGGATCAGAAGGATCAAGTGGGACCAGATAAAAGTTCCGCCTGCACTGTTACAGGCTAAACACAGCGGCCGAATTACAGGGGTCACGAAGCTCGAAGATTCAGCTAATTCTCTGCTTCTCATTTTAGACCTCGAAAATGTAATCTCCGAAATTGGTGCGCTCGCATATAAAAAAGAGATCGCACTCGAAGAGATAGAAAAAGTGACGAAGAAAAAACTTAAGGGTAATGTCCTTATTGCAGATGATTCCGGGGTTGCCAGGAGGATACTCAAAGAGCACCTGGAACAAATGGGTCTCCATGTTATCGACAGTAATGACGGCAAAGCAGCCCATGGCATCCTGAATGATTTTCTCGCCCGAATCGGTGACAAACCGATCACCGACTATGTCCAACTCGTCATCACCGACGTAGAAATGCCGGAGATGGATGGGCTAACTTTTGCAAAAATCATCAAATCCAACCCGAAGCTTCAGGCACTTCCGGTCATTATCAACACATCCCTAAGCGGTACAGAGAACAGAGATAAGGCTAAATCGGTCGGCGCCGACGGGTATCTGGTGAAATTCGATCCAACACTTCTCTTCAAGGAAGTCTCCCGCTTCCTTACACCTTAAAAACCATAATGCTTTTAAGCGAATCTTTCGCCTCTGCGGTAATCCGATAGGCCAGTGCCGTTTCCCCGATTCGGAAGCGATGCGTAACTAGCTTCTCAGCGGTCACAATGCCTTTCTGAATAAACCTCAGGGCTTCCCTTGTCTCGTCAGGTCCGCAAGAATAGCTCGTCGATATCCTTATGTCCCTGAAATAGAGATAGTTCGGATCTATGGTGAGCATTTCACCAGGCTTGGCCGGCGTAAAGAATACGACTGTTCCCCCCCGGGCAACAGCTGTCAATCCCTGCTTCATGGCCTCAATGCTGTTCGGTCCGACAATAACCGACTGGGCCATTGCGCCATTCGTCAGTTCAGCAACTCTTGAGACAAGATCTTCTTTGGAGATGTCGATGACTTGATCAGCCCCGAATTCCAAGGCTTTCTCTAACCTGAAGCGTACCATGTCGACCCCTATGACGTATTCGGCCCCGAAATGCCTCGCCAAAAGAACATGCATCTGTCCCATGACGCCCAGCCCTATTACAAGCAGGGCATCCCCTTTCCTGATAAGAGATCTTCGAAGAGATTTGACAACACAGGCCGTTGGCTCAACAAGCGTGCCATCCTCATAGCTAACGCCATCAGGAAGTTTGAGGGTATCGTTCCTCAGATTGATTTCAGGAACAACTATGTATTCCGAGATGCCTCCGGGTATAATCTTAGAGCTTCTCCAGGTTTCGCATTGGACATGGTCTCCGCGCAGACAGTATGCACAACGCATGCAAGGAGCGTGATGGTGAATGGAGATCCTGTCACCTTTCCTGAGCGGCCCATCGTAGCCGCTGCCTAATTCTTCAATCACACCGGCGGGTTCATGTCCGAGCACAAGAGGCGCTTTCTTCTCGATATACCAAGACATCACATCACCCGAACAAATCCCACAGGCTTCCGTCCTGACAAGTGCGTCCCATCGGCCTACAGCTGGTATGGGGATATCTTCGATCCTGATGTCACTGAAACTGTAAAGTCGGGCAATCTTCACCGAGCGCGCTGTCCAATCAGACGGGCTTTAGAATAAGACAGGAAAGGGGCGGCAGAACGAGGTTAAGAGAGTATTTCCTGCCGTGTGTCTCAATTTCATCGGCGAGCAGCCCGCCGCTATTGCCCATGTTACTGCCCCAATAAAGATCGGAATCGCTATTTAACAATTCTCGATAAAATCCACCTCTGGGTATGCCTATCCGATAATTCTGCCTCGGTACAGAAGTAAGATTGAAGACAAAAACAAGGAAATCGTCGCTGTTTGCAGCCCGTCGTATAAAGGACAAAATGCTGTTATCTGCATCGTGGAAATCAATCCATTCGAACCCGTGCCAGTCATAATCGACTTGGGAGAGGGCCAACTCTCTCCGATAAACATTATTAAGGTCGGCCAGATAGCGCTTCAACTTCATATGGGGCTCGTATTGCAACAACTGCCAGTCAAGGCTCTTGTCGAAGTTCCATTCGTCCCACTGCCCGAATTCGGCCCCCATAAAAAAAAGCTTTTTACCAGGATGTCCGTAAAAATAGCCGAAGAGCGCCCGTAGGTTGGCGAACTTCTGCCACATGTCTCCAGGCATCTTGTTGAGCAGAGACCGTTTTCCGTAAACCACTTCATCATGCGAGAACGGGAGCAGGAAATTTTCTGTGAAAGCGTAAAGCATGCTGAAGGTCAGGTCATGTTGGTGGTATTTCCGGTGAATCGGATCCTTGGAGAAATAATCGAGGGTGTCATGCATCCAACCCATGTTCCATTTCATGTCGAAGCCCAAGCCTCCGAGGTATGACGGCTTGGTCACACCTGGCCACGCGGTAGATTCTTCAGCTACAGTCAACACGCCGTGGTGGTAGAGATGGATGACTTCGTTGAATTTCTTAATGAAATCGATCGCCTCGAGATTCTCGTTGCCCCCGTATTCGTTGGGTATCCACTGTCCCTCCTCGCGAGAATAATCGAGATAGAGCATAGATGCGACAGCATCGACCCTCAGGCCATCGATATGATACTTATCGATCCAAAAGAGTGCGTTTGAGATGAGATAGTTACGCACCTCGTTTCTCCCATAATTGAATATTAGTGTGCCCCAGTCCTTGTGCTCGCCCTGTCGCGGGTCTTCGTGTTCGTAAAGACATGTCCCGTCGAAAAAACTTAGTCCGTGGGCGTCTTTCGGGAAATGGGCCGGCACCCAATCCATGATGATCCCTATTCCTTCCTGATGGCAAGCATCAATAAAACACATGAAGTCTTCAGGTTTTCCGAACCTGCTCGTAGGGGCATAATAGCCGAGAGTCTGATATCCCCACGAAGCATCAAAGGGATGCTCTGTTATCGGCATGAGTTCGATATGCGTGAAGCCGAGCTCCTTTACATATGGGATTAGCTTTTCAGCCAGTTCACGGTATGTGGGAAAATTATCGCCTTGCCCCGCCCGCATCCAAGATCCGAGGTGAACTTCATAGATCGAAAGGGGAGCCTCCAACCAGTTTTTCCCTGATCTGAATGACAGCCATCCCGAATCCTTCCACTCGTGGCGGTTTTCTATGTCATAGACGATAGCCGCACTTTTGGGCCTCACCTCAAAGTAGTAACTGAAAGGATCGGCCTTCAGCTCCCGTTGCTTATGGTATTTCGATTTTATCTCGTATTTGTACACAGTTCCTTCGTCAAGACCGGGAATAAATATTTCCCAGATCCCGGATAAACCAAGGAGCCTCATAGGATGGCGCCGCCCGTCCCAGTTGTTAAAATCACCTACCACACCAACGTTCTTGGCATTCGGTGCCCAGACGGCAAAGTGCACTCCCTTCACTCCTTCGATAGCCCGTACGTGCGAACCAAGCTTCTCATAGTTCTTATAGTGAGTTCCCTCTCCGATCAGATGAAGATCGAAATCAGTGAGAACCGGTTGAAACGAATAGGGGTCATAAAATTCCTTCTCCTCGCCTGAATAGGTCTGCATCTTGATCCTATAAATGAAAGGCCTTGCGGCATCGACCGCAACCTCAAAGAAACCATCCTTGTGTATCTTCTGCATCCGCAGCACCTCTTCAGGCTGCAGACCTCCAGTGCCAGATTTCCTTGCACCACTCGTTCGTTCCCTGACGATAAATGCCACCTTGGCCTCCGGAAGAAATGCCCTGACAAGTGTCTTTCCTTCGTATGTATGAGGACCGAGGAATTCAAATGGTTTGCCGTGTTCAGCTTTGAGGATTTTCTTGATGTACCTGGAATTATCCATACCGTTAGTATAACCGATATTTAATCTCAGGCAACAAAATTATTGACGGCGTGTGAGGTAACGTTTTATGCTAAAAAATGCTCTTAAAACTGCGATTTCTGACTGCTGGCGAATCTCACGGGCGGGGATTGGTCTCGATACTTGAGGGGATACCATCCGGCCTGACTTTGTCTGCGGGAGATATCGACCTGGAATTAAAGCGCAGACAGCAGGGTTACGGACGCGGCGGCAGAATGAAAATCGAGCAGGACCGGGTGACAATTATGTCAGGCGTGAGATGGGGCAAGACTATCGGATCACCGCTCTCTCTGCTGATAGAAAATCTCGATTGGGAAAACTGGCTGGAGGGGATGTCGGCTGATGCCGATCATGAGGGTTCCATCTCTCCGGTAACCAGACCCAGACCCGGTCATGCCGACCTGGCCGGTGCCATGAAATACTGCCATAAGGATGTGCGAAATATCCTTGAACGATCCAGCGCACGCGAAACAGCTGCACGTGTGGCAGCCGGAGCAGTTGCAAAAAAGTTCCTATCTGAATTCGGGATTTCAGTTGGTAGTTATGTCGTCCGCATCGGTAGCGTGGCAATGCCCGAAAGTAAGGATGATGCAAATCACGAATCCTCTCAGCGTGCGGAGGCTTCAGCGGTGCGCTGTCCTGATGATGCATCATCCATACAAATGATCGCGTTGATAGACATGGCTAGACAAAAGGGTGATTCCTTGGGCGGCATTTTCAGGGTCGTGGTATCGGGCGTACCTGCAGGACTCGGAAGTCATATCCAGTGGGACAAAAGGCTCAACGCTCGCCTGATGATGGCGATTTCCAGCATTCAGGCTGTCAAAGGGGTAGAGGTTGGCCTCGGGTTCAGTTCTGCTGAGAGATTCGGCTCAGAAGTCATGGATGAAATATCATACTCTGCAGAGGGCTTTACCAGAAATACCAACAACGCGGGGGGTATCGAAGGCGGTATTTCCAACGGAATGCCCATCGTAATCAGAGCTGCCATGAAGCCCATCCCTACACTGAGAAAACCCCTTCGCTCCGTCGACCTCTTGTCTAGGGAAGTCATCGAAGCAGCCTACGAGAGGTCCGACACATGCGCGGTCCCGGCCGCCTCGGTCATTGCTGAAGCGATGGCGGCATTATGCACGGCTGATGCCCTGCTTGAAAAATTCGGCGGAGACTGCATCGACGAAACAAAGAGGAACTTCAGTGCCTACAAGGACTATCTGCGGCAATTCTGACCGGTCACACATGATAGACTATGCCAGAATAATTTCTTTATTTATTTTTTTAGCTACTTGCGTGCTGGCAGAATCTTACGCTATTGCTGATACGACAATCCCAGTTACGAGTTTCTGCTCGCCGTCCTGCTTGCTTTTGGGTAAAACAAGCCTCGAGATGGGCGACTATGAGAAGGCTCTCGTTTTTCTCACCGCTGCTCACGAAGAGATGCCATTTCTGGATGACTATATACTCTTTTGGAGAGCTACAGCATTTGAAGAGAGGGCCGAGTATGGAAAGTCGCTTGACGATATCCGGACGATAAAAGCATCATTCCCGAATTCGCCGCTTATCAAGACTATCAGGCTGCGGGAGATCGAGCTTGCCCAAAAGATAGGAGAAAAGGACATCGATGATCTATTCAGAAAGTTCATCGCAGACTATCCATCGGAATCGAAAGCTAAATTTGCCTATGCAGCCTTTTTGAAGCGCAGCGGCAACAAGGATGAGGCTGGAGCACTCTTTAAGGAACTTTATCTGTCCGTATCGCCATTTTCGAAAAGCGCGGGAGAGGAACTGTTATCTTCTGAAATCTGGCCGGCCGATCTTCTAAAAAAGGGCAGGAACCTGAACAATGCATGGCTCTTCGCGGAAGCGGAGACCCAATTCAAGGAAGCCCTGGGGCGCAAGGACGCAAAACCCTTAGAGAAAGACCTCAAGGATGGGCTTGCCTATTCGCTATTCATGCAAAAAAAATACAAGGCAGCTGCTGGATATTATTCGGAATGCGATGACCGTCTATGGGAGGCCAAGTCGCTATTTCGCGCCGGCGATATGGATCGTTTCGAAAAAGAGATAACACGTCTTTCGAAAGAAAAAGACAAGCGGGTTGCCCCATTATTGCTTGCATACGGTTCAAAAAAAAGACGTGACGGGGATATCGCAGGTGCGCTTTCTATTTTCACCAAGGTGTCATCCACATTCCAGTCTGCAAAAGAGGATGCCCTCTGGCATGAAGGATGGACCTATTACCGTACCGGTGAGTACAAACGGGCTCTGGATATTTTTTCGTCACTTCACAAGACGTACGGAGATGCGCGCTATCTTTACTGGAAAAACCGATGCCTGGAAATTCTCGGTTCTGTTGAGCCCATGCAGGCCATCTATCTTATACCGAATGACCGGAACAATAATTTCTATATGTTCATAACCGCGCTTAAGAACCGGGTCTCCATTCCGCCTTTTCAAAATTCCCCTAATGACCGTTGCAGCAATTATCACCTGCCCAAGCGTATCGCAGTCCTCGAGGATCTCGGGTTCAAGAGCGAGGCTAAGACAGAGATAACATTCATGGCCAACAGCAGCCTGCCTGAGCAGGAGATTGCCTGCTTAAGCGCCCATCTTAAAAATATGAACGATTTCAAGACTTCTATCTCTATGATCGCACGATTGCCATACCGGGAAGATTTCCATGAATTATACTATCCCCCTGCGTATCTGGATATAGTCGATAGAGCGGCCCTTAGCAATGAGATAGATCCCCTTCTGGTTCTGTCGATCATGCGAGAAGAGTCTCGCTTCGCACCGGACGCACGCTCTGTTACTGGGGCACTTGGGGTTATGCAGCTCATGCCCCAAACCGCGTCAAAATTGAGCATCCATGCCAAGGTTCAAATGAAACAGCCTAACGACCTTTACGACGTGCAGACAAATGTATTTATCGGCACTTATTATTTAAAATCTCTGATCCTGCATTTCGATTCGGTACCTATAGCCGTGGCAGCCTACAATGCTGGTGCAGATGCAGTCAAGGGATGGCTGGCAGCTGGAAACTATAAATCGACTGACGAGTTTATAGAAGACATCCCCTATGATGAAACAAGGAATTACGTAAAAAAGGTGCTGACCAGCTATTTCGAATACATGAGACAGACGGGGAGGACAGAGGGTCCGGCTGCTCTTTTGAAAAAAGGAAATCTCTAGTAGTATAAGTCTTATAGAATATATTGTCCCGAAGGAGGAATTCATGCAGTCAGTTGAAGAAAAGATCGCCCAGGTAATAGAGAAGGTGCGGAGTCTTAAGGCAGAAAAGAATGCTGTCGAAAAAATAAACTTGGATCTAGAAGAAGCTCTTAGGGTAAAAGAGCAGGAGATTGAAAGGCTCTCACTCGAAAAAGCGACAATTAAAACCCAGATCGAAGACCTCCTGAGAGAACTGGACAACTTCGAACTGAAATAAGCGCTCATGGAAAGCATTGAAGTCACAATACTTGGTCAGAATTACCTTCTGAAAGGGGATGTCTCGAAGGAATACATGCAACAGCTTGTTGATTTCGTCGATGGGAGGATAAGGGAGGTGTACCGGCGTTCTCCCGGCACTACACCTCTTAAGGCTTCTATCCTGACGGCTCTCATGTTATCCGACGAGCTGCACAAGGTTAGACGGGAAAATGCTTCGGTGAAACAGAGCATCCAAAAGATCGAGATAGGCGCCGAATCTCTCCTCAACCTGATAGATTGAGCCTTTCCACTTACGCCGAATGGGAGGATTTGCGCCACAGTTTTTAGACACGATGGGAAACCATATTCAGTGGGGAGTTGTTAAAAGCGACCACTAGTAGCATGTTACTTTCTCCTCCGGTCTATCCTGACGCAGCTCCCTGAAACACCCTTGCTGACATGTTTCATTTCAGAGGCTACTTGGCCAATCTCACTGTAATGAGAAAAGTGCCGGTATTTGTTGTGACTTACGCCTATCGAGAGGGTCATGAGCGGAAAGAACTTCTTATTGCCCTCTCTGTCCACCGAAGCTATATGTCCATTTTCTCTGTCAAGTGTATCATAAAAGGTCATAATCAGCTTGTCGAAATACTCCGTTATCCTGTCTGCCGAGTTTTCAATAACGTCACAGTTCATGATGAATATAAAATCATCGCCGCCAACATGCCCTACAAAGCTTCCAACGGGTTGCTTTTCCTTGACGATGTTTCGGATAAGTCTGCCAACCATCTTCAGCACTTCGTCTCCCCTACTGAAGCCGTATCTGTCGTTAAACGGTTTAAAGAAATCGATATCAGCATAACCGACCGCAAATATTTCCCCTTTGTCCAACCTGCTCTGGATCTGTCTCGTAATGGTGATATTGCCTGGAAGCCTTGTCAGCGGGTTTATTTCGACTACCCGCTCTGACCTAAAAAAACACAATTCAACCTTCTTTCCCAATTCGTCCTCCACGGCAGACCTTCTAAGATAATCATCCGCAAGAAGGAATTCCCAGGAGGGAATAACAAAGTCATCAGTAAAGACGATAACTGCAGGTATCTGTCCGAATATTGGATCGCTTTTAAGGTCATTCAGGATGTTGATGTTCGAGACGTTATCTGCCGCCAGATCAAGAATGAGCAGATCGGGTTGGGAATTGTAAATAAAGTCGAGAGCTGCTTTGAAGTCTCCGAAAAAAAGCAGGTTCCCCGATTCATGCAGTACCTTGTCGATTATGCTCGTCAGGACAATGTCCCGCGATATGACTAGGATTGTCGTCTTATGAGGGTTCATCTGAGATAAGGAAAGAGTCTGCCTCGCTAAGCGTACGGTCCATTTCGTCAAGTATCGCGCGGAGGTCTGCATCGCTCAAACCGAGTAGTTCCCAAGCCGCCGGGTTAACTGACGGAACATAATTATCTCCGGCAAATCCAAAGCCCACCGCCCTGGTCAAGATGTCAGCCAGGTGAACAATGGCTGAATTCATAGGCATACACTTAGTAAGATTAGGCTTATGGTGGTATTCGATTACCTCGATGAGAGAGAGCGGAAAGTTCCATTTCTTTGCTATCCAAGCCCCACTATCAGCATGCGTGATTCCGAAGACTTGCCTCTCTGCATCTATGATCAGCATATCTCCGGCTTCGGCCTCTTTCATCACCATGTCATATTCTTCTTTGAATCTCAGTATCATGACGACCTTCCCTATGTCATGGAGCAGTGCTGAGATCGAAACCTCTTCGGGTTCTGGAATATTCTTTTTTTTCGCGATGATCCTGGCGGAAACGGCACAACCTAGTGAGTGTTCCCAAAGACCAACCATCGACTTTTGCATCACCTCGAATACAGACACACCGAGCAACAGGCCTCTGACAACATTAAGCCCAAGAAGGATCAAGGCCTGCTGAACCGAAGATATTCTACCCGGGAATCCATAGATTGGCGAATTGACCATCTTCAGCACCCTTGAGGTAAGCACGGGGTCGTTGGATATAAAGTTCCCGATCTCGGTCAGCGATATCTTGGGATTTTCTATCACAACCAAGAGTTTCCGCAATACACTGGGGATGGTCGGAAGGGTATCGATTCGTTCAATTTGTGATCGCAGAAGGTTAGTATCCATAAATCGTTACTTATACACCTCCTCTAGCCGCTCCCTTATGATACCCTTTATCACGTTCATATATGGATTCTTCTCAGTCTTTTTGAAGCGATTGTCAAGGTCAGACAGCATTTCTTCCAGGGACTTGCCGGTCGCCGGAGCCCCTTCTATGAAAATCGATTCAAGATCCATCCTAATGAGTCTCGCAATGAGGGCAGCGGTCAACGAAGTACCCTCACTCAATAGGACCATTCCAGAATCATTCGTGATAGCTCTGGCCACTACCATTCCAGTTTTGAGTTCGCTTACACGTATTTTTTGCACATTAACTCTCCCTTGGTTTGTATTATATCACAGGGCAACCCCTCAATCACTACACCTCAATAATAAAAACGCTATATTTTGCGGAAAATAATTCGATTCATGAACAACGGAAGGAATTCTCTAGGTCTGTGCCCCCGAGATGAAAGCAGGCTCCATTGTTCTGGTGTTGTAAAATTTAAGGTGAACGCTAGTTCTCTGTGTGTTATACTATCCGTATGCCTATTATGCTAGCATACAGATACCGCATTCGTCCGACTAAAGAAAATTTTTTTCCATGCCATTTCGGATGTTGCCGATTTGTGCATAATTATCCTCTTGCATTGAGTTCTAAGAAGTGGAAAACCGAAAAAATGGGCCCGACACGGTATTCATAACGTTTTCTATGTTTTGCTATAAATTTTTACTATGCATTTTTTCACGCCCTCTTGAAATGTTCTAGGGGCCGGTTAAAAATTGTTATTTGACGGAGACGACATGGAGATACGATTCCTCGGAGCTGCTCGCGTAGTCACAGGTTCCTGTTTTCACCTTTCAGTCGGTGGCAGACAACTCCTGGTCGATTGCGGCATGCACCAGGGTAAAGACAGCGATGCCATTAATAGAGCACCGTTTGCTTTCAATCCCGGCGAAATCGAAGCCGTGTTTCTCACCCATGCCCATATAGACCATTCCGGCCTCATCCCGAAGCTTGTGGCGGAAGGGTTTAGCGGGAGTATTATAACTACTGCTGCTACGGCTGATCTCGCCTCTGTTATGCTCATTGATTCCGCTCACATCCAGGAAAAGGACGCTGAGTGGCTTACAAAGAAATCCTCCAGAACTGGTGAAGATATCGTTCACAAACCTCTATATAATATAGACGACGCGAGGGCCGTGATCGGGCTTTTCAACAAAATCAACTACCGTAAGATGGTGCAATTGGGCAAAGGGATAAGGTATCGATTTAATGATGCTGGGCACATCCTGGGCTCTGGAACGCTCGAACTTTGGTACCAGGACAGTCCCGTTGAAAAAAAGATTGTATTCTCAGGGGATATAGGGAAAAAGGGCAGCCCAATCATCAATAACCCGGAACATATAGAGTCGGCAGACTATGTTGTCATGGAATCAACATACGGCAACCGTCTTCACAAGAGCATGGAGGAAAGCATAACCGAACTCGCTGAGAGCATCAAGGTAACTTTCAAAAGGGGCGGCAATGTCGTTATTCCTTCCTTTGCAGTCGGCAGGACGCAGGATATCCTGTATGTTCTGAACAAGTTAGTGCGCGAAGGCCAACTGAAAGCCCTCAATATTTATGTAGACAGCCCCCTTGCCGAAGCCGCCACGAAAGTATACCTTACCCACCCTGAGGTTTACGATGAAGAGGCCCGTCGGATTATAAAAGAACGGCATACAGATGGCTTTAACCTCCATTTCACTGAATCCGTCACAGAATCACAGAAAATAAATGAGATAAGATCAGGCGCCGTGATCATTGCCGGCAGCGGGATGTGCGAAGGCGGAAGGATACAGCATCATCTCAAACATAACCTATGGAGGACAGAGTGCAGCGTTGTTTTTGTCGGCTTCCAGGCAGAAGGAACTCTTGGCAGAGAAATCATCGGAGGAACAAAAAAAGTTACGGTCCTTGGCGAACCCATAGCAGTTCGTGCTGAAATACACACTATCAACGGGTTCTCGGCTCACGCAGACCGGAAAGAGCTTTTGGAGTGGCTCGGAGGATTCGGCAATAAACCTGAAGTCTTCATTGTGCACGGAGAAGAATCGGTCTCACTCGACTTTTCAGAGGCCATCCGGGAGAAATACGGGTTCACTACTCACGTCCCGGTTAATGGCGAAGAATTCAAGATCTAAGGCGCCAGCCCCTATAATTTGCATTTTTTTAATTAGTCCTCTAGGGCTGACAGCATTATGCCCCCAGTCCCGTTTAAAAGTGTCTGAACCGGAGAATCGGCAGTCCCCCCCTTCCCTGACGGCGAAGAGCATTCCCGAAAGAGGCTGGCGTATCTTATCAAATAAGATTCATTATACCAGCCTCCAAGGTTTCTAGGTTTATAATCGCCGCCGAAGGCTTTCCGTAAAGCCACCCTGAGACCTCTCCTGGATTTACGATAAGCGTGTTTTTCACCCGCTTAATCACAGGCTCATGAGTGTGGCCGTAAATTACAAGATCAAAATGTCCGCTATCTGCAAGAGCATCTACAACTCCCGGCTCGTGCATCACAACTATTTTCCTGTCATGCAGCCTGAATACGTGGGGTTGCGGATATATCCGTCCCTTATACAGATTATTAAGAAGGACCTTGTCGCCGTCGTTGTTGCCAAAGATACCGGTGAACCCTCCGACAAAATGTTTCAGTACCCGATATGTGAAGGGTGAGGTATAATCTCCTGCATGTATGATGTGCTCGACTTGCTTAACACTAAATATGTCGAGTGCTTTTCTCAGGTTGTCAAGATTGTCATGGGTATCTGAGATTACGCCGATGATCATAATACCTCCAAAAACCAGTTATAGGGGGCTGGGAATGAAACAGCGCAGGAGTAAAAGACAAAACAACGCTAAAGTTTCATTGCTTCTTTTCAAGATTTCACCTCTACTCCTTAACCCCCAAAGGTAAATAGGCCTTTGGGTTAAGGTCAATACCTGCGCGTTTCCCTGCGATAAAATGGTGATACCCGGCGGCTGAGATCATTGCCGCATTATCGGTGCAAAGATTCCGCGAAGGCAGGTATAGTTCAACATCTCGGTCGGCAGCCATTTTCTCCATCCTCCGTCTCAGCGCACTGTTCGCTGCAACTCCACCGGCCATTGTCACCCTCCTTATTCCTTTTTTCACAATAGCCCATTCAACCTTCCTCACAAGTACATCCACTACGGCTGCCTGAAATGACGCCGAAATATCCTTGACGAACTGGGGGTTTGCGATCAGGGATTCTTCACCCTGCACCTTGTTCCTGACCGCTGTCTTCAGCCCGCTGAAACTGAAATCGAATGATTCCGGCAAATAGGCTCTCGGGAAACTAAAGGCCTTCGGGTCGCCCTCAACGGCCAGCCCATCGATGACCGGTCCGCCAGGATAACCAAGACCCAACAGTTTAGACACCTTATCATAGGCTTCCCCAGCCGCGTCGTCCCTTGTCCGTCCGAGTTCAATATATCTGCCGAATCCCTCGACAAGGTATAGGCTCGTATGCCCACCAGATACGATAAGTGATAGGAAAGGGTAAGCAGGTTTTTTTTCTTCGAGAAAGACTGAGAAAATATGGCCTTCGAGGTGATTAACCGATACCAGCGGCAACTTGCGCGCATAGGCAATAGCTTTTGCAAAACCGCAGCCCACCAGAAGTGACCCTATGAGCCCTGGTCCATGACAAACCGCCAGGGCATCTAGTTCGTCGAGGGAAATGCCAGCCTTTTGAGTCGCCTCGTTTACGACGACCCAGATCATCTCGATGTGCCTCCTCGATGCGAGCTCCGGTACGATGCCTCCGTATTTCTTATGGATCTCGGATTGAGAGGAAACAACGTTAGATCTAATATCTCTGCCGTCGCTTACTACAGCCGCGGATGTATCGTCGCACGAAGTATCGATGCCAAGCAGAACCATCTCCTTTAATTCCGCCTCTTATCCTCTTCGCTCTTTCGTGCTATTGCATGGTGCCGTAAGAATGCAAGCCGCTCAACAGCAGGTTTACTCCCAGATATGTAAATATTGTGCAGGCAAAACCGATTACCGCCATTACGGCTATCTTATTGCCTCTCCAGCCCCGCATGTGGCGTGCATGCAGATAGAAGGCATAGACAAACCAGGTGATAAGAGACCACGTTTCCTTCGGGTCCCAGCTCCAGTACTTACCCCACGCTTGGTCTGCCCAAATGGCGCCAAAGATGAGCCCACCGATGGTAAAGATCGGGAAGCCAATGGCGATAGTTTTATAAGTTAACTCGTCGAGTATATCGGGCGTCAGCGAGAATGTTGTGATGATTTTCCTGAGATGATAACCGTATCTCCAAACAAGATAAACGACGGCTAAAAGGACTATGACGCTTATGGCGACTATTCCGCCAGAGTCGTTCCGGAAGGTAGCTTTGAACAGATAATTTTGTATAAAGGCCTCCGGCGACTTTGCCGCTATTTTCAATGTTACCAAGTCAAAACCCATGGCACTAAATGATGTAATGAAGAGCGCGAGGGTTACTGTCCAAAATATATATGGGAAACTCTTCCTGTCTGTCGTGGTAACAGCCAGATACATGATTGCAGTGGCGCAGGAAATGGCAAAGGCTGCATAGGCAATGAAGCTCATCGTCACATGGGCCAGGAGCCAGTTGCTCTGCAGTGCTGGAACAAGGGGCTCGATCTCAGTAGAAACCCCAGCTATGCTGATAAATGCGAGCGTAATACCAGCTATCGGTGTAACAAATGCTCCAAACGATCGTGTTTTGTATTTCCACTCAATAACAAGATACCCGAGTATCAGGCACCATACAAAAAATACAAGCGATTCATAAAGGTTGGTAAGCGGGATTGAACGCATGACCCCCAGATGCCCGATATTGTAAAATTCTTTCCATCTCAATCCGAAGCCCAGCGTTTGCGATGCAAAGCCAATTACCGTAGCCGTCGTCCCGATAATACCGATAGTCGACTTTTTGAACGCCAGATATACAATATAGGCAACCATAGCAAGTATATATGCAATCGTGGCAACGCCGAAAAAAAATGAGCTATTCATAAAACCTCCGTGACTCCTTATGAAATCTTATCCCTACCCTGCAAATCTTGAACAAACCGGTCGAGTGTACGGCCAAAGGCTATCCTGTTTTTGTTGATAGACGTCGCAATAGTGATCCTTGTTGAATTCTTTTCCTCACGGAGCCGGACCCATATCCTAGCATGACTCATAAAGAAAGCGGTGTAAAGACCCAGTGCCATCACGATGCATCCCAGATACACGATCCAAACGCCGGGATCCTGTCTCACCTGAAGCCCTGTGTACTGCACTCCCCAAAGGTCTCTGAACTCTACAATTCCGACAGGAGTTTTCCAGGTCTCCGGATACCTCTTCAGTACCCATTGCTTGAATTTCGGCTTTCCGGCTTCGGAGAATTCGACAAAGGCAGCCGGGTTGTTCATCGATTCAGCATAGGAGAAAAGCTTACCAGATTCATCAACCCCTAGGGCCGGGCTGAAGTCTACCACTGCCCCGGTGAAATTAGTACCCTGAACAGCAAAAGGTTCGCGGAATCTGGCAGAAATATCCTGCGCCTTGCCACCTGAAGGAGTAACTGTGAACTTGAAAATCCCGTTTCTGTTGGGCTGATATCCATAACGCGACTGGTAAAATGTAATGCCGTTATAAGTTAGCGGGGAGTTGACCTCGATTTCTTTCTTCATTACTTCCTTCCCGTGATCGATTACGGTCAACCAGCTTTTATATTCTTTCGGCCTGTCAGAATCAGGGTAGAAATTAACATCAAAATTATCGCACCGCAACTCAAATCCGAGAGGTATCTCCTGCCCGCTGTTCCCAAATGCAACAGACGACGACGTACCTTCCAGAAGATTCAGGTTACCATTGAATCCGAACTTCATTCCTACAACAGCGCCTACTAGGATAAGGAGGATGCTGAGATGGGTGACATATACCCCGAGCCTACTGTATCTGCCCTTTTCAGCGCAAATCTGCGTCATGCTGCCTTCTTTGTGAATATCTCCCCTAAATCCTATCTTTTTCAATGCATCATTCACCTTTTGCTCGGCCTTCTCGACATTATCCTTCAGGACCACTTCCTTTTTAGAGGTAATAGCATTGAGCTTCTCATCACTTAGCGGCGGGATTGGCGTCTTGACGACTTTCCATATTTTTGGCAGACGGTCGATGGAACAGACGATCAGGTTGCTAGCGAATATAAAGAGAAGCCCCATAAACCACCATGAACTGAACATATCGGTAAAGCCCATTGCGTCAAGTGCCCTAAAAACAGTCGGCGCCACCGATTCGCCAAAAAACTTCGCCAATAGCTTTATATTACGTTCCGGTTCAGCCTGCTGTTCAATGATAGTCCCGACGATAGAAGTTAGGGATATTATTGCAAAAACGACGACCGCGAGGGAGACTGATGAGAAAAATCGCCACACCCTGTCGACAATTCCCTGTTTTTCCTTGTTCGTATTCAATATGTGCTCCTTTTGTCCCTGGAGATTATCTTCTAAAAGCGCTCATCATAGACAAACGTCACGGTTTTTTGATGGGGACTGGACTTTTAATTGTAACAAAAACCGGCTCAATCTTCAACATTCCTCATTACTCCAGTCATTTCTTCTCATGGCTTCAGCGAGGACAGGACTTGAGTGAATGGTCTCAAGCAGTCTTTAGCAGCTCCGCATTACCTTGAGACGGTTCTCTGCATGGGATGACAATTGTGACGAGGTTACCATTACCAGGCACACTCTCTATTTTCATCCTGCCTCCCAGCAAGTCCACAGTTACCCTGGCGATGTAAAGTTCTAGATGATTTGCGATAAAGACATCTTTTTTCATTATCTTTTCGATAAGCTGTTCATCCAGCCCGCGACCGTTATCTGAAATCACCAACTCAAGATGTTCAACCCCGTCCTCCTTTATTTGCATAGGCAAAAGGGTTATTGTCCCGACCTCAGTATTCCTTATTGAGTTTCTCAGGAGCGAGGCACTGAGTATCCTTAATAATTTTTTGTCGACGGGCACTGCAAGCCCCTTGATGTTTTCAGGGCATTCCACAATCAGTTCTACCTCTTTTCCACTGGCAATAATACGACAGGCATTTTCGATCTCCATCAAAAGTTCGCAGATCTTGGATTCTTTTTTTGAAATGCGCGTAGTATCTTGCATGATACCAAGGAGTTGATTAATGTCGACAATAGACGCTGCAACAATCTTTATCTCCACGGCTGCGCTTTCAATATTCTTTTTGTGAGCCAACGTATCAGCTTCGGCAATCTCCAGACTCGCTACAATGTCGTCAAGCCGGGACTTTATTTCTGCTGAGAGGATGTCCGCCATAGGCACTTTGGAGCGACCCCCTTCAGACCCATGAGAATCCTTGCTTGACATCGTCCTTTTTCTGTTTAATCCGACTATCATTTGCGAGAAGCCATCGGCAAGAACCTTCAACTCTCCGACAAATCCCTTTCTCAAATTCACACGCAGGTTTTCATCGACAATAGACTGGGTAGCCTTCACTAGCTTGGCAAGGGGCTTTTCTATGAGCCTAGGGGCTGCGAGAAAGCCCTGCAGCAGCATTACCAGCACAATCAGTCCCGCAAATGAAAGATAGACCAGTATCAGCGGCCTCAGAGGCTTCGCAGCCTCAGAGGCTTCAAGCGTGGCAATCAGCCTAAGCTGCCCGGATCTAAGAGGAGCGACTGAATAATACAGTCCGTCTCTATACCCAACTCCTTCATTGCTTCCCGGTCGGATATTGAACCGGACTGTGCCAACATCGGTCATATCTTTGGCCGCCACAACGTTGCCTGCGGCGTCAATGATCGAAACCTTTCCAGTATCATAGAAGCCTTTCTCAACCTTGAGAGAGGTCGCCAGATCGGCAGGGTGGGGAATCGCAACTATCAAGGCCTGCGATTCCTGTCCTTCAAGTAGCACGGGTGCAATAAACAAGAGACTTTCCGCGTTGGCTCCGGGACCGTTTTGACCGGCAATGAGTTCGGACTTCCCTGCAGAAGCCTTCTTGAAGATGTCATGATCTGCCCACTCCCGTCCCATGGACTCACTGTCTGTACTCCAGACAATCTTTCCGTCGGCCGATAGAATAGATATCTCCCTGAACAATCCGAAACCTTCGATAAATTTAGCTATCATCTGGCTGGCCTCGGCACTGGCGGCCCTGAACTTTTTATCCTGTGCACTGGGAGACGTACTCTCGTCTTTGGCCCCATGCCCTTTGATGATAACCTGAAGGCCAGTCGCTACTATATTGCTCCTAGCTATTTCATCTAGGGCTCTCTTTCTGAAATCTACCCATAATTCTATAGCGGTTTTCTTGTCTGACAGCATGGTCACAAGCTGCGCGGAATGGAAATCTTTCAGCACATATGTAGCACCAGATATGTAAAACCACGTTCCGACTGCGAAATACAAGATCAAGATAAAAAGGACAGGGATTACGAAAAGCCAGGTATTTACCCTAGTGAAGAAATTAACCTTCATTGACGCTTATACTGCCTTTCCCCGACGAGGATACCACCCTGTTCCTTCCTGCAGCCTTGGCTTCGTACAGCGCTTGATCAGCCTTTACGATAAGACTGTCGGGCAGCAGATCTAATTCACCTTCTGTCGAGGTAACTCCGATGCTGACGGTGATTGGCATCTTAATTGGATTTTCATCACAAAAAAAATCACTTTCCTCAATTGTAACTCTAATCTTTTCAGCTACCGTGAGGGAGTCATCCCAGCCGGTATTGGAAAGCAATATGACAAATTCCTCGCCTCCGTATCGGGCGACAATGTCGTGAACCCTTAGGGCTGATGAAAGCGTTTTAGCCAATTGCTTGAGTACTTCATCACCGCAACTATGACCGTATGTGTCGTTGATCTTCTTGAAATGATCGATGTCAAGAAAGATTAAGGACAGCGGTTCCTGATATCGGGTGGCCCATGCAAGCTCCTCGACAAATCGTTCCATTAAAAACTTGCGGTTGTAAACCCCGGTAAGATAATCTTTTACAAGAAGTTTTTCCAGTTCTTTCATTTTTTCGCAAACGTACCCGATATTGCGAATCCTGGCAACGATCTCTTCCTTGAAAAACGGTTTGGAAATATAGTCATAAGCACCGAGTTCATAGCACTTTGCTATCTTGGCTTTCGATTTACTGGAAGCCATGAGAATGACGGGAATGTCCCATGTTGAGGGGGCTGACTTAAGTTTTAAAAGAATCTCGACTGCAGATGGTCGTGTTAAGGCCACGTCAAGCATCACCATCTCGGGAGTGTCATGATAAATAATGTCGATGGTCTGACAGCTTTTATTTACCATCAGACATTCAATGCCTTCAGCTTCGAGGATCATTCTCAGCTCCTTTGCTGAGGCAATGGCATTTGTCGCAACCAGTACTTTCATAACACTATAATATACAACAATTCTGTTTTAATTAGAACCGTTTCCATATATTGACAAGTATTCCCTTACATTACTCACACAGCACTAATGCCGCTTCGCAAGGCAGAACCTCGCTGGCAGCAGCAGACTGATCAAAGGCCGTGTCTTGTTAATACCAAATGTTGAAAATCTATTCCAATTGATACATTGAGCAATATGCGTTTGCAAGCTATTGACAACCCGCTATCTTGCAAACGCATGCAAGGTTTTCACCAGGGCTTCAGCTTTTTTCATGGTTTCAAGGTATTCTCGTTCCGGATCGGAATCAGCCACGATTCCAGCACCAACCTGTATATAAACACAGCGGTCTTTGACCACAAAAGTGCGTATGACGATGTTAAGATCCATATTGCCTGAAAATCCAATGTACCCCAAGGATCCCGTATAAGGGCCTCTTCTCACCGGTTCAAGTTCATCAATAATCTCCATGCAACGCACCTTTGGAACACCTGTGATCGTTCCACCTGGGAATGCGGCGCGAACAACATCGAGGCATGTCATACCATCACTCACCATACCCCTAATGTTCGACACTATATGGATTACGTGGGAATAATCCTCCGTGATCATCAACTCATCGACCAAGACGCTGCCGTATCGGGACACACGCCCGATATCGTTACGCTCAAGATCTATGAGCATGATATGCTCCGCCCTTTCCTTCTCATTTAGAAGAAGTTCAGAGCGCATCAAGGTATCCTCGGTATTGTCTTTTCCCCTCGGTCTTGTCCCAGCGATTGGCCTGGTTTCGATGACACCGTCCCTCATCTCAACGAGCCTTTCCGGCGATGAGCTTACGATCTGATAATCGCCGAAGTCGGCGTAAGCAGCAAAGGGCGATGGGTTGACATCTCGCAGCACCCTATAAATAAGCCATGGATCCGCATCACCGATTTCTGCGGAAATGCGCTGCGACAGGTTCGCCTGAAAGATGTCTCCGGCCGCAATGTATTCCTTCGCCCTTTCAACAATGCCCATATATTTTTCTTTCGTCATTTCATGCCTAATCGAGGATATCTGTAAGTGAGGAGTCCTGAGATCGGCACAACCTTGTCTTGATGCCATTGTATCTATCATATCAGCCCGTTTCAGAACCTTAGCTTCAGCCTCATCATATGCGGCTACCCAGTCGATGTCCTGAATATCACGATAGCCGAGTCCTGTCGAATGGGCACCAGGGGCACAAATAATCCATGCCCTTCTCGCCGGATGGTCGAAAGCGAGGACTGTATTAAAAAAGAGAAAATGCGCATCGGGTATACACAGGTCGTCGATTGCATATTCAGACAGTTTTTCGATATAACGCACAAAATCATAACTGAAAAGACCAATAGCACCGCCTTGAAAAGGAGGCAATTCGCGACAAGACTGCTGGGGATAGACCGCCAGGAGTTCGTTCAGACGTTCCAAGGGATGTCGATATGAAAGTGTCCTGCGTGCGCAAGTAAGATCCTCGATCTCAACCTCCCCATCTTTCAGGCGGAATATAAGATAAGGATCGGCAGCGATAAATGAATAACGCGCTATCTTCGGGGTCCCTTTAGCGCTGTCCAGAAAAACAGTATATTTTCGCTCTCCAATCGTTTGATAGAGCGCGAAGGGATCGATATAAGCCATCTCACTGAAAAGAGGCGGAATCAAACCCTTTTTGACTTCGTCAAGAAACGCTTTTTTAGGCAGGTTGAGCATCAGTTCCCAAAGCTATACATTTTCAATTATGGTACATTACTATAATACATCATGGACGCCCGTTACGGCATATACATGCATGGGGATGAGCGATGACTGGCTTTAATCCGGGGGCTTCCGGTAACCTCATTTTATTTATTATGATTTCACTGTTTTGGGTCTCAGGCTGTGCATCCACTAAAAACGTATGTCTGCATGCCTCCTCCCATGAAGACCTGGTAACAACCGTGGCTTTCTCTCCCGATGGGAAAAAAGCCGCTTCGGGAAGTTGGGATCTGTCCGTCAAGTTATGGGATATTCCCTCCGGTAGGGAGATTCATTCATTCAAGGGACATATGGATCACGTCACCTGCGTTGCGTTTTCCCCTGACGGGAGGTTTGTTCTGTCGGGAAGCTTGGATAAGACCATAATTATATGGGATATCAATACTGGCCTTCCAATTAAGACATTCAAAGGCCACTCGGCTGCAGTCAATGCAAGCGTTTTTTCTCCAGATGGAAAGTATATAGTGTCGGGAGGCTCAGACAAAGTCGCCATACTGTGGGATGCTAAGTCGGGGAGCAAGGTCCGCTCCTTCATCGGCCACAATGATGTTGTCACTTCCGTCACCTTTTCACCTGATGGCAGATACCTGCTTACCGGAAGCTCGGATACGACCATGAGACTCTGGGACGCCACCGCAGGAAACGAACTTAGACTTTTCGATGACCACTCAAGTGTTGTAAGTGCCGTGCTTTTTTCTGGTGACGGTAAACGAGCCATTTCCGGGAGCTGGGATCACACCATCGGCATCTGGGACGTCTCATCTGGCAAACTGCTAAAGAGGCTGGCAGGTCATGATTATTGGGTGACTTCACTCGCTATTTCTCACGATGGGAGGTATCTGCTGTCCGCAGGAGGAAAAGACCTAACGCTTAGGTTATGGGATCTATCAACAGGCAGCAGCCTGCGCATATTCGCCGGACATACTAATTATGTATCGTCCGCGGCTCTGTCACCTAATGGGCTTTTTTCGTTGTCAGGCAGCTGGGACGGTACAGTCAAACTTTGGGATACTAAAACAGGAAGGGAAATATGTACCCTCCCATGCAGATAAAAAATTGTTTCTGAGTACCTGACGATTTATAGCAAGGCGCCGTCACTGTATTCTCCCAACCGCAATAACAATATGCCGCTCTACTTTCACTTCAGCATTTCTGTTACGGAAGTCTTTACTGCTGCGATAGTGAGATTATTATCTCTTCCTCGCACCCGGGGCTTTCATTTCTTTTCTCGGTCTTATTGAACTGACAACACGTTCGAACTGTCTGGGCCTTTCTTCCTCACGCATGTATTCACGCGCCGTTTCGGCCTCGCCTGCTTCAGCGAATGTGATGGCCAAAAAAATGTTTTCAATTTTTTTTGATAATCCTTTCATAGCTGACCTCCATTACCATACTTGTTTGGTTCTTGTATTATCACAAATAAGAGCCTGCCAACTTAATCTCTTATTAATACAATTTATGAGCATTTATCGTGCCATTTTATATCAATTTGATTTATAGAGATAATATTAAGCAATCGTTTTTAAAGCATACATATGATGATTAAATATGAAACACAGCTGAAACACAAACTGATCATTTCACAGCGAAATGTTAACAATACGTGGAGAGAGTGGGCTATAGATATAACATGTTGCAAAATTAAAATCACGTTGCATATGACAACGCAATCCAATTTTGCAACCGACAACCGAATGTAACGACCTTATTTAGCCATCAGCTTCATGTGATCATCAAAATGCAAAGCAGTGAAATATGACTCTCTGGCAATCTATTGTATGGACATAGTTCCTATCAGGCGGTCAGGATTTCGAGGGAGATTAATTCAAGTGCGCGCACAGGATCTTCATGCATAAGGATGCCTCTGCCCATGACGATATAATCCGCCCCCTCTCGCAAAGCAGCCTGAGGGGTGGCGGTCCGATGCTGGTCATCCGGTGGCACCCAAGAAGGCCTGATACCAGGTGTTACAACAAGAAAATTTTTACCACAGGCATTCTTAATGCTAGAAATCTCTTTAGGGGAGGCTACGACACCATCAAGGCTCGCTTTCTGGGCCAGCGTAGAGAGATGCTTAACATGGGCTTGAACACCATGCTGGATGCAAAGTTCGTTCTTCAGACTGTCGCTGTCTAGGCTCGTAAGAACTGTAACACTTATTATCTTCGGTCTCCTCAAATTCTCTTTTGCACAAACCTCATCCACCTTATCCCTGCAGCGCTTCATCATGTCGACACCACCGGATGCGTGGAGATTGAACATAAATACCCCGAGACGCGCCGCTGCAACAGCCGCTTTCGAGACAGTATTGGGAATGTCATGAAACTTAAGGTCGAGAAAAACCTTTTTGCCTTTCTCGTGCAACCTTTCCACTATGGACGGGCCGGAAGAAACAAAAAGCTCGAAGCCGACCTTGTACGTGCTGACGTCGCCGCCAAGCATATCAACAATACCAAGGGCCTTGTCAGTATTAGAGACATCGAGTGCTACAATCAGTTTATCTTTCCATGACATATTTTTATTTTGGCCAATACATCTTATAACTTCGGGAGTGTAATTCCCCTTTGAGCTTGGTATTTCCCGGCCTTATCTTTATAAGATGTTTCGCAAAGCTCGGCAGCCTGCAGGAAGATCAGCTGCGCGATGCCTTCATTTGCATAGATCTTGGCGGGAAGCGGCGTTGTGTTGGAAATTTCGATCGTGACATGCCCCTCCCACTCCGGCTCCAGCGGTGTTACGTTGACAACCATGCCACACCTGGCATAGGTCGATTTGCCCAGGCAGATGACCAGCACTTCCCTAGGTATCCTGAAATATTCTACGGATGTCGCAAGCACAAATGAATTAGGGGGGATGATGCAGACGTCACCCCTAAAATCAACAAACCCAGCCGGATCGAATTTTTTGGGATCTACAAATGTGCTATTGATATTTGTAAAAATCTTGAACTCGTCGCCTATCCGCATATCGTAGCCGTAAGAACTGACACCGTAAGATATGACTCCTTGACGCACCTGCGCGTCGCTGAAAGGCTCAATCATACCCTGCCTCGCCGTCTCACGGATCCATCTGTCGTTTTTGACCACAATTCCTCCTGAAATAAAAACAACGACACGGCATGTAAATCGGAAAGGCTTTATTCAGGCTTCGAAGATGCTTCGTGGTTGCTCAGGCATACGCTCCTCATAGTCCTCGAGGGCTTCGGCGTATTCCCTGATAAGGTTCATAGAATCAAGAGCAACCGCTTCGTCTATTTTCTGAATAGCAAAGCCAGCATGGACGAGTACATAATCGCCCACATGGGCCTCTTCTGGCAGGAGCATAAGGCTGACTTCCTTGCGGGCACCGAAGACATCAACGGTCGCAAAAAGGTCATTTATATTGATTAATTTTGAGGGGACCGCAAGACACATTCTATCTTCAACTCCTTCAGCTTATTGATCGTCACTTCGATCATTTTATCTATATTAGCATTAATGACGTCCGACATTTCAAGGCCTAAGGCAAATTCTACTGCAGTAGGCTGCATGCCTATCAAGCATACTTTGGATGGCATTACTCCCTTAAGTTTTGCCACCGAAAGAAGATCGGCAAGACCGATTTGGTGGACCGAAAGCTTCGAAAAAATTACGGCAGGGATCTGTTCATCTTCAAGTACTCCGATGTAACCAGGCTCCCTGCCGAAATTCACTGCGTCAACAATAACCATTCTGTCAAATTGCTCGAACAAAGGAAGGAGGTCGAGGCCCAATGTGCCTCCATCGATAATTTCCAGTTCAGGAAGGCAGTCATACCTCTCCTTGATGGTTTTAGCCACATGGACCCCAAGCCTCTCATCTTTCATCAGGACATTTCCCAGTCCTAAAAGCACTGTCGACAAATTAATGCCCATCCTCCATATTTTTGTACCCGCTGAATATCGAACTTATCAGACCATTTCTCTCAATAAGGTCGTTATGCCAGGAGATGTAAACATGGGCGATCACGAAAAGCCAGATTACCCACATTACCAAGTGGTGAATAAGTCTCAGATATGCAACGCTCATAATACCGAGCGACCAGCCTCCCAAAAGCGTCCAGAGTGCTCCGCCGCCGAGAGCCACCTTGTACATCGCAAAACCGGTGACGATCTCGACAATGTAAAGGCAGAACAGGAAGAAATACGAAAGCCCGGCTAGACCTGTATGTCCCGGAGAGTGCGGCAGATCCTTCCTGCAGAAGGCATAAAACATGGCCGTACAGAGCGTATTATCGACCCTCTCTTTCGACGTCGGGATGAATTGGTTTAGACGTGCATATTTATTGCCCGCAAACCACCAGTACATCCTGACTATGACACAGACAGTAAATACAAAGGCAGCTATAAAATGGGCGAACCGCATGTACGCCATTATAAGCGTATCGGCATCTCCGTATAAAAAGGGGGCACCGATGTAAAACCCCGTTACGGACAGCGTGACTATGCTCAGCACTAGCAGCCAATGCGCTAACCGAACAGGAAACTCCCAAACATAGACTCGACTCATGGCAGCCTCCTCCCTATCTTAATTTAACGCTTGTGACTTCTTTCCCGGATGCGTCAAGAACGTGGATGCCACAGGCCATGCAGGGATCGAAGGAATGGATCGTCCTCTGAATCTCTAATGGTCTGTTAGGATCGGCAATCGGGGTTCCCATGAGGGCCTCTTCGTCCGGGCCTCTCTGTCCTTTTGCGTCTCTCGGAGATGCATTTATGCCGCCAGGGACTACACATTGATAGTTCGCTGTTTTTCCGTCTTTAATGACGATCCAGTGGCATAGAGAGCCGCGGGGCGCCTCGTGAAACCCATATCCCTTAGCTTCAGCCGGCCAGGAAGAAGGTTCCCACATGTCGGTGTTTGCAGTTTTCAGATCGCCTTTTTTCATGTTCGCAACCAGTTCACCGATAAAGTCGGGCAGTTTGTTGACCATAAGAGCGGTCTCTATCCCTCTTGCAGCGGTCCTGCCCAAGGTAGAGAAGAGTGCCTCAGGTCCAACTCCGAGCTTGGTGAGGACCATTGTTACAACTTCCTTGGTTTCCTTGTGGCCGGACGCAAAGTTCACGAGCATGCGGGCCAGGGGACCGACTTCAACCGGTGCACCATCATACCTGATAGCCTTTACCCACGAATATTTCTTATCGAGGTCGAGAGACTCATACGGCGGCTTCGGACCGGTGTAACTGGGGTCGGTCTCGCCAACCCATGGGTGAAGTGGTTTTTCGTCTCCGCCTTTGTACTTATACCATGCGCGGGAGACCTCTTCCGTCATCTTCATATGATCGACTGGGATTACCTTGCTAAGGTCTTTCTTCTTGATATAGCCCCTCGGGAACCAAGTTTTGTCAGTGTTCGGCTCGTTTGAATTCTGGTATTCACCGTATGAGAGGTAATTGCCGACGCCGCCTCCGATGGCCGCCCAATCCTTGTAGAATGAGGCGATCGCGAGGAGGTCAGGGATATATACCTTCGATACGAAATCCTTCGCCTTATTTGCTAGTTCCAACATCATAGCTACGCTACCTGCATTGAGCGCGTTCTGGCTATTCGGATCAACAGGTATAGACATGCCTCCTACCACATAGGACTGCGGGTGTGGGTTCTTGCCACCGAGAAGTGCGTGCATCCTGATGAAGTCCCTCTGGAAGTCAAGAGCTTCCAGATAGTGGGCCACGGCCATGAGGTTAGCCTCGGGCGGAAGTTTGTAAGCCGGATGTCCCCAGTATCCATTTGCGAAGATGCCGAGCTGACCGCTCTCAACAAAAGTCTTCAACTTGTTAGCCACATCCTTGAAGTGACCAACGGAGTTATTGTTCGGCCAATCAGAAAGAGACGATGCGAGGGCTGCGGTCTTCGCCGGGTCAGCCTTCAGAGCGCTTACGACATCTACCCAGTCAAGTGCATGGAGATGATAGAAATGAATTACGTGGTCCTGAATGGTCTGTGAAGCATTGATGATATTGCGAATGATTCTTGCGTTATCGGGGATGTTGATGTTGAGTGCGGCTTCAACAGCTCTCACGGAGCTGGTAGAGTGAACGGTAGTTCAGACCCCGCAGATACGGGACACAAACGTCCAGGCATCACGCGGGTCCCTGCCTTGCAGCATGATTTCGAGGCCTCTGAACATCGTGCCTGCAACCCAGGCGTCTGAGATCTTGCCGCCATCCACCTTGGCTTCGACACGCATGTGTCCTTCAATTCTTGTCATGGGATCAACGACTATTTTAGCCATCCTTAAATTCCTCCCTTTATTAATCCTTATTTTTGCCCTTTGTGGCAGTCCTGATTGCTGCATGGGCCGCTACTGCTGCGACTGCAACAGCCGCTACACCGAGGCCGATCTTGTCCGCATTAGCCATAACACCGGCGCCGGGAACCTTTGGCAATCTCTTGTAGAACGGGTATGCAGCATCCCAGTTCGCCGGAGTTGAGCATGCGATACAGCCATGTCCGGCCATCACAGGCCAGCTTGTACCGCCGTTCCACCTGACAGTCGGGCAATTCTGATAATTCATCGGGCCCTTGCAGCCCATCTCGTAAAGGCACCATCCTTGCCTTGCACCTTCGTCGCCCCACTTCTTGACAAACTGGCCAGCATCGAAATGCGGACGCCTTTCACAGTTATTATGAATCAGTTTTCCAAAAGCAAACTTCGGACGGCCATTGCTGTCGAGTTCAGGCAGCGCACCGAAGGTGAGGAAATGAACTACGGTGGCAGTGAAGTTCTCGACGTTCATCGGACATCCGGCAATATTAACAACAGTGCCTCCGATGGCCTCCTGAATGCCAACATACCCGCATGGGTTCGGGCTGGCTGCAGCAATTCCGCCGTAGCAGGCGCAGTTGCCCACAGCGATATTCGCCATGGCGCCGGCCGCGACGTCCTTAAGGCTCTGCATAGAGGACTTTCCTGCGATGCAACAATAAACTCCTCCGTCTTTCGACGATACGGCCCCCTCGTAAACAGCGATGTACTGTCCCTTCTTGTTCTTAAGGATATCCTGCAGTGACTTTTCAGCAGCTTGCCCCGAAGGGGCCATCAACGTTTCGTGGTAATCCAAAGAAATGATATCAAGCACTATCTGTCCAATCGTAGGCTTTGTAGCACGCAATACTGATTCTGAATCTCCGGTACACTCCGAAAAATGCATCCAAACGACTGATGGTCTTTGTTTCTTTTCCAGTGCCTCTGCGATCTGCGTTGCCCCAGAAGAACACAGCCCCAAAGTCGCTGCCGTGGTTGCGCAGAACTTCAGGAAATCCCTGCGCGACACGCCTCGTCGCGTCAGATACGAATAAATGCTCTCGCTCTCCATGCTCGTCCTCCCTCATGACGAAGTTTAACTCTATAATATAGAGCTACTTAGAATAATGGTATCACAGTTTAGATGAAATTGATCCGAGTGTCAATGATTCTTTAATTATGAATTTATTAATTTTTTAAATGACGGTCTGACCACCAACCCGTAAAAATTATCGTCCATATATTTATTGCGTAACCAAATGTTGCATCGCCAGATATGCCTGGCCGAGAGACAGGCATGCGTCATTACAGGGAACATTTTCGTTTGTGAATACTACAATGTCCAGGGTCGCCAGAGAACCGAGAACGCTCTCAAGTAGTCTGACATTCTGAAAGCAGCCCCCGCTCAGGACCACGCATTTGAGCCCTGTTTTTCTATAAATGCGCCGCACCATTTCAAATATTACGCTAGTCATCGTATTATGAAAGCGGAGCGAAATGAGAGCTGGGTCAGGTTTATTCCTGACTTCACGGAATATCTCCAGTATCATATCCGAAAAATCTATGACGGCAGGCTCTCCATCAGATATATCATAGCCATACGTCGAGTTATCGACAAAGATATCGTCATTTGGCAGAACGTTTTCAAGGGCCACGGCAGCCTCGCCTTCGTAAGTGCTCTCATGACATATTCCTGCCAGAGACGAGATCGCGTCAAAAAGCCGTCCGGCACCTGAAGAAAGGGGTGAGAAATTCGGGTTGTCGAGGATCTTCAATACAGCCTCAATTTTATGCCTGCCGAACTTTTTAATGAAACCGATGTCGGAAAGACGTCGCTCGATATCGACACCCTTAAATGCCTGGTTAAGGTAACTGACAGCAATTCGCCACGGCTCCCTAATGGCCATCTCCCCACCGGGCAGAGAGGTATATCGAAAATGGCCAACCCTTTCGAAGCCTCTGAGATCGCAGACCATGAACTCCCCGCCCCACAAGTGACCGTCAGTACCGTAGCCTGTCCCGTCAAAAGCGACTCCTATCACCTTATCCTTGATACCCTTCTCGGCCATGACAGCGGCGATATGACCATAGTGGTGCTGTATGCCGAAACCTTTCAGGCCTTTTTCGGCAATATGCTTGAGCGCCCATCGGGTCGATAAATAGCCGGGATGAAGGTCATAGGCGACTGCAGTAGGATTGGACCGGTATACCTGCCTGAGATTAGCCAGTGTCTCATCGAAAAAATCAGCAGTCTCCATGTTTTCCATATCCCCGATATGCTGACTGACTATAGCAGCATTTCCCCTAGTAAGCGTAAAGGTATTCTTTACTTCGGCCCCGCACCCTAACACATCCGGTGCCTCGTCCGCCAGCATTATTGCCTGCGGCACATACCCTCGCGACCGACGAATGAATAGGGTCTTCCCACTGCTTACCCTGACCACCGAATCATCAACTCTCATAAAAATATCCCTGTTATGTAAAAGAAACGCATCTGCCAGACCACCCAGAATATGAATTGCTTCATCGTTACCTATCACAATTGGCTCCTCTGAAAGATTTCCACTGGTTGCAACTAGAGCCTTGAAATGCAGTGCTCTACCTGGATTCGGAGAATCGTGATGGAAAAGTAGATAATGCAGTGGCGCATAAGGAAGCATGAAGCCGAGGTATCGATTATTAGGCGCCAATACAGCAGGGAGCGATGTATCAGCCCTCTTCTTTAAAAGGACGATGGGCCTGCGCATGTCCCTGAGGAGTTTCTGTTCATAATCGTAGACTTCGCAAAAATTCCGAATGACTGCAACATCCGGTGACATGAGAGCAAAAGGCTTGTTCACCCTTTTCTTCCTCTCCCTGAGACGAAGAACGGCCTCCTCGTTTTCCGCATCACAGCACAGGTGGAATCCCCCTATCCCTTTTACTGCCACAATCCCGCCCTGCTTCAGTAATTTTATCGTTGCCGAGACCGGATCGGTATCATCGACCCTGAAATTAGAATTTTGAATTCTGAACTCTACCTGTGGCCCGCATACTGGACAGGCATTAGGCTGCGCATGGAAACGCCGATTAGACGGATCGTTATATTCTGCCTCGCACCTGGGACACATGGTGAATGCAGACATGGTCGTATTGGGTCTGTCATAAGGGACCCTCCTTGTGATGCTATACCGTGGACCGCAGTTCGTACAGTTGATGAACGGGTATTGATACCGCCTGTCTTGCGGATCCAGGAGTTCTTTCAGACAATCGTCACAGATTGAAATGTCGGGAGAAATATGTGTGAATCCGCCTTCATCCAAGCTCCGGATGATTTTAAAGTCAGAATATCCTTCAGGAGGAAGTTCTTGTAATTTGATTGATTCTATTTTTGCAAGTGGAGGGAGATTGTCGCAAAGGATATTAGCAAAATCGGCGGCTCCTTCTCCCTCAACCTCTATGATGACGCCGATGGACGAATTGGTTACATACCCTTTGAGCCCCAACTTCCGAACAAGATTATAGACGGCAGGCCGAAATCCGACACCCTGGACCGTTCCTTTGACAGTTATATGGAAGCGGATCATAAAACAGGGTGATAGTTCAGGGGTTAAGACTTAAGAGTAAAAAACATAACTTTAAAGACATTTTTTTTGTCCTTTTCTCCTCGACTTTTCAACTCTCTAACTAATTTTCTTAACAAATATTTCTTTCGCAAGTTCTGGGTCGATTGCTATTGTGGTTTCATCCATCTGCAAAACGATAGACGGTTTACGCTGAAGCAATTTAATCACCGTTCCGGCAATGATCCCGATCGAACTCAGACGCCCGATCCGAGCAGCCTCAGAAGGTGTGATGAAGACTATTTTGCCCGATTTGCCGACCTCGAAATCTATGAGTCTTGCCACAACGGGCCTGACATCCACACTATATTTTTTGCAGCAGATCCCACGGGGGATAGGTTTTCCGTGAGGGCATACCGGGGGGTGGCCTAGAAAGGTACAAACGCTGTCGGTCAACTCTTCGCTCAATATATGCTCAACCTTGCAAGCATCTTCTTCCATCGTATCCTTAGAGAGGTCGAAGATATCAGTAAAAAGTCTTTCGGCAAGCCTGTGTCTCCTGATGAGCCCTTTTGCAATGCCGGTACCCTTATCGGTCAACTTGATTTCACCGCCAGACAAGTTCGCCAACCCTTCACTGCTCATGATTTCGACGACCGAGTCGATATCAGCATCATCAGAAGAGAGTGTGAATCTTTTCAGGTCGTGATGACCTTCCTCACCCAACACCCAGAGAAGTTCGAGCGCTTCGTCTATTCTCTCTTTTTCCATTTCGCCTCCTGATAAATCGCAAAATGAGTTAAAGAATCAGAGCCAATTTGTCGAACTATAACCCATTAATATTTAACTCATAAACGGTAATGATAACTCCAGCACTGGGTAGAAACTCTTGCGATGGATCGGGCATGGTCCGTGTCTACGCAGGCATTCCAAGTGTTCCTTTGTAGCATACCCTTTGTGATTTGCGAAGCCGTATTGAGGAAAGGCAGCATGATACTCCAGCATAATCCTATCCCTCGTAACCTTTGCTATGATCGATGCAGCGCCAATAGAGGCGCTTTTGGCATCGCCTTTTATGATGGGAATCTGCCGTGTTTCGACACCCGGAATCGTGAGCGCATCTATCAAGAGCAATTCTGGACGTTCCCCCAGACCAACAACAGCTTGGAACATTGCCTTCTTAGTAGCATTGAGGATATTGATCCTGTCAATCTCTTCGACATCGACAATGCCTATTCCGATCCGTCCAAAAGACAGAATCATCTCGAACAGTGCTTCTCTTTCGGCCCTGGGGACTTTCTTGGAATCCCGGATTCCGCTTATTTTCCTACTTCTGTCCAAGATGACCGCTGCGGCCACCACGGGTCCGGCGAGAGGACCTCGCCCTGCCTCATCTACCCCGGCTATTATAGAGAATTCACCATTTCCGGCGGACTCATCATATACATAGGGGTCCATTTAACCTATTTTGCTTCAGCTTCTTTCCTGATATCCCTAGCTTTTTCTTTGACTTTGGCGTCTTTTCCTTTTTTATACCTCAGGTAGTAAAGTTTGGCCCTTCTCACGTCGCCTCTCTTCAGCACCTCAATTTTGTCGATGGATGGTGAATGTACAGGAAAGATTCTCTCAACGCCGACGCCAAAGGAAATCTTTCTGACCATAAAGGTCTCATTGACTCCCTGTCCCTTTCTGGCGATCACAACCCCTTCGAAAGGCTGCAGTCTTTCCTTGTCTCCTTCTACGACTTTTACAAAGGTCCTGACCGTGTCGCCAACATTGAACGCAGGGACCTCTTTTCTATACCGCTCTTCCACTGCCTTTATCAAGTTCATCGTTCTCCTCCGACAATATTATTTCTTTTTGCGAGCAAAGCTCCTGCAGCATATTTCTGTCTTCAGCGCTCAATGCAGCTGTTTTCAGCAAGTCAGGCCTGTTTCTGAGAGTCCGCTTCAGAGCCTCTTTCCTTCTCCATTCGGCAATCCTCGCATGGTTACCAGACAGTAGCATCTGGGGAACCACATGCCCTTTAAACTCAGTGGGCCTCGTATAGTGTGGATAATCGAGTATGCCCCACGAAAAAGATTCCTCTTTCGACGACTCGTCGTCACCCAGTACCCCGGGGCAGAGTCGGGCAATGCTGTCTATTATAACTAAAGAGGCCAGTTCGCCACCAGTCAAAATGTAGTCCCCGATTGAAAGCTCCTCGTCGATGAGGCTCTCCCTCACCCGCTCGTCAATCCCCTCATACCTGCCACAGACCAGGAGTATGCGTCTCCCATCTCTGCTAAACTCCTCGGCAATAGCCTGATTGTAGGTCCTTCCCTGAGGGCTGAGAAGTATTTTTCTCCTCTCTTCACCATCAGCGCCGATAGTCATAAGAGCATTATACATCGGCTCTATCTTCATAACCATCCCTGAGCCACCGCCGTATGGATAATCATCTACAGTTCTGTGCTTGTCCGTTGTATAGTCACGAAGGTTATGCACCTTCACATCAAGCCGCCCGTTCTGGACAGCCCTTTTGAGGATGCTCTCGCCAAGATAGGCGTTTATGATTGATGGAAATATCGTAACTATATCGAACCGAGCACACATTTTTACCCCAACAATCGAGAGGGCAGAACATGCCGGATAAAAAAGTAATTAGAGACACTTTAAAGTGTCGGCCGACAAGCATGCCACATATGCTGTAAGCGATGACTTCGTCATCGGTATGACAATCAGTATTTTTCTTGCGCAGACATCAAAACAAGATCAGGACAAATAACGTCGTATCCATAACTGTTGATATCTGGATGTTCATCTCTGCTCCCTTGTAAAACAAAAAAGGGGCGTCCGCGACGAACGCCCCCTGGCCGTTTGTCGCGAATGATGCTCTCTATTCCAGGATCCCAAGCACGCAACACTTGCCGGCTCTAGTTCCCGCAGCGCTGAGTATTGTCATCATTGCGCGGACCGTCTTACCCGGCTCTCCGATCACTTTGCCAAAGATGGCTCTGGGATACCTTGAGCTCATAAACTGCAGTTTATTAACATTCGATCTCACTGACTTTCACCTCTTCAGGCCTGTCCACAAGTGATTTCGACATCGACTCGATCAATGCCTTCATGTGCCATTTTCACAGGATTAGAGTCAGTAGAGCTGAGGACTCTCGGGCTACATGCCCGCTTTTTGCAGAAGTCTCTTTACAGTCACGCTGGGCTGAGCCCCCTGACCAATCCAGTGCTTGGCACGTTCCACATCCACCTCTATCTTGGATGGCTCGAACTTAGGGTCATAAGTCCCGAGTATCTCTATGAACGGTCCATCTCTTCTTGCCTTAGCATCGGCAACGATAATCCGGTAAAAAGGCTTTTTATGAGCCCCAATCCTTGTCAATCTGATCTTAACCAACTAATCACCCCCTAAACTGATTCACGTAGTCGAAAATTGTAATATATTTTGCCCAAATAATTCAAATTATCAAGCGGTTCGGCTGATGGAAATTTCTATCGGTCAAAAAGGAAGGAACTTCGGAAGCTTGAACCCTTTCTTACCTGCACCCGTCATCATCTTCATCATTTTCCGCATCTCCAGGTATTGCTTGAGAAGTCTGTTGACATCCGCGACGGTCGTACCACTGCCTATGGCTATCCTCTTTCTTCTGCTTCCGTTGATTATTGTATGATCGTTTCTCTCCCTTTTAGTCATCGAGTTAATAATCGCATCGACCTTAACAAATTCCCTTTCGTCGACCTTTATGTCCTTGATCGCTTTGCCCATGCCGGGTATCATACCAAGGATATTTTCGAGAGGCCCCATGGATCTGAGCTTCTTCAACTGGTCCTTGAGATCGTCGAAGGTAAACCTGTCCTCGCTGATCTTGGTCTGGAGCTTCTCAGCCTCCTGCCGGTCAAAGGTCTCCTGTGCCTGTTCGATAAGGGAGAGCACATCTCCCATACCGAGAATCTTCTTGGCCACACGGTCCGGGTAAAAAGGCTCAAGCATATCGATCTTCTCGCCCATACCCATGAACTTTATAGGTTTTCCAGTAACATGCCTGATCGACAAGGCAGCTCCGCCTCTGGCATCTCCATCCATCTTGGTAAGAATTACGCCCTCAAGTCCGATTAAATCATTGAAGCTCTTGGCAATATTCACAGCATCCTGACCAGTCATCGCATCGGCGACGAAAAGAACTTCCTTAGGCTGGATCTTTTCCTTAATATTTCGGAGTTCATCCATAAGCTCCTCGTCTATGTGGAGCCTACCTGCGGTATCGACTATCATGATGTCACGTGCGTCTAACCTAGACTGCTTGATGGCATCTGCACAAACGGAGACGGGATCCTTATTCTCCTTGGAATAAAAGACTGGCAAATCCAACTGCTTGCCTAGAGTGATTAATTGGTCGATCGCTGCGGGCCTTTTGAGATCTGCGGCTACAAGCATCGGACGCCTGCCCTCTTTCTTGAAAAACCGCGCTAGTTTTGCAGAAGTCGTAGTCTTCCCAGACCCCTGCAGTCCGACCATCATTATTATGGTCGGAGGATTCGGCGCAAGATGTATCCTTTCGTTGGCAACACCGAGGAGCGCCGTCAATTCATCATGAACTATCTTGATTACCTGCTGCGCCGGGGATAGGCTCTCCAACACTTCCTTGCCTACAGCCCTTTCGCGTATGTGCTGGACAAAGTCCTTGACCACCTTGAAGTTGACGTCAGCTTCTAGGAGTGCGAGCCGCACTTCCTTGAGCGCCGCATCTACATCCTCTTCCTTAAGAAGTCCTCTGCCCTTCAGTTTTTTGAATATTGATTCAAGCTTCTCACTTAAGCTTTCGAACATGTCTTATTTCCTCTTTACGAATCCATCTATCACTTTATCTTCTACAAATCCAAGGTCGATGAGCGGTTACTTTAACAAGGGCTCTACTTCGGCAGCGAGACGCTTGGTATAATCAGCAGTTATGCCGAGATGTTTGCTCCTAATCTTACCATCCTTGTCAATTATGACAGTTGTCGGCAGGCTGAATACAGCATACAGTTTGTTCACCTTACCGTCATCAATTACCGTAACATACGTGAGTCCATATTCCTTCTCGAATGCTTTTACCAACTTTGCAGCATCAGCGCCTTCATCTATGGAAACGGCCAGAACGGCAAGACCCCTGTCTTTAAATCGCTCATAAAAACCTTCCAAATCAGGTGCCAGCATTCGGCAGGGTTCGCACCACGTAGCAAAAAAATCCAGTATAACTACCTTTCCGCGATAAGCGGCCAAATCAACTTTTTTACCGCTGCTGTCGCTGAGTATAAACGAAGGTGCAATATCATTCTCAGCACGCTTCGGCTCTACATCGTCTTTTGAGCAGGATATCGCAGCGAACAAAACGAAAACAAGACAGATTAAAGGGACGAGGCGTTTTGCCATCTACATGGCCTGAATTCTAAAGCTTCCCAGTCAGCCTTATGCCAAGAGAGCGTCTATTTTTGACTTCAGCTGTGGTTTAGGCACAGCCCCGACAATCTGGTCTACCTTCTGCCCGTCCTTGAAAAATATGATCGTAGGGATACCCATGATTTTGAACCGGCTCGCAATGTCAGCATTCTCATCGGTGTTCAACTTCCCGACCTTTATCTTTCCAGCGTACTCCTTCGCCAGTTCTTCAATAGTAGGCGCAATCATTCTGCAAGGCCCGCACCATACGGCCCAGTAATCGACCATGACTATGCCTTTATATTCAGTTACTTCCTGATCCCACGTAGAGCTCGTAAGATTGACGACACCTTCTGCCATATACAGCCTCCTTAACCTTAGAAAGAAATGCTTGTAAAAGTATAATAGAACAACCCGTTTTTGTCAATTTATTGCATGCATTACATACATTTTCGACAAATCTCCTTTCGCGGCGAGGAATTTGATGCGTCTGGCTCTGCACAGACGTCATTGGCGGTAGATATTCTCTATGCAGTCGCTTGAGGAAATCCAGAGCGTTCATGCCATGTCCAAAATGAAAGCCACTACACTATATGAACATTGGCCTTCATTTGCGATGTGTTACTACTGGTTTTATTCACAAGTGGATGAAACTAGTACTGTTCCAAGCCTTTCAATCCCTCTACTCTGTTTGTACACTATGTATATGAAATATGTCATCATCGGAAACGGAGTAGCAGGCACGACGGCGGCCTTCAATATCAGGAAGTTCGACGCGGAAGGCGAAATAATAGTCATAACTGAAGAGGACATCCCTTTTTACAGCCGCATCAGGCTTACCGAATACCTGTCGAGATCTGTTGAAGAAAAAAACCTCATACTCCATAATGACGCGTGGTACGAGCGCAACAAAATTTTTCTTATCACAAGCAGGCGGGTGGTCTCGATCAATCGCGAGGACAGTCAGGTGTGCCTCGAAGGAGGTACGCATATCTCGTATGACAAACTCCTCATAGCTACCGGCGGCAAGGCATCTGTACCAGCCCTGCGAGACGCTCAAAAAAAGGGAATTTTTACCTTAAGGACTATCGCCGATGCCAGAAAAATGAGAGCATACTCCGAAAACGAACTCAATGTCATAATTCTAGGTGGTGGTGTGCTTGGTCTCGAAATTGGCAATGCATTTAGGAAGACAGGCAAATCTGTTACAATTGTGGAATATTTCCCCCGCCTGCTGCCCAAACAAATGGATGAACCCGGATCAGGCATATTAAAAGATAAACTCGAATCTCTCGGGTTCCGGTTTATTTTTAACGCTAACGCTGAAGAGGTCCTCGGCGACGAAACTGTGGAAGGACTTCGGTTACAAGATGGTAGGTCTGTGCGTGGCGAAATGCTTGTCATTTGTGCCGGTAGTATTCCAGACACGTCCTTGCTGGACAGCACGGGCATCAAACTCGCCAGAGGTGTTCCGGTCAACAAAAGGATGGAGACTGTCTTGCCGGATATTTACGCTGCCGGAGATGCAACTGTATATGGCAGTAAAAACTACGGAATATGGCCTGCGGCAGAGAAACAGGGCGAGGTGGCCGGGATTAACATGGCCGGAGGAAACGCCTCGTACAACGGCACAATACCATCACACTCCATAACAGTGGCTGGGATCGATGTCATTGCCTTCGGCGAGGTCGATGTTGACAGCACACGCCCATCGCTGGTATATAAGGATAAGGAGCATGGCATCTACAAGAAAATAGTCATCAGTGACGACTGCGCTGTCGGCTGCATATTGTGCGGCGATCCATCGGGAAAGAGGGAAGTCATAGAGGCAGTAAAGGAAAAAAGACCTTTAAATGCTCTTCGAAAAACACTGGAGAAGCTCAACATAATATGGACGCAGTCACAAGGATAGCTGAAGAGCGCATCAGGCAGGCCATGGCAGAAGGCGAATTCGCCAACCTTGCGGGCGCCGGTAGACCTCTGATTTTCGAAGATGAGACTTGGGTCCCGGAGGACCTCAGACTTGCATACAGGTTTCTTAAAAATGCTGGCTATGTCCCGCCGGAACTAGAGCTGAGAAATGAAATCCTTGCACTTAAAGACCTACTAGAGACTATTGATAACGACAAGGAAAGGATCAGACGGCTGAGGGAGCTCAACTTCAAGATTATGAAGTTTAATATGTCGAGAGAGAAACCTCTCAACCTCGAAGAGTTTCCTGAATACGAGCAGAGGCTGTTTGAAAAAAAGATCGACTAGATATCCGGCGACGTATTTTGCTGCTGCTTTTGCTGTGCGTGGTAAAGGATCATATATTCTTTCTCCATATCCTCATATTGCTTTTCAAGGGCCTGCATCCTGCGCTCTTTAGACATAAGTTGATCTTGGGCCTCCCGTAACTTTTCCTCAACCTCGGATATTTTGCTTACAGCGTCTGAGGAATCGACTGCGGGATCGTATTTTGCATCTGCCATCAGCCTGTTGAGCTTCTCTTCCCACTGCACGAACTTCTCGGCAAGACGGTTCTCCTCCTTTTCAAATACCAGGATATAAGATACGAGTTCGCCGGTATCGTCTTCGAATGCTGCTACCGGCTCTTTCAACTCATCGCCGATGCCGTGCGACTGGGCAATGGACTTCAACTTATCCTGCATGAGGCGGTTCCTAGCCTGAAGAGCGCCAAGCCTCACACGAGCATTCTCAAAAATATCCTTTACTAACATCAATTCCGCGATCTTGCTTTTTTGAAACTCGATAATGCCGAGTAGTTTTTCGATACGGCCGGAATCAGACCCAGATTCTTCGCTTTTGCTTGCGCTTGCAGATTCGACATGGGCCTGCTCACCCGGCTCTTCGAGCAAATCAAGTGATGTTGCCTCAATGACTTCGCTCTTTTCCCTGACTGCTACACTCTGTATCTCAGATGCACTTTCAGCCGTCATCAGCCCAGCATCCACATCGCTGACGGTGGAAGGTTCGCCCTGCGCCATTTGTGTCAGAAGGACCGCGCCTTCACCCCTGGAAGGTGTATAGAGTTTCTTGTATTTTCTTGCTGTCACGTAAAGGTACCCGATCAGGGCAATGAGAATCATAATGAGAGACAATAAGAGTAACGCCGTATTCTCCCAATCGATCCCGGTTTCAGTTTGTGGGTAAGGTTCCGTCTTTGCGACCATCTGTAGCGGCTGAACAGCAGCACCCGGCACCGATGGGGATTCCACAGCCTTGAAGAGAATATCTTTCACCCGGTTGAAGGTCTTGCCTTCGGCCGCCAGTCGCACAGTATAGTCACCCGGTTGATTGATATTCAATGCAAATGAATAAACTCCTGTATCCGCACCTTCCCGGCCGGCAAGCGGTACTTTTAAACTTCGCCCGTCGGGATCAACAACCTCCGCTGAAAAACTGATCTGCGACAGAACTTCTTTATCGATAATCCTCTTGTCATCTTTTTCCAGCCACGCATCGATAACAGCCTTATCCCCTTTATTCAGAATATTGCTGACGAAGGAGCTTTTAAGCTTGAGATTAGTCAGGACGAATATCTTGTTGCCTAAGCGGCTGCTCAGTCTCACTTTCCATCTGCCCGTCATCGGCTCCCTGATAGTAATCATTTCGAAAATGCTCGAACTGTACCACTGGACATTCTTAGCCCATTCGCCCTGGACAATCTTCTTGCCGGATGGAGCCAGCAGCACTGTAGCTGTGCCGGGCTGCTTCGTGATGAGTAAAACAACTTCGCTGACATCTTTGTCTATAGAAAAGGCATCACCCTCAAGGGCGACAGAATCAGGGGATTTTATCTTCTCAAATATGGACGCGAACATAAGATGGATATCTTTGTCAGCAGCCGCATATCTGAAAAAGCCCCCGGTTTTTTCCGCCATGTCCGCCAGCAATTTTTGATCAGACAAGTCTGAAAACGCTATGGAATAAAGTCTTATTCCGGACTTCTTGATATCAGGCAGAAGCTTCTGGAGCTCTTCAAGCGATGACTTTCCCTTTGCCGGATCTCCGAGGTCGATCTTGCCGTCAGACATTATGATCAAGACTCTGTTCTTTCTCTTCGAAGCTTTGAGTTCTTCCACGCCTTTTTTAACTGCTCCTGTGATATCGGTAGTCAGTTCTTTTGATGTTATCCTGCTAATAGCCTTAATGAAGGCCTGCCGGTTATTTCTGGAATTAGCGGTAAGCGGTATGAGAGTTTTTGCCGAGTCTCCGAAACTGATAATACCGATATTATCATCAATTCCGAGGAGAGATATAAAAAGACGGGCCGAATCCTTTCGGTAATTCTTGGGATCGGTCTGTTTCATGCTTCCGGAGCTATCCATAAGAAGGACTATGTCTGTGCCCGAATCTTCAGATTGGCGTGATTCGACTGCTGAAGCGGAAGGAGGATTAGGTTCAGCGGAATAAGCAGCCACGGTGAAGGTAAAAAGACCAAGGGAAAAGACAACAAATGCCAATAGCTTGTTCTTCATGGCCAGGCTCCAGTCCGAAGTTTTATTGACTATGCGTTAAGTATACAATAAAAATGGGATTAGGGTTGAGGGGATAAATGGTTCAAGCATTGCAGAGTCTGAAATTCAGGTACTGGAAATATTCGTTGTTCGTCCTATAACTCCTCGCCCTTCGATTGATACTGCCTAACTTCTTTACCGCCACGATTCTTAAACTTATAGATTAGGTTAAAATAGGTCATGTCTATCACCACTCTTGCCCAGGCCTCTTCCGAATTCCTCGAGAAAATGGCCGCAGACGCGATGGAGCGTTACGAGCCCCGTTCAGGCCAAATCGGGATGATGGAAGCCTGCTCGCGAGTCATAGAAGGAGGCGGTCTTCTCATGGCCGAGGCAGGGACCGGTACAGGCAAGACCTTCGCTTATCTTATTCCGATAATCATCTCTGGCAAAAGGGCGGTCGTCTCGACCAGAACTATCAATCTTCAGGAGCAGCTCGCCCATAAAGACCTGAAGTTCCTTTCCTCCCTGGTCGAGTTCGATTATGCAGTAGCAAAGGGCAGAGGTAACTATCTCTGTTTGAGGCGGCTGCACGCCTTCAGGTCAGAAAGCGACGATGAGGAACGAGATTACAGACATATCCTAAAGTGGGCATCTGAGACCGGCACTGGGGATGTGGAAGATTATGGTTTAATGAGATTTTCGATGTGGGACAAAATCTCTTCGGACCCAGATGCATGCAAGTGGAAAAAATGCGCACATTATGGACAGTGCTTTTATTTCTCAGCCCGCCGTCGATGGGAATCAGTGCAGATTGTCGTTGCCAACCATTCGCTAGTTAGCATTAATGCCATGCTACCCGACGATTCAAAACTCTTCCCTCATAGTGAAATCCTGGTAGCCGATGAAGGTCATGCCCTGGACCATGCACTCACCGAACAGATTGGGCTTACTATCTCAAACCGGGTATTCGATTATGTTTTTAATAAGCTTCTCAAAGTCAGCGACAAAGGGTCTTACAAGGGGCTTCTTTCTAAGTCTCCTAATCTCTTCCCGGCAGTAGAATCCATGAGAAGCGAAACGGAGCTGTTCTGGATACTACTCAGGCGAGCTCACCGGGATGGAGATATCATCCGGAGGACATTCGAGCTCAAGGAGCCTTTGCTGGAGCTCTCCGAATCCATTCTGGAGCTGGTCGAAAACATGAGAGAGTCCACTACTGGCCTCTTTGAGGAGGACGAAGAACTTGAGCTCGGGTCGGCCATCATAAAGCTCAAGACACTGGCCGATGCTATCAAGCAATTCCCAGACGGAATTCCCGATACCGTGCGTTGGGTCGAAATAGGGGAAAAGCGGACTGCACTCAGGATGTCGCCTGTCTATCCAAGAGATTTCATAATAAACAATATTCTGCCCTCGCACGAATCGGTGATCGTCACTTCTGCAACACTGTCAGTATCAGGCGACTTCCGATTTTGCGAGCATATACTCGGCCTGGAACGTGCTGAAAAGCTTACATTCCAATCTCCTTTTGACATTGGCCGCCAAGTCGAGATCGATATCAAACGAGGCATCGATTTAAGGAATGATCCTGAATGCATCGGGAAATTATCTACTGTGATCATCGAGGAAGCAACCAAAAAAGATGGCGGTATACTCGTCCTCTTCACGTCGAAAGAAATAATGAAGCGAACATGGGAGGTCACAGCCTCCGCGCTAAGGGCACTTTTGCTAAATCCGATGATGCAGGGCGAACATATTCAGAAGCGCGCGATGCTGGAAATCATGCGCGAAAGCGATAATGCGGTGATTTTCGGCCTCGACTCCTTCTGGGAGGGAGTAGACATACGAGGAGATGCCCTTAAAAGTCTTATCATAACCAAGCTGCCCTTCGAAGTGCCGACGGAACCGATTACGCTTGCCCGTACGGAAGATATAAACAAAAAAGGCGGGAATCCATTTTATGATTATTCCCTGCCACGCGCAATAATTAAGTTCCGTCAGGGGTTCGGCCGGCTTATCAGGTCTAAGACCGACACAGGCCGGGTAGTTATATGCGACCAGAGGATCGAAATTAAACGCTACGGCAGAAAATTTCTGCACAGTATTCTAAGATAATAATCAGGGCAGGAGGAGCAATCACTTACGCGATGATGGATGTTCCTGGGCTGCGAGCATCCGGGGCAAACATTCTGACTAAGCAGAATCATTACACTTTAGATGCATGTACATTAATCACACAAAAGACTGACACTGCGGTTCTGAATTTATTTTCCGTAAAGGAGGTCTTATGAATATAGTTTTCTCAGAAGGCGGCAATATCCTTCTCGATTTCGAGATCGCCAAGGATTCCCATGTATACTTCAACAACGGTACCGTAGATTTTTACCGAGACTGGGAAGAACTGTCCTCGAAGGACAGGGAGCGGTATTTGAAGATAGCGGAACTTGTTTACCAAACCCTTAATACCGAATTGACAAAGCTTGCGAAATGATACGCCCTAGACCTTTATATCAATAAGACTTTGAAGCACCTAGTCGGCGGTCTGCACAGATTGATATTCAATTGGATGGCGTTCTTCTCGATCATGAGGGTGTACGTCAGCCCCTTGCTGTTAGTCTTGTAAGCTTTCTTTCGCTCAATGAGAGATTTATCCCCGAGGTAGCGGAGCGACCCCAGCCCATTCTCCATGTTGTATTTCCAGAGATTAGTTCGGGTACGCCAGAGACTTATCCGCCAACTGCAGGCACAATGCCTCGTTTGCCGGGGATATACCAGTTTAAATTTATATCCCTTGCGTATGAGCAGGCCTATATTTAAACAATGCACCCGGTTGTCAAGACTGAAATATAAGAAACGCCTTATATCACAGCCCTAAAGAGAAGATGGGTTACAGCTTTCTGATGATATAAAGAACAGTAACTTTGTAGATTTAACCGTTGTACTATATTTTATGAAACTGTGTATTTTTATACGTATTGCTGGCCGCAGCACTCGCTTTTGCCGCAGGTCCGGACGATATTCTAGGTTTATGGAATACCGAGGGAAGAGACGCAAAGATAGAAATATATAGATGTAACACGAAATACTGCGGCAGAATCAATTTCCTTGGGCATAATGTTCAACAAACTTTTTGGGTGAGGAGATCAAAACTCAGAGCTCAGGTCTTACTCTTTTTATCCTGCCCCCTTTTAAAATTTCATATCTCTCACCTCTCCATGAAACTTTAGTACCAAGAAAACTCCATATCCAGATCCCAAAGCTTAAGAAATCCTTCGCAGGAAGGAGAATCAGCCACTTTATCCATTTCCCTTTGCGTACCACCTTTTGAAGAATAACAATTGCTAGGATAAGTCTTACAAGGGTTGCAAAACCGAGTATCGATAGCGATAGTGGATCATGACCCTGTACAATGACAACTAGGACTGAAAAGGGTAGCACATGAGTGATACCATACCCCAGAAATCCCTTCGGCCTGCTCGCCCTGTTGGTTCTAGCCCATCTGAGTTGATGGGTAATATGCTCCGATAAACTCATACGTCCTACTACATCTTCGATCACATAATCAGAAAGAACAATTTTAAATCCCTTTTTCCATAACCTGTTGCCAAGCTGATAATCGTCCGCAAGGTGTTCAGCTAACGCAGGGAAACCACCGATACCTTCGAGAGCTTCTTTCGAAACAATCATTGAGGCTCCCAGACCGAAAGTGATACCTTCCAACCGCCTAGCCACGATAACAGAAGGAATAAAATCAAGTGCTATATTCAGTGACTCAAATGCAGCGCCTAAAGATTTCGGTTCCGTTATCTTATAAAGACAGGTGACAAGACCTATCCGTTGATCGCTTTGATATTCAGCTACGATCCGCTTTAAGTAATCTTCACCTACCCTCATATCACTGTCACTGACTACCAGTAAAGGATATTTGGAGGCCTCAAGGAGTCCTTGAAGGTTTGAAACCTTTCTGTTGGCCCCTATATCCTTGGAACTTACAACGATGCGAATGTTGCGATCAGGCAGAGACTCTGCAATCTCCGTAGCCTCAATAATTGCGCTGTCACTTGATTCTGTAAATCCTAGAAGAACCTCATATTTCGGATAATCTTGTCTGCAAAAACTCTGGATATTCTCGCGTAACTCCGGATCAGTCCCCCTCAATGGTTTAATGATAGAGACTGGCACAGGGGACAATTTAATGTCGTATTTTTTTGGTCTGAAAAATTGGAAGACTAGGAATATTGAAAGAATGGCATAGCCGCTTCCTGCCAGAACAAAAAATATCAAGGCAATTTTGATGACCTCAACGTATGTCATAAGTATAGTCGATTTGAGTTCTTCATAATAGATCCGAGTGGAAAAGATGCCCACTGTTGGCACTGCCGGCATTTGCAAATAAACGCGATCTTTCCCCTCTCGAATGTTTGAATAGAACACCTTGACTTGTATAAAGACATGTCATTAGCGGAGAGTCCAACTGCAGCACATCCGCCATGTTCCCTCAGCCTTTTCAATTTTCAGAATATATCTGGCAATGTTCCCGTTTCTTTCCAAATTGTCCGATCCTATTAAATGACGTTGTACAAATATTCGGCGATCATAGTCACAATAGATCCCGCAGTTAGTCAATCATAAATCGTCCCAATGCTTCAACCCCAGATGATAATCGTCTTTTTTTCCCCATGACACTCTTCCGTTTTTAATCCAGCGAGATCAGGAACTGTCGCTGGGCGATCATTGGAATTTCCAGACAGAGAAGGATCGGGTTCGATAGACAGATTACATATATTGCTGCTTTATCTATTGTCTCCTTAGCAGCCAGCAAAGCCACCTGTACGCCATTATCAAATGGACAACAAATAGACCTATTCCAACTTAAGTCTTAATCACTCGCAATTCCCCCGAGTGTTTTGACTCCCCGAGCTGTTTCCATTCATACTGTGAGCCATCGTTCGTTCCTCTGTAAGCTGCTTATTATCCATCGACACAATGACAATCCCCACCACTATGACTATAGTCCCAATCCAGCGGAACCACGAGACATCCTCTTTAAGCACAAACTTAGCCATCAACGCTGCAAATATGAACGACATTGCTGTAAGCGGCATAACAAAGCTGATATCAGCCCAGGAGAGTGAGGCAAGGTAAAGGAAAAAAAAGATTGATAGAAGAACTACTCCGCTGAGCACATAAGGATTGCGGACAACAGACAGAATTAGTCCAACCCATTGGGATGGAACTGTGAGGTCTATCTCGCCCCCCCTCTTCATTCCGTAACTCATTAACACTTCACCAATCGAAGCACTCAGAGTTGCAAATAAAATTACAACAAATGTTTTCATGAACTCTCCTAGCAGGTCAAATGATTTGTTGATAAAGGACGTATCTTTTTGTGCAAATGCATCTTATGCTGATGTAGCCGAGGCAGCTTTGCCTCCAGAGATTCGGATGCGGCCTCTCTCTAATTGTTACATCCATTATAGCATGCCACCTTTTTCTTCTCAAACAGCAAAGCATGAATATACTGCCGCTATCAGCGCCCCACGATGAACGCTGCGTCGATTACGCCCATGTAGCTCAAATACAAAACAAACGGCGCAACCCCAAGCTTCACATAATAAAAAATGGACCCCCGTATTTTGATTTAGAAAATCTGGTTGTGATATTCTAAAGCTAATAGAATGTTTTGATAGGCCCGAATATGTTGCTGGGGCTATGACTTTCCTAAATGGAGTTTGAATGAAAACTTTACTTCTTAACCCCCCTTCCTTTGAGAATTTTGATGGAGGTGCAGGTTCTCGTTGGCCAGCAAGACGTGAGATTACGTCTTTTTGGTATCCGGTCTGGCTAGCCTATCCCGCCGGTATGATTGCCGACAGCAGACTTTTAGACGCACCTTCGCATGGGATAACGCCTGAGGATACTGCTGACATAGCCAAAGCTTATGATTTTGTCGTCGTGTTTACGAGCACTCCAGGATTTAGTAATGACGTTCATCTGGCAGAAAGAATCAAGGCAATCAAGCCAGATATTAAGATCGCCTTCGTAGGGCCACACGTGAGTGTAAAACCGGAGGAAAGTCTCAATGCCTCAGATGCAATAGATTTCGTCGCCAGGAAGGAATTCGACTACACCGTTGTTGAGTTCGCCCAAGGTAAAAGCATGGATGAAATTGACGGGATCAGTTTTCGGAAAAACGGTCATATAGTGCATAATAAGGACCGTGAATTATTAACTGACCTAGATTCCCTGCCATTTGTCGTCGAGGTGTACAAACGTGATCTTGACATAACAAAATATAATGTGCCGTTTTTGCATCATCCCTACATCGCTTTTTACACAGAGCGTGGATGTCCCGCAAAATGTAGTTATTGTCTTTGGCCTCAAACCTTCAGCGGTCACCGTTGGCGAACTCGAAGCAGCGATAACGTGGCGGAAGAGGTTCGCCGGGCGCTTGAACTCTTCCCTGAGGTTAAAGAGATTTTTTTTGATGATGACACATTTTCCTGGGGTAAGCGTCGTACTCTGGATTTATGCCAGAAACTCAAGCCCCTTAAGTTTACGTGGTCCTGTACTTCGCGAGTTCACACTGACTATGAAACTCTTAAGGCAATGAAAGAGTCCGGATGTCGCCTTTTGATTGTCGGGTTTGAATCAGCCGATGCCACAATTCTAAAGAATATCTCTAAGGGCGCCACCACAGATCAAGCTAGGACATTTATGCAAAACTGTAAACGCCTTGGAATCACTGTCCACGGTGATTTCATTATTGGCCTTCCAGGGGAAACTCGCGAGACAATTGAACACACGATGAGATTTGCAGAAGAACTCGACTGTGAAACGATCCAGGTTTCAATCGCACACCCGTTTCCCGGTACTGCATTTGACAGTTATCTGCGAACACATGGACACTTGACCGATCACAAAATGTGGGATGAGATGGGGCATCAACTCCCCAACATCCATTATCCAGGGTTGACCCGAGAGGAAATTGTAGAGGCCGTTGAGCGCTTTTACGGACGCTACTATTTTAGGCCGAGAATTATATTTAGGATCATTCGTCGAGCAGCATTTGATGGAAATGAGCGTAGGCGCTTATATAAGGAGGCAAAGGAATACTTACTCCTTAGGGCAAAAAGGAAGAGATTCGTCAGGAGTGCCGTCAATCCTTGATTTACAATCTCTATCCCCTAAGGGAGCTGGGGTTCCAGCCGGAGGCCATTTTTTTGTTGATTCCTTCATGCAATGATGAGGGTTTTCGTGTCCAGACATAGGGTTAGGGCGACTTTAAAACATTGCATATCTGGATGAGCAATGGTTCTTAAAAACTACATACTAATATCAAAAATAAATAGTCTCCTTCCTCCCTGTCTATTGCAGCGTCTCCAAAAATGAATGGACCAGACTGCATAGATTGTGTGATGCCTTTTGTGAATTCCTGGCGAGCCTGAAAACACTTGGCAACAGCCTAGGTTTGAAAATTAACATGCGGAGCGCGCAGGCGAGGCTGTATTTGCCCGAACTATTAGAGATGCCATAGAGTTCAGGCGGTATGTCCTCACCTTGTAGATCGGTTATTGAGCGGACCGCAACAAAACGCAGTCCTGTTTCCAGACAGAAATGCGCGAGTGGAAAGGTCTCCATATCGCACACCGGATTCAGAAGCTCCTCAGATATTGTCTTCTTAAGCTCCGATTTCTTCATTGGACTACGGATGGTTACAATATCCCCCGCACGAATTGCTATAGTATGCAGGAGTTTACTATGTATCTTTTCATTTCCTGATATTTCCAAGTGTTCGCTCTTGGATAATTTGCTTGTTTCCGCTTCTATCAATTCGGGCATTAGTATAAATTTTGATCCCCATATGAGATCCCCGATCGCAGCGCCTTCATTGAGAGCCCCCCCATATCCAATTGACATAATAATATCTGGACCAAACTCAGCGTGAATATGCCTCAAAGCTAACTCGGCATTGGCAGTCCCAATTCCAGTTATTACCAGAACAATTTCCGTGGAAAGGTGAGTCGCACGATAAATATCGAAATGACTTCCTCTCGCATCTTTTGCAGCTTTAAGGTTTTTGATTATCTTTCTTAATTCTTGCGGGAAGGCTGCAAATATCGCTAATCTCATGCCACCCTCATTTCTTACATCTCGGCTTCCGGGAAATCCATTAAATGCTCTTCGATCTCTTTCTGTTGGTTAATCTGAGACAGTTTCATCTTCAGGATAGTGTAAATAAGAAACATAGGGAGCAGGACAATAAAGACCCCCGCCCATCCCAGGTTATATTCTCCAATATAAAATGTCACGGATAGATTAAAGAGAAGTATCCCCAGATAAAGGGCAGGTCCAACAAGACATCTCCATGGACAGCTATAACAAGCGTGGTCTCTTATCCTACTGCGTCCCAGATAATAATCTATTCTTTGCAGAATAAAAATCAGTACAAAGCCCACTATGAGCCAGCCGATAAAGTTTGAGATGGGCACTCCGAAATAGGCTCCTTTCTCCGGATAACCATATATCTGCCCGAGAAACCACTTGCTCCCCTTGAGGGCGACAGGGTCTATGATGATATCGAGATATACAAAGAATATTGTTCCAAGAACCAAGGTCCAAAATGAATGACGGATAGCTTTTGTTTCAAGCAAATAAATCATCCCTCTTGAAAGCCGAAGCGGTGAAACGGTTAGGAGAGCAATTGAGTAGCTTGCATAAGCGAGGAATACGTAACTCAGTGAATCCATAAAAGGGACACCTAATAACCATAGTTCCCGGCCTCTTGTACTCTCAATGTAATAATAAGTTCCGTAAGGGAAGCCTATATGTATAGAAGAGTATTCTGAGAGCCAGGTGATCAGGTATCCCGATAGTGCAAAAAGCAGTGCCCTCTTAACTCCCAGATGCAACGAACAGCCGAGCATATATATGACAAGAAATAAAAATACGTATGGCCTCAGAATAATGGTGTTTAAGAGTTGGTGGAGAAAGGACTCCATCAACTCTACTTCAAATTCCAGAGTGCAAGCCTTAAGAGGTCGGCTGGATGTGCAAAAGCAGTCCTCGCGACTGTTGCCTCATAACCGCTATGAACCATACAATTTCTGCACCTATCATCAAGACCAGCTTCATATCTGTCCCAGTCGGTTCGATCCATCAGTTCAGCATAAGTGCCGTAATAGATATCAGTGATCAGATAGCAGGGCGATTTCCACCCCAGAGGATTACGGGTAGGATTGCCCCACGGCGTACAATGCATTTGCCGTTTCCCCATAAGAAAATCGAGATAGACCGGGGAATTCATGAAAGGAAACCGTTGGAACAAATCAGACATCTGCCTAAACTTTTCCCTAGCCTCATTCCGATTAAGGAATATGTCATCCTGAACCCGTTCGTAGCTGAATGCAGGAGAGATGAGCATCCCGTTCACATTGATACCAGTGAGCAAAGTGAAAAGCCTTTCCAGTTCCGCTATCTTCGTATTTTTAAACACGGAGGTATTTGTGCTCACCCTGAAGCCCCTCTGTTTGGCCTTTTTTATCACCTCTATGACCTTTCTGAATGTACCTTCTCTGCAGGTGATACGATCATGAGTCTCCTCCATGCCGTCCAAGTGGAAATTAAGAGTAAGGCCGGGACGTGGCTCAAATTGTTCAATAAAAGACTCCGCTAGCAGTCCGTTGGTGCAAAGATAAACATGCCTTTTTAAGCTAAGCAGATTTGTAATTAGCGGCTTCAGATCTGGATACAAAAGTGGTTCCCCCCCTGTAATGGTCACCACGGGGACATTGGATTCCAGGACAGACTTTATACACTCATCCAAAGTGAGATCTTCAGGCATTTCCTCATTGTAGAGTCTTATCCTGTCACACCCGGCACACGAAAGATTGCATCGGTGAGTCGGCTCAAGCATCAGGACAAGGGGAGATCTCTTTCTTCCCCTTAGGGCATTGCCAAAAAACGACCTAGCCATTGCGTAATGAAGGTTTGGTGGGAATCTCATAACAGAAAACATCCGTTCAATTAAATTTACCTCTCTCGGTTATAAATGCCAGGGCATCTTCCAGCTCTGTCATCCGGATATCAGTATTTTTACAAGGCCCTTCAGGTCTTTATCGGGAACGGTAAGGACAGGCACTTTTTCAGTCACATCTTTATATTCCGCTTAAGATCCCTTTTGCACGCAAGAGCCTATATTAACGCAGGATGACGTTCTTTTATTGCCTTCTCGCCTCCGCTCACAGTCAGTACCATGAATGTCTTCCCTTCCAGTTCGTCCATTATATGACTCCTAGCCTCTCTCTTCTTGCATCTCGGCAGCAAGACTAGTAGCCTATCAGCGTCTAATTTATCCCTCCACTTGAGCCGACTTGAAACAACATCACGCACCTTGCATCTTTGCTAAAGCAATATACCCATTATCTTGAAACCAATCTATTGCCTTTTCGACAGCCTTCTCAACAGGGCTCTGAGGTAGATGCAATTCTCTAATCGCTTTAGTGCAATCGTAATACATATAGCCCCGGGCCATTCTGACGCCGGTCAAAGGTATCCGGGGGTGACGCCTGGTCACTTTTGAGAGTGCCTCGTTTATATATGCAGCAGCCAAAACAGGGAGATATGGAAGGCGCACTGCCGGAGGCCTTCTTCTAGTGATGCTTGCAAGTAACTGGAAAAAATCTCTGAGACTCATGTTCCTATTCCCCAGTATATATCTCTCTCCCGTTTTCCCATGGAGAGAAGCAAGCCAATGTCCCAGAGCAACATCTTCCACATCGACAAAATTCAGTCCCGTATTCAAATATGCCGGTATCCGGTCCTCAAGGAAATCCACTATCATTCTCCCTGTGGGCGTGGGCTTTCTATCCATGGTGCCAATAGGCGTAGAGGGATTCACTATCACCACAGGAACCCCCTTTGCAATAAATCTGCGCACCTCTCTCTCAGCAATAAACTTAGACCTCTTGTAATGGCCTGTCATATCACCTAATTGTGCTAAGCTCTCCTCATTGGAAGGCTCTCCATTTGGGCTAGCGACGAAAACCCCAACAGTGCTTGTATAAATTACCTTTTCAACGCCTGACTCCAGCGCAGCCATCATGATGTTCTTCGTTCCCTGCACGTTTATGTCATACATGACTTCCGGATCAGGCACCCACAGTCTATAGTCGGCGGCGAGATGATATATCTGGCTACATCCCTTAACAGCCCTTTCTATCGAATCATAATCTCTTACATCTCCATTTATCGTCTGGACATCAATGGATTTGAGTACAGACGCACTGTTCTCTTCTCTCACGAGTGCAATGACTTCAAGTCCTTTTTCCCTAAGAAGCCGTGCAACATGACTTCCGATAAAACCTGTTGCACCAGTAATAAGAACCTTCATTGCTCAGCCTCTTGGTTCGACAACGCTGACTGAAATCGTCCGAGAGCCAAAAGCGGAAAACAGTTTCTGTAATTGTGATAGCGAATCATAAAATACTTGGGGAAGCCGGTACCGGTAAACTCCTCCTCTTCCCAAGTACCATCAGTAAGCTGTCCATCAAGCAAATACTGCACCCCTCTAAGTACCTCCGTAGATTTTCCTTCATCTGACGCGATCAATCCTAATATCGCCCATGCGGTTTGAGATGGAGTACTCCGCCCACGGCCTTTTTGCGCAGAAGGCTCATAGGATTCACAACACTCCCCCCACCCCCCATCTGGATTCTGACGCATCTTCAACCATTGAGTAGCCCTTTGAACATATGCGCCAGACATATCCTCCCCTATGGAAGCCAGTCCGGAAAGCACCGACCACGTTCCGTAGATATGGTTTACGCCCCATCTTCCCCACCATGAGCCGTCGTCATCCTGAGTTCGCTTTATGAAATTTATTCCCCTCTTCACCGCCACGTGCGATAGCCCATAACCGCTCTGGCCGAGGATTTCCAGTACTCTACCGGTGATATCGGGAGTACTTGGGTCTATTGTCGCCTCCAAGTCGCTAAACGGGAGCTCGTTGAGGATTCTCTTATCATTATCAACGTCAAATGCACCCCATCCTCCATCCTTTCCCTGCATACCCAGTATCCACTGTATACCCTTCTGCAGATTCTCGGGCTTAATAAATTCCTTATCGTTGTATCGATAAAGGAGCATCAACACTACAGCGGTATCATCCACGTCGGGATACCAATCGTTATCAAACTCAAACGCCCATCCTCCAGGTTCAAGATTCGGCCTCTTTACGCTCCAATCACCTTTCCGGAATATCTGCTTCGATACCAGCCATTGACATGCCTTACGAATGGTATGATGGTCTCTTTCTATGCCTGAGCAATCAAGTGCAAGGGCTGTCAAAGCCGTATCCCAAATCGGGGAAATACATGACTGAAGGGAAATCTCCTCTTCATTTTCAATTGTGAATCTTTCAAGAGCCCATAGACCCCTCTTGACAGGGTCATGTGATGCATCATATCCTCTGGCCACAAGAGCAAGAATAGAGTTTACCATCGCAGGCTGTATACCACCCCAATCACCCGTCGACTCCTGATGCTCAAGAAGCCACCTCTCCGTCCTTTCTAAGGCAACATTTCTAAAGGGTCTAATCTGAAGTTTTTCCATTGCCTTGAGCAAGCTATCCAGAACAACAAAGACGCGCTTCAAGGAAATTAGTGCCAACTTCTGGCTGGTAACAGGCGGTATTTTATGAGGGTCCTTATAAAGTTCCTTTATCCCTAAACTGCTTGGCAAAAGTTTCTCGGGTTTAACATCCAGAATTATGGACAGCGGCACGAGCGTTGATCTAGCCCAGCTCGATAAATTATAAATGTTTATCGGAAACCAGACGGGGAGCAGATTCGTTTCAACAGGTATCGAAGGGATTGCCTTCCAATCACATTGGCCGAAAAGTGCTAGGAATATCCTTGTAAACACTCTTACGCTTTCAGCTCCCCCGTTGCAGAGTATAAAAGACTTTGCTTTGCGTAAAGGCAAATCGTCAGCAGAAAAGCCTGCCAACTTAAGCGCAAAATAGGCTTCAACAGTCGTACTTAGATCACCTTTTCCTCCCCAGTGTATGGACCAGCTTCCATCAGCCCGCTGTTTTTTTAGAATATGTCTGGCGATCTTCCGGTCCCTCTCCTTGTCATACAATCCCATAAAATGAAGGAGCATTAAGTATTCGGCAGTAATAGTCACATTGGATTCCAATTCATAACACCAATAACCATCATCGTGCTGCTCGTTCAAATAATAGGCATGTGTCTTTCTTAATGCCTCAGATACCTTCCCATTTAAGTCCGGCAAAATGGATTTTGGCAAATCTTTTTCTCTGGAGTCTTCAAATAAAACCCCGGAATCGGCTTTCGTGGACTGATTGAATAACCGATTAAGTGTATTTCTTAGAATCGCTTCCATTTTCCCCCACCATTTATCAACAAACACTGTACATCCATCGCAATATGCATCGAGCGCCTAATTTGAATCGCGGTGTCACTTACCCGAAGTGCGTTACAATCACGACCGCATGAAAAAATAGCACACACGCTATTACAAACTCTCCCTAGCAGCACAAAGTACGTTGTCATTAAGAGAAATTTCTTTATACCCGACGCATCTCATGCCGAGGGATTCCAGACGGTCACTCACAGCCACAGACGTGAGGGCTTGCAGTTCGCTGATACCAGTTTCGGATGACAAGTCCGGGTGAGTGAATATTTCATTAATATAATTATCTTTCGTCGGGTCAGCAATTTTGCTCAAAACAGCAAGCAGATATTGCTCATCAATATTTCCGGTACGAGAAAGACCATACACTTGAGTTGCACAATGCAATCCATATTCTTCAGCAGTCCTCATGTTGTTAATCCGTAGCATCCGGAATACTGCCCATTCAATAAAAGGCATGGCTCCTCGCAATCGAGATCGAAGGCTGAAAGCAACAGGCGCAGGCTCGTGAGGAATGCGTATCCAAGAAACTCCTCTTTCAGAAGCCAACCGACAAACCACCTCAAAAACAAGGGGATGCATATGCAAATGATGATGGCTGTCTACATAAGACAGGTGAATGCCTGCAGCCTTCAGTCGGTCGAACTGCGCTTCTACTTCTATTTCAACCTGTGAAATCACTCTTGCCTTGCTAAAACTTAACCACATCATTGCCGGACTCTTGATAAAAAACCCATTGGGATCTATCAAGTCAGGTATGCTTGCATGAGGCAGGACAGCTTTTCCGTCACAGAGCGTCACATGCAACCCCAGAGACAACCTGCTACGCTCAAGTACTTTTTGTGCTGCCTCTTGAAATGCATCGCCGCCTGCCATCATGCCGGCAGAGGTAACGATCCCCCGATCATGTGCCTCTATGACAGCCTGAGTTACAGATCTGGAACGGCCCAGATCATCTGCCGCAATGATCACATACTTCAAATCAGAATTCATAGTCTTGCACACCTGGCTCTGTCCAAATGCACCCCCACATTCTGCCGAGGAACCTGTCAGACTTCGAGCGTTTTTGGACCAAACTCAATCTGGAATAATCTTTGCCATTTTGGTCCTTAGGGAAATATTATCGCAATAGAAATTTTGGTGTAGATATTTATAGCTATAATTATATATTGAAAGGTCAATATCTGTAAACTGCTCCATAACGGCAAGTGCTCTGAAAAATTAAATTAAAACGCCTTTGTAATCCTTCTTTGAACTATTCGGTTGCTTCCTTGCATGGCATGCCAGTATTGTCAGCTTTCCTGTGTTCTGTGTACTCCGATAGTGAGATTCTGAGCAACAGTTTTAATCGGCATGTGCCGCATGTTTGGGCTGTAAATGTTTCTTGCTCCTTTTACGCCGAAGTCTCCATGAACGGCACACACAGCGGTGTAGGAGACTTCGTGTCGTTTCTCTTATATAACAGCTCTTTGATGAAATACCCTCATCATTCGACGCGATTAGCAGATCGTGGAGCGGTAGCTTATCAGGATGCACCTATGAAATGTCGGAATAATTGATAGCTCATATAATGCTTACGATATAACCCTGGATATGTCCAACTGCGGAACTCAAAACGGCCTTTATAGTGGTCTTGCCACACTAGAGGATATTGCTACGACTAATGATACGATATTGTTAGCGTTTTGGATAACTCATATCATCTGTAGCGTTTTAAGCAGGGAGTAGCCAATTCATGACATGCAGGATATACGGTAGCTGACGAAAAGTAAAGAGGAAAAAGGTCCTGCGCATGTATATTTGGCTCTTTACTTTCAATAGCAAAACAACGGAGAGGGGGGGATTCGAACCCCACTACAGCATTGATATTATTACCATAATTTGGCATAAAGAAACGAAAAGGAAACGAGACACAATAATAATTGGCTATAAGAGGTCTCCCATAGCCAGCAAATCAACTACCTCATCATGACCTTTGCGAGCGTCAGATAATTCTGTATACTCTCGTTCGAATAATGGATCGAAAGATTTCACTACGAGATCCTTGTCGCACTTAAATACTTGGGTAATAAATACGTCTGGCCCTGAAGGCAGATCTTTCAAAGGAGTGCCCCTTTGTCCAGTTTTTAAACTGCGAGTAATTTTACTCATAGAGTCGGATTGGTCTATTTTGACAGTTGAAACAACATAATAGCTCCATGGCAACAAAGAGGCCACCTGAGCTTGACCCACAAGGGGAAGCTTTGGTGATGGATTACGACTGACCCAACGTGCACGCATAATTCACTCCTTCCATACAACATAGTCGGCACCAATAGGCTTATTTATCACTTTTCCTTTTTACCCTGCAGTATTTTAATTTTGTATGGCTGTTAGAATGCCATTTTCAAAATATAGTAACCCACCTCCATATACCCACTGCTCATGAATAAGACCCTCCACAATTGTCTTATTTATGTGTTGAGGTTTTCCCCAATTGCTTTTTAGAACCGCTTCCTTTGTCATGCCTAATCTCACGCCTCCAAGAGCTTTACGTTTAGCATTGTGTTTAGCATTGCGAGCTTTTTGTTCAGCATTTTTTTTGGCAATCCGTTTCTTAATGATGTCAGGGTCTTCTTTGTATATTTTTTCTGAATATTTTTCATTGATGTCATCATACTCAGGATTATAAATCTCAGACTTGAAGTCATATGTTTTTTTAAAGGCCTCTTTGCCATCTTTAAATCTAATTTTATAATAGTTAAGATATGATCCATTGCTATCACATAATCCATCGCCATCATGAACTAAATCTATAATCTCAAACATCTCTTTTTGAGAAACATGAAATTCCTTTCCTGATATAGATGGTTCGTCATAAAACTCTATATGAGATATGGCATTATCCTTTGGGTATATCCAAAACATTTTACCAACTAATGATCTTTTTTCATTGTCCGCATCTTCTGCGATCTTTTTTGATATATCATCAGCATATTCATATTTTTCGGCAGCAACATTTGAGCATAAGAATATTGAAATAATGGCAACCGAATATAAGAGCACTAAGTATATATGCATAAAAGAGGGATGACATTCTAAGTTTTTCATTTTGACCCCTTTTTCTTTCACTTCATACCTTCTTTCTCTTCTAACCCACATCTCTTCACAAATTTTAGGCAATCTTGTCATGAGAATAGCAGCTATTAAGTTCTAAATCAACTTTATTTTGCTGAAATTCCCAACACCTCGATTAACATGTATTTTTCTTATCTGTACTTACTTAATCGGTGGTATACTTTGGAAGATTGTTGCCAAGACGCAAGGAAGGTACAGCTAACAAATCATTGATTTCAGAAAGGAACCTTGAAATGAGAGAATACATTCAAAACTTGCACATCAAAGACTGCAATAGTTGTGTAGAAATACAGCGAGTACAACGTGACCATCATATCAATATTGCACCTCTATTTTGGCAAGGTCAAGGTCGAACTGAAATACCGTTAGTTATAATGGGTATAAATCCCTCTGCTGTTGGAACTGCGAATGAACCACAAAGAGGATGTGATTTTAATAGCTACTACGATTATTATCAAAATCGGGTAGTAAGCGAGGCTCAAAATATAAACCTCGCTAAGGCACATATACCACCAATAGGGCTGCCTGTGGGCGGCGCTCGAAAGGAACCGATTCCGGCGGCGCCGGTTCTTTTTTGGAGTTGATGAAGACGCAAGACCCCGTCGAACACCTGGCGCCGGGGCGAGTTGTCCCAATAGGATGAAGATTATCGCGAGGCCGTGTCTCATCAGTTAGGACTGCCTATTGTCTACTCCTATAAGACCTCCCTTCGAAGGTGATGAACCTTCCGCTCATGCTGAGCCGATCCAGAATCGCCGACGCAGTCACGGTGTCGAACACCTTACCCCAGTTTGATGGCACAAGATTAGTGGTGACGATGGTCGTCCCCACTTCTGCCCTTTTCGAGATTATCTGGAAGATGCAGTCCGCCTGTTCTTTGCTCGGGATCACATAGCCAATCTCATCCAGACACCAAACGGCTGCCCTTGAATGGTATTCGATGAAGCTGTATATGCTCTTGGCTTTCGCCATTTTGGCGGTGAGATCGAAGAGTGTCAGGAAGACCGTCTGCTGGCCTTTGCTCAGGGCATCGTGACATAGTGCTGTCGCAACATGGGTTTTGCCGACGCCGGCAGGACCTATGAGAATGAGGTTGCTTGGTTTCTTAAGCCACTGCGTGTTCATGTATTCCAGGATCTTGTCCCTCGGTATCTTAGGATTATATTTCCAGTCGAAGTCATCGAGGACCTTTGTCCTTTTTATACCGGACATGTTCATGAGATATTGGATTCTTTTTTGTTCCTTGCGCTGATACTCCTCGGTGAGGAACTTCAGCATGAACTCCTTTTGTTCTTTTGACAGAGATTCCTGGTCCGCAAGGAGTCTGAAGTGTCTCCACAGTTCAGATAAGTTCATCATAGTCGCTCAGCTGCCTCCCTTCATATGAGATGTGTAACAGCCCATGGTTCTGAGGATGCACGGGATTGTCATGATTACCGGCAGGCCCTAGAAGCCCCTGGATATATGTCACTCTGTATGTATCGATGCTGATCGCGGTCTTTACCGCCGATATAAGCGTCTCTCTGGCTATGCCTTTGAGCAGTTTGAACAGGTCGTAAGAGATCTCAAGAGGATCCTGTCCTTCCTGTTCGGCCCGCCTGAGGAAGTGTTCGATGTTTTTGTCCATGGACTTCAGGAGCTGGTACATCCTTTGGTATTTGAAGTGGGGAGTGATATTGAGAAGCCTTTCGCGGTGAGAAGGATGTTCTATCTTTTGTTTCCTGTCGAATACTCTGTTGTGTGTCGCTATCTTTTTGCCCTGAACCAGGATTTCTATCTGATGAGGATAAGCAAAGATGTCACAGGGCCTGTTGCTGTACTGCGACGGCACCGAGTAGCGGTTGGTGTCGAACTCCACAAAGCATGTCTTATTGATAGCCGCCGGCTCTTGCCGGTAAGGTAGGTAATGGATCTGAGGAAGATTCCTGAGACGTTCCTGTTTCAATGCCTCCGCGGGCGTTATCCCCAGGGACCGGTGAATCTTGTTGTTTCTCTGTATCCGCCACTGCCCGAGTCTTCTGTTGAGGTCGCCGATATCACTGAAGGTGTTGGCAACGAGGAAGCTTTCGATGTCCCTGATAACCCTCTCAACTCTGCCTTTTTCATTGGGCTTGCCGGGATTGCAGGCACGAATCGAAAAGCCATAATGTCTGGCGAAGTCCACAAACCTTGCATTGTATGTGATCACGGGCTTTCTATTTATGACTACGGATTTGAGATTGTCGTAAGTGTGTCTGCTGACGATTCCTCCGATCTCCTTTAGAGCCTCTATGTGGCCGTCCAGAAAGAACTCCATGGAACTCCTCAGATAGAAGTGGGCGTAGAGGTACCGCGAATAGGACAGGATATAGACAAACCCGTAAACAACGCCGAAAGGCATGGTCCGCTGCATCCAATCAACCTGAGCTTCTTCTCCAGGAAGGAACTCCAGAGCATGATAGGAGGTGTTCTTTCGCTTATTCCTGAACTGAAGAGTACATTCCTTTACCGCTGTATACCCTCCCTCATAGCCATAGCTCTTCAGTCGTTCCAATACCTGAACGGCTTTGAGGAGCGGATATTCCTTGTACCACTGCTCTATCAGTCGTTCATAAGGAGTAGTTACGGTCTCTGAAGACTTTCTTTGCAGATCATCCTGTCGGACGAGACGGGTAACCTTCTTCCTGGATATGCCAAGTTGCCTGCCTACCTGGGTCAGACTCAATCCTTCAATTTGGTAGAGATGCCGTACCCGGCTCTGAAGTGATTCTTCCATTTCGGCCGCTGTCTCCTTGCTTGTCGTGATTCCCAAGTTTACATCGGCACTTTGCCGTAGTCCATCGTGTCTTGTATCACGGTCCATAGGCGGTAAACGTAGTACTATCAACCCTTCGCAGCCGTATCTCGTCTTGTATCACACCTGTTATCGTGTCCGGTATCAGCAGAACCAGTTGCTGGTATGACTTTGAAGGGGGTATCGCGTCTTGTATCATGGACTGAGACCGGAGGGCAGCACTCTGTTGGCGCTTCTGCTGTCGCCATTCCTTCACATACCAGTAGCGGCCTTTATAATATCCAGGATTCTTTACGTTCCAAGCCTGCTGGGCACTTTGCTTGCGTTTCTTCTTGCACTGATCCCGGCTACATGCTTTTTGCCGATCGCCCAGCCGTCGATCAGGAGTAAAATGTCGCCCGCAATAGATACATCGCTTCGCCAATGACCCACCTCCGCTCTTACGTCAGAGGTAATCATTGCATTAGGAAGGAATAAAAAGGTAGGTCTTATCTTTGTTGCAGCACTTACAAGCTAACAGCTAAAGACCGGCTCCCAAGGCGACGCTTTCGGTTCCACCGGAATCGGTTTTTTTTCCCCGCCGCCCACACTGCCTTTACGATATTGGTCATGGTGTCATAATCGTGCAAAAAAAATATTAGGTAATGGAACACCTCGATGGACAGATTATGTTTTAATGGAAGCAATACATTGTTTTTATAACAGAGCTAATGATATGGGAGAAGAAGAGTCCCAACAGGTTGCCATTAACTGCTTTAATAATTACACAAAAGGCATCCTATTGCAACTAAAACCAAGAAGAATAATACTTGTTGGAAAGCTTCCGTATGAATTATTAAATGGGCTGGGTTATATAGAAAGGGAGATAGGCGATTGTGAATTTTGTTCATTGCAGATTGAGAATCTAAAAATGCCAGTTCTTAGACTGCCCTATCCGAGGATTGGTTCTTGTGAAGATGATGTTTATGATGACTTTATATGTTATTGCACCGACTTTGATTATGAAGTCTAGGTATCAAAACAACATAGAAGTATAAAGACTTTTGGATTGAAAAAGTTAAGAAAAGGTAACTTTATGATAAGAAAAAGAAACTCAACAGATATTCCTACATATGATGCATTCATGATTCCTGTCTTAAAAGCACTTAAAGAATTAGGTGGTTCAGGCACAATAGAAGAGATAAACACTAAAGTTTACGAAATTGAACATCTATCTGATGAAGTCCTCCAATTACCGCATGGCGAAAAAGGAACTATGAGTGAAGTTGCTTACAGGTTGGCATGGACACGAACATATTTAAAAAAATACGGCTTGCTTAGTAATTCTGCTAGAGGAGTATGGGCATTAATTAAATCTGATATCAATATTGACGATATTTCACCTGATAATATAGTGAGGACTGTCAAAGGTACAGTCAGAAAACTTCCAAAGGGAACAACGGAAGAAGCAAGTGAAGGTACTCAGCAATTAAAATTGCCAGAGCAGCCCGAAGATGCTGAAGAATGGAGAGAAAAGCTTCTATCTATTTTGATTGATGAGCTATCACCAAGTGCTTTTGAACGGCTTGTAAAGAGGCTATTGAGAGAAAGTGGTTTTGTTCAGGTTGAGGTAACAGGAAATACAGGTGATGGTGGTATCGATGGAAAAGGCATAGTAAGAATCAGTGGTTTTCTCAGTTTCCATGTAATCTTTCAATGCAAGAAATACAAGGGCTCTGTTTCCGCAAGCCAGATAAGAGACTTTAGGGGAGCGATGCAGGGACGTGCGGACAAGGGACTATTCATTACCACTGGAACATTTACAAGGGATGCACTTAAAGAAGCCACCAGAGATGGTGCTCCTCCCATTGATTTAATAGATGGGGACTTACTTTGTGAGAAAATTAAGGAGCTTAAATTGGGAGTAACTGTAAGACAAGTCGAAACAGTTGATATTGATAACAAATGGTTTATGTCGATATGAGGGAAAATAGGTGAACGAAGCTCTTAAGGCTGAACTTGCATTAACCAGAAAAGCTTTGCGACTCGAGACATTAGATAAATTAGTTATTAAATCTGTCTTGGAGTCAAAGGGTGGACAATGGACGGATGCAATCACAGAATTTTATGGATTGAAACGAGAGTTAAAAAAATACTTGATGGATAGGCCAATTGTTAAGGTTGCCGATAAGAATGCTCAAAAGATATTGCTGAAGATTAGTAAAAATGAGCTTTTTGTGTCAGATAAATTGCTCAAGCACCTAGAGGGCATATCTCAAGTTGATCTGAACATTGACTCCCTATCGGAAGATGAAATCGAAGAATTGGGATCATTAATGTTTCAATCTTGGTTCAGTAAATATGAATATGTACAAGGCATGTATGACATAAGTCCGTTGATTGTGGGAATCACTGTGCCGAACAGTCTTAAGGAGTTTATAAGTGAAGCTCGTAACTGCTTCGCTTTCCAACAGTATAATGCTGTCTACTCACTATGTCGAACAATTATAGAAGTAACGATCAGAGATATTGCAACAAGAAGAAAGTTAATAAGAAAAAACAATAAGAGTGTCATTTATTTTGAGCGATATGACAGAGATAATGTTAAGGAATTAATAAATAAAACATCGCATGGAACGCTGAGGGATACCATAGCATCGTTGTATTACGATAAAACCAGCTTTCTCATCCATGGGCATAAGACAATATCTTATGAAGACGCTAAGAACATGTTTGTGGATACGTTAACAGCGGTTCAGGATCTTTATGCAAAAAACGGCTATTGAGATTATTTTGTAATAATATCTTTGACAATTGAGAAATGGGATATAAATCGCTATGGAAGCTGAATAATTCCTAATTCTCAGGGAGGTACGATGACAGCACAGATTTCTGACACATTCCTCTTCAAGGGTAAAGAATATTCTCTCATTGGCAAGGAAGGAGGGGATCTTGCATCGCCCGAACAATTTGGTATGGAAGGGGAAGGGGTACAGACCGACTGCTGGAGCGGCTTCTATGCTAAATATGAATTAACGGAAGAATCGCTATATCTCAGAGAACTAAATCTTTGGGAGAAGAATGGGAATTACCTACCTATCGGAGGAATTGAGCCATCGGAAGAGAGCGATCCACCTGCCTATCAAGGCCTGAGTGTGGTAATTCCTTTCACAGGGAAGCTTATGCTGGCAAAGGACTTTATCCCTGAACTCTACATACACGCTGGTTATCAGATGCCTATAGCTTTCAAGATTGTCTTGGAAATATCTGTGAAGAATGGTCGAGTGGTAAAGATAAAGGATCTCTCCAAGGAAATGGAAAAGAGACGGATATTAGAGAAAAAAGCTGAATTAAAAAAATCCTTGGAGCCTCCGTATAACTGCGAAGAATGGCAACATCTTGCCGATTGGACGAAATCGGAAATGAAGATTCATATTGGTTGGGCATCTTTCGCAGAAATCATTGCTGTCAAACTAAAAAATAATGAGTCTCTATCAGAGAAAGAGAAGGAGCGGATGCGGAGATGCTGGGCTAAGGCTAGAAAGAATGGATATAGGACTTTAGATTCGGAAAAATTTGATGAATTACTAGACCTTCTGTCTGATCAAATTAATAATAGACCCACCGCTGAACCAGCTCTGTCAGATATCTACAAACAGCGAGGAAATTAAACCTAGGAAAAGATCAGATTCGTTTCAAGGACATATTACCCCAGACCCACTCAGCAATGGAAGCATTGGAAGGAGTATTTCAGCTTTCTCTTGCACGTTTCCCTGCTAACATTACAAAACCGATTCCAATAAAAATCACTATGATATCAAAAGCCAAGAAATACTTATAGGGGAAAAAAATGACTTGTTTCTCACCCTCTAGGTAATCTGCGGACTGCTGCGCATACTTTATATATTCATTCAGGAATATTCCATATTCATCTTGATATTTCCTATTGTAGACATTCTGAATTGCCAACTCCTTGGTGCGCATCATTTCATCATACGTTGGCGGTTCAGGACGCTGCATAGGCAATGGGTAAGGGTTTTCTTTCAGTATAAACTCCATTGTTCCAATGCTGCCTAAAAAGCCTCCCTTAGAATCGTAGCCGCTACTAAAGATTAAAGAAAGGAGGTTTGCAGCAACGCCAACAAGTATAAGAATGATTCCGACCCTCTTTTTGTCCATATCACCTCCCCGAGTGTGGATCGCTTTTCCCAAATGATACACAATTAAATAGAATAGTAACAATTTTACGCAAATAACCTGCCTTCATAATATTTTTCTGATCTATCCATACTTAATCGGTGGTATACTTTGAAAGATTGTAAGATGTTGGTTAACAAGATAAATTCATTTTCCTGATGTTGGATGGTATTCCTCGGGGACGAAACAGGAGTAGAAATGTTGAAAATGCTAGATAAGGAGCCATTATGAAAAGTTTGATCTTCTTCATTGCCATGTTGGTGATCTGTCTCGGAGTATCCGAGGGTTTTGACGTCAATGGCTCATGTTCGAAAGACTATGACATGTTCTGCTCAGATAATCCCTTCAAACGAGAAAGCGACATGATTAACTGCCTCAAAGAACACCAAACAGAGTTATCAAACCAGTGCAGCGCAGAAATATTCGAGGGGGAAAAAAAACCTGACATTGATACGTCAGTTCAACTGACTGGCAGGGATTGGTATATACTTGGCTTACAGAATGGGGAATGCATTCAGCAGTCACCTCAGGAATGGATTAATAGTATGAAAAGTAGTGGCGTTACGATTAGAGTTGTCAATCAAAAAAAAGATTATGTGAGTCTGTATTCACCAACGTTAAATAAACATTTTGCTTTCATAAAAGGTGAGAGTGCTTGTGAGGATGTGGCTCGCATGATGGGCCTGCATTAATACGACAACTACTAGTGACGCAAATGAGGTTGGCTTATGAGGATGGAATATGTTTAATAAATTAATATTTTTTTTCAGTGTTATATCAGTTTGCTTTATGTTGTCTATCTTTAACCCTATCAATTTGTTTGCAAAGCAAAAAGAACTCCATCTTTTTAAAATAGAAACAAGCACTGAAGAGGAAGCGGAGAAAATAATACTACGCCTAAAGAAAGGCGAATCTTTCAAAAAGATATTTGACGATAACACTGATATGGGCTATATAAATTTGGACGATCTGAAAGAAGCGTATAAAAAAGCATTAAAAGGTCTATCAAAAGGAAACTATACAAGGATAATTCCAATAAATTCAAAATACATTATATTGTATATTGCCGAGGTACGTTGGTCAGATAAAGCAAAAAATGCAAAAATCAAAAAGGAAGATACCTCGTTTGGAGCTTGTGTGTCAATTGCTGTGAAATGTTACAAAAAATGCGAGAAGCATTACGATAACCAGTCTGATAATGTTGATTTGAAAACTTGCAAGACTGCATGCTCAAATGACGAAAATGCATGCGAATATAATTCTAAGGAAGCCGTTGAGGAAAGGAGTAGGCAGAGAAAACGGCAGGAAGCAGAATACTCGTCTAAGGATTGTGTGCCAATTTATGGAAATTGTTTCAAAAGATGCAAGGAGCGTTATTATACCCAATCTGATAATATTGCTTTCGCAGGTTGCAGTACTAAATGCAGAGATGACGCAAATGCATGCGTATATAATTCTAAGGATGCCTCTGAGCAAAGGAGTAGGCAGAGACAACAACAGGAGGAATTCCAAAGAGGGTATGATGCAAGATGATGATATCCATGAGAAAATGTGCCGACAATGCCGATCGGATTGGTGAAATGAGAAGAGTTACTGCAACTATCATTGTGGAAGTGCCGTCTGCGTTTCGCTATCCTAACGAAAGGAGAAATAGGTGAAATTAGGGGAGGTAAAAATTCGAGTGTGGACAGATCATTATTTTATGCGCCATGAGACGATAGAAGAATCGTTAAAGGATAGTCTATGTCATGAATTTGGCCTTGAGGTTAAGGACTGCAGAATATTAAATTTGAATTATGGAGAACATTTAGCTCATGGAGAATACTTACTTGAAGGGATGGTCGACAATTTCGTAGAATTTTATCGACAGGTGTATTTTCCTGATATGAGTGATAGTGAAAAACTAGATTTGATTGTAAATGCTGAGGTAGTAACGGAGTAATTGGGAATTTCATATGCAAAAAAAAGAGGCATACCTATGAAATCGGACATAAAAGAAATCTTATCAGTACCAGCAGGCAAGTCTTATTCCTGCATTGAAGCTACTTCCATCCATTCTTGCCCTACCACATTTTCTTATAAACCTTCTCAGTATATCACCTTTAGAAAACAGGGTGGGGAAATGGAAACTTTATATAAAGTTGAAAAGGTTTTCATAATGAAACCACATGACCGAGATGCTATACAACGACTTAATCCCGAATATAAAGATCGTGTCCAGAACTATATTAACCAGAGGATAAGAGAATGGCCGTTTGATGACAGGGAGGACAGAAGGTTTTATGTTCTATCTGAGACAGATCAGATTGATCTTCCGCATAAGCCTCAACTGATGAGAAATGTTCAGGGTCATTGTTATTTCACATTGGATGAACTCTTGAGTGGCAGAAAGATTGTTCAAGTTGCATCGAAACGATGAATATGACAGATACTCAGAATATGCTTGGAGCGCTAAAAGAATTTTTTGCATCCAAATACGCAGAAATCATAAAACATCAACGTCTCAGTGAACCTAAACTGTTAGATAAATTGAAGGTAATGTCGGATCTTAATCTACAAAGAGATAAAATATCAGACTCGGCTTTATTTGGGAAGAGCTTTGTAATATCAGATTATCGATCGAATAATAATAAGATTCTGATCGAGTTCAAGAAAATCGGATTAAAAAAAAAGATGGTACTTCTAATCATAATGAACATGATATTAAGAATGCGTTAGCGCAGATTATCGAACAAGCATATTGCAAAGGTGTGGGCACCGCCATTCTAGCTATTATTGATGGAGGTCGAGCAAGTGAACGAGAATGGAAACCATGTGAGAAAGCTTACATAGAAATGTTTACGGATAAATCGCTGGAAGTTGAGCTTACGGTTCTTAGAATACGAGTAGTGAAATCTTCTAAAAAGATTGAGTTTGAAATAGTTCCGAATCCTCTTTAATATTGAATGAAAGACCCTTTTGGTTATTCGATCTGGCAATCAATTCCGATTGGGAACCGCTTTCAACGCCAACAATTTACATAAGCATCTTCTAAAAACCATGTAGTACAATAGTTAAATAACCACGAAGAGCATCAACAACAGGATAAAGATATCTCATATGCCAAAGGCAATCAAAGTCTCAGTTAACACCTTATGTCCTTGTGGGAGTGGTAAAAAGTACAAGCGTTGCTGTTTAGGCCAAGTTGATTGGGAAAATGTTTTTCGAACTGGAGCAGATTGGCGGCCTCTAATTTCTATCAGGGGACGCAATATTCATTTTTTAAACAAGATTAGAGAAGTGCTCCAAATTGATAACCCAGAAAAGATCGACTCACTTAAAGATTATAAGGCTGCCTTTACCTCTCAGGTAGTTCGCAGTATCCACGAGGCCGTATATGAAGTCTGGCCGCAAAACACGGATATTTACTCTGTTTTAAAAAAATCATCCACTGCCGTATCTGGTCTATATGTCGGAGATTATCATCCTCGCTATATAATCAGAGGAATAATCCGACATTCCATTTATGCTAATAAAATACTTATAGTAGACCCCTTTATTTACCCTGCCAACATGAGAGATGAATATAACCCAATCCTTGATGGTTTTGATAACCTAAAATTGACCAGCAAAGCGGGGTTTTGATAACCGAAAATTGACCACCCCGAGCATATCTCCTCATGATGAAGTGGGGCATAGTTTCCAAGTTGCCCCATTTTTATGCTGAGGAGGAAGGAGTGCTCAAGATGGATCAGTATGAATTGGTCAGGACGGGTCATCGGGTGTACGGACAAAACATCAGTGAGTTATCAAGATTGACGGGCCATTCTCGAAACACGATCAAGAAAGCCATACGCGGTGAGCCTTGGGGGTACAGGGAACGGAGCCATCAGCCGTTTCCCGCTCTTGGCGATTATATGGTAGCTATCGATAACTGGCTTAAGAGCGACAAAGACAAACCGAAGAAGCAGCAGCATACGGCACACCGGATATACAATCGGTTGGTGGATGAGCGTGACTATAAAGGAGGAGAGTCCACTGTCCGCCGCTATGTAAGACTTGCCAGGGTTATTTTGGGGATCGAGACACCGCGCGTCTTTATCCCATGCAATCCGGAAGCAGGGAAGGAAGCGGAAGTTGACTGGGGGACGGCGACGGCGATTATTGCCGGAGAAGAACTCCGGCTGAAGTTTTTCTGCATGCGCAGTAAGTATTCCGGCAAGCACTTCGTACGTTTCTATCTTTGTGAGAGACAACAGGCATTCCTTGATGCGCATATCCACGCGTTTTCCTTCTATGACGGTATATTCCCGGTCCTAATCTACGACAATTTGACGACAGCGGTACAGAAGGTGTTGCGAGGGCGTGATCGCATAGAGCAGTCTGGATTCAGCAAGTTCAAGGCCTACTACAGCTTTGAAGCCCGTTTTTGCAATCCCGACAGCGGTAATGAGAAAGGCGGCGTTGAAGGACTGGTCGGTTATGCACGGCGCAATTACATGGTCCCGATACCGGAGGCCGCCAGCCTGGAAGAGCTGAACGAGAAGATTCTTCGGCAGTGCGTTGCTTACGGTGATCACAAGATGGCTGGCCGGGATCTCACTGTGAACGAATTGTACGAAGAGGAGAAAGGGCATCTTCTGGTGCTTCCCGAAGCTGTGTTCAGTAATGTGCAGATATCAGTGGGCCAGGCCGACAAGTATGCCACGGTCATTGTGGATAAGAACCGGTATTCCGTACCAAGCCGTTATGCTGGGTTCAGAGTGAAGGTGCTGCTCCGCGCTGATCGGGTGGAGATCTTTACAGGCACGAAGAAGCTGGCAACGCATGAGCGTTTGTACGGTAACAACAAATGGGCTCTGAAGGCTGACCATTATCTTGAACTTATCCAGCAGAGGCCGCTGGCATTCAATAGTGCCCGGCCCATCCAGCAATGGCGGAAGAGCTGGCCGCAGTTCCTTCATCTTCTTTTGGAGCGTTTTTGCCGTTCCCAGGGTGAAACAAAAGGAATCAAAGACTTTATCACCGTTCTTATGTTCTATCGTGATTATGAGGCCGGCGAGATTGAAGCGGCAGTGGAACTGGCCATAGAGAACAACATCAGCACCAGCGACGGTGTGCATCATGTGCTCGCTTACACGGGTGACACCGCCAGACCTATACCCTCCTTGGCCTGCTGGCCAACGCTGCCACCTCCGGATTTGGCTGTCTATGCGCAGTTTGGAGGTGTTCAATGAAAGCCGGGGAGATGATGGAACTGCAGGCAAATCTCAAAGCTCTGAATCTATCGACCATGGCTCGCGACATGGAGGGGTTAGTTCGGCAGGCCCGGGAAACAGGTATCGGCTATGACGAGTTTCTCCTCAATCTGACCGTGGCCGAATTGCAGGCCAGATCAGAAAGCAGGTTGAACCGTCGCATCAGGGAGGCAAAGTTCCCCATTATCAAGCCACTGGAGACATTCGATCTTGCAGCAGTACCGGAACTGGACCTTCGGCTGTTCCGGGAACTTACCGCAGAAGGCTATATAAAGGAGTGCCGGAATGTCATCTTTCTTGGAAGAAGTGGCACTGGCAAGACGCATATGTCCACTGCCCTGGGGATCGAAGCCTGTAAAAACAACTTCCGTACCCGGTTTGTCACCTGTTACGGCCTGGTCAACGAACTGATCGAAGCAAGACAGCAGCGGACGCTACAGCGTCTTATCCAAAGGTATGTTCGCTACGATCTGCTCATTCTGGACGAACTGGGGTATATACCTTTTTGCAAGGAAGGAGCGGAACTGCTCTTTCAGGTCTTAGCTGAAAGACATGAAAAAGGGTCAGTGATGATCACAACCAATCTTGGGTTTGCCGACTGGACACAGGTATTTGGCGATCCGGTAATGACCGCCGCGCTGCTGGATCGGCTGACCCACAAAGCCCATATCATCAACTGCACCTGGGATAGTTATCGGCTGAAGCAGAGTCTTAAGGAAAAGAGAAAACACGGAGGCAAGGAGAAATAACTTATGGAAACCACAGTGTACAATCCTCAAAAAGGCAGACTTGAAACGGTTGAAGTCGCATTCACCAGAGACAATACGACCTGGTTCAGGCAATGCAGCAATGCCGACGATATCTCGATGATAACGGATCTCGACGGCGATATGCTGATCAGCGAGTCCGGGTACGCCTATCCACTCAGGGTTCCTGATACTTCGAGGGCTGATATCGGGTATGACCGGAAGAAAGCAAGCCAACTAAGACGCCTGTACGAATAAACGGCGGGATGATTACCCACTATCATCCCTGATTATCAACTAACTCAGGGTGATCAATATTCGGTGATCGCAGATGGTCAAATTTCGGTTGCTTTTTCGACCTTGAGCCAGAACAGTATCGCTCGCAAACTTTAAGGAATGTTAATTTTTGGCTCTCGCTTGCCCCTTGGATCGAAGCTGGAATTATCGAAATCATTAGGACTCCTGCCGATTTTGATAAGAAGCTTAATTGGGAATCTATGAAACAACAACGAGATAAATTCAATTTGAACAGTGAATTGCTTAAAGCTGCTGAAATCTCGGTTGAGGAACTCAAGAAGCGGCATGGCGAAGAACTTGCGTTCAATGACCTCATTCTTAGTGCGCCCGATTCATATCTTCGCAGACAGTTCGATAAGCTTGAACTGGAGGGGGAGGGAGAAGGTATAACATCCGATGAGTTTCTCGCCTATATCCACAAAAAGCGAGAACAAGACCCCGATTTCCTTGAGCCTTTAGACCCATCCTCTACATCAGGGCAGATGCGCATGGCAACTACTGGCACAAGTTACAATATAGCTAAGTTGACGGCCAGTCTCACTAACTCGTACCTTGTCACAGACCTTTACTCCAAGTGGAAAGAGATCGAATTGGATAGAGAGGCACATAGTGCCGAGAACAAAGCGTGGGCGCCTTTTGCAAAAGCTCTCCAGAGTGTAACTCTCCCATATCTTGACAAGGTAAGGCTGCAACACGCAATGAAAGTTCGCAAAGAGGGGCGTCTGGAATCGCTACGAGTTTTTTTACGAAAGGTGTGGCAAAATGCCTGTTCAGAAGATTCTTTTGATAGTGTTAATGCACAACTCCTAGCAGACGAGCTACTATACGAGATTAAGAAGGCAGAGGAAGAGTGGAAGCAGATTGACCGAGATATCATAAAATACGTAGGAGCCGAAGTGGCTGCAGGAGTTCTTTCAGCTAGCTCGCCTGTTGCAGCTGGTTATGCTACGTTCTTGGCTGCCGCAGCAGTCGTAACAGGTCTTGCAACCTTGACATCTTCTGTTGCTCAGCACCGAGGATTCCCCGATAAATTTCCAGCCGCCTTCTTTATGAAACTATCCTCCTGAGTGCACTGACACTCTTAGCGTCAAAATCAAATCTTCTATGCACACAATATTAAAATATAAATGTTCGTTTGTTCTGCGACTCAAATATAACGTTATGGCTTGACTTTTATTTATTTAATGGTTATACAATATTAATAATTAATACCATTCCATTTAATAAGGAGTTGGACGATGAAAAAGAGTGCTCCCGAGCAGGTAAAAAAACAGGGCAAAAAGACCATCGGTTATCTCCGTGTGAGCACTCAAGAGCAGGATCTTGAAAAGAACAAGGCCGACATATTAACCCTTGCCAATAATAAGAATCTTGGCAGAGTCGAATGGTTAGAGGATAAAGTAAGTGGTACTAAGGATTGGCGTAAGCGCAAAATTGGTGAGGTTTTGCTGTCCCTTAATGAGGGAGATACAATCATAGTCTCTGAACTATCCAGACTTGGCAGATCAAATTTACAAATTCTTGAGATAATGAAAATAGCAAAGGAAAGAGGTATAGCAATACATTCTGTGAAAGGTGGTTGGAGTTTAAACGGCACAATGGAATCTAAGATTGTGCTGTATATGTTTGCTATGATTGCGGACATAGAACGTGATTTGATCAGCGAACGTACAAAGGAAGGCTTGAGAGCTGCGAAGGCATCTGGTAAGCAGTTGGGAAGACCGAAAGGTCGGGGCAAATCGAAACTAGATCCATTCAAAGAGGAAATTACAGCGCTGCTCAGGAATGGTTCGACCCAAAAATACATAGCAAAACGATATGGCTGCACACCAGCCAACCTGAACAATTGGCTGCGGATGAATGAGATAGATACCACTCCTACCTTTCCAACAAAAGTGGTTGAGAGAGTGATATCTTCTAACTAGCTATGACCTCCAGTGGTCAAACGGTTGTTTCGGATCGAGCGGTCTGTTGGGAAGATATGGAATCAGTAGCCTGATGAACCGCTTTTCTAAAGTCTAATGGTGCTCTAATCCCAGAAAATGGCTCTTTAGTACCACCGCTACCTGTCACTACAATATTTCCATAATTCAACATTCTTCCCATGATGCTTTGGTCTACAGTAATTGCTTCAATTTTATTCAGAAATAATTCCAAGGACTTTGTATTGACCACACCAACTTTAATGATTACCCTCTTGTTAGTGACAGCAAATTCGCTGTTATGAATAACTAAATATGGCGATGCAACGAGACCAAGGGCAATCAATATTGCAACCATTCCAGCAATATAATAATGATTTTTAAATAAAACGATAGCCGTAATTAATACAAATAAAGCAATAATTAAAGGCACTATGTATAATTTCCAATGCAAATGTGTAATATGTTCTATTCTTTCACCAACCAGAAGATGATTCTCGACAAAGCTCATTAGAAGCTCCAATAGATTTATTTACTTCACTGCCTTGATGGACTGGATCATTTTACCACAGTCTAAGTACTGATGATTTTACTTCATAGAAATCCTTTTGGGGATTTGATCTATCTCTACTTAAGCATTCATATCGTATACAGGGTATAATAGCGAGAAAAAGGAAGTTGAATGCATATGAGCAGTGGATTGGACATTGGTACCCTTGAGAACTGGTTATGGGATGCTGCGTGTAAAATCAGGGGTGCGATTGATGCCCCCAAGTATAAAGACTATATCCTGCCCTTAATCTTCCTAAAACGCTTGTCCGATGTTTTTGAAGATGAAATGAAAGGTCTTCAAGAGGAATATGGAGACACCAAGATTGCTGAAGATATAGCACAGAAGGACCACTCAGTTCTGAGGTTCTATATCCCTGCCGATGCAAGATGGGAAAGCATATCGAAGAAGACCACAGGCATAGGAGAACATCTGACTAATGCTGTCAGAGCGATAGCAAAAGAAAACCCAAAACTCGAAGGTGTCATAAACATCGTTGATTTCAATGCTACCGCTTCAGGACAGAGGATTATCGGAGAAGAGAGCCTCAAGGTATTGATAGACGTACTGGGCAAATACAGACTGGGGCTAAAGGATGCAGAGCCTGACATATTAGGCAGGGCATATGAATATTTATTAAGAAAGTTCGCTGAAGGTTCAGGACAGAGTGCAGGAGAGTTCTATACCCCGAGAGAAGTAGCAATCCTTATGTCGTTTATCTTAGACCCTGAAGCTGGGGAATCCATATATGACCCAACAAGTGGTTCAGGAGGGCTTCTTATCAAGTCCCATCTTAGATTCATGGAGAAATACCATAATGATCCTGCTGTTGCACCCTTGATGTTTTATGGACAGGAAATAAACCATGTCACCTACGCTATGGCAAAGATGAACGCCTTCCTTCATGACATGGAGGCAAATATAGCCCTTGGCGATACCATGAACAGACCTGCATTCTTGAATCCCGAGGGCTCATTGCAGAAGTTCGACAAGGTTACTGCCAATCCGATGTGGAATCAGGACTTCACACAATCCACATATGAGAATGATGCCTTTAACAGATTTACCTATGGCTATCCACCTTCTTCAAGTGGTGACTGGGGATGGATTCAGCATATGGTGGCCTCTTTGACAGCTAAAGGCAAAATGGCAGTTGTTTTGGATACAGGGGCGGTATCAAGAGGCAGTGGAAATCAGGGAGCGAATAGAGAAAGGGATATAAGGAAAGCATTTGTTGAAAAGGATTGGGTGGAGGCAGCTATCTTGATGCCTGAGAATCTGTTTTACAACACTACAGCCCCGGCAATCATTTTAGTTATAAACAAGAATAAGAAACACAAGGGCGAGATTGTTCTTATGAATGCATCAAAGCTTTTTGCCAAAGGAAGACCAAAAAACTACCTGACCGATGAAAGCATTACGAAGATTTTTGAGGTTTATTCGGAATGGAAGGCAGAAGAAGGCATCGGTAAGATTATTAAGAATGAAGAAGCTGTAAAGAATGACTATAATCTTAGTCCATCCAGATATGTCTCCCAAAATGGAGGAGAAGAAGTTCTTCCTATTGAAGAAGCTATTGTCTTACTAAAAGAAGCAGAGGAAGAAAGAGTTGAAGCTGATCGGAAACTAAAAGCCATGTTAGGGCAGATGGGCTTTGAGATATGATTGTTGGTGAAGAATCCTTAGAAGGCTTTAAGCAAACTGAGATAGGTCTTTTGCCTGCAGATTGGGAACTGGAAAAACTCGGGAATGCCATAAAGACTATTAAAGGGAAGAAACCTCGTAATTTGAATGAGTACTATAATGATGGAGCTACTCCTTATTTGACAGCAGAGTATTACAGAAGAAGAATCCCAAAGCAATTTGTAAGAGTTGAGGATAAGGATTCATATATCGGAGTGCATAAGAATGATATTGTCCTCATTTGGGACGGTTCTAATGCTGGGGATGTTTTTACAGGGTTAGAAGGTGCTTTAGCCTCTACAATGATAAGAATTGAACCTAAACATAATAATTTTTGCAGACAATATATTTACTACTATTTAAAAAGTAAGTTTGACCTTTTTAATTCTAAAACGACAGGTTCAACAATTCCTCATGTGAATAAGCATTTATTTGAAAATCTTTCTTTACCTCTCCCCCATCTCCTTGAACAACAAAAAATAGCATCTGTCTTGTCATCCATACAGGAAGCCAAGGATAAAACTGAAAATGTCATATATGCCTTAAAAGAACTCAAGAAGTCCATGATGAAGCATCTGTTCACCTATGGCGCTGTGCCAATTGAAGATGCAGAGAGAGTGCCTTTGCATGAGACAGAGATAGGGTTGATTCCTGAACATTGGGAAATAAAAGAATTAGGAACAATTGCAGGGTTAATTCAAACAGGACCTTTCGGTAGTCAGTTACACGCCCATGAGTATATTAAAAATGGTATCCCAGTTATTAATCCCTCAAATCTCCAAAATGGGGGGATTGTGCCTGACATAAAGTGTACTATTTCAGAAGAAAAAGCTGCTTTGCTTCCACGACATGTTCTGAGGCAAGGCGATATAATTTTTGGAAGAAGGGGTGAGATGGGGCGGTGTGCTTTAGTCACTGAAAAGGAACAGGGCTGGATTTGTGGAACAGGTAGTCTAAATGTTCGTATTGACCAACGAGGTGTTCAGTCAAAATATGTGTGTCATTTTCTGCGTACTGAATATGTGAAAAAATGGTTATTAGATGAATCTGTCGGTTCGACTATGAATAACCTCAATACTGAAATCCTATCTCGCTTGAAAATTCCTTTACCATCATTCCGTGAGCAATGTGATATAAGCGACCTATTCTCGAAAATTCATAATCAAATGCTTGCCGAACAGAATAAACAATATTCTCTTTCCTCGCTATTTAAAACCCTCCTATCTCTTCTTATGAAAGGTAGAATTCGGGTCAAAGACTTGGAGATTCCTGTATGAGTCCTATCGGTGGCGAAAAAGGAGCAGTCCAAAACCCTTTAATTCAATACGCCACCGCTATAGGCTGGACATACATAAGCCCAGAAAATGCTATAGCCTTAAGAGGTGGAGAAACAGGAGTAGTCTTCAAAGACATCTTCATCTCTCAGGTTCAAAAACTGAATGACTTCCTTACTCAACTTCTTGCAGACGAACTTATCAAAAAGATAGAAGCAATACCCCCAACCATTGAAGGGAATCTTACGGCATGGGAATACCTCAAGGGAATCAAAACAATATTTGTACCTAATGAGAAAAGGGAACGAAATGTCAGGTTTTTAGATGTTACTGAGCCTATCGCAAACAACGCTTTCCACGTCACCGATGAATTCAGTTTCACCAATGGCAGGAAAACAATCAGGGGCGATGTAGTATTCCTCATTAACGGTATCCCTGTCTTTATAGTAGAAACGAAGGCGGCACAGAAGATTGATGGAATAGCCGAAGCTATTGACCAAATAAGAAGATACCATAATGAGGCTCCTGAAATTATGGCTATTCTCCAACTTTATACCTTGACTCACATTATTCGATATTACTATGGGGCTACATGGAACACATCAAGAAAAGGGCTGTTCAATTGGAAGGAAGAAAAACAGGGAGACTTTGAGACCCTCGTAAAGGCATTCTTCGATAAAGGAAGAATAATCAAAGTGCTTGATGACTTTATCCTGTTCACAAGGCAAGACGATGAGCTAAAAAAGGTTGTTCTGAGACCCCATCAGATGAGGGCTGTGCAAAGCATCGTCAAGCGTGCTGAAGAAAAGCAAAAGAAACGGGGTCTAATTTGGCATACACAGGGGTCAGGAAAGACCTATACTATGATTGTTGCTGCAAAAGAGATAATCGAAAATCCCCTATTTGATAATCCTACCGTCATCATGCTTGTCGACAGGAATGAACTTGAAACCCAGCTATTCGGGAATCTTTCAGCCGTTGGAGTTGCGAATGTGGAGGTGGCCGATAGCAAGAAGACCCTCCAAAGTCTGCTTTCAGGCGATAAGAGGGGCCTGATAATTTCGATGATCCACAAATTTGACAGCATCCCTGCAAATATCAATACAAGAGACAATATCTTTGTTCTCGTTGATGAAGCCCATAGGACAACAGGTGGCATACTAGGCAATTATCTCATGGGAGCATTGCCAAATGCCACATACATAGGATTTACTGGAACGCCTATTGATAGAACAACACATGGAAGCGGAACATTCATAGTTTTTGGGCAGGATGACCCTCCAAAGGGCTATCTCGATAAATACGGCATCGCTGAATCAATCGAAGATAAGACCACGGTTGCCCTACATTACACTCTTGCCCCTAATGAGCTTCAGGTCGATAAAGAAGTTCTCAATAAAGAGTTCCTTGAACTTGCCGATGCTGAAGGTATCAGTGATGTCGAGGAACTGAACAAAGTCCTTGAGAAGGCTGTCAATCTCAGAAACATGCTCAAGAACAGGGAACGCATGGAAAAGATTGCCCTGTATATTTCAGACCACTTCAAGAACTATGTCGAGCCTATGGGATACAAGGCATTTGTTGTTGCCGTGGACAGGGAAGCGTGTGCTATCTATAAAGACCTTCTTGATAAACATCTTCCCCCTGAATATTCTCAGGTTGTTATAAGTGCTGGGGCTAAAGACCCCCCTGAACTTGCAAGGCAGCACCTGTCAGAAGAGGAAGAAAAGAGAATCAGGAAGGCATTCAGGAAGCCTGACAGTCTTCCTAAAATACTAATCATCACAGAAAAGCTTCTGACAGGGTTTGATGCGCCCATTCTTTACTGTATGTATTTGGACAAGCCCATGCGTGACCACGTGCTTCTACAGGCGATAGCAAGAGTAAACAGACCCTATGAGGATGAGGGAGGCAGACCCAAGCCTTCGGGCTTCGTTCTGGACTTTGTAGGGATATTCGATAATCTTGAAAGAGCCCTTGCCTTCGATTCCTCAGATATAGAAGGAGTCGTGCACGATATAGCAGTTCTGAAGGTAAGGTTCATTGACCTGATAGAACAGGCAAGGAGCAATTACCTTATCCTCATAAAGGGGAAATCTCAGGACAAGGCAGTGGAGACTGTCCTTAATCATTTTATGGATGAAGAAACAAGGCATCAGTATTATGCCTTCTTCAAGGAGATTGCTACTATTTATGAAATCCTCTCCCCCGATGCATTCCTGAGACCATACCTTGATGACTTCGAGACCCTGACAAGATTTTACAAGATACTGAGAGAGGCATATGAGCCTGCAATTCCAATAGACAGGGAGTTCTCAAGAAAGACTGCAAAGCTTGTTCAGGAGCACACCAAAAGTGGCGCCATAAAACCTGCATTGGAAATCTATGAAATCAATGAGGACACCCTAAAGAAGATAGAGGGAAGTAAGGCATCTGATACAGAGAAGATATTCAACCTATTGAAAGGAATTATAAAAACTATTACCGATGAGGCTGCAAAGTCTCCCTATCTTATATCCATTGGTGAAAAGGCAGAGGAGATTGCGAAACTGTTCAGAGAAAGACAGTTAAACACACAGAAAACCCTCGAAGAACTAAAGAGGCTAATAGAGGAAATCAATCAGGCAAGAAAAGAACAGGCAGAAAAAAATATGAGTCCTGAGATTTTTACTATCCATTGGCTGTTCAAGAAAGAAGGGATTGCAGACCCTGACGCTAATGCCAAACAAATGAAAGAGGTCTTTGAGAAGTTCCCTCATTGGAAGGCAAGTGAAAAGCATGAAAGTGAGATAAGGAAACAACTTTATAAGATTCTGGTTAAATCGGGGATACAGAACTACATTGATATAGTCAAAAAGATAATGCAGATATTGACTGGCAGGACACGATGATTACTCGTGACGAATTGAAGCAGGAAGTTCAGCAATGGTCAAAGAAAATTGGAGTTAACCCTATTGAAATTCATGTTCGTTCAATGAAACGAAAATGGGCAAGCTGTTCAAGCAAGGGCAGGATTACTTTTAACAGTGACATCATGAGTGAACCCAAACAATTCTTGAAACAAGTAATAGTCCATGAACTCTTGCACCTGAAGTATCCGAATCATGGAAAGATGTTTAAGGCACTGCTGAAGAGTTACTTAAATAGCAATTGACAAAGAATAGTTACACCCGAGATGTCATTTTTCAGCTGCATTCCCCAGTTCATTTTTCAGGGTCATTCCCCAGGTGTAGCCTCTATCTGAGTTTTTAGCATATCCGATGGTACATAATCAAACAGCAGTCTGTTTTCTTCTTTGTGGCTGCTTTCTTTTCCTGTAGCTTTCTCCCTCGATGACGAGTTGATGTGCATTGTGTGCGATGCGATCCAGGGCCGAGTTCGCCATGATCGGATCATCAAAGAGCGCCATCCATTCATGGATATCCCGATTGCTGGTGATCACAGTTGAAGCCCTTCCATATCTTTCGATGATAATCTCGTAGAAGTCGCCCGATTGTTCTTCCGTGCGTAATCTGATTCATACCGACCAGTCGTTCCGATAGAAGCCGACCACTCAATATGATTGATGCCGACCAGTGATTATGATCGGGAGCCAACCACTTTTCCGAGGTGATCATAACAGGTGGTCGGGATTGATCATATTGGGATACAAAAGTCCTTTGACGAAAGCATAGCCTCAAGCTGGATAAGATATCTCAGTTTAAGTCATTGTTCCTTCACGACAACTTATCACGGAGGGATGATGGCATCGGAGAGATTAACCATGCGAAAGGCAAAAGAGATACTTAGATTACATTTCGGGCTTAGTCTAGGAAAGAGACAGATAGCCCGATCTTGCGGCATATCGCACAGCACAGTGCTTGAATATATCCGTCGTGCTGAACATGCCGGACTGGGATGGCCCCTACCGGAGGGCATCGATGACGCAACATTAGAATCGCGGCTGTTCCCAATGGAGCGCGCTGGCCGATGGCTGCCGCGACAGGAGCCTGACTTTCAAGAACTGCATCGCGAGCTTTCAAAGAAAGGCGTTACACTTCAGCTCTTGTGGCAAGAGTACAAAGGGCATTGCCCGGAGGGCTTTGAATACAGCCAGTTCTGTCTCCGATATAAGGCATGGGCAAAGACCCTTGATGTTACACTGAAGCAGCACTACCGGGCGGGCGAAAAGCTGTTCGTCGACTTTGCCGGCAAGACTATAGCCATCGTCGACTCACTAAGCGGGGAAAAGACTGACGCAAATATCTTTGTAGCCGTTTTGGGAGCAAGCAACTATACCTATGCCGAAGCTGTGCTGAACCAGAGCCTTCCCTGCTGGATTGGCTGCAACGTCAGGGCACTTGAGTACCTGGGCGGTGTCCCTGAGATCATCGTTCCCGATAATCTTAGAGCGGCGGTCTCAAAAGCGTGTCGATATGAGCCGGATCTGAATCCAACATATCGGGACATGGCAGAGCATTACGGGACAGTCATAATCCCTGCCCGTGCCGGTAAACCCAGGGACAAGGCAAAAGTCGAAACTGCTGTTCTGATAGTAACCCGATGGATTATCGCCGCTCTCAGGAATCACACCTTCTTCAGCCTCTCCGAATTGAATCAAAAGATCAGGGAACTCCTTCAAAGATTGAACACGCGGTCGTTCAAGAAGATACAGGGAAGCAGACAATCGCTGTTTGAATCCATAGACCGGCCAGCACTAAGGCGTCTCCCTTTGGAGCGATATCAATACGCCGAGTGGAAGAAAGCGACTGTCAACATCGATTACCACATAGAAGTTGACGGCCACTTCTACAGTGTTCCCTATTTGCTTGTCAGAAAACCGGTAGATGTCAGGATGACTGTGGAGACTATCGAAGCTTACTTCAAGGCAAAGCGTGTCGCTATGCATCGGCGCAGTAATCGGAGGGGAGGGTTCACGACTGTTAATGAGCACCGGCCGGCATCTCATCAGCGCCATCTCGAGTGGACTCCTTCAAGGATCGTCAGTTGGGCGCAAAAGACGGGGCCAAACACTGCGCAACTTGTAGAGCAAATCATGATGAATAAACCGCATCCAGAGCAGGGTTACAGATCCTGCCTTGGCATACTGCGCCTCGAAAAGAAATACTCGGCAGAGAGGCTTGAGGAGGCGGCGCGGCGGGCACTTGCCATCAAGTCGTATTCATACTGGAGTGTCAAATCTATATTGGTGAACGGCTTGGACAAGTTACCGATTCCTCAGGAAACGGAGGTGACGCTTATCGTTCAGCATGACAATATCCGAGGCAGCCAATACTATAACTAGTCAAAAAGGAGACTAAATGACGAATCAGACTGTAGAGAAACTCTACCAGATGCGCCTGCATGGCATGGCAGTCGGCTTCAGTGAGCAATCCGAGCAACCCTCACATTCGGATCTCAGCTTCGAGGACCGATTCGCCATGATCGTAGAACGAGAATGGACCTATAGAGAGAACCGAAAGTTAGCATTAAGGCTAAGGGCGGCAAAGCTTAAAAGACAGGCCACGATAGAGGATATCGACTACCGACACCCCAGAGGTCTCGACAAGTCGATGATCCTCTCATTGGGTTCCTGCGACTGGATTCGCAATCATCACAATGTCATCGTTACTGGCCCCACAGGAATAGGCAAATCATATCTTGCAGAAGCTTTCGCTCAGAAAGCCTGCAGAGAGGGATTGACTGCCATCTACTATCGATGTCCCCGGCTATTCAGGGAACTCGCTACTGCACGAGGGGATGGTAGCTATATAAAGTTGCTGGGCAGACTCGCCAAGATGGATCTCTTGGTAATCGATGATTGGGGCATCTCTCCTCTGAATGATGCTGAACGCCGCGACTTCCTCGAAGTGATGGAGGATCGGCACGCACTGAAATCAACGCTTATTACGAGCCAGTATCCAGTGCAGAAATGGTATGAACTCATCGGAGAGCCAACACTCGCCGACGCAATCCTGGACAGGATAGTGCATGTCGCTCACAAAATAACCATCAAAGGAGAGTCGATGCGAAAACGTCGGGGGAAGTTGACTGATCCCGACCAGCAAACGTAATATAAAAACGTCCAGCTTCGCTATGCTTTCCGAAGTGGTCGCCTCCCTCGTACCAGCTGGTCGCCTTGATCATAATACGCACTTCCGTAAGCTTCTGAAGTCCGAAGTCGTCTATGACCAGCAGTTCCGGGCTTATGAGTTTCAGCAGTTCCTTCCCATATGAGTTGTCTGCCCTGCTTTGCCGGAGTTTTTTGAACATCGCGCTTGCCCTGAGCATGACAACCTTGCATCCCCTTCTGCAGGCGCTGTGAGCCAGGGCATTGGCGATGAATGTTTTGCCGACACCGACGGGGCCGCATATGAGTATGTTTTCATTGCGCCCGACAAACTCAAGACTGAAGACTTCTTTTAGCTTGTCCTTGTCCATTGTGATAGCGGCGTCCCAGTCGAATCTCTCGAAGGTATGATCGAGATCGACCGTTGCACTCCTGAGTCTTCTTTCTATGTTTCCATCCTCCCTTCTTTGGATTTCGTCGTTAAGAACAAGCTCCAGGAACTCCGCGTAAGCGAGCTTTGTCCCTTTTGCATAGGCCACCCTGTCTGGAAGCGTGGCCAGCATTCCTGAAAGCCGTAGTCGCTTCAAGGTCTGCTTGAGTTCGTTGGTTATTCCCATAGTGATTTTTGATCCTCCTTTTTGTGCTTAAAGTACTCCGCCGGACGGCCGAACCGGCCCGGCACTACAACTCCTTTTTCTTTTTCACCTCCTTTGGGTTTGGTTGCCTCCTGGCCCAAGGCCTGTTTGACGATGCTCTCAAGCCGATATACATCAATAAGGCTAAAAGACAGGGCGCGGTTGCAAGCCTGCTCTATCCTCTGCGCCCCGTACTTCTCAGAAAGACGTATAAGCTTTTGCGCCTGCCTAAGCTTGCTCCACGGGAAGACCCCCGACAGCAGTTCCTCTGCGAAGCTGCCGCAATGTGTTCCAACCTCCTTTGCTTTAGCGATGTAGTAATCACAGTTTCTCATCGCGTAAGCTGTTTTATGCTTGGGATAATCACTGTAATCGGTGGATCGCTTGCCTTCTGCTACTACAGGATGCGTTTTGATCACCTCCCCTCCATGGTAGATACGAGCTAGTTTGCTGTCGACGCGGTAGTCGAGTTTCGCACCGATATAATCATGGGGCACCGAATACATTGAGTTATTGAATCGAATGTGATGATCGGGATGGGCTTTGCCGGAGCCCCACTTGGGCACGTCAAAGCGTTCTTCTCGGACCGGTAACAGCAAACCCTGCTCCTGTTCTTCAAAGACGATACGAGGCCGCTTCCTAGTCGTGCCGTGTATTCTCATACCGGCCGTATTCATGCACCACTTCACCGCCTCTCTTTGAACATGATCCCTATCAATGAATGTCTCTCCCTTGAAGAAGTTCTCCCGCACATACGGTATCTGCCGCTCTACGGTCGCTTTTCCTTTGGGCTGGCGAGCAACGGCGGGGTCTATTATAAAGCCTGCATATTGGGAATACTCAAGGAACGTCTTGTTGAATATGGGCTCGTAACGATCCGACTTTACGACGGCAGCCTTCATGTTGTCGATTATGAGGCGCCTGCTGACGCCGCCGAAGAAGTCCCACGCGTCTTCTATCCCAAGTATGAGTGCCGGCAGGTCCTGCTTGTGTGTAACATGGACATATTGATACCGGCTGAACACCAGGGTCACCACAAGGGCATGCAGAAGCCTTAACCTGTTGAGGGCCTTATCGAAGATGTAACCGAGCCTGCCAAAATCGACTTCAGCCACTTCGCCGGGCTCTGTCTCGGCCATACGGACGGTTCCGTGACTGCCAATACCGATATGCTCCTGGACAAAGCGATACAGAGAGCTGTAGCTTATCTTGACGCCAGTCCGCAGCAGCTTGATATGCGCCTTGGTAATGGTCAGCCGATCACGTTCAATCCACTCCGCAATGCTTTCTTTGTGAGGCAGCAGAATGCCATCCCTGCTATTGGAGTCATCGGCATTGCCTGCATTGACTTCCTTGAAGACCTCATAGGCAATACCTTCGATATCGCCATCAGTCTCTGTTGTCAATCTCTTCTCTTCGGCGCTCCTGATATACTTGCGAACGGTCTTGCGATCCATTCCTGTAGATCGTGCTATAGCACTGATGTTGTCGCCATCAGCTCGTCTTCTCAAAACATCCACAATCTCAATCACGGTGTACTCCTTGTCTGACATGCTACCCCCTTTGCTTTGGCAAGAGAGTAGTATGACTATTTTTGAGAGCGCTACACCTGGTTGCCACTTATAGAGGTGGGGAATGCCCTGAAAAAGGGGTGGGGAATGCTGCTGAAAAACTAGCCCTTCAAACTGGGGAATGCTCGTGAAAAATCACACCCGAGATGAGACAAAGGACGTCTTGCAATTTATTATTAACGTTTACCCAGCTCATCCTTACTTGAGGTGAATCATATGAAATACATCTTCCTTGATACAAATATTTATCTGTTTTCAGCCCTTTCAACACAATCGGAGCACAAAATTGAATCGTTTGAAAAAATCAAGAATGTTCTTGCAAAAAGAGAGGGCAAGCTGCTAATTCCTGAAATTGTCACTATCGAATTTGAACGTAATATCGAGGAGCTCTACCCTAAATCTATTGAATTCTTTGACAAACTTAAGGACACAGTGAAGAATGCTAAAATTCAGAATATGCCTTTTATAGAAGATGAAAAAACAAAATTACTCAAAACAGTTGATGACATCTTGAAAGAAAGAAGAGAGAAATATGAGAGAATGGTAGGAGAGACAAGGGAACTTTTTGAAGCCGAAAGTGTCGAACAGTGCGGATTTCGGTGATGGCGAACAGTTGTTCCGGAGGATGGCGAACACCTGTGAAACATAGGGAAGCTGAACTGGAACATCTTACGAAGAGTGTTCGGCTTTCGTCAAGTTTTTCTTAGTTTTTCTCATCGATTCTCCCTTCAAAGGTATCTTGTGTGAGTTATGGACGATCCTGTCGAGTATGGCGTCGGCCATTGTCGGCTCACCAATGCGGTCGTGCCATTTGGCGATTGGATATTGGCTTGTGATAATCGTAGCCTTCAGTCCATATCGGTCTTCCATGACCTCCAGGAAGTTGGTTCTATCGTCGGAGATCAGAGGGTCCATTGCCCAGTCATCGATAATGAGCAGGTCTATCTTTGCGATTCGGCCGAGGAGTTTGATGAAGCTGCCGTCGGCCTTGGCGATCTTCAGTTCCTCGAATAACCTCGGTGACCGGTAGCAGACGGAGGTGTAACCTTCCCGGCATGCTTTGTTTGCAAAAGCCTCCGCAAGGTAGGTCTTGCCGATGCCGGTCGGGCCGGTGATTATCACGTTATGATGCGATTTGATCCAATGGCAAGAGCCCAGGGACCTGATGACCGACTTGTCCAATCCTCTGGGATGCTGGTAGTCGATGTCTTCGATAGTGGCATTTGTCTTCAGTCGTGCCGACCTGAGTCTCTTGGTGAGCTTTCTTTCCTCTCTCGAAGTCCACTCTCGATCCACCATCATGGCGACCCGGTCCTCGAAACTCAGTCCGCTGAGAGATGGCTGATCGACCTGCTCCTTGAATGCAGCGGCCATGGTATGCAGTTTCATCTGCGAGAGTTTCTCTATGGTTTCATGCAAAGTAGTTTTCTCCTTTTTGCTTTTTTCTAAGCCGATTCTCAGTTGAAGTACTCTTTACCCCGGATATTGTCGTGATATATTGGTGTCACCTCCTTTTGTTCAACAAGCGGTGCGCGGTCGAATCCGGTTTCGAGGATCGACTTGACGCTCCTGTAGGAATAAGCTCTGATGAGGACCGCCCTTGTGGCTGCTGCTTCGAGCCTCTCGGGTGAATATTGTTTTCCGAGTCTCAATATGCCCAGGCATGATCTGAATCCCTGCTCCGGATGCGGCCTCGTCGACAGGATTGTCTCGACTAGCTTTGCAGTAGCCGAGCCTGTCTGCTCCGCCCAGTGGATGATTCTCGACGGCGTCCAGTCCAGGTGCCGTTGATGAGATTTCGGCATGTGCTCGGCAAGTGTCGTATGTCCTGCCTTCCGAAAGCTCCGTTTGTGTGTCGTAACACGTCGGTTATTGTGGAAGACCTCGACTGTGTCAACGGTGAGGAATGCCTCAACCTTCTTTCCTCGAAGCTGGTAAGGAACGCTGTAATAATGCCCGTCGACATCGACATGGTAATCGATGTTGACTGTCGCCCGTTTGAAGTCTATATATCGATATCTTGCCGACGGCAGCGGCTTAAGACAAGGTTTCTCCAGTTCCTCAAAGAGCTCCCTGCGGCTGCTGTTAAGCTTCCTGAACTTTCTTGTGTTGAGCCGCTCCAGAAGTTCACCGATTCTAGCATTGAGCTCCTCGAAGCTGAAGAACGTGTGGTGCCGTAATGCCGCAATGATCCATCTTGTGACCAGAAGCACTCCAACTTCGACCTTGGCTTTGTCTTTCGGCTTGTAAGGCCGGGCAGGGATGATGGCGGTCCCGTAATGCTGCGCCAGACTCAGATATACGGGGTTAAGGTCAGGCTCATATCGGCAAGCCTTGGTTACCGCACTTTTGAGATTATCAGGCACAAGGATTTCACTGACGCCATGGAAGTATTCGAAGGCATGAATATGAGCTCCGATCCAGAAGGGAAGGCTCTGTGCAGGCAGAGCCTCGACATAGGTATAGTTGCTGGCACCGAGAACCGCTACAAAGATCTGCGCTTCAGTGCTTTCGCCGGTGAGAGGATCGATGACGGGGATGCTTTTGCCGGCAAAGTCGATGAACATCTTTTCGCCGGCACGGTGCTCCTGTCGTAAGCTTATCCCGAGGGTTTTCTCCCAGCGCCTGTAATGCTCCACATATTGGGTGTACTGATATCCTTCAGGATATAGCTCTTTATATTCAAGCCACAGAAGCTGAAGGGTTACCCCTTTTTTCCTGAGCTCATGGTTAATGTAATCCATGGCAGGCAGCGGACGGGCAGCAGGCCTGTTGCCGCCGCCCCTCTCACTAAGCATCGCTTCGAGCTTCGCATCGTCGAGTTCCCAGGGAAGTGGCCAATGAAGACCCTTCTCCTCAGCCTTCTGGATGTATTCGACAACCGTGCTCGGCGATACTCCGCAGGCACGGCTTATCTGCCTCTTGCCAAGATGCAGTTCATAATACTGCCTTAAGATTTCTCTTACCATCCGCATGGATATACCCCTGTTTGCCATCGCTTCTCCTTCTTGAAAGTTCGTAGAAGAAGGACAATGGCGTATTTCTGTGGAATTTATCCAGCTTCGGCTATGTTCTTTTTCGTCAGGCGGTCTTGTCTACTCTATTTCGGTCCATGCCGAACACCTGTTTCGGAGTTACCCTAAAAAGTGTTCGCTATGACTCCGAAATGGGTGTTCGCGTTCAGACCGAAACAGGTGTTCGCTTTGCTCCGAAATGAGTGTTCGACTTGGTCCGAAATCCGCAGAACAGTTAAAACTTACTCCCGAAGTATTCATGAAAGCTTTTATGAGATGTGAGAAAAGAGAAAAACCATTTAAGAAAAAAGATGGAATCAAGATAGAACAGGAAGAAGATTTCTACAATGCTGGAAGCACAATGAATGATTCCATCATAGCTGAATCTATTATTGAATCATGTCAGCACTATGATGCAAAGACCGACATGCTAATTTTTTGTAGTGATAATATTAAAGATTTTGCTACTTACGATAAAGGGGAGGATAAATACAGTCTTCATTCCGACATAAAGAAAAATATAAAATTACAGGTAATTTATTATCGATCACTGCCAGATATGCTTGAAAAAGAATTCAAAGAGGCTATCAGTGCTGAAAGTAAGCAAGGTATCGAAAATGCCAAGAATCAATACACATGGATATCTTTTGCCGAAGCTTTTGCCGATACACTGAAACGATCAGTAGACACTCAAAATACTTGGGCCGAAATATTCAAGGAGCAACCTAAAGTTACTTGGGCCGAAATATTCAAGGAGCAACCTAAAGTTACTTGGGCCGAAATATTCAAGGAGCAGCGCAAATCTGCTTTAACTAAGATTTTAAAAGAGCAGTCCATTTTAGACGATTTATTGAAAGAGCAGTCCATAGGTAGTTTGGCTGATGCGTTAAGGGAGATATGTGGCCCATCAAAGAATAAAAGCTTGTCCGATACCATTTCCACAGAAGATAAAGTGGATAAAGAAGATGAGCATAAAGATGATGATGGTGACGATGGTATATCAGACGCTGAAGGGAAATAAGCAAGAAAGACCTTCAGCCTGTTGACGATGAAGATATTAATGTATTTTGTGCTGAAGAAGCAGCCTTAACAAATATAAGCAAGTATTAAATTGATCAGGACGCATTCGAAGATTACGACATCCATGACGAAAACCAAAAGACAAGTAGCCATTGGCGATATACATGGCTGTTATGATCTACTAAGGGAGTTGTTGGAATACCAGATTAAATTCGATCCTGCAACTGATAAATTGATCTTTATGGGTGATTATATAGACCGTGGCCCAGATAGCAAACAAGTAGTGGAATACTTAAGCAATTTAAAAGATGCTTATCCAGATAAGATCATTCTCCTCAAAGGGAATCACGAACTATTGGCACAACGTGCTTTTCTTTCAAACACTAAGAATGAATTGTTCTTTTGGGCAATGGAAGGAGCTCAGTATACAATTAAAAGTTTCGGAGGATTTGAGAAGGCAAGAGAAATACTAATGCCATTTATAAAATCACTCCAAATCTATTATCAAACAGATGATTTTATTTTCGTCCACGGTGGTATCCCACAAGGAAAGACTATTGAATCAGCTTCTGAAGAGGAGTTGCTATGGGAGAGGGATATAGAGTCATACGAGGGCAAGACACTGGTTGTAGGGCATAGTCCTGACATGAATGTAAGGAAGTTCGCTCATGCCATTTGTATTGATACGGCAGCGTTTGCTTATGGAAAACTGTCGGCATATGATGTTCTTAACGACACTATTTACAGCGCAACGAACTGAATCTTGGAGGAATAGACATGGTTCAATTTCCAATATGGTTTACAATTTTTCTGATTAGCTGCGGTATTTCAATGGTAAGTACCATTATTAAATATATATTTCTGTATCGGAAGATAACTGATATTAGTGCCATGGCAAATGATAAAAGGAAAAAAATATTACAAGTATATTCCAAGTCGATAAAGATATTTAAATATTCTCTTTTGACGCCTCTAATAGGATTAATTGGTATTTTATTATCATATCAATATCTACCAAATCAACCAAAGGGTGATTTACTTTTTATCGCTATTATGCTGATTACATCAGAGATATTTCTGATAGAAGGGTATTTCTTCAGAAGGATGATGATAAACAAAATCAAAATGCACGACAGTAATATAGATGTTTAAGGCGACCTCAACAATTGGCTGCCCCTGATTTTTCAGGAGCATCACAGAGAAGAGGTAGCAATGAGAAATATCACATTAAATGGAATCAGAAAAGGAGCGATATATGAAAACAATATTACTCGTGGGAGTATGGTTTTTGTTGCTGAGCGTTCCACTAGTGAATGCAGAACCACAAAAGGAGATTGAAAGGGGCGATAACTGGGTGCTTTATAGTGTGTCAGGGAATTATTCGTTCTACTACGACAAAACGAGTATTAAACAGCAATCCAAAAACAATGTAAGGGTATCGATAAGAGAGGAGACAAAGGACGCTTATAGTCTTGGTTCATCTGAAATTGATTGCAACAATAGACAGATAGGAGACGTATCAGTGACGGATTATGATAATAAAGGTAATGTATTAAAATCATTTGATTTTAAAGATGTTGAAATGAGACAAGTTAAGCCAGACACCTTAGCAGAATCACTATATAAGGCAGTTTGTAAAGCAGAGAAAAAATAATCATAAAATAGTCAACCCATGAAGTACCATCACTTTCAAGGGAGACAATATGAAATCAATCGGACTAGTACTAGTAGCAATTGGCATAGTATTGGGCGCATGGGCGTTCTCAATGAATACCTCTGTCGAAACACCAAGTCAAACGATAGGTAGTAGTCGCCTTAGGCAGTATATACCATCAGTGTATATTAACAATATCGGTTTTATGGAAGATAGACGAAACTACATGATGGGATCTGGACTCTTTATTGTAGTCGGTGCGATATTGATTGGTTTCGGTAGTCTGAAAAAAGGACATTGATGTCACTGCCGTTACTTGATCAGCTCAGACTGATCCTTGAGCACTCCCATAATGCGTATACCTTCAGGTACAGGTGCAAAGGTTTGCACATCATAATTGAAAAGATGCCTGACAAAAGCATCATAGCATACTATTCGGATGATCGAGACGGATGCATTACCATAGATACCACTCAGCAACCATTTGATAGGATATTACGGTTTTATTGAGTTGCGATCGAAAGATATTATTAAAATCTGGTTATCATAGATGTATGATGTCGGCGGCCGGATTAAAACCAGCCAGGTAGGGGCGGTTTAAAACCGGCCATTTTTAGGTTCTATTTTTATTTACCATTTTCATTTTTGTTTTTGCAACCTCCGTCTCTCAGTCGATAGCTTTTCCCGGTGATTTGGATTACGTCAGCTCGGCTTAGGAAACGGTCGAGGATGGCGGTGGCCGTAGGGACATCGCCGACCAGTTTTCCCCATTCATCAAGGGGCCGGTTCGAAGTCATAATCGTAGACCTGAGTTCGTAACGACGCATGATGATCTCAAACAGATATTCTCCGGACTGTTTCGGCAGCTTCTTAAGACCCATGTCATCGATGATGAGAAGGTCAGGCCTGAGATATCTCCTCATTGCCTTGTTGCTTTCATTGAGCGTTTCGGCCTGAATCAGTTCGCCCACGGTGTCGAAGATCGAACGATACATGACGACATATCCCATTTTTGCTGCCTGATGTCCGAGAGCCTGAGCCAGATGGGATTTGCCGACTCCGGGAGGTCCAGTGAAAAGGATATCCCTCTGTTCACGTATAAACCGGCATGTGGCCAGATCCATTATCTGCCTTCGGTTTATAGCCGGATTGAAACTGAAGTCGAAGTCCTCGATGCTCTTCGTGTCTCGGAAGCCTGCAGCCCTGACCCTCCTTTCGATGGCTCTGTCCTCCCTTAGAGAGATCTCGTCACCGATGATCAGTTCGAGGAACTCCAGGTGACTGAGCTGGTTTCCCTGGGCCTCCTGCAATCTGACCTCCAAAGAGGATAGAAGGCCGGAGAGCTTCAGACGTTTCAAGGCACTCTTAAGTTGTTGATTCATTGTCACTCCTTTCATCTGTTGGTTTGAACGACACTGTTATAAGTTTCTGGTATTCCGACAGAGGTCGGATGATAGGATGGATCTCTGCAAACTCAAGCTCTTCTTGTACGTGATGTCTCTTAATAAGCTCTCTTAAAGGGCGCAGCCTGAACATTCCTGCCGCAAGAGCTGTCTTACTTGCCTGATTGATGGCACGGGCGGGATACTTCCTGGATAGCTGAATGAACCCCTGCAGTACGCGGACTCCTTCGATTCCCCGGGTATCGAGCATGGCCTTTGCCCACAGAGCAGCCTCAGTGCCGATACTGATTGTTTTGCGCAGCATGTACTCTGCTCCTCGTTCCACAGCTGATATCTTCTGATCTGCAATATGAGAACGATTGGTGTTGAACTTGCCAGGAGCTACCAGTGGATGAACAGCTATATGCTCGAACTGTCCATTGAATACCCTGACCAGACGGCTGTCCCATCGAACCCATACCTCACGTCCGAGATACTCAGGCGGAACCGAGTAATAACCTTTGGCCACTTCCACATGACCGTCACGATGTACTTTGCGTTTGCCTTCGTGATAAAACGGAAAGGGCTCAGCAGGCAAAGGCTGGAGAGCTTGCCTTTCCACCTCATCGAATATACGACGGACCTGCCTCTTGGTTGTACCATGGATGCGGGTGTCGGCCACATCTTTCTCCCACTTGATGAGAAACTGTTGCTGTTCAAATAACGAAGAGAATATCCTGCCCTTCAGCGCGTTGTTCTTAACGTACTTGATACCGCCTTCAATCTTACCTTTGTGTCTGGGCGTGTAAGGTTTGGTGGGAAGAATGACAATGCCGTAATGCCGTGCGAACTCTACCACTTTGGGATTGAGATCCGGATCGAACCAGTCAGCATTCGTTACGGCTGCTTTGAGGTTGTCTATGACCAGCGTTTTGGGAACTCCACCGAATGCCCGGAAAGCATTCTCTAAAGCGCGAATGAAGTTCTCTGTGGTCTGCCGCCATATTGGTTCGCTGTAGCTCTTTCGGGAATGGCTCAGTGTTATGCGCAGGATATGCGGCCGGCGTCTCTTGCTATCCTCAAATACCCAGGCCCCAGCGCCAAAGTCCACTTGGGCTTCCTGACCCGGCTCACTTTCCATCCTTCGAAACGGCAGCGGTGTGGTTGCGCCAAGTCTGCGGACGAATCGCTTCACCGATGAATATGAGCCACTGAATCCGTTTTCGCTGACAAGGTCTTGCCAGATCCGCTGGGCGGATAACATCTCATCGAGCTTCTTGTTGATTATGTCGCTGAACGGATCGCATTGGCTGGGTCTCCCCAGTGGATGCCCGGAGGCTTCGATTAAGATCAAATCTTCCACTAAAGACCCGGCGGTCGAAATGGCTGGGTTTGAACCCTCAGATTGCTCGGACCCGGGGGTCACAATGGCTGGTTTTGGCTGTTTACGCCGTAACCGGTCATATCGCGCTACTGTCTCACGGTTTACACCAAGCTCCCGCGCTATGCGTCGATGCGACCAAGCCCGTTCCAGTAACCCTATGATTGCGTGGATGTTTGCCATCTTGAGTCTGTTTGACATGTATACCTCCCTTGCAAACTGCACAAGATGGTATACATCATCTCCTCTCAAAAATGGCTGGTTTTGATTCGACCCTGAGTGGCTGGTTTTAAGCGGCCGCTAACATATGATTATTTGAATAATCATAAGGAGCAAATAACAATGGCGAATATGAATAAAAAAGATGAGTTGCCTGACGATACTGTCATCTTGGAGAGAAGAGGATCGTGGGAGATATGTTACTCAAAGTCAGAACATGCTGTACTGGTGCAGACAGCTGACTACCACCCCGGTATTCTCAAGCTGACTGCGAGCGATCTAAGGCATTTAGCAGAAATTACTGCTAAGTAAGACTGCCAAAAGAGAGTAGCTCTTACTTATTGGTTTTTTTATCTGTAGCTGTATTCAATAAAACAGATCCCTTTTTTATCAGCATATTTCTGGATAGTATCATGATCTGACCGTTTACCCCTTGCATTAAGCAGAACAAAAAAACAATTACATTTATCGTTTGAATCATGAAGGCTTTTGAGAATTTTTATATCTTTCTTGGCATCAGTATCTTTGCTTTGGATTTTCACCTCTATTGCTGTGTGAAAAAACTCAACTGGAACTGACGAGAATCTTGACTCAATGCGACCTTTCGCATACTTATCCTGAAGCTTAATTGCGGAAGATATCCAAGGTTGTCCATTTATATCTGAGAGAATAACTACATCTATTTTGGGTAGTCGTTTCAACTGATCAGGTTTTGCATTCTCATTAGGCGCAGGCTTTATTTCGCAGTGAACGCTCAAACCTTTACTTTTGCAAAAAACCTTAAGCCTACAATAAATCTCAGCAACGATATCTCTCTCAGTAATTGGAGCGTTTTTATCGACTTTATCCAGTTGACAACCTGAAATGTACTCTGTTCTCAGAGCAGTTAAAATCGACTTGATCATTTCATAGTCACTTTTCATTGTGGTTAAGCCTCCATAGCATGACAGTGGTTTATATGGCGTTTTTTTGGTTAAAGACTGCCCATTCCTCTATCGGGTCATATCTTATACCTGCAAGTTCTCCAATACACTATATCTTATCCCCTAATGAGTTGAATTACAAGCGTTTTATAGCATATCCTTTTCAAAATTGTGGGTGTATAATACCACTATGCACGTATTTGCTGGCATGGTCGTTATCATTGGGCTTATATGGCTTGCCTGTCTCTTCCCTCCGTTGTGGATTGTTTATATGATTTTCTGGGGTTTCGGAAAACTTTCTAAGCAAATGACATCTGTAATAGGCATAGAGCTTCTTATGATCTTCCACCACGACCATCTGGAAACTATAACTGCCTTGAAAATTGTCAATTGCAATACGACTGTCCATTGATGCTTCAAGCACTCGATTTTAAAATCAGTTATAACTGAACCATAGTTTAAGGAAGGGGTTATATTTATGAATGCTGATGAAGTATACGATTTCTTTAAGCAGGAGAACATATCAGCTATTGGGAAAGTTCAAGCGCTAAAATTGGCTATTGTCTGGCGAGTCTATCTTGGATTGCCACATGACGCTTGTTATGGTGGTTTTGAGAATCGGAATTTCATTTTGTTAGACGAATGGTTGAGAAGTCAAAAAGATATCGATCGGGTTTCTTTCATAAAGAAAGTCGGTGGCCTTTTGGTACTTTGGAATGCTACGCAGAAGATAGTTCGGCAGCAAGAATTTAAAGTATATCAGCACAATATCATTGCGTACACAGTCGCTTGGTTGTTGCATATCACCTCTAACCAGATGGATCTTGAAAAGATATGGAATAACCAAATGGTTAGTTCTGCGGTCACAGATAGTTTAGAGAAGATGTGTCGGCTTGTAAATGAGCATATCCGAAGCACAGAGCAGGATATAAATGAGTACTGTAAAAGCGAACAATGCTGGTGCGAGCTGCTTGCCAAAGAATTTGTATTGCCAGAAAATCTTAGGAGTGAATATATTGCGGATTCGAGGTTTGTTGTGGTAGGAGATAGATTTTTTGGTGTGAATTGAGAAGATCAGATCAACTATGCTGACAGGATAAGCGATATAAATATAATATCCAGAAAGTGATGTGCGTGTTAAGTGTTTGCTTTTATTGACCTTGTTTCGAAATTCTGATACTATCGAGAAACTGGGTGTTACGTCCCAGCTACTTGATACCGATTTTAGGGGTGCAATTCCCACATAAACGATACCGGTTTTAAGGTATCCATTCCCACCAAAGCGAGACCGGTTTTCGGGGGTCTATTCCCAGATAAACGAGACCACCTGTAGAAGCAGTTATGATGTCCTAACTATTTGGAACGGAGGACGTCATGACGAGCAAGAGCAGGAGGCGTTTAATGGAGAGAAAGATAGTCGAGCAACTGGTATCAGGCAAGGGATTCAATGCCATTTGCAGAGACCTTAAGGTGGGGAAGAACCGTGTATCCCACATAAAGGAGAAAGCGCGGGAATACGGATATCTCGACGGAACGGCGCCTATTCCTGCTTTTCCCGAAGCCATTTTTCCTGATCCGGTTGACGGCCGGTCATTAAGAACATCGGAAGCAGACCTGCAGTTGCAAGAGCGGAGACCGTGGATCGAAGACCGGCTGCGGGCCGGCTGGCAGCCTATTACCATTTTTGAAGAACTGCCGGTAAATACAGGCCGTTCAAGCTTTTACCGGTTCCTGCACCGCCACAAACTAATAGACATTGGCGAGAATGCCAGGAGGACACTTGTCCAGGAGATCGTTTATGCCCCTGGTGAGGCGCTCATAATCGACTGGGGCAAACTCCGACACGTTATCGATCCTCTGACTGGTAAAAAACGTAACTTATGGATGTTTATCGGAGTTCTAGGTTATTCGAGGTACATGTTGATACATCTCGTATGGTCATATGATGTACCGACCACGCTTGCCACTTTGGAGGAAATGTTTAGGGAACTGGGCGGTGTACCGAGGAGAATCGTTTCCGATAACCCGAAATGTTTTGCGCTTGAGGCCTCCAAATACGAACCTCTACTGAATCCTGTTTATGAGCGGTTTGCTGCACATTACGGTACGATGATTGAATGTCTGCCGCCGGGCGCACCGGAATTGAAGGGTCGTGTGGAACGGATGGTGCCTTTCGGCAGGAGATTATATGAGGCACACGGAAATGTGTGGCGCGGGCTGGACGAATCACAGCAGTGCGTTAACAAAAAGGTCGGCATCGCCAATGAACGTATCCACGGCACAACACGCAGAAGACCGGTGGATGTGTTTTCAGAAGAAGAAGCGGAGGCATTGAAGCCGTTGCCCGCGATCGCCTATGACATTGAAGAGTTCAACGAAGGCACCGTTAGGAGGGACAGCCATGTCCGTTTCAGGAGTAAATACTATTCGGTAGAAGAAGATTACCGGGGTCAGAAGGTTATAGTAATCGGCAACTCCACTCAGGTAAGCATCTATCACAAAGGCAAACTGATAGAGTTGCACGATCGCATCACCGACCCCAATATATCCAAAAGCACCAAGGAATGTCACAAGGCACCATGGCAACGTTCAATCTTGGAGGGGTCCTATTACAGAAAGAGAGCGGCGAGACTTGGGCCGTATGTGGAGGAGATCATTGTCAGGCTGCTAATACAGGGCAACGGCTTCATTGATACCCGAAAGGTATGGGGCATACTGTCGCTCGACAAGAAATACTCTGCCGATGACATTAATGAAGCCTGCCAGAAGGCCTTGTCTGTGGATGCGATGAGCTACCGGAGCATCCTGACGTTTCTACAGCTTAAGGCAACAGGACTGAAACAAGACAGAAACGAATCATCCGCAGCCGACATAAAGACATCCAAATTCGTAAGGCCCATACAGGAGTATCAACAAATATTAACTTTTGGAGGTAACAATGAACACTGAGACAGTACGAAGTCAGTTCAAAACACTCAAGCTTCATACAGCCGCAACAGAGCTGCAGGATGTTCTTGATCATCACAAAAAAGCAGTATCACTATCCTGGATCAGCGATCTGCTGGAACGAGAAATCGATTCCAGGAGGGAAAAGGCGCTAATGGCCCGCATAAAGAAGGCTAACTTCCCAGAGATCACTACGTTGGAAACCTTCGACTGGTCCTTCAATCCTCAGATCGATGAAGATAAGATTCGGCAGATTGCTACACTGGAGTTCATTGCAAACAACCAGATATGTCTTTTCCTTGGGCAGCCCGGCACAGGAAAGACCCATCTTGCTCTGGCTATAGGAGTGTTGGCAGCAAACAGAGGATACCGTGTCTATTGCAACAGCATCAAAAGGCTGGCTGAGGATATTCTGCGGGCTAAGACCAAAAACAATCTCGATATCTTATTCAAAAAAATCCTGTCGGCACGACTATGGATATTCGATGATTGGGGAGTGACCACCATGAGCCGGGAAGTTGCGGAGGAAATATTCGACCTTCTGGACAGGAGAAAACATAGCTCGGCAATGATACTCACATCCAACAGGGATATAGATGAATGGCCGCAGGTGTTTCCAGATCCGGTCATCGCCAATGCAACGATCGACCGGATATTCGACCGGGCGGATATCTCCCTTTTCAAGGGGAGCAGCTACAGGCTAAAAGGCAAGATCGAGATAAAAAATGTCAGTTTAAAAATAAGGCAGACGTAGTATTATAAAAATGGTGGTCTCCATTACCTGGGAATGAACCGGTATCGGTTACCTGGGACGTAAGAAACTGGGTAAGAATATGTTGGTTCAGCCAATATAGACTGCATATGGCAAGCAAACTACAAGATAAGCTTAATAAATCTTCACTCGCAACTTTATTGATTGCTTTGGCTGCGGTATTGGGATTTATTTTTTCAACACTAAATGGAGCTTATACCATATACGAGATTTATTCGAAATCCACTCTAAAGACCGACCTGAAAGTTTTAAGTCTTAATTCGGATCCATCTGGATTTATTCCACCCAACATCGCAATTGTTGCAAAAGGAGGCCAAAATGGATTCTCTTACAAAAGTCCACAAGGTGACCCCAAATTAAAAGGAAAAATTGCAGTAACGATACGTTGCTTTAATCCGACCGATAGGTCTCAATCCTTTATAAATATGGATCTTTCTGTCCGAAGCGCAAAAGATAACCAGTGGTATCACTTAATTGACTATACAGTCGCAGATAAATCGATCAACCCTGAAGATAAGGCGAATACACCGATACGCATACAGGCTAATACTGTGGAAGACGTTGACGTGTTGTTCGTGATGGGTGGACCACAAAATATTGGCTCTTACGGTGTCACGGGATACAAGGTTTCATGGATTAATGATAGGGGAGAGTTGGGACGTTCAGTGCCTAGAATCTTTGATAAGTCAAGAGTATACGATTTCAATAACTCATATAAGCCCTAACAACCTGTCAAGTGTCGATGCTGTACCGTCAGTTGCGCTTAAGATTCACCAGTAAAATCTGACAGAAAGGTTTAATAAAAATGAAACTATTAAAAATTCGAGACCAGCGAATTGCTCCAGAAGCAGTAAAAGAAAAAATTGAAGATATCATGCCCTATATAGACAGAATGGTCGTGTGGTTTAGCAAGACAATAGATGCTGATTTAAAAACCAAATTAGAATCGTTCTGTAAAGAGATAAAACCAGATAACCTTGGGTACATGAGGTTTAGAGATCCCATCACTGGAAGGATTCAATTCAATAAACGCTGGCAACACAAATTAGATTTTATACAACCACAATTAAAATTAATCAGTTATCTCAATAAAAACATACAATGCGACTATTTGATAAATTATGTTGAAGTCACTATTGATTATACGGCTCAGAACAAAGACGATGCCAGATTAATAAGAAGATTCTTCGATAGATATTTGGTAAAAAAATGGCATGTTTCCAGAGATATGGTGAGAATAGTGGGAACTGGTGAAGTTAACAGCTATCAAGTTGATCCTGACTTATATGCCGATATCGGAACCACTTATTATGTCAACGATACCAGAAGAAATTTTAGAGACTTTTCCATAGACGAATTCAATGGTAAAAAATATACCGTTGCAAAATTATGTACAGCCATTAATGGTGATAAATATAGAATTCAGCATAAGTATGAGGTCAACACGATTAAATGGTTGAACGAAATATTAAGTTCGCCAAAATTATATGATGAAGTCAGAAAGAAGAATGGAGATACTATATTTACAGAGTTTCATGTAAATATGAAGAACACGTACGATATTACAACAAAATCGCAATCGCAAAAGGAAGATATTCTTAAGTCCCTGAATAGGTCTTTATTGGAGACGTTATACCCAGACAAAACTCCGAGGACTTACAAGAAGAAACCTCCGATACAGCTTAAGGTTTACAGTGATCGGCTTTCCAGAAAAAATAGTAAACCATGTTGTCATATTGAAGTGACATTTCAAAATAGCAAAGCAGTCAAGAATGAAGGTCTTACTAAGTTTTCTGATTATCTAGGGCGTTATTTCTTCAGAGCTTTCTGGAAAAAATACCTAGACATTAGGATGATAGAAGAAGAAGATGTTATTGAAAAGAAAATATTCGAGATTATGCAGGTCAAGAAACCTGATAAGAACCCCCGACTGCTAACTTCACTCTATATGAAACTGTTCAGATTGGGTGGGGGTATTTTAAAAGCTCAAAACATCATTATCCATGGCAAATGGATCGCTGCTCAACGTAAATTCTTACGTAAGATAAATAATGATATCTTTCTGCCCTGAGGCGGATCATTTATATATAGGATGAATCAACATAAAACAGATGCAGTAGCATACAAATAATAGCATATAAACTATTGATAAATAGTGTTATTTTGTGTGGTTGAGCACAAAACAGAAGGAGGGAAGGAGACGCAGGATATTGATATATATAGGATGAATAAACATAAATAGGATTGGCAGTATACATGGAAGAAGAGAGATGAGGCAGGGATGAATGGTGAGGTACACAGAAGAGATGATGCAACAAGAACCAAGAATGGTTGTGATGAAGTTTGGTACAGCTGATATAGGAGCTAAGAGCTAAGAGAAAGGCGGAACTTATATAAAAATTTGCGCCCTCTTCGGGGCATACCAATACCATCCACCACTGCAACCACTACAACCAGTACAACCACTTTCAGCACAATGTTAAACCGTCTTCTCCTATCAATCTCAACAATATCCAATAAGTAATTAGCACCAGTCTCTTAGGCTCTGTAAATTGTTGATGTTCTCCATTCAGGCTTTCCAAACACATCAGATGGCATTCTAAAGAAATTTCAATACACATATCTCCTATGCCCCAATATTCTCTCAAATGCTTTCTTTTGTGTTTGGTAGCCATTCTTTTCAATATTAGGATCTATACCATTTGACCATTCCAATCCCCCTGCTCCAAAACCACAGCAATATCTGCAACTTCTATCCTTTTGTTTATAGCATTGCGCCTTTCTCTTCAATTTCATTTTTTCTTTCCTTCCTGTTCATCATCAACGCTGATATGGGCTTCGATTTAAACCATCTGTAAAAGCCTGCCAATAACGTATTTAGACAGAATCCCACCAAACCCTCTATTTTCAACATTTCCCACCCATTTTCTCATCCTTCAAAGCCACAAACAATTGCCGCCACTGCCCTTTTTGCCTGACTGGCCATTTGAAGGTCGTATTCGACCTCTCCTGAAGGCTAGGACATGGTTGTAAAGGGCACTTGTATGCACTAAAGGAATGGCTTAGGTAATACCAAATCTGGAAACATCCTATAACACATTAATAGATCAAAAATGGTGAACTGGTTAGAAATGGTTATGCCCCTTTTTATAAATGATTGATATATTGAGATAAAAGATTACTATTGGGCTTGAACGTTTTTAATGGTGTTTCATTACTATCCCATTGGTAAAGCTTTGGTAATGCATGAACTCAGTACGTAAATAAAAACAATATCACAGCTGTGGGCGGCGGGGAAAAAAAACCGATTCCGGTGGAACCGAAAGCGTCGCCTTGGGAGCCGGTCTTTAGCTGTTAGCTTGTAAGTGCTGCAACAAAGATAAGACCTACCTTTTTATTCCTTCCTAATGCAATGATTACCTCTGACGTAAGAGCGGAGGTGGGTCATTGGCGAAGCGATGTATCTATTGCGGGCGACATTTTACTCCTGATCGACGGCTGGGCGATCGGCAAAAAGCATGTAGCCGGGATCAGTGCAAGAAGAAACGCAAGCAAAGTGCCCAGCAGGCTTGGAACGTAAAGAATCCTGGATATTATAAAGGCCGCTACTGGTATGTGAAGGAATGGCGACAGCAGAAGCGCCAACAGAGTGCTGCCCTCCGGTCTCAGTCCATGATACAAGACGCGATACCCCCTTCAAAGTCATACCAGCAACTGGTTCTGCTGATACCGGACACGATAACAGGTGTGATACAAGACGAGATACGGCTGCGAAGGGTTGATAGTACTACGTTTACCGCCTATGGACCGTGATACAAGACACGATGGACTACGGCAAAGTGCCGATGTAAACTTGGGAATCACGACAAGCAAGGAGACAGCGGCCGAAATGGAAGAATCACTTCAGAGCCGGGTACGGCATCTCTACCAAATTGAAGGATTGAGTCTGACCCAGGTAGGCAGGCAACTTGGCATATCCAGGAAGAAGGTTACCCGTCTCGTCCGACAGGATGATCTGCAAAGAAAGTCTTCAGAGACCGTAACTACTCCTTATGAACGACTGATAGAGCAGTGGTACAAGGAATATCCGCTCCTCAAAGCCGTTCAGGTATTGGAACGACTGAAGAGCTATGGCTATGAGGGAGGGTATACAGCGGTAAAGGAATGTACTCTTCAGTTCAGGAATAAGCGAAAGAACACCTCCTATCATGCTCTGGAGTTCCTTCCTGGAGAAGAAGCTCAGGTTGATTGGATGCAGCGGACCATGCCTTTCGGCGTTGTTTACGGGTTTGTCTATATCCTGTCCTATTCGCGGTACCTCTACGCCCACTTCTATCTGAGGAGTTCCATGGAGTTCTTTCTGGACGGCCACATAGAGGCTCTAAAGGAGATCGGAGGAATCGTCAGCAGACACACTTACGACAATCTCAAATCCGTAGTCATAAATAGAAAGCCCGTGATCACATACAATGCAAGGTTTGTGGACTTCGCCAGACATTATGGCTTTTCGATTCGTGCCTGCAATCCCGGCAAGCCCAATGAAAAAGGCAGAGTTGAGAGGGTTATCAGGGACATCGAAAGCTTCCTCGTTGCCAACACCTTCAGTGATATCGGCGACCTCAACAGAAGACTCGGGCAGTGGCGGATACAGAGAAACAACAAGATTCACCGGTCCCTGGGGATAACGCCCGCGGAGGCATTGAAACAGGAACGTCTCAGGAATCTTCCTCAGATCCATTACCTACCTTACCGGCAAGAGCCGGCGGCTATCAATAAGACATGCTTTGTGGAGTTCGACACCAACCGCTACTCGGTGCCGTCGCAGTACAGCAACAGGCCCTGTGACATCTTTGCTTATCCTCATCAGATAGAAATCCTGGTTCAGGGCAAAAAGATAGCGACACACAACAGAGTATTCGACAGGAAACAAAAGATAGAACATCCTTCTCACCGCGAAAGGCTTCTCAATATCACTCCCCACTTCAAATACCAAAGGATGTACCAGCTCCTGAAGTCCATGGACAAAAACATCGAACACTTCCTCAGGCGGGCCGAACAGGAAGGACAGGATCCTCTTGAGATCTCTTACGACCTGTTCAAACTGCTCAAAGGCATAGCCAGAGAGACGCTTATATCGGCGGTAAAGACCGCGATCAGCATCGATACATACAGAGTGACATATATCCAGGGGCTTCTAGGGCCTGCCGGTAATCATGACAATCCCGTGCATCCTCAGAACCATGGGCTGTTACACATCTCATATGAAGGGAGGCAGCTGAGCGACTATGATGAACTTATCTGAACTGTGGAGACACTTCAGACTCCTTGCGGACCAGGAATCTCTGTCAAAAGAACAAAAGGAGTTCATGCTGAAGTTCCTCACCGAGGAGTATCAGCGCAAGGAACAAAAAAGAATCCAATATCTCATGAACATGTCCGGTATAAAAAGGACAAAGGTCCTCGATGACTTCGACTGGAAATATAATCCTAAGATACCGAGGGACAAGATCCTGGAATACATGAACACGCAGTGGCTTAAGAAACCAAGCAACCTCATTCTCATAGGTCCTGCCGGCGTCGGCAAAACCCATGTTGCGACAGCACTATGTCACGATGCCCTGAGCAAAGGCCAGCAGACGGTCTTCCTGACACTCTTCGATCTCACCGCCAAAATGGCGAAAGCCAAGAGCATATACAGCTTCATCGAATACCATTCAAGGGCAGCCGTTTGGTGTCTGGATGAGATTGGCTATGTGATCCCGAGCAAAGAACAGGCGGACTGCATCTTCCAGATAATCTCGAAAAGGGCAGAAGTGGGGACGACCATCGTCACCACTAATCTTGTGCCATCAAACTGGGGTAAGGTGTTCGACACCGTGACTGCGTCGGCGATTCTGGATCGGCTCAGCATGAGCGGAAGGTTCATCACCTTCGAAGGGAGGTCTTATAGGAGTAGACAATAGGCAGTCCTAACTGATGAGACACGGCCTCGCGATAATCTTCATCCTATTGGGACAACTCGCCCCGGCGCCAGGTGTTCGACGGGGTCTTGCGTCTTCATCAACTCCAAAAAAGAACCGGCGCCGCCGGAATCGGTTCCTTTCGAGCGCCGCCCACAACAGCCAACGCAATCATCAGCCGTCCATGTATTTTCAGGTTTTTGATACTATGATTTGCGTGCTCTATGCAATTATTTGCAACTAGGCTGTCATAAAATCTTTTACTTCTACTCATCCATAATACAACGATACCAGCTATAAGAAAAAATGGTGGAAACAGTTTCCCAGATAAAAATAGTAATGCAATGTTCCGAACCATTTGATCCCTCGTTCAGTAAATGATCTTTCTACAAATATATCATATTTAAACTTACCATTTTTGTACCAGTTGTGCTCGCAAGTGGTTGTATTTTCTGGTGCGAAGCACCATCCAATAATATGTTGTGACAAGATATGGAGAATATGAGAAATCAAAAACCAAATGGTTCCACAAAAGCAGAACCAACCGCTAGCAAAATAGATAAGGAAATAGAAATGCTTTTTGAGGTAAAAGATAAAAGAATTGTCATTCAACAAAACCATAATAGAAGCATAATCAAACCACATTTTGGCTATTCTGGTTATGGTTGCAACGGTTGCAGATGTTGCTTGAAAACATCCAATAACGTGTTAATAGGAAATGTAAATGTCTATATCTTAAAAAACAAAAATACTACAGAACAAGATAAAACCAGTGCCAAAATGGAAGACGATTTGGAAATGTTTTTGAGGGTTTTGGAAGACATCTAATATCACAGTATCAGATGATTTCTTATTGAAGAAGTTAGATGCAAGTGGTATAACAGAAGAAGCCATAGACTGGCGCAATTCATTATGAATAAGAGAATGATTGGTAAGTAGAATCCAGTGGTATTTGGATTGATAATATAAATGCATGGAGGAGAACATGAATGATGAATCGGCAATAAACCCTGATCCAGGATCTATTAAATAAACTGTGTCAATTCTTCTGAGTAGCCTGATGGGCTACAATATATTTATGGGAGGATTGATATGGAAGAAGATTTCAAGAAGTTATTGCCCACCGACTTTGATTTCGAAGCCTTTCAGAAGGAAGCCATTGAGAAGCTTAAATCCGGCAAACCACTAAGTGGTAAGGATGGGGTAATGATGCCTCTTATCAAGCTGATTGTTGAGGCCGCTCTCAAAGGGGAAGTAGAATCCCATCTCGACTCCGAACCCCCAGAAAAGAAGAACCGAAGGAATGGTAAAAGCACTAAGACCGTTCGCTCTGACTACGGCGCTTTCGAGCTTGAAACCCCACGAGACAGAAATGCCACATTCGAACCTGAACTTGTAAAGAAACGACAGACTACTCTGGGCAAATCTCTTGATGACAAAATCATAGCACTCTATGGTCTTGGAATGAGCTACACAGATATAGCCCACCACATGGAGGAAATGTACGGGCTAGAGCTGTCTCCGGCGACGCTCAGTGCAATAACCGATAACATTCTGCCGGTGATAAGGGAATGGCAGGCTCGGCCCCTTGAGGAAATCTATCCTTTCGTATGGATGGATGCCATTCATTACAAAGTACGCGAGGAAGGGAAGATCGTACCCAAAGCTGTTTATACGATATTGGGCTTGAATGTTAATGGGATCAAGGATGTCATAGGAATATATGTCTCCGAAAGCGAAGGAGCGAACTTCTGGCTACAGGTTTTGACTGACCTGTCAAACCGTGGAGTGAAAGATATATTGATTGCATCCATAGACGGGCTTAAAGGGTTCGGCGAAGCGATAAAGACAATATTCCCCGTCACAGAAGTCCAGCTATGCATCGTACACCAGGTGAGGAATTCTCTGCGGTACGTGGCCTCTAAGGATCAGAAGGCTTTCATGCGTGACCTTAGGCAGGTCTATAGGGCCGTGACGAAACAATTGGCAGAACAAAAACTCAATGACCTTGAAGCTACCTGGGGCAAAAAATACCCTTTGGTACTGAAGTCATGGCGTGTCAATTGGGAGGAGCTTTCGGCTTTCTTCAAGTACCCTGAGGAAATTCGCCGGATAATCTACACAACTAACGTCATCGAGGGATTCCACAGACAGCTACGAAAGGTGACAAAGACAAAGGGTGCTTTCTCAAATGAGACTGCGCTTCTGAAGCTCATCTATCTCGCGATACAAAATATCTCAAAGAAGTGGACAATGCCGCCCAAAAACTGGAGCCAGACTATTTCGCAGCTTTCAGTATTTTTTGAGGGCAGGCTGAAATTGGACCTCAGGGTCTGATAGAATGTCAGTCAGGATTGACACAGTTTACCGAACGGTCTCCTGATCCACATCAGATAAGACGACCCAAGCTTGTATGGGTCGTCTCTATATTTTACTTCGTAGCAGCAGTTTTTACTTTACTTTCATTTGCCTTAATATATTCTGGAGTCATTCCGCTGACCAATTCACAAGGCGTACCTTTGAAGTCACTGTCCATCATAGATCTAATTTCCTCGATTGTCTCTTGTTTATTAACTTTATTGGGTGCTATCTCTCTCTTCTTACTAAGACGATCTGCATATTATTATTTTCTATCAGCACTTGCTATTGGAGTATTAGTAACCACTTATAATATTATTTTCACGAACTCCTATGCAACTATGGGAATGCTTGGTCTATTTTATGGTGTTGTTGGATGGGGAGTCAGCATTGCAATAATTATGTATATAAGAAGACTGAGCAAAGCTAACATAGTCAAATGATATTTGCACCAAGGGAAAGGATTCTATAGATGAAAAAGGACTTGGATAAAATAGACTTCAATATTGCTGATTATGACTATATGGATTCTCTGAAATTGGATGGTTGGATGTGGGAACTAATACGGAGGAGTAAAGAATATAGAGATTCGTTTTCGGAGATTGATGATTACGTTTCAAACAGGAAGAGTCTTGAAGATGAGCCAGAAGATACATTCCTGATAAAAAACCTATTGAGAATCGAGAGCACATTGATAAGGCCACACATTACTGATAAGGCACTCTCCTCACAAAAGTATTTATCTTTCCAGTTTCCAGAGAGTTCTTTTTTTCAGAACGTTCCCCATCCAAGATTTAAATTTACGGATTTCAAAGATGAAAAGCCTTTTATCATTGGTATGAAGTTGGTTACATCTCACTCAATCGACAAAAGTATCTATGTTGATTTTAATAAAAATAGGAAGAACAGTGAAAAAAAAGAAATATATTACAGATATTGCCATGAGATTATAAATTCAAGTCTTCCTGTAAAGAGCCCACTGGACACTCTATTCGTTGGAATCTCCATGAGAGCAAAAAAAGAAGATATTATAGAACAATTAAATGATTTGGTGAAAAATAGAATAAAGACTCCGTATAAGGCTAAAGCTGGAAGACAAGACGAAGCAAAATGGAAATATTATTTAATGGTCCATGATCTCAAATATGATTATGGTGATGCTTTGACATATGCCGAGATTGCCGACACAATGTCCGCCCAGTATAACGAGAGTGTAGAGAAGGAAATGCAGAGGTTGCGTGATGAACATATCGATGAAAAGCATATTGCTAACTATGACCAAAAGACAAAAAATGTGCATGCTAACTTAATCATCGAAAAGAATATCACGAACTATTATAGAGAAGCTAAGAAATTAATAAATGGTGGTTATAAGAAGTTTGTAGTTGGAACAGGCAAATAATCCCTCTTAACCACTTTTCACGCCTTAAAATTGCATTTACCCCACCGAAATGTCATCAATAGATTCAATAATACATTAATAGAAGATACCAGTAATACGTCCATTTTTCAGTAAAAAACCTCGATCGGATCACTTTAAACAAAGTTAACTACCCCACCTAAATTTGGTCCATTTTACTGCCAACCCTGTGTTTCAATTAAGGGGAGACAGGACATTAAGGAAGCGAAATCGGAAAACTCTCAGGAGTCGAGGATAAGTTGAACAATACTCAAAATATAGATAGACTACCTCCATCAAATCGGGGAGGTCTGTCTATGCTAGGTCAAATACGCTGCGCACGTTCAAATTGCCGAACAAAGATGGAGGGCGATACTTGCCCTAAATGTGGAGGGGCTCGCTGTTTTATTAATATCTACTGGAAAGGAAAGCATCACAACTATTGGCATGACGAACAGGGCGATAATTTCTATTATGAGAAGGCGCTACGGCATCTCAATGCGATGCGTCTTGATGTTGACAAGAATAGATTTGATCCTCTGGACTTCCAAATCGCTCACATCAAAGAGCGAAGAGTAGTCAACAAATTAGCCGAATGGCTTGACCAGAAGAAAACCGAACTCGACAATGAGGAGCTGGCGATCTCCACTTTTCGTCACTATCGAGCCTATTACAATAAATACTACACGCCCTATTTCGATAAATTAGACTGTCGAGAAGTGCAGTTCGCAACACTAGAGTCCTTTAAGGACTGGCTAGCAGGAAAGGGAATTAAGATCAAGACACGCCGTAACATTCTCAATGCGCTCCATGCCTTCTTCGTTTGGATATTCCAGAAGGGCATTATAAAAACGATGCCAGCATTCCCACCTATCAAAGGTGATGACGCAACAGTAAAAACATCGCTTGACTACGCTGATCAGCAGACCTACCTCGAAAACATTCCTGTTGAGCATCGGGAGGTTCTGGACTTTGGCTTTGAGGCAGGTCTGCGTTCTGGGGAACTATGCGCTCTTCGGATATATGACCTTGATCTGAAGACTGGAAAAGCGATTATCCAAAGAACCTTGTCATGTGGAAAGATTCGGGAAACCACCAAAGCAAAAAACAAGCGCCCTATCCTCATGAGTGACCACGCTCTGAAGATAGCTACGACTCACGCTGAGGGCAGATTCGGGCAAGATTTCGTCTTTCTGAACCCTTCTACTGGGCGTGGTTATAAAACTGAGTATTTAAGGCGTTTATGGCGTAAGTACTCGAAAGCGCCAGTTACTCTCAATGAAGCCATGCGTCATTCTTTTTGCACTCAGATAGTCGAAGGAGACGATCTGGCAGCCGCTCAAACTTTATTGCGTCATGCTGATATTAGATCGACCCTAGCGTATTTCCATGCAAATGTCACGAAACTCAGCGATGTTGTCAACACGAGAGGACGTGTACTGAAGCTCAGGAAACGAGTCGGAAACGAGCTAAAAACCAAATAATCTTTAACTTTCAATAGCAAAACAACGGAGAGGGGGGGATTCGAACCCCCGGTGAGGTTACCCCCACAACGGTTTTCGAGACCGCCGCTTTCAACCGCTCAGCCACCTCTCCACGGACGCTAAAAGACGACCCGTTATTATACATGAATAAATTTTTTCCGGTCTACTGAGTGAAGCATAACTGCCGTGCATGATAGCATCTAGGATTAAGGCAATAGGCGACTTGTTTATCAGATGGCAAGACCCACTCAATCGGAGTAATTAGCATTCCTAACTCAGCGACGGAACATCAGGATCCGTCGACATCAGACGATATTGACTTCGATAATTAACCGCAAATCATTATTACATTTTGATACTTCGCCGGTTGCCAAAAAAATTCCTGAGCAACTGCGCGCACTCTTCTTCTAGGACTCCTGCAACTACATCGACTTGATGATTGAGCCTGCTATCAGAGAGCAGATGATATAGATTCGCCACCGCGCCTCCCTTCACATCGCCGCACCCGTATACAAGCCTTCCCAGACGCGCATTCAACATCGCGCCAGCGCACATGGGACATGGTTCCTTTGTGACATAGAGGGTGGCATCTGAAAGCCTCCATCTCTTCAGCTTATGAGCGGTCTCCCTGATGGCAATTATTTCGGCATGGCCCGTAGGGTCAAAAGACGTCTCTCTGTTATTGCGCGTTGAGGCTATCACTTCTCCATCGACAACAAGCACGGCGCCGACAGGAACCTCTTCCTCACGGAAAGCTGCTTCTGCCTCCCTGAGGGCAAGCCTCATGAAATCAGTGTGTTGATCCACTGCACCCACTGCCCGATGCCTTCGCCCGTCTTGCTCGATATCTCAAAGATCTCGATCGCAGGATTGAGCGAGCGAGCGTCCCGCTTGATCTTCTCAACATCTACGTCGAGCACAGGTTTTAGGTCAATCTTGCTGATAAGAAGCGCCTTGGACTCCTGAAAGACTATGGGGTATTTCAAAGGCTTATCATGTCCTTCGGTGATACTCAGGATTGCGACCTTGATATCTTCGCCGAGCTTGAACTCCGCAGGACAAACGAGGTTGCCGACATTCTCGATAAAGAGCAGCCTCATACTTGCAAGAGGTAGTTCTCCGAGCACATCGGAGATCATTCCTGCATCGAGATGGCAGGCCCCTCCAGTATTAATCTGAACAACGGGCACACCGAGTCTGTCGATCCGCTCTGCATCGTCAGTACCCATTATATCACCCTCTATGACGCCCAGTTTCGCGTCGTTGCCGAGGGCTTTGATCGTCGTTTCGAGCAGAGTCGTTTTGCCAGCGCCCGGCGAGCTGATTAAATTGATCACGAAGATGCCCAACTCATCAAAGAATTTCCGGTTACCTTCGGCGATCCGCTCGTTGGCAGTGAGAATCTTGTCGGCGAGCTTCAGTTTCATTCAAAGGACCTCCATTTCCGTTATCATCAATTCACGACCGGTAGTAATTGTAAATGAAGCCCCGTCGCAGTGAGGACAGCTCAGGACATAGACATCTTCGGTCGTGAAGTTTTTATTGCATATGTTACAGCAGCCTGAGACGGGCACCTCTTCGATCTCCAGAACGGCTTGATCGGCCGCGGTTCCCTCCTTGACTGCATTGAATCCAAAAAGCAAGGCATCCGGCATGACTCCGGATGCCTTGCCAATCAATACCTTTATACTGTCTATCCTGCTGAATCCCTGGCGGCTGCAATTCTCTAAGGCGACTTCCAGCAGGCTCTCTGCCATCGAAAGCTCATGCATGATTACTTGACTACTTCTTTTTCGTATGCTTCCTTACCGGCTTCAACTGCTGCTGCGATAGCCGATTTTTTTTCTTCGTACAATTCCTTAGCCTTGTCTACGGTTGCGGCCACCTTTTCCTTAGCCGTGCCGGCATAATCAGTAGCCTTCTCCTTCACATCGTCAGCAAGATCCTTTATCTTCCTTCTGGTTTCATTACCAGACTGAGGAGCGATAAGCAGCGCCACTCCAGCGCCAACCATGCCTCCAAGGACAAAGGCAAGCAATACAGACCCTGAACTGTAACCTTCACAATCATGATGGCTCATAAATTTTACCTCCTCTACTTGTGATGCTTCATCAAAACGCCAAGCGCCGTTTGAATACCCGCCTTGATTCCTAGTGCTCTGAGTGATATCTGTTCCCTTACGTCGCCGATGATCATGCTGACGGCTCGGATATTCTCCGCCACATCCGAAACAGCATCTGAAACATTCCTGATATTGCTAGTTACCGCTCCAACATCATCGGTTATAGCTCTTATGCTTTTTAAGGTCAGATCTGTCTCTTCCAGAACCGGTTTCAATCTCTGGTCCGTAGTCCGAATGAATTCATTGACCGCCTCAGCTGTCTTTTTTATCTGTATAGACGAGTATATGAGAAAGAAAAGAGCCGCCAGAAAAACAATGATCACGATGAAGAACCCGACGGTCAACAGTACTGTCCAGCATTGGCCCCCCATATGACTACCCCCTTCATTCTTATTCAAAAAACATAAAAACAGCCTGCTACAATTTATATAAAGTATATATGATCAGGTCCGAAGATACAAGGGCAACAGCATGTTAGTAAGGAGTTAACTACTTAATTGTTTTCTAACATGAATGATCCTCTGGATGGCCGTAAAATGACTCAGGACACAGATGAGGATTATAACTGGAAAAAGCAGGCCGGATATACATCCGAAGGCCAAGAGTATGACTCTCTCGGGCCTTTCTAGTATACCTACCTTGCATTCTATGCCCAACCCCTCGGCACGAGCTCTGGCATAACTTACCACCAGAGATCCGACAAGACTGCCTACTGACAAAACCGCCCCCGTTAGGCTTCCCAAATTGTAGAAATACCAAAGTACCCCGATGAAGAGCATTGCATCGGCATACCGGTCAAGTGTCGAGTCGAGGAAGGCCCCGAAACGTGTATTTTTGCCATTAGTGCGCGCAATCAGGCCGTCGAGGATATCTAAGGCACCGCCCACAAGGATAATGATACCTCCTGCGATCAGATTGGTGGGGATCACAGCAGCTGCAACGGCCGTTACCGCTAAACCAGCAACAGTTATGACGTTGGGATCTAGTGGTATCCTTTTTGCCAAAGGGGCAAGCGAACTGTCAAAAAGGTGTCCGAACCATGCACTGAGCAATTACCTCTCCCTTTTACCAGAGATAAACTCTTCGACCATCTCCCTGGCTTCGTCATCCGGATACTGGGCCAGGGGATGTTTCATGAAATAGGACGATGGGGAGAGCAGCGCGCCCCCGATCCCTCTGTCCAGTGCCAGCTTGCAGCACCGTACTGCATCTATCACAACTCCTCCGCTGTTCGGGGAGTCTTCGACTGAGAGGCGCAGTTCCAGATTCATAGATATGTTGCCGAACCCCTGGCCTTCCATCCGGATAAAACAAACTTTGTTGTCATTTAGCCACGGCACGAAATCTGAAGGCCCTATGTGCACATCCTCGGCATCCAGGGGGTGGCTAATCTGCGAAGTGACAGCCTCCGTCTTTGATATCTTTTTGGACTTGAGCCTGTTATAGTTGAGCATATTTAGAAAGTCCGTGTTGCCACCCACGTTCAGCTGATATGTGTGGTTCACCCTGACGCCCCTGTCCATGAACAGCTTCGAAAGCATCCGGTGGATGATCGTCGCGCCTATCTGGGACTTCACGTCGTCACCGATGATAGGAATGCCCTTCTTTTCGAAACGCTTGATCCATTCCTTGTCAGATGCGATGAAAACCGGGATGCAGTTGACCAGTGAGACCCCGGCTTCGAGACAGGCAGAGGCATAATACCTGGCTGCATTTTCAGAACCGACCGGAAGATAACTCACCAGAATTTCGGCACCACTGTCAGCGAGGGCATTTACGATGTCGCAAGGCTTTTCATCCGCGACTATAAACTTTCTTTCATCGGGATAATAGTCCATATGCGGAGCAACACCGTCATGAACTTCTCCCATACATACCGTGACTGGAATTTCCTGAAGCTGTGGATAAAACACTTTCGTACAATTCGGTTTTGCAAAAAGTGCCTCTCTGAGGGGTTTATTGACTTTGCGCTTGTCTATATCAAATGCGGCCACAACATCAATGTCTTCTGGCATATAGCCGCCCAGATCGTAATGCATCAACCCTGATACTTCGTCCACAGCGCCAATCCCCAACGACTTATAGTATTCGATACCCTGTACCAGCGAGCTCGCACAATTACCGACACCGGCAATCGCAATCCGAATCTTGGCCATTCTATCAGTCTCCTCGGTTATGTTATCTCTTCACGTATAGGGGATTCCTGGATTTTCTTGCGTAGAGTAATTTTCAGTATGCCACCCTTGACGGTTGCCTTGATTTCACCGCTGTCGACAACCCCAGATAAAGTAAACCCACGCGAAAATCTGCCGTAGCAGCGCTCAACCTGGTGATATTGCCTCCCCTCTCTCTGAAAGCGTCTTTCTCCACTGATCTTGAGATAATCGTCTTGGATGTTGATAGTAATGTCATTCTCATGCACCTCGGGCAGGTCTGCCTTCACCACGAACATTTCAGGCGTTTCATATATATCGACGACGGGGACCCATCCGACAGACAACTCGCACAGCGCCTTTTCATAGGCACTTTCGGAAATCTTACTAATCCTCTTCCCTAAAACAAAAATATCATCTAACTGGTCATGTTTATCCATTTTTCAAGAATCCGTCTAATAAAAGCAAAATAGCATTTTATAAATTACTCCGCAAGTTTATGTCAAGTCGACAGGACAGGATTGCGGCGCTCATGGCTATCTCACCCTCCGTCTCCTGAACTTTAAAAAGTGGGACGCCATCTTCCATCGTGTCGATGAAACCAACTTTGCTAGGCTTCAGCTGCGGGATGTGAGAAATGCTCTGAAATAAAAAAGTCATGAAATAGGCTGCACGCCCGTTCCGAGAGTCTTGCACGCCGTTTGAGCTGTCGCAGGGACTTCTATGCGACCTCAATTCAGTCCTTGCCCGACATGGGATCAGCAACAGTCTGGGCAGTCATTCCATAAAATCACTGCAGGCCGCAGAAATGACCCCATCGTTTTCTATCACTGGAGTCCTGGTAGTATCGATGAGATTTCCAGAAACCCTGAAATCATCATTCTTCATCGCCAGCCTCCCCACGATATGCACAACTAGCTGCCATTATAATAACTTTTTGTTTTTTTCCGCAAATGTATCCGATTTCAGGGGACGGGCAAGGATATATCGCATATGGGAATCAATCAGATGCGTGATTTCGGAAATGAGTGACTCCGGTGCTTTTACCCTGTCGATTCGCGCAAAACGCCATTGCACAATGCTACCGTAGAATTTCAGAGCGCTGTTGGAAACGGTGATGGTCTCCGTCCCCTCGCTTTTACAAGTCGGACAGATGATAGCCCCGTGCGTTTTGTAAAATCGGCTGTCGGCGCTCCCGAATGCCCGTCTTCCGCATCGTCCGCAAGAGTCGAGCTTTGGAAGATAACCTGCCAGATCGAGGAAACGTATTTTATAGAAAAGAAAATAGAGATCATTGCCGCTGCCGAACTGGAGTTTCGAGAGCATGCGCAGGAGCAGCGCGAACATATTGCCATTCGGCTCCCTCTCCGGGAGAAAGTGGATCATAAGCTCTAGTATCTCAGCAAGACGGGTAAAACATCCGTAATCTTCGCGCAAAGCGTGAAAAGGTACGACGATATCAGACTGGATCAGCCTCGGCAGGCCGGCGTCCTCTTTTCCGATAAAGGATATCTTTGAATAGGTGAGCGGCTCAAGACTGCTACCAAACCTGCTTTTGACCTTGCGGGGACTTTTTGCGAAAACCTTCAGAAGACCGCAGTCGCGGGTGATATATGTGACGATGAGGTCGGCCTCGCCGTAAATAGAACTTTTGAGTACGATACCTTCGGTCCTGGTCAGCAAGGCTACATGATATTGCCGAAATCTTCAGGCTTGAGGTTCTTAAGCCACTCCTCGAGCTCGTCGGCCTTCCTTACTTCAAGAACGTCTTCCTCAACAAAGATGGGCACTTGGACCCTGAGCGCCACAGCAACCGCATCTGAAGGACGCGAATCTATAGTAACCTCTCTATCGCCGTCATTGACATGAATGAGTGCGTAATAGGTATTCTCGATAATTTCGGTGATAACAATGCGTGTAGCCTTCACATTGAGTGCATCTAGCAGGTTCTTCACGAGGTCATGCGTAAGAGGCCTCGGGGTAATGACTTTGCCGAGAGCAAGAGCTATGGAGTCGGCCTCAGGTTTGCCGATCCATATGGGAAGGGTACCGTTGCCGTCAACCTGCTGCAGGAGCAAGATATACATTCCGCTCCTCGGGTCAAAGAGAAGACCCTCCACCTTCATCTGTATAAGCACTATCGATACCCCAGTTCTCTCAAAGTGCGCTCGTCACTGCGCCAATCTTTCTTGATCTTTACCCACAACTCGAGGAAGACCCTGGTGCGCAGGAGGCCCTCGATATCTTGCCTCGCCTTCATGCCGATAGATTTCAGCCGCGAACCATGTTTTCCTATTATAATACCCTTCTGCCCTTCTCTTTCAATATAAATGTTTGCCCTTATAAAGACAACTCCGTCTTCCCTCTCGCTCCATTCCTCGACCTCCACTGCCACTGCATACGGTACTTCTTCCTTTGTCGTTTCGATAATCTTTTCCCTTATAATCTCGGACACCATGAAGCGCTCCATTTGGTCCGTAACAATATCATCAGGGTAGAGCTTGGGTCCTTCCGGGAGATATCTTTCGAGAGTTGTTATTAGCAGATCGATGCCATTGGTCTTGAGCGCCGATAAAGGGATGATTTCCCTGAATGGATACAACTTGCTATATGCATCAATGACCGGGAGGATTTCCGACTTCTTGACGGTGTCAACCTTATTAATTAATAGGTATACCGGCTTGTCGAACTGCTTTATCCGTTCAAGTACGAAAAGGTCTCCGCTGCCGGGCGCTTCAGGCTCGACCATGAAAAGAACTATATCAACCTCTGCCAAAGATTCATAGGCGAGGCGGTTCATCTCCTCCCCTAGCCTCTGCCGCGGCTTGTGAATACCTGGGGTATCGATGAAAACAATCTGGGCGTGAGGCAGGGTCTTAATCCCCGTGATCCTGTTCCTCGTAGTCTGGGGCTTCGGCGTTACGATAGCGACCTTTTCACCAAGAATCGTATTAAGAAGCGTCGATTTGCCGACATTCGGCCTGCCGATTATTGACACATACCCACTGCGAAAAGTGTCCATCCGACTACTCAAGCCGCGCGACCGCTTCTTTTATCCGACCAAGGGCCTTCTCGATATTTTCCATCGAAGTCGCGTAGGAAATCCTGATGTAATTATCGTTGCCGAACGCTTCACCGTGAACAAGAGCAACCTTAGCCTCCTCTAGCAGGTAAAGTGCAAAGTCGAGCGAAGAGTTTATCTGCCTCGTTCCAGTTTTTCTTCCGTAGAGGGCGGAAACGTTCGGGAAGACATAGAAGGCGCCCGTTGGAGGAAGACATCTGAACTCCTTGATGCTGTTCAGCCCATCGACAAGAAACCGCCTCCTCTTGTCGAACTCGTTACGCATAATGCTGACGAAATCCTGTGGTCCCATAAGCGCAGCAACTGCTGCTTTCTGAGCTATCGAATTAGGGTTCGATGTTGACTGGCTTTGAATATTTGTCATTGCCTTGATTATATCCCTCGGTCCCGCAGCATAACCAATACGCCAGCCGGTCATAGCATGGGACTTCGAAAGGGCATTGACAACGATTGTTTGCGCCTTTATCTCCCTGCCGAAAGACGCGATGCTGATGTGTTCATGGCCGTCGTATACAAGCTTTTCGTAGACCTCGTCGGAGATTACATAAATATTATGTTTCACTGCGATCTGTGCAACGGCTTCCAGAGTCTCTCTGTCGTAGATGAAGCCGGTCGGATTAGAAGGTGAATTCAGTATAAGCGCCTTTGTCTTCTTTGTTATTTTGGATTCCAGGGCGTCGGGTTTCAACATAAAGCTGTCCGCCTCTGTTGTTTGCACAAAGACAGGAACCGCGCCGCCCAGGAGCACTTGATCGGGATACGAAACCCAGTAAGGGGAAGGGATCAGAACCTCGTCGCCGGGGTCGTATAGCGCCTGGGCTATATTATAAAGGGAATGCTTAGCCCCGCAGGAGACAATAATCTCTTCCCTTGCATAATCGAGGCCGTTGTCATTCTTAAGCTTAGCGATAATAGCATCCTTGAGTTCGTCAATGCCGCCAACGGCGGTATATTTCGTAAAACCATCCCATATGGCCGTTATGGCAGCCTCTTTAATATGATCTGGAGTATCGAAGTCAGGCTCCCCAACCCCGAAATTAACTATATCAAGGCCTCCGGCCTGCATGGCCTTTGCCTTTGTGTCCATGGCTAGTGTGGCGGAAGGCTTGATTTTACTCACTCTTTCAGAAAGCATGGGAACTCCCCCCTTGTTAACGTCATCCGATATTCAACAATTTTCTATTATACTCCATTTTACTGCCTGACTTCTCTGATCCGGGCCAAAGTATCCCGGTATACTTCACTATTAGGAGCCAATTCCACGGCTTTCGAGGCGAGAGATTCTGCCTCGGGCAGTTTTTCCTTTTCTGTATAGTAGAGCCACGCTAGATTATTGTATGCATCGGCGAGGGACGGATCTTTGTCGATCGCCTTCTTATATGACCTTTCAGCTTTTTCGAAGTCGCCTTTCTGGAAATAGACATTGCCCATGTAGACGTAAGCGAGAGTGATTTTTGCCGACGCCTTTTTGTACTCGTCGATCGCAGGATCATATTCACCCTTCTTTTCATAGGCGACGCCAAGATTTAGGTGTTCCTCCGGTGAGAGCGAATCGTCCAGCACGATGATTCTAGGCAACGAACTGCAAGATAGAAGTAAAAGACTGTAGACGCAAGCCAGCAATCCGTATGCAAGGCCGTGCCTCGCCTTTACCTTGGCTTTATCAATAGCGTCCAATTGTTTGTCCGTTCCCATGTCTTGAGAAAATCCTCGCTTGACACATATAAATTTGCGGACTTGCTGAATATCTGCCCAGCGATCTCCACGACGCTTACATCGGATTTCCAGAAATGAAGAACGCCAGCCAGAGATGCCGGGCCGCACTGGTAGTCCTCTTGAGGAAAAAATGGAACATCCCGAATGACGACGGAATTCGTATTTTTTTGTAACTGAGCCGTAGCGCAAGCAGGCAATGCCAGCAAAGTGCAGGCGCCAATCACAAACCATATCTTTTTCACAATCCTATTTTAGCAAGACCCGGGGCAGGAATGCAGAACCCTACCCCGTAAATGAAAATTACTTGACAATAACCCTGTGTCCCGTAAGATAGAGGATAATGACAACCAGTATGGCGATGACAAGCAATGCGATAATGATACCCAGACCATCACCGCCCACCTTCAGATCATCAAGCTGGAGGGCAAAACTGTGCACCTGCTGGTCACTCAGTTGAGCGAGCCTTGCATTGATTTCATTCTGTGTAAGACCATATTGCGCCAGTCTGTCGCTAATCATCTTCGTCTCCAGCACCTTCTGGATCTTGCCCAAATCCGCCTGCCTGTCGACCTGTGTGAGCGCGATAACTTCGGACGGAACAAGACCGGCGTCGACCCGCGGCGCAATGCCGATGACAAACATCGCAACAACAAGATACCACGCTATCTGTTTCATAAAAGGAATGTTCATTACCTCTCACCTTCTCCTTACGCTTCAGTGATAAATGAAAAGGGAAACCCTTTTTATAAAATATAATAGGAATGATAAATGCTGTCAACGACATCGTTGGGAATCACGGTTAATGGAAAAACAGCGCAATCTGCGCTTCCTAAGGCTTCGCGCGGGAGCCTTAAGCCTATTGGCTCACAACTATATATATATTCTTTTGGCCTTATTGCCGAGTGAGGTGAGGATTTCGTATGGGATAGCTTGGATTCTTCGCGCAAGTTCGTCTGCGCCGATTTTTTCTGAGCCTTGGCTTCCGATAATTATGACTTCATCGTTTTCTGTCACTCCATCGATTTCGGTCAGGTCTATCATTGTAAGGTCCATGCAGACACGTCCGACGACCGGAGCGCGTTTTCCTTTCACAAGAACTTCTGCATTGTTAGAGAACCTCGTGCTGAACCCGTCAGCGTACCCGACAGCGACAACACCGATTAGACTCTCTCTTTTTGCCACAAATGTCCTGGCATAGCTTATAGGGCTAGCGGCTCGTATCCTGCGGACGGATATAAACCGTGCCTTGGCCGTCATAACCGTCTGCAACGGCGAGCCATGTGACGCCACCTGCTTGCCGCATGGTGAATAGCCGTAAAGCATGAGTCCAGGACGGACTGCGTCGAAATGTGCCTCCGGCATGTTCATCACCGCGGCGCTGTTGGCTATGTGAAACATTTTTATACCGAGTCCGTTTTCGAGTAGCTCCGTTTTCAAGACACTAAATAAGTCGAGTTGCACCTTAGTGAAAGAAGGGTCATCAAGATCGGCTTCGGACAAATGACTCATAATCCCTTCGATAACGATCCCTTTTTCAGCAGAAATCTCTAGGATTTCATGTGCAGGCCCTTCAGTCAGTCCAAGTCTTCCCATGCCGGTGTCGACCTTGATGTGCACTGGAATTCTCTTTCCTAGCTTTTCCGCTTCACGGGAAACTGCGAGCGCCGTCTTCCGATCGCCCAAAACGGGGATTAGATCGTATTTAAGAATATCTCTGATGTCAGGGTCAAAGAGTACAATGATCGGATCAGTTATGCCAGTTTCACGAAGTTTCACAGCTTCGTCGGTAAATGCTACGGCGAGATAATCAGCACCAGCCCTTACCAGTGCTTTAGACACATCGACAGCTCCATGGCCGTATGCATCCGCCTTTACGATCGCAATAACAGCTTTGCTTCCTACAAGGGCCTTAACCGTGCGCAAATTGGCAGAGACTGCTTCCAAATCTATTTCTGCAACAATACCTCTATGCATACCGTGGCTGAAGTCTATTTTTTTTCTTCTTCCTTGTCCTTATCCACCGACTTCTTAGGCGTTACATCCACCTCGCCTGGGTCATTCATCGCTTTCTTGAAGTTCCTAATCCCCTCTCCGGCACCCTTGGCCAATTCAGGTATTTTTTTTGCCCCAAAAAGAACGACAACAACTGCGGCGATGATTAGAAAATCTTGCGTGCTAAACATAATGCCTCCTTCTGTTCAATTTTTACTCTCTGGTACTGCAGCATCTGTCATCCTGGGCAAGCCCCGCATCCCTTTATTGCCCGTTATCATTTCATAATCATTCATCGTATTGATATTCACGAAAGAACTGCCTTTCGGATCAGCGGCTCGCACGTCCGTCTCATCGACATAAAGAGTTCTTATCTCCCTCAAAAAAAGCTTAATAGACACCTTGTCATTCATTATCCCATCTTCAAGCGCATGCAAGGCGGTTTTGCAATATACTCCGAAGAGAGGCTGCGGTTCATCGCCGAAAACTGGGATTACCGCATCAAAACGCTCTTTAACGGTCCGCTCTTCATATTTACCGCAAATAAGCGATATCACGCCTGTTTCAACAAATGGCATGTCGCACGCAACGACAAATACCGCCGGATCATGCGAGTTGATCAGAGCGGAATAGATGCCTGACAAAGGCCCGCGAGAGGGTAGGACATCCCCCACGAGTGGCGCCCCAAGATAGAAATATAACTCTGGCATATTCGTGCTAATCATAACATGGCGAAACAGGGAGCGCATAAGACAGAGGTTACGCTCGATAATAGCAATGCCTCCGATTCTGATAAAACCCTTTTTAATAGGAAATCGGCTGTTTCGGCCTCCGGCAAGAATGATCCCAGCTATTTCGCCCAGCCTTCTACCTCCTCCAGCCGTTATCACTTTATAAGGATTCCCGCGTATCCTACCACACGGTCAAAATCGCCGCTCACTTCTCCTGAGGTAGCGTATTTGACAATCCTTGCTTCACCCGCTCCCAGTTCGAGGGCCGCATAAAGCATGATCGTAGCAGGGATCAACCCGCACATAGATATTTTTTCTCTCATGACGACCGAATAGAGCCCTTCAGGATTCAGAGCAAGTATCTCATCGATGGCAAGCTTGTCGAGTTTCCTTGCGACCGCATCCTGTTCATAATGACTCATGTCAGAGCTTGCGACAATCACCACATCATATCCAACCATCCTTATAGCATCTGCGATACCCCTGCCTGCAGCCGCACACTCCTCAATAGTGGCCCTCATGAACGTAATCGGCAATATCTGGCAATTATCCGAAGAGTAGGCAATGAATGGGAGCTGAACCTCCAGAGAGTGCTCATAAATGTGAGCTTGACTGTCCTCGACTATTAAAGGGACCTTCTCTCTTACCCTCTTTGCAAGTTCAGTGTCGATACTGAAGGTTGCTGTGGGGATTTCCCATTCGCCAGAACCCATCATGGACATATTGGTTCCCAATCCAGAATGATTCGGTCCGAGCAGCAGAAAGGTACTTGGAAAGCGTATGGATGAATAAACCGCTCCGGCCACATGCCCCGAATACATGAGGCCGGCATGAGGCGATAACACCGCTAAGACCCTTTCTCTGACAGCATTGTGGATACTATATTGTTCGACCTGCTTCTTAAGTCGTACGGGATTGCCGTTATAAAACTGCCCCGCAACCGCAGCAAAGCGCTTCATCAGTATACCTCTGCTTCCTGTTCGTAAGTAAGATTAGTATAATCGTGAAACCTGGTACAAGAGGCTTCAAACGAAAGTTTAACAATTCCCGTCGGTCCACTCCTCTGTTTGGCGATAATGATGTCAGCGGCGCCGCGGTTGTTCGGTTTGTTCTTATTGTAAACCTCATCACGGTAAAGGAAGATGATAACGTCGGCATCCTGTTCGATAGCCCCCGACTCCCTCAGATCGGCCAGTGTAGGTATCTTTTCATGCCTCGATTCAACACTGCGGTTGAGCTGACTGAGAGCGATAACAGGCACTTTCAACTCCTTGGCAAGGGCCTTCAAAGATCGCGAGATCTCGGATATCTCCTGCTCTCTCCTCTCGAAATTCCCTCGGCTCCGCATAAGTTGGAGGTAATCTACCACTACAAGGCTGATGCCGCCATGCTCCATCTTGAGCCTGCGGGCCTTGGCGCGTATCTCGAGCACCGTAAGGGCGGATGAGTCATCTATGAAGATGGGCGCGTCCGCTAGCCTGCCGGCAGCGCTGGTCAATTTCGGCCAATCCTCTTTGCCGATGAAGCCCTTTCTCACACGCGCGGAATCTACCATGCTCTCAGAACAGAGCATTCTCATGACCAACTGTTCCTTAGACATCTCAAGACTGAATATTGCAACGGGTTCTCGCATATGCATGGCCGTATGCTGGGCTATGTTAAGGGCAAACGCTGTCTTACCCATACCAGGCCTTCCGCCTATTATTATGAGGTCACTGGGCTGAAAACCTGATGTAAGTTCATCGAGGTCCTTGAAGCCTGAGGCAACGCCAGTGATTGCTTCTTTCTTGTCGTATAGATGCTCGATCATCTTGAAGGTATCTTTGATGACATCCTTCATGGTAGCAAACGAGGTTTTTGTCCTCTGTTCTGCGATTTCGAAGATCATTCTTTCTGCATGGTCCACAAGTTCATCGGGGTCGGAACTATCTTCATAGACCTTTGCAGTGATGTTAGTCGCAGTCCTGATGAGGTTACGCAACAGGGCCTTTTCCCGCACAATGCGAGCATGATACCTGATATTGGCGGAGGTGGGGACGCTGTCGGCGAGCGTGGAGAGATAAGCAACTCCGCCGATCATTTCGAGATCGCCTAGTTTGCGGAGGTAATCCGCAACGGTCACGATATCGATGGGCTCATTCTTCTCGAAAAGATCAAGGATGGTGCGGTATAGACGTCTGTGAGACTCCCGGTAGAAGTCATCCTGTGAGAGTATCTCTAGCGATTTAGGCAGAGCCTCATTGTCCAGTATAATGGCGCCAAGTACGGCCTGCTCCGCCTCGATGTTCTGAGGGGGCAACTTGGTGATCGTAAGGTCCGCTTCTTTCAATTCAAGACACCTAAAATGCTGTTAAACAATACGGCAAAGGCCCTATTCGGGCACGACCTGTACGTTAAGCTGGGCAGAGACTTCCGAGTGCAGTTTGATCGAAACAGTATATTCTCCAAGTCGTTTTATCGGCTCGTCAAGATGTATCTTTTTCTTGTCAACTTCAATTCCTTCGGCCTTGAGTGCCTCAGCTATATCCATGGATGTTACTGAACCGAAGAGTTTATCTTCCTCGCCGGATTTAGCCTTTATGGTAACCTTCGCCGCCGCGATCTTCTCCGCAAGCCCAGCCGCACCTGTTTTTACCTTCCTAGCCATCTCCTGAATCTTCCTCTTTTCATGTTCTAACGCCTTTACGTTCTTTGTGCTTGCTTCAGCTGCAAGTCCTTGGGGGACCAGATAATTTCTGGCAAAACCGTCCTTAACATTAACGACCTCGCCTATACGGCCAAGGTCTTTGACATCAGCCTTGAGAATCACCTTCATAGAAACCTCTCCTTAATATCAGTAATTTTCGATAAGTGTATAGTATACCTAATTGCCTCAGGAAATGTTAATCCTACGCTGCTGCTATGTACTATATTGGCTGTATCCGGCATTGGTTGGCTTGGTAGTGTCACATATCGCTTTTTTTACATAGAAAATCTCTAAGGTTCCCGTTATAATCACCCGATATGATATCGAAAACGCCGTTGTTCAGCGATACGAAGGGGGAACTGTGCTCATTCATGCGTACATTTGCAAGGAGGTCGGTCTCCACGAACCTGAAAGATCGGTAATTGACAGTGGTATTATCTGCGATATTAGCCTTAAAAGTCCTTATCCTTCCGTCCTGCTCCCCGACAAAGAGGTATACTGCCTTATCATCCCTGACAATGGTAGGTACTGAAAAGCCGGCCACCTTGATATCATCAAAGGCCCCATCAATCTGCTCCCAAACAGGTAGCCCTTTTTTCATCCCTTTTATCTGGTATGCATAGATCCCACCGTCGGCAGCGCCAGATATTAGCTGCCACTTACCATCTCTGTAAAGGTCGAAGATGGCCGGACTGCTGTGTCCCTTTATCTTTATCCCCTGGAAAAAATTGGCCTTCTCTTTCCAACCCGGCTTCTTATTGCCAGTATTGATAAACGCGCGAAGTGTCCCATTACCCTGACCGGTGATAAGCATCTCCTTTCCCTCCCAGGCCGTAAGAATCCCCCGCGAGAAGCCCTGCACCTTGATACCGCTCAGATAACCGCTTTTTTCCATCCAGGGAATTGCCTGCGTCGATTTGTTTTTTTCAAATAGCTTGAGCGTCCCGTCCATGTTTCCTACAACCATGTATGTCTTGTCGCCAACGCAAGTAATAGTAGGTGAACAGACTGGGCCTGCAAGGAGCCTGTTACTGAAAAGAACCTCTTTTTTTCTCCAGGAACTGAAATCACCCTTTAAGTTCTCATAATAGGAAATCACTCCATCACCGTCGGCCACGACGAGGTCGGTCCTGCCCTTGTCCAGAAGGCTTGCAAACGCAGGGGAAGCGAAGGCTTTTGCAGAGATGCCGACTTTAACCTGCCTTGCCGAGAGTCCCGAACCGGTCTTTCTGATCTCGAACATAAAAAGCTTGCCCATGCTGTTACCGATTACAAGCATTACCTTATCCCCGATTTTCTTTGCTGAGGGGACAGCGTACATCCCAAAATTAGCCTTAATTGGAGGGTTTGTATCTTTTGCGAATTTCAAAACACCTCCCTCAGAGACATTCTTAAAAAAGAATATTTTCCCCTCGGAGTTGCAGGCGATGATATCGGGCTTGCCATCGGAATTATAATCGACAATGGTTACTGCCGCATCATTTCCGATAGACAGCACGGGATCCTTCATCCTCTTCCATACGGGCCTTTGCACACTGCCTTCGTTCTTGAAAAATAGCACCTTTCCCGAGTCTGAAGAAAATCCGCCCGTGCCAACAATGAGCTCTGCCCTCCCGCCTCCGTCAAGGTCGCCTAAGGCAGGGGAGGAAAAAGCTCCTGCCCTTACCCCATCAAAGTATGCTATGCTCTGTTGCCAAGGGTGTCCGACTGGATCGCCGCTGTTTTTATATAGATAGACATAACCGCTCTTGTTGCCGACAAGCATGTTCTGCAATCCGTTTCCCTCGGTATCCGAAAAGTTGATCCGCATGAAAGGCATTGTCTCGATCCCACTCTGGTTGAAGCTCCTAGCAGTGGCTTCCTCACAAAGCTCTACCTTCGGGGCAATTGGTACAATAACTTCCGGGCGATGGACAATTTCGATCGGTTTTTTTTCGGGAGGCGCCATCGTTTCCGGCGGGATGGGCACGGTCTCTTTTTGAGTAGCACAGGATGAAAGAATGATAATCGAAAACAAAGCTAACAACGGTAGGTATCTGAAGGACACTTTTTTCACGACCACGTACCTGCCTATGCAAAAAGTAAAAGGGCGGGAAGCAATCCTGCCCTTCCCTTTTCTATTATAAAATGCACGAAGTGAATATAGCAAAGTCACTATCGCTCCCCTCAGTCTCAATAGTCAGAATGGACCGAGGAAATAGCAGTCTGTGACTACAGGAGATACATCAACCAGTCGAGGCTGTCCTTTGCCTTACCGCTTCGTACAGGCAGACCGCCGCGGCAACAGCCACGTTCAGGCTCTCCGCTTTTCCGGGAATCGGTATGCTGACAGCATCAGCCGCCATCGATACCAGTGCTTCACTCACCCCTCTAGCTTCATTGCCCAATGCAAGAGCAACAGACCTTTTCAAATTACAATTGTAAAGAGAATTGCCTGCGTTGATATCGGTCACAATAAGATCTATGTTCATATCGGTCAGGCAATCGAATAAGCCGGAATAGCCCATGCCGATTACTGGCACATTGAATATGCTGCCGGCAGTCGCCCTTAAGGCTTTGGGCGAAAAAGGATCACATGTTCCCGGCAGGACTAGGACCGCATCCGCACCGGCAGCATCTGCAACCCTGATGATAGTTCCAAGATTACCCGGATCGCGGATGCCGTCACACACGGCAATGAGCGGATCTTTTCGGGCCGTAATTCTTAAAAGTGGGACTGGGAGTTGAGCAACAACAGCAATTATACCCTGCGGGGTTTCCGTATCCGCAATCTTCGCAAGGATATTCGCAGGCACTTCAACGAGGAACATCGGCTGCGGCATTCTTTGCGACAACCGGCCGAGGATCTTTTTCCCTTGCGCAGTCTGAACGAAGTCCATAGTAAAAAAAACTTCCTCTATCTGAGCAGAAGATGTAACAGCCATTTCTACCATATGGGGGCCCTCGGCAAGAAAATAATGTTCCCCGCCTCGACGCCTGTTTTTTGCTTCGACGGCCTTTCTCACAAATTGATTCTCAGCACTCGATATTTTTTTACGAACCATAATCTTCATCACCCTTGAAATTCTCTCCGGCATAAATGCCGAAGATTCTCAGCTTCCGACACTCCCAAGGGCAGAGCGCCTTATGCAACGAGCCGAAACCTTATTTCCTGTTTCAACGAGCGGTCTGACTGTACCGGCTCTCTATGCCCTATGAGAGCAGCACCCTTTTCAGGACAGGCTAATAGGGAGAGTCCCTCCCCTAGTATGTTCTTTGCGGCGTTAGTATCCGCATCTTCTGTGTAGCCGCAAGACTGATAGTGAAACACTGCCCGTGAGGGCCTGTTATCTACATCTATGTGCCCACACTCCGAACACTGCTGACTTGTGTACTGCTGGGTAATCCCTCCGCGAACGGCGCACCCTGATAAAGCGCAGGCATCCAATCCGCTGCAACAGCGGCGTCGACAAAATACCTTCAGGATAACACCGGAATCTGACTCCGCTTTGCATATGCTTCCCTCTAAATCGCTCCTGACTCTGAAAAAGTCACGAGCACCGCTTGACACCCCTTCTGGCTACCGTTCAGCAGGGGGAATTCGCAACAATTGGTTCAGAAAGAGACATTGAACGGAGCTGGGACAAATGTAATGACAAAAATAATAAAAGAGATCATCCCTGTTATCCGTCGCTTTCTGTCAAGCGGCTCTTCCCAATATAGAACCGGCGGATGCTTAATTCCCAGTATCAGCATCAGGCCGGACCAGATCGCCCATCCAGGCCAGTAAAAGATAGCCATCACACACAGCACAGCAATCAGTATGATCGATAGCTTTTTGTGCCTTTCACCTAAAAAAGCATATGCAATATGACCTCCGTCCAGTTGACCAATGGGGATGAGGTTGAGAGAGGTGATGAATAGCCCTATCCATCCGGCAAAAGCAATCGGGTGCAGCATGATGTCTGCGTTTTCCGGAGTGATGCCAATGATCATTCCTGAAAGAAGCTTGAACAAAAGAGAATCTCCGAGGGTCAACATGCTCTCTGCACCCTTAAGTGGTATGATTTTAGACAAGCAAAGTCCTACCACGCATGCTATCACTGAGACGACAAATCCCGATATGGGACCCGATGCTCCGATATCGATAAGGGCCTTTCTGGTGATTATAGGAGATTTCATCTTGATAAATGCTCCCAATGTCCCGAATCCCATTGGAGCAGGGATAAAATACGGCAGGGTGGCTTTGGTACCATTCTTGTTAGAGGCTATGTAATGCGACAGTTCATGAACAAGGAGAATAATCATCAAAGTCCCAGCGAAAGGAAATCCCTCTAATATCCGTTGGGGTTCCTTAAGCAGATCCACACCAGTCCAGAAAGCCCCGGCCACGAGCGTTGATAGAAAAGTAGCAACAAAGAGGAATATGTGTAGTATCGGCAATCTTTTCATTTACATTCGTACTAATTCCTGAATTTTATTTGTGTCGCTAACATCATGCAAAGTATATTCATGCTACAGAAGGCTGCCTTTTAAATCATAATCATAGGCATCAATTATCTCTACATCGACGAATTCACCAATCGTTACACGTTTCTTCTGCTCCTCAATTATAACCACACCATCTATCTCTGGTGTATGGGAGCAGAGTCTTGCAATGACAACATCGCCATCAATTTCGTCTACGATCGCCCTGAACCTTTTCCCTACCAGTTCCTTATTTTTTTCGAGAGAAATGGCTGCTTGGCGACTCATAATTTCATCAAACCTCCGCTTCTTCACCTTTTCCGGCACCTGTTCTTTTAATTTAGCCGAAGGAGTCCCCTCCTCCTTGGAGAAGGTAAAGACGCCGAGCCTGTCGAATCTCATCTCCTCGATGAAATCGACGAGGCCCCTGAAATCTTCCTCAGTTTCAGAAGGAAAGCCTACGATGAATGTTGTCCTCAAAGTCACTCCAGGTATTTTTCTCCTGATCGTCCTGATGAGCTTAGTGTACTCCTTGCGCGTACCGCGCCTGCCCATTAGCCTGAGTACGCGGTCTTCAGAATGCTGCAACGGAATATCGAGGTATTTACAGATATTTTGTTCGCCCGCGATGAAGTCGAGAAGTTCATTGGTTATTTCAGTGGGATACAGGTATAAAAGCCGTATCCAGAAGTCACCTTCTATTGCCACCAGGTCCCTGAGCAGATCAAGGAGCCCGTAGTCTTTCCACTCTTTCCCGTACCTCAGAATATCCTGGGCTACGAGAATCAACTCCTTCACTCCACCACTTACATGCGCCCGTGCCTCTTGCAGAATCGATTCATGGGCGGTACTCCTGAATTGCCCTCTAATGGAGGGGATGACGCAGAATGTGCATTTCTTGTCACATCCCTCTGCAATCTTCAGATAGGCGAAAGAAGCCGTCTGCTTTATAGTTGCTACTAAGGGTCTAGTCCCTACAGATAGATTTATATTCTTACAGTATTCTATTATTTCTTTTTCCTGGCCCACACCCCACAGGCCGTCTATCTCGGGAATTTCTTTCATGAGTTCATCTCGGTATCTTTGAGCAAGACAGCCGAAGACAAGGAGTTGCCTGGACTTATTGCTGCTCCGGCTCTTATACCGGACCAGCTTGAGTATTTCACCAATTGACTCTTCTTTGGCATCCTTAATGAACCCGCAAGTGTTTACGAGGATAATATCGGAATCCTGAGGGTCTTCGACCGAAGCAACGCCCTCGGCCATAAAAGACTCAAGCAAGTGTCTCGAATCCACCATATTTTTGGGACAACCCAGAGTGGTAAGATATACAGAGCTCATTTATTTCCCAACCTTTTTTGTCTGACCACAGAGCGATAGATCACGATATACCCGGCAATACCGCTGACAAGGCCGAGAAAGACAGAACCGAAAATAAACGGTGCCAAAATCGGCTCCAAATCCCTGATCAAATCCAGCATGCCTGCGTTATGCCAATCTATTTTTGGCAGGATATGTTCCATGCCAAGGATTCGGCCCCCAAGCCACGTTGCGAAGGTATAAATTGGTACGATCGTCCACGGATTTGTAATATATACTCCAACTAGTGTGACAAATTTATTAAGTCTGAATATCCACGCAGCAAGTATGCCGAGAATGGTATGTAATCCCAAAAGCGGAGAGATGCCGATAAAGACGCCTACCCCGAACGATAAGGCGATCTTGCGGGGTGAATCTTTTACTCCAATTACTTGCCGTATTTTATCCCGGAGGGCCAAAGTGCTGGTATCCTTCCGATTTCAGCGGCGTTTTCCCGCCTGAGCTGTCGATGATATTTCTATCTTCCCGAGTAATTTCACCAATACAGGAAACGTTTATATCATGACAGCGGTTGTACTCGTCCAACGGGAAATCGTGAGATGTAAAAAGAAGCTCATAATCCTCACCGCCGGAGACCACGTAATGGAACGGGGTCAGCCCGAGCAATGCCGATGCCTCTCTGCTTTCAGCAGAAATAGGTATCTTCTCCCGATAGACGGTGGCTCCGCTGCCGCTCTCGTCGCAGATTCTGCAAAGGTCTATAAAGAGACCGTCGCTCACATCCAACATTGATGATGCGTAAGGCGCGATATCACCGGAATACCTGGCCGTTGGCATGAGATGGCGTTTGAGCAGAGGCTCGGCGATCTTCCAACTCATACTGATATTTCCTCTTTCAGTTTTCACGCTCAATTTTTCGATGCCTTGTCCCTCCGTCTTTTGAATCCTGTCATTGTGCTGACAAGACAGCGCCGTGCCCCAACAAGTCCCTGCACTCTTAACTTTTGCCCTGCCTTCATCGTCCAACCTTTTTAATATCTCCAGTCCTAAGGCCGAATCGCCGGTCGAAGAAGTGATGTAAATTTTGTCCCCCACAGAGGCACCAGCCCTCGTGATTATCTTCTCTCCCTCGCCTATCACAGTCGCCGAAAAGACTGTATCATTCATAGCCGAACAAAGGTCGCCGCCCAAGAGCTGTACGCCATAAAGACACAGAGCATGTTCGATACCGTCGTAGAGCTTCTTAAAAAAATCATCGTCCACATCTCGCGTTAAGGCGAGATTGATGAAGAGATATCTGGCAACCCCGCCCATTGCCATGATGTCGCTTACGTTGACCGAAACAAGTTTGAATCCCAAATGGAAGGGCGAGGTATAGTCCAGATCGAAATGGACCCCCTCATTCATCATATCGGTAGTGACTATAATTTTCTTGTGGCGAGGGGCAATCACTGCAGCGTCATCGCCGATGCCGACGATGACGCCTTTTTCTCCCGGATCGAGTCTAAACCTTTCTCTTACTTCTTTGAGAAGCTTTAACTCTCCTACTTGAAAGAGTCGCATTCCTAGTAACTTCTGCTTTTATTTTTACCGCTGCCGCACCATTCCTCAACCTAGTGTGGGCCACTTTCTTCAGTTTTGAATTTGCTGGTGCAACTTTCTTCGGCTCCACGAGAGTCGTCTTGAGCGACTCGTCGGCGGTCTCTACTAGCACGAAATTCATGCCGTCCTTCACATATTTTGGAAGGTCATCAACATCCTTTTTATTCCTCTTGGGTACGACCACTGTCTTTATGCCCATCCGCTTGGCAGCGAGAGCTTTTTCCTTGAGGCCGCCGATCGGCAGCACCCTGCCTCTAAGCGTAATTTCTCCAGTCATGGCAACATCTCGTCTTACCGGCCTGCCGGTGAATGCAGAAGCGATGGCCGTCGCCATCGTGATTCCGGCTGAAGGACCGTCTTTGGGAATTGCGCCCGCCGGCACATGGATATGCAGATCGTTATGTGAAAATGCATCCGCATCAATACCCAGTTCCTTTTCCTTTGACCTGATGTAGCTCAATGCGGCTTGGGCTGATTCCTTCATGACGTCCCCGAGCTGACCGGTCAAGGTTAGTGTGCCCTTCCCCTTCATCAGCGTCGCCTCCACGAATATTACATCGCCTCCCGCCTCTGTCCACGCAAGCCCTGTCGATACGCCGACTTCGTTATGCTTCATCTCTTCTTCCGGGAGAAATTTGGGAATACCTAGATATCTAGAGACAGTTTTAGCTGTGACATCGAATACCTTCGCCTTACCCTCTGCGACCTGCTTAGCCACTTTTCTGCACAAATTAGCGATCTCCCTTTCTAGACTGCGCACACCCGCTTCGCGCGTATAGTGTGAGATCAACTGGCTAATTGCAGAGTCGTTCACCTTCAATATCTTCGAGGTAATCCCATGCTCATCAAGCTGCTTAGGAACGAGATATTTCCTGGCAATCTGCAGCTTCTCTTCATCGGTGTAACCTGATAGATAGAGGATCTCCATACGGTCCCTGAGCGGACCCGGAATAGTGTCCGTAAGATTTCCGGTAGTTATGAACATCACCTTCGAAAGATCAAATGGCACGGCAAGGTAATGGTCCATAAACGAATTGTTCTGTTCGGGGTCGAGCACCTCCAGAAGCGCCGACGACGGGTCTCCCCTGAAGTCTGATCCAAGCTTGTCTATTTCATCTAGCATTACAACGGGATTGTTCGTTCCAGCCTGCTTGATGCCCTGTATTATCCTGCCAGGAAGTGATCCGACATAAGTCCGGCGATGTCCGCGTATTTCGGCCTCGTCCCGCACTCCGCCGAGAGACATGCGGATGAATTCCCTTCCAAGGGACCTGGCAATAGACCGTCCTAATGAGGTCTTGCCGACTCCCGGAGGTCCGATGAAACAGAGGATCGGTCCCTTCATTTTTTCTTTCAGCTTCCTGACGCTAAGGTATTCGAGAATCCTCTCCTTCACTTTTTCGAGGTCATAATGGTCCGTATTCAATACCTTCTCAGCAACCTTAATATCGAGCTGGTCCTTTGTGCTCTTCGACCAGGGCAATTCGGTCAGCCATTCGAGGTACGTCCTGATCGTTCCGGACTCAGCGCTGTCCGGATGCATCTTTTCGAGCCTCTTCAGTTGCTTCTCGGCTTCCTTCATGACCTTTTCGGGCATCTTAGCCTCTTCAATCTTCTTTCTGAATTCACTGATTTCTTCAGCTCGTTCGTCAATATCACCCAATTCTCGCTGGATAGCCTTAAGCTGTTCTCTCAGGAAATACTCACGCTGGGTCTTGTCGATTTCGCCCCTTGCTTCAGTCTGTATCTTCTGCTGGATTGTAAGGAGCTGTACCTCCCTGGCGAGGATTTCGCTGATGCGGTTCAGCCGGCCGATCGGATCAGCCATCTCGAGTATCTCCTGGGCTTGCTCGGTCCTGAGCCCAAGATTAGATGCGATAAGATCGGCAAGCCTGCCCGGGTCATCAATATTTTCGATAACTACCATCACGTCCGGCAGGATCGTCCTGCCAAGGGTGACCACCTTGTCGAGCTGCTCCTTGACATTTCTTATGAGTGCCTCGTTTTCAAGACTAACCCCTTCGGCCTTCTGCTCCGATAACTTGTCTATCTTCGAGATAAAAAACGGTTCGGTCTGTGTGAAGCCAAGCGCCCGGACCTTACTCAGTCCTTGAACTAGAATCTTGACCCGGCCGTCAGGCAGTTTCAACATCCGGATGATCATGCACACAGTACCTACGGAGTACAGATCATCCGGCGACGGGGCCTCAACATTAATATCCTTCTGGCTCATCAGAACAACCATGCGATTGGTATTCAAGGCATGGTCTATGGCCTTGATTGAAATTTCTCTCCCGACAAACAATGGGATTATCATGTATGGAAAAACTACTATATCTCTTACAGGCAGCACAGGAAGTGATTCGGGGATCTCTACCTCTTTCTCGGTCACTTCTTCGTATTTCTCAGCCTCGTTCATCGCACTCCTCCGATAGATCAATTTCCCTTTCTTTCAATTGCGACCCTTATCACCTTACCCTTAAGCTTCGGGAACTTGATGGTAAGCACTCCGTCATTATAGCAGGCAACAGCAGCAAGTGTGTTGACAAAGACAGGCAGCTTAACAACTCTTTTGAAAGCATTCAGGCTTCGTTCCATGCAAAGATACCTGAACCCTCCCGGATACATCTCCTCATCACCTTCGGTACATCCCGAACTCTCAATAAGCAGCAGGTCTTCACAAACCTTTATCGACAATTTAGAAAGATCCGCACCCGGCAGGTCTACTTCGCAGATCAACTCATCTTTGGTTTCATAAAGATCGACGAGGGGGCCCCTGCATGCCTCCACCTCATAAAAAAATAAACCATTCAGAACTTTCTTCATTTCAAGGTCTTTATCTTTTCAATAAGATACTTCTTGAATCCTTCAGCAAGCTCCTTATTCTTAAGGGCGAAATCAACTGTGGCTTTAAGATAGCCGAGCTTATCTCCAGCATCATAGCGCCGTCCCTTTATAGCATATCCATAAATGGGGCGCTTTTTAACTAGAGTCCTCAGTGCATCCGTAAGTTGGATTTCGCCTCCCGTGCCCGGCTTCTGTTTTTCTAAGATTTCGAAAATATCAGGTGTGAGGATATATCTGCCGATTATTCCGAGATTGGAAGGTGCTTCGGTTGGCTTAGGCTTTTCGACAAGGTCATTAATCTCAAAGACATCTCCATTACGCACGCCATCGACAATACCATATCTTTGCACCTCGTCCTCTGGGACTTCCTCAACAGCAATAATAGGCGACTGTTTCTCTTCATAAATCCTGATCATGTCTTTGAGTGCCGTCGAACCAGGTTCAAGCACATCGTCACTGAGAATAACGACGAAAGGCTCATCCTGAACAAAGGGCTTGGCACAGAGAATGGCATGACCAAGTCCCAGTGCCGCACGCTGGCGTATGTATGCAAATTTGATGTGCTCAAGTTTGTTGATCTCGTCCAGAAGCTTGTGCTTGCCTGAATTCTTCAGCTTTTCTTCCAGTTCATAAGCAGAATCAAAGTGGTCTTCGATAGGCCGCTTGTTCTTGCCCGTAATAATAATGAATTCCTCAATGCCGCAGGACATGCACTCTTCAACTCCATATTGAATAAGCGGTTTATCGACTATAGGAAGCATCTCCTTTGGGGAAGCCTTGGTAGCAGGCAGGAAGCGCGTGCCAAGTCCTGCTGCAGGGAATATCGCCTTTTTTATTGTTTTGTTCACAACTTGCCTCCCTTAACAGATTGTATCGTGACGTCAAAAAAAAGATAGCGGAATTTTAAGTCCAAAACGACTTATTGGCCCTTTTCCGTACCTATTAGATGTTATTAAGATATTCAAATTTTACAACGATTTGGGATTATAACCAATGTTAGAGAGAGTTGGCAAGAATTCTATGGCAATAACACTCTCTATCCCCTGAAAAGATGAGCTTCTGGCCGACGGCGCCGCTTTAAAGTGTTGAAAGTGTTGCCTGTTGCAAGGCGACAAGTCATCTTGCTATATGAAATGCCACTGGCACCTGTACCCACTCCTCCACTGGGGAATCCCCCCGTTTCGCAGGAACAAAGCGCCAGTTGCTTACCGCCTCGGCAGCAGCTCTATCCAGGATTTCGTACCCTGACGATTGGACCACATTAATTTTGAGTGTGGTTCCCTGGCGGCTCACAAGCACTTTTAGCATAACCCTTCCTTCCATTCCCATTCGTCTGGCGGATGCAGGGTACACGGGTCTGGGGTTGTTTAAATAGGCAGCGCCAAACTGGGGAGGAGTAACAGCCTCTCCTATGCCTTGGAACGAGGGTTTGTATATGCCGCCTTTTGCTCCAGATTCAATCTCCTTAGCGGAGGCAGTCAGGTTATCTACAGGCGGATTCGTCTCAGACAGTGAACTGTCAGGCCGATTCGTCAACGGTAGCTGGCTGGGCAATTGAGCTGTCGGCTGCTTTATAGAAGCAGGCAACTGTGGAGGCGACGATTGAGCCGTAATCTTCCTTACCTGCTGCTTAAGAACCTGAGCGTGCTTGATAGGTTCAGGATGTTCAATTATCTGAGCATCTATGGTAACTAGTGCCTCGGGTTGCCCTGCTACCTGCTCTAGCAAAAATCCGAATCCCCACAGCAGCGCTCCCCAAATGAGAAAGGCAGAAGGAAGAATCCAAAGAAGTCGCCTCCATGGACTGTCTATACCTGCATGCCAGAGGATCTCATTATTCATTTATTTGTCCGCTGTGAGAAAATGTTCACTCCGACACAGCGCTCTTAGCATAGCCAGTATAACTGTGCACTGCGGACATTGCTGTCGATAGCAACAATGAACTCTTCATGCAGCCACATTCAGCAGGGGGTTTAGAGTTACTGCCAAGTTGTAGAGAGTCACCGAGATACTCGCTATTAGAATCGCCATTACTTTCGTGATGGTCAAAATGATCGGGGGTGCTCGACTGCATTGTTGTTGCTTTGCCGTGAGACAGATTGCCAGACAATGAATGGAGGCTCTGCAAAGAAAACGAAGCGAGCGTCAAATTTGCTGGAATAAAAAGCAGTACATCGCACGTGGCGATAATTTCTTTTTGCCACTCCAGGGACTGCCGCGACCTACGCAGTTTCATGGAACACGACCTCCTGTTTGTTCTGATCCATGCGGATGTGATCTATGAGCCGTGTGCCAAGACGTTCCATCTCATCCATTGTCTTTGATTGCAGATGAGAAAAGAAATTAAATGAAAACAAGGCCACCAAGGCTATGATAAGTCCCAGAGTAGTTGCAATTAGAGCCTGAGCTACGCCGCCCGTGATACCGTTAGGATTGACCAGACCGCTGCCTCCAATCAACCTGAATGACTCCATCATCCCTATAATTGTACCTACAAGCCCTAGCAGCGGTGCCGCCGTCACAATGGTTTCCAATACCCATAGCCCTCTATGTAACGCTTTTTCTATCAATTGTGCCTCGTCAGCTGCCCGAGACTCGATCCACCATGCCGGGTTAACCCTGTTTGCAATAATCACCTGAAAGAAGCGTCCGTAATAGCTTCCCTGCGGAAGAGATTTCAGCTGTCCATCCAGGTCGGTCCATGCAAAACTATAGGTCTCAGCCAGCAATAGCAAAGATTCGGGTAGCTTGACATAGCGCCAATATACAAAAGCCTTATCCAGGGAAATCACTAACGTTGCTATGCCTAAGATCAAAAGCGGATACACCGCCATACCGCCAAATTGCAGAGTCTTTAATGCATTAAGCAATTCTTGCATGCTCACTACTCCATAAATAGAAGATTCGTAACATTCTGCTTAAAAGTAATATATAAGGCTTAGGCGCGCGTTTAGCGGCTCTACCGGTTTAAAGTGTATATCATTGACGCCTGACAAAGGCTCCCCCGGTAGCCTGGATGTGTAATAATACGCAACGTCGGCGGCCTTCTTGTTATTTGTTAGGTTAAGACCTTCCAGCACCATTGTCAGGTGCTTGGAGAATTTATACCCTATTTGTGCTTCCAGCAAGGTGGAGGCCCCTTCATGTTGGCTGTTGTCCTCTATAAGCGGATACCCTCCAAGGTAGCGTACCTTTAAGGATCCGAAATACCTACCTACATCATGTATTTGTATCCCCAGGGAACCCACACCCTCAACTGCACCTGGTATGTAATTTCCGTAGACGGTTTGAGTTCCGTACACTACGGGAACTTCCGCCCCTTCAGAGCGTGCCTTGGTATATGCATAATCCAAGTCTATTGTCAGCCATTTGGCAGGAGAATAAGAGTTAGTAAATTCAAATCCCGTCCGCAGACTTGGACGGCCCGGAGAGGTCTCGCCAGTATCTCCGTCCCACTCAAGTTCAGAGTCGAAATGCAACTGGAAAAATGTCAGGGAACTCTGAAGCCCGGGGATGATTACTGTGCGTGCTCCGACATCATATCCCTCGGAGCGCACCAGAGGCTCTACTTTTTGATTCGGGCCCGCCGATGGGTCGCTTAAGGGTACCGAGGTGTCAATGCAACTTCTGGCGTCATTGCTGTGAAAGCCCTGTCCCGTATTGATGTAAAACTCTGTCTTGTACCAGGGACCGAATATCAGGTTTAACTTGGGACTTAACATGTTGGCTGAGACATTGCCCGAATTGGCTACAGCGGATTGGTCGTTTATCTGCAAAAGGTCCCACCGCAGACCAGCTTCAGTACGAAACTTCTCAAACCAGTGGAAAGTATTCTGGAAATACGCTGCTTCGCTGTCTTCATTTACGCGGTCTTCCCTCCAAACTTCGATAAGTTGCCGATCTTCGGTGTGGTTCAGACCGTTATGAATATAGTCAAACTGCAGTTGTATTCCCACTTCATTTTCCATCTCACGTCCAAACAGCTTACCAGTCCAGGTATGGCTGGCGTTGGCCGCCTCCGTTGTCCTCTTGTCCCATTGTTCAAACTGGTCCCCATGGACAGGATCATTCAGAAAATAGGTGAAGTCTGAAAATAACTCCATCGTCTTGTCGATAATATAGATATTGGCCTTGTCAACTGTATCGCCTGTAGTGTGCTGCCAGGCCCCCGAAAGACTGTAGCGGCGTGTGAAGGTGAAGTCACTCGGGTTAAGACTGCCGTAACGCGTGATTAGGTCTTCGCTCAATGCGCGGTCGGGAATCTGGTTAGTGGCTATGCCCTGGCTTGTATAAGCCATCGCAGCGAAGGCAAAGTCACCTGCAGTATAGCGCAATGCTCCATTGACCTTCCGGAAATCCTCTTTATTAGCCCACGGGCCGTCGTTATGTACGTATTCCACAGCCCCTAGAAGGTTTCCTGCCCCCAGCTTAATCGAGTCAGCCAGAAATTGGCGCTCATATCCATCGAATCCAACGGTTGTCTTGGCGATCCCCTGCGGCAGTGTATTTACATAGTGGATGTCAATGGCGCCTACTGAGGAGAAATCCCCATAATCAGCATAGTAAGGCCCTTTCCGATATTGTATGTCCTCTATGAGCTCCGGTATCATGAAGTTCAAGTCCGAATATCCCTGCCCGTGCGCATTAGTACGTTCATTGACTAACATGCCATCAACTGTAATCCGCAGGTCCGTTCCATGATCAAGATTGACTCCCCTGAGAAAGTATTGGTTGGCCTTTCCTTCTCCACTGTGCTGGGTGACGATCAGTCCCGGTGTTATTTCCAGCAATTCTCCAGGTCTGTAGTAGGGACGCGATTGTACTTCCTCTGTCGGGGCGGTCCCTTCGGTTGCCGAATCGGTGATACCTATTGGATTATCGGCAGACTCCGTCACCTCCACGACATCCAATGTCTGGATGCTTTCAGCAAAGGCCGAACTTGCAAAAAGAGCTATGAAAAACATTACAAAGACGCTACGTATTCCCGAGGCAAAAGTCCTCCCTCTCACCGACTCCCCCCTTCAATTTATTGAATCACCCGCGATTAAGTTGAGACATAAACTGTAATCCCTGAATCATGGCATACCTTTCTTCCTGCTGCTATCTGGGAAATACACTTTTTTTTTAATTCCGCTTTTCTTGATTTGCGCTAATTCATTTGACTTGTATCTTGACAACAATCTCTTCTGTCGAGGCCACAGCCTTACCGTTCTTTATCGCCGGGCTAAACCACCACTTTCTGAGGCTGTCAAGCAGTATCCTATTAAGGCGTGGATTCGGAGTTGGCTTTGCGAGTTCCACCTTAACGCTTCCATCTACAGCAATGTGGAAGCGCGCCAGTGCCGTGACATTGAAAACTCCCTCCCGCAAGTCATCTGGGATTTGGGGCATTGGTTGGACAATTGCCCGAGCTCCGCTACTTGTGTATGTGTTATCCCCAGACGCACCGTTATATGACCCAACCAGGGTGCCGCTATTCGAGGAGAGCTTCCCCTCACCCAGCATGGCATGGGCACTAACAGGTGCTGCGGCTGCAGGCACAGTAACAGCCGAGTTAGTCGTCAAGTCCGCTTGCGGGGCAGGCATCACAGGAGCCTGCTGTGGCCTGACCATGGGCAGCGGTTTGGGCTGATGCACTGAGGCAGGCTGTTCTTGTTTTATACTTCGTGTCGCAGCGGGGACAGACTGCTCAATCAACTGGGCATCGATGGGAAGCAACTCAACTGGATTCTCAGTGGGTTTTCCCATAAAATACGCTAACCCCCATAGCGCCACTAACCAAATCATAAGGGCTGTCGGCAACGTCCAAGAGAGGCGCTGCCAAGGGCTATCAATACCCCATAGCATTCTCATTGAGGTAGTCTCACTTATCATTTTTGACCGCTATCAGAAAATGCTGTGCACCAGCATTGCGTGCCTGCATCATTGCCTGGACGGTTACACCGTAGGGCGCTGCACTGTCGGCTGCCACAATGACACTTGAGTCTAGCCCATTCAGCATCGGCTGCAAGGTCGCAGCAAGCGTTTCCAAAGTCACCATATTCTTGTCCAGCAAAATTGTGCTTTCTTTCGTGATAGTTAAAGTAACAGGCGTTTTGGCCTGTATTGGTGCAGCTTTGCCCTGTGGCAGATTGACTGGCAGGGAATGCAGATTTTGCAGGGAAAGCGATGCCAGCATAAAGGTTGCTAGAAGGAAAAACATCACATCGATCATAGGTATGATTTCTATGCGGCCGCGCCGAGAATGCCTGGACTTACGCAGTTTCATGGGCGCCTCCATTCTTCTCCTGATCCATGCGGATATGATCTACGAGGCGTGTGCCAAGGCGTTCCATTTCATCCATACTGTTGGATTGCAAATGTGAAAAAAAATTAAACGCAAACAGGGCAATAAGGGCAATTATAAGACCAAGAGTTGTCGCTATGAGCGCCTGAGCCACACCGCCTGTTATTCCGGTGGGATTAACAAGACCGCTTCCTCCGATTAGTTTGAAGGAGGCCATCATGCCGATAATCGTCCCTACAAGCCCCAGCAGCGGTGCAGCCGTCACAATGGTTTCCAGTACCCACAGACCTCTGCTCAAGGCCTTTTCTATTAACTGTGCCTCATCAGCAGCTCTGGACTCTACCCACCAGGCAGGGTTAGTGCGGTTGTTCAGGATCGTTTGTATGAAGCGCCCGAAGTAGTTCCCCGGCACTAAAGACACCATCTGTTGATCCAATTCCGACCATGCAAACGAATAGGTCTCCACCAGCATCAGCAGCGAGACCGAAAGCCGCATGTAGCGCCAATAAATGAACGCCTTGTCGAGTATTACTACCAATGCCAATAAGGCAAGCATCAACAACGGATAGATCACTGCGCCGCCCAATCTCACGGATTCCAAAGCTATGTTCATTTCTAGCATCCTTCACCTCGCAATCGCAATTATTATTGTGGAGGGAGAACAGGTGCACTCCACAACAATAATTTGCTAAAATATTTTACTTATGCTGCCGAAGCACCCTATCCTCGGCCCAAATTGAGGAGCAAACACGCCGCCACCGGTGTCTCGGATTGCATTAATATTGTCGGTGACGTTGATGACGGCAATGCGAGCCTCAAAGGGACCCAAATCCCCCAAACGAAATTTGCGCGTTGCCCCCAGATTGAGCTGCACGTTGTTTGGCATCTTGTAGAGATTTGCAAATCCCCTGCGCAAGCCGGTCCCGAATGTTGCATCGGCGAGGAGTTTGGTGCCTGACAGGTTATATGAGAGGCCGGCTGAAGCAGTGTAGACCTGATCGTGGTCCAGATAGATCCAGTGGTTAGATATATAGGCCAATTCAGCCTGTGACCAACTCCACTGTCCGGAGACAACATCGGTGGCCTTGGCTATGTTATAGGCAAAATTGGCATATGCGCCTAAATTGCCTGATTTGTAGTTGCTTGTCAGCTCAACGCCATAAATATAACCGTCATTATAGTTGAGATCCGAAAAGAGCAACGCTGGACCGAACTGCGCCTCGTCAAGCATGTCCTTGACTATCTTGTAATAGCCATCCAGGCCTACATTCAACTCCGGCGTAACTTTCTGTATTACACCTAAATCGAAATAGTGAGACCGTTCAGGCAGTACCGGCGAAGACTGGGTGACTTGTGGCTGGTTGTTGGTATTTGCAAACAAAGCTATCGTGTTTGGCGAGACTGTCTCCGTCTGGGGTGGTGTAAAATACCGCGCATACGCGGCGTGAAGCGTAGTCTCCGGAGTAACCTTGTACACCAGCCCAATTCGGGGGCTAAGTTGGTTGGCTTCCACAAAGGCGTTCATCTGGTCAAACCTGAGGCCATAATTCACTGTCAGTTTGTCTATTGGCTTCCATTCATCCTGGATATAGGCACCCCACAGTATATTGCCGTTCTTGGGATTGTCGTCCACGATCTGGTAAGGTGCGCCGTTGACATTTCCATTGGCATCCAACGGAAAGACTGTGGATGTATTGTCGCTCCTGATATTTTCATCCTGTCCAAAAAAACCCAGCCTGACTGTATGAGCATTGTTCAGATGGTAGCTGCCGTCAGCCTGCAGCCCATTACTAATAGAACTGCGATAAATATCTGAGGCGACCCCATAGAAGGCCAGATCACCAATGATGTCTGGTGCAAAATGGGCGGTATTCAGGCGGCTGACAAATGCCACCTGATAATCGAAGTTAGGACCAATTGAGCTTTGCAGCGCTGCTATGCCGAAGCTATTGGTTTCATACTGCCGATTGTTTAATGAAGCAGAGTCGAAACCTGTAATGCCTAATGCAGTCAAAAATCCCTGTCCGCTGGGGTCAGGGGTTAGTCCGTTCTGGTTAGGTATCTGAAAAAAGCCGGCATAGCTGCCGAGAATCAGGCTAAACTTGGTTGTGGGATTCATAAGGTATGAGATATCAGCAAAGCCTGTCTCCTGGTTCGTATGGTCGTGTATTGCATTAGGTTTGGAAGTGGGGTTTTCGATTCCAAGATCATCCGACAGGAAGGAACCGGTCACAAAGTAGGTCACGTTCCCTTTTGAGCCCCCGACCTCGAAGCTCGGTTTCACCGTGTTATTGCTGCCTCCATAGACTTCGACACGTCCGCCTTGTTCGCCGGCCTTGCTTTCTATGTCGACTACCCCGGCTGTGTGAAAACCGAATTGCGCCGGCAAACCGCCCGTCAGCAGATCAACCCGGTTGAAAAAGCGAGTGTCGAATATCGGACCAAAACCGGTAGTTATACCTTCGGGAAGCATGATGCCGTTAATGCGGTATTGAACATTGCCTTCATCTCCACGTATGTGAAATTGCTTGTAAGAATCATTGACCACGCCCGGTGCCTGCAAAAGCAACTGATTAAAGGTAGTATTAGCCCCCTGCGGTAAATTGTGAATGTCATCCTGGTCAAAATGATAAACACTCCCTCCTGTGGTCGGCGACAAGCCATTTCTTGCTCGGATCAGTTGGTCCGCAATCACTGTTGTCTCAAGTGCTTTTTCCGAAGTAAGAGCCAACATAACTAATCCGCCTGTCCCTGAACCCATTGTTACTGTCGTGCTGCTTTTATGAAAGCCATCTTTTTCCGCCCATATCAAGTAGCGGCCTGGCGCAATCTTCGTAAAGACAAAGTTGCCATCTGAATCGCTTCGGGTCTTTTGCACGATTTTATCATCAGGTGTTTTTAGTGTCAGATACGCTCCGGAAAGTGGCCTTTCCAGGGTGTCCTTTACCGATCCCCTGATTTCGCCGGCAAGCGGGGCTGCATCACCCGCAGCAATTGACTTGCGCTGCTCATCCGCAGGACCTACCTTTTCTTCCAGTGATTGAGCAAAAGCACCTGCTGAAAAAGATAATAATGTTAATAGCATAATTAGCGGTTTTATTATTTTCATACGCTGCTCCAGTTGTGATTTCTTAAAAGTATCGACACCACTGGGTATTGACCCTGTGAGTCTTCAGATGTTCCCTTCGCTTCGAGATCTCCTACCTGGGCAACCCAAGGTTCACAGGGCAGAGACAACGGAGTATTCCAAAAATTAGACAATTGGGATCACAGAGATGGGTACCGAAGTGCGGTGAGAAAAATAAAATATTATAAAAATGCTCTACGTTCTCACTTTTTAACAAGCTCTGTGTTCTCTGCGATTGCTAGTATGTTCAATCGAGGCGGAAATCACACGGGGGAGCGCGGTCATCAAGCGCTGAGCGGCTTATCGATGCAAATAATAACTGTTTCAAGTCGAGGGGAAAGTAATTGTCAATTGCCAAGCATATCTGAGGTGCGGCTTCGCAGTCGGAACAATCATCATAATCGTGATGAAAGGCGATTATGATGATACCGACAATCAGGGTAACAATGCTAAACATATAAAACCTTGCGCCTTGTACTTGTCATTTACTTGCCTTAACTGGCTCCATTAAAAATACAAGAGTGTCCATAATGCGCTAAAACCATAATAGTTGCAGATCGAATATGCGCTCAATAAGCCAGGCGAAACCTAGCATAAAGATTGCCACAGATGTTCCGGCAGTGATTATTCTGGAATCAAACTGTTTTTTAAGCAGGTATAAAATGGGAAGCATAACGAAGAAGATCATTAATTGCCCAACTTCTACTCCCATGTTGAAGGAAACCACCGTAAGAAGCAAATTTGATTTTCCTACTATTAACTCCTGAAGTGCACTTGCAAACCCGAATCCGTGAATCAACCCGAAACCGCCTGCTATAAGCCACCGATAATTCACTTTTTTCTTAAACAAGTTTTCAAGAGCAACATAGCAAATGGAAAAAGCTATTACCGATTCAACCAACCGAGAATTTAATTTCACAATTTCCAGGGCGGCCAAAAGCAAGGTTATGCTATGTGCTATGGTAAAAGCCGTGATGATCTTCAGAACTTCCCTGATTGATAGTCCGATCACAATCAACGCAAGGAGAAATGCTATGTGGTCGTAACCGGTTAAAATATGCTCGATACCGAGCAATAAAAATTCACCTATAGTAGTCCATATAGACGGTTTCGCAGAGTTATACGTTATAGTACTGTTATCCTTGCCCTGGGACGGGGACGCGTCTGTAGATTGCACTGTTGAACCAGCAGACTTAGTGCCTGAAGTTTGTTTGCTTGGGACGGCACCTTTGGGAGCCAGTGCTGACGCATGTGGAGTACCCGCAGTACTTTTACGTACTGCAGTATCTTTCAGGTTGTCTGCACTGCCGCTTACAACAGGGTGCCCGGTTTTGTTTGTTGGAGCCGGAACATTTGCAGGTCCATTGACAGAGAACTCCCATACCGGAGCGTTATAATCAAATGTGTTTTGAAATACAGCCGGGGAAAAATCAAAGATCTTTTGGAGTGCATCCCCTGTTGCATCGGACAAATATCCATAAGCGAGATTTACATGAGCATTGTTTGTTTCCTCAAATAATAACTTATAATCTATTTTGACAGCGTTTGCCGGTCTGTTAAAGCTAACAGCTTCCGCTGACAACCATATCGTAAACATGCCTCCATTTTTGACTATTTTATTGACCTTTAAAGGATAATTCCTGTTGTTGACAGTTATGGTGAGCTTCTTGTCAATGTACGGCTGAATTACATCATTCGCAATTTGCTGCAGTTGCCCGTCGGAAATTGAATCAAGGTCATAATGTCTCTCCTTTATTCCTTTTATTGCCAATAATAAGGGCGCTTTGAGATCTATATTGCCCACAATATTGTTTTTACCAAAACACCACCTAGAGCCTCCCAGTGGCAGGTCATGCGCAGAAACAGGAACCGTTGATAGAAGGAGTAAGACTGTAACGAATAAAAATAGTTTTCTGCATGAAATAAGCACGATAACTACTCCACCCCGTCCACAAATGGGCACTCAGGATCAGGAGAGTAGTTGTCACCGGCAACAAACCCAGCTACGGCGCGACACCCCCCCTTACAGATGTCCAAATAGTCACATTCCCGACAGGGCTCCGGAGCCTGCTTGGTCCAGTTGCGTAGGCGCGAAAGGTGGTCCGAGTCGTTCCACAGACGGGGCAGTTCAAAAATGTTCTCATCGCTCGATAAGAAGGAGCAGCCTGCAAACTTGCCATCGGAACGGACCCCCAATAAGACGTTGCCAGCCTCGCAACCGTATACTGAGAACTGTTCCATCAGCATTCTATCGGGCCTGTGCCAACAGAACATTGGCACGAAAGAGCAGTCGATCTTAGCCGGAACACTATATTCTCCGGATAGGCGCCTTATGGCCGGATAGAATTCCCTGTTCTGTGCCGGTGTCAATCGCCTATCGAAATAGTCTAGTTTTCCCCGTCCCGAGGGCTTTAGCCGCAGGAACTCCACATCGGTAAGCCCCCGCTCCCCCGCATATGTGAACACTCCGGTCAGTTGATCGAAATTCTGTCGGGTGACGACATAGTTCAGCCCTACGCTAACACCCGCCTCCAGCAACAAATCCACCGACGGCAAACTATCCGCAAGCTCATGGAATCTCAGGCCGGCTTCTTCGAGACCTTCCGCGCCATGAATGCTGACGTTGACCTGACCAAAAATACGGCACTTTGCAGCAATCTCTCTGGTCATCAAGAGTCCGTTGGTAGTCAGGTTGGGCACGATACCGCGGCAACGCACGTAGGAGGCCAATTCAAAAAAGTCAGGCCGCTCCAACGCCTCTCCACCGCCCAGTGCCATATGGAACACGCCCATCCCAGCCAGAAGGTCGACGACCTCCCGGAAATCTCCGGCCAGCATCTCGCCAGCATCCCTTTCCCCAGAATCCATGTAGCAGTGCCTGCACCGGAGGGAACAGGTATTTGTAACCGAAAAATGGACCTCCAGTGGAGCGGAGAGAAAACTTGCTTCCGGTTTTTCCCACAACGGGCTGTGCTCGTGGCCCAGACTTCGCATGTAATCACGGTCCACATGCACTAACATGGGAGGATTCTCCAGGGCCAGTATCCCCCCGAACGGCTCGAACCTATGTTTTATGACGCTCATCTCCGGTCCTGCTGATGGCTGAGCACGGGCAATGCTATCGACTCTTTCAGTCGATCATGCTTCTCGGTCTTAGCCGCACTAAGAATTGCAGCGACAGTGTTGAAGAGGACTGTTATAGCCGCTCCGGCTGTAAAAAAAACTACTATATCCACGCCGATACTGCTTGAGTTCGGGTTATAGCCGGTCTTGATCTTTAGAATTCGTCCTTTCATTTCCATTACCTTCCTTATTTGGTTCGTACTGCGTTCTATTACAAAAGGCCCCATTCCGTCATCCAGTGATGATATTTGACGCCAAAATAGTCCATAATTTCAGTTCCATTCTGCTGGCTGATAATGAACACGTAGAGGACTGCCGTAGTCATCATTATAGTTAAGGCAGGGCTGAGCCACCGCAGCACCCGCGGCCGGGTTTGCCAGAACTTTCCCTTGGTAAGAAGCAGGAGCCAGAAGAGAACAATGAGGTTGAGTCCGGTTGCAATGTAGACCTGAGTGTCATGGATGATGACTGTATCGCCAGCGTTATCGAGGGAATAGAAGGCCGGCATGCCGGCAGCGCTCAGCACTATCCATAAAACGGGCCACAGCAGGAACTTTTTCATTGAGGCCCGAGTAAGCCCATTCCACGGCTTCATCAGCAGGGCCGCAGCCCATAATATCACTATAACTGCCCAGGCGATCGCTCCCCAGAATGATGTCATTCTCCAGTAGTTGCCGGCGGTTGCATAGGCCTGCTGGTCGCCTGAGGAGATTTTTTTTCCGCTCGTTTGGGCCACGGCCTGAAAGGCCAGATAGCTTTCCCTTCGCTTGTCCATGCGGGCATAGGCAAATCCGAGTTCTCTCTGGATCTCAGCCTTCAAACTAAAATCAGGGTAGTCCTTCAGCAACGCCTCGAACTTCTTCACCTTGACTTCATCACCCTCCCCAGAGAATCGAATGTCCTGATAGGTCTTGAAGGCCTGCTGCTGGTTCATCAACTTTTCAAGAGAGGCGACTTTCTCCTTATAAAAAGATACCTGCCGGGAGTCGGCATATTTCTTCATATATTCCCGATCCCATTGGATTGCTTTCTTTATATCGACAAGGTTGTTTTCATATATGGTCCCCAACATCTGTACAGCATAGTGGCGCGCCTCGCTTTCAGGATATTTCTCAGCGATTTCCAAGTCGATGGCCACGGCCTCGGAATAGCGTTTATCTATATAGGCATGTTGGGCCTTCTGTTTTAGATCGGTCACTACCTGGCTATCCTGAGCTGCAAATCCGGTCATTGTCAGACAAAACAAACTACTGAGGAACACCACAATAAGCAATAGAATGAGCGTAGTGCGCTCTATGGCGATACGCTTTATCGGCAGAATACCAATTATGTGCGTCATTTATTAGCCTCCACCATTTTTATCACTGACAATACCTTTTTTTTATTACGGAAATATTACATGCATATTATGCTTCTGTTACACGAGCAAATAGGGCTGCATTGAAAGGTAAAGTGTCATTATTTTTGTTAATAGAGATAGCTTCCTGAACGATTGCATGAGCACAAGAAAATCTCCTTCTTTTAATACCCTGATAAGCTGGGAGCCCGAAGGCCCCCAGCATGAAGCACTACAAATGATACAGCTCGACACTAGTTCTGCATTTTTCTGCGGATACCGACCAGTCCCATAAGGCCTGAGCCAAGCAGCCAGGCTGCAGCCGGGATAGGAGTCGCGTTTACAGATACCTGACTGCTCAGGTTAGTCACGGCAGCACCGTTTGAATTCATATCAATGATAGTTGCATACCCATTGGTGGAGTCGGTCGTGAGCAGAGGGATGCTTTGAGTTGGGTCCAAAAAAGCAAGATAAAATGAGTTGCCCGCAGCGCCACTCAGGTTGAGAGTAAAATTGAGTGTATTGCCGAAGGTAAGTGCCTGAAAGTAGTCGTTATACCCAGTGGTGTTGTTGATAACGACAGAAGGAAGCGCTCCAGTGGCGCCGCCTGTCAATTGTATAGTACCCAGCGACGCATCCGAAATGAAATTTACTGTAGATGCGCTTCCTGCACCTGTGGAACTAATGCCCGGGTTGTATTGCATGTCTATATACCCTTGCTGTCCACTAACGGAGGATGTGTTAACACTGAAATTGTACGATAAATCTGCGAATGCCGAGGTGGCGGCAAACATGATAATCGCAATAACCAGAAGTTTGATGTTTAAAAGTTTCATTGCTTTCTCCTATTCCTGTAATGTTACGGGCGTAAAGTTTATCTGAGAACTACCAGAATTGCTAAACTGCAGCGGAATGGTGATCGACGCGCCAGCTGCCAATCCGCTGGTCGAAGCTGTTATCATCGGCGCACCATTGTTCTGACCGGTTGCATTGACCAGCGTGATGCCCGGGGTGAGGCCGTTATTCTGTGCGATTGCTGACGTAGCTGCGATGCCAGAAATGAGGCCGTTCAGGGCAACGTGGATATTACCTGTAAGAGCAGGGCCGTTATTCGTAATAGTCAGGCTGCCTGTATAAAGCTTGGACAAACGGCTGTAACCGAAGCCGGTGCTGGTTGCGCTAATCTGTGACGAGACATCGGTAAAGTGATTGAGCACCAATGTTTCGATTAGCGAGCTGGTCGTGGGGGTAACTGATGAATAGCTGGGAACAGTTGATGTATTTGTGACCCCGACAACAGGTTTGCCGTTTGATTGGACAACCGACCATGCTTTCATGGTGAGGGTTTTGCCTTCAACGTCAAAGGTTGTGTACGAGTAAGTAGAGTCAGCTAAAAGAATGTGACGCCAGCCCTGTGAACTGCCTGTAGTTGTATTGGTCAAATCGACGGCATCATTAGGTGCGCCGCTGTCGCCTTCTGTAACGTATGCGACATTAGGAACAATGCTGTCGGGGGTGGATTGTGTGCTGTAGACCCCGCAGCGTGTATAATTGTGACTATGGCCGGTATAGACGATATCTACATTATACTGTTTGACGAGGGGATCCATGATCTGCTGTGCATAGAGGTTGTTAGTATGTGTGCCCGAATTCCACGCCGGCTCATGATATATGAGTATCTTCCACGGAGTATTAGGATTGGCAGAAGCCGTGGCGAGGTCGTTAACGAGCCAATTATACTGAGTCGAACCGACAGAGGGTCCTGATGTGCCTGATTGTCCATTAACTGTCAACTGCTCTGAGTACTGGTCTACTATAGTGAAGTGTACCGGACCGTAGTCGAAAGACCAGAAGAAGTTATTAAGTTTAGGAAGCGACCCCGAAGTTCCGACTTGCGATACTTGTGTCCAAGGGAAGGGATAATACTTTGGGTAGTAAATGCTGTAACCGCCGTCATCCTCATGGTTGCCCTTGGCCCCGTTGACAGGTACCTGCGACAGGAACTGGATAGAGTCAGCCATATTCGGTGAGAACCACTCGTTAGTCCAGTCGGTTTCAGTGTCGCTTGCCACCCAGTCCCCGTCATGAATAGCAAGGCCCTGATAGCTCGGGTTTGCTGCAATGAATTTGTCTACCTCAGCCTCTACCATGTCCAGGGCATTCGGCTGGGTCCTTGTGTCACCCAGGCCGATAAACTGCACAGAAGTCGCGCTCGCGTTAGGTGCGGTGAGAAATGATCCGGTGCCATAGACACCGTTGGTTGCATCAGCCACCTGGTAGTAATACAAGGTGCCAGGTGTCAACCCTGTAATTGTATATATGTGCTGGTTTGCGGTGCTATTGTTCTCAGCAACCGTTGCACTCCCAAGGCTGTAGGTTGTGTCGGTACCCCAACTGATAGTGTTCGTCGTCTCGGTAGCGGTATCCTGCCAGAGCACCTCCATCGTTGTATTATTACCCGGGTAGATCATGTATGGTCTTTTCAATATGCCGGCGAACGCCGCTGTGCTGCACACGACAAGAGCCAGTGCTAAAACAACACTGGTTAATGCCCCTTTCATCATGGTATTCATAATATCTCCTTTTATTTGGTCTGCTTAGCTTTGATTCGCACTGAGTTGAACAAATCCAACCTCTGTTTCTTACCGTTTATCGCTGTGTGTGGCACCTCTCGCACTTGGCTATGCCAAGATTAACATTGCCTGGTTTCGAGTGACATCCTACGCAGACATCATGAGCATATTTCTTTCCAAAACCAGGAATCAAGCCGGGATCTTGCTGGTGGCAGACTGTGCAGTCGCCGTTTACCTCATTCACGTGATTGCTATGGTAGAAGATTACCCCGCCGTTACTAGCTGAGAATTCCATAGGATCCGTAACATCGGCTGCAAAAGCGGCGCTTGCGAAAACAGCGATTAACACAACAGCAATAAAAAGTCTTTTCATTGAGATTTCACCTCCTTTCATAGGTATTTTTTGTTATCCAGCACATTAGAAATAAATCTGGTCACGCTTTCTTCAGCAAAAATGCAACCAAACTGTCCAAAACAAACCAGTAGCCTTCCGTCCCCACCTTGCGATGGGGGTAACTCGACTTTCTTCTTGCTGTCGCCTACAAACAAATAAACCCGGACCGGCATCAAAACCGGTCCGGGTTTCCTGTGTCCTTTCATAAGGTCAGCAAAGTTCCCGTAAAATGTACGCACTCAGTTAACCACATTTATTGTTACCAAATTATTACACCATTGTTAAAAAAAATTAACAATGACCTACCCCGATGCAGAGCATCGAGGAATTCCTTGATTAAACTTGGGATTATCATTAGCGGGATAGTTTCTAAAGACCACTATTACCGGTGAATTAGGATGCACACTAATGCAAGCGGCGGTATGGTATAATTTTCAGAGTGCAACGTGAGTAATTTATAGATCATGAAAGTATTAAAAGCGATTAATGCAGGCAAATTTTGTATTTTCTTACTTTGGAGGGAGTAATGCTTAGATATGTTAACTTGTTTGAAATGTTGTCTGTTTTAATTCTTTCCCTACTCTTATTAAACATTGGCTCATCTTTTGCTAGTGATGCTCCTGTAAACCTTCAAGGTGGTGGAGTACAGGCATTAAATGGATATATGACTGTGGCAATGGATTCTGAGATCGTACAAATCATCCTCGGTAAAGGTTCTTATACTGTGGACGCCACTTACAATTTTTCAAACACTGCCAAAACAGTGAAACTGAATATCGGTTTTCCCAAAAATGGTTCTGGACGGCTAAATGACCGATTTGCCGGCACATCTGATTTCATAAAGTTCGAAACGTGGGTGGATGGGAAACAGGTCGATTTTATTGAGAAGCCCAACAGGGCCACTGTAGAAGGATCTTACACTCTCCCTGAGTTGATCAACCATATCAAACAGACAGGCAACCTTGAGGACTTAATGGCAAAGGATTACCGATGGATGGCAAAGGAAGGGATATCTTTTCCATCAAACAAGAAAACTGCTATAAGATTGCGTTATGAAGCTCCATATCAGTATTTTGGGTTCGAATGTAAAGGTGGACTAAAATATATCTACGGAACCGGCTTATATTGGAAGGGCAATATCAGGGAATCTAAGTTTATCGTAGATGCAACTGGAATCCCCAAAGATGAGAGGCCCAGGGACATGCGTTTTGTTGACACAAAGGATGGAAAGAATGCCGAGTGCAGCACTATCAGTAATGGCGTTATCCAATGTGTGCTCAAGGATTACAAACCAGCGAGATCCGAGGCCGGCGTGGTTGTTTTCATAGGAGACGGATGTGTCTATTTTGAAAGGTCTCAGTAAAGGCTATTGCCAAGGTCACAACTGCGATACTTCGCTCGGCGTCGATTGTCCTATCACTAGAGTGCAGTATTTCAACTATTACTTTTTTTATAATCTACTACTCTAAAAATCAATGATGAGATGATAAGACTGATAAGGCATATCATTTTGACGGGAACGTTACAGCATTTTCAGTGCGATATCTCTTGCAGCAATTGTTGCGCGGTTTGGTCGTCAGGCTTTATCTTTAATCCTGCCAGCAATTCCCTACGCGCGTTTTCTATTTGTCCCAGCCGATAGTAGAAAAGAGATCCAAGATTGAAATGTGCATCCGCATAATCGGGCCTCAGCTTTATGACAATCAAAAACTGCTCCAAAGCTTTGTCAGGCATATTGAAAGTTTTATAAATAACCCCCAGATTATTATGCGCCTCCACATAATCAGGCCTCAGGTTGACCGCAAGCAGATACTGCTCCATCGCTTTGTGAGGCATGTCTTGATTCTTATATGCAACGCCCAGAGTATAATGTGCCTCTGCACTGCCGGCTGATTTATTAACAGTGTCTTCCCACAATCCGATCTTATCTCCCCAGACTAAGTTACGCTCATATGTGGCAATTGCAAAAACTCCCGAAACAATAACAAGTAGTGCTATGATAACCTTTCCTGCCTTGAGCGATTGCATCCTCTCCTTTATGAGAAATAACCCGGTAACTATAGCAATACTGATTCCTACTGAAGGTAGATACACCCTGTATTCATCAATAAGCCTATCCAGAGGGACAATACTTGATTCAACGGAAAGGGTTATAAAAAACCACAATATGCCCAACCCGATAAGACGCAAAGGCCGTGGGACGGAAGATGTGAAACATGAAGAGCGTATCAGATAGATGCCCAAGCCAAAGAGCGTTGATAGAAACAGAAACGACAGTATTACCTGGGTGTCGAAAACAGATTTATATACCGGATAGTCATAATCAAAATTCTGATTCACCGGGATGAGCAGCAGTCGCAAATATGTGACAATGACTCTTAACTGGGTAAGCATATACTCTCCCCTTGAGAGCACCGCGTAACTAACACCGGGCAGATCATGTTTCCCCATGCCCATAGTCACCTTCAGGTATATCAGCGTCAGCGGGATGATACTCATGGTAAGAAGCATCGGGGCAAGAAAAATAATTCTTCTTTTTAAAGTGTCCCTGAAGAAAAGGAACTCATATACAGCAATCACAACTGGAAGGGTAAACGCTATCTCTTTTGTTTTCATGGCCAACAGCGCTGAAATGAGGGCAATACAGTAAAACAAGAAGCGCTGTTGGCTGCCTGCGGCTAATCGTGACTGCACATAGGATGTTAGGGACATCAGAGAGAACAATGCGGCAAGAGGAACAAAGCGTTGGAACACATAGGTCACCGCCTCTGTCTGCAGAGGATGCACTGCAAACAACATTGCTGAGAAAAAAGCAATTAGAAACCGTGAATCGTGAAGCGTGACCCGTGAATCGTTGATGGCGAAGAAAGGCGTTCTGAACGTTAATAAAATCAATAAATACACCAGAACGGAGTTTGCGATATGAATGGTTACGTTGACAATATGGTAGCCTTGCACTGAAAAACCGTGAATTTTGCAATTAAGTGCAAAGGTGAGATAACCGATGTATCGTTCCACGAGATGGCCGTAATATTGAAACCCTTTTGCATCTGAAGGACTAGCAAAATAATGAAGGTTATTTACAATGGGATTGTTGACAAGAAACTCATCCTCGTCCCACTGAAACGGGGAATTGAGGGTGTTGGCATAGACGATGAGGATAAGAACGACCAGACAGACTATATGAACAAAAGTTTTATTTGTCAATGACCGTAAACTGAAAGATTCAGACGTTGCTGGAGTACAGCATACTTTTGTATTATCTAGCTTATTTGTTTTTTTTCTTTTCTTTTTCATGATACTCTGTGGAGGTTCTGTTATAAGTGTGCTAACTAAGCGATAACGTTCGGCACCCACATTTATTGCTGATTGAAAGAATATAGGTGCAGACGTTACAGTGAGATGACACGAGAGTTAAATTCAGATGAAATGTCAAAAAGAATAAACACGGTCGCACTTCGCCTGCAGGGTTTACAGCATGCACTTGAGCAAAGGGTCTACGCTCTCCGACCTGCTATGCAGTGAAGAGAATGGAAAAAGGCTAATGGTGACAATATGGTCACAATCACGAAAAAGGGCTGGACAGGATGACAAACGCGCAGACTTGTAAGCACTTAAAAAAATGGTGCCGGAGACGAGGGTCGAACTCGTACGATCTTACGATCGAGGGATTTTAAGTCCCTTGCGTCTGCCAGTTCCGCCACTCCGGCTTAACAATAGTGAATCGGTCATGCTTAGAATACAAAAAAGCGGATGTGCAGTGCAACCATGCATATTTTGCCGGTTGTTTAAAACCATCATAAAGAAGTAAAATAGTTGCTCGATTGGGCACCTATGAAACAATACACTATAATACATCCCCTTTACATGTCGTTCTATTCGAAGTCTCTTTACCGCGAGGTGACGAGGGAATGGTCGACCGGGCTATGTTTTCTCTACCTACTCTCGCTTGTAGCGCTTTGCTGGATACCGGGGATGATACGCCTGGATTCAGATATCACAGACTATATCGAAAACGATGCTCCTAAATATGTCAAACAGCTGCCAGCTATTACAATAGTCAATGGTCAGGCTTCCATAAGTGAACCGCAACCATATATTATCAAAGACCCAGATAGCGGAGATCCTGTTATGATCATCGACACGACCGGGCAGGTTACATCCCTGGACACTTCCAAGGCGATAATTCTGCTTACAAAAACTCAACTGATAACACACGACGGCGGAAAAGAAAGCCGCACCATCAACCTGTCGGAATTCGGCGATATAAATCTAAACAAGGATCTAGTCTATGACTGGCTCGAGTCCTTTTCTGAATGGTTCGCAATTGTGATGTACCCCTTTGCCGTACTCTTTTCGTTCGCTTTTCGGAGCATCCAGGTCTTTATCTATGCACTGGCAGGATCGTTCTTTCTGCGCAGCTTAAAGGTTGGTCTTAATTACCGGTGGCTGATGCGGCTTGGCGCAGTGTCTCTTACCCCTGTCATGATTTTCAATGCCATGGTTCTCTTCTTCAGGATAGATGTCCCTATCCCATGGCTGGTAAATGCCTTGATAGCCGCGGGATACCTTATCTTTGCCGTCAGATCGAGTATTACCGAAGCATACACTTCTGCTTCGTGAGTCTATCAATGGACGGCTGTTAGTCTTATACAGCGCCTGGTGTAATATTTCTTGTTTTCAGCTCTCTCAACTCCCTCTGTATGGGCCACTCCGTAAGTGCAAACCAGACAAATACCGCTATATTGACGACAGGCACAAATACCAGAGCGATCTGAAACCCTGAATAGCCGGCCTTTCTGAAGATCAATGCAAGCATAAAGGCCATAACCATAAACCCCAGAAACGACAGGAAAAACATTATATACCTCCTAGCAATACGATTCCATTAACTTCTGTTCATACCACTGACCCAGGAAAGGACCATACTTACCAAGCTAATGACCAGTGCACCCCAGAGTGCTGGCCAGAAGCCGCCGATATGCAGACCAAGATTCAATGGACCAGAGAGTACGGCTGTTATGGCGAGCATTGACGCATTTATCACAAGTGTGAAGAGACCGAGGGTAAAGATGATCAAAGGGAACGTAAAGAACTGCACAACAGGCTTTATCAGGGCATTAACAAAGCCGAAGATGGCTCCAATGACAATGATCTTCCACCACTGGCCGGTAAATGTTATGCCGTCAATCATCTTGATTGCCGCAGCAAGCGAAAGAGCATTTATGACAAGTCTCAATAAGATCTGCTGCATCGAAGTCTCCCCAGTATTTATTCCTATGGAAGCAAACTAGATATAGTATATACACAACAAAAGATGGAAAGATACAATGCATTAATAACGAGTCCTAGGGGTTTTCATCATCTACCATTTCCTGCTATAGTTAGTTATGAAGGGTCATTTCCTGATTATCGGCACACTTCTGTTAATCGTATCTATACTCATTTCCCTGAATGTTTTTTTTCAGCAGTCACTCCAAATAGAGATCGCTCAGGAATTCAGCAAGCAGCAACAATTGATCTCCCAGTTGATAGCAAGTAATATAGGCGATTTCATCCGGTTGAGAAAAGAGAGGGTACTATATACTGCACGCCTGCTTGCCAAGACGGATACCGGCAGCAAAGGCAATATGGACAGGCTAGCGGGCGAGATTCTGAAAAGCAGGTACACTGTGGCTGCAAACTTCGGCATTCTCGATAAAAGGGGCGATGTCGTCCACTTTGACGGGGAAGAGAAATCGCTCAAGACTCTGTCGCCTAAAATAGTAAAAACCGCCCTGGAATTGCCTAATGGGCAGGTCAAACTTATTGAGCTCCCGACAATGCTATATTTGCTGGCGTCCGTGCGCTCGAACAATGGCGGTGCTTCAGCCATTTTCCTGTCTTTGGAAGTTGATGAGATCATCTCTCGCTTCACCAGCAAGCTAGATGTGGTCGACAAGGGTAATATCTGGATTATGGATGGCAAAGGTACGCTTCTATATCACGCGGTTCAGCCGGCAATGGTCGGCAATAACATTTACAAGTCCAATTCATCTTGTTTGAAATGCCATAATGGCTTCGCAGCAGAAAAAAAGATAGTCGAAGAGGTCTCCAACAAGACCGGGAAGTATATTGCCCCAGACGGCGAAGACAAGATCCTCTCTTTTGCCCGACCCGGAGATGACCTGTCTTGGATTATCTTCGTGTCATCCCCGTTTTCTGATATCGCCAATATGACGAAACAGAGCATGCGATTTTACTCCTACCTGATCATGTCGATACTCGTAACTACAATAGTCGTTTCTGCAGCATTGATCGCATTCAACAGAAAACGTATTCAGGCCCAAGAGATTTCGAAACACCAGGAAGAGATGGAAAAACACGCGGCAGCACTTGAGGGAAAGGTTAAGGAGCGTACCGCTGAGCTTTTCGAAGAAAAGGAGAAACTGAACAGCATCGTCAGCGCAATCGGATCCGGCATCCTGCTGCTGGATAAAAAAGGAATCGTGCAGTGGGCGAATCCGCTGGCTGAAAATATGGCAGGGCTAAACCTGGTGGGCAGGTCCTGCGAGGAACTCTGTTCGGAATGCGAGGTCTCAAGCGCTCATTCCCAGGATAATATTGAAACGGTAGTCGCATCAAACCTCTTCGGCAAACAGGGGCAATTTTACCAGGTAACGACTGCTCCGATCAAAGGCGTGGACGGCGATACAAGAGGATACATCCGCCTGATCCAAGACGTAACCGAAATAAGGAAAATGGAAGAGCAGATGAGCAACTCCGAGAAGCTCGCCTCCATCGGAAGGCTAGCTGCAGGCATAGCCCATGAGATTGGTAATCCCCTAACCTCGGTATTCTCTTTTGTACAAATATTGCGAGAAATGGAACAGGACGAGTTCAAGAAAGACAGTCTCCAGACCATATACTTTCACGTCAACCGGATATCAGAAACGCTCAAGCAGCTGTCGGGTTATTCCAAGATGCCTGCCGTAGAATCAGGGCAATGCCAGGTGAACGATATTATCGAAACATCGGTCAACCTCATCCAGTACGACAAACGCGCCAAGGATATATCTATCAAGAAGAAACTTTCAGATGCTCTTCCGCCTGCTTGCATAGATGCCAACCAACTTTCGCAGGTCTTGGTGAATATGATCCTAAATGCCATAGATGCCATGCCTGACGGCGGGTCTCTTACCGTCAGTAGTTATGAGAAAGACGGCTCGGTCATTATAGAATTTGAAGACACTGGGAGCGGGATACCTAAAGAAAACCTGATGAAGATATTCGATCCGTTCTACACCACCAAAGAAAAAGGCACCGGATTGGGCCTCTCGGTGAGTTATAATATAATCAAAAAAATGCATGGCACCCTTTCAGTAGAAAGCGAAATGGGGAAAGGCACAACTTTTACAATCAAAATACCGGCAAATAAAAGTTAATGAAACCAAAGATCCTGATCGTTGACGACGAACCTGATATCTGCAAGGCGCTTCGCTTTCTCCTCGAACGCGAAGAATATTCTGTGACCTGCGCATACAGCGGCGAGGAGGGAATTGCGGAATTCAGGAAAGATTCTTACGACATCGTCCTGACTGACTTGAAAATGGGGCGCGTTGACGGAATGGTAGTGCTCGCAAAGATCAAGGAGGTAAGCCCCGAGATGCCTGTTATTATCATGACTGCTTTTGGTTCGATCGAATCGGCGGTCGAGGCCATGAAACATGGCGCCGCCGACTACATTATCAAACCATTCCTTAACGAAGAGATCAAACTTACTATCGGCAGGATCATAGAACAGAAGAAGATAATTCACCGTATCATGAGTGAGAACACCGCTCTTAAACAGCAGATCAGCCAGCGAATGGGCTGCAACGACTTCGTTGCTAACTCCGAAGTCATGATCAAGATTATCGAAACCCTTGAAAAGGTGACCCCTACCAAGAGTAATATACTCATTCTCGGCGATAGCGGTACCGGCAAGGGCCTATTGGCCGAACTGGTCCATTGCAACAGCCCAAGGAGGGACAAACCTTTTATCTGCATAAATTGTTCAGCTATACCAGAGGGACTCCTGGAATCCGAACTCTTCGGTTATAAAAAGGGGGCCTTCACCGGTGCTATCGCAGACAAGCCGGGGCTCATCTCATTGGCACATCAAGGCACACTCTTCCTTGATGAGATCGGGGATATGCCCCTCAACCTGCAGGCGAAACTGCTAAAAGTCCTGGAAACATCCGAAGTCTATCCTCTCGGCGATACCAAACCGAGGCTCGTAGACATAAGGATCATTGCAGCGACAAACGTGGATATAGACAGCAGGATCAAACAGGGTAAATTCCGCGAAGATCTCTATTGGAGGCTTAACGTCATAGAAATTAGAATTCCCCCTTTAAGAGAGCGGCGAGAAGATATCGGGATGCTCACCGATCATCTTATCAAGAAAATATCTAAAGAGCACAATAAGACTATCAAGGGTATCGATCGCGAGGCTCTCGAATTGCTAATCGACTATTCTTGGCCGGGAAATGTGAGGGAGTTGAAGAATGTCATAGAGCGCTCAATCGTTCTTGCGGAAGGACCTTTTCTTACGGTTGCCGACTTTCCTGAGAAGTTCCAAAAAGAAGAATCCGGGAGGGAAGTCCAAAAGCTTAAGGGGTTTCTCAGAGACTACGAAAGAGGACTTCTGCTCCAGGTGTACAACTCGCACAACAAAAACAAAGAGGAGACTGCCAGAAGCCTCGGCATCGACCTCGCCACTCTTTACCGGAAATTCAAGAAGTACGGAATAGAATCGGAATGAAAAGCAGGGCATTCCTGGTGGGCTCCGCCATTGGTGGACTAATGGGCATCTTGATAGCCCTCGGAATGGACCGTCTATCCGGCGATGTGCCGGGCGGAGGATGGACCGGCGCGGTAGCTCATGACTTGAAGCTGCCTCAGGCCAGCCTCAGTGCTTTTGTCATTGCTGTTCTTGCCATCGGGTTTATGGTGATCGTAAGTGCCGTGCTAGGTGGACTTTGCGGCCTTGCGCTGGAACGCTTCTTCAAGATGTTTTCCCAGGAATAATTGCAAGCCTAACTCCCTCCTTACCCCTTTTAGCTTAGGAGGGGTAAGGAGGGTTATTTCTATCTTTTTGCTTCTTTTGGGGCGTTGTTGAAACCCTTGGTACCGATATGGCACCGGGCGCACTGTGTGTCTGAAGCGAATGCCATGCCGTCCTTGACGTGGCAGGAACCGCAATACTTCTTGTCGTAGAGCCCCTGCATGGTAAAATCTGCCTTATTCTGAGCACTCAAGGCTTGCATCTGAAAAATCTTATCGTGACACGCGTTACAATCCAGTCCCATGCTAGCATGACTCTTATGGCTGAAAAGCACCGATTTTACGGGTTTGGTAAAGATGATTTCCCCACCACCCACGGTATCGTCTTCTGCAACCACAAGCCCCTCATATACAGTAATCATCGCTGCAGCGGCAAGGATTAAAATTAACAACGATATCTTTTTGGTATGCATTGACTGGCCTCCCTTTTAACCTTTCATATAAAAGACGTTCGGTTTTGCACCAGCATCAGGCCTCAGCACCCAGACCGTCTTTTCAAGATTATGCACCACCTGATATGCTTCACTGCCCGGATCGGACAAGTCTCCGAAAACTCTACACTTGGCCGGGCATACTGCAGCGCACGCAGTGAGTTTCTCACCCTTGGAAAGTCTGCTATTGAAGCAGAAGTCACACTTGTCAACCGCACCAGTTTCTTCATTGAAATACCGGGCATTATATGGGCAGGCCTCCATGCAGGTTTTGCAGCCGATGCATTTCCTGGATTCCATCATCACAATGCCGTTAGCCGGGTTCTTGTAAGTTGCCTTTGTCGGACACCCCAAGACACAAGGCGGGTTATTGCATTGGTTGCAGAGGACTGGGATGAATTCCCTCTTCCTCTCCGACGCCTTCAGATCATCCCGTTCCAGGACCCTCGTCCGGTAGCCGTACGTAGGTACGTTATTCGTAGTCACGCAAGCGGTCATGCAGAGCTCGCAGTCGATGCAGCGATCCTGATGTATAACCATGCTGTAATGGGGTTTGTATGGATACTGTTCAGCAAATTCGTGTGAAGATGCAAATGCCTTCTCCACGATTGACGTTGCCGAAAAGATGCTCCCTCCCGCAAATACTCCAGTAATTAGAAGGCCCATCCTAAGGAATTCCCTTCTTTCCATCGCGGGTATGATACCAGGAGCTTCCTTTTTCAGACCCTCTGTTTTTATTCTCTTGAGTATCATTGAACATTCCCCCTTTTCGTTATCTTCATCAATGGATTTCGCTCTTATGGCCGCTGAATATCTTTTCTCCCAGCAGGAAGGTGAGTCCCACGAACCCCATGCCGCCCAACACTATAAGTATCTCATGAGCCGATGGTGCATAGCTCAGTAGCTGCGAGTACTCATTCACGCCAAGTTCGTAATAAACCGGAACGAGCTGACCTACGACCACCAAATCGTATCTCATAAAGAATATGCCGAATATCATGAGGGCTGACGCCGTAGAGATAAGCTTCAGGTTCTGTCCCCTGGAGATTAGGAAAAGCACCAGAGGAATGACCATGCCGACTGCAACTTCGAGGCCCCAGAAATTGAAAGCATAACTGCCAGTTAGAAGCATTCCGATAGCCTCCTTCTTGGCGTCCCCTCCAACAAACCCAGTGATGATCTTCCATGCCGTGAAGAAGAGGATTATGCTAATAAGCAATATCCCTACCTTTGTCGTCACTTTGAGAGCCCTCTTCATGGCTGCGTCCATCTTTTCCCCGTTTGTCTTATAGGCCAGCCAGGTGAAAAATATGATTGCAGCAGTCCCCGACATCATTGCTGAGGCGATGAAATAAATAGGCATATACGGCCCGTACCAGAACTCTCTCCCATGAAGCATCCCGAAAACTGCTCCCAGGTTGCTGTGGGCCGCGATACCAGCCACAACACCCATAAATCCCACTTTAGTGGCGATTGCTGGCTTGTTCATGACCAGAAACGCATACTCCACCGCCATGAAAACCATGTAGGCGCCGTAGAGGGTTCCCATCCACCAGATATTAGAAGTCAGATTGGGCGAGATAACGTTGTAAATAGCCATCCTGAAGGGATTCTCGATTTCAAATGCGATGACGAAGAACCCCGCCATGATCGTCATGATGGAAAGGAACACAGCCCTCTTGGCTATAGGCATAAAATCCTTCACTCCAAAGACATGACCTATAGAAGAGACAAGGCAGAGACCCGTCGAGGTGACCACGAAAAAAACATAGGTCGATATCAATATCCCCCAGGGAACTTCCCGCGACGCTCCATACGCATGCATTGTTCCGATATAATGTGCATGAAGGCCGGCAGCTACTGCCGCCATAAGGAGCATCCCCGATATAATCAGCGCAGCGTAATATCCTTTGGTCCCCTGAAGCCCTTGCAGCACTCCGATCCTTACGCCGGTTAGGACTGCAGCATCAGCGGTCTTTGTTAAATCTTCAGCCATTGTGTTTCCCTCCTTTATATTTCGTCACGAATGACTACTTTTTCTCTTTTACCGTAATCCCTACATGGACCGTCTTTTCAGCCTTGATGGTATCGGCTACTGTCCCGGCCAGCCACCCTGTAATGGATATGCCAACCACAAACACAAATCCAGTTACCAACACTGCAAGCACCATCGACAGGCCCACCACTATCCTTGGAACCAACTCCATCCCAAGGGGTGTTCCGAAAATGTTCCCGGCAATCTTCAATCCCAAAACCCCACCGATAAACGAACTCGGAAGCAGGCCGATAATTGCAAACATAATCAGGCCTATTCCAGCCCCCGTATAAAGTCCTTTCCTTGCTAAATTCCCAGTCTTCATAGCGTACGCTCCTTTTTGGCCTCGATTAATCCTTACACCGACCGCAGTACCCTTCCAATCCTCGAGATTAAAGTCAGATGGGCAATGCTCCAGCCGATAAATGCCATCCCTATAACAAAAACGCATCCAGCAGCCAATATCCCTGTCACCATTGACAAGCCGACGACTGCCCGACAAAGCAACGCAGTTTCTGCTGAAGTACTCAGCAGGTATGATGCAATCTTTAGTCCAAGCACTCCTCCAACAAAGCAACTCGGCAACAGGCCGATAAAGATGAATAACATGAGCCCTGCCATAGCCCCGATGTATAATCCCTTTTTGGAAGTATCTGTTTTCATTTTTAGTGGCCTCCTTTGTAAGCTTTGATCATAATGAAGCAGGTTTTATGCCATCCAATATAGCATTGTTATTTCAGCATAATATCTATGAATGAATTTGCATCTTTGCAAAAAAGGGGCTTATCCAAGGCATTATCGCAAAAATAAGATGGGGTATGAGATATGAAAGAGAAGACTTAAAGCGGTTTGGAGGGCATACCCTTAATTAAAAGGAAGTTATAGTAGCTTGATGGGTGCAGCTATATTCATATATATTGCTGTTGATTGACCTATAATATAATAATAAAATTGCACGGTTTTGTTAACTTGAAGCGGCAGTGAAAGTTGTTATACAAGATGCATTAGAAAATATAAACAAACGATCGCGGATCCCTGTATTCGTGGCATTGACGGCAGAGTGTTTGCGCCCTTTCCTTTACCGACCAAGTATGCGGTTTATGGCAAACCATGCAATCGACACCCTGTTTGGCATGAGTTCCATGTTGACCCACGGACAACTGTGAACGGTGGCATTCTGCCGTGCATGAAGCCGATCTAGGCTTTTCCTTTTTATGTGGTTTATGACAATAATGGCAGGATAAAGTGACCATAGCACCCTTATCAGGCAATCCAGTGTGACAAATCGTACACTTCTTTCTTGGGGTCATTGTAATCTCCCGCTGAGAAAACCTATGGCACTTGAGGCAGGACAGATCGTCCATAGAAAGCCCGTGCACCTCTTTGTCGACATGACATTTCAGGCAGGCCGACTCGTCCGGAGTGAACCTATGCTTTGCACTTATATGACATACCTTGCATTCGATCTTTTTATCCAGAACGTGTTTAGCATGGCCGTATGACTTAGTAGGAGCCACCGCACCCTGTGAAATGGCCTCTTCGTGACAGGTCTTACACTTTTGCCAGGGGGTCACTCTTCCATGCGCAAGAGCGACAGGGTTCTTACCCGTTGCTAGGTAAGTTCCGAGTCGCTGATTTTGCTCGATAATACCTATTTCATGGCATTTCTGGCAGATAACATCCCTATGCCTGCCCTGCTGCAGGTCCATGAAAGAGTCTTTAATGACATGACACGAGGAACAAAAGTCTGAATCGTTCTGGGAGTACTCGTAAAAACGGTAGCCGTAAAGAAACACGGCAAATACTATGATAGCCAGTATGAAGCCCTTAAGATTGTCAGAAATTACCATAGCTTACCGTAACACAGCGCGGTCATTTCTCGGACATCTTACCGAGTAGTAGTAATCGCTTGATCAAGCGACATCGCTTCGAGAACCTTTAGTTTTGATATCTCGCCCAGTGCGATCAGCGTATCACCAGCCTTTACGGTGCTGCGCGAAGTCGGGTTGAATCTCATCTCTCCGTTGCTGTTTTTGATGCCCACCACAATGACCCCTAGCTCCCTTCCTATCCCGCATTTATCAAGCGATTGACCATCCATACTTGAGCCTACAGGAATAGTAACCTCCTCCATCTGGAGTTCAATGTTCCCAGCCTTAGTGGCAAATTCGATAAAGTCGACTACAGCAGGACGAAGAACCGTATGCGCAATGCGCAATCCTCCAATTTGATATGGCGACACCACTTTATCGGCCCCGGCGCGCAGCAGCTTGTTTTCAGAGCCGTCTTCTCCGGCCCTTGCCACTATATGCAGGTCTGGTTTCAATTCCCTTGCACTCAGCACGACATAAAGGTTCAAGGCGTCGTCGGGAAGTACCGAGATAAGACCCTTTGCCCTTTCGATGCCGGCCTCCCTGAGGATATCGTCGTTCGTAGCATCCCCCGATATGCCGAGCAAGTCGTTCTCATTATGGAGGAAATCTCCGTTCCTTTCGATTGCGACAAAGGGAACGCCCTTCGCCTTGAGTTCACGGCAGATGATCTTGCCCATCCTACCGTAACCACACACAATATAATGACCCTTTAACTCTTTTATCTTCTTCTCCAATCTCTTCCTCCCGAACATTTCCTGAAGCTTTCCCTCGATAATTATTTTAGCACCGGTGCTCAGCGCATTCAGGAAGGTGCCGACACCCAGCAGCAGCAGGATCATCGTGAATATCATACCCCTCGGGGACAGCTCGTGTACTTCTCTGTAACCAACGGTTGTAAGCGTGATGATAGTCATATACAGTGCATCGAGAAAGTTCCATCCCTCTATGAGCTGATACCCGGCGGTACCAAAAGCGATGACAACAAAAATAAGTCCGAGTGCTAAGAATAACTTCTTTCGCAATGTTCTCAGTAATCTCCTATATCTTTAAGGATTGCAGCAATCGCCGCATCAATTATCATCTTATGAGACCCTTCCCAATAAACTTTACCACACTCCTCGCACTTTACAAAAGCACTCATGTGCTGAAGGACATAGTCAGGGACCACCGCGGAGATGGCGTTCCGTTGAGCTGAAAAAAGATTGCCGTTGCACAAGGTGCAGCGCTTAAATGCCTGTATTTGGTCGGGCACAATATGGCACGCCTTCATAACTTCCTTCAATTGTTCCACGGTTTTATCACTCTGGATTAGCAGGCACTCCCCTGATTTCTTGCTCCGGCAGAGAGCGTTGTCCTTTGATAACAGTATCCTTCCCTCCTGTTTTGCGATTCTTACAAGTTCGCTGTCTCTGATTACCCTGAAATAGAGCGTATCGAATCCAGTTATCCTCAGCCACCTAGCAAGGCTGCCGAGCATGGCGTCAGCTATAAAACGGGGAGCACTCATAGTAGTGATGATATCACATTTTGTATCAGCCTTCTCGATATGGCACAAACCACTTGGGCATCAACTATAGACTAGGCAGAACCAAATCATCGCTCTACGGGTCTAGCAGCACTGTTACAATAAGAAAGGCCATGGAGCGATAATCGTAGGATCGCATCCATGGCCCAATTATTACACGCCCAGCTCGTATGGCTCAGCTTTCTTCCGTAGTAGTCTTGGTCTCCTCTTCGATCTGCATCGCGTAGAAGTCGCCCTCGATGAAGGTATCTCTGTAGATCGGCATGCCTGTTCCTGCAGGGATTACCCTTCCCATTATGACGTTTTCCTTGAGTCCGTGCAACTCGTCCACTCCACCGCTCAGGGCAGCTTCGGTGAGGACCCTCGTGGTTTCCTGGAAAGATGCGGCAGAAACCCAGCTTTCGGTAGCAAGCGATGCCTTGGTGATACCGAGCAGCAAAGGCCTTCCGTGGGCCGGTCTGCCGCCGTCTGCCTTGACCCGCTCATTTTCCTCGACAAAGACCAGCCTGTCAACTTCGTCTCCGATGAGGAAGTTGGTGTCGCCAGAATCCTCTATGCGGATCTTCCTCATCATCTGGCGGACGATGACCTCAATATGCTTGTCACTTATAGAGACGCCTTGCAGCCGGTATACCTTCTGCACTTCGTCTACGAGATAACGTTGCAGTTCCTTGGGACCGAGGATATCGAGGATGCTGTGCGGATTGACCGAGCCGTCCATGAGAGGCTCTCCTGCCTTTACCCAATCACCCTCGTGAACGGTAACGTGTTTGCCCTTGGGGATAAGGTACTCTCTCGATTCCTCTCCGCCCTTGACCACAACCACTCGCATACCCTTATGAGCTCCCCTGAATTCGACTATACCGTCGATTTCAGTAACCATAGCCTGCTCCTTCGGTTTTCTTGCCTCGAAGAGCTCGGCGACCCGGGGAAGACCGCCGGTTATGTCCTTCGTCTTGGTAGTTTCCCTTGGTATCTTCGCCAGAATATCGCCCGGTGCCACCTCTTCATTCCTTTCAACGAGCATGTGGGCGCCCGACGGCAGCATGTAACGCGCTGGGTTGTTGGTACCTGGGATCTTCCCAGTTTTACCTGCGTTATCCTTTATCGAAATTCTCGGCCTCATATTAGCTGGGTAGTCGATTATAACCTTATGCGCCAGACCAGTCGTTTCGTCCACCTCTTCCTTGAAAGTCACCCCTTCGAGAATATCTCCGAGGGCAATCTTTCCGCCTATCTCAGTGAGTATAGGCGTGGAATAGGGATCCCACTCGACCAGTCGGTGGTTTGCCTCCACCTTCTGTTTGTCTTCGACGTAAATCCGAGCGCCGTAGACCAAATTATATTTTTCTTTTTCCCTTCCTGATTTGTCGACGATCGCGATCATGGCGTTCCTGTTCAGAACCGTGATGAACCCTTCCTTGTTCTTGACAGCGTTAAGATCGATGAACTTCACGAAGCCCGAGTTCTTGGATGTCAGAACAGCCTGTTCAATGATCTTCGTTGCTGCACCGCCGATGTGGAAGGTTCTCATAGTAAGCTGTGTGCCCGGCTCGCCAATCGACTGAGCTGCTATAATACCGATCGTCTCGCCTATCTCGGTAGCCTCACCTCTTGTCAGATCGCTTCCGTAGCATTTGCCGCAGACACCGATCTTGCAATGGCAGGTAAGTACCGAGCGAATCTTCACCCTGTCGATACCCGACTCGACGATCTTCTTAGCAAGTTCGTCGTCCACCATCGTATTTCTCGCAGCGATGGTTTCGCTTGTGACCGGGTCCTTGAGCGTCTCGGCCACTGTCCGTCCGAAAATCCTCTCCTCAAGCGTCTGTATGATCTCGCCTCCCTCAATGAGAGCCGTAACACTGATACCCTCTCTCGTGCCGCAGTCCTCTTCCATCAGGATTACGTCCTGGGCCACATCGACCAGCCTCCTAGTAAGGTAACCTGCATTGGCCGTCTTTAGCGCCGTATCCGCAAGACCTTTACGCGCCCCGTGAGTCGATATAAAGTACTGTAACGGTGTCAGTCCCTCGCGGAAGTTAGCTGTGATTGGTGTTTCGATGATCTCACCCGACGGCTTGGCCATCAGACCTCTCATACCTGCCAACTGCCTGATTTGGGCCGTGCTTCCTCTTGCCCCCGAATCTGCCATCATGTAAATGCTGTTAAAAGAACGGCTCTCCTGCAGTTGTTCCACAGAGAGGGCCTTTCCATCTTCAGCGCCGAGTTCCTGCATCATTTCGTCGGCCACCTTTTCGGTAACATTCGCCCAGATGTCGATGACCTTGTTGTAGCGCTCACCCTGGGTAATAAGACCGTCTGCGTACTGCTTGCTGACCTCCATAACCTCATCTTCAGCTTCCTTGATGAGCTCAGCCTTCTTCGTAGGTACATGCATGTCATCTATGCAGATAGAGATTCCTGACATCGTCGCGAAACGGAACCCGAGTTTCTCAAGCTTGTTCATGAATATGACCGTCTCCCGCTTGCCAACGCCCTTATGGATATATTCGATCAGTTTTCCAAGCTCCTTCTTAGTGAGCTCTTTGTTTATCATGGCAAACGGAACGTTCTTTGGCAGTATCTCACTGCAGAGCATCCTGCCCACAGTGGTCTCGACAAAGCTGTCATCCATCTTGACTTTGATCATCGCATGAACATCTATTGCGCCGGCATCATAGGCGATTCTCACATCCTCTACATCGGCGTAAATCTTTCCTTCCCCGGGCACACCCCTTCTCATCTTCGTCAAGTAGTAAATTCCAAGAACCATGTCCTGAGTCGGCAGTACAATAGGCTTTCCATTGGCTGGCGAAAGCAGGTTATTGACGGACATCATCAGCACACGTGCCTCAATCTGAGCCTCCAGCGAAAGTGGCACATGCACGGCCATCTGGTCGCCATCAAAGTCGGCATTGAAGGCAGTGCAGACGAGAGGATGGAGTTTTATAGCCTTACCTTCGACTAGTATCGGATCGAATGCCTGTATCCCGAGACGGTGAAGAGTAGGTGCGCGGTTAAGAAGCACCGGATGCTCCTGGATCACCTCTTCGAGTGCGTCCCAGACTTCGGGCTTCTCCTTCTCCACGAGCTTCTTCGCCTGCTTGATGGTTGTAGCGTAACCCTTCTCTTCGAGCTTGTTAAATACGAAAGGCTTAAAGAGTTCAAGGGCCATCATCTTCGGAAGGCCGCACTGGTTGAGGTCCAAATCCGGGCCCACAACGATGACAGAACGCCCGGAATAATCGACTCGCTTACCTAGAAGATTCTGCCTGAAGCGGCCCTGCTTGCCCTTGATCATGTCGCTAAGGGACTTGAGAGCTCTCTTGCCACCAGCCTTCAGGACCTTGGTTTTCTTGCTGTTGTCGAAAAGCGCGTCGACCGCCTCCTGCAGCATCCTCTTCTCGTTCTTTATGATGACACTCGGAGCCTTGAGCTCCATAAGTCTTTTTAGACGGTTGTTCCTGTTGATTACGCGACGATAAAGATCATTTAGATCTGACGTAGCAAACCGGCCTCCGTCGAGAGGAACAAGCGGCCTCAGATCAGGAGGTAGGACTGGTACGATATCGAGTATCATCCACTCGGGCCTGTTGCCGGACTTTGTAAATGCATCGACAACCCTAAGTCTCTTGGTGAGTTTTTTCTTAACTCCAAGGGACGAGACCGAGTCGATCTTTTCCTTGAGCTCTTTTGCGAGAGTTACCAGATCAACCTTCCTGAGGAGTTCCCTGATCGCCTCGGCGCCCATACCGACCTTGAACTTAGTGCCGAATTCAGCGATCTTCTTCTTGTGATCCTCTTCCGAAAGAAGATCTTTTTCCTTAAGAGTAGTCTCTCCGGCATCAATGACAATATAGTCCTCAAAATAAAGCACCCTTTCGAGCTGACGAACAGTCATGTCCAGAAGCGTGCCAATCCTGCTGGGTAAGCCTCTCAGAAACCATACATGGGCGACAGGGGTCGCAAGTTCGATATGGCCCATGCGTTCCCTTCTCACCTTCGACTGTATGACTTCGACACCGCATTTGTCGCAAATGACCCCGCGGTGCTTCATACGTTTGTATTTGCCGCAGAGACATTCCCAGTCTTTTACAGGTCCGAATATCTTCGCGCAGAAGAGTCCGTCATGCTCGGGCTTAAATGTACGGTAGTTGATGGTCTCGGGCTTCTTGACCTCACCATGAGACCACTCTCTTATCTTTTCGGGTGATGCGAGTTTAATACGAATGGCATCGAAATCCCGAGGGTTCTTTGGCTTTTGAAAAAGGGCGTATATATCTTCCTGCAAAGTTATCCCTCCCTGCTTCTCTTTTTCTCCAGGAGTTCGACATCGAGGCCGAGACTTTGGAGCTCTTTTATTAATACGTGAAACGATTCGGGAACGCCAGGTTCAAGCACTGGATCGCCTTTGACAATAGCCTCATACATACGCGATCTTCCGCTGATATCGTCACTTTTCACGGTCAAGAATTCCTGCAAAGTATGCGCGGCACCGTATGCCTCTAGAGCCCAGACCTCCATCTCTCCGAGTCTCTGGCCTCCAAATTGCGCCTTTCCTCCAAGTGGTTGCTGAGTCACAAGCGAATAAGGTCCGATGGACCTAGCGTGAATCTTGTCAGCTACAAGGTGATGGAGCTTAAGCATGTACATACAACCCACTGTTACAGGTCTCTGGAACGGTTCTCCATTCCTGCCGTCGAAGAGCTGCATCTGTCCCGATGTCGGGAGGTCAGCCTTTTTGAGGAGTTCCTTAATCTCCTTTTCTCTGGCCCCTTCAAATACAGGGGTTGTGACATAGAGCTTCAGGTTGTGGGAAGCCCATCCGAGATGCGCCTCCAGAATCTGACCAACATTCATTCTCGATGGAACTCCCAGGGGATTCAACACTATGTCCACGGGTGTACCATCGGGAAGATACGGCATCTCTTCAGCCGGCATCACCATCGAGACCACGCCCTTGTTACCGTGGCGCCCCGCCATTTTGTCTCCGACCTGTATCTTGCGCTTCATAGCTATATAAACTTTAACCACCTTGTTAACTCCGGGAGGCAGCTCATCTCCCTTTTTGACCCGTTCTATCCTTTCGTGGTAGCGGGTTTCAAGGTAGCGTATATACTGGTTGATCTCGCCGTTAGCCTCATCAATCTTCTCCCGAACATCGGGATCGTCGATCTTGATCCTGAGCAGGTGGTCATCCTTGACCCTGAGTAGATGGGCCTCCGTTAGCTTTTTGCCTTTCTGGCAGACGACTTCTTTGGTCTTAGAGTCTTTCACATCCTCAACCGGTTTCTGACCGATGAGGATCTTCCGGAGACGCACAACCTTCTCCTCCCTAAGAATCTTAATCTCTTCATCGAGGTCTCTCTGGAGCCTGCCAATGTCGTCTTCCTCGATACTCTTCGTCCTTTCGTCCTTTTCTATGCCTTTCCGCGAAAGAACCCTGACATCGACCACTGTGCCCTCGATGCCCGGTGGCACATAAAGACAGCTTTCCTTGACCTCCTCTGCCTTCTCGCCGAATATCGCCCGCAGGAGTTTCTCTTCAGGCGTCAATATAGTCTCGCCTTTCGGTGTGACCTTTCCAACGAGGATATCTCCTGCTTTAACCTCAGCACCTATCCTGATAATACCGCTCTCGTCGAGGTCTTTGAGTGCTTCTTCACCAACATTGGGGATGTCCCTTGTAATCTCCTCGGGACCCAGTTTAGTATCACGCGACTCGAGCTCGAATTCATCGACATGAATAGAAGTAAAGATATCGTCCACTACCATTCTCTCATTCAGCAGCATGGCATCTTCAAAATTATATCCGCCCCAAGGCATGAAAGCGACGATTACATTCTTTCCTAGGGCAAGTTCACCGAATTCAGTCGATGGTCCGTCAGCGAGGATAGCCCCTTTCTCGATTGTATCGCCGGGGTTAACTGTCGGCTTCTGGTTCATGCAAGTGCCCTGGTTAGAACGCTGGAATTTGACTAGGCTGTAAATATCAACGCCTCCCCCTTCTTCGGTCACCCTAACAACGATACGCGAGGAATCCACACTCTCTATGACCCCTGCCCTTTTGGCTGTGACAATCCAACCGGAATCTCTTGCAGCAAAGTGTTCCATCCCAGTGCCTACAACTGGGGCATCGGGCCGCAGTAGCGGGACTGCCTGCCTCTGCATGTTCGATCCCATGAGCGCCCTGTTGGCGTCATCGTTTTCTAGAAACGGAATTAACGCTGCAGATACGCCAACTATCTGCTTAGGCGAGACGTCCATGTATTGGACCTCTTCTGGGGTAAGGATCCTGAAGTCATGTCCGACTCTTGCCGATACGGGGCCCAGAAGGTGTCCCTTTTTATCGAGCGGTGATGTCGCTTCAGCGATAATATATCTCTCGCCCTCGGATGCCGACAGATAGACGATTTCGCTGGTTACCTTGCCGGCGACAACCTTGCGGTAAGGCGCCTCGATGAAGCCGAATTCGTTAATCTTGGCATAACTCGCCAGAGATGTGATGAGGCCGATATTTGGACCTTCCGGCGTTTCGATCGGACATATCCTCGCGTAGTGAGTCGGATGTACGTCTCTGACCTCAAACCCCGCTCGCTCCCTAGTAAGTCCGCCCGGGCCAAGGGCCGAAAGCCTTCTCTTATGTGTAATCTCCGAAAGCGGGTTGGTCTGATCCATGAACTGGCTTAGCTGACTCGATCCGAAGAATTCCTTGACCGCAGCCAGTACCGGTTTGGCGTTGATCAGGTCATGAGGCATGGCTTGATCAAGCTCGGTAATTGTCATCTTCTCTTTAATAGCCCTCTCCATACGGACTAGGCCGATCCTGAATTGATTTTCCAGAAGTTCGCCGATCCCACGGACACGGCGATTGCCGAGATGATCGATATCGTCCACCTCTCCCTTACCCGTCCTGAGGTTCAGAAGGTAGCGCACTATCTCGACTACATCTTTATCGGTCAGTACCCTGACATCTAGCTGGGTATCGAGACGGAGCTTCTCGTTTACCTTCAATCTGCCGACGGAAGAGAGATCGTAACGCTTAGAATCGAAGAAGAGGCCGCTGAAGAGTTCCTTTGCAGCATCTTCGGTTGCAGGCTCGCCGGGCCTCAATTTCTTGTATATCTCTTTCAATGCATCCTTTTGAGAACCCACCTTATCTGTCAGAAGAGTCTCTCTAAACGATGGCAGATAGCTGACGTTGTCGATGAAAAGGAGATTAAGAGACGTGATCTTCAGGAACGTGATCTTCTGGAGTATCTCCTCCGTTATCTCCTTGTTGCTGTCGATCACTATCTCGCCCGTCTTAGGATCGACTATGTCGGTAAGAGTAACCCTGCCGACGATCTCATTCCTAGGAATCGGAATTTCCTTGATCCCTAAAGACTCTATTTTTTTGAGGGCGAGCTTGGTTATCTTGCTCCCCTCCTTCACGATGACTTCCTTTGTCTGAGGTGCTACAATGCTGTATTTCGACCTGAGGCCGGAGAGAACATAGCTGATCTTACGTGTGAAGTTCTCACGGTCAACAATTTTAATTTCCTCCACAGGATAGAAGGTTTTAAGCAGGTCCTCATTCGTATAACCCAACGCTTTAAGCACTATGGTGGCAGGAAGCTTTCTCCGTCTGTCGATTCTGACGTACAAAATGTCCTTAGAGTCGAACTCGAAGTCAAGCCATGAACCCCTCACTGGGATTACCCGTGCAGTATATAAAAGCCGTCCGCTTGCATGCGTCTTCCCTTTGTCCGGAGCAAAATAGACGCCAGGTGAGCGATGAAGCTGGCTAACAATGACCCTTTCAATTCCGTTTATAATAAAACTGCCCGTATCTGTCATGATCGGCATCTCGCCGATATATACTTCCTGCCCTCTTGATTCCTTCAGGATCTTATGGTCTTTTTCATCCCTTTCCCACAGATTGAGTTTGACCTTGATCTTGAGCGGGGCTGCAAAGGTGATACCCTTTAGGATACATTCGCGCGGAGACACCTTGGGCTCGCCGAGCACATAAGAAATGAACTCGATCGAGGTCGTGTCGTTGTAATCGGTGATAGGGAAAACGCTGCTGAAAGCCGCCTGCAGCCCCTCATCCAGTCTCTGTTCGTAAAGTGTATCCTTCTGCAGAAACCGGTCAAAGGATTTCTTCTGGAATTCCACAAGATAGGGTACCTCTAATACGGGAGGCACTTTTCCGAAATTCATTCGCTCTCTTAAAAGCTTTGCCATAACTCTCCTTAAATATAGTTAATGGGTTGCAGCGTTATTGAGCAGGTGGATGGATGGAAGATTCCTTCCATCCACCTCTCCATGTTCCCATTTACGCTTTACTTAATCTCGACTTTTGCTCCTTCAGCTTCAATCTTGGCCTTAATCGAATCGGCCTCTTCCTTGGACAGACCGGTCTTGACCGGCTTCGGTGCACCGTCAACCAGATCCTTTGCCTCTTTGAGTCCAAGGCCGGTGATCTCTCTGACAACCTTGATAACCTGAATCTTCTTGTCACCTACTGCCATAAGGATTACGTCAAAGCTCGACTTCTCTTCGGCAGCTGGAGCTGCTGCACCCGCTGCGGGAGCCGCTGCGGCCGCTACGGGAGCTGCTGCGGTTACGCCGTATCTCTCTTCGAATTCCTTGATGAACTGCGACATGTCAAGAATGGTCATGTTGTCGATAAAACTAAAGACATCTTCTTTGGTAATAGACATGAAACTGTATCCTCCTTAAATTTAATCCTTTATTGATTTTTTTTATTTTTCACTGCTTCAAGCGCGTAAGCAAATTGAGCTATCGTTGCATTAAGTGCGCGGGCAAGTTTTACAGCCGGAGCTTGGAACGTTCCTGCAAGTATGCTAAGGAGAACTGTCTTCGATGGCAATTTGGAGACCTCTTTGATCTCATCCGTTGAATAGAGTTTTCCTTCAATAACTCCGCTCTTAACCTTAAACTTGTCGTTTTTACCGGCAAATTCGAGGACTTTTTTGGCCGCAGCTATCGGATCGTCATATCCGAATGCGAGGCCGGTCGGTCCAGACAGCACGCTCTTGGCCGACTCATAGGGCGTACCCTTGGCCGCTATCGAGACAAGTGTGTTCTTGAAAACCTTATACTCGGCACCCGCCTCTTTTAGGCTTTTACGCAATTCCGAAATCTGCGCGACTGTCAGGCCCTTGTACTCGGTGAACACAACCGCCTTCGATTTTGACAACATCTCGGTTAATTCGGCGAGCTGTTTTGATTTTTTCTCTTTGGTAATCAGAATGATCCTCCTTTCCCAGAGACCGCGTTGAGCAGGTAGTGATTGTGGTGCGACAGGCATCCCAGATTCAAAACGGTCTGCGACAGCCTGTGTTTTTCCTTACCACCGTCTCGGCAGGCGGGGATAGCCCCATTAAACAAGTAAACGGTCTTTGCAAATCTCCTAGTTTTTACTAAGATTTTACTCGACCATTTACCGAAACTGTGCCTACTGTCTCTGACGCTGTTGTTGCAGGCAAGGCCTGCTTTTATTCCAAGTAAATCTGCGTTCGCACTGAAGTAATTAAAATATGCTTCAGGCAACGAGCCCCTTACACAGTTTTTAATTTGGTAACATCCAGTTTCAAGCCAGGACCCATAGTAGATGACACCGTGGCCTTTTTGATATATTTGCCCTTCGATGCTGCAGGCTTTGCCTTGGAGATAGATTTCACCACGGCGTTGGCGTTCTCGGCCAGCTTTTCCTTATCAAACGAGGACTTTCCGATGGGGACATGCACAATTCCGGCCTTTTCAGCCCTAAATTCGACTTTGCCGGCCTTGATCTCCTTGACAGCTCTAGCGATATCGAAGGTTACTGTGCCAAGCTTCGGGTTGGGCATGAGACCTCTCGGTCCAAGGACCTTTCCGAGCTTACCTACAAGACCCATGACATCCGGGGTTGCGACGGCCTTATCGAAATCGAGCCATCCTTTCTGTATCTTCTCTACGAGGTCTTCGGCCCCGACAAAATCAGCGCCTGCTTCCCTAGCCTCTTTTTCCTTCTCGCCCTTAGCGAATACTAGGACGCGCACTGTCTTACCGGTACCATGTGGCAGAACAACAGTACCCCTGACCATCTGCTCTGATTTCCTGGGGTCTACACCGAGGTTGAATGCCATATCAATAGTCTCATCAAATTTGGTATAGATGCTTTCCTTGACGACCTGAAGTGCCTCTTCGAGCGCGAACTCTTTACTCAGGTCGACCTTTGCTAGTACATTGTCATACTTCTTACCCATCGTCGCCTCCTTAATCCTTGATATCGACGCCCATACTCCGCGCTGTGCCTTTGATGATCATCTCGGCGGCTTGGATGGACGTAGTGTTGAGATCCGGAAGTTTCGTCTTCGCTATCTCCGTAACCTGGGCATTAGTGATAGATCCGACTTTTTCCTTGTTGGGAACGCCTGATCCCTTCACAACGCCTGCCGCCTTCTTGATCAACTCAGACGCCGGAGGGGTCTTAAGAATAAAGGTGAAGGACCTGTCATTATAGATGCTCAACACCGCAGGCACTAAGGTGTCTCCCATCTTCTGTGTCTGGGCATTGAACTGCTTGCAGAACTCCATGATATTGATACCGTGCGGGCCGAGGGCTGGGCCGACAGGCGGCGCAGGATTAGCCTTTCCCGCGGAAATAACAAGTTTAACCAGTGCTACTACCTCTTTCTTAGCCATCTATTTCCTCCTAATCGAGTTCGGGAGTTTCAGAGTTGAATTATGTTGGAGTTAACCTCCAACTCTTTAACTCCCTACACCATTAACTTATTTCATGCCTTTTCAGCCTGTGAGAACGCGAGCTCCACCGGAGTCTGTCTGCCGAAGATGCTCACCATGACCTTAAGCCTACCGTGATCCATATCGACTTCGTCAACAAAACCAACAAAGTTTGAAAAAGGACCATCAGTAATCCTGACATTCTCTCCCTTTTCAAAGCGGGTTTTTATAACAGGTGCCGGGCCTTTCTCAAGCTGCTGAATGATTACATCAACCTCTTCCTCGGGAATCTGTACCGGTCTGGTGCCGCCGACAAATCCTGTGACCCGCATCGTGTTCTTAATCAGATACCAGGTCTCATCATCGAGTTCCATTTCCACCAAGATGTAACCTGGATAGAATTTCTTGTCGCTTTCCTTCTTCTTTTTGCCGCGCAGCTCGATGACTTTTTCAGTCGGTATAAGTATCCTCGATATCTTCTCATCGAGCCCTTTCAGCCGTGCCTTCTCTACGATGGCGATCTTGACCTTTTCTTCAAATCCCGAATATGTATGAACTACGTACCAGTTTTTACCCATCCCCCTACCTTGCGATTATATAATTAACCAACTTGCCCAGACCCATGTCGATCATACCGAGAAAAATTGATATGACTAACACCGTCACAATAACCACCCCTGTCGAACCGATAAGTTCTTCTTTCGAAGGATAATTAACTTTGCCGGCTTCGACCTTCACTTCTCTGAAGAAATTCTTAACTTTCTCTATCATTGCCGTCCTTTCAGCAGGCACTCGCTCAGAAATGGCAGGCCAGGAGGGATTTGAACCCCCAACCCTCGGATTTGGAGTCCGATGCTCTAGCCGTTAGAGCTACTGGCCTATGCCTTAGTCTCCTTGTGCGGTGTGTGCTTTCTGCATTTCCTACAGTATTTGCTCATCTGCAGCTTATCCGGCGTATTCTTCTTGTTCTTCATGGTCGAGTAATTCTTGTTTTTGCACTCTGTGCACGAAAAAAGTATTATTTCTCTCATTGTCTTACTCCAAGACCTCGGTGACAACGCCAGCGCCTACCGTCCTTCCACCTTCCCTGATCGCGAATCTCAATTCCTTCTCCATCGCTATCGGCGCTATCAGTTCCACCGTTATTGCTACATTATCACCTGGCATAACCATCTCAATGCCGTCCGGCAGCTTCGCCACTCCAGTCACATCTGTAGTCCTAAAGTAAAACTGCGGACGATACCCGTTGAAAAAGGGTGTATGCCGTCCACCCTCTTCCTTCGTCAGTACATACGCCTCTGCCTTGAACTTCGTGTGCGGCGTTATGCTGCCCGGCTTCGCTAGAACCATGCCCCTCTCGACATCTTCCTTCGCCGTTCCCCTCAACAGCACTCCTACGTTGTCTCCAGCTCGTCCCTCGTCAAGTAGCTTCCTGAACATTTCCACTCCAGTCGCTACCGTCTTCCTCGTCTCGCGCAGTCCGACAATCTCTACTTCTTCTCCTACCTTGATGATTCCTCTCTCTACCCTTCCAGTTACCACTGTCCCACGCCCGGAGATTGTGAATACGTCTTCTATCGGCATAAGAAATGGTTTGTCGATCGGCCTCTCAGGCGTCGGCACATATGCATCTACCGCATCCATAAGTTCAAATATACACTTGTACTCAGCTGCTGTCTGGTCCGTCCCTGTGCTCTCCATCGCCTTCAGTGCACTCCCTCTCACTACCGGAATGTCGTTGCCAGGAAATCCATATTTTATCAATAGCTCTCTGACCTCAAGCTCTACCAGGTCAAGCAGCTCAGGATCGTCTACCATGTCTACTTTATTCATGAATACTACTATGTAAGGTACCCCTACCTGCTTCGCAAGCAATATGTGCTCCCTGGTCTGCGGCATCGGTCCGTCCGCCGCACTTACTACCAGTATCGCTCCATCCATCTGCGCTGCTCCGGTGATCATGTTCTTCACATAGTCCGCATGGCCAGGGCAGTCTACATGCGCATAGTGCCTCTTGTCCGTCTCATACTCAACGTGGGCTGTTGCGATCGTTATACCTCTCGCCTTCTCCTCAGGCGCATTGTCGATAGAGTCGTACGCCCTGAAGGTCGCCTGCCCCTTGAATGACAGCACCTTTGTGATAGCAACCGTCAATGTCGTCTTGCCGTGATCTACGTGCCCGATCGTTCCCACGTTTACATGCGGCTTCGTCCTCTCAAACTTTGCCTTGGCCATATCTCCTCCTTAAGAAATCAACGTCTCTTATTCAATAAAAGTTTATTATGTCAATGACTTTTTTCAAAGCCCATGACCGGAATCGAACCGGTGACCTCTTCCTTACCAAGGAAGTGCTCTGCCGACTGAGCTACATGGGCGACTTCCAATTAAGACTAATCCTCTCAAATCTAACCTATAAATGGAGCGGGAAACGGGATTCGAACCCGCGACCCTCAGCTTGGAAGGCTGACGCTCTACCACTGAGCTACTCCCGCATTTAAAAATTCATAAGATCGGATGCTGTGACATCCAGATCCCAAATATGCCGGCCATTCCCATCTTCAGTTCTAAATAACATATTTATGGTGGAGAGGGAAGGATTCGAACCTTCGAAGGCAGAGCCAGCGGGTTTACAGCCCGTCCCCTTTGGCCACTTGGGTACCTCTCCGAACATCTCTTTTTCCGAAGCCACCGAAGGGATTCGAACCCCCGACCCACTGATTACAAATCAGTAGCTCTGCCAACTGAGCTACGGTGGCGTCAACTTATTAATATAAAGGCGATATCATATAATTGTCAACTCATAAATCGCGGCGGAAGCGGCCGTAAAATGACTTATCTTCTGCTTTTTGCACGCTCGGCGGCTCTCGCGCTGATTCCCGTCCTTACAAAATAACCTTATTGAGAGGATACTCTACAATTCCTGACGCTCCGGCAGCTTTTAGCTTGGGGATAAGATCACGCACAAGGCGTTCGTTGGTAATTACCTCGAAGGCGTGCCATCCCTTGTCGGAAAGAGGAGAGATCGTGGGCGAGTGCATCGCCGCCAGAAGACTGATCACTTTCTTATATGCATTCGCAGGAACGTTCATCTTTAAGCCCACTTTTTCTTCGGCAGCTAAGGCTCCCTTAAGCAAAAGGGCTATATTTTCCATCTTCTGCCTTTTCCATTTGTCCTGCCATACTTTCTTATTAGCAATAAAGCGGGTTGAGGATTCAATGATTGTCTCGACTATTCTCAAATTGTTAGCCCTGAGGGATGCCCCCGTTTCGGTCAATTCTACGATGGCGTCCGCTAGATAAGGCGGCTTAACTTCGGTGGCACCCCACGAAAAGTCAACTTGTGCAGTGACTCCTTTTGACTTGAGGTATCTTTTGGTGAAACCGACAAGTTCGGTGGCAACCCTCTTCCCTTGTAGGTCCTTGATGCTTTTGATATTGGAATCCGCAGGGACCGCTACTACCCACCTGACTGGCCTGAAGCCTTCCTTTCCATACTGCAACTCGGCCACTTCGACTACATCTGCATTCTGTTCCCTTATCCAGTCAAACCCTGTGAGGCCGCAGTCGAGGTGCCCGTCTTCGACATATCTGGCCATTTCTTGGGCGCGGATAAGCATGGACTGTATTTCAGCATCATCAAAAACAGGATAGTAGGATCTGGACGATACCGATATGTGATACCCGGCTTTTCTGAAAAGCCGCAGGGTTGCCTCCTGAAGGCTGCCCTTAGGAAGTCCAAATTTCAACAAATTCTTTTTATTATTCATGGCACTATACCCTCTTTTGACAACAATAAATTATAATTATGAGACGTTTATGATAAACAGTGGAGGGCTCTAAAGTCAAATTCTTTGAAGCAGAACATTCTCAGGGCAAGGTGTAAAAAAAGCCGTAGGGCTAAAAGATTTAATTATTGAAACGGTAAAATGGGTTCGTGGACGGTTCTTTCAAAGCTGACATGTCAAGCATCCTTGTGTCTGCGGGCCGCTTATTTTCCAACGACATTAGGTTTCCTACATATTTATTGACAACACGGACAAGGGTCTCGGGATTGCATGGTTTTGAGAGGTATTCATTGGCACCTTGTCTCATACCCCAGAATTTATCGGAATCAGTGCCTTTCGTACTAAGCATAATGACCGGAATATCTTTATATTGCTCATTATTCTTTATTTCCCGGCATAGTTGATACCCGTTTTTACCGGGCATCACTACGTCCAGGATAAGCAGATCAAACTTATCGCTCTCAAGCCTGCTAATCGCCTCATCGCCATCCAGGGCAAATGCAAGTGAATGGCCTTCAGCAGTCAAAATCATTTCCATGAACTTCACAACCGTTATACTGTCATCCACAATGAGGATATTTGCCATTATGATCCCTCTCGCGCAACTTGGATTATTGCGATCCAAGCCGCCTGCTGTTCTCCTACTTTATAGCTAGTTGCAAAAAGAGTCAAGTCAGGAATTACTTGCCTCCAAAATCAAAGAGGGGAGTGCAGCAATTCTGCACTCCCCTCTTTTGTAATAATCTATTTTTCTATATTATTATTAAAAACCTAAATGAGGCTTTGCGCCCTTCTCAATGTCTCGGCGTGCAGCCATATCCATGAGAACCTTTTCGGTTCCGAACTTCCCATACTCGTATTTCCTGAGTTTCAGATCGGCCCTTGCCTTGTCGATAAAGTTGAGGGTCATCTCAAGAATCTTCTCTACGTTAGGTTGGAAGACAAAGCAGCCTTTGAACCTCTCCATCCAGACGTTAGTCATCAAATCAGTTACACCGGGGCTGGCCGAAAATATGTTGTCGCCACCGAAGATAACTGGACATCCGGAAGCTGCGCAGTAACAAGCGATTGCGACGGCTTTCTCCGACATCCATTCCGGCGCGATACCAACGGCGGGCATTCCCCCGATTTCGTCAGAGAGACCACCCTCCGCGGCCATAGCGCTTGCGATGGTCAGTATCCTCGAATTATCAACGCAAGAGCCTAGGGCAAGGATCGGCGGCATACCAGTGGCCTCGCAGACCTGGCGAAGACCGGGGCCGGCTATTTCGTAAGCGGCTTCTGGTGTCATATGCCCTGCCATGCTGCAGGCATGCGAGCCGCAACCCGTTGTGATAACTAGAACGTCTTTTTTGATCAGTTCTGTAATTAGGAAGTTATGGTTGGCAGTCGCCGGGAACCTAGTATTGTCACATCCCACAACTGCTGCGACTCCGCGGATCCTGCCGGACATGATCGCGTCGTTAAGAGGTCTGAATGACGCCCTCCACTTTCCGCCGAGCATGTATTCAATATATTCATGGGAGAAGCCGGTGACCATCTCACTGCTTTTCGCCTTTCCACGGTAGCCATCCTTGGTTCTGTTCGGGAAATTGTCGCACGCGAACTTCATGATGGATCGGGCAAGTTCTTTTGCTTTAGTTTCATCGACCAGGGGCATATGAACGGCTCCCGGCATCTGTGCCTTGACCGATGTCGTGATAATCTTGGTATGAAACTTTTTAGCAACATCCGCAACGGCCGGCATGATACACTGGACGTCAACGGTCATCGCATCAACCATACCGGTCATAATTGCCAACTCCTGGTTCGTAAAACCGCCCAGTGTCGATATGCCATGCCTGACCAGTATCTCATTTGCTGTGCAGCACATGCCGGTGAGGTTGATTCCCTTGGCGCCCTTCGACTTCGCGTAGTTCACGATCTCGGGTTCGGTCGATACCTCGACAAATTTTTCTGCCAGATTAGGCTCATGCCCGTGAACAACAACATTGACCATGTCGTCTTCAAATACTCCAAAGTCGGCCTTTGCCCTTAACGGTTGCGGGGTACCATAAAGAATGTCAGTTATGTCCGTAGCGATCATGGAACCCGCCCATCCATCGCTAAGTGCCGTCCTAAGACCTGTATTCAGCAGACTATCGGGATCGAGGTCAACACCGGTATTGGTCCTGTGCATCGCCTCGATAACCTCGCGCTGGACTCCCCTGGGAACAATTTTCCACTTTCTCCATCTCTCAAGGGTTTTAGCCGGAGCACGCTTTGCATAATTTATCTCACCGTTCTGGCGAGTGAAGTCCTCGATGAGTTTATGCGCTACATCTTTTGCTACATCGTTGACAGGTCTCCCTTCGAATTCTATATCGAGAATACCTGCAACTTTATAGAGCTTTCTTACATCCTTTATTTCAAAATCCTTCGTATGCCCTTCGGCTACGGCTAGCAACAACATACACATATCCAAGCCATGGTCGGAGTGGGCAGACGTGCCTGCAGCTATCATTCTAACCAGATTTCGTGCTGCAACAGTGTCGGTTGTGGCACCGCAAATACCTTTTGCATCTTCTTTGCTTGTGAGCCTGCAGGGACCCATGCTGCAGTTCTTGCAGCAGGCACCGGTATGCCCTATCGGACAGGGTTTCATTTTCTCGGACCGATCAAAACATGTTTCGATGCCTTTCTCTTCAGCCCACTGCAATATTTTTTCCGCGTCGGCATTCGCGGGTCTTACTTTAGCTTTCTTTTTCTCTTCTTTTTTCTCCATTTGTTCCTCCACTGAACAGATTATTACGTTTTGCGTCCTACTGCTCCACCCATTCTGCTATTATAACATCGGTGGCATTTCCAATGCCGGATGACCAGCCTGCGTAAGGAATTCCAGAAGCTTCTCCGAATCCTCACAAATAGTCTCGTCCGCTATTTTATCCATCAAATCCGGGACTCCCTCTTCAGCAGCCCTCTTTTTGAAGGTCTCTTCAATCCTCTCCTTAAGCGATTTAGGCATCCAGACAATCCTCTTGATGCCGCCGTCTCCCAAAAGGAACTTCCTACTGGCGATGAAGTTAACGCCAACCCCCATGAAGCCTGGGGTCTGAGCGCCACCGCCGACAGAGCCGGCAAAAGTAGAAAACTTCATGCCCACCGGAGTCATCCCTTGGTATCCACGGTGCACTAGCATGACACCATTCGCCTCGGGGATTATGCCAACAATGCATTCGAAACAGCCGCAGGAGGTCATAGGATTGTCCATGATTGTGTACATATTCACTGTTTCTACCGCTCCGGCAGTTGCTTTGCTGATATACTTGTCAACTCCGACAAACCGTCCCATCTTGGGGTCGAGCACTTCTTCCTTATTTATAGGCTGGTTGCCGCCGGCAGGATCGATCTCTTTAGCCGCTTTGCAGTCCAACCAGTTAAAGGCTCCGCAAAGTCCAAGGCGCTCGGGCGACACGACACAAACATGGCTCGGGGCAAAGGACTGGCAGAGGAGGCATGAGTAGAATTCCTCCACAGCCTCATCGGTGAGGCTCCCCAGTCTGGCATCACGTTCGCTATAAGCAGCTCTCGCTTCTTTCAGCTTCTCCTGGACTTCCTTATCATCCAGGTATAAAGTGACCTGGACTTTGTCAACAATGGATTTAAACCTATGGTGTGCCATCGTGGTGTGAATGATACCAAGGTGTTCGAGCGTGAATCCTGCCTCTTTAGCTGCTTTGCTTATCCTCACCCAGTTAACATCGCGCTGGCCCATATGCCAGATGCTTTGTGCTTCGTTGATGTCAGAGTGTATCTTCCTCTCGATGACGGACTCGAAGTCTTTCTGCATCTTACGACCTGCCACTTCGATCACAATGCCCAGAGGTAATCTGCCGCCCTTTTCATAGAGTTCTTTCCAGTTATCGGGTTTGATGATAATCTTGTTGTCCTCGATGTCTTCCATCTCCCTCATCCGCACCCATTCGAAGGCTACTGTCTTGTTGCCACCAAATTCGATGAAGGTATCTTCTTTCCTGATTCTCTCACCTTCAAAGGCAGGGCCGTAAGCGACCGGTATAGGCGGCTTCTCAACCGTGATCTTGAGACCTCTCACCTCGATAGCCTTTTGCACGATATGAGCGTGATCGAGCTCTTTGTCCACATGCTCGTAAGTGCAAACACCAGTCGGTAATATGACTGGAACATCGGTATCACAAACAGCAGGGAAGCCCATATTGATAGCGCCAGCTCCTGTAGCCCATTTGATATCATCCATAGGGCCTAAAGCTATAGCGAAGGCAAAAACCCTATCCTTCTGGTAAAGAAGATGACCTTTGAAGTCGCCGGGCTTCTTACCTCCGAAGATAAGGGATGCCCTAATCGCCCAGTCTGCTGCATAAAGGATATGCTCAGTGTCGGGCCCAAGAGGCACTATTCTCGAATCCCATCCGAGTTCGACATTCTTCCTCTGCAATTGTTTTGTAAAGCTGTCTCCGTTGGATTGACCAGCGAGAAAGGTAAGGATGTTCTTTTCCTGCAGCTCCCTCGCGATGTTTGCCGCGATCTCATCTGTAGGCGCCGCACCCAGGATACAGGCGAATCCCGGCATGGTGCCGTCCACAAGTTGAATTCCCAGATTCCTCTGAATTGTGTCACCGATAAAGCCGTTGTAAACATAGCCTGTCTCAGGATCTTTCGCTGGCTCGAGACCGTTCACATACCTAAGAGCGAGCAGTATCTCTTCCGCAAATAGGGTAGCCATACCGCAGTCAAGGGTCTCGCCAAGATAAGGCAGCCACATCTTATCTGTAGGCTCTTCATGGAGCAACTCCTTCGCAAAACCGAGAGCGACCTCCATGTCTCCGAGCGTCTTCACCTTAAATGCCGTCATGGCAAGTATCATAGGGAGAGCGAATGCCGTATCGGGGAATTCAAAAGCATAATCCTTTCCCTTTTCAGCAATCGTCTTTTTGAGCAATGCGTCCGTTCTGGTTACAAGTTCCCGTGTACCTCTCATAACCGCTGTTGCTATAATCTTCGACATCCTGACCTCCTACAGTCGAATTTTTTTAGAACGACTTAGTTTGTACGAGCCTTCAAAAATGCAGGCAAACCATTGGCCTCTCTGGGACCTACTGTAATTTTCCATCCCGGAAGCTTATCCTCTATGGACCCACTCAGGATCGCGACATAGCCCGGGATGATGAGCTCCCTGTGACTTATCTCTTTTTCAATGCCGCTCTCCTGGATGAACTGTGCAATCTTCGTGGCCGTAAACTTCCCTGCTGCCCAACCAGTCAGGACCGAAAGACCCTCTGTATCTAAAACTGCAAGCCTCACAGGAACCTTGCTGCCTTCGATTTCTCCGGAAACTATAAAATATGTGAGAGAGAAATTAGAGGTTATCAGTAAAGGTGCGTCGCTAGTGGGAGTGCCAAACTTATAGACATCCTGCTTAACCTGCAATGGCACCTGCGGGTTTGTATAGATGTTCTGCCTCAGCGTAAAGAGGGCGAGGCTTTTCCATCTGTCGACGCTGCTCAAGACCACGATAGATGCGTACTTCATAACACCGAGAGATGCGATGATGGTTTCCAGCATCACATCATCCCTTTGGGCAAAAGTGATTACAGGGTACCCTACAGATTTATTACCCTTCTTTACCGCTCCCCTTCTGATGTATGTGTTGTCTCGCATTATTTCTTTGGCGGTACGCGCACCTGAATCGAGCACCATGTCCTCAACACCAAGCCCCTTGATCTTATCGGTAAGTGCCGTCAACCCATCGAGGTCTTCGCCTGCAACACCCAGAGAAACCTTATGAGTCTTTGCAACGCCTGCCATTGCATCCACATTGGACTTATTTGCCCCGTAAAGAAGCGGCTTATTTGCTGCTACTATCTTCACCGTTGCTTCCGCCGCTGCAGGATCGGTTGTTGAGAGGATTAGCGGAACTGCCGGGGCTTTAGCTACGATCGACTTTACGGCAGCTTCAAATTTTCCCGCATCACCCGATGCATTACTCACAAATATGGCATCAATCCTCAGCTTCTGGCCGACCCTTTCGATCTCAGAACTGATAACCTGATCTATGACTGCATTTATCTCATCAGAGGACATCGTATCTTTCACTTCCACAGCAAAGGCACATTGGTTGACAAAAGTCTTGTCATGCCTGAACAAAACGGTTTCTTCGCCCATTTTCACCGCTTTGTCTCCGGCACCAAGAGTAACAGGTCTGATCGGAGGAGCGGATGCCTCGCCGAGAACCTTTTTTGCCTCTTCGGAGACATCAGGGCATAAATCCAGAGAAGCCTGCCTCTGGGCAAGTTTCATTGCAAAAGCAAGGCATGTTGGATGGCCGCACTTCTTGCAGTTGGTTTTTGGAAGCAGCTTGAATATCTCAACGCCTGATAACGCCATTTTATTCCTCCCTTACATTAATTCATCAATGAATTTTTCTACTGCGCTGATTGCTTCCGGATGCCTCATGATCAGGATCTCCGAGCCGGCAATCATCAGTGCAGTTGCCGTCACTGCCTCCCATGCGATCGCTCTCTGCTCAAGTACTCCGCCGATAGGAAGTTCAGCTTCGGAAGCCATAGCCTCTTTGGCCTTCCAGGCATTTATTCCGACATCGGCAAGCATCGGCATTTGCATCGTGACATCGTTCTGGGTCAAGGCAGCCAGCCTGATCCTCTCCATGACCGAATAAGTATAATCAAGTCCATACCCCAGTGCCGAGCACATAGGATCTGTAACCAGATTTTCTTTATCAAAACCCATCTGTGTTATCAAAATATTCAGTTGTTTGGAAAGATTGATATCGAGCTGCGACATTGCTATAAGTTTGAGGTTGTTTGCCATGCACGCTGCAACTATTGTTTTATAATTCTCTTCCTGCGCCTTTCCCAGAAAACAGTTCTTGTCCTTGGCCGCTTCCGCAGCCGCAACCAGTACGGCGGTGTCTTTTTCAACATGGTTGCTGCCAAGGATTATTAACGGGACACTAATAGCTGCGAGTACGTCCTTTACTGTTTTGGCGGCATCTTCAGGGGAGCGATTCTGCCTGTCGGGATGAGTACCTATCAATCTGAGTACGATCGCTTTTGCGTTCAGTTTGTCCTGACAATGTTTCGCCCACGTAACGGTATCGCTGGAAACTCCTTCATATACTTTTTTAACGGTCTCCGGCCAGTCATCCGGCGGTACGTCCTGGATCTCATAAGCCACAACGGGTCTGTTCGGAACGCTTCCTTCAAACAAATGGAAAGGTAGGACATTCTCTCCACCAAAAACAATTTTCTTGTCTGTTCCAGCTTCAATTTGAAAAACTTTACCAGCGAAAGTCTCATTTGGTGCTGTAAATGCCATATATACCTCCGTTTATTAGTTGTGCGTCGGTAGGATGCTGAAAATAAAACTATCGACCATCAACCCTATTTTACATTTCCAAATATGAATGTGCGTAAAGAATCTTGCCCATGATTACATCCACTGTTTTTGCAGTTTCCTTGACCTCTGCGGCATCGGCAATTGCAGCGGTTAGACCCTCGTACAGCAGGAGTGTGAGCAGATGTTTATTCATTATGGGTCTGAGAGGTTTGGGCATACCATTGGATATATTGCTCAACCCCACTACTGTCTTCATTGGGGGATCGTTCAACTCCTGAAACATCTTCACGGACTGTATAACTTTTAGAGCCTGGTCCTGCGTAGTGGCCATTTGGAGAACGAGCGGATCAAGATACAGGTCTTCAACAGGCATGCCGTATTCCATCGCCCTCGCCATTATCTCTGAAGCTATAGCGGCCCTTTCTTCAGCATCGGCGGGAAGACCGCCTTTGCCGACGGTGAGGCCTATTAATTGAGCCTGGTACTTTACAGCAACTTCCATGATCGGGAACCTTTCGGGGTCGTTTGATGTGGAATTAATCAGCGGTCTGCCCCATTCACTATTATGGACCTTTAACCCAGCTTCGATAGCTTTAACATTTGTCGTGTCAAGACAAACAGGCAAGGGAACCACTTCTTGGATGGTTGTTACCATCCACTGCATCATCTTCTCTCCGCCATCCTCAGCTGGGCCGATATTGGCATCAATCATGCCCGACCCTTCTTTCCACTGCCGCACAGCAATTTCCTGAATAGGCCCTTTGTCGAATTTCATCATTGCTTCACGAACACGTTTGGCGATAATACTCAACTTCTCACCGATGATCAGCATGCATCCTCCTTTTCTTTTACTATCGAATTGTCTTCAACGCCTCCACTATTATAATCATTTTGCAAGTAAAGTAAAGGAGTATATGTTATAGTTATAAACATATAATTAATGTAAATGTTTCAATCATTTCCATAGAGTAAATCTCGCCGTCAGGCGGTGCTATATTTCGCTTTCCAGTTGCTATATAGCATCCGTGCGACGGGTTTCGACTGAATAAAAGACAATAGCGAAAGCAGACTATGGTATGTGGCAGGCATCAAGTATGCTAAATAGTGCCTTTACCGAAGAAGCATCCTCCGGCAACTGAAAGACAGGCTCGCCCTGTAAGTCGAACCTCGATATCATCTCATCCTGGGGCACAAGCCCGGCGACTTGGATGCCTGCCTTCTCGGCCATATCCTGCAGATCGGATGCACCATCCCCGATCACCCGATTAATGACCAGCACACTCTTGTCGACTTCGAGCTTGAGTTCTCCAATGAGATCGTGGATTCTCTTGGCAGTTAGTACGCCTTTCATAGTGGGATCGCTGACTATCAATAGCAAATTGACCTTATGTGTAGTCCGCCTGCTTAGGTGCTCCATGCCAGCTTCATTGTCTATGACCACATATGGATATGTTTCCGACAGTTTGTCGCTATACTTCCTTATAATATTGTTGGCCGCACAATAACAACCAGCCCCCTCAGGCCTGCCCATAACGATGAGGTCAAACGCCTTTGCCTCTATCACTGATTGATGCACTTCGTAATCAAACAACTGTTCCATCGACATGCCACCAGGCCGGTCCGCGCCGCTCCTGACCGTGTCGAGAGATTCTTCGCGTAGTCTGCCGACGGTAGTGTGCACCTCGACCCCGAGGGCCTCATTCAAACAGGAATTGCTGTCGGCATCAACCCCGAGCACCGGTCCGCGCCTCTTGCTCGCCAGATATTTTATCGTTAGGCCTGCTAGGCTGGTCTTTCCAGTACCACCCTTCCCTGCAAAAGCTATTGTATACGCCATATGAAAATCCTCCTTATAAATAGTGACTAGCCAGACTTAACTTCTCAATAATTCTTACGACCTCAGGCATCGTATTTATTATATAGTCAGCCCCCTGAAGCACGCTAGGCGCCCTATAGCCGTAAGTGACGGCGATTGTCGTTATCCCGGCCGCCTTGCCCGCCTCAATATCGAAATTACTGTCGCCGATGATAACCGCCTCTTCAGGGCTGATACCGAATTTAGAGAGGACATAACGGATTGGGACCGGAGACGGTTTCTTTTCAGGCGTTGTGTCGCTGCCCACAACAAGATCTAAATATTTGCTTATGCCGAGCCGTTCGAGTACCCTTACCGAAAGGTCCTCACGCTTGTTCGAGATGACTATCTTGTGGTATCCGTTAAGTGCCTTCAGCGTATCCATGACACCGGGATAAACTGCTGTGTTGTCGACAAGATGGGCTGAGTAGTGCTCGAGAAAGCGTTGTACCAGAAGTTCCTTATCTGAATGGATATTGTAGATATCGGTGATCTTCTCGAAAAGCCTAGCTATGCCTTCCCCAATGAGGGATATGGTCTCAGGCACCATTACGGCCGGGACGTTTAAGCCTTCAAGGGCATAGTTGATGGCATGGCAGATATCGATGCTCGAATCAACGAGGGTTCCGTCGAGGTCGAAAATGATGACTCTGATCGTCATATTATTCTAATTTACTCGATTGTCGCAGAAAAGCTCAATATAATTGATCCAGCAGCCTTGTCAGAGCCTGTGAAGTACGATTTCTAATAGTCAACTATGGAAAGTATCATAAAAAACTCCCTATCCCAAACTATAGAATCAAGCTGTGCAGCCCTCTATTGTATGGAAAGCCTGGTAGTAAGCTCTTAGGCTTCCTATAAAGGCGTTACCACATGCTGAATACTGACTAAATATATTTCTACGACTTGATCGAAGTTTTATAATACATAAGCTTGCGGGCAAGCGGCGCCACAAGTTCAACGAGAAAATTCATTTCATCTTCACCCATTGGAGAAAACGACCGGGCAAACCCAACATTCTCCTCAAGTTGCGCAATGGAATCGCAGCCTATGATGCCCAAAGTCACTGGAAGCGACAGGGCAAACCGATAAAATGATTCCATACTACTGAAGCCGGAAATTTTTGCAGCAAGCCCTCTGAAATAGATCTTCATCGCAATAATACCAATGTCTTTCTGCAAAGCATAGGGCAGCAATTCTGTTATAAAGTTCATGAAATGAGGCTCTGCTGGATTCACCGGCATTAGAACCGTGTCAAAATCGACAATCTCCAAGCAGCGGCGCAGGATTGCCGGGTCTTCATGCCCGGTAACACCAATGAAACGGACGAGACCTTTCTTCTTGGCCTCCCAAAAAGCTTCCATGGCACCGCCAGGAGCAGTGACTGCTGCGATATCTTCATCAGTCCTCATATCATGCATCTGCCAAAGATCGAGGTGATCGGTCTTGATCGTCTTGAGGGTATCATGCAGGTGATTAAGAGCGCCTTTTTTGTCCCGGGCGTGGGACTTTCCGGCCAAGAATACTTCCTTCCTCCGCTCGCCCAATGCCTTCCCGTGATAGAACTCACACCCAGCATATGCCTTGGCTGAGTCGAAGTAATTAATGCCGAGATCGATAGCATGGTTGATTAGACTGTAGGCTTCAGCATCTCGGCTGTACGTCCTTAGCACACCCTCGCCACCCAGTCCGAGTATTGTCACATCAACACCGGTTTTGCCGAGACTCCTTTTTGGGATCATTTTTTAAGTATATCGATAATTCAAAATAGTTGGCAGTGAATAACAGGGATCTCCCCTAGCTTCTAACTACTGCTCATCGTTCTGTTATAATTAACGATGAATCTTTACCTTATTGATGGCCATTCCTATTTTTACCGGGCCTTTCACGCAATAAAGAATCTCAGCAATTCGAAAGGTTTTCCGACGAATGCGATCTACGGTTTTACTAATATGCTGGTCAAATTGCTCAGGGAAAAGAAGCCCGATGCGATCGCCATAGTACTCGATTCACCAGTTCCAACAGAACGACATCGAATCTACGAAGAATACAAAGCTCAAAGGCCCGAGACTCCGGATGATCTCGTGCTCCAGATACCTCATATGAAGAAGATTATCGAGGCCTTCCGTGTCGCATCCTTTGAAATACCCGGCTATGAAGCAGACGATATCCTCGGGACTATGGCCAAGAAAGCAGCAATGGCTGGTGTCGAGGTCTTCATCCTGAGCGGTGATAAGGACATGATGCAGGTAGTAGGACATGGCATCAAAATCTATGACCCAATGAAAGATGTTGTTATCGACGAACCATCTGTTGTTGAAAAATTCGGGGTCCCACCCGGAAGAGTAGCAGAGATTATGGCACTCACAGGAGACGCCATCGACAACATACCTGGAGTAAAAGGGATTGGCGACAAAACGGCCAGAAACCTGATCTCAACCGTCGGCAGTCTTGACGAACTGATCGATCATCCCGAAAAGATAAAAAACGAACGCATTCGCAAAATGATCGCAGAAAACATTGAAACCATACGATTGAGCAAAAGACTTGCAACAATTGATGCCGCTGTTCAACTGGAGGTCGATGTGAAAGAGCTTGTGATCAAAGAACCTGACTGGCCTGCGCTATTGAAGATGTTTTCGGAGTTCGAGTTCACAAGCCTTATCAAGATGATACCTGCCGAAATGCACAAGCAGAGGGCATCCTATGCCACCATCACTGATAAGAATGCTCTCAAAAATTTCCTGGGGTTGAAAGCATGAAGCAGAGATCACTCTTCGACAACATAGATAACAAGACGATGTCTGTGCCTATGACTGAGCCTCCAATTTCTGCTGCGATCGAATGTTCCTCATCTCTTTCCGAAATCTGCTTCGGTATTGAAGCAACTGGCCGCAATCCTATATCTGATGTGGTGGTCGGCATCTCCTTTTGCAAGGAAAAGGGCTCGGCCTGCTATGTCCCCGTCAGGCATTCTGATGGCCCTAACGTACCGGACGTCTTTCACATTGTCAGACCTATACTCGAAGACGAGTGTATAGCTAAAATTGGCCACAACCTGAAATATGATACTCTCATCCTTCGGAAAGAAGGCATCCACATGGCCGGAAAGCTATTCGATACCATGCTCGCCTCCTACTTGCTCAATCCGAACAGGACCGAGCACAGCCTGGAATCGGTTAGCCTCGAGTATCTGCACCATAAAAAAAAGGCCTTCACCGAAGTTCTCGGGAAGAGGTCTTCCTTCGCCGAGGTACCTTTAAATGAAGCTACGATATATGCAGCCGAGGATGCTGAACTCGCTTTCGAACTTAAGGATATTCTTTTTCACAAACTCGATGATGAAGGTCTTGCATCACTTTATTTCGACATTGAGATGCCGCTAATCTATGTTCTAGCCGATATCGAAGAGGCGGGAATCAAAATCAACACAAAGAAGCTTGATGAACTCTCGGGGGAGCTTGAAAGAGAGCTCGGCATACTACAATCTAAGATATATAGCTTCGCTGGAGAGGAATTCAATATCAATTCACCGAAACAGTTGGGCCGGATACTATTCGATGTCTTGCACCTGAAGCCTGGAAAGAAGACAAAGACCGGCTTTTCTACAAATGTAGAGGTCCTCGAACAGCTTGCTAAAATCCATGACCTTCCTGCCGAAATCCTAAACTACAGAACCTATTACAAGCTCAAGACCACTTATGTCGATGCCCTACCAAAGCTCATAGATGAAAAGACGGGAAGGATTCATACCTCGTTCAACCAGACTGTTACTGCGACGGGGAGGCTGAGCAGCAGTGATCCCAATATGCAGAACATACCGATTCGCGGGGAGTGGGGTCTGAAGATTCGTGAAGTTTTTATAGCAGAGAAAGGTTCCCTGCTACTATCGGCCGACTATTCTCAGATAGAGCTAAGAATACTGGCTCACCTCTGTGAAGACGAAGGATTGATACAGGCGTTCAGAAAAAATGTGGATATCCATACAAGAACAGCAGTCGAAATATTCGGCATCCAGCCCAGCGAAGTCACTCCGGATCAGCGTAGAATCGCTAAGACCGTTAATTTTGGAGTCATTTACGGCATTAGCCCCTTCGGTCTTTCGGAAGCGCTGGATATATCTCCGAAAGAGGCTTCGATCATCATCGACCATTACTTCGAGAGGCACCGTGGTGTAAAAGATTACATGGATTTGACGCTGCAGGGTGCGAGATCGAGGGGATATGTCAAAACACTTCTCGGAAGGAAACGACCAATTCCCGAGATCCATAGTTCAAACAATAACATCAGGATGCAGGCCGAACGCATGGCCATAAACGCCCCGGTTCAGGGCACCGCCGCCGACCTGATTAAGGTCGCCATGATAAGCATATGGAAGAGATTAAAAAATAGCGGCCTTAAAACAAGGATGATTCTTCAGATACACGACGAGCTGCTTTTTGAGGTGCCTGCTGATGAGCTCGATACCGTCTCAAAAATGATTAGAGACGAGATGGAACATGCCCTCACACTTTCAGTCCCGCTTCATGTCGAAGTGGGTCAAGGGTCCAACTGGGCCGAAGCTCACTGAACGGCAATATCCTATTTCTGACCAACAGGGGTTAGGATAACGATCTTATCAAATCGCCCTGTCCTCAATCAGACCTTAGGAAGAGTTTGTAAGCTTGTCATGGGAGTTCATCGTATCTTCGTCTTGTGCCTCAGCAAATAAACAGCCAATTGTGATCCTCCGACTCAATCTTCCACTAGACCTATCTTTGTAGGCTCGACCTGTCGATGCTCGATTAATCCTGATCTTCTCCAGCCAGCATGGAGTCACTTCGACCATACTCCACATTTTGTAGATGCCTCGGCCAGTTGCCATACAGGTCATAAGCAATATCGAGAGAACCGAAATGCATTCTGATATCCCGATATATTTACCCCCCCCGGAAATTTCTCTTACTTGCCACCATCTTGGCCGTCGCCACCAGTAACGAATAATCTTTTTTCTATATCATAGTCTAGGTGGATATGAACCTCGATTCGATTATTATCTTTCAGCAAATAATCGACTAGTATCACATCTTCCTTGCCGAATGTTGTAGACATATACAGAGGTCTTATTTCATAGCCTATAACCTTGCCACTTGGAGAGAGTATCCTGCTAGTATCAGTTTGCAAAAACGAAGGATGCCAACTCACAAAACTCAAAGCCATTGCCACCGCATCCTTCCCAGGAACTCCATTTACAGTGCGATAGGCCCACTCAGGCGCATAAATATCGAATGTATACTGGCCGGCCGTCGGAACCAGTATGGCCACTGTCACAATGTCATCGGAATAATTGGCCCCGTAAAGAAATACCGTATAACTACCGGTAATATCTGAATTCTCTGCACCTTCAGTCTTAATATAGGTCTGGTTGAAAGCACATGAACAACACAGGAAAGACGCAAATAAAATGCAGGAAACAACTGAACTCGTTTGCATGAGTGTCTTCATATTTTCCTTACCTCCACGCGATGTCCGTGCTTTTTCTAAACCTTCACCCGACCGCCACAGGTATGCTAAAACGGGCATATAAATCAGTCTATCTCAATCCCCCAGCCTCTGCAAGTAATGGCAACTGGCCGCGGGATTGAACAAGAACTCAGCTGTGCGCGTGTTCGTGCGGAAGCCCGATCCAAAGGAAATGTTTGTATATATCTGCCGTAGCAAGAATACGCACCACGAGCACAGCCAGAAGGACCCTTGTCATGAATATCCACGCCACGTCTCCTCCTACGACGACAAAAAGCAGCGTATCCTCTATTACTGCATGGGCAAGGCAAAGGAAGACCGTTATGAGACAGGCATCTTTATGGCTCAAAGGCCGTTTCTCAGCTAGTTGATAAAGCAGCGCTGCTCCATAAGTAATGCCAACAGTGAACCCTATGATCCACGGCACGACAGCCCGGTCGCTCATCCCGACGGTCACCGAAAGAAAGCACGTCCGTTCACTCATTTTCGAAACCCCCTTCCATAAATTCACCAATTCATATCCGAAGGTGATTGCAAAGATGATCCCTACAATCCTGAGCGAGGTGGTTCCAACCTGTATAATGGCCGTCATCCATGAGAAAGCCTCGCCGGGCACGTAGCGATGCGCCGCTGCACCACCCATATCCGGCATAATTATATTGAGTGCGATCCCGGCCCCAAAGGCAACCGCAATACGAAAAAGCGCAATACGAACAGTTGCCATCCGTAGGTTAGTCAGAATGCCCGTCTCGACGAAAAGGCTGTGGGAAATGCCGAGCACCACACCGAGGATTGTGATCTGGCGGGCCGTCAGGTCCATAACTGAAGCTGTAGCCAAGGCCGCATAGATCGTATTTGTAAATCCTACAAGGAGCGTAATCGCAGCCTCCCCGGGTAGCCCTATCAGCAACATCAGAGGGGCGAATAGTGGCGCAAGATATTCCAGAACACCCATCTGGCGGAGCAAGAGCGTAAGAAGCGAAAGAGGGATGAAGACCTCGAGCATAACCAGAGAGACACTGAAGGTCGGCTTCAGCGAGCGCAGAAACGCATTTTTGAGTGATTCGGGCATAATTAATAAATGCTGTTTCCTATCGCCTATTAAAAATCGGATGCAATTTGTCGTAGCTGTCGAGTATGTGCTCCGGTATCATTCTGACCTCGCCAGTGACGGTCATGAAATTGGAATCACCACCCCACCGAGGCACTACATGCATGTGGAGGTGCTCCTCGATTCCGGCACCGGCACCCTTCCCGATATTGATGCCGATATTGAAGCCCTCGGGGCGGAACGCGGCAGCCAGGCAATCTACACAATATTTAGTTGTCTGCATAAGGTCCCGGAGGGTATCAGTGTCCAGGCCGTCGAAGGACGATGTATGGAAATATGGAACGACCATCAGATGGCCGTTGTTGTAAGGATACTTATTCATCATAACGAAGACGTTCGGGCCACGGTAGAGTATAAGGTTGGCCCTGTCATTCCTCTCCTGCGGTTTCAGGCAAAAAATACAGTATTTCTCTTTCTCTCCGAGGATATATTCCATGCGCCAGGGTGCCCAGAGAACTTTCATGATTCCCTTTCCTGAAGCTTCCTTAGAACTGCTTGGGCATCTTCCCATGTCAGCCACTTGTCCTTCGGGTTCCGCAAAAGATAGGCCGGATGGAAAGTCGGCATGACTGGGATTAACCTGTCGGATACCCCGTATTCGAAGAATTTGCCCCGCTCTTTTGTTATCGAAAAAGAGGTAATCGGTCCGCGTCTTCCCGATAGCCAAAAGGTCGATATCCTGCCAAGCGATACGATCACGTCGGGGGAGATAATCCGTATCTGGCTGACAAGAAAGGGAGAGCAGGTGTGGATTTCATCTTCATGTGGGTCCCGGTTCATCGGCGGCCTGCACTTCACGATGTTGGCGATATAAACATCCTTGCGCTTGAAGCCCATCTTTCCGCCCATCTTTTCGATGAGCTTCGTCAGTAGCTGCCCGGCATCTCCGACAAATGGCCTTGCATGTATGTCTTCGTCCCTGCCAGGTGCTTCACCTATGAACATTATTCGCGCGTCGGGATCGCCCTCTCCGAAGACGATGTTTGTCCTCTCACGCGAAAGTGAACATCTCGTGCAATCTCCTATCTCTTCCCGAAGCATCCGCAGCTCTGCTGCTTTATCTGGCGCCTGAACACGAGAAACAGTACATTGGACTGTTGCAGCGTCTGTCACTGCCAGCGGAGCAGTCGTAACAGAAAGCCTGCCGAACTTGACGGGCACGCGCTCAAATCCAATCTCTTTAAAATATTCGAGCACATGACGAATATTTTTTTTCAATTCAGTATTCATTTTAGAATCCTCATGGGGCAGTTCTTCTTACTTCTTACTTCTTACTTCTTACTTCTTACTTCTTACTTATCTTTCCCCCCACTTAAGCTTTGTCCTGAGGAGATTGAAATAGTCGTGCCCGCACGGCGTAAATATCTTCGTGGTACTATCAGATTTTTTCACTTCGATTATATCGCCTTGGTGAAGAGGTATTCCGACCTGGCCGTCTACGGTCAGGTAAACGCTCTCTGTCTCCGTCTTAAGCGCAATCGTGATGTCACTGTTATCAGGCAGCACAACCGGCCTGTTCGTCAGCATATGAGGACAGATCGGCGCCACTATAATACTACTAAGCGTAGGATAGAGAATGGGTCCACCTGCAGCAAGATTATAGGCAGTGGAACCCGTTGGGGTTGAGATGATAAGACCGTCTGCCCTGTACGTTGTTACGTAGGAGGTATTCACGAAGGTCTCCATCTCGATGATTCTGGCCATCGCCCCTTTATTTATGACACCATCGTTCAACGCCGTAAAGTTGCCCACTTCCATGGACTGGCGTAACACCCGGATATCGAGCATCATGCGCTCTTCGACTGGGCTATTGCCTTCAAGGGCCTGATTGAGGGCACCGAAAATCTCGTCCTTGTTTATTTCGGTTATAAATCCCAAGCCGCCAAGGTTAACCCCAAGAATTGGAACATCCCTTCCATCGATAAGCCGGGCTACGCTTAGCATGGTGCCGTCACCTCCCAGAACTATCATCATCCTTACCGTTCCGGGAATCTCTTCTCTCTCAACACCCTTCAGTCCCAGAGCCTCCGCCACCACCCATTCGAGAGCGACCTCGCACTGTCTCTCCTTCAGCCATGGAATAAGCAGCTTTACAAGTTCGATAGGCTCAGTCCTACCGGACTTGCAAATGATGCCGATCTTCTTCATGATGTTCTGTTATCCCCCATCAAAGCATTCAGGTCATCATACTCAATTCCCTCGATGACAATCTCCCTCGCATCTTCGTCGCGATGCCGGAAAGTGACCGAAAGCGCGTCATCTGGCATTTCACCAAGCTTCTCCGCCCACTCGATAACAACGATGCCGCCTGCCTCGATATACTCCCAAAGACCGATATCCTCTATGCAGGGCTCGTTGCCGAGTCGATATAGATCGATATGGTAGAAAGGAGGTATTGTCTCGTACTCGGCTACGATGACAAAACTGGCGCTGCCGATCTCCCTAGCCGGAATGCCGAAGGCCGATGCGAATCCTTTAACAAAGGTAGTCTTACCGGCGCCAAGGTCACCATAAAGACATACCGTCACGGGAAGGCCCGTCTTCTTCAGCAAGAGGCCGAGTCGATAGCCGAGACGCTCTGTCTGTTCAGCAGAGCGGGTAACGATCTGTCGGTTCATTATAAGCCCAATGATCTGTACCGGCATGCATGGGAGCTATGCGTTACCGAGACTCAACCCCTTAATAATGTCTATCTTGCCTATAATACCCTTGATCTTCTTGCCGTCGACAACCGGAATAAGGTGAACAGCCCTTTCCGACATGATCGTAGCTATTTCATCAACCGGCGCATCTTCGTCAACGGTCACTACTTCTTTCCTATAAATGTCATTGATTGTAACTGCCGCCATCTCTTTAATCTCGCGTTCAATCCTGCTCTTGCTCTCAAGCATGATATAAGCATCAAATAGCCTCACAATCGTTGGAATATGAAATTTTTTGTTCTTCCTTATGAGGTCGTTTTCGGTCACGATCCCGATCAGTTTGCCCTTATCGTCTATAACAGGTGCGCCACTAATCCTGCGCTCCACCAGTATCCGAGCGAGTTCTTCGACCGTCGTGGAGGTGCTGACTGCAATTACATCCTTCGTCATAATGTCCTTTGCCTTTAACATTGCATCTCCTTCGGATCGGTCTCTGCTGTGAGGATTCATCCCCGACCGCTTTAGTATTATAATATACGGCACATTATCACCAAAATCAATCGGGTCCAGAGCCAGTAAAAAGAGCTGACGGCTGTTTTATAAACTATACACAGTTGTCTGTTATAATTAATAGCAGCTGCTTTTCATAATGCGGGGCGCGCACCGAATGCACCCTCTGAGGATATACGACATGGGCGACGCTGAAAAGACAACGGATGAAATATCCTACGAGATAGCCTATTTGCGTGTGGTCGTTGCGGACCTTGAACAAAAAAACAGGCAGGCCGAAGATCTCCTGCATGTTGTGACCGAACAGTACCATCGTATCACAGAAGTAGTTTCGGACTATATCTTCAGCGTTCATATTGTGGACGGGAACCCCGTGGAAACGGTACACGGCCGTGGCTGCTTGCCGATAACCGGATACTCCCCAGATGAATTTGCATCAAACAATTTTCTTTGGATCAACATGGCATTCGAAGAAGACAGACCGCTTGTTCTGAGGCATGTGGCCGGTATACTATCAGGGAAAGACACCGCGCCGTTTGAACACCGGATAGTCAGAAAGGATGGAGCGCTGCGATGGGTGCGGAATACACCTGTCTGCCAGTACGACGCTGAAGGGAAACTCCTTGCTTATGACGGCCTCATCCAAGACATCACAGAAAAAAGGCAGGCTCAGGCAGCTCTTCAAAACAGCGAAGAGAAATACCGCATAGTTGCAGATTTCACCTATGATTGGGAAGAATGGCTCGGCCCGGACGGGCAATACCTGTATGTATCTCCATCGTGCGAGAGAATAACTGGTTACCGGCCTGAAGAATTCCTCGCAAACCCCGACCTTGTTACTATGATCACCCACTCGTCAGACCAGGCGATGGTCGCAACTCATTACAACGATGCCCAAGAAGATAGCCGTGAGACCCATAACTTCGACTTCCGAATTATTACCAAGGGCGGACAACAGCGTTGGATCAGTCACAGCTGCCAGCCAGTCTTCAGCGAAAATGGCAAATGGCTTGGCCGCCGCGCAAGCAACCACGACATCAGCGAGCGTCGGCAATTGATGGAAGAACTTATGAAGGTCCGCGAACTCGAGGCTGTAGGAATCCTAGCCAGAGGCATCGCACACGACTTCAACAATTTGATAACAGCCATCCTTGGCAACGTATCGGTGGCAAGGAAAATCGCCACACAGGATGACAGACTGAATGACCTGTTGGCCAATGCTGAAGAGGCTTCACTTCGTTCAGCCGAGTTGACGCAGCAACTGATCAGCTTTGCAAAGCGCGGGAAGCCTTCTAAAAAAAGATTGCAAATTGGCGAGTTGATCAGAAAAAAAGCTGCACCGGCTGTCGATGGGAACGGGTTAAAACTCAATATTGTCATCCCGGACGACCTCTGGATTGAAGGTGATGAATATCAACTATCGGAAGCCATAAGAAACATAATGCTTAATTCAAAGGAATCCACCGGCGGTAACGGCGTTTTGACAGTCAGCGCGGCTAACACTTTAGTCCGTGATCGCGATAACCTGATGGTTACGGCTGGGGATTACATCAAGATATCCGTAATAGACGCCGGCGGAGGCATGCTTATTGGCGATACCCCGAGGATATTAGATCCATTCTTTGCTATGAGGGATATGAGCGCCCCGCTGAAAACAGGTCTCGGCCTTGCTATCGCTTATTCCACAGTCGCCAATCATGACGGCGTAATTACAATCGCCTCTGAAGTGGGAAAAGGAACGACCTTCAATATTTACCTGCCTGCGGCAAAATAAATATCTTTGTGACACCGATTTTATTCCCTTTAATTTCTGATCTAACCCAGTTAATTCATAAATTATCAGAACTGAGCAGAATTGAAGCTTTTTCATCGTTAAGAGCGCGGTAGAATGGTTCGGTATCAACTTTTTGAGTGTAATGCGAGACTTGGGGCCGCGTGCAATGCGATGAATGTGATACCGGATCCTTTTTTGGGCGCACTTCACCTGTTGGAACTTTACGGTGCTTGTTGTCTTCAGGGTTTTTTAGCAGGTATCAGCAACAAGTCTTCGATGTGCCAAGGCAAAGATATCTTTCCAAGGATAGCCGCTTGCCAGGCGGAACCATACCCGTCTAGCTGTCAGAACCACTTGGCCGCCAATCTTTAAGATCCTTGTCCTGAGCTGCTGAATCTGCATCGATGAGAACTCTGTTTCCGTAAGCGCGCCTCTGAGCCGCAGTACGAGCCAATATGCAGCCATATGCAAAAACAGTCTGAACTGATTGGCTACAAAACGATGACAACTTAACCGATCGGCTTTCAGTCCATTTTTGAATTCGTCAATGCGGACCTCGCAAGTGCCTCCTCGCTCTGTGTAGAACTCGTAGAGTTGCTTGGCCTCCATTGAAAGGTTAGTTACCACAAACCGACGGTTTGGTCCTTGCGGAAGCCATTCGGCCTTCATGATTACCCGGCGCTCTGTTTCCCAGCTCTGTGCCTGATAAAAACCCTCCGCAAAGAGTCGTTGCTTCTGTCCCGTTTTTTCGTAGAGAGATTGTACCTTATCAGTAAGTCTTTCAATCATTCGCTCCAGTACGTCGTTGCGAATAAGGCCGATCACATATTTAAGTTTCTCGTCTTCGCAATACTCATACAGGGCCGGTATCGCAAACCCTGCGTCACCTCGTATGATGATCTCAGAATTGGGAAACGCCGCCTTGAGCTTCCCAACTATCCGCTTCAGAATTGAAACTATTCCATAACTGGCGTGCCGATTCCCTGCACGCAATACTGCGGTGATCATCTCACCGGTATCGGCATCATAGACCAACAAGGGATGGTACATATACTGATCATAGTACCCGTGAAAGAAGGTGAGTTGTTGGTCTCCATACGTAGGATCGTCGGTGCCGTCGGCATCGATGATGATTCTCTTTGGCTTACGCTTCCGATTGCGACGGATATACAGATCAACAAACCACTGCCCCATCCGATACAGATCTTCTTGGGTTACGGTGTTCTCCAACCTCGACAATGTAGGCTGAGATCCCAGTTCTTTGTCACTTGGCGTCCTGCCGCATGCTGCCTTCAGAGCAGGATCTTTCCTCAGAAAGTTAGAGTCATTGCAGTCTTCATATCCTGCTACTATCTGATATATCCGTTGGCGAAGAAGAGTCAACAAGTCATGATCTGTGTACCGCGTATCACGATGGTCTACTATACATTTCGACAATCCTTCCAAGAGTCCCAATGATTGATCGGCCTGCCTAACAAGTAGAAGTCCGGAGTCAGATGTGATCTCTCCGCCTCCAAAATCTACCGTCAGTTTGCGCTTCCGAAGGAATGAAAATCCAAGCTGTCTTGTGTTACACTTTGTCATAGTAGCCAACGTCCTTTCTTGGGTTATTGTTGCTCGCACCTTCAATAATATCAAAGATTCAAGGGATGTTGGCTATTTTTTTGCAGATTATTTATGAATTATCTGGGCTAATTTTGTGATGGAGCTTACTAAGCCAGATACGGCTGCGGTCAGCAAGGATACGGCGTGGAAACCTACAGATTGTGCTGCAGTCCATTGTCCCGAACTGCGGCTCGGCAGTCTATGACTGAGAGAGAGCGTTACAGTGCAATCTACTTTACAAACGAACAGCAATAATCCGAAAGCTCTTTCACCTTGAGCTTGAAGATGGCATTAGCCGGAACATCAAATGCATCGCCGCCCTTAAACTGCTTCCAGTCGTGCGCTCCCGGCAGCAGCACATCTAAATCTCCCGAGAGTATCTCCATAATCTCAGCATCTTTTGTCGTAAATTCGTACTCTCCCGGTTGCATAATTCCCAGCGTTTTCTTTGAGCCGTCTTCAAACAGGATGGTCCTGCTCGTCACGCCTCCCCCAAAAAATATATTGGCTTTCTTGACTACTGTAACGCCTTTGAATTTGGACATATCTCAAGGCCCCCCTAATAATTAATGAATTCAAAACTCTATCAGATGCAGCAGCTTCTTTGCAAGATATCTGCTCACGTCGTTATTGTGCTTGGTGCAAAGGCAGATAAGAAGAGTCGAAAGATGTTGTAGTCCCGGTATTCTCTCAGATGTAAACGCACCTCGTAATCACCGGGCCGGAAGTGGAGATCGAGTTCTCACCCTATGCACAAGCAACACTTGAAATAGTGTAAAATTATTGATGGCCATATCAGTAACCAAGAGTTCGGGTACAACCGAGGAATTCGACATTGGCAAGCTAGTTAATTCCCTCGTACGGTCCGGAGCACCTGAAGCCATAGCTCGAGACATCGCCGACAAGGTATCCATTCAGGTAACCCATTCGATGCACACCCGACATATATTTCGGATAGCAAAGAAGTTGCTTAGACAGTACAACCGAGCCACGGGCATGCGCTACTCCATCAAGAAAGCAATCTATGCCCTAGGTCCCACCGGATATCCATTCGAAAAATATGTGGCGCGCATCCTCAAGGCTTATGGGTACACTGTTGAAGTGAATCGGATAATCAAGGGTTTTTGTGTCACACATGAAGTAGATGTCCTGGCGACGCGCGACGACCGACGCTGCATGATTGAGTGCAAGCACCATGCGACCGGCGAAAAACCGGCTGACGTCAAGATCGCCCTCTATGTCCACTCGAGATTCGAAGACATCAGAAAGGCATTTGAAATCTCGGAGCAGAGCAATTCACATGTCCATGAGGGATGGCTCGTCACTAATACTCGCTGTAGCACAGACGCCATTAAATATGCCGAATGCGTCGGGCTCAAGGTAATTAGCTGGCGTTATCCGGAGGGGGAAAGCCTCGAAAATATGATCGAAAAAAATCGCCTCTACCCAGTCACAATTTTATCTGCTGCGACAAAAAATGTGGTCCAGACCCTCACCTCGCGCGACATCATCCTGGCCAATGAAATCTCAGCGATGGAAGATACGGTGTTCTTTGGAATCAGCGGTCTCGATAGGCAGACCGCAATCATCATCAAAAGGGAAGCTGATGAACTCTGTAATCCGTTATCTCATGCTGCTTCCTTGCTTCTATGAAAATCTATATTTATCCTAACTGCGTTTTTATCTCATGCATAACGAAGCGTAGTGGCTGTTATGATTGCTTAAAACTCGGTGATATATTTTAACCATGGCAAGCGGTGCTGACAAAAGTCAAACCCTTAAGCGGGATACAGACCTTAGAAGCCTCCTTCCAGCCGGGCATTTTCTCGTAGATAAATTTGGCTTGATTCATGAAGTCGATCAGACAGGTGCTGTACAGCTCGGGGGGGAAATATCTTTCCTCCTCAAATCGTCATTCCTGAACCGCGTAGTCTGGGACGATCGTGACATATTTACGTCGCATCTTCGACAGGTTTTTGATAAAAAGGAACAGCTCCCGTGCGAAACCCGACTCGTAAGAAACAATGGTTCTGTTTTCTATGCCTATATCAAAAGCTTCGTGGTAAAGGATAGAAACGACACTGAAGAGCTTTGCAGAATAACAGTACGGGACATTTCGTTTATAAGACTGCTTGAAAATTTGCTCTGCAAGGAAATAAATTTTACCGAAAGCATTATGAGGAGCAGCGTCGACGGTATCGTAGCCTTCGATACAATTTATCAGATTGTCGAATGGAATCCTGCCATCGAGAGGATGACCGGGATTTCCCGCAGAGATTGTATCGGTAAAAACGTCTTGACCGTCTTCCCCTTTCTGAAGAAAATTGGCGAAGACCGATATCTCGATGCGGCGCTTAAAGGCAGAAAGGTTACATCTAGGAACAGGCAGTATCTTGCGGTCAAGGCCGGACGCATGGGTTTTTTCGATGCTCACTACGCTCCAGTGAAGGACGGCAACGGAAATGTCAGTGGCGGGATAGCTATAATTAAAGATATAACAGATGTCAAGATGCAGGAGAAAGAATTAATCAGGGCCAAGAAACTGGAAACTATCGGATCGCTTGCCTCGGGTTTTATCCATGACTACAACAATCTTCTCACGGGCATACTCGGAAACATTTCGCTCGCCAAGCTTTATATGGACCCTGGAGAAAAAAGTTACGAACTTGTCGACAAGGCATCTAAAATCATACTCCGAGCCAGAGACCTTGCGAGACAGTTGACAATGTTGGCGTCCGGAGAAGTACTCGAAAGGAAGCCGGCATTCATTGGACCCATGTTAAGAAACCTATTGGACCTAACGTTGAGTGACTCTCATATATTTTGGCATTGCGATCTTGATAATGAGCTATGGCCGGTCGAGATAGATGAAGGTCAGTTCTGGCAGGCAATCTACACAATTCTCGCATACATAAAGGAGTCATCCCCGGAAGGAGGCCATGTCTATATATCCGCCACCAACGCGGTAATTGCACGCGACAGCAGTCTTCCTCTACTCGAAGGGAAATATGTGCTTATATCAACTACTAAGGACATCGATGGTACTCCTACCGAAAAAACAGCAGCAAACCGGGATCCATTCGGAATATCCGCCGAGGGGGCGGAGGAACCAACCGAGAGAGCGGCACTCTCCATCGCATACAGTATTATAAGCAATCATCAGGGACTGTTAACCGTTGAGGCTGCTACCGATTTTGCAACCACCTTCAATATTTTCCTCCCTGCCACACTGAAAATAGTTAATTCCAATGCGAACAAAATCGAACTTTCTATTGCGAGGAAAGGCAAGATACTCATTATGGATGATGACGAGGATGTGAGAGACATCGCGGGCAAGATATTGAACCATATCGGATTCGATACAGTATTTGCCCATGACGGCGAGGAGGTGGTGAGAGCATATATGGATGCAATCAACTCGGGCAAACCCTTCGACATCGTTATTCTCGACTTTACCATCCAGGGAGGCATGGGTGGTAAAGAAGCGATCACCAGGCTGCTCGATATCGACCCTGATGTTCGGGCTATCGTGTCAAGCGGATACTCGAATGACCCTGTAATGAAGGAATTCGCTAAGTACGGATTTAAAGGAGCCATCGCAAAACCTTTCAAAATAGGCGAATTGAGCGAGACCGTCTCCGCACTTATCAAGAATTGACGCAAAAGAATAATAATGCAAGGGTTTAACTGAGATCCCTGCAAAAACATCCTCAACAATATAAACGACGGCATTTGTTTCCGGGAATAATGTTTGCGGGAATGACATGGTCTGACGGTGGGGCACGGAAGAGTTCATGCTATTGGTAAATCGTCAAGCTCAGAAACAAAAACCAACGGTATCTCTCATCCTCTACAACAGGGCTTGCATATTCATATCTTTTGGTTATGTCAGATATTTCAAATGACCTCATTCCATAGAAATAATCCCATATTGCCTACCCGCAACCTCTTTGGTGCACCGGTAAGAATGGAATTTATCCGGAAGGCAGTGAGTACAATCATCTGATATCCATATTTTTTCAGGCATGACACCTTCATCGAGTGCCTGCAGCCTGTTAGCAACCGGCAAATCGACATACAGGTTTCCGCCCCGAATCGAGACATAATCGCCTTTACCAGTGGCGCTGGTAACTGCATCGACAACTTCACGGCCTACAGCATAACAACTTCCTTTTATGCTAGGACCAATGGCGACAATGACATCCTCCGGCGCTGAATTGTATTGTTGCCGTAGCACTGCGATAGTCTTCCTTATTATTGCATCCCCTGTGCCCCTCCACCCTGCATGCACCGCGCCGGCAACCTGATTCCGCACATCGTACAAAAGAATGGGCACGCAATCAGCCACCCTTACACAGACGGCAAGGCCCTTCCTGTTTGTCACCACGGCATCGGCAATCCTCGGCTCCAGGTCGTATTCTACAATAAGGACTTTGTCGGTATGTTTCTGAATTGGAATATACAGTGCCTCAGCCCGAAGCCATGACTTAAGTAGACCCTCTCCAGAAGGAAAAGCCTTGGTTGTAAAAAATGCTTTTACCGGAAGCCCCTTGAAGATGCTGGGCGAGATTAGGCCGTGATTCATCCACGCACTCCCCTAAGAGTCATTCCAGGTAACGGAACGCGAGAGGTAAGGCATCGATAATATCTGAGGCTATGAGCGAGTGTTCCCCGGTGATCTTTGCTGCTTCGTCTCCGGCAAGACCGTGCAGATATACACCCAGTGCCGAAGCCTTTAGAGGACTGACTCCCTGCCCAACCAATGAGGCGATGATGCCGGTCAGGACATCCCCGGCACCCGCGGTTGCCATGCCAGGATTTCCAGTAGTATTTATAAATGCATCTCCCTCCGGAGATGCGATTACAGTCGGCACGCCCTTCAAAACAACATAAACCCCTGTTTCTTTCGCAAAAGAGAGTGCCGTGCCTATCCTGTCTCTTTCTATATAATTAATTTGCGGGCGCAGCACTGTCCCCCCCTTGCTTATCAATCTTGCCATCTCGCCGGGATGAGGGGTAACGATAACCGGCGATTTTGCATTGTTAAAAATCTCTGCACTGTCCCTGAGCGAATTCAGCCCGTCTGCATCGATCACCATCGGCACACCGGAGGATGTTATCAAGGTCTTGATAATTTTCTCCGTATTCGGAGAAACCCCCATACCCGGGCCGACAGCAAGGATATCCGCCTTCTGGAATGAAAATTCAAGGATCGCGTCGAGTGCCTTTGCGTGGAGCATTCCATTTCCATCATCCGGCAGAGGCAACGTCATCTCCTCGGTAACCCGTCCCTGGAAGATGTCCATTATAGATTCCGGCACCCCGATCGTGACGAGTCCAGATCCCGCCCTCATGCAGGCCTTTGCTGTCATCAATGCAGCACCAGTTCTGCCCCTGGATCCTGCAACGACAAGGACATGTCCGTAATCTCCCTTATAGGAATTATGCTGTCTTTCGGGCAATAAAACCTCCGCCGATTCCCTGTTCACCAGCTCAGTCCTGATAGAATCCGCCCGAAGCAATCCAGATGGAAAGCCAATATCTTCAACATATAGCCGCCCCGAGTATTCAGCGCCTGGATAAAGGAAATGACCCCTTTTCGGCAGACCGAAAGTCACCGTATAATCTGCCTTTATTGCCTCTCCGAGTATTTCACCCGAATCGGATGATATGCCTGACGGGATGTCAACAGCTACTACTGATACGGGGGCATCATTGACAAACCTGAACATGGCGGCCATTTCTCCGCTGACAGCCCGGCTCAGACCAGTACCAAAAACTGCATCGATTACAAGGGCACCGTGAAGATCCGAACTGTTGAGAACCTTGCGATAGTCGATCGGCACACCCATTTTTTTTGCAATCTGGTACTGCTTCTTGCAGTCAGTGCTCAGCCTATCTAACCTGTTGAGTAAAACGACTTTCACAAGATACCCATTGTTCAAAAGATGCCTGGCCGCTACGAGTCCGTCTCCCCCGTTATTCCCACTTCCGCAAAGAACAAGCACCTTCCTACTGGTCGACAACTCTTCGGCCCTTGCCGCCACTGCAGTGCCGGCCCTCTCCATTAGGAGCAGCGCCGGAATCCCCATGCCTTCTATGGTCACATTATCGATTTTTTTCATCTCGGCCGCAGTAACCACTTTCATTCCGCACCTCTGAATTCGATCGCCGAGCTGGATCTCAATGTCCAACTCCACAAACGGTAGCAAACATTTACGATAAGTTTACCAGAAATATGGGACAGCGGCAAAGCTTGGAAAGAACCCCGCACTCGCGCTTCAACCTGGAATTAACGACAGAATTTCTAGAGTTTATGCAGTGCCAATGATTCAACCTGCGGCAAGATCGATACGAAGGCCTCAACAACATCTGGGTCGAAGTACTTACCCGCGTTCGCTGTGATGTGTTCTCGTGCCTCGGTGGGCGAAACTCCTTTGCGATATGGACGGTCGGACATCAAGGCATCGTATACATCTGCAACCGCAATAATCCGAGCCCCGATCGGTATATCTTCCCCGATCAGTTTATGATAGCCGCTGCCGTCATACTGTTCATGGTGGTAGATTATAAATGGTAATATCTGTACGACCTTTCCTCCTACCGGTTTTATAAACTCAGCTCCGAGAGTGGTATGGCTCCGAATGTGAGCTCGCTCATCTGTGGTGAGGGATCCTATTTTCTGCAAAACTTCGTTACTCACTCCCAGTTTCCCGAGATCATGCAGCAGTGCCGCTGCCCGGATATTCTCGATTTCATGCTCAGGACGCCTCATCGCGCTCGCGATCATGACGGCAATTGAAGAAACCCTGTTTGAATGACTCTGCGTATCCTGGTCGACTGAATCAATGATAAGAGAGAGCATCTCCATTATGCCACGATACGTTTGTTTTATCTCTGAAATAGCTAGCTCTTTTTTTTCATAAAGATGCCCGATACAATATCCGGTGATGATAAGAAAACCACCCCATGTGCCGAGGTCGAGCCATTTTGATAACGGATCTTTTGAAACGACAAGGAAATTGTCGGAATAAACCAATGATACGAGTACGATAAGAAGGACTGAAAGAGTAGCTGAAAGCGTCGCGTATCTTTTGCCGAAAAAAAATGCCCCGACAATTACGGGAAGATAAAAAAAATTCAGGAACGCACGCTGCTGACCAGAGATGAAAAAAAAGATGAAGCCGGTAATAGCAACCAGGAGAAAGACAATGATCAACTCCTTGTCGACTTTTATATAAGCAGCGATACTTTCTTTTTTTGCCATGCGTTCATTCCCCGGCAATTATACCTCCCTTTAAAGACTCAAGGGCTCTTAACCTATCAGGCTATACGACAGGAAATCAATCTACTAATGATACATCAGTACGAGAAAATATGTCGAGGTCTCTCAGATCAGAAACGACATTTGCTTCATAAATCAAATGAACTATTACGTTACCAAAAGTGCGATGGGCTATATTCATCATAATACTTAGCAGGAACTGGAAATCCCAACTAACTCTAACAATTTACGGTTCTACAGCGACTTCTTCCACCCGTAATTAATCATAAAAACCAGGATCGCCAGCAAGGTTAGTAAAAGATATCAGGGTCACGAGCGTTACTTCGACGAGTTCTGGCTCCTCCTGCAAGATGCATCGGCGCAAAAACGCATCGAGTGCTGCTTATAGGTGGCAACGCCGAGGACGATGGAACATATTGTCATGACAGCATAATTTTTCGCATTTTTCGTGACGGAGGTCACCAAATCGGTAAATTCTTCTGTTTTATGCCTTTTTTGCCTCTTTATGACGTGATTTGCAGTTTCGTTTCGGCTATACTATTATTGATGATAGGATGGTGCCCCTTGGGACAATATCTTTCCTCACAAAGATATTTATTCTCCGAAATTTATTTTTGCTGTATAATTGCTGAGATGTCAGGAGCGCTATGATAGAGGACTTTATAAAAGAATATTCATTGACTTTTTCACTTGCCCTATTTAAGGGGCATGAATTAATCGGGACAATGTGAGATAATATGCTTGTTCAAGCTATAGCAAAAGGGCTCGACTCTATGTCAGGCCTAACAAGAATGCATTTTTCTCTCTATGATGACGAACAGCATTTGCTGGCATCCTCTATATCTAATGACAAATTGCTATCAATCGTTAATGCAAACAGCAAGGTGCAAGCCCTTTACAAGGACTTCCTCGACAGGCAACTGAAGCTCTCCCTTTTAAGACAGAATCCTTTTATTGTTCAAGGACTTACTGGACAATACCATGCATTTATCCCGTTGAATTACGAAGGAACTGTCTTGACTGTTGTTGCAGAAGCTTTCTATACCTCCAGGGCCGATTTTAAGAGATTCTACTTCAGCGATTACGGGCGGGCACTGGGAATCACATCACAAACTGAGGAGGATTGGCTTAGAGATATCCGTTTCTATTCGTCTGAAGAAATAGCCTCCATTTTGGACCACTCAAAATCTATTCTTCAATCCCTGATAACCTTTGAATTTGATAATGACAGGCTGAACAAATCTTCCCAGCAGGCAAATACTATTATAAGTATTATGTCGGATATCAATTCCAATTATTCTGTGCGGAACATCTACCAGATTGTTATCGATGCTGTTATTTTCCTGTTCGAAATTGATACAGCTGCTTTTTTTGTCAGGAAGGATGGTCAATATCAGCCCGAGGTTCTCGAAGGTAGGAAAAAAGAAATCATTAGAGAAATGAGAATCTCGGTTGACAACCGTTTGATAACCAAGGCCACCTCAGCTGAATCATCTTTTTCGACAATGAACAGACACGAACTCCTGCATGCAGGATTTCCGGAAGATATCAACCTTGTGACCCTCTTTCCTTTCTCCACTGAGGCTGGCCTGCTGGGTATTTTATCCATATTCAACTCCCACCTCGACAAGGAGACATGTGAGTCCATAATCAATCTTTGTAAGCTCACCTCTTATCTTTGTGGGATACGGAGGAAGAGAGAGGAACTGGAAATGACATCTGATCAATTAAAAGTGCTTTCGATTCAGGCATCATCCCTATATTCACTCTATCATGAACGCAGCCGCCTTTACGAGGGCATCGTGTCAGAGGCATCGAATCTTGCCGATGCTGAAAAATGCTCGCTGATGATGCCGCACGACAAGGAAATGTTGGAGGTCCGGGCGGCCAAGGGAATCAACCGTTGGCTCATGGAAAATGTGAGAGTACGCAAAGGGGAGGGGATCTCGGGTAAAGTTTATCAGCAAGGTCTGCCTGTCCTGATCAATGGAGAAGCAGCAATCAGGAAATATGGAACTGAACCGAGATCTCATTATAAAACCTCATCGTCGTTGAGCTTGCCACTAAAAGTAGCAGACGAAGTTATCGGCGTTTTAAATCTGAGCGACAAACGTTCAGGGGTCTCGTTCGCGCAAAGTGATATTTCGTTGCTTTCGCCCTTCATGTTGCAGGCATCTACCATCCTTAAGCTCTGCATTTGCAATGACACGCTGGAGGAGATGAAGAAACTTTCGATGACAGACTCTCTTACGGGCCTCTTTAACAGGCGATACTTTGATATACGCCTTGAAGAGGAATTCCTTAGGGCAAAAAGATACAATCTTATTCTTTCTCTCGCTATTCTGGACATCGACGACTTTAAGCCTTTCAACGACACCGAAGGTCATATTGCAGGCGACACCATGCTGAAAGAAGTGGCATACATAATGACCTGCGCGGTAAGATCTCACGATATACTCGCCAGGTTTGGAGGTGAGGAATTTGCGATCATTATGCCCCAGACTCCGAAAGCGGAAGCTTTCCGTGTGTCTGAAAGAATCAGGGAGAATATAAAACGCAACATCAAACCGACCTGGAAGAAATATCACAAAAAACAGTTGACCCTGTGCAGCGGCGTCGCAACATATCCAGGATGCGGTCCACTAAAAGAAGAGTTGATCAGATGCGCGGACAAAGCGCTCTATCAGGCAAAAAATAGCGGCAAAGACATGACTATAGCTTGGGAATAACCATCCCACGGAAGATATAAATTTCGAAGAGTCTTCCAAGTATGACCGACTCATTCCCGAGTAAAAAGCGTTAGGAAGTCGTACTTTTACTGATACTTGTTGCAAATCGTTGTGCCGCCATCGTCGCAATCCATTCCGCAAGAACAGTGGAACTCTAGTATCTGCGGTCTGTTTCCCAGTCTGTCCAATTCTAGGTGAGAAATTGTACAGGAGAAACTGCAAGCCATTGGAGAACTATGGGGCATAAAGATCACAGATACGGACAATGCCTAGTCTTTGAAGGAATACCTGGTGTGCGGGTATGTAAACAAGACAAATCCAAAGGCACAGTCTGGTCTATGTGTGCAGGTGTTGCAAACCAGTTTTCAAGCTGCTGGAATCGGAGCTTGTAATAACCTGGCAGAAGTTCTGAGAAGGTTCTCCCCGTTAGCAAAAGCAAAGAAACATCCTACAGTTTCTGGACGGTCATTTCTTCTCGAATCCGTGCGAAGCAGCAAACGTTTTCATAGTAAGGCTAAAGGCTTTCCGTCAGACAATCCATACTTCGCAGGGGATTCGCCACAGCCAGGGTTTTTATGGCATATTGTACATATTCTGTTATTGAAAGCCATACTAAGTGTAAATTAGGATTTAGACTCTAATTATGGAAAAAAAACAAAGAGCAATCCTTTTCGGACTGTCTGCTGCGACATTCCTTGGACCATTAACACAGACGATTTATACCCCAAGTCTGCTAGAAATCGGGACATTTTTCCGCGTGGATACCATGTTAGTCAATCTCACCATATCGCTGTATACCATTATCCTGGCTGCCGGCAATTTCATTACTGGCCCAATCGCAGATACTCGCGGCAGAAGGGCAACATTGTTACCTGGATTACTGATCTTCATACTGGGATCAGTTATTTGTTTCTTCTCCAGCTCTTATCTCTTGTTTCTGACCGGACGGATGCTGCAGGCTATCGGCATAAGTACCAGCCTGGTCGTTGCCGCCGCTGTAATCGGAGATATATTTTCAGCCAAAGAGCGCGGACAGGCCATGAGCACCTACCAGACTTTACTTTACTTGGGACCCGTTATCGGACCGGTGATGGGAAGTCTCATCAGTGCCTATTCTCATTGGCAATGGGCATTTGCCGTAGTTGCTGCAGCTGGAATAGTAATATTCTTTTACAATAAATCGGTACTAAGAGAAACTCTCGAACATGGAATTGCTCCGAGGAAGATCTCTGTGGGAGCTTTCCGGAGAATCTTAGCAGACAAGACAGCATTTGCCATAATCCTGCTGGCGTTCAGCCAGTTTTACGGGTATTACATCTTTCTGGTATTTTTACCGATGCTTCTCACCGCAATATTTAAGGTTTCCATGGCTTCCAAAGGAATCTTTTTTGTGCCCCTGACTGCAGGTATTATGTTCGGTACTTTTGTAGGAGGCAGAATGCACGCAATATGGAGCCGGACCCGCCTAATAATAACTGCATCCTATGGTACCGGGGGTGTAGTTCTTCTGTTTTGGCTTCTTCTCATTTCTGGATTGCTGAATATTTTTCTCCTTATTGCTCTTCTGTCTGCTTATGGATTACTTCTGGGATGCAGTCTCCCTGCCCAATCCACTGCAATCGTCAACCTATTCAGGCATGAAAAGGCGACGGCCATAGGTGTATATAATTTTCTCAGGTTTACCGGAGCGTCCGTTGGTCCCCTAGCGGGCGAAGCCATTCGCAATCTGGGAGGCGACGGTGCCCTCTTCTTGTCGCTTGGGTCGATGCTTGTAGTTTCCTCTATTGCCATCCACAAATACTTCCGTGATCCACATGACCGCTTATATTTGTGAAGCTGATGCTAACCACCTCTTTTTTTCAAATATTCTACCAGCTTGGTCTTTGCCCTTTTCAATTCTTCTGGAGGCATTTTTATTTTTCTGATGGCGGCATCGATGAGGGCAATAGCTTCCCTGATCTCGCGATTGACAGGATCCATATTCATAGTTTAATTATACTTACAATTGCGTCTGACTATTAAAGAGTTTTCCAGTTCATGTCGGATCAACCGGAGCCTCTCTCTGCAGTGCGTTAACAGATTCAGTATCTTCCAGCACGCGTATTACATATCGAAAAGGTGGCGTTTCATCGGCTATTAGTGCCTCTGACAAGGGGTTTATTTACTGAGATCAAAGAGTCTACGCTTGGAGTTTCCTGAGTTTTTTTATCCGAACTCGAAGAGAAGTTGAAAGTCATCGCTGCCGGCGGTCGATAATCCCCGTAGCGCTGTCTTATCTGGGAACAGTAGATTATAGATTCCATCGGCTATAGCGTAATTGAAAAAACTCGGCACTCCAAAGAATCGTTTGGATACCAGAAAGACTCGTTCCACCAGCAATCGCAGCTTTATGTTCTGCCCGAGATATACAGCTGCAAAATAAGAAACGGCAAGGACCAGCACTACGATATTTCGTATGCTGATATAGCTTCTTACTCTTATGTCCTCAAGGTTATAGCACTGTTTGATGTACCGGTACGACTCATCACATTTCCACCGGGTAAGATAGTATTCTACAATCTTCCAGATGCTTTGCTTCTTGCGAAGATTGACCGCACAGTTTGTTAACAGCATCATCGGCTTAACCCCGAATCCTTTTACCACGACCATGTAAAGGGGATTGACATACCCTGGAAGTTTCACCGCCACAGCATTGTACTGAACGGACCGGCGTTTTTCCTTGCCGTCATCATAGATAATCAGAACACTTTCATGTGGCATCGGCATAGTCATCGCCATGTCAACACAGTGCTTGCGCTTTCCCCTGTGCATCAGGTCCCGTTCCTTCAGACGAATTACAAATCGTTGAGGCTTAGCCTTTGCGAAATAGTACTTATACAGAACGCCTCGGTCACCACCGCGATCTATTGCATGGATACCCTTATCTCCTAGATAGCCGCGTACTGTTTCTATCGACTTTAACAGCTCAGAGTTCTCACTTTTGACGTCTTCAGCCTCATATGAATATGCTTTGCAATAAAGCGGTATTACCCGTGTGGTCTCTATATCTGCGGCTACTATTTTGCACAGATGATAGCCGTCACCTATTTCATGTTCACTGCCATCGTATATCTTGCTTAATAGTTCCATCTTCTTGGCATATTTCTTTCGTATATCGCCGGGATCAATAGCAATGACCATATCGTCTGTTACCTTTGATGCTCCGAGTCGGCAGATCTCTTCATTGATTACATCCGTGAAATCTTCGTCGTCGAGGTTGCGAGACAAGCGGTCTTCTGTCTTTATCAATGCCTGTTCCTCTTTCAGTGTTCGAGCAATGTTGCTTAGCTTTACGTCTTTAGCTGCCTGGATCCCATATAGCATTTCCTTGATGAGTTTCTGCTTTGGCTTCTTGCAGTTCTTTGAGATGATTCCTGAGAATTTCGAGAGTTGTCCCTTTAGATTGCCTACTATCTTAGAGTTATCGCTCATGGCACCTCCATCTTAGCCACAGATAAGGCTTTCACTATAATAGAGCATTCTAAACTCAGGAATCTCCCTTAAAAACAGTCCCCGCCAGATGTTTATCATCAGATACCTTGCTACTTCAACAGGTTAGCTTATTTCTGACCGAAAAACTCAGGAAACTCCAGGTCTACGCCGGTTGCTTTTTTATGTTGATTGAAAGTTGATACAAAACGGTAGCAGCTTTTAGCTCTACATGATTGTTACCAAATTCCCCCCCGGCCGCCTGTTTAGCTGTTGAAGGATGTCCACGAATTCTTTACATCAAACATCCAACCTGTATAATGAGAGTCTTTTTATAAAGTCATGATTTTCATAACGCGCTCCTCGATCTGATAATCTCTATTCATTTTTACCACTTTTTTGAAACCAGAATCCTAGTGCACGGTCGGGGAGCAGAGGGCTGCCTTAATATCATATCTATCAATGTTCACTGCGTCTCTGGTGTTCAATTCACATTGTCAAATTTCATCTCCCGCTCCACCCGTTTTGATTTTAATCGTGAAACAATGTAATTTATTGTCATACTTGATGATCGCATTTAAAAACAAACTCTAGTTAACAAGGACCGGTCTCACTCATTTATGCCTGAAAGGAGCTGATCATGATTATAGGGGTCCCAAGGGAGATAAAGACTCGAGAGTATCGCGTTGGGATGACTCCGGAAGGAGTAGAAGAACTGAAACATGAAGGACATACCGTCCTGATCGAATTGGGCGCTGGAGAGGGCAGCGGTTTTTCGGACGAACAGTATTTGGAAGTCGGCGCCGACGTGGTTGACAAGGAGGCAGTTTTTGCAAAAGCCACGCTGCTAGTTAAGGTGAAGGAGCCTATTTCTGCCGAATTTAATCTTTTGCGGGACGGTTGTGCGATCTTTACATACCTGCATCTGGCACCCAACCCGGAACTCACGCAGTTACTTCTAAAGAAAAAAATCACCTCTCTCGGATACGAAACTCTACAGAAAGATAATAAGCTCCCTTTGCTTTTGCCAATGAGCGAGATCGCGGGGCGGATGGCCCCTTTAGTGGGAGCATATTACCTCCAGAAACCGCAGGGTGGCACAGGTGTTCTGCCTATGGGTATGGCCGGCGTCAAGCCTGCCAAGGCTGTCATACTGGGGGCAGGCACAGTCGGCTTTAACGCGGCTCGTTTTTGCGTAGGCCTCGAAATGGAGACTATCGTGATAAACAAGGGAATAGAGAGGCTTACGCGGCTGAATGAGGCATTCATGGGAAAAGTTGACACTCTGTTGCTCTCTGCCCGCAATATCAGAGAACAGATACAAGATGCAGATATTGTAATCGGAGCAATACTCGTGCCAGGTGGGAGGACTCCGGTACTGATCGCAAGAGAGTTGCTGGGTACAATGAAAAAAGGCGCTGTGATCGTCGATATCTCTGTTGACCAGGGGGGATGCTTAGAAACATCGAGACCCACCACGCATAATGATCCCGTTTACGAAATAGACGGCATCCTGCACTATATGGTAGCCAACATGCCCGGTGCTTTTCCAAGGACATCAACCATAGCTCTAACTAATGCGACTCTGCCTTACATAATGACCATAGCATCGAAGGGGCTTGAAAAGACGATCAGCGACGATGCGGCGATAAAAAGCGCACTTAATACATACGGAGGTGAGATCATGCACAAAGAGCTGGCACGAGCTTTCAGTGCTTAAATCAGACCCATCCGTCCTTGACCTATGCCTTACGCTTCAAGCCCTGAGTTTTCTCCAGCCCGACTCTGCCCTCAAGATCGTCAATGAACTGACGCGCCGTCCTTCCTGAATAGTTGCCATGTTCTAGCGACCATTGCATAGCCTGTTGCTCAAGAAAGTCGGGTGACACGTCGATCTTTCTTAAAGTAGCGTAGTTGCGAACGATTCGCTGATAGGTATCCATGTCGAAATTGAAAAAGCCAAGCCTCAACCCGAAACGGTCACTAAGCGAAAGTTTTTCCTCTATGGTATCGGAAGGATGCAGTTCGCCACCTTTGAATACCGGCAGATTATCCTCAGCACGCTCAGGCATGAGATGCCTGCGGTTGGAAGTGGCATAAATGATCATGTTGCACGGCTTGATTTCCAAACCTCCTTCAAGGACTGCCTTGAGTTGTCGGTATGAGCTTTCATCTTCTTCAAAGGCTAGATCATCGCAGAAGATAACGAATTTTTCGGACCGGCTCCTTAAGAGATCCCCGATCTCGAATAGATGCATGAGGGCATCCCGCTCCATCTCGATCATGCGCAATCCTTTTTTCCAGTAATCATTCAAAAGAGCCTTAATGGCTGATGACTTGCCAGTTCCCCTCGGCCCATATAAAAGTGCGTTGTTGGATGGCAGGCCAGCAAGAAACTGATCGGTGTTTGCCCTCAACTTCGAGATTATGTCATCTATGCCCTTGAGTTCCTTCATCCTTACCGGATCAGGCTCCGCTATCCCCTTGATGTATAGCTTGGCATTTGATGAATAGACCTTGAAGGCCGTATATCGTGAAAGTACGTAGGGGTCTACTTCAGGTGCCACCGAATCCGCAACCCTTTTAATTGTAGCGTTCAGGCATTTCACCTGAGATATCAAGATATCCAAGTCATCCCCGATGCTCATAAGAGATACCTCCCGTGAATGTAATTTTCAAGGCAATAAAAAATGCATGAATCACTCACCCTTCATGCAGAGGCACGAAGACGGAAAGCCTGCCAGCCGTATCTCCGGCGTTAGAAAGATTCCGAAATCATCAAATACCCTCTTCTGTACCTCGCTTGCAAAGCCTACTATCTCGTATGCCGATGCACCACCATAATTCACTATGATAAGGGCATGCTTCGGAGAAATACCTACATTTCCTTTGCGGTATCCACGCTTGAAGCCCGCACTCTGGATCAGACATGCAGCGGATATTTTAATATCGCCTGAATCAAGTTGCCACGCCCAGTTGGAACATCCGCCAGCCTGCTCTACGAAAGACTCAATTTCTTTGAATTGCTCCGGCGACACTATCGGGTTTTTGAAAAAAGAACCAGCGCTCCTGAATAGGTCATGCCCTTCACGGATGAGCAGTCCCTTTGCATCTCGTATACTAATTACAGCATCTCGCACCTGTTTTATCGTGATGTCATGACTGTTTTCGAAGTATTTTTCAATCTCCCTATACCGAATGGAAGGCGCCCCGTTTTGTTTCAGCCTGAATGTGACACCAGTGATAATATACTTTCCGGCTGCGAAGGAATTGAAAGTGCTCTTTCTGTATCCAAAGCCGCACTCTTTGTTACTGATATAGACGGATTCGGTGGTATCTATTTCAATCGTCCTGACCCCAGCTATCGTTTGTGACACATCCTGCCCATAAGCGCCGATGTTCTGAACGGGTGATGCGCCGACCCTGCCAGGAATGCCTGCGAGACATTCCACCCCCTGCCATGCCCTCGAAATGCACAGGTCAACAAACTGCTGCCAATCCTCGCCCGCGCCAGCGTAAGCGAGGACATCTTCTCCTTCAGTCTGGCTTTTGAAGCCCTTTATTCCAATGAGGATTATTAGGCCGGGGAAGCCTTCATCGCTGATGAGAACATTGCTGCCTCCTCCCAGGACAAATATCGGGATGTTCCTTGCCTTGGCAAAACCGAGGGCAGAAACGACATCGTCCTCGCTCACAGCCTCAGTGAAAAACCGTGCAGGCCCTCCCACACCAAAGGTAGTCAGGTCGCGCATCGGATGATTTTCCTTTATATCGAGTGGTACAGTCCTCATCAGAATCGTCTATTATAGCATCCCTTCATTCATCGTCGTCGACGTCCTCATCGCCTCGCAGCTTTCTAACTGCAATACGCCAGATTAGCAGCGCAACTGCTATTATAGCTATCAAAATAAGAAGAGCCTGCTGCGCTTCTTCCATATCTTTTTTTAACAGATCGAGAGTACTGCCGCCCCAGTATCCTGCACCCACCATTATTGTGAGCGTAATGACAGAAGATACAGCGTCGGCAAGAACAAATCTCGCTCGTGGCATCCTAAGGATTCCGGCAACGAGGAATATTTGTGCGCGAAGACCAACAAGATGGCGGCCGAGAAAGATGACGCCTGCCCCCCATCTGCGGAATATTTTCTCGATACGGATCTCCCTACGCTCTGAAATGATCTTTCGAAAACGCCTGTGTGCAACGACCTTTCTGCCGTATTTCCGACCGACATGATAAAGGAAATAATCGGTCATGAGCATGCCAGAAGCAACGACAATCAATGCAGGCGCCGGCTTGACGACACCGCTTGAAATCAGAAAGCCGCAAAGGATAAGGATCGCGTCTTCGGGGAACGGGAACCCGATCACCCCAAGAATAAGCAGCACAAAAAGACCTATATACGGGAAATGGTGAATTATTGTTAGATCCATGTTCGCCTTCTACCGTCCTCTTCCATGTTATTGAAAAAATATTATTATAGTAATGTCCAACTACGCTGTCGTAGAATTACTTCTATTTTTGCGGACTTTGGATCTCCGAGTCAATTTGGCGGATCGACAACCGACCAGCTAATCTCACTGTCACATAAAACTTTCATCTCCTTATAAAGACTTCGCGAATTCCTCGTATCCAGGTTATGTAATAGACGAGTCAAGACTCATTGCCATGTTGCACCGATTTTTAGTATAGTTGAAAATCGTTGTATCGAGCATATTTCCATCACATGGAGGCATTACATGATCAACCTATTAAGAAACCGCAGAAGTATCCGCAAATACACGGCGACACCTGTCGATAAAAAGTCGCTCGGGCTGCTAATCGAGACATTGCTTAGGTCTCCTTCCTCACGCAACATTAGACCCTGGTACTTCATCATCATCGACACCCCGGGCTTGCTGTCGCAACTATCTGAAGCAAAGGAGCAGGGTTCTCAATTCCTACGTAGTGCTGCTCTCGGCATTGTGGTATGCGCGGATAGCACCAAATCCGATGCATGGGTGGAGGATTGCTCTATTGCGTCGATACTGGTCCAGGTGGTTGCACATTCGCTCGGACTGGGAAGTTGCTGGATACAGATACGGAATAGGAAACATAATGAAAGAAAGACCTCGGAGCAATATATACAAAAAATACTAGGGCTACCGAAGCACATCAAGGTTGAATCAATAATGAGTATCGGCCATCCCGCCGAAATTAAAAAACCGATAGCTGAACGCACGCTGGAGTACAACAGGGTCCGCTACAATCATTATTCTATCCAATATGCTTCTGTAAAAAAAAAGCAGTCTGTTAAATGATTCCGAATATTTTACCAAGTTGGATTCCATGCGCTTTATGCCCGAAATACGTTACACTATAATTTAAAATTCCATCACCTAAAGGAGAGCTTATATGTCAGAAACTCATGCAATTATCGAAACCAAATTTGGGGATATCGAACTGCGTTTTTTCCCAGAGGCCGCTCCCGGCCACGTAAACAATTTTATAGAACTTGCCAAAAAGGGATTTTATGACGGTACTACATTTCACCGAGTGATACCGGGGTTCATGATCCAAGGCGGTGACCCGAATTCAAAAGATGCGGATAAGTCGCGACATGGCCTGGGTGGTCCAGGATACACCATTAAGTCGGAATTCAACGAAAATCCTCACAAGCGCGGTGCCCTTTCAATGGCGCGTTCAGCCCATCCAGACAGTGCAGGATCACAGTTTTTCATCTGCGTCGCTGACGCAAACTTTCTCGACAGACAATATTCCGTTTTCGGCGAAGTAGTGTCAGGGATTGAGGCTGTTGATGCTATAGTCAGTCAGCCCAGAGACGGAAAAGACAATCCTCTGGATAGAATAGAGATGAAGGTTTCTGTCGTCGAGAAATAGCGACACACTGCCTGAAGCAAGTGGACGCTGATTTGCCCTGAGACTACCATTTCTCCTGGCAAACCAGCGTGCATTTTCTTCGATAATTGAAACACAATTACTGTCGTTTGAGCCCTCACCAACTGTAATCATGTCGATCTCCTCTATATCGCAGGCTTCTGTTTTGCGCGTTCAGCATAGCTTTCTTCGATCTCAATCATGAAATCAGAAGGAGTGGTCTCCGTCCGGAAAGAGGCCCTTTTCGACTTCGTCTTTGAACTCCTTGATGGCCTCAAGCGCATCCGTCTTCAGGTTCCCATAACGTTTTACAAACTTCGGAGTGAACCTTTCAAAGAGTCCCAAGATATCGTACAAAACAAGGACCTGTCCATCGCAACCAGGACCTGCTCCGATGCCGATGGTGGGAATAGAAATCTCCGAAGTTATACGGCGGGCAAGTTCAGCAGGGATGGCCTCAAGTGTTATGGCGAAAGCACCGGCATCTTCGAGGATTTTGGCATCTTCTATCAGCCTCTTGGCCGCATCTTCAGTCTTTCCCTGGACCCTGTACCCGCCCATGCGATGCAGCGCTTGTGGCGTGAGCCCGATATGAGCCATGACCGGTATCTCGGCAGCGGTAAGTGCCCTCACCCTGTCTGCCACCTCTCTTCCGCCCTCAATCTTGACAGCTTGGGCAGCAGCTTCCTTCAGAAACCTGCCTGCGTTACGCAATGCTTCCTCTGCGCTAACCTGGTAAGATAGATAAGGCATATCGGCAATGACCATGGCACTTTTCGATGCCCTCGAAACAATCCTGGTATGGTAAATCATTTCATCCATTGTCACGGCAATGGTATTTTCCATACCCTGCACAACCATTGCGAGTGAGTCTCCTACAAGGATTGCATCGACTCCGGCTTCGTCGACGATCCGGGCAAAGGGGAAATCATAGGCCGTCAGCATCACGATTTTCTTGTTATCTCTTTTCTTTTCAAGCAAATCCTGGATCGTTATTTTCATAAAGGGCACCTCATCTGAAAATAATAATTTAAAAACATCGCTACACCTTAAATTATAAACTATCAGCCGACTTGCGTACCGACTTCAGGTTAAGCTGCAGATACCTGCCGCCGTCCCACTCGTTCATTACTGGAAGAAACGCTGCATCGACCATAACCCCGGAGCGTAGTTCATCTAGCATACCACCGAGGTCGAATCCTATGCTGTCTATGCCCCTTCCATTTTGTTTAAGATACATCTTCAAGTGTTTCTGTCCAACGATCCTGCACTGAACTATCTCAAGCCTTTTAGCCCCGAAGATTGGCTCTTCGTTACTACAGCCGAAAGGCTCAAGACGAGTTATTTCCTGAACAAAATCCGCCGTCACGTCCGAAAGCCTTAGTGGAGCATCTATTCTAAGAACCGGGACCAGATCCTCTTCTGCCACCGTGTCGATCACCTGGCGTGAGATCATACCCCTGAATGCATCGATGTCATCGGCTGAAAGGCTGAACCCGGCGGCCTGTTTATGCCCACCAAAAGTCCTAAGAATTTCATTGCAGCGTGACAGGCCGTCATGGACGTCAAAGGATGGAATGCTTCTTGCCGATCCTCTTGCCACGCCGTCTTCAATCGACAAGACGAAGGAGGGCCGGTAGAAAGCATTTGTAATCCTTGCGGCAACAATGCCCAAAACTCCGCGATGCCAGCCCTCTTTGCCGACTACGATCGCTCCTATCTCTTCACTCTTTCGGTCCAAAGCCTGAAGCATGTCCATTGCCTCGCTAAAAACCGACTCACCAATTTCCTGCCTTTTTGCATTCAGTCCGTTCAGCCATTCAGTCAGACGCATAGCCTCATCTTCGGAATCAGTCAGCAGGAGCTTTACTACGTCGTTTGCATCTGCTAACCGTCCTGCCGCATTAATCCTAGGGATCATCATAAAGTGAAGGGCAGCGGCCCGCATGTTGCCGGGCTTAATGCCAGACGCCTCTTTCAAGGCCTTTATTCCGGGCCTCTCATCCGACTGGATAAACGTTAGTCCTTCTTTCAGTATGATCCTGTTGTCGCCAATTACTGGTACGACATCGGCTGCCGTGCCAAGAGCCGCAAGATCAATCAATTCGATCACATTGTCAAGGCTGTTGTCGAGAAGCGCTTGGGCCAGCTTGAATGCAACACCGGCGCCGGAAAGATCAGTCAACGGTGATGACTGGAGTGCAAGCTTCGGGTTGATCACCGCGAATGCATTCGGCAGCACAAAATTGCGCGTCAGATCAGCAGAAGTATTCTCTCGCACAGGTTCATGATGGTCAGTAATGATAACGTCGATACCGAGGGAATTCGCAACAGATACAGCTTCGAAAGAAGTAATGCCACAATCGACGGTTATTATTAGAGAAGCACCAGATTCCCTTGCCTTTCTTATCCCTTCGCTGCCGAGCCCGTATCCAAAGGACCTGACGGGGATATAATATCGCGCTTCTGAGCCAAGTCTCTTCAGCGCATCAACCACTATGGCAGTTGCAGTCACTCCGTCTGCATCATAGTCGCCGTGGATGAATATCTGCTCTCCATTATGAACCCCTTCGACTATCCTGCGAACCGCGACGCTCATGCCCGGCAAGTCGAAGGGATCGGCAAGCATAGTCAAACGGGGATTAAGAAAAGAGTCGAGCTGGCCGGATGTTTTGATCCCCCTATTGATCAGCGTCTGCGCAATAGGGATCGAAAGACTGGTCAGCTTTGATACGTAGTCAACATATTCTCGGTTAGTCCTGCTTACAAGCCATTTACAGTTCGACGCGGCGTAGGACATACCTCGCTCCTCTTCATAATGAGACAGTCTTACGGCTGTCTCTTCTTAGACTACGATGAACGGGGCGGTCAGTTTTTCCTCGAGGAAAGAGGCTGTTTATTCTTGCCCAGAAGTATAACGACTGGGCTAGCCACGAAGACGGACGAATAAGTACCAACAGCCACTCCAAGAAGCATCGCAAGTGCGAAATCGTGGATAACTTCTCCACCAAAAAGGAATAGCGAAAGTGCGCTCAAAAAGACAGTTAATGATGTCACGATCGTCCTGGAAAGAACCTCGTTGATACTCTTGTTGACCACGTCGTTGATCGGCTCCTTAAGATATTTTTTCATGTTCTCTCGCACCCTGTCGAAAACAACAACCGTATCTGTAAGAGAATATCCAGCGAGAGTAAGAAGCGCCGTGACGACAATCAGATTGATCTCCTTGTTCAACAAATAAAAAATGCCTAGTACTGCGAAAACATCATGGAATGTCGCAATCGTGGCGCCGAGGCCAAAGCGTATCTGGAACCTCCATGCCACGTAAATAAGTATCCCAAGTGTTGCCATTCCCACGGCCCACAGGGCGTCCTGCCTAAGGCGAGAACCGACCTTGGGACCGATTTCAGTCGTCGAATCGACGACAGGCTTTTTATCGGCAAACTTCTTGATCAGTACCTGCGTTATCACCTCGCTGGCGCCGCCCAGCTTCTCTTCCTGCTTCTTGACCCTGATAAGCATTTTATTTTCTGTTGGAAGGTCCTGGAGATCGAAGTCTTTCAGCCCGCTGTCCTCCAGTGCAAGCCTGACATCATGAAGCGCAACCGGCTGGCTGAACTTGATCTGAACGGCTGTTCCTCCGGCAAAATCCACGCCGAGGTTAGCATTGCCCAGCGCTATCTGGATGAGAGCGAAGATCCCCAGGGCCGTAAGTGCCCCGGAAAGAATAAATGCATACCTCTTTTTCCCCATGAAATCTATTTTTGTATGCTTTATGAGTTCTATCATATGCTCAACCTCTTTACCTCGCCCCTTGATTGGATAACATCAAAGACTGTCTTTGTGCCGATCAGCGCCGTGAATAGATTTATCGAAACGCCGAGGCTCAGGGCCACTGCGAAGCCCTTTATTGGACCTGTGCCAAACTGGAAAAGAACAGCGGCTGTTATGAGCGTCGTAACGTGCGAGTCGAAGATAGTCCAAAATGCCTTTTTGTATCCGCCTTCCACAGCCGCACGCGGTGTCTTACCTGCTCGAATCTCTTCACGCATCCTCTCGAACATCAACACATTCGAGTCCACCGCCATGCCTATTGCTAGAATAATACCCGCGATACCGGGCAGGGTAAGAGTGGCATTCAGGGATGCCATCGCCCCCATTAAAAGCACAATATTTAGTACAAGGGCAAGATCGGCTATCAAGCCGGAAAGCCTGTAGTAGAATACCATGAAGATGATCACGAGAATAGTAGCGATTAGCCCCGCCCTTTTACCTGCATCGATGGAGTCACGGCCGAGCGAAGGCCCTACAGTAAGGTTCTGCAGGGTCTTGAGCGGCGCTGGAAGAGCGCCCGCTCTAAGCACGATGGCGAGATCCTTTGCCTCGTCAAGCGTGAAGCTACCTGTTATCTGTGCATCTCCGCCGCTGATTTTGTCCTTTATGCGAGGTGCCGAATAAACGTTGCCGTCAAGTATAATGGCCAGCATTTTGCCTACATTCTGACCTGTAACATCTTCGAATATCTTTGCGCCAGTGGCATTGAATCTCATCGAAACGTATGGTTCATTGAAGCGCTGATCGATATTGACCTTGGCTTCAGTAAGAGTATCTCCAGACAGAAGCACCTCTTTCTTTAGAAGATATGGTATCCTTTCTACGAGTTGATGGGTTTCCTTATCCAATACACTATGAAAAAGAACCTCGTCACCCTGCGGTATCCTGCCGTTGAACTTCCCCATAAATTGTGCTTCCTCGCCAGGTAATATCTTCGAAGGCAGTTCTGCAGCCACAGGTGACTCTGTATCGACAAGCTTAAACTCGAGTTGTGCCGTCTTCCCGATTATATCGACAGCCCGTTTCGGGTCCTTCACTCCAGGGAGTTGAACAACAATCTCGTTTGCACCCTGTCGCAGAATAGTCGGCTCTGCTACGCCGAACTGATCAATACGGTTTCTGATAATCTCCAGAACCTGATCAGTCGCGGCATCTTTTATTTTCTGAGCTTCCGCAGTCGAGAAGCCATATTTCAAGGCACCAGTGCTATCCACCAGCGACAGTGAGGGGTACATATCCTCAACGACTTTCCTTACTGCCGGATCGGCAGGACTGACAACAATAAAAAGCCCTTCCCTTTTCACTGTTCCCTGTATATTCTTTCGCTGGAGGCCACTGGCTATTGACGTGGCTGCGCGGTCGACCGCGATCTCCACTGCCTTGTCGCCTTCCACTTCGAATACGAGATGGATACCGCCCTGCAGATCAAGACCTAATACGATGCCCTTGCCGGGCATATTTTTGGTCCACCAATCCGGCATGTTCTGAAAAAGCGGAGTATTCGGTAAGAAAAATATAACAGCTGCGATGACCGTGATACTGATTAGAATAATTCTCGACAATATGCCCTTCTTCATCTATCTGCAAACCTCCGGCTTGATGTTATAGAATGCATTTGTTGACTATTCCTGATCTGCTCCGCTCCGTACGGTTGCAATCGAATTCCTGTTGATTTTGACCTTCACGTTTTCGGCAATCTTGACAATGACGGTGTTTGCCTCTACTCCCTCAATCACTCCATATACCCCTCCTGCAGTGATCACTTTGTCACCTTTCTTCAGCTCGTCTAGCATCTTCTTGATCTCTTTGGCCTTTTTCTGTTGGGGTCTTATCAAAAGAAAATAAAAAATGACGAATATAAGGACTAATGGGGCGAGATTCATGACCATAGCCTGTAGCCCACCTGCCTGCCCCGCGCCTTGAGCGGGCCCCATTGCGTATGCATCTGTTATCAGATCTAATATCATTTGATACCTCCTTTTGACAAGCTTCAGAGTCTTATAGCAATTTTTTGAACTATATAGTAACAATCCCACCTTAAAAATCGCAAGCTGCCAGCAAATTTTTCCCCGGCTTGTGACCTTCGTCACCGCCCAGACTCAACTTACATGCTACAGTTTTAGTGAGATTGAGAGGTTTATGGGATAAATGGTCCCTGACCCCGCTGGGTTCCTTGCACAATCCTTACGCTATGACGGAGGGTACTGGTGTATGAGCGCCGATAAACCGGTCCCTTCCTCCAACGGCATGGTCGCGGAGATGGCAACGCCGAATCGGCGGCCAAGCTGGGCTCAGGGACTGAAGTGACACTCGCTGTCCCATGAAGGAATGAATTCTATAGACCGAAGGCCTTTGCTGGACTTGGGCAAGCCCAGAGCTTGATACAGCGATTCAGCCAGACAGCATAGGGCAGATATCCTGGATGTTACTACGCTCCGACACTGAAGGCATCCTGCCGGGTGTCCGGCTGATGAATGCGGTATAGGGCCGCAGATACGGATACAGTGAACTACTCACCACTTAGCGGCAAGAAGCGGTTGAAAGCGAGTACAGGAACCGGCTAGGAGCCGCCCTCTCAGTACCCGTAAGGCACTCTATGCCGGGCATTGGATGATGTCCTCTAAATATAGTGCATTTAGTCAATATATTTTCCCATACTCTCCTGTGATAAGCGCTGAGTTTTACGGCATCCTTAATGGCGGTTTAGATATACAACCGGGATTGCCTACGTAGAGATTTTTTACCCTATCTCTCCTGCACAAAACTCGAGGCAGGCACGTGCTGATATCAGCACAGATAGTCGCGGAAAAGATAAAGACCCTTCTTATGTTCAACGGACAACTCATAATCTAGCATTTTCCAGTACGAAACTATCTCATCTTCACTAAGATAAGCCTTCATCGGCGAATGACCTGCAATTTCAATAAGGTTGTGCAGAGACTTTTTTTTTGCCGCCATGAGGTCCGCTATAAATTGCACGAGTAGTTTATTTCGGATATCCGCCTTGTTATAAAGTTCCTTTCTCACAATCCAGAGTGCGAAAACAAACGGCAGACCGGTTTTTTCATACCATATTTCACCAAGATCGTACATTATGGGAAAACGGGAAAGTTCGGTAGAGCGACTCTTGAACATAGAGCCGAATTTCAACGCTTCATCCCCGATTAGGAGAAACGCGTCAGCATCCATAGTTGCTGGAATTTGAGAAACTGACGAAGAGTAATTGATGCCGAGGAATCTCTTTAATACGATATCCAGAAGCGCAACTGAAGTGGCAGACTGCGATGTAACATAAATAGTGCTCCCATCCAGACTTTCGATCGGTTTACTGCTGAAAAGGAAAATCGACCCGACCGGTCCCCTGGAACTGACCGATATTCCGTCAACAAACCCGTAGAGCGACGAATTCTTAAGGTATTCCACCGAGGATGAAGGACTAAGGTCGATAACACCTTCCCTGAGCATTTCATTCAGAAGAGATGGCACCCCATATATGAATTCATATGAAGAGCAGTCAAACTCCTTTTCGAGAGTGTAAAAGATTGGGAAGAGATTGGCAAATGGGATTCTGCCAATCTTTAGTTTAAGATCAGTAATCATCCTTTTACCACTCCCATAGGCCTCAGCCGGGCAACCTTCCGGGCAATTCCAGCATTGTGAACAACATCGACCACGTTCGAAATATTCTTATATGCCTCCGGCATCTCTTCAGCAAGTATCTCCCTACCAGCAGACCTGACAAAAATCCCCTTATCTTCTAGCTCTTTCCTGATCGATCGCCCCTTTGCCCTCCTGATAGCCTCGTGGCGCGACAATACTCTGCCCGCTCCGTGGCATGCAGAACTGAAGGTGTCCCTCATTCCTTTCTCGGTGCCAATCAGAACGAACGAAGCCCTTCCCATGTCTCCTGGAATGATCACGGGCTGACCGAGATGCCGGTATACGTCTGGGAGTTCGGGATGTCCCGGCGGAAAGGCCCTCGTGGCTCCCTTTCGATGCACGATTAACTTTCTTTTTTCCCCGTTTATTATATGTTCCTCGATTTTAGCGATATTGTGCGCAACATCGTAAACAAGACTCATGCCGAGATGGCTATGAGAGACTTTGAAGAACGACATGAAAGCCTCGCGCGCCCAATGCATGAGACATTGCCTGTTCGCCCACGCGTAGTTAGCAGCCGCACTCATGGCCGCAAGATAATCTTGAGCCTCCTGGCTTTTGAACGGTGCACATGCAAGCTCCCTGTCTGGCAGTTCTATTTTGTATTTCCTTATCGCACCTGCCATCACTTCTAGAAAGTCAGTGCATACCTGATGCCCGAAACCGCGTGAGCCCGTATGAATCATTACAGCCACATGGTCCCTAAAAATCCCCAGTGCACTAGCCGTTTTCTCATCGTAAATCTCATCCACATACTGCACTTCGATAAAATGGTTGCCGCTTCCAAGTGTGCCCTGCTGCGCCCTTCCCCGTTCGTACGCCTTGGGGCTTATCATCCCCGGGTCAGCTCCCTGCATGCATCCATTAGATTCGATCCTCTCTAGGTCCGCCGCCGTGCCGTACCCTTCCTCAACTGCCCATCGTGCTCCTTTTATCAAAACCTTCCGTTCGGCCTCAGATCCGAGCCGGATCTTGCCTTTAGAGCCGACCCCAGCCGGTATTTCATTGTAAAGAGAGTCGACTAGATCTTTGATCTTCTTTGCGACCTCGTCTCTCTTAAGATTGCTCCTGAGAAGCCTGACACCGCAGTTGATGTCATATCCTACACCACCCGGCGATATGACGCCTTCGTCTAGGTCGAATGCGGCAACGCCGCCAATAGGAAACCCGTAACCGGTGTGGATATCCGGCATGGCGAGCGAAGACCCGACGATTCCAGGGAGGGTGGCTACATTGGCTACCTGATCGACACATCCCGGCTCCAGCCCCTTTTCAAGAACGATGTCCGCGAATATGATGCCGTTAGTCCGCATGCCTGGTTTATAATTCTTTGGCACTTCGAGCCTGTTTTCGTCTATCCTGTTCAGTTTTTCAATAGACATAAGGGTTGCTCCTATCCATAAAAACCACAGGGCGAACAGCGCATCGCCCCACCTTTTTTCTATATATCAAAAATCACCTCGACTTCACACATTGCACTGCCCATTACTATTTTTATATTGTGATATGTTGCCGCTTTTAAAAGCAATCTACGTTCATGCTGCTCAGGATCGAACTCCTCGCCGTAAATCGTTGCTCTGATCGTTCCCTCCGAAAATGAGCTGATAGCAATGCGTCGGCCTATGAAGTAATAAGCATCGAAATGAAATATCAGCTCATTGAGATAGTTCACCAGCAGTCCTTCCAGAGAATCTGAAATAATCTCTATCTCGAGCGACTTCTTCTCAAGGATCTTTTCTGGGTCGGTGATCAGGCTGTACATACCAATGCCGGCATTGACCCACGCATCCGCACAATCGTTTCCGTTGGCTTTAATCCCCACGTCACCGGAGTTGTCGATGATTTCATACCCCACATAAACATGATATCATAAGCGACCCTCTACTGCCGCTAGAAGCAGTAGCAGCCTTGTGCTAGCATGATCCAAAAGTGATTATTTCTTCATAAGATTACACTGCTGTATAATAGACCTTAATGAGGAATTTTCTGTTGGTCTTCTTCCTTCTTTACGGTGCATTGCATCTGTATGCCTTCTTGATTGCCAAGGCAGCCTTCGACTTCGGCATCCTCACGGGCGTAATTATGGCACTGTTTTTTGCCTTCATGGTGATTGCACCGGTAATTATTCGTCAATCGGAGAATGCCGGATTAAAGCTCTTCGCAAGAGGTTTGGCCTGGGTGGGCTATACCTGGCTCGGCGTCATCTTCCTCTTCTTTTCGACTTCGCTACTGATCGATGTTTATCGTCTCGCCGTCTATCTGGGAAGCATGATGTCCCATAAGGATCTTTCATTTTTTGCTCTCTCCGCAAAGTCGGTTTTTTTCATCCCTCTGGTCGTGGCAGCCGGGATAGCTGCGTACGGCTATAAAGAAGCGCTGAATATACGAACAGAGCATGTCATCATCAATACCCTAAAACTGCCGGTGGGCGTCAATAGGATCAGGATTGCCCAAATCTCCGATGTTCATCTGGGTCTCATAGTCAGAAGAAAAAGGTTAGGTTTAATCCTGGACAAGGTCAAGGAGGCAAGTCCCGACATTCTGGTGTCGACCGGTGATCTCATAGACGGACAGATCAACGGTCTAGAGGGCCTCTCCGACATTTTGAGAGAGATCAATCCCCGATATGGCAAGTTCGCTGTCCTGGGCAACCACGAATATTATGCGGGACTGAAACAGACTATTGCATTCATGAAAGTGGCAGGCTGTACTCTGCTAAGAGGCGAAGGGATAAGCATTGAAGGCATTATAAACTTGATCGGTGTCGACGATCCGGCAGCAGAGTATTTCAACGGGTACGACGATTCGATGGAAACGCGTCTTCTCGCGTCATTTTCCCGCGAATCCTTTACCGTCCTGCTGAAGCACAGGCCTCTTATAAATAAAGATTCTCTGAGCCTTTTCGATTTACAGCTTTCGGGCCACGTTCACAAAGGGCAGATATTTCCTTTCAGCTTGCTGACGAAGATTTATTATCCAAAACATGCCGGCATGGTGAGTGCCAATGGCAACATCCTCTATGTGAGCAGGGGCTCGGGTACCTGGGGTCCCCCTATCCGGTTTCTCGCCAACCCAGAAGTGACGGTGATAGATATAGTACGCCTCGATGCTCGGAAAGGCACATAACACAAAGATGACTGATTCTTCTGCGACAACCTTCTCACAAAATGCCTTGGAGGCTATTAACAAGGGCAACTTTTCATCAGCATCTGGCATTACGCTGCTGCACAAGGGTGAAGAGACCTTCTCGGCCATCTTCGATGCAGTCAAATCTGCGAAGAAGCTCATCTGCCTGCAGTTTTATATTTTCAGAAATGACGAAACAGGCATAGAACTGGCTGAGATCCTGAAGGAAAAGAGCAGAAACGGTATAAGCGTCTATATCCTTCACGACCACTTCGGCTCTTTTGGCACGCCCGACAGCTTCTGGCACGAATTGAGGAGTGCTGGAATCAGCGTGAGAGCATCTCATCCATTCAAATGGACTGCACCCTTTCATTACGTTTATAGAGACCACCGAAAGTTGATCATTATCGATCTCGAAAAAGCGTTCACTGGAGGCCTGAATATCGCCAATGAATATCGGGGATTCCACCGCAAGCTGCGTCCCTTGACAAGGAGGAAGAGCTGGCGGGATACTGGCATAATGATAGAGGGCCCAATTGTATTGGCCCTTTTTTACTCCTTCAGGAAAAGCTGGCGCGTATGGCACGGAGAACGGATCATGCTGGGAGTAGCTCGTTCAACTCGCGATGTTGAACCGCCATCGAGGTCCGACACATCAAGGTCTGAACATTGCGTACCGGTTCTGCCGATATTCACCGCTGGAGCAAGAGGCAGGAGAAAGATGAGACGAATGCTTTATTACAGCATCAACCATTCACAGAAGAGCATTACTCTCACAACACCTTATTTTACACCGAGCCACAGGATGCTAGAAACACTTGAAAACGCCATAGCTAGGGGAGTGAAGGTGAGACTTCTCATCCCAGGCAAGAGCGATGTACCGGCGGCCTATTACGTCGCAAGGGCTTTCTTCAGCCGCATGCTCAAGTCAGGAGTGGAGATATACACATATATGGGTGAAATACTGCATGCAAAATCTTACCTTTTCGACGATTGCTGGAGCATAGTCGGCTCCACCAATCTCGACTTTCAGTCACTCCGGTACAACGACGAGGGTAGCATCGGGATTCTAGACTGCATATTTACACGTCAATTGTCCATGCTGTTCGAAGAGGATATCGAAAATTCCGTGAAGATCGACCTTACAACATGGTGTCAAAGACCCTTTTCGGAAAAGGCAAAGGAATGGTTTTTCTCTATTTTCAGGAGACGGCTTTGACAGTCTGCCCGCAGTCAACGGCAAGTATTTCCAGAACGAGAAGCAATGCGCGAGCTTACATCCTGCTTTACAGACCAGGCTGACTGCACTGTCTCTCCACAAGTAAAAAATAAGGCCGCGCACTTTCGCACGCGGCCTTGCGGAAATCCCAATATTTATCTTGCTACTTTTTTCTCTGCTAACTGTACCCTGATCGTTGACCTTTCGAGCGCAGCCGTCGCTCTTGCTACGTCAACCTTTTCCTGCTGCCTGAGTCTTTCTTCAGCACGCTTCATGGCAGCCTTGGCCCTTTCGACATCGATATCTTCTGAGACCTCGGCGCTGTCGGCGAGAATAGTCACTTTCTCAGGTCCGACTTCGGCATAGCCAGAGTTGATGAAGATGTACTTCGTCTCGTTGCCTTTGCGATAAGTGAGCATGCCGATCTTGAGGGTAGTGATAAAGTTCACGTGACCGGGCAGAACACCAAAATCGCCTTCGCTACCGGAAGTTGCAATCTCGTCAACGTCTTCGCCCATTATCTGGCCGTAAGGAGTCACTATTTCAAGATGTAATTTATTCTCCATGGTTTTTGTCCCCCGACGTTATGCCTTGCTCCAACCGAGTTTCTTAGCCTTCTCCTCAACCTCTTCTATCGTGCCAACCATGTAGAATGCCTGTTCCGGAAGGTCATCATATAATCCGTCGGCAACAGCTTTGAATCCCTTGATGGTGTCCTTGAGTTCGACGTATTTGCCCGGAGTTCCCGTGAAGACCTCGGCAACATGGAACGGCTGGCTAAGGAATCTCTGAAGCTTCCTAGCCCGTGAAACTACAAGCTTATCGTCCTCGGAGAGTTCTTCCATACCCAGAATCGCGATGATGTCCTGAAGCTCCTTGTATCTCTGGAGAATACCCTGAACCTGACGCGCGCAAGCATAGTGCTCATCTCCGACGATACGCGGGTCGAGTGCACGGGACGTGGAATCAAGGGGATCGACAGCCGGGTAAATACCAAGTTCTGAAATCGACCTCGAAAGAACGACGGTGCCGTCAAGGTGCGTAAATGCAGTAGCAACAGCCGGGTCGGTAAGGTCATCAGCAGGAACGTAGATTGCCTGCATCGAGGTAATCGAGCCTTTCTTGGTGGTCGTGATCCTCTCCTGGAGGTTACCCATGTCGGTGCCGAGGTTCGGCTGGTATCCGACGGCGGAAGGCATTCTGCCGAGGAGCGCAGAAACTTCCGATCCGGCGAGCGTATATCTGAATATATTGTCAATGAAGATAAGAACGTCCTGCCCTTGGTCTCTGAAGTACTCAGCGCAGGTCAGGGCAGTAAGGGCAACCCTGAGTCTTGCTCCTGGGGGCTCGTTCATCTGACCGTAGATCAGCGCAACTTTCGGGAGAACGCCCGAGTGCTTCATTTCGAGGTACAGATCGTTTCCTTCTCTGGTCCTTTCTCCGACGCCCGCGAAGACCGAGACGCCGCCGTGCTTCATGGCGACATTGTTGATCATCTCCATGATAACGACGGTCTTGCCAACGCCCGCACCGCCGAACATTCCCATCTTTCCGCCTTTGATGAAGGGGACGAGCAGGTCGAAAACCTTAACGCCCGACTCAAAGACAAGTGATACCGGTTCCTGCTCGACGAATTCTGGGGCTGTCCGATGGATAGGCCACTTAACGTCACATTGAATCGGCCCCATCTTATCGTAGTCTCCACCGACAACATTCATGATCCTGCCAAGTGTGCCATTTCCGACCGGGACTGAAATAGGAAGTCCCATGTCGACAACCTTCATGCCCCGGACGACGCCGTCAGTCGTCTGCATGGCGATGGTCCGGCATTTGTTGTCTCCCAGATGGGATGCAACTTCCAGTGTAATATCGATCGGCGGGATTCCCTTTGCGGGGTCTCCTGGCGCTTCGAGCTTCAAACCGTTCAATATTGCGGGGAGTTCCTTGTCGAACTCTACGTCAACAACGGCGCCAATGACCTGTGCGACTCTGCCTTCATTCATTTTTGATGTCCTCCTCTATACCTTATCGCTCTTATTTTCTTGAACCATTTTTATTAATCCTTTATTTCTTCAAGGCTTCAACGCCGCCGACGATGTCCATGAGCTCTTTCGTAATCGCCGCCTGTCTTGCCTTGTTATACTGAAGAGTAAGCCTCTTGATCATGTCGTCCGCGCTCTTGGTTGCGTTTTCCATTGCAGCCATTCTAGCAGCCTCTTCCGACGCCTGAGAGTCCAGCAGAGATCTGAATATCTGGATCTCGATATTCTTCGGAAGTAACCTTTCAAAAATCACGTTCTGAGAAGGCTCGAAGAGGACTTCCCCTGCCGATTCTTCTGCTGTACCAGCTGCATCATTGGAACCGACTTCCTTGAACGGCAGGAGGCGAAGGATGATTACGGTTTGGACGGCAGCCGACTTGAATTCGGTATATATCACCCTAACCTCGTCGAAGGTCTCGTTGATATAATTGTCGATGATATCGGTCGCAATCTGCTGGGCGCTCTCGTATGTGATCCTGCCGGACAGCCCTACCCATGACTGTCTTGGAGTAATCTTGCGCCTTTTGAATAGTTCAGTAGCCTTCTTGCCGAAGGTACTGACGCTTACCTCTTTGCCCTCGGCCTGGAGTTCCTTGATGAGCCTGATAGCATTCTTCATCACGTTGGTGTTGAAGCCACCGCACAAGCCCCTGTCAGAAGAGAATACCAGGACCTCGACCTTTTTGGGTATGCGCACATCAAGGAGCGGATGCCCGCTTTCGACATTCTTTGCCATACTGCCCAGGACGGCATGCATCTTACTGGCATAAGGCCTCAATTGTATAATTCTGCCCACAGCCTTTCTGAATTTGGCAGCTGCGACCATCTTCATGGCCTTGGTAATCTGCTTTGTACTCTTTACGGAGGTAATCCGTCTTTTAATTTCCTTTAATCCCGGCATTTATCGTCACCTTCCCCGGCTAGGCTATGAAACCTTTTTTAAACTCCTCGACCGCGGCCACAAGCTTTGTCTTAAGCTCATCGTCGATAGCCTTTTTCTCTGCAACTTCTTTGCGGACATCAGTCTTTTTATCTTTCATAAAGGCAATCAGTTCCGCTTCGAATCTCCTTATGTTTTCGACAGACACATCGTCCATCAAGCCATTGGTTGCGGTAAAGATCGCAATGACTTGGTCTTCCATCGGCACTGGCACATACTGGCCCTGCTTCAGAAGCTCGACCATTCTCTTTCCTCTCTCAATCTGTGCCAAGGTTGACTTGTCGAGGTCAGCGCCGAACTGGGCAAATGCAGCTAATTCCCTGAACTGGGCAAGAGCAAGTCTTAGAGTACCGGCAACCTGCTTCATCGCCTTTGTCTGGGCTGCACCTCCGACGCGGCTGACCGACAGACCAACGTTGACAGCGGGTCTGACACCGGCGTAGAAGAGGTCAGGCTCGAGATATATCTGGCCGTCCGTAATCGAGATGACGTTTGTCGGGATATACGCTGAAACGTCACCAGCCTGAGTTTCGATGATCGGCAATCCCGTAAGGGATCCACCTCCGAGTGCGTCGCTGACTTTTGCAGCCCTTTCCAGCAGTCTTGAATGGAGATAAAAGACATCGCCAGGGAACGCTTCACGTCCCGGAGGGCGCCTGAGGAGCAGCGACAGCTGCCTGTATGCGGTAGCCTGCTTGCTCAAATCGTCATAAATGATGAGGGCGTGTTTGCCGCTATCCCTGAAATATTCACCCATTGCGCATCCGGTATAGGGTGCGATGTACTGAAGAGGGGCCGGCTCGCTGGCTGTGGAGGAAACGACAATGGTATGCTCCATTGCGCCATACTCTTCGAGTGTCTTGACAACGCGGGCAACCGATGCTCTCTTCTGCCCGATCGCAACGTATATACAAATGACATCGCCGCCTTTCTGATTGATAATGGCATCGAGGCCGATTGCTGTCTTACCTGTCTGACGGTCGCCGATGATGAGCTCTCTCTGCCCCCTTCCGATCGGGATCATGGCATCGACAGCCTTAACGCCGGTTTGCATCGGCTGGTTGACTGGCGATCTGTCGATGATGCCCGGTGCGACGACATCAACGATCCTGGTAGTCTTCGTATTGACCGGACCTTTGCCGTCGATCGGCTGGCCGATAGCGTTGACTACACGTCCAACCATCTCGGGACCGACCGGGACCGACATGATCTTACCGGTCCTCTTTACAACATCGCCTTCCTTGATCAGTGTGTCTTCACCGAAAAGAACGGTACCGACCATGTCCTCTTCAAGGTTGAGGGCCATCCCGAATACACCGTTGGGGAATTCGAGTAGTTCGGAAGCCATGCAGTTGTCAAGGCCATAAACCCTCGCAATACCATCACCGACACTCGTTACAACACCCACCTCACTGACATCGACGCGCTTCTCAAAATCCGTAATCTGTTTCTTCAGGTACTCGCTGATCTCTTGTACTTTTATTTCCATCTTTTCACCCCTCTATGAACTTATCTCTTAAAAGCCTTAACTGGCCTTTTATACTGCTGTCATACATCGTGCTGCCGATGCGTATCCTGACCCCTCCAAGAAGGGCCGGATCGAGGATGAACTCCATATCGATATCACGGCCGGTGACCTGCTTGAGAGACTGTTTAAGTTGTTGCTCGAAATCCCCGCTGAATGGGACCGGCGAGGTCACTATTGCCCGTGCACGCTTCTTCATGTCGAGGTAGAGAGCGTTGATCGCCAAAACTATCTCTGGCAGACCGCCCAGCACCTTTTCATCGGAAATATATGCCAGATACTTGCTGACCTTGTCGGAGATTTTAATCTTCTCCGAAATGAAGGCCAACGCCTTCTGTTTCTCTTCGGCAGTAAAAAGGGGGCTGACAAGAAGGGTCTTGAAGCTCTTGTCCTTTTCCATCAGTCCTGAGATGGCCTCCATCTGCTCCAAGGCCTGAGGGATTTCAACCATTTCAACATTAGATAAAAACTTCTTCGCGTATTTCTTTACTCCCTTTACCTTTTTCAATTTTTACCCTCTATGAGTTTGATAGATTCTCTCAAGAGCCGCTCCTGTTCCTGCGGCGTCATCTTGGCCTTGATTTTTTCTTCGGCCATCTTAATCGAAGCATCGACCGCTTCGGCCTGTATCGCCTCTTTTGCCTTCTTCACTTCAAAGTCGATATTGATCTTGGCCTGCTCGAGGATTTTTACCTTCAGCTTCTCACCCTCTTCGATAAGTCGTGTCTTTTCACGCTCTCCAGCCTCGGCGGCAGATGAGATGATATCAGCAACTTCCTTATCCTTGAGTTTAAGGCGCTCTTCAACCTCGGCAAGTGCTTTGGCTGCAATTGCCTTGGCCTCCTGGCCCTCCTTGATGCTTTTTTCGATAAGCTCACGCCTCAGTCTCAGATGCTCCTTAATCGGTTTTGCAAGAAAATAGGACAGGACGCCAACTAGGATGGCAAAATTGACTATTTTCCAGACCCAAGACATCATGGAAACGCCATGCTCGCCCTCTTCAGCCGCAATAGACAGAGCCGGAACTGCTAAAAACAAAAATGCAAATACGGTAATGGTTAATATTGCGCTTAGAATTCTGTTTCTCATTAGATCTTCACCAACTTTCTGACGATCTCATCGGAGAATACCTCGACATCAGCTTTCAGCGCAGTCCTCGCCTTTTCAGCCTCAGCCTGAAGCTCTTTTCTCGCCTTTTCGATTATCTGGACCGCTTCTGCCTCGGTCTTCGAGAGCATTTCCTTCTGTTTGGCAACTCCCTCGTCCCGCAAGGCGTTTTGAGAGGCCTTTGCTTTTGTCCTTGCCGCCATCATCTCTGCGTTCATAGCCATCACGGCGCTGTCCTTCTTCACTGTTAGGTTCTTCGCCTCTTCAAGGGCCCCCTTAGTGGCAGCCTCACGCTCCTTGAATACCTGGGCCAGCGGCTTGAAAAGAAGCGACCTCAACACCAGGAACAAGATTACGAAATTGGCAAAAAGGATAAGAAAGTCTCGCAAATGAAATTCCAGCATAATACCACCTTCTTTATCAGTTATGGTTATCGTTTTCGCGTCAAAAACGTCTAAAAGTTACCATAGGCTTCTTTTTGAAGTCAAGATTTTCATCGATTATATATTTTAATATTCAAATAAATGACTCTGGTTTGTTTACAACCCTATATCCCGATGGATAATCGTAACTTCGATACCATGATGTTCTTTGATATTTCTCGCAAGTTCCTGAACAATTGCAGGAGACCGGTGCTTGCCTCCGGTACAACCAACTCCTGCGATCAAATAGGTCCTACCTTCCTTTACATATCTGGGTATAAGGAAGTCCAGCAGGTTGTTCAATCTGGAGAGAAGTTCCCAGGTGTCGGGGCTCGACAGAACATAGTCCGCAACCCTTTTATCAAGACCAGTCAACTGCCTGAGAGAAACTACAAAAAATGGGTTTGGAAGAAACCTGACATCGAAAAGCAGATCGGCATTCTGCGGGATGCCGAACTTATAGCCGAAGGAGAGTATGGTTATATTCAGTCCGTGTTGGGCGTCGACATGACCATATGATGATATTATGAACTGCCTCAGCTGGTGAGGGGTGTAATTCGAGGTATCAACGATCTTGTCTGCGCTTTCCCGAAGAACAGACAGCTGACCCTTCTCTTTATCGATAGCCTCTTCGAAATCCGTTGCTACCTTGCTCGTGATCATCGGATGAGGTCGCCGCGTCTCCTTGAACCTCCGGATCATCACTTCCTTTTCCGCCTCTAAAAACAATATCTCTATGGAATAGCGCCCTTTGAGGGAACAGATGATGCGGTATGCATCTCCCAGGAATGTTTTTTCCCTGATGTCTACGCCGATGCCAACATTTTGGATATTGACTCGCGACTTTATAGTCGATAGGAAGGATTCGATTAGGGTAACTGGCAGGTTGTCGATGCAGAAGAATCCGGTATCTTCCAAGGCCCTTAGGGCGACGGTTTTGCCGGCGCCCGAAAGCCCGCTTACTATAACGACCCCCAGCCTGGTGCTCCCATTTTCCGGCATGCGGGATTATCGATGCTATTTAACAGGCTCGATGAGTCCGTAGTTCCCGTCACCGCGGCGGTAAACGACATTTATGTCGCCGCTTGCAAGGTTTGCAAAGATAAAGAAGTTCTTGTCGAGGAGGTCCATCTGGTCGACTGCTTCTTCAGGGCTCATGGGCTTCATCTCGAACTTTTTGTACTTGATTATATTGCCGGTAGTTCCTGCCTTCTCTGCGGCGGCAACTGACTTCTTATCGGATTTTCTGAACGTCTGGAGCTTTTCCTTGTATTTGACTATTTGTTTCTCTAACTTCTCAACGACTTCGTCTATTGAAGAATAAATCTCCCCAGTCACGCTTTCGGCCTGGATCATGTACCCGTTGACCTTCATAAGGACCTCAGCCTTGTGTCGGTATTTTTCTACGCTTAGGGTAACCACGGCTTCAGAAATGCTGGAAAGATATTTTTCGAATTTGCTCATCTTCTCTACGGAATAATTCTTCAGAGCAGGTGTGATTTCAAGATGTCTGCCATTTACAATAATGTTCATAAATAATTCCTCCTTTTGTCTTATAGGGAATGGCAGTGCCGTTACCCTACCGCCCGTTTATTCGTACCTCTTCCTCATGTTCTGAGGAGGGATCTTAAGCTCTTCGCGATACTTGGCAACGGTCCTTCGCGCGATCTTTATGCTATGCTCGCTTAGCCTGTCGGCTATCAGCTTGTCACTCAAGGGCTTCGCAGGGGCCTCCGCCGCCACAATCTTCCTTATGATGTCCTTTACTGACGTAGATGAAACATCCTCGCCATTGCCGGACTGAAGTGCGCTGCTGAAAAAAAATCTAAAGCTGCAAACTCCGTGCTCGCAAGATAGGAATTTATTAGAGGTGACCCTGCTTATAGTGCTCTCGTGCATATTGATGTCCTGCGCAACATCCTTGAGATTGAGCGGCTTGAGATATTCGCGGCCCATGTCGAAGAATTCCCTCTGAAATTTGAGAATGCTCTCTGAGACTTTATAGATCGTCCTATTTCTCTGGTCTAGGCTCTTTATAAGCTCGATGGCGAGCCGGAGCTTCTCACGCATGAAAGTCCTTTCTTCCTTGGTAAGGTTCTCCTTTTTCTGAAGCAGTTTTCTGTATGTGTTGTTCAAGCCTAGTCGCGGCATCCCCTCGTCGTTCAACACGATCTGATAACCTTCATCAGTCCTCACTATAGAAACATCCGGTGCGACATATGAAGTCTCATTTCCCGAAAGACTGGAGGCAGGCCTTGGGTCCAGCCCTTCAATGATCCTCACGGCATCCATGATCTCTTCGGTGGTCAAACCGTAATTGCGGGCTATCTGGCTGTACCTATGCTTTTGTAGGTCATCAAGGTTGTTGATGATTATTTTTTCAACTAGAGTACCGCCTAGATCCAATGCCTTCACCTGGAGCAGCAGGCACTCTTTTAGATTCCGAGCTCCGATACCAGGGGGATCAAAACTCTGCACCAACGCAATCGCCTCCTGCATAGCAGCAGGCATGTCTCCAGAAGCAGCTATCAGCTCTTCTTCAGTCGCCCGCAGGTAACCATCGTCATCGAGATTGCCGATAACAACCTCAGCAGACCTTCTTACACTATCATCCGCGCTGCATAGCCTCAACTGCCATAACAGATGAGAGTAAAGGTCCGGCTTCTGGGCATAAAAGAGCTCATACGAAGGCTTCTCCTCCAGGCCGGGGCTAAAGTAACCAAGATCGCGACCATCGCTGCTCCTCTCCTCAAAATAGTCGTCGACACTGAATTTTGATAGGGTTTCGATCGACAGCTCGCCGTCATCGGAGGGTTCAACGTATTGCGGTTCCTCCTCGTGGGAGGCAGCGACATCGGCAGGACTCTCGACCTCCTCAACGACTTCTTCAAGAAATGGGTTCTCAGACAACTCCTGATTCAGTACCGACGAGAGTTCAAGTTGGGGTAGTTGTAAGAGTTTAATAGCCTGCTGTAACTGGGGCGTAAGCACCAGTTTTTGCGAAAGCCTGAGATCAAGCCTGCTTTCTAGCGCCATTAGAGCCTAAACTCCTCTCCCAGATATGCCTCTTTGACAGCCGCATTGCTAATCAGTTCGTCTGGTGTCCCCTCTGCCAAGACCGCTCCGTTATTAATGATATACGCTCTGTCAGTGATCGAAAGAGTCTCCCTAACATTATGGTCAGTGATCAGAATGCCGAGTCCTTTCGACTTAAGGTATGAAAGCATCTTCTTGAGTTCAATTATCGCGATGGGATCGATTCCCGCAAAGGGCTCGTCGAACAGCATGAAGGTCGGCCTTACCGCAATCGCCCTCGCTATCTCGGTGCGGCGTCTCTCGCCTCCGGAAAGCCTGTAGCCGTCCCTATCGGCGAACTCCGTAAGATTGAATTCAGCGAGAAGCCGATCTATTTCCTCCTTAATATCGCCTTTGCTCATCGGTCCATCTGCAAACTGGGCAATTTCCAATACAGCCTCTAGGTTTTGCCTTACCGTCAACTTTCTGAAGATCGAAGGTTCCTGGGGAAGATACCCTACACCTTTTCTCGCCCTCATGTACATGGGGAGATTGCTCATGTCATGGCCGTCGAGCAGTATGTCTCCACCCTCAGGCTTGATGAGACCCACTATCATATAAAAGGTCGTTGTCTTCCCAGCACCATTGGGACCGAGCAGACCGACGATCTCCCCAGTATTGACTGACAGGCATACATTCTGCACGACCTGCCTCTTGCCATATATCTTTAAGAGGTTTTGTACCTCAAGTGCATGCGTATCTTTCATAGTCGTAACCATAACCTATTGCCTATTTTTATCCTGAGGCTTTTTCCCCGGCGAGTTCTGCTCTTTTTCCATATAGACTGTGCTATTTTCAACTATGTAACGATCGTCTTTCATGTAGTAAGTCATCTTCGTACCTATGACTAAATTCTTACCTTCAGCTGCCCTCGGGCTTTCAGTAAATATTGCCCTTTCATCAGCACCGGCATAATAGACGGCCTTACCCGATGTAATAACACGATCGCCTCGCACAAGTTTGACATTGCCGTCAGCATCGATCTTGTCGATGTTGCTGCCGTTGCCACCCTCAGAATAATAGACCAGCATACGGTCAGCATTAAGCGTCATATCGCCTTTCTTGGCAACGACCGATCCTACGAAAAGCGCGGTTTTAGCCTTGTTATCAGCGGTCAGTGACTCTGAAGTTATTATGGTCGGCACATGTTCGTTTTTTTGTTCAGTTTTTTGTTCAGTTTTTTGTTCAGTTTTTTGTTCGGTTTTTTGTTCGGTTTTTTGTTCGGCAAAAGACGGAGAAGTGAGCAATATAACACAGAAAGTCAGAAATAAAGAAAAAGAGTAAAAGAGCATCACACTAAAAGACAGCGAGATGAATCTTTTTACCTCTGTCTTTACGCCATCCGGTCCGCGACCAACAAATGACAACTTCTTATTACTTATTTCTGTCCTGACTCCCATTGAATACCGCCTTTACATTTTTATGCAGGGTTGCCGTATCTCCGCTCGCAGTGAGCTGCTCTCCTTCTACATAATACTGCTTGTTAACGATGGTTACCTTATCGTTCGAAAAAAGTTCGTTCTTAGCGGCATCCCAGTGCAGTGTATTGGTCAGAATGTCGTAATCCTTAGTCACCGCCTTAATGTTACCTTCTATCTTTAAGTCTTTGCTTTCTGTGTTGTATGTCCCGCTCTCGGAAGTTAGGATAAGATCCTTGGCAGGAAAAGATATTGTAAGCGCAGTGAGCTTTACATCCTGGGCAGTCATAAAAACCGCCTTCTGCGCACTCAAGGTAAAATTAGTTGCCCCTTCCTTTTTCTGAATGATACTGACTGTTTCCATATAAGAACTATCACCGAGTCGCAATCGGCTTTTCAAATCGCTGTCTTGGGAGAAAAAAAGCATCAGTATCGCCAAAAGGCCAACCCCGGAAAGCAGGAACAACACTTTCTTCATATCAAATATTACCACAGAGATAGCGCCATGTAAAGGCAAATTGCGTGCCAGACAGCACGATAACGGCGACTTTTGTCAAGATTTTTTTAATAGTCAAAATAATGCAATAGCCGACATAATGAGGTCAGATTGATCTGATTTTGATTATTTCATTCTTTTCAGCAGTGCCTTTTTCATAACATCGGCAGGCGGTCTGATGCCGGTCCATATCTCGAATGCTATAACACCCTGCCACAGGAGCATTCCGAGACCGTGCATGGTTTTACAGCCTTTTTCTGCCGCGGCACGCAATAGAGGCGTCTCCCTATAGATGAGGTCGCAGACAATATGCTCTTTATTTATCCGAGATATATCGATAGGCGAAGAGTCTCCAGGTCTCAGTCCTAGCGGTGTCGCATTAATGATGATGTCCATGCCAGCCATAAACTCAACGCTATTTTTGGATGAAGCATCAATTGTATCTGCATTTTGCCTCACTCCATATAGGTGTTTAGCGAGTGCTTCGGCCTTGAGGGAGTCTACATCATAGAGATGCACTTGTGATGCCTCTTTGCAGAGGTAAAATCCGATGGCTCTTGAAGCGCCCCCAGTGCCTACGATGAGCACATTCTTTTTTCTAATCTCGATATCTGCTTCAGCAAGCGATTGCATGAAACCCCTGCCATCGGTATTGAATCCGGTCAGTTTGCCGCCCTCATTTTTTATGGTATTCACCGCACCGATAAATTGTGCCTCTTCATTGATCTCATCAAGAAATGCCATAACCTTCTCTTTGTGGGGCACGGTCACGTTGATGCCGCCTAATGAGAGCGCCTTTATTCCGCGAACAGCATCACCCAGAGAGTCTGGATGCACGGGGAAAGTGACATAACAGTAATCAAGATTTAGATAGGAAAAGGCAGCATTATGCATATCCGGCGACAGGCTATGTTCCACCGGGTATCCGAACAGTCCGACAATTCTGGTCTTTCCGCTTATCTTCATGCCTCTCTCCTATCATTGAACCATACTCACCTCTCCTTATCAAAGAAAAAATGGTCTGGTTATTTCATCAATTTCACCATGGCATCTACAAGTCCAGCAGGCGTTGATTCGATGATGACCGATTTAATCCCGAGTATCTCCTCGATATCCTGCCTTGACACGTCGTCGAGAAAGATTTCCTGCCCTTCCCTCATTACAACGTCGGGAATGAGCAGTATGGCATCGCTCTGAACATAGCCAGACAATGCCCTCATAACATCACGCCCGGTGATTAGACCTGTAACCGTAACTGTTTTACCAAAATAGATATTTTCGACCGGCACGACCTCGATGTCGAAACCCTTTTTGCTGAGTCTTTCGGCAAACCTTGCCAGAATGGGATAGAAGGATACTCCAGTGAATGTGACAAATTTTATTTTTTTAATCTTCTCAGGCAACTGGATCTTCAGACGTTTGGCCTGGCTTAGGAATTGTGGTGTCAATCCTACACCGTTTTCGATCTGGGACAGGTCATCATAACTTTTGAGAGGCGGGAATTCCAAGTCGGCCTTGATATATAGTTCATCAGCCGCAAAAACTATATGTTCACCATGCTTTCTTTTAAAGCGCGTCTGAAACCGGTGAATTATGTCCAGCGCAGCCAAGGCATCCTTTTTCTCCACAGGTGAAAGCGCCTTCTTCCGGTGGCTCGTCAGCCCAACTGGAACAACAGCGATTGACTGGACGTAAGGATAGAATTTATAGAGATCGTTTATCGTGCGGGCCAGTTCCTTCCCGTCATTGTATCCGGGACATAAGACGATCTGCGTATGAATCCTTATTTTATGCTCCGCAAGAAACCTGAGCTCTCGGAGAATATCTACTGCATTAGGATTGCCCAACATGCGGTTCCTGATTTCTGTATCCGTTGAATGGACCGAAATATAAAGGGGGCTCAGATGCTGTTCTATAATCCGTTTCCTCTCGTCGTCGGTCAGGCAACTGAGGGTGATGTAATTTCCGTAAAGAAAGGACATGCGGTAGTCCTCATCTTTTACGTAAAGTGTTTTGCGCATTCCCTTGGGCAGCTGTGAAATAAAGCAGAATATGCACCTGTTCCCGCACTTCTTCAACTTGAAAGGCCTCAGTACAATACCGAGTTCCGACGACAATCCCCTCGTCTCGAGAGGTATATGCATTGTTTCATCGCCTCGCCCCACAAACAGATCTAGTACTGGTTCGTTGCCGTAATACATCAAATCGATGCTGTCTCGAATCCTGTTTCCATTGATGGCAATGAGCCTGTCGCCGGCTAGCAGACCTGCCCTTGCAGCGACACCTCCCTGGAGAGTCTCTTCTATCTCAACGCCGTTACTTTTCATTCTGGGTCAATCCACGATATACATACTGGAGTCCTGAAAAAATTGTAAGGGTGGCTACGATCAGCATTGCCGACCATGGGGTCTCATGCGGGAGACTCGGCAAATTGATCGCAAGAAGGACATAGGCGATAAGCAGGAGCTGAGATGCAATCGCAGCCTTGCCGATAATGGTAGGTGCAACCCCCGTCATATGAGAAGTCAAATAGAGCAGGAACCAGCCAAGCGTCACTATCAAATCCCTGCTGATAACGGTTATAGTCAGCCACTTGGGAATCCAGCCATAAACTGAAAAAAGAATAAAGGATGTCAACAGCAATACCTTGTCGGCTAGAGGATCAAGAAAGGCACCTAATTTCGTCTTCTGGTCTGTGATCCTGGCTAGTAGGCCATCAAGCATGTCCGTTATACTTGCAATGACAAAAAGCCCAAGCGCATAGTCATAGCGCCGGTAGATAAGCGCAGTTACGAATACCGGGATGAGTATGATCCTCAGCAGGGTGATCATGTTAGGCAGACTTATAAACTGGGACTTCGTAGCCATCAAGGTATATTAAACGGCATCGTATCGAACTCTAACTGAACCCCAATCTTTTTGTAACACGGAGGGGTCTTGGCGACCGCACCCTTGCGGAAAGGCCTTTCAGAATTCAGAAGGAGCAGTCTTGCGTGGCATTCCTCAAGCTTGAATTTATGTCTTTCGGCGTTGCTGAGTGCAGACCGTATTAATTTTTGAGCGCTCCTTTCATCACCCTGCATCCATGCGGCTTCACCATCGGAGAGATCGCAATAAATGATGCCCCTCGGATCTTTAGTCTTTTTGAAGTTCCTGCGCGCAGTTCCGATGAAATCCGCTGCCAACATAAGATCACCCCGCATCTTATACACAGAGGCAAGACTCCATAAGGTATACGAGTAGCTTACGATATCGCCAATCTCTTCATAAAGGCGAGCTGCCTTTTTGAAATGGCCCAGCGCCTTGCCAAAATCGCCTTTCATACGATTCGCGTTTCCGATGCCGCAGTGGGTATAGGCGGTCCCGAAGGTGTCTTTCATGGAGCGAAACATCGCGTTAGCTTGCTCATAATACGTCAAGGATTCTAAGATTTTCCCAGCTATGCGATGCGTCCCCCCGAGCCCTGCCAGGCAATAGGCAACCCCTGACTCGAATTTAACCGAGGCGAAAATGCGCCTAGATTCCTTAAATATCCCAATGGCCTCAGGTATTTTCCCGGCCACCCTCATAGAACCGGCTTCGGCCCATAGCGCAAAGGCGATGCCTTTGTTGTCTTTGGCTCTTAAGTATATCTTGCGGGCCCTTGTAATGAGCCGTACCGCCTTTTGCCACATGCCGATCGCCCTGTATGAAAGTCCCAATCCGACCATCGCATCTGCCGCTGTAAGGTCATTGCACAGACCTTCGCAGATCTCTAAGGCCTCAGTATAGAACTCTACAGCGCCGTCAAAATCGCCCATAATCCGGCATACATCAGCTACGGCCATTGTGGCATCGAGCAGTCCACCCAGATCCTTTCGTTTCTGCGCCAGTACCCTAGCCTTTCTAAACAGCTGGATAGCTTCGCGGTATTTTGACCTTTGCCTTAAAGCCTCTGCGTCTTTGATAATTTCGTATATCTTGTTGTCCATTATTTTTTCAGTTTTTCCCTTAGCTTTTTCATGAATGAGGAATAATCTCCAGAGCCGAAGAAAGCCGAACCAACTACAAGAATATCTGCACCTGCCGCCACTATTTCAGCTGCATTTTCGAGTTTCACGCCCCCATCGACTTCTATTAGCACAGTAAGCTTTTTCTCGATTATCGTATCCTTCAGCTTCCTAATCTTTTCTAGTACAGGGGGAATGAACTTTTGTCCCCCGAAACCTGGATTTACCGACATTATAAGCACCATCTCGACATCGGAAAGTATATAATCAAGGCTGCAGAGGGGTGTTGCCGGATTCAGGGAAACGCCGGCCTTGATTCCCTTTTCCTTTATGCACTGCACCGAACGGTGAAGATGCATAGTAGCCTCGGCATGTACGGTAATATAATCAGATCCGGCCGACGCAAAGTCGTGTGCGTATTTATCCGGATCGGAGATCATTAAGTGAACATCTATCGGGAGTTTCGTCATTTTCCTGATACCTTCTACGAACATCGGTCCTATTGTGATGTTTGGAACGAAATGTCCGTCCATTACATCGACATGGACCAGGTCGGCCCCTGCTTCCTCTGCGGCTCGGATTTCCTCGCCAAGACGCATGAAATCGGCCGACAATATGGATGGCGCAATGCGAATCACTTTTTTCCCTCCTCGAAGCTGCCAAGACTGACGATTACGCGGAAATTCTCCCCACCCTTTTCCTCGCTCTCGGGTCTCTGGGCTATGATGGTATTTTTGTCTACATCCGAATGAACATTGATCACCTTTGCTATCCTTATGGACCTTCCAGCAAGGACCGCCTCAGCCTCCTCAAGTTTCATACCTACGACATCGGGCACATACTGGACCTTAGGCCCTCTGCTTACGACCACCTTTATGCCGCGGCCTTCCTTGACCTTGCTGGCTGCGGGGATGTCCTGACTTACGATGTCTCCGGGCGGAACGTCCGAGTCGTAGTCTTCAGCGGCGCTGAGTAGGTGCAGCCCATTGTTCTGAAGCACGTTTACAGCCTCGGCAACGCTCTTTCCTTTCAGATCAGGCACCTCCACCGTATTGCTCAGGCTCAATATCTTGAACGTAAGATGCCCGGCAACCATGCCTACAATAAAAAGGGTTACAATATAAAGTGGTATTTTAACTAATCTGTTCATATCTGCTCCCTCACAAGCCGTACGGCAAAAAATCCATCCATTGCATACGCCGGTCCATCCCTGTGAGGCCAAGTCCGGTAAAAGACATGTCCCACCTCGTTACTATACGAAAAATGATCCAGGAATGAATAGGTCCCTTGTATAATACTAAAATCGGCGTGGGACTGTAAAAAAGATTTAACCACATCCTCACCCTCTTCCGGCTCCGTAGAACATACGGAATATACCATGCTTCCGCCGAGCTTTAATAGACTGGCTGCGCGGTCCATGAGACCGATCTGTATCGATCTAAACCGGCCCAGATCCTGCTCAGTATGCCGGTATTTAACATCGGGATTGCGCCTGATTACTCCTATTGACGAACAGGGTGCATCGAGGAGCACTTTATCGAACATACCGCTCACGGCAGATTTTTTTATGTCGCCCCGGACTACAGTGACACACTGCAGCCTGAGTCTAGCAACATTTTCTTTCAGTCTTTTGACCCTCTCCGGAACAACGTCGAGCGCGATGACTTGCCCTTTGTCTTTCATGAGACGCGCTATATGTGTAGTTTTCCCTCCAGGTGCCGCGCAGGCATCGAGGACTCGTTCTCCGGGAGAGGGATCAAGAAGATACGTGACAAGTTGGGCCGCCTCGTCCTGTATTACATATGATAAAACATCGAGCGGGATCTGTTGAGGCGCAATGCGACAACATTCGGCCGCTTTCGCCATTTCAGCAAGCCCCATGCCCTTATTCCCCAAAATATTATTAGCCTCTGCCCCTTTTCTACAGCGCTTAAGGATGATCCCTGCAGGCGAAAATTTCGTCTCTTGAGCCTCAATTCCGCTTTCCTCGAGCGTTTTCATCGCAGCTTCCCGATCCCCATCTATCCGGAGGGTCAGTAAAGGGATTTGATTATTCGCTTGAGCTAGTTTTAGTGCCTCAACTCGCCCGAGCCTGGCAATCCACCTGCTGATGAGCCACGACGGATGGGATGTTGTGATGGAAATATAGCTGATGGCCTCTTTTTCATCAGGCAACCCCATATCTTTGCCAAGCCTGAGATAATTCCTGAGAACCGCATTCACCAAGCCCGCCTGGTTTTTCCTGTTCCTTCGCCCCTTCTCGATATTGACTGACTCGTTCACAGCCGCCCATTCTGGCACACGCATGAACCTTATCTGGTATACCGCTATCCGCAGATTGTTTATGGTATCCTGTGACAAAGAGGATGGCTTATCCAAGAATTTTTCCAATATCCAGTCCAGGTAATCCTTGTACCTAAGAACACCGTAAACTATCTCCATCAGAAACGATCGTTCGCGGTCGTCCAACCGCTCCGACAGAGCCTCCATTACCTCTTTCGGTTTACCGGAAGATCCATCGGGCGCAGTTAAGATTTTCCCAAGTGCCTGTACCGCAACTGACCTAGTAGACATATGCTGGTTACTCGATCATCTGGATCCTGCAAAGAAGGCGATCGCCTCTTGCACCTTAGCAAGGTCGACCCTGGTATTGACACACGGACCGAAGGGCCTTTCGTTGATGATGCCAATCACAGGCAGGGGGTAAGTATCGACAAGGCCGCTACTCAGGTCCCGCTCGCATGCCACTGCGATAATCGCCTCGGGCCTTGCATCTTTAACTATGCGGCGGGCAATGTTGCCTCCGGTGGCGACAAAAAGCCGCAACTTATTGTCTTCGGATATTTTGATCAGGTCCCTGATCTCGCACTTTCCACACCTTTTGCAGTTCAAGATGTTGTGGGTTATCCTCACGTCGCATTCGGTGGTCTGAAGACAGTGAGGCAGCAGAAGCAACAGAGTGCTCACTCGGTAACTGCCCGCCCTCACAAGTCGGTTGTTCAGTTTGATGATGAAAATCTGAAAACCCTCCTTCCTGGTCTTGAAGAAGGCCCCAAGAAGCATCAACGCCGGATAAAAGATCCTGAGTACTATTCCCCTAAGAAAATTTTTCATGTCCTTCCTTCAGTTTCCGCCCCGCAAGGAATGCGGCGGCAGGCATAGCTCTCTTACCCTCGGGCTGAAGTTCCTCCACCATAAGGAGACCTTTCAAGGTTCCGACGAGCAGCGTGCCACCAGAAGTCTTTTCGATCCTTCCAGGCTCACCGTTGCCGGCCACAGCCCTTGCCTTAGTTATCTTTATACGTTCACTTCCAATGAAACATACCGCGGACGGCCATGGATTCATACCCCTTATAAAAAACACAAGCTCTTCTGCACTTTTCCTCCAGTCGATCCTGCCATCTGCTTTCCTTAGTGGCGGAGCAAAGCTGGCTTCCCCGACCTGAGGAATCGGCTTGATACATCCAGCCCTTATACCTCGAAGTGTTGCGATCAGTGTCTTTGCACCAAGGTCGGCAAGCCTCGCAAAGAGTGTCGCAGAATTATCATTCTCGTCAATTTCAAGGGCGGACTGGAGCAGGATATCTCCAGTGTCCAGCCCCTCATCCATCAGCATGGAGGTAACACCTGTTATTCTTTCCCCTTTCAGCAGCGACCATTGTATCGGCGCTGCTCCGCGATATTTAGGCAGTAGCGAGGCATGTACATTTATGCATCCTCTGACTGGCAGATGAAGTATATTTCTGGGCAATATTTTACCGAAGGCAACTACGATGATGAATTCAGGCGCATACCCAGTGAGTTCATGGTAAAATTCCTGGCTGTGGATCTTTTCAGCCTGCAGCACGCTTATGCCGCAGGAAAGGGCAAACTCCTTCACTGGCGGGGCCGACAACACATGCCCCCTTCCCTTCACCCTGTCAGGCTGCGTGACCACAAGGTCGACATGCTCTTTCGTCTCTATAAGGGCCGTTAGGGAGGGGACGGCAAAGTCCGGCGTGCCGAAAAAGATGATTGCCACGAGAATCCTCTTGTAAAATTTAAACTGTAGCCTTAATTTTCAGACCTTGATCTGCGACTCTTTGAGTGACTTGAGATATCGCTTGTTATAGAATTCCCGTTTGATAGCACTGATGCGATCTAGAATCAGGACACCGTCGAGGTGGTCTATTTCATGCTGTAACGCCCGCGCCACAAGTCCGTCAGCCTTCATTTCAATCGGCTTTTCGTCCCTGTCCAGACCCCGCACAACGACACTCTCAGCCCTTTTGATATGAGCGATGTACTCCGGCACGCTTAGACACCCTTCCTCGGAATCGATAAGCCCCTCCGCAAGCACAATTTCAGGGTTGACAAGGACAATGAGCCCACCGCCGTCTTCCCGGTCTCCGATATCTACGACTATTACTCTTTTGCCGACGCCAACCTGGGGCGCCGCAAGACCTACTCCAGCAGCTGCATACATCGTTTCGATCATATCATCGATCAAGCGCTGGAGATCCCGGTCGATCTTATCTACGGCAAGGGCTTTTTCCTTAAGCACGTCTTCCGGATATTTCCTGATATCTAGCACTGACATTTTTAATTATAACACACCTGTTTATGCTGAGTTCCAGAGTTGTCGTTGAAATATTTTTATTAAAGCATGTAGAGTAAAGCAGCAAAGCAAGGATATTTCGCTGCGGCACAAGTTATGCTCCGCATAGGCATAGATTGTATCAGCATTCATTGTCTCATATTTGAGGGGTTGTCAAATGATAAGGGTGCTGTTTGTAGAAGACCACGCCATCGTGCGTGAAGGATTGAAGCAGATTCTTACCGACACTAATGATATAGTAGTTGCTGATGAGACCGGTGACGGTGAAGAGGCACTGGCTAAGGTGCGTCAGAGAGATTTCGATATCGCGGTCCTCGACATCTCCATGCCCGGCAGAAGTGGACTCGAAATTCTAAAAGAAATGAAAACAATTCGCCCCGCACTGCCAGTCCTGATCCTGAGCATGTATCCTGAAGAACTGTATGCTATCCGCGCGTTAAAAGGTGGTGCGGCAGGCTATCTGTCCAAGGAGAGTGCACCAACCGAATTGATCACCGCTATAAGAAAAGTTTCGAGCGGTGGTAAATATGTCAGTCCGGCACTAGCTGAGAATCTTATTGGTAACCTCGGCGACGATAACGGCAGGCCGCTGCACAGCAAACTTTCGGAGCGCGAATACCAAATCCTCTGCATGATAGCCTCGGGCAAAACCGGAAAAGAGATTGCCGCCGAACTCAGACTCAGCGCAAAAACGGTAAGTACATACCGGGCACGGGTTCTGGAGAAGATGGCAATGCATTCGAATGCCGAACTGACCCACTATGCACTCCAGAACGGGCTGGTTTTTTAATGAAATCCGAGAACAAACTCTCAATCTTCTACATCTTGCGCTCGTTTGAATACCTCAGTGTTGACAAGCGGCTATTCTTGCGTTAGATTCTTATATGCGGAGGGCTTCTCACAGCTGGAACGCTATCGGATTTTGCGATGATGAAGAAAGAAGTCCGATTCCGAAGCTACTGCCAAAAAAATTCAGAACTACTAAAAGGAGGATGTAATGAAGGGGAACAAAAAACTTATCGACACCATGAATTCTCTGCTCGCTGACGAATTGACCGCCATCAACCAGTACATGGTACACGCGGAAATGAGCGACAACTGGGGGTATGAGAAGCTTCACAAACTCGTCGAGAAACGCGCTATAGACGAGATGAAGCATGCTGAGAAACTGATCGCCAGGATACTCTTTCTCGAAGGCATTCCTATTGTGAGCACCCTGAAGGCGATGCATATAGGGGCCGAAATTCCGAAGCAGCTCAATAGCGACCATGCACTGGAAATGGATGCAATCAAATCTTATAACGCTGCCATCGCACTTGCCGGCGAAGTAGGCGACTTTGCCACACGCGATCTACTTGAAAACATTCTGAAAGATGAAGACAAGCATATCGATGAAATCGAGGCTCTGACTGATCAGATTAGTCAAATGACCCTGCAGGTTTTCCTTTCCACCCAGACGGCATAATAATACCCATACCATTCGACGCGACAGTTTCCATAGCAGGCCTGTCGCGTCGAACTGGGTAGCAACCGATAGTTTACTCCATTCCCGTTTCGCCTGCAATGGTACCGAGTTCCTGGATCATAGCCACTGGTGCAATTACGCAGGACGAGATAAGCAGCAAAGAAGGTGATAAAAGAATATGCAGATAGAATCGAGGATAACTAAACAGTAGATGGTTTATTACAAGACCCTAGTCTGGACATATTCCTGAGCATCTCTTCCAATGTATCTGAGATCATACACTTCACTGTTGCTAATAGTATTTTTTTTAGACACCCAGAGCTAAAATTATCTGTCAGCATTGATTTTATTGAAACCGTCGAACACCGGTGGATCAAATTGACCTATGACGCATTCACCTACTGAATCCAGAACAGCGTTAACTGATTGTCCGCACGCTCCGGACTAGAATATACTGAATTTGAAATACTTCCTTGGATTGTCCTTAACATCCCTTGTAAGTTCCTTGAGTTCTAGTACAACCTGATTTAGTCCAGCAACCGATTCCTTGACCTGATGCGCAAGCTCTTCATCCTTGACCATCTTGCCTGCAACACCTTTGCCGGCTTCTATTCCGTCCAGTACCGCGGCAAGCTGGTGTGATGCCTTGTCAAGGTTTTCATACATAGTTGGGTCGGTAAGTAGTTTCTGTAGGGTACCGTTGCCTGTATTCAATTTTGTGCTGAATTCGTCCAGAGAGTCTGCAGCATCCGCCATCTTGGCATACAACGTTGGGTCTTTGATGAACTGCTTTAGAGATCCTCTGGAGGTTTCATACTCTTTCAGGCTCGCAGAGAGAGACCTTGTCGCTTCTTTGAGGCTATTATACAGGGCCGGATCATTAAGGAACTTGCCAAGAGAGCCCTGGCTATTGTCAATCTTTTCGATAAAGATGCCTAGCTTCTGAATGATACCTGTAACTTTCGAAAGCGATTCTGCCGTCTCGTCCACTATGTCCTTGATCTCAAGCTGAACCTTGCCCTTGATTACATCCCCTTGCGCGATGATTGGACTGTCAGCTGAACCGTTGCTTATCTCCACATACTTGTCGCCGAGTAGCCCCATGGTCATAACGGTCGCGACAGAATCCTTTTTTAAGTAATCGGTATCCCTCTTGTCAATCGCAAGTGTTACAAGGGTTCCATAGACGGGATCGAGACGGATTTTTTTCACCGATCCCACTTCGACACCAGACAACCATACCGGAGACCCATTTCTAAGGCCACGGACATCTTTGATCTGGGCGAATATATGAATCTTAGGTGCAAAAAGGGTCTCTAGGCTCCCTGCAAAGAACACTGTCAGAAGAATCACAATCAGGGCAGCCGTGACTACGGCACCGACTCTGAGCTTAGCCCATAGCAGCTGTTTTTTTAAGTCAAACATTCTATCCCTTCTAACATTCTCACTCGATTTCACACCTGAACTCATTCAGGAATTCCTGTATGTCAGGGTTCTTTGATTGTAACAGACCGGGCCGGTCTCCATCAAAGATAATTTTCCCATTCTGCAGGAAAAGAAATCTCTTCGCAACCTTGATGGCATCTACTACCTTGTGGGTCACTATGATCATCCCCGTTCCGTCCTTGCATAGCTCATTTATAAGGCGACAGATCCGGTCCGCATTGACTGGATCCAGACCGGTTGTAGCTTCATCGTACAGGAACATCTTCGGCTCGAATGCAGCCAGCGATCTCGCTATCGCTACCCGTCGGTGCATTCCTCCGCTCAGCTCATCCGGCATCAGGTCGATAGCATGACCGACGCCAACAACCTTGAGAAGTTCACGGACCTTTGAGTCTATCTCTTCTTCAGACGCGTCTGTAAACTCCCTGAGGCAAAATGCCACGTTTTCCTTAACGTTCAGTGAATCAAAAAGAGCGCCCTCCTGGAAGACAATGCTGAACTTCCTTCTGATGTCCCTGAGTTCGTCCTCTGTCTTGTCGGTAATATCGATTCCATCTATCACAATGCGGCCTGAATCGGGCCTGATAAGCCCGAGTATCAGCTTTAGTATCGTTGTTTTACCTTCCCCGCTGCCCCCAAGAATCGCAACTCGTTCAGCCGCTCCGATAGACAAGGAGGCGTTCTTCAATACAGGTTTCGTACCGTAGCCGAACGTGACATCATCCAGCTGGATCATATCGAAAACCCGAGTACATACAGCAATATCCTCGTGAGAACGAAATCTGCGATTATAATCATCACAATCGACAGGACAACTGCCGTCGTTGTTGAACGCCTCAGACCAACGGCGCCTCCGCGCGTTGACAGACCCATGTAGCAGCTGATGGCAGATATGATAAATCCGAAAACAACTGGTTTAAAGGCCCCGGAAAAGACGTTCTGAAAAGTGAGTTCGTTCTGGATTGAGGTCCAGTATACATAATTGCTCTGATGGCTAACATAGACCGCAATGTAATCGGCTCCCAAAAGAGAAGCCGCATCTCCGATAAGAGTCAGGGCAGGCAACATGATGATGGAGCTGAGTATCCTAGGGGTTACAAGCTTCTTTATCGGATCGACCCCGAAGACCCTGAGCGAGTCAACTTGGTGGCCCAGAATCATAAGACCCAGCTCCGATGCCATTCCAGCCCCGACCCTTCCCGAATAAACGAGGGCTGCCGCAACCGGTCCGATCTCTCGAATGATAGAAATACCCACGACCTTTCCGGTATACATCTTCAACCCCATTACGGAGAGCTCCGCAGCGAGTTGAAGCGAAAGGGCCATGCCGATGAAGAGTGACACCAGGCAGACTATCAGGAGTGAACCCGCGCCAGCATAATCCATCTGTTCGATGAAGTCCCGGAAGTAGAATGGGCTTCGGACAACGCCCATCAGCCCTTTTGCTGAGAGGATGTAAAATTCCTGTAGCTCGTCGACAGTTTTTATCAGATCTATCTTCATCTCTTTATTCGACCTATAGACCTATTTTTTTCACTCCGATACTCTCTTCCATCTGCGGTGGATCCAGAGCCACTCAGTAGGATGTTCCCTGATATAATTTTCAATATAGCTGCTGATTTTCTTCGTGTCTTCAATGAGCGCCTTTTCCTCGACCTTCTCCTGGGACAGAGCAACTTCAGGATAAATGGTACCGATGTACCTGCCACCTTCGCGGTGAATGAAGGCCGGGATAACTGCCGCTCCCCTCTTGCGGGCGATGAGGGCGGGAATCTTCGTAGTCCATGCACCCCGACCCAGGAAATCCACAATGAATCCCTCTTCAGGCAGGACTGCCTGGTCCATGAGGATACCGACTATCCCGTTATCCCTTAGGACAGAAAGAACCGCCATCAGCGCACCCTGCTTATAGATAATTCGGTTCCCATATCTGGACCGCGCCTTTTCCACAAGCCTGTTGAGGTAGGGGTTGTTCTGCGCCCTCGCAATCACGGCCACGGGCGCAACGCGAACACCAAAACCGAGTGCAGTCAACTCCCAGTTTCCGCAATGTCCAGTGATAAACAGTATACCTTTGCCTTTCTCCTTCGCCCTAAGGTAATTATCAAAGCCCACGACCTCGATCGATTCGATGAGTTGTCTGCCGAGACCGAAGTATATTTTAACGATCTCCGCAAGCGACCTCCCGAGATTCATCAAGCTTTTTCGGACTATCTGGGATGGGGAAACGTCGATACTGAGACCGCCAGCCTCAACAGCCTTCTCAACATTACCGATAGCGATCCTTCGCCTGCTTCCCCACAGAACATAAACGACAAATCCAAGAAGCTCTCCAGCCTTGAGGGCTAAGGTCATGGGCAGCGCGGCAAAAGGGAGTACAAACACTAGGACAGCCACAGCCTCAAGGGCCCACTTTATTTTCTTCATTTATCCCCGTTATCGGAGTCCTTCTTTTCCTGCTTCTCTTCTTCTTTGTCTTTTTTCTTTTCTAAGGCCTTCGATATTTCATCGAACCGCTTCATGACGAGGTTATTCACGGTGCCCTCGGAATACGTGCCGTCCTCCCTTATTTCACCTGCAGGCATTCCGGTGAGAAGTTCGAGCCCCTCTTCGACCATCGAAATGGCGTAGATGGAAAATTTGCCTTCCTTGACAGCATCGACCACTTCTTGTTTCAGCATCAGGTGTTTTACGTTTCTCTGCGGGATGATAACACCATGGCTCCCATCAAGTCCTCTAATCTTACAGAGGTGATAGAATCCCTCGATCTTTTCGTTGACGCCTCCAATAGGCTGCACGTCCCCGTTCTGGTCCATAGACCCAGTGAGGGCAAAGTTCTGTTTCAGTGGCACCCCCGCAATACTGCTCAAAAGCGCATAGAGTTCTGCGCAAGTGGCGCTATCACCTTCGATCATCTCATAGAGTTGCTCAAAGGTGATCGAAGCAGACAGGCTGATGGGCTTGTTCACAGCGTATTTGCTGCCCAGATAGCTCGTGATGATCATGATGGCCTTTTCGTGGATGCGTCCGCTCATCTTCGTCTCACGCTCGATATTGACTACGCCCGCCTTGCCCACATAAGTTTTGGCGGTAATTCTCGAAGGCTTCCCAAAGCTGTAATCTCCCAGGTCCAACACCGCAAGCCCGTTAACCTGACCAATTTTTTCACCGGAGGTATTGACTATGAGAGTATCCTCAATCATCATCTCCTGGAGGATGTCCTCAATCCTGCTCACTCGGTACACCTTTTCCTCAAGTGCCTTGACTACGTGTCCTCCATTAACTATCTGGCTGTCCGCTTTCTTCGCCCAATAGTTCGCTTCTCTTAAGAGATCGGATATTTCGCTGAATCGTGTAGAAAGCTTGTTTTTATGGGAAGCGAGTCTCGACCCGTATTCAACGATCTTCGCAACGCCGTCCCTATCAAATGGCAAGAGCTTCTCTTCCTTCTGGTATGAGGCGATGAAGGCGGCATATTGAGCCATTGCTTCAGGAGTCCGCTCCATCCGGCTGTCAAAGTCGGCCTTCACCTTGAAAAGGTCACGATACTCGTCGTCGAGATTGTAGAGCATGTAGTACAGAGTAGGAATGCCGCTTAGGATGACCTTTACATTAAGAGGTATAGCCTCCGGTTTGATTCCTGTTGTGCTCATGAGCCGGTACTGCTCCCAAACGTCTTCCACCCTTATCTCACGGTTCTTGATGGCCCGCTTCAGGCTGTCGTACGAAAATATATTCTTAAGCAGGTCAAGTGCGTTGACGACTATATACCCGCCGTTTGCCCGATGAAGAGAACCCGCCCTTATCATCGTGAAGTCAGTAAGGGCCATACCGTACTGGACCTTGTATTCAAGCTTGCCGAAAAGGTTAAGATAAGTCGGGTTGCTTTCGAAAACGACAGGCGCGCCTTTTTTTTCGCCATTGTTGACGATCACATTGACGACATAACGGGCGAAAGAGGTCTCCTGCTTAGGCATCTTCATAAAAGGTACCGGTGGCGGTGACTGATCCTCGGTCGTCTTGAAGTCATCGAGATGCGAGAGGATATCCTCCTTCACAGCCTCTAGGTAGACCTGTATCTTCATATGGTCCAGGTATTTTTCCCTGAGTTCGTCAATAAAGTGTCCAACGGCGCCCAGTGCGATCTGGCGTTCAAGTTTGGCGAGCATCTCCCTCAGTAATTTCTCCGCCTCTCGTACGGAGCGGCCAATATCGTTCAGCCTTTCCTGGAGCATCTTGCCGATCTCTTCAGCGCGGGCCTTCATATTTTCATCAAGAGCTGCGAATTCCTCCTCGGTCAGAGGCTCGCCCGTTTTCTTGACCGGCACTATAAATAGCCCCTGGGCACCGCGTCTTATGGCAAAGCCCTTTGAGCCTGCCTCCTCTTCGAGACTTGAAAAAAGGTCTTTCTGTTTCTGCTGGAACTCTTCGACTATCTTGTTCCTCTGCTTTTCGTATTCCTTTGATTCGAATACCTTGGGGATTTCGATTGTAAGGCTCTTGATGAGATCGCTCATGTCCTTCTGGAATAAGATAGCCTTTCCCGGCTCAATTGATATTGCAGACGGCGCATCAGGGTCCTTAAAGTTATAAACATAACACCAATCGTTGGGAACCGGTTCCTTGGCCGCCTTATCTATCAGTATGGTCCTTATCGCCCGTGACTTTCCCGTACCTGCCTCACCGAGGGCAAAAATGTTGTACCCCTTGTTGTCGAGGGAAAGTCCGAAATCGATCGACTTGAGCGCTCTCTCCTGTCCTATAAGCCCTCCAAGATCAAAAACCTCCTCAGTCGTCTTGAATGGAAAAAAATCGGGCTCACAGCATTGGTAAAGGTCCTTAATAGTTAGTTTGACGGCCATTAAATCCTCCTTTAAAGAGAAAGAGTATAAGAATTAAAGACTAGTATAAGAATTAAAGACTAGGAATGAAAACATATTTCCACCGAGAACTATTAAATTCCTTAACCCTGATCCTTTACGCTCACTTTAGTTATTTAGCCCTTGGGTGATGGTCAAGATAGACCTTCCTTATCCTGTCAACTGATACTTTAGTATATATCTGCGTCGTCGATATGTCCGAGTGGCCGAGCATCTTTTGCACTGACCTCAGGTCCGCTCCACCGTCCAGGAGATGCGTCGCAAAAGAATGCCTGATGCTATGCGGCGTGATCTTAAGCCCGGCCAGATTACCGAGCCTCTTCAAAGCCTGCCAGAACCGCTGCCTCGTCATGGGCATGCCTCTACTGGTTATATACAAAAAAGGAGATTGACGCCCCTTGAGCAAAGAGGGCCTTAGTTCCAGCATGTACTTTTTTATCTTATTGGCAGCCCGATTGTTCATCGGCACTATCCGTTCCTTGGACCCCTTGCCAAAGACACGTAGAAATCCTGCCTCGAAATTCAAGTCATTTATCTTGATGGATATGATCTCGCTAACCCTTAGCCCCGAGGAATACATCAGTTCGAGCATAGCCGCATCGCGAATGTATATTGCGCTCTTGACCTCGGTCTTTAGCAATGTCTTGATATCGTCGAGACTGAGTGCCTTTGGAAGTCTGTCCCATTGTTTAGGGTTTCGCAGAGTTTCAGTGGGATCCTCATGAATGATCTTTTCGATAATCAGATAGCGGGAAAAACTTTTCACCGAAGAGATGAAGCGGCATATGCTCGCAGCCGAATAGCCACTGTCTTTGAGTCTACCAAGGTAATCGACTATGTCTTCCCGGGTAAATGCCTGCTGCTGCTTGCCTCGCTCGCCAATGAAGCCGAAAAAGCCCTTCAGATCCAAGATATATGACTCTACTGTATTGCGTGACAGCCCTCTTTCAACCGAGAGGTAAGATATGAAAGATTTAAGCACATCCACAGACCTTTTTTGCTCCTCTGCATTCTTCGATTCCGGAAAGGACTCTCATTTTGTCATAAAATACGCCGGCGATTTCAAGGAGATGCTTTGTATCTTCCATGTTATATACTAGGAGCCGTTCCATAGCTTCGGCGCTGCCACGTTTTGCCTGCTCCCAGAGCTTTACGGCATCGTAGCCATTCATGCCTCTTACGCTTTCCTGGCGGTCGATTCCAAGCATCTGCTCCAGTTTCTTGAGCCCCCCGTTCATCTCCAACCTGCGAGCTGCGAAGCAGAGATCGAAATGAGGCATATCGAACCTCACACCAGGAAGAGTTCTGAGCAGAAAAGGGATATCGAAAGCTGCACCATAAAAAGTAATCAAGTATTTATAACCAGCCAGTTCGCGGTTAAGATTCTCGACGGTCAGGTTCTCCCCCCTTACAAAGCAGCGGCAGTCATGACCGTCATAAAGTCCGATAACAGTGGCGTACCCCCCGCAGCCCGGCTGGAGGCCGTTTGTCTCGATATCGAGGCAGACCGCACCATCTCCGAATACGTCGAAAAGCCGCCAGTGCTCTCTTCTCTTCAATATCCTCGCAAAGTATTCAGCATTGCCGACTCCGAGCTCGATAGATGCTCGGGTAAGCAGGTCGTCATAGGCAATCTTTCTTTCAGGGCTGATACCTTCTATCTCTTTTGACCTCAGAAAATCGTCCCAAGTGAGTATGCCCCTTCTCCAGAGGCTGCGCTCGAGTTTTTCCCCTATGCCGTTAAGCAGGGAAAAGGTATGGCGTATCACACAATGCTCCTTTTTTTGTTCTATTATACCTTTTATGCGTAATCATAACAAATTGGGTGGGAATATGATTGTAAGAAAAGATATCTTCACAGTGGCCGGATTTAAGTAAAAAAGACCGAGTCATTCGGCACCAGACTTACCACTGATTCGCAGAAGTTAATCTTAAAGATAGAGGCGGATGACTCAGACCGCCTCGCTCTCGTATGCATCTCCGGGTCCGTTGAAATAAGTGTCCGAACGTGCACATTAAGGAATAATCTCTTTTACGTAATCCCATTGCCGATGGACGCCGCTTAAATATGAGGAACCCCTGCCGGTTCAGTAAAATATTGAGATAAAGGCGTCTGTATCATAGAGCAATTGCTGTTAGTAAGGCCAGATGGTAAGAGAAAGGAATCGCGGAGTATCATTGGTGAGATTGAGAATGACATCTCTGAACCGACCCGGAAATGTACCTCGAAACGGGACGACTTGCCTCCAATCCTATCATGTTTTATACTAGGCTCGGCTTTTCGGGGGAGGCCATTTTGCAAAACCATTGCGGCGTAATCGACTGGATCGCATCTTCGGAATTCACAAGGCGAGGATCACCAATGATGCCTTCCGGGAGAACAGCGGCATGATCCTTAAAGGCAATGAAAATAACTTTGAAATAATAGATTTATTTATCAATTACGCTGGAGAAGCTTATAAAACCTGATCCCTGCTGATAGATAAAGGGATGGCGTGCTGTGGATATGAATCTGAGAACGAGCTTATTCGGTTTTAATAGTCGCCCATTACAGGATGTGACCCTAACCATCACTCCTATGACAGAACAGTAAAAATGGACTAGTGCATCGAAAGCAAGTTGTCCAATTCCTTTTGAAAGAAATAATCAGGCCTGTCCTTATGGTGACGTGGGCAGATGCAGCATTGGCAGTCAGTTTTTATAAAAAACACATTTTCAGAGAGGTATTTTTGAAGAGGGAATCCGGGTCTTGAATACATACTTGTCCATTACCGAACAGCAGGTAGAGACCTCGGTTGTCCAGATAGAATGCGGATGGCTGAAAACTCGCGGATAAGGAATACTTATAAATGAGACGATTCAATCTGAAAGTTCTTTTGCTGCTCTCCATGGGGCATTGCATGACTGACATTTATCAGGGCGCGCTACCGGCTGCATTACCTTTTCTTAAGGTCAAGCTCGGCTTGACATACACTACGGCGGGAGTCATCCTAGTAGCATCGAACTTGGCGTCATCAATAGTACAACCTATATTCGGCTACTATAGTGACAGAAAAGAGAAACCTTTTCTGCTGCCGCTCGGATGCCTCTGCGCCGGCATAGGCTTTTCGCTACTGTCCTTTCCTTCTCACTATGCTCTGGTCCTCGGGCTGGTCCTAATAAGCGGTCTCGGAGTGGCGGCATACCATCCTGAAGGATTCAAGACAGCGTCCTATTTTACTGGTAAAAGGGTTGCGACGGGCATGTCGATATTCTCGGTCGGGGGAAATCTGGGATTTGCACTCGGCCCGATGGCTTCCTTATTCATCCTGAAACACTATGACCTCTCGTATCTGCCTTTTATGATCGTGCCCGCACTGAGTTTTATTCTACTCATCACTTTTTTTTGGAAAACAATCGCTATCCCAACGCGGGCAGCGATTTCCGTCAAAAAAACGGAATCCCCCGGATCGCAGAAATCCGCATATATTGCGCTGGCCTTCGTCATCATGTCGGTCATCATGAGGTCGTGGACCCAGTTCGGCCTTATTACTTATGTTCCTTTCTACTATATAAATTACCTGAATGGCGACCCCTTATACGCCGGCAAGCTCGTATCGGCTTTTCTCCTTAGCGGAGTACTGGGTACACTTATTGGTGCACGACTAGCTGACCGGTGGGGACACAAACGCTTTTTGCTTATATCATTTGCGCTAGCCTCAGCCGTGCTTCCTCTTATCTTCGTAGTCAAGGGCTATGCTCTATTTGTTGTATTCGGGGCATTCGGGTTTGCGCTCATCTCCTCATTCGTCGTCACTACTGTGATGTCGCAGCGGCTGCTGCCGGATAAAGTGGGAATGGCATCGGGTCTAACGGTAGGCTTTGCAATCGGCACTGGAGGGATCGGGGTAACCCTTTTAGGAATGATCGCAGACGCTTACGGGGTACCGGCTGCATTGAAATTCATCACTGTACTTCCTATCCTGGGATTCATTTTGAGCCTGTTTATAAAATATCCGGCAGACAAAGGAACAGTTAATCTTTGATAAGATTAAAAATGAGGGCAAATAATGAAACGTGCTTTGCCGGTCATAGACGTGCAGAATGAGTATTGCACAGGAAAGCTGTCCATAACATATCCAGATTATAGTATGACAAACATAGTGATATCCTCTCGTAGTCAGAGACTACGAGCATCCTGGTAGTTCAGGACGCAGGTTCGTGCAGACACCCTTCGGTTTTTGCCCGATGAAGGATTCAACAGGAGTCGGGCAATACTGAGGCATTGAAGCGCTCTCAGGCTGTACCACACAGCAAACTGGTAGATATTCAGAAAATTAAGAGTCGAGTTGATGTCCCGGTCTATGGTAAAACCACACACTGGACAAGCAAAAGTTCGTACTGAGGGCGATAAGCCCTCTGCTATAACGTGTCCGCAACAAGAACAAGTCCTCGTAGTGCCCCGCTCATTGAATTTCTTGACCTCTTTGCAACGCAGTGCAGCTTTGTAAGAGAGGTATCCAACAAGTGTCATAATCGGGTTATTGTTCTGGACTTGCCGGTTGATGCGCTTGTCTATGAATTTGTAGCCTGTGTCAGCCAGTGTTTGGCTCTTATCCCAGTCCCCGACATGGAACCCAATCACATCCGGGTGGTCGGTCAGAATCCGGTTTGCAACCTTGTGAAGATAATGCTTGCTTTGCCCTTCAATCCTAGCATAGATCTTCCGTATTTTAGAGTCCAGTCGTCGCCGCTGCTTGGAACCACGATCCTTCTTGTCACGCCTGGATTTAAGCTGGTCAATCAGGATGTAGTGTTTAAGATTCAACTGCCGCAAAGGGTTGATGTCATATTCATGAATCGTTCCATCTGTTTTGATGCCAGTTAGCGCTGTTTTACAGCCCGGGTCGAAATACAGCAAGTGGACGGGCTCTCTTGTAAACGGATTGTACGCAATGGGAAGAGGGCAGAAGGATTCCGGAGACAATGCTGGCACCTGTCCCGCCATCTCCCTACTGACAGTCTCCGCATCTGCACAAGATACCTCATGCGTGAAGCTCGCGCTCCAAGCCTTGGATACTTTGTCATAGGCAATAGTGACTGTTTTGATAGTATCTGATGCGTAATCAATCTTCGGAAGTTCAATCTCGATCCACTCAGCTTTGTTCTTGCCATGTGCGAGTCGCAGTGTGTTGCCGGCAATCTCAAAAGAAATACCCTGCTGGGGATATTTCTGCGTGAAGAAATACTTGTACGATTTGAATCGGGGCGGGCCAACTCCGCCATCTCCCTGCTTCTTTTTCGTAACGTACATACGCCACGCTCCGGTGAGCGACTTGACTACTTCCTGCAAGGTCTGTGAGCAAGGTTCTTTTAGCCGTGGACAGTCTTTCTTAAGCTCGGGCAGCATCTTTTTGAGAGCATAGTAGCCCACACGGTTGCGCTGTTTTTCATCGTTCAGGATGTTCCAGACATCCTTGCAGGTGTAAGACGTCTGCCACAGTAGATCTATGGCTGATTTTGCTGGCTGGATACACACTTTATGTGTTAGATACATGTCTTATTATACCATAGTGAACTTGTGTTCACCAAGCGAAAGAGGTACAGTGAAAACACGCTTTCATCTCGGGATTAAAATGCCCGAGGATTCCCGCGCACTATCCTAAAATGCGATAAATGCCGCTCCCGGTCATCGTCGTGCAACACGCGGCCGAGGCGACGGAATCTCCAGTTTTCAGAAAAGGAAGTCTCGGATGGCAACTTCGTCCGGATATTATAAGTCGTCCCTTCGATCTCCTGATCGAGAAAGACCTCCTCGGAAGCTTTACCGGCACGAGGTCTTTAGGGAACGCGATGAAAAGGATTACGCTGAGCTTCATTGCGTCACTCGGCAAGGGCATACCGAATATGAGCGTGATGTCAGGGTAATCGGAGGCATTAGAGTTAACAAGACAATCGACCACTTTGGATAAATATTTACGCAGTTTCTGTATGGTCAGATCGTTGTAGCAGATCTGTTTATTAGAGGGCTTGCCGGCAATGCCTCCTTATTATAAACTATCTTTAGCAGATCAAGGAGGACAAATGCCCGAAGTAGAATTGCCGAATGTAGATGAACTGAAAGAGAACAGGGAGAACAGGTTTACAAAAAAAGTCGCTCTATTTACCGCTCTTTATGCCGTCATTCTAGCAATATGTTCGCTTGGCGGGAACAATTCCATGAAAGATATGCTGCTTGCCCAACAGCAGGCCTCCGACCAATGGGCGTTTTATCAATCAAAGGTCATGCGTGAGCATCTTTATCTGCTCGAAAAAAACCGGCTGGAAATGCAACTCTTGGAGCACAAGAAGACTATGCGACCTGAAATATTGAAAACCTATCAAACCCGGCAAAAAATGGCTGCCGATGAGGAGGCCCGTTACAAAACCGAGAAGCAGGAGATAGAGCAGGAAGCTAAAAAGCTTGACATCGAGCGCGATCTCAATAGGGCCAAGGACCCGTATTTCGATTATGCAGAAGTGATGCTCCAGATCGCCATTGTAATGTCGTCAATATCGATAATCTCCCTATCGCGGCCGGTTTTCTACTTCTCGATCGTAGCCGCTTCAATAGGTGCCATTCTTACGCTTGATGGTTATCTGATGTTTTTCCGAATCCCTGTTTTCCATTAACTTGTCATAGGATAAATTTGGAGTTGCGATAAATCAGCCATATTTATCAATCTTTATCGCTAATCCCTATTGATAAAGACCTGATCGCACACCGTCTACTTCAATCAGGTAATGCCAGAGGAATAAAGACAACGGCTTCCATCAAAGTGAGAAGCACAAGACAGTATTGCGGTACGCGAACTATTCCATTTATTTATTTCTTTCTGCCCAATTCAGTCTCTCAGATGCCTCACATCTGACTTCCTTGATTTTATTGCAATTATATAGTAGTTTAGGTGTGTGGGGGAGTATGACAAAGTAAAGAAACGCACCTACGTGATAGACCATACACCTATCAAAATAGACTACCTCGTAGTTGGGACCCAGCTTCCTTTTGATGTTTATACCAGGGATAAAAGCGTATACAAGCTCACCTATGAGAAAGGGCATGCCTATAATCATATCGACCGAAACAACTTAAAGAGCAAGGGCATATCTGAAGTATACGTTGACTATGAAGTTATAGATGAGGTAAATAAATACAAGAAGAAAAATGCAGAGGTAACTCCTACCGCTCTGAGTGCTGAAAAAAAGTTTGAGAAATACACCACCGATAAAGAACGCTGCTATTATGCTGGAAGAAAGCTACTGATACCAGGCGAACAGATAAACTTCAGCCTTCATGTCCTCAGGAATATGGAAATGCATGCCCTGCTTGCTGCTGATGTCTCTAACCCCTCTGAGATAACCGTCAAACATTTAGACTATAACCAGACTATCGGCGACATTGTAATAAAAAAATCCGATATCAAACACTACTATAACTACATCAACACCCTCGTTAAATCGGAACAGCACCTGCCGAGTGAAAAGATACATATAAAGAACTGGGCTACTATAGAGAACCTCAAGATAATGATGGATTTGCTCCTGGACTCTCCGTCGAACAAAGAAATTATGATGCGTATAAAGGCCGTGATGAGCTCTTTTGTAAGCATGGTTGCAGAAAACCTCGACAGGATACCGGATCTCCTGTCAAAGGGGCTCCATAACTACTTTTTCAACGTTCATTCCGTCAATGTTGCCATAATGTCTACCGGACTTGCACTAAAAATCGGCATCAAGCCGAAAGAAGCTCAAAACCTAGCCCTCGGCTCACTACTGCATGATATAGGCATAAGCAGAGTTCCGGCGGCTATTATTAACAAATTAGGCAATCTCAGCGACAATGAATTTCAAGTCTATAAGAACCATGTTGTGGAAGGCGAAAAACTGTTGATAGCTGATAAGAGCTTACCTGACGAAGTTGTAACGGCCGCTGTCCAGCATCATGAAAAACTTTCTAAGCGTGGATATCCTTTGAAGCTATCAGCTGACAGAATAAAGCTCTGCGGCCGGATTACCGCGATCTGCGACTGTTATGATGCAATCACAACAAAAAAGCCATTCAGGGATTCGATGTCGTCATTTGAAGCCATGGCTCTACTGACAAAAGAGGACGAGAATTATGATTCTGCTCTTATTAAAATCTTCATCGTAATGATGAGCAGTATGAACAAAGGTCTGGCATAGCATACGAAAAATAACGGTATATCTACCCTCTGATGCCGTGCGCAATCAGTTCTCTCAATCCGGCATAATCATCATCCTTTTTAACCCTAACGTAACTCTCCCTTAATAATCATGTAACAGAAAACCTATTAGTATTAAGCACTAATGTTGCTCTGCGACTTTCACATCCACACAACGTACTCGGACGGCTCGATCGAGCTGCAGAAAGTTGTCGACATTTACGGTCAGGCCGGTTTCGATGTCATCGCTATCACTGACCATCTAGCCAACAGCGACAGTTCTATAGGGAAACTTGCTCACCGATTCAAGTACACCGTCAAGGAAGAGAACTTCCAGCAATACATGGATGCGATAGAGTTGGAAGCAGCCAGAGCCTGGTCGAAATACGGGATGCTCGTTATATCCGGGATAGAGATAAGCAAGAACTACATTTCCTCCGACCGCTCCGCACACATTTTACTCCTTGACCTCAAAGAGTTCATTTCAGCTTCTTGGGATTATGAAAAAATATTCAGTGAAGCCAAAAAACAGGACGCCCTTGTCGTAGCATGCCATCCGGACACCATGTCAGATATGAGCAAGGACACCTACCATCTGTGGAACAACCGGGATCGTTATGCAAAATACATCGATGCCTGGGAGATCGCAAACCGGGACGACGTGTTCAACGTTGTAAGCCTCAAGAAATACCCCTATATCGCAAACAGCGATTTTCACAAGGCCCGGCACCTCTACTCATGGAAAACACTTCTCAACTGCAAGAAGGAAACAGGCGCGATAAAGCAGTGCATACGCCACAACAAAGGCGTTGCCATAACATTATTCCGAAACTGAGCTGAAAGGAGGATGCAATGGAACCATTATTCCTTATATTCGCTGCCTTAAGCGTCATAGGCCTTTTGGCTTATGCCCTTCAGATGTGGTCGATCCGTTCATGCCGTAACATCACTGTCACCCCATGCTCGGTGGAGGGAAATACTTCACCAGCGTTTACTCCTCCAATCTCTATTCTGAAACCGCTGAAGGGGTTGGACGACAACCTGTTCGATAATCTTGATAGCTTCTGTCATCAGGATTATCCCCAATATGAAGTTATCTTTTCGCTGCAAAACGAAAACGACCCGGCCTGCAAGGTCGCGCGAATGATAAAGGACAAATATCCGGACAAAGCCATCACCGTTCATGTCGAAAGGTGCTCAGCAGGCCTCAACCCCAAAGTGAACAACCTGATACCGGCGTACCGGATAGCCAGGCATCCCTATATTCTCATTAGCGACAGCAACGTCATGGTCCGCAAGAATTATCTGACGGAGATCATCCAGGACATGAGGGACCCCGGCGTAGGATTGGTGAGCAATCTCATACGGGGGATGGGCGGGCATTCTGTGGGCGCCGTCTTTGAGAATCTGCACCTCAACTCCTTCGTCATGGGAGGCGTGAGCTTCCTGGACAGGTTCCTGAAGATGCCCTGCGTCGTCGGCAAATCGATGCTCATGAGAAAGAGCGACCTCGATGCCATCGGCGGGTTTGCGGCAGTCAAGGATGTGCTGGCAGAAGATTACCTTTTAGGAAAGCGCATGCATGCTAGCTGCAAACAGGTCGTACTTTCCAGGCATGTGATCGACAACGTGAACGAGTACTGGGGATTCAGAAAATTCCTCAACAGGCACACACGCTGGGGAAAACTGAGATGGCATATAGGCGGGATCAAATACCTTTCCGAGTTGATCGGCAATCCGGTGTTCATGTCGTTTATGCCCCTGGTATTGCTGGGACCTTCATTGCGGACAGTAGTCTTTACGGCCGTTGTCAGTTTCTGTAAATCTGCAGGAGACTTTTTCGTCGGGCGAAAGATAGGGACGGACATGACGGCATCATCATATGTACTGGCGCCCTTGAAGGACATACTGATCGGAGTCATCTGGTTTGTGCCCATCCTGAGCAATACAGTTGTCTGGAGAGGCAACAGGTACATTATCGGCAAGGATTCGATGCTCTCACCCTGCCCCGAAACCGGACTGTGGTCCTTTAAATATAAGATATTCGACACCATAAAAGCTCGGTTTGCATGATCGCCTCATGTAACCAAACCTTAACACGCAGTTCATAATCAGGTAATACCAGCAGGTTAGAATATTACATGGAACATAATTTAAAGAAAGTGAGGTCAACAATGGAAACCATGGTTATGGATACATGCAGCCTGTTGCATGTCCTGGATTCGCAGCAGCCTGAGCTGTGCCCGTATCACGATGCAGTGTCTAACATATGCAACGCTTCGTTATCGTCAATTACCGTAGACATGGATAGAAACAGTGGCTATTGCTCCACCGACAACTACGATAATTGTGCCCTGTTTCTGGCTAAAACCTTGAGAAAGAAATAAAGGACCAAGGTCAGCTCTTTGAATAGACCCGACGCTGCTGACTTGCTTCCCATCATCACACTCTATACCACTTCTTTCCCTTGTTCTTCTTTTCAGTTCATCTGCTTCTTTCCATATATAACATTATCCCCTGATATAGCCGTTGCATCAGTCTCCGGCGTCTGCCGATACCAACATTCAAACTTGACTCCGACAATATGGCAATCAATCTTATCCTTGAGATTGCTGCTCTAAAACGCCGCCTTTAGGCTTTGGCCGCACACACAAGTAAACATTGCCCAAGAGGTGGAACCACCCGCAAAGAAAATATTGCGCAGGGCTTGTGTTCTTTGGCACGGCAATCCTATGAATGCGCTGTCAAAGAATTATTACACCAATGCATGGCGGCAAATCGGTGAAACTATTCCAGGACCCAGGGCCATTCTATCCATATCCGCACACTTGGTATTCCTACGAACAGCGATGACTGTAATGGAGAAGCCCCGAACGATCTGCGATTTTGCCGGCTTTCCTGAAGAATTATATGAAGTCAAATATCCTGTGCCCGGTGCCCCGGCCCTTGCGCGTACGGCCGTCCTGTGTCATGTCTTTCCTGATGCTGATCTGCCGGTGGTACAGCTTAGCATCAACGCATCCCAACCGCAACCATTTCACTACGAAATAGGGAAGCGGCTCGCGCCGCTGCGCGATGATGGGATCCTCATTATCGGCAGTGGCAATCTCGTGCACAATCTGCACGCCTATGCATGGGGTAGACATGCTGTCCAGCCTTATAGTTGGGCCGTAAGATTTGGGAAACAGGTTCGTGAACTGCTACTCGCATTACAATCTTCTTATCGCCCACGAAAAGCTGAGTCTTGACCGCAGTGTTGTCCGTTCCTAATCCTGATCACTATATACCCTTGCTCTATATAATTGCTCTTCGTAAAGCAGGGGAGAGGACAAGTTTTCAGGTTGAGGGCATCGATGGAGGTTCAGTCTCTATTCTCAGTCCAAATTGGCTATGCCAATGAACCGACAGCATTGATCGGATATGCCAATAATATCTGAGCATAATGTTTTCGGCGGGAGAGGTCAGGCAGTACTCATTCACTCAATGTATATTTTCAGCTGAAACAAACGTGCTAGGACCTGCGACTCGGCCGTGATGACTGAGTGAATATTATAGCCGCATGATTCTTGATGATTGAAAGTTATTATTCTTCAGTAAAGCTATTATGAGTAACGGCCTCCACTAAGCCCTTCATCGTAAAGACTTTTCTGCTATCTGAATTTTAAGAACATCGTAATATTGCGTCTTTTGGAACAGGAGGCAAAGCTGTTATAAGTTGATTCAAGAGGCTTGTAATGATATTGTAACATTCCTGTAATATTTCCGTAACGACTCTATGTAATAATTCAGAAAAAGCGGGGAGAGACCATATGTGCTTTGAAGCGGATAAGTTAAATACAATTATGTGTCCTCATTTGAAAAGCAGTACAGATGGCGCTTTATGCTCAGTGGTGATGGACCAGATTAACAACGTGGCCAATGCGGAAATCAGGTTTTGCATGGGCCGCCATTATGAGGCCTGCTACGTCTATGTCAGGTCTATAAGGAAAACGAGCAGTCAGCCAATTGCTCTGCCGCTGCAGTGATGTAATAGAATTGCAACCGGGCTTTCATACTGCGTTAATGAATACCTGGTGTTAATTAAATGGATGCTGTGATACAAAAAGCTATTCACTCTGAATTACACTGCCCAAAGTGTAATTCACAAGCTCTTTACAAGTACGGCAAGACGAAAAGCCGAAAACAACGATTCATTTGCCTAATTTGTGGCAGGCAGTTCACACCAGACGCCAGCAGGAAGGAGGTCAAGAACAAGCCCTTCTGTACAAAATGCGGCGGCCATATGCATCTATATAAAAGAATAGGTGATCTATTGAGATTCAGGTGTGCACAGTACCCTCTATGCAGGACTTATACGAAGAAAATGGCCGAACATGAAATGCCCGCACCTCATTAATTGGCTTCGAGCCGTTTGCAAGGCGAGTGATAAACTCTATACTCCGACAGCGTTTCAGATAAATGAGTATTGCAAAAGTGTGTCTCATCCCAGATGTCCTTTCTATCTGACAAAAAAAGAGATCGAAGAAAAATACAAACTGCACAAGAGTGAAACAATCACAATTTGAGCAACTCTTCCGAGCAGCCTTATTTTATATCTGCTTAATTGTTGAAGTACCCCAGCTAAAAACATGTTATAGGAGGTGGTGCTGTAATAATAATGTAATCGGGCTGTAACATTGCTGTAACATTTTGGGTATATTCTATAAACTAAACAATAGGAGGTAAGTCATGAAATTAATCAGTAGAGTAGTACTGATACTTGCATTGGTTTTCGGCGCAGTGTCAGTCCAGGCAGCCGATACACTTAATGGCGCCGGTGCATCTTTCCCGTATCCCGTATATTCGGCTTGGTCATATGCTTACAGTAAGGCAACCGGGATTCAACTCAATTACCAATCAATAGGTTCCGGCGGAGGAATCAGGCAGATCACCGAGAGGACTGTCGAGTTCGGAGCCTCCGATGCCCCTCAGACCCCAGAATTCCTTCAGAAAAACAACCTGCTGCAGTTTCCTGCTGTAATGGGCGGTGTTGTCCCCGTAGTTCACATTCCAGGTGTCAGTGCAGGCCAGATGCGTCTGGACTCAGAGGCGGTTTGCAAAATTTATCTCGGCGAGATCACATTTTGGGACGACACGAAAATCAAGGCGATGAACCCTAAGATCAAGCTTCCTCACTCAGAGATAACAGTTGTCCACAGGTCCGATGGATCAGGAACTACCGCGATTTTCACCACCTATCTCAGCGAGTCATGTCCAGCTTGGAAAGAAAAGGTTGGCGCTGGAACATCTGTAAAGTGGCCGGTCGGCATAGGCGGTAAGGGCAACGAAGGAGTATCTAACTATGTGGGGAGATCCAATGATTCTATAGGTTATGTTGAATTCGCTTATGCTCAACAGAACAAGCTAGCTCATACACTGCTCAAAAATCCAGCCGGTAATTTTGTGTCACCGAATTTTCAGACCTTCGAAAATGCGGCCGCTACAGGCGACTTTGATCCTAAAAAGGATTTTTATCTCTGGCTTGTCAATGCCAAGGGCAAGGACGCATGGCCGATTGCAGGCGCCACATTCATACTCCTGGCTAAGGACAGGAAGGAAGCCAGCATGAAGACCGTCAAGTTCTACGATTGGGCATTCAATAACGGCGATGCAAAGGCTAAAGAGCTGGTCTATATTCCTCTTCCAAAAACCCTTAAGGATAAGATCAGGGCTTACTGGAAAGCCAACGGTATTTATTAAATAAAACCTGGCCGCATAAGCACACTAATGGGTCAGACGACCTCGCTATCTGGCCCATTAGTGTCTTAACAATAATACGGATAAAATAAGGAATTGATGTCGATGCCGTCTACTAAAAAGAACCCCTTTGATACTATATTCGCAGCCTTGACGGCGGTCTCAGCTTTTGCGATCATTTTTCTTATTGTAGGCATACTTGCAATCCTTGTGTCAGAATCTTCCCTTTCCATCCATAAATTCGGCATAGTCAAATTTCTCACCACCACGGACTGGGATCCTGTACAGAAAATTTTCGGCGCTGCATCTACGCTCTATGGGACCATGGTCACCACGGCCATTTCAATGCTCATTGCCATCCCCATCGCTATAGGGATAGCGGTCTTCATAACTGAAATCGCCCCGAAGTTTCTCAAAGGGCCAGTCGGGGTTGCCATAGAACTTCTCGCAGCAATTCCCAGCATTATCTATGGCATGTGGGGCCTATTTACCCTTGCTCCGCTCATGTCCGATTATATAGAGCCTGCGTTGCAGCAGACCATCGGTAAAATGCCTATCTTTTCGATACTCCTTGCAGGCACCCCGATGGGCATCGACCTTCTGACCGCTAGCGTAATCTTGAGCATTATGATCATCCCTTTTACGGCAAGCATATCGCGCGATGCCTTTAACCTGACGCCTGAAGTAGTAAAAGAATCGGCATATGCCCTCGGTGCTACTAAATGGGAGGTCGTTAAGAATATTGTTATCCCCTATTCCAAGCTCGGTGTATTCGGAGGGGTCGTACTTTCGATGGGAAGGGCCCTTGGCGAGACGATGGCCGTTGCATTTGTCCTTGGCAATAATCACCAGATCACATCTTCCCTTCTGGATGCAGCAGCGACTGTCACCGTGTCGCTTGCAAACGAATTTACAGAGGCCGATTCGGACATATATCTTTCTTCGCTCTTTTATCTTGCCCTCGTCCTCTTCGTTTTAAGCTTCATAACACTCTTCATAGCCAAGATATTCCTTATTAGGGCTGAAAGGAAATATTCACGATGACCCATGAGGCAAAGCGAAAGATCGAAGGGTTTATAGCGCTCCTATTGAGCACCCTCGCTGCGTTAGTCGGGCTATTCTGGCTTGTATTTATCCTTCGGGATGTTCTGATTCACGGCGTGACGGCTCTGCATATGAACCTTTTCACTAACGATCCCACGCCGGCAGGAGTAGAAGGAGGAGGGTTAAAAAACGCCTTTGTGGGGCAACTCATGATCACTGCATTTGCAACACTTATCGGTGTGCCTGTCGGGGTTCTTGGCGGCACCTTTCTCGCAGAATATGCACGCGGTAAGAACATCGCACGGGTCATAAGCATACTCGCAGATATCATGGTCAGCGTGCCATCGATTATCGTCGGAACTTTCGTATACGCACTTGCGGTGATACCAGCAGGTCATTTCAGTGGATGGGCCGGAGCTATAGCCCTTGCTATCATTATGGTGCCTGTTGTGCTTAGGACCACAGAAGATATGCTTTCGCTGGTTCCGTGGACGCTTAGAGAGGCAGCGTTTGCATTAGGTGCGCCATACTACAAAGTGATCGTCCAAGTCGTATACAGGGGTGCTGCTACGGGTATCTTTACCGGTATCCTATTGTCTATAGCCCGAGTAGCTGGTGAGACCGCGCCATTACTTTTTACAGCCTTTAACAATTCTTTTTTCACCACTAATATGGACGCCCCCATGCCTTCACTTACAGTCAGCATTTTTCAGTATGCCATGGGTCCTTATGACGACTGGCATGCCCAGGCATGGGCCGCTTCATTGGTCATTACAATCTTCATCCTCTTCATAACTATAGCGGGAAGACTTCTTTTAAAGTGGAGGTACAAACAGTGACAGATGCGGTAGAGCTTGAAATAAAGGGGCTAAATTTCTTTTATTCGGGGGATATCCACGCTCTTAAGAATATCAACATGACCGTCTACAACAAGGGCGTTACCGCCCTTATAGGTCCCTCGGGTTGCGGCAAGACAACACTTCTCAGATGCTTCAACAGGATGCACGACCTATACCCGAAGCACCGTTATGAGGGAGAAATATTGTTCCAAAATAGTAACCTACTCGCCAATGGAAACGACCTTATCTCCTTGCGTAGCCGAATAGGCATGGTCTTTCAGAAGCCAACTCCGTTCCCCATGTCTATCTTTGACAATGTCGCTTACGGACTCAAACTTAAAGGGATTAAAAAGAAATCGGAACTTGCAGAACGGGTCGAAAAGGCCCTGAAGCATGCCGCCTTGTGGGATGAGGTCAAAAACAAACTCACTGCAAATGCCTACGATCTGTCGGGCGGACAGCAACAGCGGCTCGTTATTGCCCGGGCTCTTGCGGTCAACCCGGAAGTCCTGCTTTTCGATGAGCCTACATCGGCGCTCGATCCGATATCGACGTCAAAAATTGAAGACCTTGTAATGCATTTGAAAAAGGAAATCACTATAATAATAGTTACGCATAACATGCAGCAGGCCGCCAGGATTTCAGACTGGACAGGGTTCTTGATGCTCGGGGAGCTTATCGAGTTCGGAACTACAGAAAAAATCTTCACGGCGCCCTCGGAAAAACTTACGGAAGATTATGTAACCGGGAGGTTCGGATAATGGCTATTTTTGATGAAGAACTGGCGCACCTGAATGGAGTGGTCCTCCAGATGGGATCGCTCGTCGAGAAAGCAATAAAAAATTCTGTTCAAGCTGTCGTTGAACGGGATGACGATCTTGCTCGGAGCGTTATAGAGGGAGACCATCTGGTGAATACCCTCGACATAGAGATCGATGAGGAATCGATAAGGCTCATAGCCCTTAGGCAACCTATGGCAGGGGATCTGAGGCTCATAACTACGGCGATGAAGATTACAACCGATCTCGAACGCATGGGAGATCTTGCCGTAAATATAGCGCAGCGGGCTATAGAGTTAAACAAGGAGCCGGTCCTTAAGGCATATGTCGACATCCCAAGGATGCGGGAAATCGCACAGGGGATGACACGGGATGCGCTCGATGCCTTTGTGAGTAGGGACATGAAACTTGCAAAAGACGTTATCATGAGGGATGATGAGATCGATGATCTAAAACACAAGATAATGAGCGAGCTTCTTTTTTTGATGACCGAAAACTCGAGCATCATCTGCAGGGCAATGCGCATTACCTTTGTTGCACAATACTTAGAACGCATAGCTGACCATGCTACCAATATTGCAGAGATGGTGCTATATTTGATCGAAGGGAAGATTGTTAGGCACTCCTCAATATTACCGTAATGCAGGGGCGCGGCACGCCGCGCCTCCAGATATTATGGCATATTTATAACAATCTCGTAGCTCCCCACGCTGACCTTGTCCATTATACCCTTCTGCCATAAAAGCTCGGTTACTTTAGCTTTCGCATTCCTGGGTACCATAAGGATCAGCTTTGTCCCCGGTTGGGCCAGGACTTTCCATTCAGCGGCCTTCTCAGGGTTAATAGTGTTATCGGTTTCAACTTCGACATTGGCCAGGACTAGGCCATGGTTCGCCAGCACTATATCAGGGTTACCTTCGGGATTGACTGTGACTTCCTTATAATCCCTGCCCAATTTTTGCCTCAGATGATCCACTATGAGATCATGGACCAATTTCTCATTATGCATAAAATATCCTCTTATGGAATTTAATCTTTGAGCAATTTTTTCTTTACGAAATCCACGCTGATTACGTTTTTTTTACTGTCGGTAGCAATCTTTCGAGCAAAAGCGTTACTTTTACTAAGCTTCACTCCTTCTTCTACACCCAGGGCCGCCTGCTCCTTTGAGGCCTGACTTTCCTGGGTTGAGGAGATAAATTGCGAATTCAGCTCCGGAGAATAAACTGCTGCAATGCTGTCCGATGGGATAAAGCACTTTTGAGGAGCGGCCCCAAAAACAAGCGTCGCGGTAATGCCAAACTCGTCCCAAGTAAACTTCATCTTGGGGTTGAACACAAGGATAATGCCTGTGCTCTTCTCCTCTCCTACAAAACCCCTATTGCCAATAACAACATCGGGCGAATATTTGACGAGTACCATCACCCGTCCTGCCATGTCGAGGAGCTCATAGAAAATATGCCTTTTTAGATCGCATATACGCTCTTTGGTTTCCATCTATTTTAATTTTAACGTCAAATCCTGCTGCGAGCTAGGTACAATATTATTCCAACCACAACCATAAGACAGCTTAAGATCTGTCCCATCGTAATAACACCCAGGATGTAGCCGATTTGCGGATCGGGTTCACGAAAGAATTCAGCAACGATCCGAAAGATTCCGTAAAGGATCAGGAAAAGCGCCGTCAGTTTTCCGGATTTCAATCTACCCTTCATCGACCACAAGACGACGAATAGGACAACCCCTTCCAAAAAGAATTCATAGAGCTGAGAAGGATGGCGAGGCAAGGTCTCTCCAGGGAAGAGCATCGCCCAAGGCACATTTGTCACTCTTCCATAAAGTTCTCCATTAATGAAATTACCCAGTCTCCCCAACCCCAAGCCGATAGGCACGGTAACAACAACCAGGTCGGCAATCAACCAGAAATCAACACGACGTCTCTTGCAGAAGAGTAGGCCAGCCAGCATTACACCGATAAATCCGCCATGAAAAGACATCCCCCCTTGCCAAATCGCAAAAATTTCGAGTGGATGATAAAAATAATAGGCTGCGTTATAAAAAATCACATAACCAACCCGCGCCCCAAGCAAAAGACCAGCGATGAGATAAGAATAGAGCGTCTCTACAAAATCCGCCTCCAGTTCCATGGATCTCTTTTTTACCTGATATTGCACGAGCAACAGCGAAGCGCCGAAACCCAGGAGGTACATAAGTCCGTACCATCTTATAGCAAACGGACCGATTCTCACTATTTCTGGACTAATATTAGGGTATGAAATCATGTTTAATCCTTATACGCAATATGGATATATACGCATCCCAGGCTGAGAGATTTTTTCTCGCACCGACTGAACCCAGCCTCGACAATGATCCGAGCGAAATCCTCCGGGGTATAAAATTTTTCTATAGAATCGGCGAGATAGTCATAGGCGTCTCTTCTGGAGAATAACCCGGCCACAAAAGGAAGTATCTTACCAAGGTAAAAACCGTATGGCACACTGATACAGCCGTGCGGCATCGAAAATTCGAGGAAGACCATCTTTCCGCTTCTTTTCAGTACACGGTAAACCTCTTTAAGTGCCATCATCGTCTCAGGCATATTTCTAATGCCGAATGCACATGTAGCTCCATTAAAGGTTTCCGCTTTAAAGGGGAGTGCGTAGCCCGATCCAGAGCAGATTTGATAGTAGTCTTTAGAAATCTTTTGCTTTGCCCTGACAAGCATATTGAAGCTGATATCCACACCTACCACCGCAACTCCCTTTCCGACCATAGCCTTAGCGCTGTCGCCGGTCCCGGTTGCAAGATCGAGGATGAGATCTCCCTTAGAGGGCTGCAGTTTATTGCCCATAACCGTCCGCCAATAAAAATCCTGGCCGATCGAAAGGAGGTGATTCAAAAAATCATATCTGTGAACTATAGGATCAAACTTCACTGGTCACGCAACCTCTTTCCTGATAAATTTAACAGCAATGCATGAATGATAATTATCTTGTTAATCATTAGTTTGTGTCAAGCTATCAGGAGACCATCGGATATACTCTCTGATTACCAGTAATGCCGAAAAGTTTGCGGCAGACATGCTGTTTCCACAGGTCTGTTCGTCCGAAGCTCACCTGGGGTTTGTGCCCTCAACTCATCAGAACCTACCCCTGCATCTTCAGGATAGCAAACAAACCACTTCTGATCATCTTAACTGCTATGGCAGCGAGGAGGAGTGACGCAACCTTTGCGAAGGCCCTTGCGCCGTTGATGCCTATAATTCGGATGATCAGTTCAGCCTTATAGAGAATCACCCACGCGATTACGAAATTTACAATGAGTGCAGCTATGACCGGGAAATAGCCGTAATTGCCAACCAGAACAAGCGTAGTAGTCAATGTGGCTGGTCCTGCAAGCAGCGGCGTCCCAATCGGGACGACACCCAAAGTAGTCGAAGCTACATATCGTCCCCTGCTTTCTGGAAAGACAATGTCGACAATAGAGAAGACTAACAGAAGAACTCCACCGGCAATCATGAAATCCTCAACCTCGATCCCGATAGCGCTGAAGACGGCACTTCCCAGCAACATAAATCCAGTTGCAACAAGGAAAGCGGTCAGGACCGATTGTCCGGCAATCCTATGTCGTTCTTCCACGATCTCTTCTGTAAACGAGATAAAAAGGGGAAGCACGCTAGGGGCATTGATCGCCACGAGGATGGATATGAAAGCTGTGAGATATATGTGCCAATCCATTCTTATCTATTTTAAGAATATATCATGAACTAATCAATGAACACCACACTGATCTGTGTAAACCTAATACTTGCAATTGAATCAGATTTGAACTAACTTTACTATTTGTTTAGATCAGCTATAATTTAATGCAAGATTGGAAAAAACAGAAGGGAGTTCATGTCATAGAGCCGATTGAAACGGCAGAACTTTACTTCATTTGCGGCGCTGTTGCATAAGCTGTTGCATATTTCCTTACGTTCCTCGGTATCCGTTGGAAGACTGCTTTAGCAAAAGCAGTTGCACCGCTCATAAGGGCACTGAATGATTTTTTGCTCCTTTCGGACATTATATTTTTCCCTTGACAATCCGATTGGAAATCGGTAAAAGTAAATCATCATGAAAAAGTATTTCTTCGCTAATTTTCGCTTCTGGTTTGGCTATTACTTTAGCCTGTCTGCCTGTGGCAGAGGTTGACGAAGAGATAACATAATCAACCGAAAGCCGAGGGCAGACAAAGAGCCCCCGGCTTTTTCTTGTTAGAATTCTTCCAAAAAGGCCGGGTAAGCTCCCCGGCCTTTTTGCTTCGGAAACAAAAGGAGAGTGCAAATGATAATCGTCATGAAAGCAGGAGCGTCAAAGCGCCAAAAGGAAGATGTACTGGGCAGGATCAAGGAACTAGGATACAAGCCCCATGTCATTCATGGAACAACCAGGGACGTCATTGGTGCAGTGGGAGATGAACGGGGCAAACAGCTTGTCATTGAAACAATCGAGTCAATGCGTGGAGTCGAAAGCGTCGTACCCATATTGAAGGCCTACAAACTTGCGTCTAAAGAGGTAAAGAAGGAGTCTAGCGTAATAAAAATAACAGATTCTCTTTCTATAGGAGGCAGTCAGATTGTTGTAATGGCCGGACCTTGTGCGGTCGAGAGCGAAAAGCAGATAATCGAAACGGCAGTTGAGGTCAAAAAAGCAGGGGCGCATCTTCTTCGCGGAGGAGCCTTCAAGCCCAGGACTTCTCCATACTCTTTTCAGGGAATGAAGGAAAAGGGCTTGAAGCTGTTGGCAAAGGCCAGAAAGGTGACAGGATTGCCTATTATAACCGAGGTCGTCAATCCTGAAACGGCCGACCTAGTTGCTGAATACGCCGATATCCTGCAGATTGGAACCAGAAACGCTCAAAATTTCGAACTCCTAAAAAAGGTCGGGCAGATTAAAAAGCCTGTTATGCTCAAACGTGGCATGTCGATGACCATCAAGGAATTGCTGATGAGTGCAGAATACATAATGAGCGAAGGCAACCAATCGGTGATACTCTGCGAGCGCGGTATCCGGACCTTTGAGACGGCTACAAGAAACACCCTCGATCTTTCCGCCATACCGGTGCTGAAGGGTGAGACTCACCTGCCTGTTGTAGTTGACCCGTCGCATGGAACAGGACACCAGAAATATGTTGCAGCAATGTCATTCGCCGCGGCAGCGGCTGGGGCGGATGGCTTAATGATCGAGGTACATCCTGATCCCGAACACGCTACTTCAGATGGGCCTCAGTCTTTGACCCCGAAAGACTTCACAGCCCTTATGTCAAGATTGAAATTCTTTGCAGAAGCTGCCGGGAGGACGATTTAATTTCATAAGAAGCACGAAGTGAAGATGCGTTTGAAAAGATACAGACTGCTTGCTGAGGCCTTAGGACTATCTTTAATGCCGAAAGCCAGCAGATCGGCAGGTCAAAGCACCTAATAGGAAATTGGAAGAGGGGTCCTGTAAATAAAGTGCACTAATCGCTAGTTGCGTTTACAGTTGGCCTTCCGGTTAAGCGCCTTAGCCGATGCTACGCAGCCTCCTCTCCTTCGTGATTATCATAGACTAATTCGTTATACAGGGCAAGACCGTCGATAAGAGTCTGTAGCGGCGTTCTGCCCTGACAGTACCGGCCCTGATTGGTCCGCTCGGTGTTGTACCACACCATAAACGCGTCCAGGTCAGCCTGGATCTCTTCGATGGTACGATAGAGTTTCTTTCTAAACGCCACTTTGTAAAACTCATCCTGAACGGTCTGATTCAGTTTCTCCACACATCCGTTAGTCTGGGGATGCCTGACCTTTATCCTCGTGTGTTCAATATCATTCAGATGAAGGAACAGTTCGTAAGGATGGCTTTCTGGACGACCGCAATACTCTGCTCCATTATCGCTGAGGAGTCGGAGTATCTTAATTCCGTACTCATCGAAAAATGGCAACACCTTGTCATTTAAAAAGTCTGCTGCGGTCAAGGACGTTTTCTCAAGATAGATTTTGGCAAATCCGACATTGCTGTGAGTGTCGATGCCTGTTTGCTGGTAGATCTTCCCTACACCCTTGATATAGCCGATATAACAGGTGTCTTGTGCAAAGAGAAAACCAGGGTGGTGGCTCTCCACTTCCCCGCACATCTCCCTCTGTTCCTTGGCTGTTTCAAGAGCTTGAACCTGAGACTCTGTCAATATATTCGCATTGTCAGCTGCCCACTGCTCCAGCCTTTTCAACCTCAAGCCCTTAATATGAAGCTTGTGCCTGAGCCAAATGCTCCGAACTCCGCCAGCACTGAGTACGACACCTATCTTCTTCAACTCATTAGCTGTGCGTGTCTGTCCGTGTGTAGGAAACTCCAGGGAGTAATCCAGCAGCCTTTGCTCAATCTCAGGCGCCACTCTATTGCCGATCCGCGGTGCTTTCCGCGATTTCTCCAGGAGCCCTTCCAGGCCATCTTCTTCTATTGCCTGCTTGATGTCGTAATAGTGTTGGCGACTCACACCAAGTTTCCGGCATGCATCGCTGATGTTTCCAAGGGTTTGGCCAAGCTCTAGGATATTGAGCTTGCGAGTAATGATATACTGTCTTTGAGTCATGGTTCTTCCTCCTATGGTTAAGTTTTGTTTGGTGACTTATCTTAACCGGAAGGCCATGACTCTTTCACTTCTATGAGTCTTTACTTGTAAACGCTTTTCTCAACTAGTGCAAATAAAGGCTGAGTTGTTTTGCGCTATTCGATCGAGAAGAGTGAATCTTCGATTGAGTCGTTACGGCATACAGGGCATTTGCAAGGTTTACTTAACCGAGTCCTCTTCCTCTAGACAAACCATCACTGTCTGCATTGTGAAGGCGTGATAACCAGGGCGCGAGTTCCTTTGCTCACGCTCCTTCGAATGTGCTCCGGATGTTCGTATGCCTCTTTTTCAGGAATCCTCACCATGGCAGATATGTCCTTTGCAGAAAGAGGCTGCCCGCGCAGCCTTCGATGATTTCACGCCTCACAGTCTGTTGTCTTTCTGCTGGAACAAACGAGTTTTTAATCCCTGTTTTCAAATTCTCTAATCTCCCTCAAACGCAGCCTTGAACCTTATTCCATGGTCACCCTCGTAAGGATTATTGTGGTCAAAGTTACCCTCCCATATTTCCTTAGGAATGCCTAATGGGAAAGCTGTACATGAAGGCTCGTTCTTCTCGAAACTGCCGCGAAAATGCGCACAGCTGCTACATTGTTCCCACATATCAGCCGCCTTTCCAGTAATTATTGTGAACTACTCACCACTTAACGCAGGGAAGCGGTTGAAGTGGGAGCTTCACGATTCGCAGACACCAGAGCAAAATGCGAGCAATACCCGCGTGCATCTTACAGCAGTCCCCGCCCTAATTTACAGCAATCTTCCCTCCTGAACCTGACGAACTTCCTCTGCTTTACTGCAATACTGCCGTCCAGCAATGCCCCGATTCCACTCTTCTTTGTGCCCAATGCGGCATTGTAATCGAAGTTAGCAGTAACATCGCAGTTCTGATAGATAAACACTACCTGTGTTTCCCGATCAAGGGAATGACTCCGAAAGTTCCGGAAATACCTGTCCTCTTCTACCTTGGTATTAAAAACAAAGGGTTAGCATCCGATCCACTGTGACAGTGGCGCCGACAAGATACTTTGAGATACTTTCATAATAACAACATAATCTGAACCGCCTTGCATATTCTTACCTATGTTTATCACCTAACTCAGGAAAAGTCCACAGCATAGATTGCCCCCCCTAATAGCTACCACCTGGCAGGCGGAATGCGCAGTTATAAGTTCAAATGCCACATCAATTAAACCGCCGAATCCGAACCTGCTCAGCCAACTTTACCAAGTTGGTCACTTACCATAGACTGCGAGTAATGGTACAATAAGTATTATTTTACATACTCGACCTGGTTTATTTCTCGAAACACGCCCTATCGGGAGGAAACAAATTGAACTGGTACTACAAAATCGGTGACAGCAAGGTCGGTCCAGTCAACGATAAGCAGATACTGGAACTTGCCGAACTCGGAAAGATCACCCGAGATACCATGGTCTGGAATGAACGCGATGCCAAGTGGCAGTCTTTCCGAGAAGCTTCAGGCCAGACTCGGTCCGCTTTAAGCGATTCGGCTGAAAAAGAGGTTGAAAATGAGGCTGAAGCGTCATGGAAGCCGTATGAAAACATAGATTCAAGCGAGGTGGAACATTATAGCGATAGTTCGGATATGGAAGTTACCATTCCTAAGTCTGAGTCATACTGCTCCAGATGCTTCAAGAAATTTGCCATTGAAGAACTGAACCGGTACGGTGCCGAGAAATTCTGTCCGGCTTGTGATACGCTTTTCTCCAATGAGCAGAAGAAGGATGAAGACACACCTCGCCTCCCCGTTGCAGGCTTTGGCATACGGCTTGTAGCCAAACTCATAGATGGCATAATTATCGGCATCATAGGCATGCTCATATATGCCACCGCGATCTTTTTGCTTCTCTGGACGGACGCCATATTCATAAGTCCAGTCAGAATGCTTGCATTCATTTTAATCTATATATACTGGCTCATGTCCTTCATCGGATATGCTGCCTTTTTCGTAGGCAAATACGGAGCCACACCGGGCAAGCTGGCCTTAGGCATTAAAGTTGTTGATGTTTATGGCGGCAAAGTGGGGTATATCAAGGCATTAGGCCGATGCTGCGCCGAAATCCTCAGTGCCATGCCCTTTGCCTTTGGATATATCGTGGCAGCCTTTGACACTGAAAAGCGTACATTACATGACCGGATTTGCGGCACAAGGGTCATCTTAAAATCTTCACTGCCTTAAAAGGCTTGCAGAATCGGTTGCGCCGTGCCTATGCGAGATTAATTGAGACTGAACGATGTCACCAACACCGGCCTAAAGGTCGGAGTTTGCGCGCTCTTAGAGCGTGCTTAAATGCTATTAACGGAAAGGACTAAGCGGTTCCTCAGACCTAAATAATGAGGTCACCACCGCACAAGGATGAAAGGATGGACTGGTATTATAAGGACGGGGAAGTTAAGGTCGGGCCGGTCTCTGATGATCAGATAAAGCAACTTGCTTCCCATGGGAAGATCACAACTGAAACACAGGTCTGGAATGAGATTACATTAAGATGGCTGCCATACGGCCAGATAGTCGGATGCATATCAACCATGCCACCGGAAATTATACAGCCGAAGACGGCTGGACCGGAAAAGACAGAGGGCAAGATCGGGGATTCTTATGACGACACCTATTCGGACGAGGTATTTCACAAACCCGATGACGCACAGACTGCCCGGGAAAGAGAAGCAACTGCTGTTTGCTCCAATTGCACCAAAGAGGCTGCATGGAACACGATTCACGCAACCGCCCATGGACTAGTATGTGATGCCTGTTTTAGAAGATACTGGGCCTAGAAGAAAAACCTAATACAGCAGCACGCCCAGAAAGGAGATGAGCATCGTAATTGCTGAAATGCCAATTATCTTTGTCTAGATCCCCCAATCCTTGAATCTGAACGATGCCATGCTGATTACCTTCTGGATGAAGAACTTTTTTTATACTGTCATCATCTCTCTTCTTTCATTCTACCACCGCACTATTCCATAGCAATATTACCAATCATGTCATTAAATAATATTTGCGCCAGAATCAGTAACTTTGGCGAGGGGCAAATCAATAAAAAAGGAGCCCTCGAAAGGGCCCCTTTCTGTGAAAATTATCGATTCAAACAGCCTACCAGGCAGCGTTTTCCATCATGAATTTGTGCATATCGGCGGCCGCTCTCTTACCTGCTCCCATTGCGCTTATAACTGTGGCAGCTCCCGTAACCACATCGCCTCCGGCCCATACCTTCGGCTTAGTGGTACGCCCCGTTGCCTCGTCTGCTACGGTCGTCCCCCACTTGGTCCTTTCGAGACCGTCGGCATCTATGAAGACGAGTGGATTTGGACTGGTGCCGAGGGCGATGATCACTGTATCGATTTCTATCTCAAATTCAGAGCCTGCTACCGGCATAGGTTTACGGCGACCGGATGCATCGGGTTCGCCAAGTTCCATACGTATGCATCGCATCGCCTTTACCGCGCCCTTGTCATCGCCTATTATCTCGACAGGGTTCGTAAGGAAGTCGAAAATGACTCCTTCTTCTTCGGCGTGATGCACTTCTTCACCCCTTGCGGGGACTTCTTCCCTAGAACGACGATAAACAATATGCACTTCGTCGGTATCATTCTTCGAGAAGAGCTTCTGGAGTCTGATGCTGCATCTTGCCGCATCCATAGCCACGTTTCCTGCGCCTACAACGGCTACCCTTTTCCCGACCTTTGAAGGTGTATCGTATTCAGGGAAGAGATAGCTCTTCATCAGATTGACCCTTGTAAGGAATTCGTTGGCAGACATTACCCCATTAAGGTTGATGCCTGGAATCCGCATGAACGACGGCAGTCCTGCGCCGGTGCCGAGAAATATAGCATCGTATTGTTCGACAATCTCGCCAAGTGTCAGTGTTCGTCCGATGATGTAGTCGGTGCGGATATCGATACCAAGGCACTTTATCGCATAATCGACTTCGGAATGAACTACAGATTTTGGAAGCCGGAATTCTGGAATGCCATAGATCAGAACACCACCAGGGCCGTGAAGGGATTCGAACATTGTGACCTCATGTCCCTCTCTGCCAAGGTCTACCGCGCACGTAAGACCGGCAGGCCCGGTCCCTGCAATGGCAACGCGCTTTCCTGTCGGTTTGGCTTTCACCAACGGGCAGGTGCGGTGCTGAAGCTCATAGTCTCCCACAAATCTTTCGAGTCTGCCAATGGCGACAGATTCGCCTTTCTTGGCCAGGATGCATTTTCCTTCGCACTGTGTTTCCTGTGGACAGACCCTGCCGCAAATCGCGGGAAGATTGTTCTTGACCTTCATCTCTTGGACAGCCTTGGTCATGTCACCTTCACGCAATGCTTTAATAAACTGAGGGATACGAACGCCGACAGGACAGCCTTCTATACAAGCAGGCTTCTTACACTGGAGGCAGCGCTCGGCCTCCTCTTTGGCAGTTTCAAAAAGATATCCCAAGGCAACCTCTTCGAAGTTGCCGCTTCTCACGACCTCATCCTGAACAGGCATATCATGCCTGGGAATTTGCATGCGTTGTTTAGCAGTGAGCTCTGCCATACTACTTCCCCCCTTTTTCCAATGCGGCATCCAGATTGCATTTATGCTTATACTGATCTACCGCGAACTTTTCTTCTTCCTTGTAGAAAGACAGCCGTGACATGAGGCTGTTCCAGTCTACCTTGTGACCGTCGAACTCGGGGCCGTCGACACATACAAATTGTGCACCATCGGTAAGCGGCACACGGCAGCCGCCACACATGCCTGTGCCGTCAATCATAATGGTATTAAGGCTAACTACGGTCGGAGTGCTAAACGGCTTTGTAGTTGCAGCTACGAACTTCATCATAATTGCCGGGCCGATGGCCCAAACCTGAGCAATATTCTCCTTCTTAGATTCCAGCATTTCCCTCAACGGATCTGTCACGAGGCATTTTCTTCCATACGATCCGTCATCCGTGCATATGATCAGCTCATCGGAAACAGCCCTCATCTTGTCTTCCCAGAAGAGAAGATCTTTCGTCCTGGCTCCGATAATGGAGATTACGCGATTACCAGCTTCCTTAAGGGACCGGGTGATGGGATAGATCGGAGCGATGCCGACTCCGCCTCCAATACAGGCAACGGTGCCATAATTCTTTATTTCAGTGGCATGGCCTAGCGGGCCTGCAAAAGTCGCCAACATATCGCCGGGATTGAGGGCACCCATCTGCATGGTCGATTTGCCGACTTCCTGAAAGATAATTGTGATCGTGCCCGCTTTCCGGTCATAGTCAGCTATAGTCAGCGGTATCCGTTCACCTTTTTCATCAATACGAACAATAACGAACTGTCCTGCCTTTGCCTTAGCGGCAACCTGGGGGACTTCCACTACCATAAGCTTTGTGACATCGCTCAGTATCTCTTTGCTCAGAATCTTGTAGCCTGCCACCCTTTCTGTGGCGGAATTACTTTGCGCCATATTACCTCCTCGCTTAATTGGTGACCTACTTTCTTCATTGTGCAAGAAAGATTGTAATTGATCACTCGGATAGAATAAGGACTTATACTGACAATTCGGTAAATCTAGGCATTGACTATGCCAATAATCTATTCTCCCCCGGGTCATGGCCGATAGATACACTATTCAATAATATAGATCACAAAGACATTAACGAAGCTTCATGACAGCTTATTCTGCATAATACCATTGTGTGACAATAGAGCGCAACTGAGACAGCATGTGGTGCTACACTCGCTACATTTATCGAGAAACCGCCGTAATACCTCATCATTATGATACAACAGCGTCCGTCTCTGCCATGGCTGTGATACTTTCCATGGCTCCTATTTCTTCGACAAAATGGAAAAGTCCTTTTCTTCAGTTGCAGGATTTAGAAACGGTCACTGTCCTTGAGGATCGCAAGACGCCGGGTATACAAATCGTGACCAAGCCGGTTTCCACCTACCGGTCTGTTCCTTCGATGATTGGATTAGTTACCTTTTCAATAGCCTCGTTGATTCGGTCCATTTGATCGAGGCAAGAAAGCGAATCGATTAGGTGCATGAAGACCATGGCAAGCAACGCCCCATATTTGAGTATTATCTTTTTGGCGATAGTCATAGGTTTCGAACAGAGCTCTTAATAGTTTGCTACTTTCGTCACTGGAAAGTAAGGTTAAAGTGGGATTTGTGGGCGAGCTGTCCGATAAACGGAAATATCAACCATTGCGGGATTCTTTATGATGCGTTCTTAGAATTATATTAATGATTACAAGAAACTACCATACCACCGTTTTTACGCACGGTCTCTCATATGCCGAGATCAGCCTATAGCACTTGATAGTGTCCTGATGAATTCGATATATCTCAGAGGTGGGTCAATAATCTCTAAGCCGATGTTGTCGACTTCTCTCTCAGGCGGAAGGCGGTGAACCGACCAAGCTATCTTGCAGTTTAGTGATATCCTCACTCCATCGGCAAGCAGGAGTCGAACGTCAATTTCAGTTCCAGGAATATATTTCTTATACGTAGCGGATGGAGCAGTTATAAGATGGATGCCGAACTCGGATATATCTTCTATAAATACATCATATCTCCTTCTGCCTGAAATGCGTTCCGCCTTTAAATTAACGATCATTCTTCCCGATTTCCGTCGTTCCATGCGGCAATTGTAGCATATTTCGACATTAAACTGCAGGACTGAGAAAAGCAATCCTTAGTTTCATTGTCTGACGTGTGGTTACGGTGCAATTCCGGTTATTATAGAATATATCTTTGTATCAACAGATTTTTCCCACAAGATACGCGGAGGGAGCATGAAAGATAAGAAAGTCTATATTACGAGGATGATTCCGGAGAAAGCTGTACTGCATTTGCGAAGACATTGCGACGTCGAAGTAAACCCTGCAGATCGACCGCTAGACCGCAGTGAACTCCTCGACGCCGTAAAGGACAGATACGCTGTAATAACAATGCTTAATGATAAGGTCGACGCCGAGTTGATGGATCATGCCGGTAGTCAATGCACAATCTTTGCGAACTATGCTGTCGGATACAACAACATCGATATTACTGCTGCGACAGAACGCGGTATCTTTATCTCTAATACACCTGACGTATTGACTAATGCGACTGCTGACATGGCATGGGCGCTTCTCCTTGCCGCCGCGCGTCGCGTTGTCGAAGGAGACCGAATTGTACGGTCAGGCGGCTTCACTGGATGGGCTCCCCTCTTCATACTGGGTGTCGAAGTGACCGGCAAGACCATAGGCATAGTAGGCGCCGGCCGCATAGGACAAGCCGTTGCAAGACGTGCTCAGGGTTTCGGCATGAAGATTCTCTACACTGCAAGCACCCCGAAGCCTGATTTAGAAAAGGACACTGGAGCTTCCTTTGCCGGCCTGGATATACTGCTCAGTCAGTCGGACTTTGTCTCCATCCATGTTCCACTGACACCTCTGACACATCACTTAATCGGTGCTAGCAAGTTCGCAATCATGAAAGAGAGCTCTATTCTCATCAATACTGCGCGAGGACCGGTTGTCGATGAGGAGGCCCTGGCAGAGGCTTTACGAAGCGGTCACATTCGAGCTGCGGGCTTGGATGTCTATGAGCGGGAACCGGAGGTCGAAAAGAAACTGCTGAATCTCGACAATGTAGTGCTCTGCCCCCACCTCGGCAGCTCAACGCTTGAAACCCGCGAGCGCATGGGACTGATGGCAGCTGAAAATATCATTTCCGCGATGCACGGCGAGATTCCACCGCAATGCCTGAATCCTGAGGCTGCAAGAAAAAGGCGGTGAAGACAAAGCGATATATTCCTGAGAGGCTTTAGAAACGAGCTGTTTATTGCTACCATGATGCCGATATGGGTAAAAGCATACTCGTCGTCCCGTTCGGCGAGATTATATGGATCACCGAGGTCCTGCAGTCGGGATTGAGGAATATTTTCAACAGGGACATAATCGTAGCAGCGCCAGCCGCCGAGCCACAATATACGCCCTCAACAGCCAAAGAAAACAGTATCCCGCCGAAATCCTGTTGTTAAAGCTGGCTGCCAACACAGAATCCCAGGCCCATTAGCGGACCTCAGGAATTGTTCACCAAGACCTGTATATCAACAATCTGAATTTTGTCTTCGGCTCGCATCTGGGCAGCATGCCCTGTTTTCGCCAAGCAACTGCGCTCGGAATTTTATGGTGAACCAGAAGACGATAGGCTTTTCGAAAATAGGATGCCCAGCGCGGCAATCTATGAACTCGGCCATACTTACGGCCACGGTCACTGCTCCGACGACCGTAGTGTCATGTATTTCTCAAACCGCCTCGCCGATACTGACTGGAAAGGCTATGAATTCTGCACCCGCTGCAAAAGCCACATTGCGCAAAGCTTCTCTTCCTAGTTTATCTCTGCATGCGCATCCTTGTTAAAAGGATTAGTCCGGACCGCAAGAGAATATAGATATGGATATTCCTTCTTCAGGTGATACATATAGCCGAGCCATTCGTTAACAAGGGCAGAAAAAGCCCTTTTGATATCTACAGATATGTGCTGCAAGTCCTTTGCCGAGAGGGATGACAGATCGCTTCTCATTGACAGCTCCTCCATCAGGTGAGAGACAGCAAGCATCATATCGGTAAACGATTCGTGCTCAAGCAGATTAGGGTTCTCCATCAAAGCAAGAACAAAAGATCTCTGTAGTACAAAAAAATCGTGCATCGCCTGGAGATTCCCATGCCGAGCATCAACGGCAAAATCTATGTTTTTTATGTTCTTCCTGGCGTTGGCATAATCCGTGTCCGACCATCTCTCTCCGACCATAAGATCTTTCCGTATCTCCTGTGCGGCCTTATCGAAGCTTGAAAACGTGCTGAGTAATCGTATTCCCATTTCACTAAAAAAAACGCCTATAACTATGTTCACCTTTTTCAGTATCGACTGTTTCTCATGCCATTTGAGCAATTTATCCAGTATTACAACCACAAGAAGTGCATTGACCGGAAGGAATGCCAAATCCTGTAATAGATAAAAAAATGTATCCTGAGTCCTATGAAAAAAGACAATCTGCATGCAATACACCGCAACCGAGGCAAGAATGAGTATTGCCGCCAAAAACAAGGGCCATCCGACTCTTTTCATAACCGTTGAAAACTCCTTTCCAATTTATCTCGCCTTTAATTTTCTATCGGGCCGGCGAAGACATCACGCTGGCTATTTTTCATGGGCAAGAACTCTCAAATCGCAGTGCTAATGGAGCAGCACCATTGCATTCATTGTTGAGTTACAGTATATCCTTTATGGGTAAGCAGTTCGATTATGCCACGACTGCCTACCAAATGACCAGCACCGACCGCTACGAAGTATGTGCCTTTTTGGGCAAGCATCTTTACTATCTTGTCGGTCATGTTCAAGTTCCGCTCATAAAATAGCTCTTCGTATATTCGTAACAGCTGTCGATTTTCCCTCAGGGGAGCGAACATAAGTTTCTCCACGGTATTAGCATCTCCCTCAAACCATGCTTTCAGCAGTACATCCATAACCTTCGCACTGGTTTCTATATCATTCAGCGTATACATCAGAAACAGCTCTTGGTCCTTCTCCTGCATATTTCTAAAAAGATCCATTTGGGAGTCGAATGATTCCAGTTCGATAATAGACTTGTTCCCCTCAGCCCGCTGCAGGAGATATTTGTCGATGCCGTACCGGGGATCTAACCCTAGTTTCTGATATTCGATCGTCTCAATCGTGATCGCCAGGAACCACGGCCTGAACTTCAACATATTTTCGAAGGGCAAACCGTACTCTGAAAACTTCTTTTGCAGGGTTTTGTAAGTCCCCGTTGATATATGATCCCGGATTGTATCATCGCCGCGATAACTAATATCAGAAAGCATGGTGTCCATTTGTATCTTTGTGACATCGTCAATGTTGAACTCCAAGGCATAAGCGTCAGACTTTTTGAAAGCGTTTTCTATCCTTGAATCCAGGGGATACATTTCCTTTGCCATCATGTGTACGGTGCCGAGGATATAGACAGTCGCCTTTGGAGAGTCTATCTTCCACATGAATACCTTCTCGCTCGCAGAAACAGCGTGGACCGAAGCAAGATTGAGGAGGAAAACTATAAGGAGGCTACGGAATAATGCGATATCTTTTGACCTTTTCCTCATCGAACCTCATCTCTCCTGCAGAGAAATGCCTCTATATTCTTGATAAGACCTTCTCCAAGAAAGATCAGGGACTCGACATCGAGGAATTGATCAGCCGTAGAATCGAAAAGAACCGAAACCTTTGAATCAAACTCGTCTTCCTCTGGCCAATAGAGAATTAGCACCGGTACCTTCGGAAGCAGGAAGAGCAGCCACGCATTCCGCGTAGCAAACCCTTCCCGCTCCTCAGCACCGAGTCGTCTAAGGATTTCTGATATTGCACCTAAGTCTCGATCGAACAGGTCCCTCATCGGTTCTTCACACTCGCGGCGGAATGATGCAGCTTTTACCATGCCGCTCTTTAGCTCGCTGTACGATACCCATTTGTCGCTGATAGGTGCCTGTCCGTGCGTCCTGACATAATGCAGCAGGAGGATTTTGATCCATGGCGTGATATGGCCCCGCGTAGATATTTCTCCGTCAGGTGTAATGACAAACTCTCTCCCAAGCGATCGGACGATGAGGTTCCCATCCTTCATCTCAGCGCCTAGACCTGAAGCGAACTGGTAGAAATCGATTTTCTCAACTTCTTTCTGCAATTTCAAGATCAAATCCTCCCGCCAATCAGACCGGCAGATAGATCCTTTCAATTCATCGATCTCACTGTCAGTGAGACTGGGGCATTCAGTCAGCTCCGCCTCGCCCCTCAGAAGTGCAAATGCAAAAGGCATACAGGTCTTCTGCCTGCATTTACCGCAGTTCTGCATCGGGAGTTTTTTATAGAGTTCAACTGCGTTCATCGGACCTCGTTTACATAACGGTTACATAAAAACTTCTTAACCCAGTTCTCCTTTGAATGTGATGTCCCACCGCATCATGCCGCACTGGTGACATCCCCAAAGCAATGCAATGCCGAAGATTACTTCCCTAAGAGTCCCTTTAATAGATTCTGTTGCTGGGACCCGCCGCCCTTGAATTGCTTTTCGATCGCATTCTGAATGCCCTTTTGAAGCTGTTTTTTGAGGACAGCCTGGTTGGGACCTACCGAGGGCTTATCCGTAGTTCCAGTGATCTTTAGGGGTATGAGTGTCCAACCATCCTTGCCAGCCATAAAGCTAGTGAAGCTGGCAACCTTCATCTTTGAAGCAAATTCAGGCGACACCTCAATATCGGTAAGCGCGTCGAGGGCTTTGTTGAAATCTACTGTACCAGAAGGTGTCACCTTTAGTTGAGGCGATGTCATCAATCCTGTAAAAAGTATTTTCTGGTCCTTGATGTTTATATCGAAGTGCCCCTTGTCAAAGGCGGGACGACGGAAATCATCAACTCCGGTAAAGCTAGCGACAGCGTCCGTAATCTTCGATTCCTTGACTTGCACCTTATTGAGATCGACAACCATCTTTCCGACAATGGTCTGTTTGATCTGTTCTGCTGCGTCACCTCTGTCCGGTGAGTAGTGGAAAACGAGGTTGCCCTTCATGACTCCAGAAAGGTCCGCCTTTTCACCGCTTGCAAAGTTCAGTGAAAGAGGATCGATAGTCATCACGCCATCTCTATAGCTATATCTCATAACGAAATTCTTTACGGTATTCCCCTCATAAAGTGCCGTGTCGGCCCTGATCTCGCCGGCAGCTTTTATGTCCATCTTTTTCTCGCCCGCGGCTTTCCCACTGCCGGCTGAAGTCTTCCCGAGGCCTGCCCTCGGAGCTTGCTTCTCTTCGTTCTTCGCTCCTCCGCTCAGAGCCATGAGTTTTGAGAGATCAAGCTGTTTTGAGTAAAGATCGAGACTGATATCGGGTGCCTGAAGATAGTTTTTCACAGAACCTTTTGCTGCGATACTGTCGGTGCCTATGACAGTATTGAGCGCATAAGTTACTGTTACGGGATCCACCTCTATGGTGCCAGAAGTACGCGTGGCGATTTTGCCCATTACGATATCAAGACTCTTGAGATTTGCCTTCCCTGAGAATTTTAATGCTCCGGGCTCTGTGCCAGCAGAGATATTTAGTTCAGCGTCTGAAATAGCCGCAACATTGGGAAGTTCCTTTTTAGCATCGGTGAACTCTACCTTCGCATTGCTAATCTCGATCTTATCGGCAAGCACGTTAAGGGGCATGCCACCCTCGGCCTGGGGCTTTTGCGCTGAGCCCTGTGCCGCCTTCTCACCTATTGCGCCGGCCTTAATGGTTTCGACAATGTCATCGAAATTAAACCGTCCGTTCCCATCCCGCGTTACATACAGGGAGGGGTCTACAAGCTGGATCGAGGTGATCACCAGCCTCTTGCTGAGGAGTGGCATCAGGTCGTATTTGAGCACAAATTCCTTGGCAGCCACGAAATCCTTAGCTCCATCCTTTTCTTTCAGATGAATTCCTTGCACCGAGATGCCACTAAAAATGGAGACATTGATTGCGTCGATATCAAGCTTTCTACCAGTTGCCTGTTCAGCCCTGGGTATAATCAAAGCCTTGAGCTTATCACTCTGGAGGTAACTCTTTACGTACAGCGTTAGTCCAATAATAACGACGGCTATCAATCCGATAACAATGCCCGCAAATACAAGCAGTTTCTTTTTCATGGTCTTCTCCTCACAAATATTTCTACTAAATAGGATAACTAAAAGAGGGTGTTAGACAAAGATCAAGGTAGCAGGACTGCATTATAGGTTAAATATAGATTGCACCGGCGTTCACTATTTTATATGAAAACCAGACCGCTCTCACAGCAGTGCCAGCGGTCAGAGAGCACCTTCTTCTTTACCCGCCCGCAGATGCAGACTTGTGATAGTTTTAATGAGTAGGCTGGGATCTCCCAGACCTTACCACCAACTCTCAGCCTTGCGGATCAGCCCAGAAACAAAGATCACTGGTGTCAAGCCCGATTATTTCAAATGTGTCGAATAATTGACGAACCTCTTTTCCAGGATATTTTACATTAAAAAATCATTTTTATACACTCCGGTTCAGACCGATTTATAGAAGTTTCATCGCTTCTTGAGTTAGGCTATATGCATATATGAGGGACAATAATATCAGCCATATCGAGATCAGAAAGGCGAACCATCACGATATACCGCAGATTTGCGATCTGTTAGCCGGACTTTTCTTGATTGAGGCCGATTTTAGTGCCGATCAGAACAAGCAAGCCCGCGGGGTTCATTTATTGCTTGAAGATAAGGACCGATCTTTAGTGCTTGTAGCATCCATTAGAAACGAAGTGATTGGAATGTGCACAGTACAAACTTTGATATCGACATCGGAAGGTGGTCCTGTCGGACTCGTCGAAGATGTTGTGGTGAGGAACGATTACCGTTGCAAAGGCGTTGGCACTGAACTTCTCATAAAGATATTTACCTGGTGCAAGGAGAAGGGGATGACACGGGTTCAACTCCTTGCGGACCGTGATAACCACGAAGCTTTAGACTTCTATGCTTCACATGGATGGACATTTACCAACCTTATTTGCATGAGAATATTTACTAGTATTAAAGGCGCGCATTAGATGGCAAAGTAGAAAATGCCTGTTACTCTGGCGGTTCGCGCATTGCGTGCTGCAGCAGTTGATTTCACGGACCATCCATATGCGTATGAAGACCATGGTGGCACAGAGGTCTGCGCCAGGAAATTAAAAGTTGATGAACATAGCACAATCAAAACTCTCATTATGGAAGACGATACAAAGAACCCTGTTGTAGTCCTCATGCATGGCGATTTGAAAGTTTCTACGAAGGAACTTGCCCGAATAAGAAGAAGCAAAGGCTGTAACTCCCTGCGCACCGGATATCGCTAACAAGTACACCGGCTATATTGCTGGCGGCATTGCTCCGTTCGGCACCCGCAAACACATGCCAGTTTATATGGAAGAAGCGATCCTCAGTCTTCAGCGTATATATATCACCGGGGGAAAAGAGACAATCTGGTAAGTATGGACTCGCAAGATATGATGAAAATACTCAAACCCACACCGGTGCGGGTCGGCATTTTCTAAACCGCATGTCTATGAACTGCCAGGTTTGGTTTTTCTGGTCGGCACAGCATCCCAAGGATCATCGGGCCAGGGATGTTTTGGATAACGACCCTTCATTTCCCTCTTAACTTGCTGATAGCTACTGTCCCAGAAGCCCTTTAAGTCCTGCGTAATCTGTAGCGGTCTTCGCGCCGGAGAAAGGAGATGGAGCAACACCTTAACCCGGCCTTCCGCTATGGTGGGTGTCTCGGCAAGGCCGAACATTTCTTGCAACTTTACAGCCAACAACGGGACATCTCCCGAAGCGTAATCAAGAGGCACGCGGTGGCCGCTGGGTACAGAAATGTGAGTAGGAGCACGCTTGTCGAGCAGGCACATCTGCGGCCAGGAAAGCAGCGCCCTCAACGCTGACAGAATATCGACGCTAGCAAAATCTTGAGCGCTACGAATGCCACCAAGCCATGGAACAAGCCATTCCTCCGCTACAGCAGCCAGACGCTCGTCTGCAAGGTCCGGCCACTTTTCATCGGCGAAAATCCTCCTCATAAGTGCAACACGGCCCTGAAACTGACGAGCCCCTTCTGTATAGAAAATAATACCTGGCATAGATTTGATTACATCACATAAAATCGGTGCAGCCTCTTCGTCCGATGGTTTGAAAGGGTTAGCTGAGATCAGCATGGCTCCGAGACGCTCTTCAATTGCGGCGATGATCCTGTTCTCGCGCCTATCCCATTCTATCCTTTTGATGGTTTTGATAAGTTCAACACATTCTTCACGTATTATATCTTCATTCAGCGAGGCGGCCAGATGCACTATTCCCTCGCCCCTTTCACCTGCATCCAGCTGAGCGGCAACAATATAAAGGCTTGTGCTAAGCGAACTTACAGAAGGAAATCTTACGCCCCTTCCCTGCGCAAGGACAAATCGTCCATGTTCATTATATTCTGTTGCATCGCGCTTTCGTGCAATCCTGTCAGGAAATGCATGGATCAGAAGTCGGGAAATCATGTCATGATCGACCACACTGTAATCCACTTCTTTAGGGTTATTTGACATCAGCCGCATGAGTTGCCTTGAAATCCCGTCAACAGACCTTAATGCCCAGTTATCCGCACCGTCGGGAACGCTCTTCCCTTTGCGATAGGTACGAAGGATTTCCAGTCTTTCGGCAATGTCAGGTTCATACACATGCATCATACGTCCCGAAGCGCTGTGGCGGATTATATCACGCTCGGAAAGCAGAGCGGCAAGATCGCTGCCCAAGCTAATACAGCCCAGTTCAACAGCTCTGTTTATCAAGCCGGCAAGACGCGGATGTAACGGCAGACGCGCCATTTTCAAGCCCAACGACGTTATTGTGCCAGAAAGGTCCAGCGCACCGAGTTTCAGCAGAAGACTCAGCGCCAGGTCCCATGCTGCAGATGGCGGGGCATCGAGCCATGAAAGCTCGGAAGGGTTCTTCATTCCCCAGGCCGCCAGCTCTAGCACCAGAGACGAAAGGTCGGAAACAAGGATATCCGGCGGCGTAAAGGGTAACATCGAGTAAAAATCATGATGACTGTAAAGACGATAGCATGAGCCAGGAGCAATTCTGCCTGCCCTTCCTTTGCGTTGTTCAGCCGAAGCCTTCGAAACTGATACCGTCATAAGCTTATTCATTCCGGTCGAGGGGTCATGTTGTAATCTCCGAGTTAACCCGCTATCGATAATTAGCGTCACTCCCTCTATGGTGAGACTCGTCTCCGCAATGTTTGTGGCAAGAACTATTTTTCTCATTTGCGACGGCATAATAGCACGCTCCTGCTCCTCGAAAGGCAGATCACCATATAGAGGATGAATTGCTATTGCATCTCCTCTGCGTTCCACAATAGGTCTCAGTGCCTCTGAGCAAGCACGAATCTCACCCGTTCCAGGCAGAAAGACAAGGATATCTCCAAATGTTTCCTTCAATGCCGTGCTCACTGCACCAGCAACGCGGTCCGAGAGAGAGTGCCCGCTCCTGTCTGGAATATATGTCACCTCAACTGGAAAAGCTTTACCGCCGGCGGTGATTATTGGCGCGCCTCCTAAGAGGGCCGCAATAGGGCTGCAGTCAAGAGTTGCCGACATGACAAGTATTTTCAGGTCCTCCCTCAGATTGCGCCGCACATCGAGACAGAGTGCCAATGCGAGATCAGCATAAAGGCTTCGTTCATGGAATTCGTCGAAGATAACCATGGCAATGCCTTCAAGCGTTGGATCGACTTGGATGCGGCGGGTAAGAATGCCTTCAGTGACAATCTCCACGCGGGTCTCTTTTGATATTCTTCGGTCAAAGCGTATCGCGTAACCGACAGTCCTGCCGACATCCTCATTAAGAAGATGCGACATCCACCGTGCCGCAGAAACAGCGGCGATTCTTCTCGGCTCCACCATGACGATGCGCCGTTTGTCGCGGATATCATCAAGCAGTGCAAGGGGGACGCGAGTCGTTTTCCCAGCGCCAGGTGGTGCATGCAGCACAACCGCAGAACTCGAGATGAACGTCTCTTTCAGCGCAGGGAGTACTTCGTCTATAGGATAGGAGGTCATGGCCTTTTATTATAAAATGCGACATCATTTATTAAAAAGGAGCTCTAGGTTAAAATAAGACTACACACTTTCAAACTGTCAACCACTCGGGGTTAAAACCCAGACATGAGTTAATTCAAGCATGCTCTAGTTGACCAGGCTCAGTGTTGTATTAACTACGTTATCGGCGAATACATAGGCACCTGGGGATGCTTGCCAGTCCCAAGCTCTGCGGCAGACAGTTAAACAGGTGTAAGGGTTAAGCCAGTGCTGTCTGCACACCCAACAGTAGGCGCTTTAAGCGAAACCGCCGGATAACATTGCCGAGGCACACATTACCCGCGGAAGCGGAGATTAAAGGAGTAATTCGATGCAACGTGTTTTAGTAGTGAGCAGTACCAGACAGCATCTCATGCCCTGCACTCCGGCAAGGGCCAGAATGTTATTAACGGAGAAGAAGGCTGCTGTGCTGAAACGGTATCCGTTTACGATCATTCTTAAAGATCGAGCAGACGGAGACACTCAGCTAATTGAACTAAAGGCCGACCCAGGCAGCAAGTTGACGGGAGTAGCACTTGTCGCCGAATACGCCAAGCGAGGGAAGACTGTAGTCTTTGCCGTAGAGATTCACCACAGAGGGCAGGCAGTCAAAAAAGCTCTTGATTCAAGGCGCTCTATTCGCAGGAGCAGGCGCAACCGCAAGACCAGATATCGTGCTCCACGTTTTGACAATCGGACCAGGCCAGAGGGGTGGTTGCCACCCTCTCTCATGGCTAGAGTCCATAACGTAACTACATGGGCCCAGAGGTTGCAACGGCTTGCTCCGCTAACGTCTGTTGCGGTGGAGACTGTCAGGTTTGATATGCAGAAGATGGTCAATCCTGAAATATCTGGTGTCGAATACCAGCAGGGGACACTTGCTGGATTTGAGGTCAAGCAGTACCTGCTCCAGAAGTGGGGTCATAAGTGCGCGTATTGCGGTACAGGCAATATTCCATTGCAGATCGAGCACATAATTCCCAAGTCCAGAGGAGGTACTGATCGTGTTTCAAACCTCACTCTGTCCTGTGAGGATTGCAATCAGAGAAAGAACAACCTTAGTGCGGTGGAGTTTGGGCATCCGGAGGTGCAGAAACAGGCTCTTATGCCGCTCAAAGACGCGGCAGCGGTTAACGCTACCCGATATGCGATTGGCAATACTCTGAAGTCTCTTGGATTGCCGGTGACATTCTGGTCCGGTGGGCGCACTAAGTTCAACCGTAATCAACAGGGTTATCCGAAGGCTCACTGGATAGATGCGGCCTGCGTTGGCGAGTCCGGGTCGCATGTAAAACTCGATTCGAATATGGCTGTGCTGCAGGTGAAGGCTTGTGGTCATGGCTGTCGGCAAATGTGCCGTATGGACAAGTTTGGGTTCTCACGGACTTCAGCCAAGTCGACTCGTGTGGTCGAGGGGTTTAGAACGGGGGATTTAGTTAAGGCTAGTGTCCCGACCGGCAAAAAAACAGGCATACATGTCGGCAAGGTAGCAGTGAGAACGTCTGGTTATTTCAATGTGTCGACTACTGCTGGTGTTGTTCAGGGTATCAGCTATAAACACTGCTCTGTCATTCAAAGGGCTGATGGCTATTCCTATCAATCAAAGACAGGCGCTCCTCTCGGCAATGAATTACCGAGTATCCGCGCCTAAGGAGTTCTCATGAACAAGACAGCTGTACGACTATACATATCCGATCTTGACGGCACGCTGCTGAGGAACGATGCCATGCTGTCAGGGTACACGAAACAGAAGCTGAACGAACTGTTATCGGATGGACTGCATTTCACTGTGGCCAGCGCACGCAACGTGCATTCGGTTCGATCGCTTCTCGATGGCGTGAATATGACCATGCCCATCATCGGGTCAAACGGCGCCTATATCTCGGAATTTGAAACGGGTTCTCCACTGATGATTAACTCCATCGACAACGATGTAGCAAAGGAAATATTCTCTCTTATCGGAAGCCATGGCTCGGTACCATTCGTAACAAGCCACAACGGGAAAGAGGACTGTCTTTACTTGGACAAAATAATAAATGACGGAATGCTCTGGTACCTGAACGAGCGCACTTGGGCTGGAGACAAGCGGCTGAGAATGACGAACAATGTTGAGGAAAAACTTGATGAGCGAATAATTTGCTTGAACGTAATCAACACTAAAGAGCACCTGGAAGACCTTTTCACTGATATCATCTCCCGTTACACAGAACTTGTGGAGGTCAACTATTTTGAAAATCCATATTCACCCGGGTGGTACTGGATGACCGTCTATGATCGCAAAGCAACAAAAGAACACGCGATAAAGTCATTGATGGAAATGCTTGCCCTTCAAGTCAGCGAGCTTACTGTATTCGGTGATAGCCGCAACGATATAAGCATGTTCAAAATAGCATCCAAGGCGGTGGCAGTTGCAAATGCACTCGATGAAGTGAAAAGCTACGCCTCAGAAATTATAGGACCAAACGAAGAAGACGGCGTTGTCAATTATATCTCTTCCGACTTGGCGAGGAATAACGGATAGTAGTTCTCATAGCAGCTCCTCGCAGATCTCAGCAACCTAAACTACTGACCGCAATTACCTTGTTCAACCACAAGCTTGCATCTACGTCTTGCAAGCTCTGTGCCTTTATGAGCAGAGTGATTGACTCTTTCAGTTGCGTTAGTATCAAATCTTCTTTTGTTCAGGTGCAAAACCTTTCCTCAGTGTATTTTCACAGATGCTTTTTGGGTTCACGAACTGCAGGAGATAATCGGGGCCTCCGGCCTTTGACCCGACTCCAGACATACCGAACCCGCCAAAGGGTTGTCGTCCCACCAACGCCCCGGTAATCTTTCTGTTTATATAGAGATTGCCCACCATAAACTGCTTTTTTGCTTTACTGATGCTCTGCGGACTGCGCGAAAAAATACCTCCAGTCAGTGCATAGGACACACCGTTAGCGATGTTTAAAGCTTCTTCAAGATCTGCCGCTGTCATGATAGCGACTACCGGTCCAAATATTTCCTCCTGGGCAATCCTTGCACCCGGGCCGACACCAGTAAAAAGTGATGGTCCCACGTAATAGCCTTCTCCTTCGACTTGTCTTACAAGTAGTGGCTTCCCTTCTTTTTTGGCAATTCTGATATATTTTTTTACCTTCGTAAACGCCGCTTCATCCACGAGTGGTCCCATACTAAACTGCGGATCCTCGGGTGGGCCTATTTTGATACTTTCTGCCGCGTCCCTTAACCGACGACAAAACTCGTTAAATGCTCCGCCTACAACAATCACGCGGGAACAGGCAGAGCATTTCTGCCCCTGATAACTGAAAGCCGATTCGACCACTCCCTTTACCGCCTCATCAAGGTCTGCTGTGTTGTCAATAATGATTGCATTCTTCCCGCCCATCTCGGCAATCACTCTTTTGACGCTCCTGTGTCCTGAATACGTATTGCCCGCAAGCCTTGCGATCCTCAATCCTACATCTTTCGAGCCAGTAAACGCGATAAAGTCTATTTCGGGATGAGATATCAGTTGTTTGCCGACCTCTTCGCCGGGGCCTGGAAGAAACTGCAGCGCTCCACCCGGCAACCCTGCCTGTCTGAATATCTCAACCAGCTTCCATCCGAGCACGGATGAAAGCCCTGAGGGTTTAAAAATGACTGTATTGCCAGTAACGAGAGCTGCCGAAACCATACCGGCCGGAATCGCAAGAGGAAAGTTCCACGGAGAGATAACGGCACCCACGCCCTTTGGTTCATAAGTGTATTCGTTTTCCTCACCCGGATAGTCTCCGAGCAGCCTCGGTACACCCAACCTTATCATTTCCCTTCCGTAGTATTCTAGATAGTCGATCGCCTCGGACACGTCGGCGTCCGCCTCCTTCCACGGCTTTCCCACCTCATATACCTCAAGGGCAGCAAGTTCGAATCGCTTTTTTCTCATAACTTCCGCAGAACGGAAAAGATATTCTGCCCTCTCATCCGCAGGTGTTTTTTTCCAGGCAGACCATGCAAGCCGAGCCTCCAAAACCGCCTTTTCGGCATCCTCTTTACTTCCTGACGATACACAGCCGACCACTTCTTCGGGTCTAGCAGGATTTATCGAAATGATCTTCTTTTCCTTCATAATCTGCCGATCACCAATTACAAGAGGATAGACTTCTCCAAATTCTGCTCGCACTCTTTCAAGCGCAGCCTTCATGCTTTCTCTGTTTTCAGAGAGTGAAAAATCGAGAAATGGCTCATTCCTGAACACTTGTACCTCCTGATTTTCTATTTTCTGCAGTGCGGTTGTGATGTCCTTCGCAAGCAAAGGAGCTTTTGTCAGCTCCTCAATCGACTCCTGTTCAAAGAACGATCTCCTTAAAAAAGAAACATTTACGGTATTCTCTAGCAGACGTCTTATAAGATATGCCATCCCAGGGATTAATTCTCCTGCCGGCGCGTAGAGCCTTACCCTGTACCCTTTAGCCTGCAACGCACGACTTAGCTGATCCGCCATTCCGTAGATCATTTGAAATTCAAATGCCGCCCGTGGTAGATTGAGCGAATCGGCTACAGTCATTGCATGGGAGATGCTTCTTATGTTGTGGGTGGCGATGGCAGGGCGAATATATTCCGTATTCTCGAAAAGAATGCCTGTAATTTCCTCGAAGTTCCTGTCGGTCTCTTCTTTATGCATAAAAACAGGCAACGGCCATCCGTTCTGCTGGTTGATTACGGTTTCATAATCCCAGTATGCCCCCTTAACCAGTCTAACAGTCACTCTTCGCTTGTGCGTCTTTGCCCACTCAATCAGACGTAGAAGGTCATCCCTTGTTTCTCTCAAATATGCCTGGAGAGCTATGCCGCCGAAATGAAATTCTTTATGCTCTTGGAGGATTTCCCTGAAGATAGCTATTATAAGTCCTTTGTTGTAATAACGTTCCATATCGAAGGTGACTGATGCTCCGTAATAATTTGCTTTGTCTATAATTGGTCCCAGTCTGGCCTTCGCGCTATTGACTGATCCCTGCCAATCTGCGGGGTCTAGCTGTGAGTATAAAGAAGACGCCTTAATCGATATATCAAAACGCGGGATTGGCCCCATGTCGTCTCGGTCGAGGAGCGGGACATCTTGCCATGCCATCGCCATCTTTCCGAGTTGAACCAGCAGTTCCAGATATCGTGCTGTGTAGTGCATTTCCTCTTTTGATCCGAGAACCTCCTCTCCAAGCAGGTCGATACTGAAAGAGAAACCTTTCTTTCTAATTTCCTCAAGCGGAACAGCGGCTTCAACAATGTCGCCTCCCAGAATAAACTGTCCGGCAAGAGATTTAACAGCAGCTCTTATAATCTCAGCTGCAATGTGAGTGAGAATGCCATTGCCGGAAATTCTCTTAATCCCCTGTCTCAAAATCAGCGGGGCATCTTCGAACTCGGAGAAATATTCATTCAACATCTTGGCTATGAGAGCATCCTCTTTTAGCGCCGGCAGTAAATCTACGAATCGGAAAAGTTTAACCTTGAAGTTCTCATCCCTCATAGCAAATGCCATGAGTCTCCCCTGCCATCTTCGCGGATTGAAGAAAGACGGCACGCCTACGCCCATCAATTCGTGGAGTTGAAGCGCCGTTTCCCTTATTTTTTTTTCATGACCCTCTCTACAGGACATTAATTCCCCATTGTGCTCAAGTTGTAATTTCTATTTTCGCCTTCATGGT
>CAVTNL010000001.1:0-1587500 GCA_963736105.1 uncultured Nitrospiraceae bacterium | reverse complement strand
GCTCAGACTATCCTCCTGCGTCCCCTCTTCAGTCAAACGCACAACATATGGTGCAGGAATATTAACCTGCTGTCCATCGGCTACGCCTTTCAGCCTGGCCTTAGGACCGACTAACCCTGGGCGGATTTCCCTACCCCAGGAAACCTTAGGTTTACGGCGGGCTGACTTTTCATCAGCCTTTTCGCTACTTATGCCGACATAATCTCTTCTGTCCCCTCCAGCAGCCCTCACAAGCCACCTTCACAGGTCCACAGAATGCTCCTCTACCACTCTCTTGCGAGAGTCCGTAGCTTCGGTGTAGTGCTTGAGCCCCGTTACATTTTCGGCGCAGTGTCACTCGACCAGTGAGCTATTACGCTTTCTTTAAATGATGGCTGCTTCTAAGCCAACATCCTGGCTGTCTGAGTAACACCACATCCTTTCCCACTTAGCACTATCTTAGGGACCTTAGCTGACGGTCTGGGCTGTTTCCCTCTCGACTACGGATCTTAGCACTCGCAGTCTCACTCCACAGGAACATCCGCCAGGGTATTCGTGGTTTGATTGGGTTTGGTACCACCTACGTGGCCCTAGCCCATTCAGTGCCCTACCCCCCTGCGACTACCTGCAGGCTGTACCTAAATACATTTCGAGGAGTACCAGCTATCACCAGGTTTGATTGGCCTTTCACCCCTACCCACAGCTCATCCGAGCTTTTTGCAACAAACACCGGTTCGGGCCTCCACGAAGTCTTACCTTCGCTTCACCCTGTCCATGGGTAGATCACCTGGCTTCGGGTCTACTGATTGTAACTATTCGCCCTTTTAAGACTCGGTTTCCCTTCGGCTCCATGCCTTAAGCATTTAACCTCGCTACAACCAGTAACTCGCCGGCCCATTAATCAAAAGGTACACCGTCACAGCATTGCTGCCGCTCCGATTATTTGTAAGCATACGGTTTCAGGTTCTATTTCACTCCCCTCGCCGGGGTTCTTTTCGCCTTTCCCTCACGGTACTTGTTCACTATCGGTCATCAGGTCGTATTTAGCCTTGGAGGGTGGTCCCCCCAGATTCCCACAGGATTCCACGTGTCCCGTGGTACTCAGGATACCGCTTCCCTATAACGTACATTCCGCCTACAGGACTATCACCCTCTATGGTCGGCCTTTCCATGCCTCTTCAACTATATACGCTAATTGGTACTCACGCGGTCCTACAACCCCTCCTCTATTGCTAAAGAAGGTTTGGGCTCTTCCCCGTTCGCTCGCCGCTACTCAGGGAATATCGTTTGATTTCTCTTCCTCTCCCTACTGAGATGTTTCACTTCGGGAGGTTCGCCTCATACGCCTATGTATTCAACGCATGATGACCGGCTCTTCGCCGGCCGGGTTGCCCCATTCGGAATCCCACGGATCTAAGCTCGCTCACAACTCCCCGTGGTTTTTCGCAGTCCGCTGCGTCCTTCTTCGCCGCCTGATGCCAAGGCATTCACCATATGCTCTTGTTACCTTGACCTTACTATTCTCTTCTCTACTTCCCCTTGTTTGTCAAAGATCAATAACCCAAGCTTCATATTCGAAATTTGAGATATAAAATCAAATGGTGGAGGTGAACGGGATCGAACCGATGACCCCCTGCTTGCAAAGCAGGTGCTCTCCCAGCTGAGCTACACCCCCGTCGTGACAATCTGAAATTTCAAATTTGTTATTCCAAATCGAATGGTGGGCCTGATTGGAATTGAACCAATGACCTCACCCTTATCAGGGGTGCGCTCTAGCCAACTGAGCTACAGGCCCGAGGCCCGCTATTGTACGACCTCCATCTATCTAAAAAAGTGCGTGGTAAAACAAACCGAACAAGTTTCTCCTTAGAAAGGAGGTGATCCAGCCACTGGTTCCCCAACGGCTACCTTGTTACGACTTCACCCCAATCACCGGCCATACCTTCGAAGGCTGCCTCCTTGCGGTTAGCTCACCAACTTCGGGTACAACAGGCTTTCGTGGTGTGACGGGCGGTGTGTACAAGGCCCGGGAACGTATTCACCGCGGCATAGCTGATCCGCGATTACTAGCGATTCCACGTTCACGGAGTCGAGTTGCAGACTCCGATCCCAACTGAGACTACTTTTAGGGATTGGCTCCACCTCGCGGTCTCGCTGCCCTCTGTAGTAGCCATTGTAGCACGTGTGTAGCCCTGGACATAAGGGCCATGATGACTTGACGTCATCCCCACCTTCCTCCAGCTTGTCGCTGGCAGTTTCCTCAGAGATCCCTCGCGGGCAACAGAGGATAAGGGTTGCGCTCGTTGCGGGACTTAACCCAACACCTCACGGCACGAGCTGACGACAGCCATGCAGCACCTGTGCTAGCTCCTTGAGTTACCCCAAGGTCATCCCCCTTTCGGGTTCTTACCACTAGCATGTCAAGCCCAGGTAAGGTTCTTCGCGTTGCGTCGAATTAAACCACATGCTCCACCGCTTGTGCGGGCCCCCGTCAATTCCTTTGAGTTTCAACCTTGCGGCCGTACTCCCCAGGCGGGGTACTTAATGGTTTCCCTTCGGCACAGAACCCGTACGGGCCCCACACCTAGTACCCACCGTTTAGGGCGTGGACTACCAGGGTATCTAATCCTGTTTGCTACCCACGCTTTCGCGCCTCAGCGTCAGTCAAGACCCAGAAGGCCGTCTTCACCACAGGCCTTCCTCCAGATATCTACGCATTTCACCGCTACACCTGGAATTCCGCCTTCCCCTGTCCGACTCAAGCAATACAGTTTCCAGGGCAGTCCCGCAGTTAAGCTGCAGAATTCCACCCCAGACTTATATCACCGCCTACGCGCCCTTTAAGCCCAGTAATTCCGAACAACGCTCGCCACCTCTGTCTTACCGCGGCTGCTGGCACAGAGTTAGCCGTGGCTTATTCGCAGGGTACCGTCATTATCTTCCCCTGCAAAAGGAGTTTACAACCCGAAGGCCTTCATCCCCCACGCGGCGTCGCTGCATCAGGCTTTCGCCCATTGTGCAAGATTCCCCACTGCTGCCTCCCGTAGGAGTCTGGACCGTGTCTCAGTTCCAGTGTGGCCGTTCGTCCTCTTAGACCGGCTACCCGTCATTGGCTTGGTGGGCCGTTACTCCACCAACTACCTGATAGGCCGCAGACTCATCCTAAAGCGTATTGCTACTTTTACCACGAACATCCCAGTTCGTGGTCTTATGCGGTATTAGCCCAAGTTTCCCTGGGTTGTCCCCCACTCTAGGGTAGATTGCCTACGTGTTACTCACCCGTGCGCCACTAACATATCATTGTATTGCTACACTAATATGCCCGTTCGACTTGCATGTGTTAGGCACGCCGCCAGCGTTCGTTCTGAGCCAGGATCAAACTCTCAAAATTTTTTCTGGCATTTACATATACTTTCGAATCTTGTGGTCTGTTTACCACGCACTTAATTAGCTGATTTTCAAAGAACGAGTTGACATAATAATAGAATTTCAAAACCTTTGTCAACACTTTTTCAATAAAAATGTAAAAAAACATTTTCCAAGCATATTCATCATTGAATTTGCCGGCGAATGTAGTCATCACTTAATGATAAAAGAAAAATCTGTTATCAAACTACGAGGGAGATTGGCTCAGTGGTCTTACACTATAAAGATGTATCGCTAGGCGACTTAATACTCATGCTACGTATATACAAAGCAGTTCCAGAGGTTTGTCTGCAACATAATCGTAAAAACAAAAGATGAAGCAATCTTAGGCGTGTGCTTCACTTAGCACACCCCACCTTTGGTCATTAAGCCAATTAACTACCTAGTAATTCACTCTATGCCTTAAAAGACGAACCTCCTGCACAAAAGTTCACAATTAGGTTATCAATGTTTGACGGCGTAGGAGAGAAAGTGTTATCTTTTCAACATCTAAGGGCGATTAGCTCAGTGGGAGAGCGCTTCCTTCACACGGAAGAGGTCGTGGGTTCGATACCCTCATCGCCTACCATTTAAACCTTTATTTATCAACTATATCAGAAAAGCTGGGGCGGTAAAAATGCTTCGGCTTTTTCTTTTACATTACAAATATATGTTACCAGGGGAATGCGGATTTGCGAGGCATGTCAAAAAAAGTCCACCAACGGTTCATCAATTGATCCCGTTAGGTGCACAATTATTGCATAATAACAAGAAGGTTATTGTCGGCGGCCCAGAACCGACCAGCATATTGCTACTCGGCGCCGGCGTATCAGGCTTAGGCATTATCAGGAGATTGCTGAAAAAGAATAGTAGGTAAGCAAGAACTCTATACCCTAGACAACTTTGCTATGGCTGATGGATATCAGGCACTCAGTGTGGACATGCATCGCCGGTCTCGATTTGAAGAAGTAATGTATCAAAATGATCCACAGAGTGGATATATATAGGGGATTTGTTGGAGGAGTTATGACTTAAGGATGCAGAAACGTTTACCTTCGCCAGTCTTAGCCAGCGATATAACTCCATCATTTTGTAGTTTTGTTATTGTCCGTGTCAAATATCCACGAGTCAATCCGGTCATATCGGCCAGATTTTGATGTGTCAAGCGAATGTTAATAACTATTTTGTCGCCATTGTCAGATCCGTGTTCTTTAGCAAGCTGCCTTAAGGTTCGCATGATTTTTTCTGATGCACCATGGTTATTGGTAAGTATTACATTGTTATGCCAGGCAGTCCGTAATTTGGAACAAAGCATATTCATAACATTCCACATTACCTGCTTGTGAGAAGTCAGTATTGAATTAAAGTGTATCTTCGTTATAAGTGCAAGTATCGATTGCTCGAGTGTTACAACAATTGCTGGTGCTATTTGACCGTCAATCAACGCTAGTTCTCCAAAGCTATCCCCCTCGCCATGTATTGCCAAGATAGTTTCCGAACCATCTTCGTTGAGATTAATTGCCTTAACCTTACCTTTAAGGACGATATACATCATCTGACTAGAATCTTTAGATTCCAGAATAGTATGACTGGGTGGAAATGTTTTTATGGCAATATCATGACATAACAAATCAATGTCTTTGCTCGGAATACCCGTAAACATCCACGCAGATTGAAGCATTGTCTTATGTTCGTGATTATTCGCCATTATTGCCCCTGAATCGTATCCCAAGACAGATCAGAGCTGGAAGCTTTCACTAACTGCGATCAATTCCTGATACGTAAATCCATTCTTAATCGTTTCCGGCAAGAATCTCTTTGAAGCATTCGGATTTTCGTATATTGTCATATGTCTTTGACGTCTTGATGTAATGCCAGTTGTTGTAACCCTTTTCCAAGGCCTTTCTTAGCCATCTGCATGCTCCATCAAGATCGTTCTTTGCAGCAAAGAGTTCGGCCATACTGTTGAGAGCGTATATATTGTTTGGACTGATTTCAAGTGCTCTGCGAATGTCCTTCTCAGCCTGCGCGTAATTTCCCATCAGGATATAATGGAAACCTCTGTTATTGTATGCCATGTCCTTGCTGGGATTAGAGTCAATCGCCTTATTGTAATCCTCTAGCGCCTGCTCGTAATGTCCGATCTTCTGATAGGTATTGCCACGATTTATATAGGCCAATATAAAATCGGGACGAAGTTCAATTGCACGGTTATAATCTGCGATGGCTAGTTCATGATGCCCGCGTTTTTCGTATTCATTCCCCCGGTTATTATATGCGCGGTAATCCAATGGATCGCCCTTTATTATCTTGCTGTAATGGGCTATCGGATCACGCTTTGCCAGATTGTGCAAAATATTTCTCCATACTCAGCCGGCTTAATATTTAAAACTATATTTTATGACCAATGAAAAGTCAAGACTTCTTAACTGTACTGACTTTTTAATTGTACCCGAGCCCATGATGTTGCCATTTGGGCCGCGTTTCATCAATAAAATCCAGTACCCCATCATGTAGTATTTCCAGTACGATGGTTATGACATTATTTATTAAAGCGTCCACCTTTAAACTGGCTTAGGTTATGCATTATTGAGCATTTAGGTAGTAAAACCAAAGGCTCAGAGCCATAATTAATGAGGCAATATTATAAAAATATTTTAGCACGTTTATCAGTATGAATGTATACTTAAGGATTAAACAAGCAGTGCCCACCAGAGATGGGCAGTTATTTTGTTGTGAGGCCGGCTGTGTGTGTGTTACCTGGCATTACACCTTAGTTTCAAAAAATTGTCTATTACGATACCGAGGATGTACCAGTCTTGCATATTGCTGTTATCGGAGCCGGCTATGTTAGCCTTGTAACAAGCGCATCCTTCGCCGCATTCGGCGTACTTGTCACTTGTGTCGATTAAGGATGGAGCAAAAGTTGAGTAGCAATAGTCAGATACGTTGATTCTGAGTATCTGTTTTTTTTCATGGCACTATACGCGACCGTAAATTGGAACGTTTTTTCAACTACCACGGCATCGTTGATGACTATCATGGTTCCGATATTTTTTTAGTGTACTTGGCTTCCCGGCCTCAAAGCGATGCCACGCGATCCGTTAGTTTACTCTCACTTTGCCTGAGTAATCGAATAGTTTAATAAGATCATAGTTTAATAAGATCGGGGTTACCATATTATTTTTATACTTTTAGGATTTACCTTCTATGTCCTATGTCTCAGCTTGAAGATATCAGTAAATTGCTCTATGGTATATTGTTCTTCAAGCCCAGCTTCTAACTCCTGACTTCTTCCCTTGACTCCTGTTGTTTATAATCACACACTGTTGCACAATAGACACACCAGGACAAATTGCAACTCAGAATATTGTTGATATATTTACCGCATCCGAGATGGCATATTTATTGCTCTATCTTAATCGGTTCTTTGCCATTTTTTTTCCTTGACAAAGAATCTGCTGCATGGTATAAAAGTTACCATACCTTGAAAACCCCATAGGGGCGCTTTATTATAATGCGGAAAGGGGTGATGGAAGGAGGGGTGAGTCGAGAATTAAAGAAGTATTGTAGTTCGTTGTACGTGTTCCACCTCCGCCCTCGGCGGAGTAAACTGAACTAACCATTGGAGGGTTAGGAAGTGAGAAAATACCTAATAGTAGCACTCGCAGCAATGTTTGTGCTGGGCTTTGCGGCTAGCTCTTTTGCTATCCACGCAGAGATACCTTCAGAGACCCAGGCAGTTGTTGGAACGGGCATGACTCAGATCACAATTGGCGGCGAAGTTCGCGTCCGCGGTGACTGGAGACAGAACGTTGGCGACTTCGATAGTGGAGTTACATCCAGCGGTAACAGCAGTGACGTGAAGTTTTATGACGAGAGGGTCCGCCTCTCAGTCGAAGCTAAAGTAACCCCGAACACGACCGGCTATATACAGCTTGAAACCGCCTCGGCATCCACTACCGAAGGCAGACCCGACTACGATTTTTGGGGTTCGGTTCAATCGGTCAACCAGACCGGTACAAGGGGCAGCGTACAAATTGGCAACAATAAAGAGGGAACCATGTCTATACTGCAGGCATGGATACTCCATCAGGGCAGTGGCCTCCTCGGCGTTCCCGCCCTTGTTAAGATTGGTCACATGCCAATCACTATCGGCACTGGTCTCTTCTATGACCATAGCTATCAGGGTGATGATGCCATCCTCTTGGGCGTTGACCCCATAAAGGGCCTGCACATCATCGCTGGTTACGTAGATCAGTATTTAGGCGGATCACCTGTCACTCAGACTACTGCTAACGTGACGGTTGCTGGACCTGGCACACCTGCGTCCAACAATAATATTGAGTCATATGCTCTCCTTGTGAATTACGACCCCAACAAGGACGATCATATCGGTCTCGATGTTACCTATTTAAACGACCAGAATAACGGTCTTACGGCCCTTAGCGCAAGTGGGTTAGGGTTCAATAGCGTTAGCCCGAACTTTGCAGGGCAAATCATAACACCCGGTGGTCAAGCGTTCTCTGCTACTGGCGATATTCATTTCTGGAATATCGGCTTAAATGGCAAGACCAAGATCGCTGGATTCGGTCTTTATGCTGAATTTGACAAACAGTTTGGCACACTTAATAATGGCGGGGTTCCCTATACTGTAAAGGCAGGGGGGGTACCCGATCTGAATTTCGAAGGTTTGGCTGGTAAGGCTGGAGCCAACTACACCATAGATCCCGTAAAAGTCGGCATCGAGTGGGCATACGGCAGTGGTGGTGATAAGAGTACTAAGAACGACATCGATACCTTTATCACTTCTCAGGGCCAGACTCAGCACTTCTCTTATGTATATGATTATCGTACCGTCAATGCTGCTGGCAACGTACAGGGCGGCTTGCAGAACACTTGGTACCTGAAGGCTTCCGCCAACGCCGACATCACCAAGGCTCTCTCGGCTGAACTCGCATACTACTATCTGCGCGCTGTTGATAATGCATGCATTAGCACTGGCGTGTTCATGACTGCGGGCACCAGCAAGAACATCGGTAACGAAGTTGATGCAAGGGTGAACTACAAGATCGACCGCAACCTTACCTACTTCGTTGAAGGCGGCTATCTCTTCGCTGGCGGCTTCTGGAGAGGTGCAAACTCAGCTGCACAAGCATTGGCAGACGTTTCAACTGTTTATGCCAACAGAAACCCTGATGATGCATGGGTAGTAAGGCACGGCATTCAGCTCAGTTTCTAAATCTGCAATTGCACTGCGCGTAAGCGCGGCGTGATGATGTAAGAAAAACGGCTGTCCGAAAGGGCAGCCGTTTTTTGTTTTTCTGTTTTGCAGGGCTAGACCATGCAGCGCCAAAATCGGGCCGATCTATCCAATATATTATTATGGGTGACCAAACAGAACGCTTCCAAAAACAAACTAAGGCAGGCTAACGGGTCTGCTACTGCAAAATCCGTCTTATTGTTACACTTTCAGACACCCTCGAAATTACACAATATGATCAAATTCTCTGAAGTCAACAGTCGCCGGTCAATTCAATTGCAAGGTAAAGATCACTCGCAAGCAGCTGAATGCTTCATCACGATTTACGATAGAATCAGTAACGTTTGGGTTGGCAGATTCACAAAGGTTAACCGCAATTGACCAAATGCCGGGATAATAATCCGACAGGTTTGGTTAAGATTTACATGTTAAATATTCAGTTGTGGCAATAGACAAATTTATTGTAATGACAAACCATATGCATGCCCGTTGTAGCAGCAGCACTTACAAACACAAACATATCGTTGCTTATCTGCACTAATCGCTAGTTGCGTTTACAGTTGGCCTTCCGGTTAAGCGCCTTAGCCGATGCTACGCAGCCTCCTCTCCTTCGTGATTATCATAGACTAATTCGTTATACAGGGCAAGACCGTCGATAAGAGTCTGTAGCGGCGTTCTGCCCTGACAGTACCGGCCCTGATTGGTCCGCTCGGTGTTGTACCACACCATAAACGCGTCCAGGTCAGCCTGGATCTCTTCGATGGTACGATAGAGTTTCTTTCTAAACGCCACTTTGTAAAACTCATCCTGAACGGTCTGATTCAGTTTCTCCACACATCCGTTAGTCTGGGGATGCCTGACCTTTATCCTCGTGTGTTCAATATCATTCAGATGAAGGAACAGTTCGTAAGGATGGCTTTCTGGACGACCGCAATACTCTGCTCCATTATCGCTGAGGAGTCGGAGTATCTTAATTCCGTACTCATCGAAAAATGGCAACACCTTGTCATTTAAAAAGTCTGCTGCGGTCAAGGACGTTTTCTCAAGATAGATTTTGGCAAATCCGACATTGCTGTGAGTGTCGATGCCTGTTTGCTGGTAGATCTTCCCTACACCCTTGATATAGCCGATATAACAGGTGTCTTGTGCAAAGAGAAAACCAGGGTGGTGGCTCTCCACTTCCCCGCACATCTCCCTCTGTTCCTTGGCTGTTTCAAGAGCTTGAACCTGAGACTCTGTCAATATATTCGCATTGTCAGCTGCCCACTGCTCCAGCCTTTTCAATCTCAAGCCCTTAATATGAAGCTTGTGCCTGAGCCAAATGCTCCGAACTCCGCCAGCACTGAGTACGACACCTATCTTCTTCAACTCATTAGCTGTGCGTGTCTGTCCGTGTGTAGGAAACTCCAGGGAGTAATCCAGCAGCCTTTGCTCAATCTCAGGCGCCACTCTATTGCCGATCCGCGGTGCTTTCCGCGATTTCTCCAGGAGCCCTTCCAGGCCATCTTCTTCTATTGCCTGCTTGATGTCGTAATAGTGTTGGCGACTCACACCAAGTTTCCGGCATGCATCGCTGATGTTTCCAAGGGTTTGGCCAAGCTCTAGGATATTGAGCTTGCGAGTAATGATATACTGTCTTTGAGTCATGGTTCTTCCTCCTATGGTTAAGTTTTGTTTGGTGACTTATCTTAACCGGAAGGCCATGACTCTTTCACTTCTATGAGTCTTTACTTGTAAACGCTTTTCTCAACTAGTGCAGCTTATCCACATCAATACTGCATTATATCGAGGAAATCCCGCAGGTCCTGCTCTTCTTCTCCCTTTGCGGTATAGAAACGTTCCTTCAAGTCGGCGAGCTTCTTATCCCTGTTACCCCTATAACCAGGATCAATCATGATGGCCCTGTCCATCATCTCTGCGGCCTCACCGAATCTCTCTAGCTTGTTGTAGGCAAGTGCCATGCTGTAATAAGGGAAAACAAACGTATTATCTCTCCTGATGGAGTCCTTAAATGCATCGACTGCCTTTTCATACTCGCCGAGGCGGTAGTAGGACATCCCTATACTATAAAATGCCTTTTCAGGAGTGCGATAAAGAACATTTGAGAGTGCCTTTTTGAAGGCTACAACTGCATCCGGCCACTGCCCGAGCTGCATATATGTATAACCGAGGTTATTGTATGCGTCTGAAAAATTAGGGTCCAGTTTTATGGCCCTCAGAAAGTGCTGCTTTGCATTTTCATAGTCTTCGAGCTTCAGATAGACTATTCCGAGATTATAGACTATGTCTTTGTTGTTAGGCTCAATCTGCTCCGCTTTCTGAAATTCGAGGAATGCCAGCTGAATCTTACCCTCGTTCAGATACGCCATTCCCATCTTGTTATGGTACTCAGCTTGTTTATCGGGCACCTTCTCCGCAGGTGGAACACACCCGTTCAGAATGCCGATCAATATAAATGCAGTGCATAGATTTCTAATTGCGGAAGCCCTCATTGTCCCTAGCCTTTCTTCTTTTTCTCTGTTCAGTGTAAATGATTTCAGGCATATTGTCCACTGCGGTGCAAGGCGGGTCACCTCGCCCTATACCATTTGGCGGAGCACACGAGACCCGTCAGGGCCTTCCCGCAATTTTTCGATTAGTTCCCTCAAAATGTCCTCCATCACTCTCATCGATTCCCCAGGCGATTTAGCTTTGACGTTCAACTCGAACCCGTTCTGTAAAAATCGAATTGTCGGGCCTCCTTTAGCGCTCTTCTGCATTTCGAGGAGGACCTTGAGCATCCGCTCTGTGAAATCATCGACCAATTGATATTCCCTGCCGGACTCATTTCTCCCAACAGTAAACCGATAATGACCATCGATATCGATTACCTTTGAAATGAATAGTTGTTTAGAAAGCAGCTTTATCCTGATCACATGGATAAGGTTCGTCACCTCTTTTGGCATCCTGCCGAAACGGTCGGTCAGCTCAACACCGAAATCATCGAGCTCAGCAAGCGACTTGATCGAAGTGAGCCTTTTATACATACTCAATCTGAGCGACATGTCGGAGATATACTCCTCGGGAATAAAAGCTGCGAGGCGCAGCTTAATCTGAGGTTCAATCTCATCATCCCTTACATCTTCACCCTTCAGCTCGGAAACCGCCTTTTCAAGCATTTCCATATACATATCGAAGCCGACCTTGTAGATATGGCCGGATTGCTCGCCGCCGAGGAGATTGCCGGCACCGCGTATTTCAAGGTCTTTCAGTGCCAGTCTGAAGCCAGCCCCCAGGTAACTCATCTCCTGAATAGCTTGCAGCCTCTTTTTTGCATCTTCGGTTAGGATGTCTTCGCCCGGTATCAAGAAATAGGCATAAGCCTGAAGATTACTCCGTCCTACCCTCCCCCTCAATTGGTACAGGTCCGAGAGGCCAAAGGTATCGGCCCGATCAATAATCATCGTGTTTGCCGTGGGTATATCGAGACCTGATCCGATTATGGCTGTCGATACAAGAACGTCGATCTGACGGCTGAAAAAAGAAAGCATGATTTTTTCAAGCTGGTGCTCAGCCATCTGTCCGTGGGCATAATCGATCCGGGCATCGGGGACAAGTTTCTTGAGATAGGAAACTACCCTTTCTATGTCGTTTATCCTGTTGTGAACGAAGAAAACCTGCCCTTCGCGTTTAAGTTCTCTTTCGATTGCCTCTCTTATCGTTTTATCGTTGTGACGTGTAACGACGCTGCGTACCGCAAGCCTCTCCTCAGGCGGGGTTTCGATGGTTGACATCTCGCGTATACCCGACAAGGACATGTGGAGGGTCCTAGGGATAGGAGTTGCTGTAAGCGTTATAACATCTACACCCCTTCTCAGTTCCTTCAAGCGCTCTTTCTGTGCAACGCCGAAGCGGTGTTCTTCATCGATAATGAGAAGCCCCAAGTCCTGAAAATGCAATGTTTTATTGAGCAGCATATGCGTGCCAATAACCATGTCTATTTCACCCTTTGCAAGGGCGGCGATACTTTTCTTAGCCTCTTTCGGATCCTTAAACCGGCTGAGGTAGTCGATCTTGACCGGAAAGGCCGCGAACCTCGACTTGAAAGTGCGGTAGTGCTGCTCGGCTAACAGTGTAGTAGGCACCAGTACCGCAACCTGCTTGCCATCATAGATCGCTCTAAAAGCCGCCTTAATTGCCACCTCGGTCTTGCCATATCCGACATCGCCGCAAATCAGCATGTCCATCGGATGATCGGACTGCATGTGTCTCTTTATCTCTTCAACAGCCTTAATCTGGTCTTCGGTCTCCTCGTAAGGAAAGAACTCGTCAAATTCGGCGTGCATCGGGGTATCTTCGCTGAAGACGAATCCGCGAGCTACTCTCCTATCCGCATAGAGCCTGAGCAGCTTATCTGCCATCTCTTTGACACTCTTCTTTACCTTTTGCTTTGCGGTCTGCCAACGTTTTCCGCCGATTCGATCCAGAGTGGGCACACGGCCCTCACCCGCGCTGTATTTATGTAGCAGGTAGCTGCCCTGGAAAGGCAGGTAAAGCCTATCGCCTCCAGCATATTCGAGGGTGATCAGGTCTTCCTCGTAATCCTCTATCTTTTCTCTCTGCAGGCCGATAAATTTCCCAATGCCGTGATCCCTGTGGACTATAAAATCTCCCGGTTTAAGATCGTCGATAGTCAGGAGCAGCCTCGATACCTTTGATTTCCTGATCGGTCTGTACGCCGGTTGTTCTCCAAAGATTTCTCTGGCTGTAAGTATCAACAGGTCTGGCAGATGAAGGCCGGCCGAGAGTGTTCCCTTCGTCATACAAAAGATACCTTCATACGAACATGTTTTCTCAACATCGATAAAAGGCACAACTAGACTTCTTTCAGACAGAAGGCTTCGGCATCTCTCGATCTGCGCGGTTGATGCCAATACAATAATAGTTTTCTTCTTTATTATTGACAGGACCTCTGCAACATCATCAATCGATCGCCTCTCCTCAAGTAAGATTCCAAGTCCAGCCATAGGAATGGCACCGGAATCGATGCCTTCGCCGGCAATAGGATAGTGCGAAAAAACAATAGCCCCTGCTTCGCCTTCCCTTAGGCTAAGGGAAGATTGGATGGGCGCAGCCTCTTCCGTGAGACCTGATGCGATCTTTCCGTTCAGGAAAATTGCAGCTTCTGACATGAGTTGAATCAGAGAATTTTCGTCCTCGATTCCATCTTTTGCCATTTCAACAAAAGGCTCTATGGCCGGATAGATTGTAAGTTCCTTTATCTTCTTTGTCGACCGCTGAGTCTCGATATCGAATGTCCTGATAAGGTCTATCTCGTCACCAAAGAATTCAACCCTGATCGGTAAGTCTTCGGTCACAGGATAAATATCAAAAAGCCAGCCCCTCTCCGCATATTCGCCTTTCTCCATAACTATATTCACTTTTCTGTAACCAATCTCTGCCAGCATCATCTCCATTAGTTCCCTTTCTACCGAGAAACCCTTGGAAATATGGAATTGAGCCACCTTGCCGAACCCGGTGCCCACTGCGTCAATAGATGTTATAATGCGCGATGCTCCGCCTGTGGCAAGTTTATGGAGGATCAGAGCCCTTTCACCGACAAATTCTGGGGATGTGGACGGAGGGAAATAGTCGAACGTCATCTCTTTCCGCTCGCATGCCGATGCAAAATATTGAAGATCGTGATAGAGAATTTCCGCGTGTTCAGGAGTATCTTCAATGACAAGATATCCCGATTTGCTCTGGAGCAGCAGCGTCGCGAAGTGAGGTATGGAAACATTGTATATCCGCCGCTCTGAAGACAAGTTAAGGCGCTGCAAGACATCTTCAGCATGCCTCGCTAGGATTTGTTGAAGGGTGTTATTGTGATACGGCTGGACCACCATGAGTTACGCTTTATTATAACTGAAACAACATTCCAGAAACTGCATTGGAAATCCGGTGGGCTACCTTTTCTTTCGATAACACAATCGAGAATGAAGCACCGCCTCACCCCTAAGTTGTGATGCTAACATTTAACAACTCGTTCTTTACCATATGGCGAGAGCGTTCTGAGCTCCCTGATAATGGCAGGTACGATTTCGATGACTCTGTCAATTTCGTCTGCAGTGGTGTAGCGGCTCAGGGAAAATCTTACCGAGCCGTGAATCGCGGTAAAGGGAATACCCATCGCCCTCAAAACATGACTTGGTTCGAGGGAGCCGGAGGTGCAGGCGGATCCCGATGACGCGCAAATGCCGAATTCATCGATCCTGAGCAGGATCGCCTCCCCTTCGACGAATTCGAAGCTGATATTGCTTGTATTTGGCAGACGGCATGACGGGTCTCCATTGATGCGCGGATCTGGGCATTTTTCGAGAAGCGCCTTTTCAAGCCTGTCCCTTAAGCGTGCAACATAGACCGCTTCCGTCTTCAAGTTGTCCTGTGCAAGCACGCAGGCCTTTCCAAGTGCAATGATAGATGCTACATTCTCGGTGCCAGCGCGCCGTCCATTTTCCTGGTGACCGCCGATGATGTATGGATAAAACCGCGTGCCCTTCTTCACGTATAGTGCGCCGACGCCTTTAGGTGCATGGAGCTTGTGGCCCGATAAGGAAAGCATATCCACAGGCAAGCTCTTGACATCAATAGGTATCTTACCTGTCGTCTGCACGGCATCGGTGTGAAAAAGAATATTCCGATCCCTCAGCACCGCGCCGATCTCTTCTATCGGGAAGATAACGCCGGTTTCATTATTGGCGTGCATGACCGAAACAACAGCAGTTTGCTCATCAACAGACTTCATGAAGAAGTCCATGTCGAATCGTCCCATACCATCTACCGGGACAAGAGATATGCGGTATCCCTTCCGTGCCAGATGCCTTACAAAGCTGAGCACCGCGGGATGCTCAACCCTTGTGCTGATAATATGCTTTTTATGGGGATACGACTCAACAGCGCTCATGATGGCAGTATTGTCGCTTTCAGTCCCGCAACTGGTAAAGATAATCTCTTCCGGTTCAGCACCAATTAGGCCTGCAACATTCGCCCTGGCCTCCTCAATCCGTCTATGGAGTTGTCCACCAAAAATATGCATGCTCGAGGGATTACCATACAACTCATGGAGGTATGGCTGAATTGCCTCGGCAACCTCTGGCGCAACAGCTGTCGTAGCGTTATTGTCGAGATAGATAGGGTTCATCGTGCCTCCACCATTATATCTTCACTGACAAGTTCCTTAAGCTTCTGTTCAATGCTCTGGACTGTCACTCCGCCCATCGGGCATGAAACGCACATCGCTCTCATAGCGATGATGACCGTGTTCCCCTCCACATCGAGGAGTTCGAGGTCGCCTCCGTCCTCCTGCAATCTAGGTCTAATCTCCCTTTCGAGTACATCCTGGATGAGCGCAATTTTCTGGAGATTGGTAAGTTTTTTAAGTTCCTTGGGTTTCGGCACATCCTTGAGTGCCCAGATATCCTTTAAAATGGCCTCAATGTCCGGTATGCAGCTTCCGCAGCCACCCCCAGCCTTGGTGAAATTAGTGATTTCTTCAACCGTGGTTAGACGATTTTCGACGGCCACACGCCGAATCTTCTCTTCTGACACATCGAAGCATTTGCAAACAATCTTTTCATGGGCTTCGGCTGCAGGGTTCCGCGCCTCACCCCTGTAGTTAGCTATCGCAGCTTCGAGAGCCTCCTGTCCCATGACCGAACAGTGCATTTTTTCCTTAGGCAAACCGCCGAGATAGTCAGCTATTTGCTGATTGGTAATCTTCTGCGCTTCCTCGATAGTTTTTCCCTTGATGAGTTCGGTAAGTGCGGAAGAACTGGCGATAGCCGATGCGCAGCCAAAGGTCTGGAATTTAGCATCGATGATTTTGCCGGTTTCCTTATCGATCTTGAGCGACAGCCTCAGTGCATCTCCACAGGAGATGCTCCCCACTTCACCTACTCCATCCGGATTTTCGACTTCTCCAACGTTCTTTGGATGAAGAAAAAGGTCTTTAACTTTATTTGTATATTCCCACATGCATTCATTTTACACAAAGAGCTGCCTGTGTTCAATATGAAGTTACTGCCACAATGATTTATTTCAGAATGCAAGCGGGAACCCATCTTATTTATCAGGGAGCGCCATAAAACCCCGTCATTCATGGCGGGGATATACCAACAGTAGGCGCTTGCTGCGCGCCTTCCAGGGGCTCTTTGCCGCTGGTATCGCCGCAATTGCTAAGGCTTATATAACCGAGGAATTTCCCTCCGCCATAATCGGCCGGGTGATGGGCATTTACGTCAGTTCGATGATTGCGGCGGGTTTCTTCGGAAGGGTCGGCGGCGGTGTTATGGCCGGCTTACTTGGATGGAGAACAACCTTCGTCTTCTTTAGCATACTTAGTACTGCAGGTGCCTGGTCGATGCACAGATACCTGCCTCTGTCGAAGAAGTTCACGGGCAACGCAAGCTTTCTTGAGTCCTACAGCGGACTTGTTGTGCACTTCCGTAACAGGTGGCTCATGGGTACTTGCATCATCGGCTTTCTGCTTTTCTTCACCTTTACCGGCTCCTTCACATATATCACCTTCTACGTGATATCCTCTCGTAGTCAGAGACTACGAGCATCCTGGTAGTTCAGGACACAGGTTCGTAAGGACACCCTTCGGTTTTTGCCCGACGAAGGATTCAACAGGAGTCGGGCAATACTGAGGCATTGAAGTGCCCTCAGACTGTACCACACAGCAAACTGGTAGATGTTCAGAAAATTAAGCGTCGAGTTGATGTCCCTGGCTATGGTAAAACCACACAAGGGACATGCAAAAGTTCGTACTGAGGGCGATAAACCCCCTGATATGACATGTCCGCAACAAGAACAGATCATTGTAGTACCCCGCTCGTTGAATTTCCTGACCTCTTTACAACGCAATGCGGCTTTGTAAGAGAGGTATCCAACGAGTGTCATAATGGGGTTGTTGTTCTGGACTTGTCTGTTGATGCGCTTGTCAATGAATTTGTAGCCGGTGTCTGCCAGTGTCTGACTCTTATCCCAGTCCCCGACATTAAAACCAATCACATCCGGGTGGTCGGCCAGAATGCGGTTTGCGATCTTGTGAAGATAATGCTTGGTTTGCCCTTCAATCCGTGCATAGATGTTCCGTATTTTCGAGTTCAGTCTGCGCCACTGTTTTGATCCACGCTTCTTCTTGTCACGCCTGGATTTAAGCTGGTCAAGCAGGACATAGTGATTGACATTCAACTGCCGCAGCGGATTGATGTCGTATTCCCAGATCGTCCCGTCTGTTTTAATGCCACTCAGTGCAGTCTTGCAGCCTGGATCGAAGTAAAGCAAGTGAACAGGCTTCCTCGTCAACGGGTTGTAAGCGATTGGAAGAGGGCAAAAGAATTCCGGCGATCGCGGAGATTCTTTTTCGGACATCTCCCTACTGACAGCCACCGCATCCGCACAAGACACCTCATGCGTGAAGCTTGCGCTCCATGTTTTGGATACTTTGTCATAGGCAATAGTGACTGTTTTGATAGTATCCGCCGCGTAATCCAACTTCGGCAGTTCGATCTCGATCCACTCGGCCTTGTTCTTGCCATGCGCAAGTCGCACAGTGTTGCCGACGATCTCAAAAGAAACACCCTGCTGGGGATACTTCTGCGTGAAGAAATACTTGTACGATTTGAAGCGGGGTGGGCGGACTTCAGCATCTCCCTGCTTCTTCTTCGTAAAGTACATACGCCACGCTCCGGTAAGCGACTTGACCACTTCCTGCAAGGTCTGTGAGCAAGGCTCTTTGAGCCGTGGACAGTCTTTCTTGAGTTCCGGCAGCATCTTTTTGAGGTCATAGTAGCCCAGACCATTGCGCTGCTTTTCATCGTTCAGAATGTTCCAGACATCCTTGCAGATGTAAGAAGTCTGCCACAGTGTTGCTATAGCACTGGATGGCGGTTGAATCTGCACTCGATGCGTTAGATACAAGGATTACTCTCCATATGTATATTATACCATAGTGAACTGATGTTCACCAAAGGGAAGGGCCACGGCGAAAGCACGCTTTCATCTCGGGATTAAAATACCCGAGGATTCCCGCGCACTATCCTAAGTGACGCGCCATTCAATCTGTCGACTACAGCACTCGGTCTCATCTTTTTTGTTTATGTGGGAGGCATCGTATCGCCATTTGCCGGTTCTCTTTCGACCAGATTTGGAAGAAGACCTATTATGGGCGCCGGTCTCTGCACCTCCTCTGCAGGCATACTCTTGACACTGGCAGGATCACTGTCTATCATAATTGTAGCAATGCTGCTTCTTTGCACTGGTCTTTTTACTACACAGCCTGCATCGGGCGCCTTTGTCGGGGACAATGCCAAATCAGCAAAAGGGTCTGCAACCTCTTTATATCTTTTTTCGTACTATATGGGCGGCAGCGCGGGCGCCATACTTCCAGGACTGTTTTGGCATGCATTCGGATGGCCGGGCGTAGTCGGATGCTGTCTGATCGCTTTGATCGGAGCCTTCACATCCCTTTTCGTTCTGTGCCGATAGCCATTTCCCACACGGACGATTGACAACAATAAAGATCAGTAATTATCCTATCAAAGCGTTCACAGCGCAGATTTATCGTTGAAACGGAACCGCAAAAAATAAGGAGTCCAGACTGAAACAGCTAATTCCCTTCATTGACGGATCATATCAAACGCCTCCACGGCGACTATCTGCTCTTGCCCATTTGGTGCCGCCTGTCTTTTATGCCGATCTTGCCAAGATCGTATTCAGATGCAGCTCCCAAGCCAAACATGGCGCCTACGGAAGTGAACAGTGGGCATCAAGCAGTTATGAAGTGATGCAGAAACTCGAAGAGGTAGGGATCATTTTCGAAATCACAGGGATTGACAATATAACCGGTTTCGAAGGTCCCTGCATCTTTATAGGCAATCACATGAGCGCACTTGAAACTTTTGTGCTGCCATGCATAATAGAGCCAATTAAAGATACAACCTTTGTGGTGAAGCAGAGCCTCATAGATTATCCGGTATTCAAATACGTTATGCGATCGCGAAACCCTATCACTGTAGGCCGCACGAATCCGCGCGAGGATCTCAAAGCAGTTCTCGACGGCGGTACGGAGATACTGGCTTCGGGGCGGTCCTTAGTCCTCTTTCCGCAAACGACCCGCGCTGCCGCATTCAACCCGAAGGAATTTAACACGATAGGGGTCAAACTCGCAAAGAGGGCTAACGTCCCTGTGGTGCCGATTGCGCTTAAAACCGATGCCTGGGGCAACGGGAACATGCTGAAGGATTTTGGAAAGATAGACCCGTCAAAAAAGGTTTATTTCAGTTTTGGCGAACCAATGACAATCAAAAACAGAGGAGTGGAAGAGCACAACGCGATCATCGCTTTTATTGAAGAAAAATTAAGAGAATGGGAGACCAAGGCAGCATGGTAGTAACTGATAATACTGGTTTGCCGGGTCCCGCAAGAAACTGCCATAAGTGGTGGCTTCGGCTAGAAGCTCATCCCCATAGTGTCGCCCCATGGCATCTGGCAGCAACGCAGCACGGGCTTAGAAAATCACTTGCAACACCTTATCTATTTCTTGTAATGTCCTGACAATTCCCGATGCTTCATGAGGTTTAATATCGTCAATCTTACTTCCGGACATAATACGGTAGAGCCCGTCGAAAGCCCCTTTCACATCGAGATCATTGCCAATGTTATTGGCAAATGTCTTATTAAGCATATCGGCCATATTGCATTCTGCAGGAGCCGAGCGGTCGGCACGTTTTTTGACAGCAGAGACTAGCTTCCTGAAGGATCTTAGTTTCCCCGTTACCGCTTCCATGCTCTTTTCGGAATAATTCATCTTATCTCGATAATGACCATATGTCAGGAAGAACCGCACATCTTCGGCCGAATAGCCTTTCGACATAAGCGCATCCACATAAATAATGTTCCCCTTGCTCTTCGACATCTTCTGCCCATTCACAAAAAGGTGATAGCAATGTAGCCAGTATCTGGCCATCGGGAAAAGTCTTATCGATTCAAGGATAGCAAGCGTATAATCATGGTGCCTGTAAAGGTTGTCAATACCACCGCAATAGATCGACAGTGTCCTGTCAAAATAATCTACGATCATACTCGGATCCTGGATGTTCCACGATGGTCTCCCCCTGCCGATCTTCGTGTCCCAATAAACTTCTTCCCCATCTTTGTATCCATGCCACAAAACAAAATCCCCGAGATTCCATTGAATTCCCGGATAGGTATCCTGGTGAAATCTGATCTTCTTCTTCGGCCATCGTGACATGTCGAGTCCGAAAAGTTTTCCGAACCCTTTGAACTTCAGCGGATCGAAATAAACATTGCCTTTATACCAGTAAGCTATATCACGGTCGATTAGGTCCTGAATCATGTTGACCGCACTTTCGATATGTTCGGAGGCCCTCGGCATGTAATCGGGCACCTTCATCTTGAGAAGCTTCATTTCGTCGAGAAACTTTTTTATGTTGATGTCGGTCAGTTTCTTCAGGCTGAGATTCTCTTTCGTTGCCTCTCTGAGCGCCTTGTCTTCAACGTCTGTGACACTCATGCCGCGTCTGACTCTGTGACCTATGTATTCAAGATAGCGCACAAGAGTATCCTCGAAAAGAAATGTCCTCATGTTCCCGATATGTGCCCGCTGATAAACAGACGGACCGCAGGTGAAGATGCTAACCATGTCGGGATTGACAGGCTTGAAACTTTCGATCTTTTTTCCGAAGGTGTTAAAAAGCTTGAGCATAAGATCTCCTGTTATTATGAAAATACTAACTTATAATTTACCTTATTGCACCGGAAAATCGTAGGGGTGATACAGACGTGTAGCCCCTCTATTAATCAACACCCACTTCCTTCCATTTACCGCTATGAAATCTGCGAACCATCAATAGCCCTTGGATGAACATAGAGACGATCATAGCAATCCAGACACCCGTTGCCCCGTACCCCAGGACAAGAGCCAGCAAATACGCCAGGGGAAGCCTTATCAACCACATTGCAGTGCCGATTACCCACATCGTTCCCCTTGTATCTCCTGCCCCCTGCAGTCCACCCCCAAGCACGACGCTAATGGCCATAAATGGTTCAGAAAGCATATTGAACCTCAGATATCTAACCGTCTCTGCCAGAACCGCAGGATTGTCAGTGAAGGCAGAGGCGATATTCTCAGCAGAAATGAATATGACAGTCGCCATAAAACTCATAAGGACCACGCCGGTCATCCCGATCAGCCAACCCACCTTTTCGGCCCGTTCCGGATTGCGTGCCCCAAGGTTCTGTCCGATGAGTACCGATGCCGCCATATTGAGAGCAAAGGCAGGCAAAAAAATGACCCCTTCGATTCTGAAGCCATTGGTAATTGCCGCTAAGGCTGTTATAGATGCATCTCCGATTCTGCTGAGTATGTTGTACAGTATAATACTGCCGGCGTTCCAGGCGATCTGGAGCAAGGCAGCCGGCCAGCTTATGCCGAGCATTTTCCCAATAATCTCCCCTGACAACGACCACGGAAACCTATAAATCGGTGCCCAGCTTCCAAATCTGAAGAAAAGGAGGTTCATAATGGTCCCAACCGTTACGGCAAGGGCAGAGGCCACCGCTATGCCGATGTAACCTAATGCCGGAAACGGGAATACGCCGAAAACAAGGACGAAATTAAATACAATGTTTATGACACTGACCACGGACATCGTCAGGAGAGGCTTCGTTACCTCGCCGCATGCCCTGAATAAGGAGTTCGAAATAATCAGAAGATAATTCGACCCAAGCGCGATTGCATATATCTGGAGGAATTTGCCCCCCATATCTCTGATCTCTGAAGGGAAGCCGATGAGAATAACTATTTCTTTATAGAAAACAAGACCTGGAATCGTCAAGACAACAGCAATTATGCCGCCGAACATCAGGGCTTGTCGGGCGATCTGGACAGCCCTTGCAGATTCCCCCGCGCCTACGGCCCTTGCAACAAGTGATAGACTACCGATGCTGATGGCGTTGGCGATAATGATGGTAAGAAATGACAGTTGGCTGACGTATCCGACGGCAGCCTGGACCTTCGGGCTTATAAAGCCCGCAACATAGACATCCACGATGCCGACCAGAAAATTGAGAAGCATAATAATGAGCATTGGCCACGACATATGCCAAATATTTGCCCAAAGGCTCCCAATAGTAAGATCAACTGTTCCGTTTTTGAATTTCACCATATCCCCCAACACATCTTTTTATAATACACCAGACGTCTAAGTCGGCAGCCAGAAGTCGAATAAAATACTTTGCGGCCATCCACTATCTTCATTCTCAAAGTTATTTTGCGAGCTTTTGAGGTCAACTCGCCCGCCGGACTCAGCTAACAGCGAGCTAGCTTATCATGGTGGCCTTTCAGCACGTTAATCCGATGCAATCCTCATTCGTAATTCCATAAGGACTTGTGAGATATCGGGTGAAACGCCCTGATAATCGAAGTCAACACTGTTCGAGCTCCGTTGTAATACTTCTCCATAGCTTTAAGAACTGTTGTCATGCCGAGGTTGTCAAAATATCCCTACCGTATCTTATTATTGACAAAGCATAATTGTAATTTTTATCATAATAAGTCTAAGCACAGGCAAGGGGGGTTGTTGCTTACCGGCGTCTGATACCTGATATTTTTCGAAAGGTATAGACGCTTTTTTTGCCTGCGCGAAACAAAATCACTGCCGAGGTAAAGCTATGTGTCGATTGGCTGCGATAACATCGGATAATTACTTTTCCCCAATGGAGAATATCGACGCACTGGAGACTATGAAGGAAGGCCATGACGGATCAGGTCTGGGTCTTACCCTCAAAGACCTCGGGGGGAAGTTCGAAAGCCTGAAAAAGTATCCGATCATGTCTGGGATCTGCTCGAAGGAGGGCAAGAAAACTCTCGACGGCTTTATGAAAAAGAATGGGTTCAAACTGAAATACGAATGGACCCCTAAAATAAGACCTGTCAGGGGTATCACCGCCCGAGATCATTATTTTGCAAGGGCATATGAATATCCTGCCTCCCATAAAAACTCCTCGATCATAGAGAAAGAAGACCTGCTCATGAACACCCGGCTTGCTTTAAGGAAGATCGGCGAGCCGGACCAGTCAGTCTTTGTCTTTTCCTTTTATCCCGATGTCATCACGCTGAAAGAGGTAGGGGATCCCTTAGAAATCGGCGAATTCTTCAGCCTCGACAGAGACGATCTCAAGGCTAGGATCGTGCTTGCCCAAGGCAGGCAGAATACCAACTATGCGATTTACCTTTACGCTTGCCACCCGTTTTTCATCCAAGGGTATTGCTCGATGACGAACGGTGAAAACACCGCCTTTGTCCCGATAAAAGAGTTTTTACTAGGTCGAGGATTCCCCGGATACATGGGCTACAACAGCGACAGTGAGGTCTTTACACATATACTCCATTACACTGCACGTCAATTGAAGCTGCCACTCCCCTATTACAAAGACGTGATTACGCCTTTAAAGCTAAACGAACTCGCAATGAGACCCGACGCCGAGGCACTGCAGCTGCTGAAGCAGTCATTGAGGCCGCTCTGCATCGACGGACCGAACTGCGTTATCGGGTTTACTCCTGACGGGAGCTGTTTCATGGTGCATGATTCCAAGAAATTGAGACCCGGCGTTGTGGCCGGAGTCAAAGGCAAATATGCCCTCATGTCGGAAGAGTGCGGCGTCGACAGGGCAATCCCCGGCAGGGACAGGAGCAAAGATATCTTCCCCATGAAATATGACTTCGTCATCATTTCTCCTCGGGCCCAGGAGGTTAAGGTATGGAACCAGCTACAAGGCTAGACAACAATCATAAGCTCTCTATCAAGGAGCTGCCATATATAGTCCGCTGGCGAGATGACCGTTGCAAGCGGTGCGGAAGATGCACCGCCGCATGCCCGGTAAAGGCTATCGAACCTGCGGTAAAGGTTCAGAGGGTCGTGCAGTCCGAAGGTCCTGTTCCGACACCGTCATCAGTGCGTCGCGTAATCCAGGTAGTGGAGCAGGTTACTGATATGGAAAGATACTGTGTCGGTTGCGCCACCTGTGCTCTTGTCTGTCCGAATGAGGCGATCGAGCCAGAAATGAATATCCAAAATAAATTGCTCCATTACAAAAATAAAGGCGGAGACGGATACAAGAGGGGCGGAAGGAGAAACGATCCTTCCATATCGACTCTCGATAGACTAAAATTCACAAGGATCTCGATGCTCACTGACCCTGCACTGGATGCCGGAAGGCACGAATTCAGGGTGAGGAGTCTTCTAGGCCGGATGCTTCCTCCCTCCGAACTTCCTTTGATAACCGTAGACGGAAAGCTCGTTGTCGATAAGCGCGACAAGTTCATCTCGCCGGTTAGGGAAATATTTCCAATTATGATCGGCAGTATGTCTGTGGGTGCCCTTTCGCCGCCGATGTGGGAAGGCCTCGCGATGGGTATCTCATATCTCAACGAAGTCGAAGGAATACCGGTCGTAATGGCATCAGGCGAAGGTGGTATGCCAGCCAGGCTGCTGAGATCGAGGTTCCTAAAATATTTTATCATCCAGATCGCGTCGGGCTATTTCGGATGGGATGAGATCATCCACTCCCTCCCGCATATGGTCGAAGACCCAGCAGCCATAGAGATCAAATACGGTCAGGGCGCAAAGCCAGGCGACGGCGGACTTCTCATGGCTCAGAAGGTGCTGAAGCTCATTTCAAAGATCCGAGGCGTCCCGCAGTTTGTCGATCTTGCGTCTCCTCCGACTCATCAGACACAATATTCGATCGAAGAATCCGTTGCCAAGATGATCCAGTCCATGTCTATGGCTTGGGGGTTCAGGGTTCCGGTCTATCCGAAAATTTCTGGCACTCAGACAGCTCGCGCAGTCCTGAACAACCTTGCGAGAAACCCATATGCAGCTGCCTTAAGCATTGATGGCGAGGACGGAGGGACCGGTGCAGCATATAACGTTTCGATGGACAAGATGGGCCACCCTATCGCATCTAACCTCAGAGATTGCTATCTTGACCTCGTAAAACAGGGCAAGCAGAACGAACTGCCTCTCATCGCTGCTGGTGGTGTAGGCAAGAAAGGCAATCTTGCGGCAAATGCCGCCGCACTCATCATGCTCGGTGCTTCATGTGTCTCGATTGGAAAATATATCATGCAAGCCACTGCCGACTGCTTTGGCGATGAATATAATCGCTGTAACCTTTGCAATACGGGAAAGTGCCCGCGGGGCATCACCACACAGGACCCTAAACTCTACCGGAGGCTCGACTCCGACAAGGTTGCCGAACGCGTCGTAGAGGTATTCAAGGCCGCCGACGTAGAACTCAAGAAGATCTTCGCCCCTATGGGAAGAAGCACCGAACTGCCCATCGGTATGTCAGACGGATTGAGCATAGATGATAGGGCGATGGCTGATAGGTTGGAGATAAGCTATGTCTGCTAAGAAAAAAGTTATTGTACACTCCCAAAAATCAAAAGTTAAAACTATAGAGAAACGAGCCTCCCAGTCCGAAGCCAGGCAGAAGGTCGTCAAGACCGCCGTTGCAAAGGAGCCGAAAACTATAGATTTCGATGCCACAACGAAGAAGGCCGTCATTTTCGGAAACGTCAACGATGCGCGTATAGCTTCTCGCGTTCTGGAAGAACGCATACAGCAGCTCGTTCAGGACGGCGCGAGGGAAATAACTATTAAGGCCGACGGCCAGCATGGAATGGGCGGCCGCATCTGGCCTAAGGGCGAAACAGTCAAGATTTTCATCGAAGGTCCTGCAGGACAGAGAGTGGGCAGCATGGGGATGCCCGGCACCGAAATAGTCATCAAGGGCGGTGCTTCCGACGATATTGGCTGGATCAACTGCGGCGCAAAGATCACCGTGCTTGGCGACGTGACAAACGGAGCGTTCAATGCCGCTGCTCAGGGCACTCTCTATGTGCAGGGAAGCGGCGGAGCCCGTTGCGATACCATGACTAAGCGCAACCCCCGCTTCGATCCCCCTCAGTCCTGGTATTTCAGAAACGTGGGCGATTCTTTTGCCGAGTTTAAGGCAGGGGGCATTGCCGTTGTTTGTGGCGTCAATCCCAGAAATCAGGAGAATATACTTGGCTACCGCCCATGCGTCGGCATGGTCGGCGGCACCATCTATTTCAGGGGCAAGATACAGGGCTACAGTGAACGGGATGTCAAACTGCAAGACCTAACCCCTCAAGATTGGGAATGGCTTATCGGGAACATTAAGCCCTACCTGGAGGCGATCGATCGGATGCCCTATTATGAGGAGCTTACGCGTTCTTCCGATGACTGGAAGAAGCTCATCGCTTATACTCCCCAAGATAAGAAGACCTTTAAGAGCCAGAGCAAGATAAGCACGTCTAAATTCAGAAAGGACGTCTGGGAAAAGGAAGTCGGCCGGGGAGGCATCTTTGCTGAATACTTGGATCACGACCTTACGCTTCTGCCTTATATTACAACGGGCAAAGAGAGGCGCAACAAGCCGTTATGGTCGAACGAGAAGTTCCTACCACCTTGCGCCTATGCTTGCCCGACAAAAATACCGACCCACAGGCGGACGGCACTTATACGCCAGGGGAGGCTTAACGAGGCTTTGGAGCTAGTGCTTCAATACAGCCCGCTGCCTGCCACAGTTTGCGGAGAGATATGTCCAAACCTCTGCATGCAAAGCTGCTCGAGGGCACATTTTGACAAACCCCTCGCTATCGACAAGATGGGAAGTCTTGCATTGGAACTCCCGGCTCCCCAAAAGGCTGCACCCACGGGTCACACAATCGCCGTCATCGGCGGAGGTCCAGCGGGTATGAGTGTCGCCTGGCAGTTAGGCCTTAAAGGTCACTCTGTCGATATTTACGAAGCAGCTGACAAACTAGGCGGCAAGGTTGAACTCTGCATTCCCCGCGAGCGACTGCCGCATGAGGTACTTAAAAAAGAGGTCTCCAGGTTCCATGAAATCGGGGTCAACGTTCATCTCAACGCTGTAGTCGATAAAGCAAAGTTTGAGGAGATATACAAAAATCATGAGATAGTGGTAGTCGCATGTGGTGCCCATAAACCTCGTATAATCCCAATTCCAGGATCGGGACACATTGACTCTGCTTATGATTTCCTCCGCAACATCAACAGCGGCAAAGCACCCGACCTAAAAGGAAAGAAGGTCGTAGTAATCGGAGCAGGCAACGTCGGAATGGACGTGGCATCCGAAGCATATAATTACGGCGCAGCTTCAGTGATCGCGGTAGATATCCAGAAACCTGCTGCCTTCGGTGTCGAAATGGAAAACGCTACCGCAAAGGGCACCCAGATACTCTGGCCACGCTTCACTGATAAATACGATCAGAAGGAAAAGAAACTCTACTTCAAAGATGGGTCTAGTCTCGATGCTGATACTGTGATTATGTCTGTCGGAGATATGCCGCTCCTCGATTTTCTTCCACAGTCGGTCAACTCTGATAGAGGCTGGCTTTCTGTCAATGATAATTATCAGACGTCGGACGTTAAGGTCTTCGCAATAGGCGATGTAACGCAGCTAGGCTTAGTTACTCATGCCATTGGCCAGGGTCGCGACGTGGGCGACATAATCCACTACCAACTCATGCATGCGCCGCGCAACCCTGAAGTAAAGCAGGCAATTGCTTACGAGAAGATCAAAGCCGAGTACTACGATGTCTGCCGGGGTGAGATGACCATCGAGAAGGTTGGCGAGTCCTGCATGTCCTGCGGCACCTGCCGCGATTGCCACATGTGCGAAGCGACCTGTTACTGGGACGCGATCAGCAGAGTAGAGTACAAAGACGGCTCCTATGAATATGCAGTCGATGACGATAAGTGCATTGGGTGCGGCTTCTGCGCAGGGATATGCCCCTGCGGCGTATGGGAGATGATCGAAAATATCGGATAGATTAGGATTCGTTACCACAAACAGGTTGGATTGCCTGCAATCGTCCGCCTCTTTTATTGTGGCCATAAGCTGAGCCGGCGATATCGATGTGCCGTCAGCTCACTACTTATCACTATCCCCCCTGACAATATATAATGGCTCGATTGTTATCCCTTGAATGAAGTTTTTCATCAGCCTCACGAACTTATACGAGCATGGCGCGACAAGTCAAGCCAGACTTTGAAATGTTTCAGAGTTTTCGAGCATAATATACAAATGTCCTCACGCAGCTCACAAGTTCAAGTTGAACACCCCAATAATAATTCAGCCCGTATCTTCACCTTTCTTATGGTCATATCGATGGTCATCTGGGGCGGCAGCTGGGTTTCGGCAAAGGTCATGGCAGAGCGCCTCGATCCCGAGGTGCTCAGCTTCTGGCGTTTTTTCCTGAGTTTCGTTTCCTTTGTTCCCATGCTATTGTTTCTCCGCAAGCCATTCTATGTTTCGTGGTCTGGTGCTCTATGTAGTCTTCTCGGTGCTATTTTCATAAGTGCCTACATGTACCTTTTCTTCAGAGGCCTAGAGCATGGCCTGGCAGGTGCTGCCGGGGTGCTCGTCACGTCAATGATGCCGCTCATGACCCTTTTATTTACCCTGATGCTTTTCAGAAAAAAAGCATCAGGACGCGATATCGCAGGCCTTGTGCTCGGAATGTCAGGAGCCGCCGTGCTCTTACAACTTTGGCGCATCGATGTTCAGGATATTATTCAAAGCGGTAATCTTCTCTTCGTTCTGTGTTCAGCACTGTGGGCTTTGGTTACAATTTGCAGCCAGCGAGCAGCAGTGACTATTTCGCCCTATTTTTTCAGTTTTTTAACCTATGGTATTTCGACTTTATTTTTTCTTCCGTCTGCATGCAGGCAAGGCCTATCCGTTGTCTTCCATGAAGACACGCTCTTCTGGGTCAATCTCATCTTCCTTGCCATAATTTCAAGTAATTTTGCTACGACAATTTACTTTGTGGCTGCTGATCGCATTGGATCGTACAGGACTAGCTCTTTCGTCTTCCTGGTACCTCCGAGCGCAATGCTGCTTAGCTGGATATTCCTTGGCGAGGCACCGCAACCCTCGACTATTATTGGAGGGACAGTGGCTGTCGCGGCTGTCTACCTGATAAATTACCCACCTGCCAGAAAAATGAATCCGCTTTGAAAAGTTAGATAGGCACTACAATCGATATCCGGTTTTATGGTATCATAAAAATCTATTTATATCGGGGCGTAGCGCAGTTTGGTAGCGCGCACGGTTCGGGACCGTGAAGTCGGAGGTTCAAATCCTCTCGCCCCGACCATTTTTTTCTCAGTCCGTTTCCTTAAATGATCTGCACCGCATCTGCATGTTTCAATATCAGACAAAGACAACTGCCTCATATGGAAGGGGGATAAAATGTCGAAACGCATTATTGGGGTAATCGGTGCGGGCAAACCCGATGCTTTATTGGCCCGGATGGCAGAGGAAGTTGGAAGATTGATCGCCGCCCGCGAGGCTGTTCTTGTGTGCGGGGGACTCGGAGGTGTGATGGAGGCAGCAGCCCGAGGTGTTAAAGCCGCGGGCGGCACCACCATCGGGATACTACCGCAGGCAACAAAAGAAATGGCGAATCAGTATATTGATGTAGCTGTCGCGACCGGATTCGGAGAGGGACGAAACATCATAATCATCCGGACCGCCGACGCATTGATCGCTATTGGTGGTGAGTATGGGACACTCTCGGAACTTGCTTTCGCGCTCAAGATGGGAAAACCCGTCATTGGTATTAACACGTGGGACATCGAAGGGATTATCAAAGCCGATACGCCGGAAGCTGCCGTCTACAGTGCCTTTGAGCTGCTAAAATAATAGCACGGTCAATTTTTTTTGCAGGTCGTTTGTGTTATACTTTTTGACACACATCTGAGCCCCCTTAGCTCAGTAGGATAGAGCACAGGTTTCCTAAACCTGGGGCCGCAAGTTCGAATCTTGCAGGGGGCACCAATTTTACAATTAAATATCATTTAGTTAGAAGAGTAACGAATCCACCAGTAACCTCTTCCGGTCGCACTATCAAACCCGTAATATGCTGTAGATCATCTCAATTCTAAGAGGCTTTCTGATATATCCGGAAATTCTCAAGTCGTCCAATCTATCCTTTATAGTGGATGGATGGTCTTCCGCCATCACGAATATACGCGTAGCAGGATAATGAATTTTTGTGTAGTCTGGAAGCTCATAGTCGTGCATGACAGGTATGTTAAGGGCAGTTAGCAAAATATTGACTGAAGAGGTTTTTAGCACTTCTACTGCATCCTGACCGGTTTGTGCGGTGTAAATGTTATATTGTTTTGCGCAAATGGCGAAACTCTGTGAAAGCTGATTTAGCACATCTCGGTCCTCATCCACAATTAGAATACTGCCGCTATTTCTAAATACGCCTATTTCATATGGCCTATAGAATAAATTAAGCGATTGATCGACTGACGGATTTTCTGTTATTCCAAACATGCAAACCTCCCTTGCCTAGATCATGGTCGTATATTTGTTTTTCTATGCAGCACATTTATAATTTAATTGATTAGATGCGATTTTATTATCAGATATGGGCTGATTTTCCTGTAAGCCAACGTCCATTTTGTTTGTCAGACGAAGTCTTGCATCGTACAGCGTCGAAAGTAAATGCTCACCACTACGGTGTCTCTTTTGTGTGTCTTGTTCGACTACGGTGCCGTATAACTCTCCGGCTCGACTTTACCTTGCACGGAGACTCTTTCTCATGAATGACCTTTTGCGAAACGGGCGAATCGTGTAGATTACCGCCATCAAGCTTCCCTTTTTAAGTGGACACTTGCATGCAGCCTATTAATGCTTCCGTACTAATCAGCGATGTCTGGCATGCATATGCTATCCAGTGCCGAGAAGATATTATGAAAGAATGCGCTATTGGGGCTGTTTAGAAGAAATGGAATGATTGCAAGCTATACGCAATTGTTCAGATTTAGTTTATTTTATTGTAGATTGTACATAATTTTATAGAAAGTAACCAATAATTAGTATTATAAAATTAGATCCTATTCTAAAGTGAGGATGCCGTTTGCAGAAGGGTAAGGGGGAAGCTTGAGAACCCATGAAATTCTCATGTTTATTTTTGTCCTTGGTATATTATGCCTGAGCTGGCCTTTGTTAGAGATATTCCATTCAGAGTTGGTAGCCTATTTGTTTATATTCTGGTTAGCCTTCATCATCTCAGTGGCATTTATTGACTTTCGAGCTACTCACCATAAAAAGCCTTAGGTACCGGTATGTATGAAGCATACAATCTTTTTGCGATTACATTCTGCTATCTAATCCTCCTTTTTGTTATCGCATACTATGCGGAGAAAAAGGAGAAGACAGGCAAGAGCATTGTCAACAATCCTTACATCTATTCCCTGTCGCTTGCAGTATACTGTACGTCCTGGACCTTTTACGGAAGTGTCGGTAAGGCTGCAGCATCCGGGCTGTCCTTTCTACCTGTTTATTTAGGACCCACTCTGATAGCAGCGTTATGGGTGATCATTCTCAAAAGAATAGTGAGAATTGCCAAGATAAACGGTATTACCACTATATCTGATTTCATCAGTTCTCGGTACGGGAAATCCCTTTTCCTTAATGCTCTTGTGACCTTTATAGCTGTTGCAGGCATAGCACCGTATCTTGCCCTGCAATTCAAGGCGATTATCAGCACCTTTGAGATAATATCAGGCAAAACAACGGCAGGTATTACAGTAGGTCTTATTGTCACTCTTTTCCTGGGAATGTTTGCAATAATCTTTGGTGCCCGACGCCTTGATTTTTCCGAAAGGCACAGCGGACTTGTCTTTGCAATTGCCTTTGAGTCAATAATTAAACTAATATCCTTTGTTATTGTTGGCATTTTTGTAACCTACGGATTATTCGCAGATTTTGGTGATATCCTTTCTCGAATCAGGGCATCTGGATACTCGGATCTCCTTTCTCTTGGTGCCGGGGCAGATACTTCTTATTATGAGTGGTCTGCGATTCTTTTTCTTTCCATGATGGCCATTATGTTTTTGCCCCGACAATTTCATATGGCTGTTGTAGAGAATTATGACGAAGCCCATATCACAAAAGCTGCCTGGCTCTTTCCACTGTACCTCTTGATGATAAATATTTTCGTGATCCCTATAGCCTTTGGGGGACTACTTCTTGGAGGCGCAACTAAAGAGGCTGACTACTTCGTCCTTACCTTACCATTACATCGCGGAGCGAAGTACCTCTCACTTTTAGCCTTCATAGGTGGTTTTTCTGCCGCTTCAAGCATGGTAATCGTTGAGTCTCTCGCCTTGAGCACTATGGTCATGAACAGCATAATTATGCCCCCACTTATTAGATTTCGGGAAGATCCAAGATTCCCGATTATTATTTTAAATGTAAAAAGGCTGATTATTCTTGGAATTGTCCTTTTGGGGTATCTTTGCACCTATCTGATCGGAGAATATTACAGTCTTGTAGACATGGGACTCAATTCGTTTGAAGCAGTAACGCTCTTTGCACCAGCACTCCTGCTCGGCCTGTACTGGAAGGGTGGCAATAAAAAAGGAGCGATCGTCGGACTAATTGCTGGCTTTGCTATCTTGTCCTATACCCTCATTGTGCCTGCTCTGATAAGGGCAGGAATTTTACAAAATGAGGGAATAATCTCATATATGATCACCTCAGAGATATTCAACCCAAATAGTCTCTTTGGAATAAAAGGACTGGCGAAGTGGGGACATGCCCTTTTCTGGAGTATGCTTTTCAACTTGGGACTGTATGTCGCAATCTCACTCTTCACCACTCGGTCAAAGGAAGAAGAGATACAATCACTAATTTTCGTGGAGTCTTATGAAAAAGTAAAGGGAATTGGTCCCGGTGGATCAGATACTTATGATTATGTTGAGGATATCCTTGCACAGTATCTTGGCAGGCAGCAGGCAAGAGATGTACTTGAGGACTTTTTGCTCCAAAAAAAGAAGAAGAAAGATGAACTCAGTTTAAAAGACCTTTGGGAACTGCGCGACGAAGCCGAAAAGGTGCTTTCTGGCGCCATAGGGTCGTCGATGTCAACAATTATTTTTGAAAACAAATTTGTGTTAACTGAAAAAGAGCGGGAAGATCTCTCTGATTCCGTAAAGCAAATTACACAGAGTCTGCGACTTTCACGTCATGAACTCGCACTTGCCAACCGAGAGTTGTCGTATCTGCAGGAATTCACTGAAAACATTATAGAGAGTACTCCTGTGGGTATTATCACCATTGATTCGCAACTGAAAGTCAAATACTGGAACAAGGAAATGGTGACACTGGTCGGAATCGAAAAACAAAGCGCCTCAGAAAAATCTATTTTGACATTACTGCCTTGGATACCCGAGGATTTTATTAAGCCGAACGAACAACGCTACATTATCTGCAAGACCCCGGATTATAAATCATTTAAAATATATATAAGCCCATTTAAGGACCCATCAGGTGGGTATGTGGTCATTTTAGAGGATATTACTGAGCAGCAGCGATTGGAAAGGGAACGAAAAAACATCCTCTCAATGTTTGCTCATGATATGAAGAATCCTGTGATGACGGCAGGTGGGTTTTTATCGAGACTGCGTTCAGGCAAGGGAAGTTCTCTCTCGGAAATGCAGCAGGAATGTCTAGCTGTAATAGCGGATGAGCTAACAAAACTGGAGGAGTTGGTGCGTGATTTCCTTGAATTTTCTAGATTTGAGGCCAAAACGTGCAAACCGGTGCTTGCTATATTTAATCTGGACATCAGTCTGGCAAAACTTATTGATGCTGAGAAAATAGAAGCAGACAAAAAAAATATTACGATATTTTACGAGAAAGAGCCAGAGCAAGCCTCTTTTATCGTAAATGCGGATTCTGCAATGATCAATCGGGTTTTAACCAATCTTGTTGACAATGCAATAAAATATACCAATTCTGGAGGCAGGATTACAATTAGGCTTTCCGAAAGGAAGAACGATGTCTTGGTGCATGTGATAGACACAGGAGTGGGCATTTCTGAAGATCATATCCCCTATATTTTTGACGCATTCTACCGTGTGAGTAGAGACACAAAGGGTTCGGGACTGGGTTTATCTATTTCAAAAACAATCATTGAGGCACACGGTGGCAGGATATGGGTTTCGAGTACTCAGGGACAGGGAAGTATATTTAATGTTACACTCCCCAAAGAATAGAGGTGTGAATTAAAAGACGTTCCTCTTTATGATCTGGCTGTGTCTTGTTGTGCACCGAGAGATAGAGAGCCGGGTGAGATTTATAATTTTGATGATCAAAGAAAACATCTGAATTTTGATTCTCATCAAAATCTGGAGAGTTGCTAGTGAGCTCAACGGTGATGCTGCAATCCTCCATTAGAGGTTACTTAAATCGCACACTGCCACTGAGGCGGCATTACGGAGGATTCGACTGGATAGCATTTTCGAAGTTCATAGAGAGCGACAAATGAATATTTTTCGAAAGGACGCACGCATGATTCGCAGATGCACTGAAAATGACTACGAAATAATGTATTCGATTATCAATGACGCCGCCAGAGCATACAAAGGAGTGATCCCTGCTGACAGGTGGCAAGAGCCCTATATGTTGATGGATGAACTACTGCGTCAAATTGCTGAAGGAGTGGAATTCTGGGGATATGAGAACTGCGACGAGCTTATCGGCATTATGGGCTTGCAGCATATGCTGGACGTAACTCTCATACGCCATGCTTATGTCAGGACGGCAAACAGGAATCAAGGAATAGGCAGTACGCTGCTCAAATTCCTCTTACAAAAGATAACGACACCGGTTCTGATTGGAACCTGGATGGATGCAGCATGGGCGATCCGATTTTACGAAAATGTGGTTTCAGGAAGGTGTCCCCGGAAGAGACAGCACGGCTTCTGAAAACATATTGGTCCATTCCTGAACGCCAAGTCGAGACTTCGGTTGTTCTGGCGGAGCGCAAGTGGCTGGCACAGAAGCAAGTCGACTTCATAAACCTCTTGAACTCGAATAATGCGTCCGTTAGCGATAAACATCGCCCTGAATCTAGATAAAAAGTATCGAGACAAAAAAGAAGTATCAATTATTGAATACCCACATCCAAATGGCAAAAGAATTTGAGATGAATCTTCAGAAATTTAGAAACCTGCAAATCATAAACAACAGATTGTCAAGGAATTCATTGATATCCAAATCCACAACCCGCTCGCACTTCCAGCATCTCTTATGGCTACCCCTACAGCCTCCACTGCTAATTTCTTAATGCTGCACCCGGAGGTAGGGAACCTCTTGACATTGTGGCGCTTAATCAAGTACTTAAAAGTTGATATACTATAGACATGCTGGAGAACCTTGTTAGTGGTATAGCTATTTTCTATTATTCTGAGAGGTGGTGAAGACAGGATGAAGAAAGAGCTGAGCACAAAGGTTCTCGCGAAAGAGGCGGCCGTCTGGGACAGGCTCAAGAAAACGGTTCATGGCAAGGTATGCCGTAAGTGAAGCAGTTAAAAGAGCTAAACGCTGCCAGGTCGGCAGCAACTAGAGGATGAAAGCAGATACGTACTAACGATTCATCACCCTTATCTGCTTTCTCTTTAATTCACGGCTAAATGGTACGATATACTTAAACGGGGAATTAGCATGTCAGTCAACGACACTCATGATTTTTTCATACAGTGGCATCTTACCGAGAGATGCAATCTCCAGTGCGTCCACTGCTATCAGGAGGACCGGCGATTTGCGGAACTTCCGCTGAAGTCGATAAAAGAAGTCATCGACGAAGCTGCAGATATGATCTGGAACTGGGAAGAGACCTATGGCATAAAACTTTCGATGAGTTACAACATATCGGGAGGTGAACCTCTTCTTCGCTCCGACCTGTTCGACATTCTCGAGGAAATATCATGGAAAGGTGCGAATATTTACATTCTCTCAAACGGGACATTGATAGATAAAGAAATTGCGCGTAAGCTTGCCCGAATTGGGGTCGCTGGGGTCCAAGTCAGCATCGAAGGCCCTGAAAATATCCATGAACAGATAAGGGGAAAGGGCAGCTTTGCAGCGTCAATAGCAGGCGTAAAAAACCTCCTTGATGCTGGAATAGCAGTGACACTGAACGCAACCCTCTCGCTGCTTAATGCCAGATATTTCCCTGAAATGATAAGTCTGTCGAAATCTCTTGGTGTCCAAAAACTGGGTTTTTCGAGGCTTGTACCTTATGGGCGGGGAGCAGCAATGTTGGACAAGATGATTGCGGCGGATGAGGTAAAAAAATTGTATAATGATATTTTTTCATCCGATGCATCCCCTGTAAAAATCGTGACGGGCGATCCGATCGCCTCTCAACTTTCGATGAATGAAGTCCTTGAAGACACGGGAGATAATGCAGTCGGCGGCTGTGCAGCTGGAGTCTCAGGGATGACCATTCTGACTAACGGGACCCTTACGCCATGTAGACGACTCAATATCCCGATTGGTAATGTTTTAGAAAATTCGTTGCGGGAAGTGTGGGCGGTATCGCCGGTGCTGGAGGCGCTGAGGGATAGGAAAAGATACGAAGGCAGATGTGGCAAATGCAAACGGTGGGCCAATTGCCGCGGTTGCAGGGCTATCGCATATGCCTATTCAAAGGCAAATGGCGAAGAGAGTTACCTTGCGGAAGATCCTCAGTGTTACATAGAGGAGCAAACAGTACCGGGATTTCTCAATAACTCACAAGCATAAATTAAAGCTTTAAGGAGTATAACTTTTTGCTTGATAAACGGGTTGAGGTGTAAAGTTTCATGACAGATTGTGATAAAAATGAAATGATCTTTATCGTTGATGATAATCCGACCGATATAGAGCTTACGACAATCGCACTGGAAGCGGTGGGGCCACAAATAAGTGTCTGTTCCGCCACCGACGGCAAGTCCGCTCTTGAAATGCTCAGGAATAGACGTGAGTTACCTGCCCTAATATTGCTCGATATAAAGATGCCTGGCATGGACGGCATTGAGGTGCTCCGTGAAATACGTGCTCACGATCGCCTTAGAGGGCTCCCCGTTGTCGTGGTCACGTCATCAGCACTCGAATCAGACAGGGTAGATGCAATAACCGCCGGTGCCAGCGGTTATCTTCAGAAGCCCCTGTCTTTGGTAAATTTCAGCAATGACTTGGAGTCTGTCGTTCAGCGCTGGCTAACATATTAGTGCTAGATATCCGCCTGCAAGTTCCGGTATTTCTGTTATATCCTGATGAATCTGTAGAAGCACATCTCTCCTTGGGACTATCCGCAAATTTTACAACTCTACTACTAAGAATCTCATGGTTTGTACACTATCCTAAAAGGAAGCCTGATGTTTTCCGCTAGCGCATCTCAACACTCCTGCCTTTGCTCCCCTAATGTGCCTTCTCCATCGAGTTGCTGAACCTGTTAAGCAACCGGAGCACTGACCAAGTGGTCTACTCCTCCGTGTTTCAACTCCTATTGTCTTGCGGACTTGCGCTCATAACTTAGCTATGATACCTTTTGTCGTAAAAAGATAGATTTTAAAAAAGTAATGATAATTCTGAGTGGTCATTTGTTTTTCGGACTGCTTGGGATTCCAAGTGGGAAGGCGCATTAAGGAAATTCATAAAGTATACGATAATAGATAGTATTACATTGACATAAAACTTACATTTGTGGCGGCATGCTGCCCCGAGAGTAACCGAGGGGATATTATTATCGATATGAAAAGAATCCATGTGCAGAGTGCAGGCAGAGGCAATGTCCGCATATCGGCCTTCTTAACGTGCTGAGAAGGCACATTCTGGCGTCTTATCGGGCCAGTTCTCTGACCATTGGGCTAGGGGCCTTCCTTATTATTGCAATCATAGCGGTGGCCGTCACGTCTGCCGTTATGTTGCGCTATAGCGAGGTAGATGTCTGGAAAAAACAGGCCGGAAATCTCTCTATGGTACTGGCTGAGCACACCTCTCAAACCATGTTCGGGGCCTATGAGATACTAGATAGGATATCTGAAAAGATCCAATCCATGAGCATACGCAATGCCTCAGAGCTGCGGTCCAAGATGAGAAGCGCCGAAGTGTTCGAGATGCTTAATGAAATAAGCCAAGGGCTTTCGCAGATTGATGTGGCCACCATCGTCGACAACAACGGGGATGTCATCACCTTCACGAGGTCTTATCCAGCGCCCGAGATCAACCTCGCCGACCGCGACTATTTCAAATCGCATGTGGCCAATCCGAACCTGGGGAATTATATCAGCATGCCCGTGCGGAACAAAGGCAACGGCAAGTGGACATTTTACATTAGCCGCCGTTTGAACTCTCCGGACGGCAGGATGATCGGTCTTGTCCTTGTCGGTATTTCAGTGGATACGTTTTCCGCTCTTTATGAAAAGATCGGCAGGAACCTGGGAGAGGGTGCCTCAATCAGCCTTTTCCGCAGGGATTTCGTTCTACTAACCCGATGGCCTAAGGTCGACAACATGATTGGCCAGTCAGGCCGGTCCGGGATTGCATACCAGGTGGTTGAGGTTCAGCATAAGACCGCTGACGCGGTTTATACGGACAGCCCTCGCTCTATAGACGGTGCATCCGTCGCACGTATAGTGGCGCCCCGCACGGTAGAGCGCTATCCGCTGATCGTTTCCACTTCTGTCACGGAGGACATGTTTCTGGCTGGCTGGCGTAATACTGCATGGGCAATTGCAGTGGTCGCTACAGGCTGCATTTTTGCGCTAACAGGAGTGCTGATCTTCTTCGTACGCATACAGCGAATGCGTGAGGCGGATGCTGATAGAAACCTGAAGCTTAATGAGGCGCTTCTGGAGAGTGAGTCACGATTCAGGGACCTTTTCGAAAACGTCAGCGACCTGATTCAGAGTGTTCGCCCCGACGGAAGACTTCTTTACGTGAACCGGTCATGGCGCGAGACACTCTGTTATTCAGAAGAAGATATTTCACGGCTTTCGGTCTTCGACATCATCCATCCGGATTGCATGAAACATTGCTTAGATGTCTTTCAGCGCCTCATGTCGGGTGAAAGCGTCAACAATGTGGAGGCAATATTTGTCGCGAAGGGAGGACAGCAGGTAGTGCTAGAGGGCACCGCCAGCTGCAAATTCGAGAATGGGAAACCTGTAGCTACGCTAGGAATGTTCCGGGATATAACTCAACGCAAACACATAGAGGAACAACTTAACAAAATCAGTCATCATAATAAGTTAATATTGAACAGTACTGGAGAAGGGATATTGGGAGTAGATCTGGAAGGCAACCATACGTTTGTCAATCCTGAAGCCGCCCGCATGCTCGGTTACACTGCCGAGGAATTATTGGGCAGGCACAGTCATTCCATTTGGCATCATACAAAGACTGATGGAACTCCATACCTAGAGGAGGATTGTCCCATATACGCAGCGATAAAGACTGGTGTTGTTTACCATCGAGTACGAGATGAGCTATTCTGGAGAAAAGACAGCTCTTTTTTCCCGGTCTCTTACACAAGTACACCCATTATAGATGACGGCTGCATAGTCGGTGCCGTCTTGACCTTTACAGACATCTCAGTCCAAAAGCAGGCAGAGGATGCTCTACATGAGAGTGAATCAAGGCTGCGTACTATACTGGAAGCGGTGCAGGCGGGGATTATTTTGATCGACGCGGAAACGCACGCGATTGTGGATGTTAATTCCGTAGCGGCAAACTTGATTGGAAAACCCAAGGAAAGCATCATAGGCAGCATCTGTCATAATTACATATGCCCTGCAGAGGTAGGCAAATGCCCAATTACAGACCTTGCGCAGGTCGTCGATAATTCCGAACGGGTCTTAATAACCAGTGACGGGACCAGAATTCAAGTAATCAAGACAGTAGTGCCCATAATGCTAAACGGACACAGGCATATACTTGAAAGCTTTGTTGACATCTCCGAGCAGAAGAAACTCGAAAAGCAATTGCTGCAATCTCAGAAAATGGATGCCATAGGTCAGCTTGCCGGTGGGGTAGCCCACGATTTCAACAATATTCTTTCGGCCATCATAGGGTCTGCCCACCTGGCTTTGATGAAGATTACGGAAGACAATACCGCCCGTCAGGATATTTCACAGGTACTGGAATCAGCACAGAGAGCGACCGTGCTCACACAAAGCCTTCTGGCTTTCGGCAGAAAGCAGGCAATTGAACTGCAGGTCTGTGATATGAATGAAATAATAAGCGGTTTTGAAAAGTTTCTGATGCGTATTATCAGGGAGGACGTCAATCTTAGAACTGTATTGACTAAGGATAAACTGCCGATAATGGCCGACAGAGGGCAGATAGAGCAGGTGATTATGAACATGGCTACCAACGCGCGTGATGCTATGCCCCGTGGTGGTGAATTGCTCATCAAAACGGGGCGGATATCAATTGACGAACAGTTCTTAAAATTGCACGGGTACGGCAGACTCGATGAATATGCCTGTATTACCGTATCGGATAACGGCGCTGGCATGAATGAAGCGACCAAACGCAAGATATTCGAACCATTTTTTACTACCAAGGAAGTCGGTAAAGGAACAGGACTGGGTCTTGCTGTGGCATATGGGATCGTCAAAAAGCATAATGGGTATATCAATGTTGTCAGCGAAGAAGGAAAAGGCTCCTCCTTCAATATCTATTTGCCAATATCAACCGTTCCTTCTGAAATTATGGAAGACAAGCCGCTTGTACAGACCCCGGCTAGAGGTGGTTCAGAGACGATCCTTGTCGCAGAAGACGACGCTGCACTGAGAAAATTGATGACTACAGTGCTGTCACATCATGGGTATACGGTGATAATGGCTACTGATGGGGAAGAGGCTGTCGCGAGTTTTGCCAACGACAGTGCCTGCATAGATCTTGTAATGCTGGATGGTATCATGCCGCGGAAGAATGGAAAAGAAGCATATAAAGAGATGATACGCATACGACCCGACATCAAGGGGGTTTTTATTAGCGGATACGCGGAGGACATCTTTACCGGAGAGGACTTTACCGCTGCTAATATTGCGTTTATCCACAAGCCAGTATCCCCACAGGACCTGCTGAGAAAAGTAAGAAAGTTTCTTGACGGCCTCTGAGATTATGTGTTCCTCGCACTCAGGTTAAAAATATCTACTCTCTCATAGGACAGTTAAGGTTTTCGGATTATGCATGTAGACAAAGAGATCTGGCAGTCGCTATTGCTATGACAAAACGCAGACATCCTCGGAAAAAGTTCTTTCCGGATTTAAAGAGAAGAGCATTGGGAGTTGAGGCTAAAGATCAAGAAGAGCATGCAGAGGATAATGTCACCGTAGCATTCAGGGCGCAGGTTAGAACTCAAATAGATCAGAACGCTTATATTTGTATCGAGCACGGCATGTAATGGGAGGACAGGTTGACTTGCGCAAGCTCCCTGCTGAAGTTGGTTAATTTATGAATCATAGCTATATTGTATATAGAGACGCGTTATCCTTAAATAACCAAAAGCCGGGTTAGCCCGGCAAGCAAAGGAGGTTTACGTATGGAAGGTATGATGAGGGGTTTTAGTAAGATATTGGTATTAGCTATTATTTTATCTTTTACCATGGTTGGTTCGGCAAAAGCAGAAGAGATGAAACATATGCACAAGGGCCATGCGGCCATGGAGATGCACCATTTCCACGTACTGATAAATCACGGCATGTGGATGATAACCGAAGGGGCTAATATGGCGATGGTTGCGCAGATGAAAATGGCCTCTGGAGTCGATGAAAAGATGCTTCAGCATGGACACCACATGATGAAAGCGGGTAAGGAATTGATCATTGCTGTCCTGAACGGACCCGAGATGAAAGGCATGATGGACAAACATGCAAAGTCCCCCCTGATGGACTATACTCATCAATTGGGCGAATCCATGCTCAAAGTCTCCGACATATTGGATAAAATGTCCATGGAGGACATGTCTGCTCCTGATATGATGTCGATGCATCATATGCATATGATGATCACCCATGCCTTGCAAATGGCTGCTGAGGGCTCGAATTTGATGATGCTTGGCGAGATGGGCATGGCGGGTGCAATCGACAAAATGACAATCGACCATGGAAAAGAGATGTTGAATGATGGCAAGTCAATGGTGGCCGATGTGATGAACGGTAAAGAGATGATGGACATGCATGCAAAAGGCATGACGATGGACAACCCCATGATGGCTATGACTCACCAGCTTGGCGAAGCTGCCACGAAAGTAATCGATTTACTTTCCAATATGCCTTCCGTCGGATCCAAATAGTTCGGATTAGTCAGGGCAGGACTGAACGTTCCTGCCCTGACTTTTTATCAACATATTTAAGCTATTGGTAAGAATATCCTGAACATCCTAATATGTCGTAGCGAGGCCCTGCCATGAGAACTATTTTATTAGTAATAGTCGCCATGTTTTTCCCCGTTGCTGTATTTGCCCATCATTTAGACACTCCCAACACCGGCCAACACACCAAACACTATGAGCAAAGTCTCTTCAAGATGACTGACAATGGTCTGTACTCTGTAGAGATGATTATCAAAGATAAAGATTTGAAAGTGGGAGTTAATACTTTTGACATAATAATTCACGACAAAAGTGATAAGGATGTTGCGGGTGCAGAAATAAAGGTTGTTCCTTGGATGCCGGACATGGGGCATGGCGTTTTTGAGAAGCCCGTGGTCATAGAAAGAGGCGGCGGCGTATACAGCGTCGAAAATGTGATCCTTATAATGGAGGGACGCTGGGAGTTGAGGCTGAATATTAAGAAGGGAGATACAGAGGACAAAGTTACCTTCGATTTTCAAGACGTCAAGAGATCCGAATCCATGTCCCAGGATGACTATAGAATGATCCATTCCTCGGCCCCTGCAGACCTCGATACCTCAACGACCCGGCAGTCGTTAAAGAAACTATTCAGAGTTTCATATGCAAGCGGTGTCCTGCCGATTCCAATCGGCAGGATCATCAGCTGGAAATTGAGAGTCGAAACGGCAGATGGTCACCCCGTGAAGAACGCCGAAGTGACCGTCAGCGGGGGGATGCCGGAACATGGGCATGGCCTTCCAACAATGCCCCAGGTTGCTGAAAGTGCGGTTCCCGGAGATTATGTTTTACAAGGTCTGAAATTCAGTATGCCAGGATGGTGGGTGATGACATTTAAGATAAAGGCCCAGGGAGTAGAAGACGTCATTACCTTTAATGTTATTGTGCCATAACAGGAAGGGTCTAAATTGGAACTCCGTAAGCCTGCACAAAGACATTATTATTTAATGACGCCGATATGCATTGGGATATTTGCAGTCACGTATTATCTTGTATCAATCGCATATGCCGTGGAATCCGATATCCATTTTTGGAATCCAAAGGAGATCTCTGTTATTAGTTCTTTGTGGATAGGCTCCCTTCCGCCTCTGCCAAAAGATCCATCTAATGCTTTCGCCGATAATCCTGCAGCTGTAGCACTCGGCAAAAGGTTCTTCTTCGATCCGAGTTTCAGCGGAAACATGAAAGTATCATGCGCCACCTGTCACAGGCCAGACATGAGCTTTACTGACGACCTCCCTTTAGCACACGGAATGGGATCAACGGCAAGGAGATCGATGCCTCTACTCGGCGTTGCATATAATACATGGTTTTTCTGGGACGGGAGAAAGGACAGCCTTTGGTCGCAAGCGTTGGCTCCAATTGAAAGCAATGTTGAGCACGGCTTTACAAGAACGGCATGCGCCTATATGATCAGCCGTCATTACCGGAAAGAATATGAATCGATTTTCGGCAAAATGCCCGACATAAAAAATACCGTAGCCAGCCCGGCCACAGAAGACGTCGGCGAACTTAAGACGTGGATATCGATGACGCCAGCCCAACGGGATGATGTCAATCGCATTTATGCCAATATGGGCAAGGCAATTGCCGCTTATGTCCGGACTATCGTGCCTGGGCCATCACGATTTGACAGGTATGCCAAGGCACTTATCGACAATGATACGGCCGCTCTTTCAAAGACATTTACACCTGACGAAAAGGAAGGCCTGAGGCTCTTTATAGGCAAGGCCAAATGCACAAATTGCCATAATGGCTCCCTATTTACCAACGGCGACTTTCATAATACCGGGGTACCGACGCCTCCCAATATGCCTCGCGACAATGGAAGAGCTGACGGTATCAGGAAAGTACTCTTGGATGAATTTAATTGTCTAGGCAAGTATAGCGATGCAGGTCCTGGGGATTGTGCAGAACTGCGATACTTGGACACAGACACGATAAAATATTTGGGCGCCTTTAAGACTCCGACATTGAGAAATGTAGCTGAAAGAGCTCCCTATATGCATGCCGGCCAATTCACAACCCTGAAAGAGATCCTCGAGTTTTACCATAGATCGAATAGTCATGAACTTGGCCATAGTGTATTAAGTGACAAGGAACTAGGTCAGCTTGAGGCCTTTCTCCGCACTTTAAGCGGACCTGTCCTATCGCATTAAGGATGTATTGAAGTACTAAGATGGGAGCTTCTATCAATACTGCGTGGCTCATATCGTTAGTGTCACAATGATCGGAGAACATCATGGATAACTATCTCTTCACCATCTCGACAGCTCATAACCCTGACTTTTCTGGAAAATGTAAAGACGGACAGAAAGTTCGGCAGGAAGTTACAAGTAGTCGAGCTACCTTGCCAATTCCAACCCGAGTTTTACTGATAACTTTATTCATTGTCTTAGTGGCCCTTCCTTGCAGTGCCATGGCAGCATCTTGTGCTAAGGAGTGCTGCAATGACAGCGTGCAAGGTGAAACTCATAAATGTTGCTGCAAGGCAAGTTGTTCATCCGACACAGTGAATAGTGGCATTGAAAAAGCACAACCCGGGCAGACTCAAAGATATAAGGATGTCAAATGTTTCAATGCTTGTGTCAAATCGGGCTATAGATGCAAATATTGTGAGGACACCTGCAGCTATTGCAAGTAATACGGGAGACAGCTGTAAATCAGTATTTGTGTCCACAATATTTGCAACGCTAACTCTAGCTATCAGTAGGCCATTTTCCTGTGTTGATTGACAATATTGTTAGAGTTGTCGCTAATGACATGTCCATGTTAGCCACAGATAAGCTTCCGCTATAATAGAGCATGAGAAACTCAGGAATCTTCCTCTCAAAAGAACAGCCCTCACCAGATGCTTAATAGCAAATAACCAGCTATTCAAATGGGTTAGCCAAACCCTGGCAGAAAAACAAAAAGAACGCCAAAACTTGTTGGGATAGACGGCGGGGTGTTAAGTTGATATCATTAAAACAGGTCTGACAAAGTCTCTGCGTAAAGAAAGAGATGCAGGCTATTAAATTAAGTTGGCAGGACAGCCAAAAGAAGGAGGAGAAAAGTGATGAAAAAAATTCTCACCGTTGTAGTCGCAATGCTATTCGTAGTATCTCTTGCAATGGTCGCTAGCGCCGCCGAAATGTATTCCCTTAAAGGATCGGTGGTAAAGGTCGACTCGTCAGCTATGACAGTAACCGTCAAGTCAGTAGAAGGAGTAAAGGAAGCGGCCGATAACAGGTGGAAGGGTGAAATACCATTTGCAACGGACACAATGACAAAAATAAGCATGGGCAAAGCGACTAAGACCCTTGAGGACATTAAAGTAGGCCAAAAGGTGAGAGTTAAGTTCCATGAAAAAGACGGGAACCCTGTTGCAGACAAAATTATGATCTACTCACATAAAAAATCCATGTAGGTAGTCATAATCTAGCAGCAATTAAACTGGAGAGGGGGCGCTAAGACTAAGCAGCGTCCCCTTTTTTCTCAATAATATTTGTTTGTATTAGACAGGTTCTCCTTCATGATTAATGATATACCGCACGGAGGAGCTTGCTCTAACAAGAGAAGCGTATCTGAGAATACAACATAAAAGAATGCGACTTTGTCGTATTCTTGGGTCTTAGAATCAAGACAGTCGTCGGACACTTACCCTTTGCGAGTATCGATAGTTGGCGTCTCTGCTTTTTGCATAACTTCCTTTCTGGATCACCATGGGAACTGAACTGTTAAATGCGGACGCTGATCTTATTACCATCCAGGATCTGTGAGGTCACAGCAAGATAATTACAACTCAGTGCTATTGCAGAGTTTCCAATCGAAAGTGCAGAGGGATTACCATAAAGCTATCAGCATTGTCTTGCGGGAACTCTGCCAATAAGTGAAAGTATCGCTGATTCGGTTAAAAGAGGGCTAAAGAAACCAGCATTAACTAATTGAAAACCTAAGAAAAAGCAGGTTATGTTACGTATAGCAGGGTGGACTTGACAGTAGTCGACCTACTCAAGAAGTTCGTAGCGTATGTTGTTGTCTGATCGGGGGGGTTACTTATTTAGGATATCCTAAAGTCGTCCATGACGATCCAATCTGAAGCATACACCAGTATCTGTAAAATGAACTATTTGAGCTGCCGTAATACCTCCAAGGCTCACTATCAGAGTTCTCATCGGCATTGTGGCAGCTTAGACCAAGCGTAAATAGAATGGGTACTGTTAAGTGGGTATGTCGTGCCGAGTGATTTTTCTAGCTCTGTTAGTCCATCTTCGAAATGAGTCTTCGGGGTTCAAGAGATTTACACCAAAATCACCAATTATCATTAATGCTCTATACATATAGCACTTCTCGTAAGAAAACATTTTCTCGATGGTACGAGCTGGATCGTCTTTAGCGGACTGATGATTTAGTGTTTTCATTTCTCTCCTTGTCTGGTTTCTATACGCAGAATGCTGCTGCCGTATCCCGGTGATCGTATCCCGTAATTTATCTCCTCATGTATAGCAATGAAAATGTTGCAATAAAGGTGCCATAACTATCAAACCATTACATTATATAAATCCACTATCTTGGTGAGACCCGTAAGCTAAATACAATTGGTGAAATGACGAACTGTATTTGGTGATTGCGCGGAACACCGTTTACTCTTGCCGAAATGAGCCATCCGATTTGGAATGCTAAGCATTATAGTCGGGAAGACCAGGGACAATTATGACTGAGGCCACATAAAATACTTACAAATAGCTCGGGATGGCCCTTAAAAAAACTGTGGAGCTAACTTTGTCCTATTCTTGATCGCATAAGAAAACACGAGGACTCCTTCAGAACTATCTTCACATCGGTCAACCAGGGTCCATTTGCATCCCTCAGTCGCCTTATGCCCCACAAGCGGAAGATCACCGCTAAAGATTAGAATGATATATTAACGATAGGATACACTGGGCTTTTAGACTGGTATACAAAGCCGGAAACAACATCTCTGTTAATTCTCTCAATTCTTTAATGATATGGACGAACTGCCCGAGAACTGTCTTTTTTTTCAATCTTGTTGATGCAAATTCCCTGAGGTATACCGGATCAACTAGGCGACTTCAGGATTGTGATTTTCCGCCTGATATCTCCGCCATAGCTTTTTTCACAACTTTCCGCAAACTTTTCCTCAGCCTGTCTTTTAGGCATATAATTCCCCATCCTACTCTCCAAAAAGAAGTGTAATATGTGGTCATAGAAGTACCGCAATTTTAGCGTAAGGAATCCAGTGTGCTAATATTTCCATAGCTGAGCAAAAGAATAGAATTGGTATTTAGACTTTTGGGTCAAACAATATACGATTCCTGATATTTTACAGACCTTGGATGATTTGTTAGACTTTAATTGATGATCCGAATATCGCAGGATGTGTGATGGCATACTACCATGAATTGATGGGCAATATCGGGACAGCGGTCGATGCCGTTGGGGTTCTTGTTATGGTCGTGGGAGCAATCCTTGCCACTGGCCGATTCTTTGTTCGTCGACATGTTGAGTGGAGTCAATCATACAGGCTCTTCCGTCAAGACTTAGGACGGGCCATCCTATTGGGTCTTGAGTTCCTTATTGCAGCCGATATTATTCAGACGGTCATTGTAGCGCCTACACTGGGAAATGTTGTAATTCTTGGCCTCATCGTGTTAATCCGTACTTTCCTCAGCATGGCCCTGCAGTTGGAAATCGAAGGGCGCTGGCCTTGGCAGTGCGCTGAAGAAGCATGTCCACCCTCACCCCATCGGCAACCTCCGCAATAAGGCCTAACTCGCAGGCCCAGTACTCGTTGCCGCTGACCCTTGATCCGGCAAACAAAAACTTTCGCTAATTATTACTTTTTTATAATCTTGTTTTTTTGTCAGTTTGTCACTGGAGCCAGCACAAAACCTGCCTCAAATGCCCTTTCAATTTTTGGGGTCTTACAGATAAAGGGTTCTGCCAGTGTTTCACGCCTATGAAAGGAGATGCATTGCAGGATGATTTAACGAGGCCGAAACATCGACTGCACCAGAGTCAGCACAATTCAGCTTGCTATTACGTGGCTAAACGCTGATGACTGCCCGTTGGGGACTATAGCATCTCGCATAAACTACTTCCTCTGCTTAAGCCAAGGCAGATTCCTTGTTTCAAGCCATGGTCTAATAGTGTGGATTTTCATAGTCAAACATCTTACTGACCATTACGCCACTTTAAGCTGTGCCAGGTTTCCTGCAAAGTAAAGGTTGGCTGACAGTCAACTTATTGCGTCACTATGCCGCAGGTGATAACTTCGCTCCGTATCTGATAAAGAATCGACAAACCTCTTTGTCAGGCCACGAAGGATATTGGCATGAGATATGTAAAGTGGAAATGCAGCAAGTTGAGAACTTCTCTTCCTTAGGTTCCGTGGGGCGTTAACATCCGCATGCAAAATACTATGGCAAAACTTGCACTCAAAAACAGATTGTGACTTCCGGTTCTTTTTATCCACATTTCCACATGCCGAGCACTCCTGGCTGCTGTAAGCGGGATTCTCATATTTGGTCATAATGCCGAATTCTTTCATTGCCGTAAACTTGGCGACGATATAGCGCTTACCAAACCGCACCAACATCCGGTTCATTCTTTTTGACAGCCGTGGCTCTCGAAAATCGAGTGCCTCGGAAGGGATAGATGGGGCTGCAGCAAGCAGTACTGGGGTTTACTGACGGGAATGCAGCAGAGAGTATGTCCGATATATCCATCATTAAGCCAAAATGCATCAACACTTCCCTTTGACTGCACTAAAAAGACCCCCTGCAGTAAATTTCGAAGTGGTCACATTTGTCTCACCACGGTACTCCACCTGAATAAAACCTACACGCTTCAGTAAATCAATTAAATCTCTAACTGAGATCGCCCCACCGATTCAATTTGACCATGCTTCTAGTGTGCTGCACATTGCGCCACAGCCTTCTATTTGAACGATATCTGCAAACTGGAAGCGACCACCCGGTTTGAGGACTCGGTATATTTCTCTGAAGCTCTTTTCTTTTAAGGGTGAAAGATTCAACACCCCGTTTGAGATTACCACATCAAAGGTGTTGTTAGGATACGGAATGGACTCCACTCCGGCAACCTTAACATCATAATTTTTGACCTGATACTGTTTCAAATTACTTTTAGATTGCTCTGCCATCTCAGGTGTAAGATCAATTCCGTATACCTTGCCATTGTGCCCAATCATAAAACTTGCGACAACGAGGTCAAATCCCCCACCGCATCCCACGTCAAGCACGGTTTCTCCGGAACTGATTGATCCTATCGTAAAAGGATTCCCCACCCCACAGAATGACTTTAACAATTCTTCTGGCATCCTCTGGATGACTGCGGGATCATAACCGTGAGACATTGCACCATTCTTTCCTGTAGGATAGTTGAATTTAGCTTCAGCCGAACTTGCAATCTCCGCATACTTCTCCCGCACAGCATCCTGAATCTTTTTCACATCCAGTTCATTACCCATTTTAGCCTTCCTTGCCTAATGTTTGACCTCATGATGCGATAGTATAATATAGTTTATAGAAATATCATTAAGATATAGGTTTATTATACGCCGTCAGCTGGACTTCTTGTCGCCCACAAAGCGGCTAAGTAATCTGGAGAGAGTTAAATGAAAATAATATTCGATGAGATGGCCAGGCTGCTGCAAGAAGGGGAAAGTTTTGTCGTGGCGACCGTTTTCGATCAATCAGGATCCGCCCCACGCACCTCAGGGGCCAAAATGTTGGTCAAAACGGACGGAACGGTCAGCGGTACGATCGGCGGAGGGCGGCTGGAAGCCGATGCATTACAGGCAGCGCGGAAGGCATTGCTTTCGGGGCAATCCGTGATATGGTCATTTCGACTAACCGGGGAAGATGCTGCCGGCATGGACATGATCTGTGGTGGGCAGGGGCGAGTGTTACTGGACTTTATCGATGGCACGGATGAAACTAACCGGATCATATATGAAGAGGCGACAGTGATCTTGGAAACGAAGGGAAAGGGCTGGCTGATTACAACAATTGGCGGGGGGCAAAGCTTTGATGCGCATCGATGTTTGATAAAACGGGATGGATCCCTAATCGGGCGATTTGACGGCACACAACAACTGTTATCAAAACTAACGTCCGCAACCGCAAGCATGTCGATACACTCGGAAGTAAACGGCAACTGGCGGTGTCTTATCGAACCACTGCAAAACTCCGGGACTGTCTATATCTTCGGTGCTGGCCATGTATCACAGCAGATTGCCCCCCTGAGTGAAACGGTCGGGTTTAAAACGGTGGTTCTCGACGATCGATCCGAATATGCTAACGGTGAGAGATTCCCGTCATCGTCAAAAATCATCCTTCTGGAATCTTTCGACCACCTTCCAGAGCTTGCCATTGACGAGTACGGATATATAGTTATTGTCACACGAGGTCATCTCCACGATAAGACGATTCTTGCCCAGGCATTGAAGACAAAGGCAGGATATATCGGGATGATCGGGAGCAGGAGGAAGCGTGACAAGATATTCGAGGTGCTGGCAGGTGAGGGCTTCGGCGAACAGGATTTCGAGCGGGTATACTCTCCGATCGGTGTTGACATAGGAGCAGAAACTCCGGAGGAACTAGCGGTGAGCATTGTCGGCGAATTGATCAAAGTAAGGGCAGAAAAGGGAAAATGCCAGTAGGAGCGGATTTGGCCGCTATCATAATGGCCGCAGGTTATTCGTCACGGGTGGCCGATTTCAAACCTTTGTTGCCATTGGACCACTCTAATGTAATTGAAACTGCAATGAATACGTTCCTGCATGCCAACATCAACGATATAACTTTTGTCCGCAGCCGTCGGGGCGATGATCTCACAACGCAGATCATCCCATAAAGACAAAAGTGTACATACGTTATTGGCTGGTTCCCATCCACTCTTTACTGCTGGGTTTAGGACGCTGGGGCTGAATACTAACCGCCTTCTGCTCACTTATGAACTACTCACCACTTAACTGCAGGCAGCGGTACTTGCCGGAAATTCAGTGAATTGATAAGATAACCAATGGAGAGCTGCCCGATGCTGCAACATGCTTGTTACCGTGGGCACCGCTTCCGATCACTGAAAGAGGTCAACTAGCATTAGATGGATAAGTCTGTATTCAATGCAGATGCATTACGACACGTGAATTTTGTCGGTAGGCCCAAGACTACGTTGCCCTGCATTTCCCAGCGGTCTAAACCGATTTCTTCGGTGCATAGGCATGCCGCTGCGCACCGGTATGAACGACCTGGTCAGTTCATTTCGTGGATTTTCCAGCATGCCGGCCTAGCAATAGATGGCTATCGCTGTGAACCACTACAGCGGCGACTCTCAGCCTGCCTGCGAGCTTTGCATGCTGGAACCGAGGCGCAAGCCCGTCAACTGTTGGTGCAGCAACCTGACCTTCTGCCGAAGGCTATTAGTGCTCTGCTCATAGGAGTTACCGAGTTTTTTCGCGATCCCTCGGTCTTTGAAACAGTACGGACCAAGATCCTGCCACAACTAGCCTCTCCCACTCGGCCATTACGGGTTTGGAGCGCCGGCTGTTCCAACGGGGCAGAGCTCTATAGCCTAGCGATCCTACTGGAGCAAATAGGCCTGCTTGAGTGCAGTTTCCTTCTGGGCAGCGACTGTCGCCACGACGCCATTGAACGTGCTCAAACAGCATTGTATAATTCGAGCGAGTTACGGAATATGGAGCCGTCGGATCGCCGTAGATACTTCAATGATGCCGGGAGCTTCTGGCAACCAATAGAGTTGCTTCGCCGGCATGTCAGCTGGAAGGTTGCAGACCTAGCCCAGGGCATCGAGGAAGGCCCCTGGGACATAATCCTGTGGAGAAACATGGCGATTTACCTTGAAACCGGTGCAGCAGAGTCGGTGTGGCAGGGCTTAGCCTCGTCAATGACACCTGAAGGCGTGCTGATTGTGGGTAGGGCTGAGCGACCGCCAGCGGCGTTGCCTTTGATCAATGTACAACGATGCATTTACCGGTTATGTTCCCGAGAGGACGGCCGCACCTTCATGCCTGGACCGCGACTGACAAGCAATAGCTACACTAAAGCCCTGGAGACGTCCATATGAAACTTGGATTGAAGATTATAGTCGTTTTTGTAGTGGTACTGCTGATCATCGGCATCGTTGGTATCCAATCCTACCTGGAAATACAGCGGTTGATTGAATCGAATAGTTGGGTGATTCATACTCACGAGGTCAATGAGAACCTGGAGCACGTGCTATCGCTGCTCAAGGATGCCGAAACGGGCCAGCGAGGCTTTATCCTGACAGGGGAGGAGCGTTATCTGGAGCCTTACGTCGCGGCCAACACAGATATACAGAAGGACATTGAGAAAGTGGTAGCCTTGACCCGGGACAATCCCGAACAGCAGAAAGACCTCCAGCAACTTATGAAGCTTTACCGCGACAAACTCGACGAACTGCAGGAAACCATGAAGCTTCGCAGGGAGGCGGGCATGGAGGCAGCCATCAGTTTCATTCGCACCGACCGCGGCAAGGTGATAATGGACGATATCAGAGCACTCATGAATCAGATGGAAACCCGCGAGATCGCGTTACTCGAAACGCGCAATCGTGTTGCTAGCGCAACTGCCCAAAGAAGCATGCTAATGGTGGGGTTAGGAGTGCTGTTGTCTATGATGATTTTAGGCGTCGCCGCCGTCTTTGTCACTCGCACAATGCAACTGGCGGACCACGGTCGAATGTCCAATGACGCCGATAGAAAGTGGTGGATGATCGCGGTTCGCTACGCGTTCGCCGTGGGCGTCGTTGGATTGGCCATGGCGGTCAGATCGTGGTTGGAAGGGTTTGGCCCCATGCCTCCATTTATCATCTTCTATCCAGCGGTTTTGTTGGTTGCAAGCTTCGCTGGCGGCGGACCAGGCATGTTGTCCACCTTTCTGGCCGTTCTTGCAGCCGATTACTGGTATTTCCCCCCAGTGGGCTCATTCACTATCAACTCGCCAAGCGACGCCTTTGCGCTGGGCATCTTCGGCGGTTCAGGCCTGTTGTTGAGCGTCCTCGCCGAGCGTCTGCAGCGTGCACGGCTGGCCGAGGCTGTAAGTGTTACTCAGGAGAAGGAACTTGCCCTGCTGAACATGGGCAATCTCATGACCCTTACCATGGATCATCGCATCATTCACTGGAGCGAAGGCAATCACCGATTGTACAGCTTTGACAAACAAGAGGCCCAGGGCCAACTCACGTACGAATTGCTCCAGACGAATTTCTCACAGCCCATGGAACAGATTCGCAACGATCTGACAGAAAAAAACTACTGGGAAGGGGAAGTAACCCGTTCGACCAAAGATGGAAGACAATTATCTGTGGCGATCTTGTGGGCGCTTCGCCGCGATGAGCGTGGCAAGCCTTTGGCCATTCTAGAGGTCAGCACCGATATCACCGGGCAGAAGCTGGCGGAGGAATCGCTTCAGCAACAGTCGGAGGAGTTATCCGAGCAGAACGAAGAGCTTTCTCAGCAATCGGAAGAACTGGCACAACAATCCGAGGAATTGTTAGAGAAAAACGAGGAATTGCAGATTCAAGCTGAGGAAATTCAGACGCTGAACACAGAATTGGTGCAGCGAGAGAGGATGCTCCAGACACTACTGGATTGGGCCCGATTGCCAATAGTAGAACAAGACGTGATGGTGAAGATCTGCCATACCGCTCAGGAAATTTTTAGCCAGCTCGCAACCAGCGTGGTCGTATGCGAACTGCAGGACGATCAATTGAGGACTCTTGCTCACGCTGGCGTCGATGGCGATGACATCCCTGCAACGCTGACGCTGAAGGGTTCATTTATTGAGGTGGTGATCCAGCAGGATCATACGGCCTCCCTGGAGGACACTTCCCTGCGGCCGGACTTGAACATCTTGAGTGCTCCAGGCCATCAGCGATTTGCCGCAGTACTCTCTTCACCGATGCATGTCAGAGGCAAACCGATCGGTGCAATAAGTATATACAGCGGCAAGACCCATCAGTGGACTGTAGATCAGTTCAGGCTGATCGAGTGGCTCGCTGCCCAGTGTTCCCATGCTCTGGAGGCAATGCGGCTTGCGGCTGAGGTTCTCCATAGCCAGAAGCAGAATGAGTTCCTGGCTAACATCGTTGAAGCCTCGTCCCAGGCCTTCGGCGTCGGGTATCCCGATGGCCTACTGGGGCTGACCAACAAGGCATTCGAGCAGCTCACCGGCTATAGCGGTGAGGAACTGCGAGCCATCGACTGGGCAAAGACGCTTACTCCTCCTGAATGGCTGGAGATAGAACAGCATAAGTTGGACGAACTGCACCATACTGGCCTGCCGGTACGGTACGAGAAGGAGTATATCCGCAAAGACGGCTCTCGGGTACCTATTGAATTGCTGGTACACCTAGTGAGTGACGCGGAAGGCAAACCACTCTATTACTACTCTTTCATCACCGACATCAGCGAGCGCAAGAGAGCGGAAGATGAGCTGCGCAAACGCCAAAACCTACTTAATGAAATGGGAAGAATTGCAAAGCTGGGTGGTTGGGAATTCAATATGGAAACGCTTGAACTGCAGTGGACAGAAGAAGTTTATCATATTCACGAAGTTGACTTGTCATATAAGCCGACAGTTAGTGAAGCCATAGACTTTTATGCCCCCAATTCAAGACCTGTAATTGCGCAAGCAGTCCAACGCAGCATTGAGTATGGAGAGCCTTGGGATTTGAGTTTAGAAATCGTTACTGCAAAAGGCAACCATCGTTGGGTCCAGGCAATTGGAAATGCGGATAGAGAACACAAGATTGTCAAGGGCACCTTCCAGGACATCAGCGACCGCAAGCGGGCTGAGGACGAAATCAAAAGACTTAACGATGACCTGCTTGTTAGGAACGAGCAATTAGAGTTCTCAAATAAGGAGCTCGAATCTTTCATCTACTCTGTTTCCCATGACCTGCGTGCGCCACTTCGTCACATATCCGGGTTCGCCGACCTTGTTATGAAGAACGCTGGAGACAAACTCGACGAGAAGGCGAAAAGATATCTTTCTCACATCTATAATGGTACCGAAAAGATGAGTCGTCTTATTGACGATCTTTTAAACCTTTCCAGGATCTCAAGGCAGGAGATTCAACGGGTTGAGGTGAATCTAAGCGAATTAGCAGCATCAACCGTCACTGAACTCCGCGAGGCTTATCCTGATAGAAGTGTCGAAGTGGATATAAAAGAAGGCATTACTGCTTCTGTGGACCGTGGGCTGATCGAAGTGGTCTTATCAAACCTGTTGGGCAATGCCTGGAAGTTCACCACTAAAACGGAGGGTGCACGCGTAGAATTTGGAACTATCTGGCAAGATGGTAATATAATTTATTATGTCAGGGATAACGGCGCAGGGTTCGACCAGAAATACGCCGGAAGGATGTTTTGGCCCTTTCACAGACTTCATTCGGAGGAAGCGTTTGAGGGCACCGGTATAGGCCTTGCCATTGTCGAACGTATCATCCGAAGTCACGGAGGAAAAGTCTGGGCGGAGGGCGCAGAGGGAAAAGGTGCGACAATCTATTTCAGTTTTAACTGATTCTGACGATAATTGAATAAATACATAAAATAGTGTACTCAAACCCATTTAGATATCCCTGTTCGGCAGACCGGGGGAAAAGAATGATATTTATTGTTGATGACAGTCCGGCTGATATAGAGCTTACGACAATCGCGCTTGAAACGACAGGGCGAGAAATAGTTGTCAACTCTGCAACGGACGGCAAGTCCGCGCTTGCAATGCTCAGGATTGGCTTTGGGATACCCACACTAATATTGCTAGATCTGAAGATGCCAAATATGAGTGGCATTGAAGTACTGCATGAAATTCGTGCTGACCATCGCCTCCGAGAAATTCCCGTTGTGGTTGTCACGTCTTCATCACTCGAAAAGGACAAGGCAGAGGCAATTGCTGCAGGTGCCAGCGGTTATATTCAGAAGCCTCTGGCCTTAGACCAATTCAGCAAAGAATTAGAGTCCACTCTGCGTTGTTGGTTGCCGAATTAGTGCTTGCTATCCGGTTGAATTTTCTCTATCCAAATCGTATTTGATGGGGCAGGACTGTGTACATTGCGCCTTGTCACTGTCCGGGAATTGACAGATTATTTTGAGAATGCTCACTTGTGCAACGTTTATAGGAATGTGCACTACTGGTGGCTCAGACTCTTATTTGCACTAATCGCTAGTTGCGTTTACAGTTGGCCTTCCGGTTAAGCGCCTTAGCCGATGCTACGCAGCCTCCTCTCCTTCGTGATTATCATAGACTAATTCGTTATACAGGGCAAGACCGTCGATAAGAGTCTGTAGCGGCGTTCTGCCCTGACAGTACCGGCCCTGATTGGTCCGCTCGGTGTTGTACCACACCATAAACGCGTCCAGGTCAGCCTGGATCTCTTCGATGGTACGATAGAGTTTCTTTCTAAACGCCACTTTGTAAAACTCATCCTGAACGGTCTGATTCAGTTTCTCCACACATCCGTTAGTCTGGGGATGCCTGACCTTTATCCTCGTGTGTTCAATATCATTCAGATGAAGGAACAGTTCGTAAGGATGGCTTTCTGGACGACCGCAATACTCTGCTCCATTATCGCTGAGGAGTCGGAGTATCTTAATTCCGTACTCATCGAAAAATGGCAACACCTTGTCATTTAAAAAGTCTGCTGCGGTCAAGGACGTTTTCTCAAGATAGATTTTGGCAAATCCGACATTGCTGTGAGTGTCGATGCCTGTTTGCTGGTAGATCTTCCCTACACCCTTGATATAGCCGATATAACAGGTGTCTTGTGCAAAGAGAAAACCAGGGTGGTGGCTCTCCACTTCCCCGCACATCTCCCTCTGTTCCTTGGCTGTTTCAAGAGCTTGAACCTGAGACTCTGTCAATATATTCGCATTGTCAGCTGCCCACTGCTCCAGCCTTTTCAATCTCAAGCCCTTAATATGAAGCTTGTGCCTGAGCCAAATGCTCCGAACTCCGCCAGCACTGAGTACGACACCTATCTTCTTCAACTCATTAGCTGTGCGTGTCTGTCCGTGTGTAGGAAACTCCAGGGAGTAATCCAGCAGCCTTTGCTCAATCTCAGGCGCCACTCTATTGCCGATCCGCGGTGCTTTCCGCGATTTCTCCAGGAGCCCTTCCAGGCCATCTTCTTCTATTGCCTGCTTGATGTCGTAATAGTGTTGGCGACTCACACCAAGTTTCCGGCATGCATCGCTGATGTTTCCAAGGGTTTGGCCAAGCTCTAGGATATTGAGCTTGCGAGTAATGATATACTGTCTTTGAGTCATGGTTCTTCCTCCTATGGTTAAGTTTTGTTTGGTGACTTATCTTAACCGGAAGGCCATGACTCTTTCACTTCTATGAGTCTTTACTTGTAAACGCTTTTCTCAACTAGTGCATCTTATTCCGATACAATATACCCGATCGGGGGGACTTGTTTTCTGCTTTTTAATCGTATGGTCTGTGAGGATCTCCTTTCGGATGTGGATTTTCCCTCAGATGGCGGTTTACCAATTGTTACTGTTTGTGGTGAAATGAATAAGTACAATATTCCAACTTTGGAATCGGAGACAGAGGGGCAATGTCGTTAAGTCTTAATAAAGATCAAAGCACAATTATTGCTGTGCTCATTACTATTGTCATTTTTATCATCGACGCTTTTTCTCCTTTATGGTATGAGGCCTGGTTGCTTTACCTCATTCCATTGTTTTTCATGTATCAGTCTGCTAAGCGACCCTATCTACTCTCTGTGATTATTATGCTGCTCACTGCCGCGCGGTTGCTTGTTTCCTCTTCGGATAGCGCACTGCTTATGCATGCCGCGGCAAACCGCATTACCGGGATATGCGGAGGATGGGGGGTATCAGTTCTTCTCATGCAGTTCAAACGCTTAAATATGTCATTAATGCTGGCCCGCAATGACCTTGAAAAGCGAGTTGCGGACAGGACCGCCGCATTATCACAGTCGAATCTCTCGCTCGAGAAGGAAATTCGTGATCGTTTGAGAGCAGAGGACATTCTATTGAAGAGCGAGCGACGCCTCAGTCGGGCTGAAGAGGTGGCAGGTAGCGGCAACTGGGAAATTCATTTGGACGACAATATCGTTTACGCCTCCAATGGCGCCAAGATCATTTTTGGTCTTGAAGGTCGGAAGTGGAATTTAGCTGACGTACAGAAGATCCCTCTTACCGCTTATCGCGTTAAGCTAGATGAGGCCTTGAAGGGACTGATCGAGCATGGTAGACCCTATAACGTTGAATTTAAGATTCGCAGGCTAACCAATGGCAAGACAATAGATGTCCATTCGATTGCGGAATATGATCCTGCGAAGAGGATTGTATTTGGTGTCATTCAGGACATCACTGCACACAAGAGAGCAGAAAAAGCACTCCGCGTTGCTGAAAAGACATTTAGAGATCTACTAGAGACTATCCAGCTTGTGGCCATTATGCTCGACTGTGAGGGCAATATTAAATTCTGCAATGACTACCTTTTGCATCTGGCTGACTGGAAAAAAGAAGAGGTATTAGGACGAAACTGGTTCGACCTATTCATCTCCCACAAGGAAAGAGAAGAGATTAGGAAGGTATTCGCATCAGTGATCAACGGAGAAACGTACCATTTACATTACGAAAATAGCATCGTAGCACGCAATGGCAGAGAACTTATAATATCCTGGAATAACACAGTGCTGCATGATCTGGAAGGCAACGTTACAGGGACGGCCAGCATTGGGATCGATATTACCGAGAATAAAAGCCTTGAGGCCCAACTCCGACAGGCGCAGAAGATGGAGGCTGTCGGTATTCTTGCGGGCGGTATTGCCCATGATTTCAACAACATCCTAACCGCAATAATGGGGTATGGTCATCTCGTGCGAAACAATTTGAACGATAATGATCCTATGGTGGCCAATGTTGATCAGATACTTGAATCTGCTGACCGAGGCGCACAACTAACGCGCAGCCTTCTCGCATTCGGCAGAAAACAGGTCCTCAATCCCAAGCCTGTCGACTTAAATGAAATTATCAAAAGATTCGAGGCAATGGTTTCGAGGCTCATCGGTGAGCATATTGAAGTGAGAACAGTGCTCTCTAACACTGAAATAATCATCAACGCGGACGCGGTGCAGATAGAACAGGTACTTATGAATATGGCAACAAATGCTAAGGATGCTATGCCCAATGGTGGTTATTTCACCATTGGAACGCAGCTTGTCGAACCGGATGAAGCCTTCGCACGGGAGCATCCGGATGCTGATCTTGATATGTATGCGCTTATTTCAGTGTCCGACACTGGCGTCGGTATAGCAAAAGAATCCCTGGAAAATATATTTGATCCTTTTTTCACCACAAAGGAGTTGGGCAGAGGGACAGGCCTCGGACTTGCGATGGTCTATGGCATAATCGATCAGCACAACGGATATATAAGCGTCACCAGTGAACTAGGCAAGGGTACCATATTTAACATCTATCTTCCGATATGCAAACCAAAAGTGGAAGTTTCTGTAATAGAGACTGACCAACCTCCGGTAATTGGCGGCTCTGAGACATTACTAGTAGCTGAAGATGACGATAAATTAAGGGAACTTACGGAAATTGTACTTAAGCGATATGGATACCAGGTAATACTCGCTGAAAATGGAGAGGACGCGATCAGCAAATTCATTACCCATAGAGACACGATTCAACTTATTATCCTTGATATGTTAATGCCTAAAAAAAGTGGAAAGGACGCTTATGATGAGATAAAAAAAATAAGACCTGGCATAAAAACTATTTTTGCAAGCGGCTATACCGCGGACAAGATGGCTACAGATGAAATGCTCGATCAAAGATTGACTTTCATAAAAAAACCATGGTCTCCAAAGCACCTCCTGATGAAAGTGAGGGAAGTATTAAACAACTCACTAAAGGAGGACTAAATTATAAACAGCATCCCGACATAGTGAGCGTGTTTTCCTTCCAAAAGAAAAGATTCGAATTCAGGATCATTACCGTATAGAATTGTCCTACGAGGAGATTATGAAAGCACCTGACGATCTTACGAAAGAGCAGTTAATAAGGGACCTAACAAAGCTTCGTACCCGAATCGGTGAGTTAGAACAATCAGAAGAGGACAAAAAGAAGTACCGTGAGGAACTCATTAGGACAAAGGCTATGTTTGAGGGTCTCTTCGCGTTTGCCCCCGATGCCATCATAGTCGTCAATCGTAAAGGCACCATTGCGCGGGCCAATAAACAGGCTGAGAGACTGTTCGGATATTCCACGAATGAATTGTCTAATGCACATCATGAAATACTTCTTCCGGAACGATTCAGGGAAAACCATATGAAACATCGTCGGACTTATATGACTGACCCCGTATCCGCCCGATGGGCACGGGGCTGGCGCTGTACGGCAGAAAAAAAGATGGAAGCGAATTTTCTGTGGATATAGCTCTTGGACCGCTAAAAGTCGAAGAAGAGATGTTCGTGATAGCCGTTATCCGCGATGTTTCGGAGCGCAAGAAATCCGAGGCATCCCTCAAAAGAGCGCATGACGAATTAGAACTACAAGTTATGGAGAGGACGTCAACACTATCGATAACCAATGAGGAGTTGCTTGCTGAAATAGAGGAGCGGAAACGGACTGAAACAGCGTTGGAGAAATACCGTCTAAATTTGGAAGAGCAAGTTAAGTAGCGTACCGCCGAATTGTTAGCTGTAAATAAAGAACTCGAAGCCTTCAGCTATTCAGTCTCCCATGATCTTAGGGCACCGTTGCGGCATATGACTGGATTTATCGAACTACTGAAAAAGCAATTGGCAGATCACCAAGATGAAAAAGCTCAACAATCCATGACTTTAATTATGAAGGCCTCAAAAAAAATGGATGTGCTTATCAAGGATCTGCTCGCCTTTTCGCACGTAGGACGGATAGATATACAAAAGAAAAAAGTCAGTCTGGAAACTCTTTTGCGGGATGTGGTTTGGGAAATTAAGGAAGAAGTGAAGGAACGGGAGATTGCCTGGGAGATTGATGAACTGCCTGAAGTTATTGCTGACCGAGCGCTATTAAGACAGGTAATCGTTAATCTCATCTCCAATGCAGTTAAGTTCACAAGTACGCGATCTAAGGCTGAAATAAAATTCCGATGCAAAGATGCAGGTGACAAATACACCTGCTCCATCGCAGACAATGGAGTAGGCTTTGACATGAAATATGTGGATAGACTGTTTGGTGTATTCCAGCGTCTCCATACCCAGAGTGAATTTGAAGGCACCGGCATAGGCCTCGCGAATGTACAACGCATTATCTCCCGCCATGGCGGGAGAGTTTGGGCCGAAGGTGTTGTTGGACAGGGTGCAACATTTTACTTTACCCTACCAAAGATAAACGAGCGATAGTCTGCAGGAATTGAAGCCAATAGCATTGTGAGACGCCAGCACACTAAGCAGCGATACCGAAGCCGGGCTATGCCGCTCGGTACTGTTACTTTCTACAACTGTCCAGATCAATTCAGCTTGATGCTGGGCGACCTAAGCGGAGCAACCTCTCAGCGAATTGGGAAAAGACACTAATGCCCGGCGTGGCAGCTGGTATAGACTACTGGCACCTTCAGTATCCATTAGTGGTGCAAGAGTGGATAACGCAGGCTTAACCGACGATAACGAAGTTGACTAAGAAGGATAGGCGGACATATATTTTAGGACGCAGCTTGGGTTCTTTCTGATTATCATAGGGAAACTACATGGACAATGCTGGGTGATACTTCTATTATCAGAACAACCGAAATTTCCTAGGACCAGTTGTGCGATGCGCTGCCTATAAATCTATGTATTCATACTTATAGCCGACTTAGTAAGATCCACTGAACAATCTTGTCAACCACTTCCCTTTCGATGCCAACAAAACCGTGGGGACTTAAAGTGCACTAGTTGAGAAAAGCGTTTACAAGTAAAGACTCATAGAAGTGAAAGAGTCATGGCCTTCCGGTTAAGATAAGTCACCAAACAAAACTTAACCATAGGAGGAAGAACCATGACTCAAAGACAGTATATCATTACTCGCAAGCTCAATATCCTAGAGCTTGGCCAAACCCTTGGAAACATCAGCGATGCATGCCGGAAACTTGGTGTGAGTCGCCAACACTATTACGACATCAAGCAGGCAATAGAAGAAGATGGCCTGGAAGGGCTCCTGGAGAAATCGCGGAAAGCACCGCGGATCGGCAATAGAGTGGCGCCTGAGATTGAGCAAAGGCTGCTGGATTACTCCCTGGAGTTTCCTACACACGGACAGACACGCACAGCTAATGAGTTGAAGAAGATAGGTGTCGTACTCAGTGCTGGCGGAGTTCGGAGCATTTGGCTCAGGCACAAGCTTCATATTAAGGGCTTGAGGTTGAAAAGGCTGGAGCAGTGGGCAGCTGACAATGCGAATATATTGACAGAGTCTCAGGTTCAAGCTCTTGAAACAGCCAAGGAACAGAGGGAGATGTGCGGGGAAGTGGAGAGCCACCACCCTGGTTTTCTCTTTGCACAAGACACCTGTTATATCGGCTATATCAAGGGTGTAGGGAAGATCTACCAGCAAACAGGCATCGACACTCACAGCAATGTCGGATTTGCCAAAATCTATCTTGAGAAAACGTCCTTGACCGCAGCAGACTTTTTAAATGACAAGGTGTTGCCATTTTTCGATGAGTACGGAATTAAGATACTCCGACTCCTCAGCGATAATGGAGCAGAGTATTGCGGTCGTCCAGAAAGCCATCCTTACGAACTGTTCCTTCATCTGAATGATATTGAACACACGAGGATAAAGGTCAGGCATCCCCAGACTAACGGATGTGTGGAGAAACTGAATCAGACCGTTCAGGATGAGTTTTACAAAGTGGCGTTTAGAAAGAAACTCTATCGTACCATCGAAGAGATCCAGGCTGACCTGGACGCGTTTATGGTGTGGTACAACACCGAGCGGACCAATCAGGGCCGGTACTGTCAGGGCAGAACGCCGCTACAGACTCTTATCGACGGTCTTGCCCTGTATAACGAATTAGTCTATGATAATCACGAAGGAGAGGAGGCTGCGTAGCATCGGCTAAGGCGCTTAACCGGAAGGCCAACTGTAAACGCAACTAGCGATTAGTGCACTTAAAGGCCCGCATGGCCCTGATTGCGGATACGACCCTCCGTACACTCCCTCAAAATCGACCCTAGGACTATTCTTAAATACATTGACCATACCGGCTGCTTCGCTAAAGGGGCAACTCTTGCACTCGTCCTCTCTGTGATGAACAATAAGTACAGGACAGGTAATCTTATTAAGAGGCATCCAACCTAAGAATTGGGAATAACGCATCGTCGATGTGAGTATGAGACCAGCGATATTAGAGTGTTTCAGTTCAGCGCCAATGTAAGCTACCGAAATAGTGCCCCTGCTTGTTCCGACAAGATATATTGATTTGTACCCTTTAGCCGTCAAGTATTCGACAACTTTGGTGATGTCCTGCAAATGAGCTTTCGATGTCCTGAAGTCGTCGTCCATTCCCTGTCTATGCCGGTCAGATGGGGAATCCACAACCACGGCAAGTAAGCCCTTCTTCGCAAAATCAGTAGAGGTTCTTACTAGAAAATTGTTGCCTTTTGAGATCAACCCTTCGAAACTCTCAAATTGATTATAATCGCTGCCTCCTGGAAACATTATCAGTGCTTTGTCGGTCGTCGTTTCGGGAGAGGCTATAAGGAGATTCAGTGACACCCCAGGCCGAGTGTCAATCTTTACTATCTCCTCGCCAGCAAGAACTGATGTGGGGATTGGGAATAGGCAGATAAATAATATTATTCTCTTTAACATATGAATCACCCGCATAAGGTTCCGCTTTTCGGCCTGCAGATACTATCCAGTGAATGCTTTATTATTCTAATCCGATTGCCACGCCTTCGGAACCTCCCTATGGGTCCAGACATCAACACCATTGTTAACAAGCATGATGAGAAGTTTCATCCTCTCCATTGCCCGTTCAATCTCAATATTGCGGAATTCTACGGAGGAGGACCCGTTATAAACCCTCTCGCAAAGATCTTCGAGTATATGCCGCAGCATCTTGTACTTCTCTTCATGAGCGTCTGGGCTGATATCGGCTTCAATGGCTATATCGGCATTCCCGCAATAAGGACAAACCGGAAATGGCTTGCTTTGAAATGCTGCACCGCATTCTTTACAGGTTGTACCCATGTTTATGTTCCTCCCCAATTTCAGTAATTAGAGTCCCTTCTTTTCTTTATCGTTTCGACGCGAAGAAACTTGATTCCTTAAGTGCTGTTGGCTCGGGTTTGCCTTAGCATAATAACAATGGACAAGGTAGAACAATGGCACCTGCAAATCGCATGCCGTGGGCACAGACTGTTATCTTAAAACTTACCTTCAGTTCACGAGATTAAAAAGGAGGGTATACTCAACCGCATACTGCGACTTATCCGACCACTTGCCCCCTAAATCTGCAAGTTTCATATCACCTTTTGCAATGTTATCCAAAAGTCTGTCCGCAAGGATCTAGGCGGTACCGTGGAGAACTTTATCTGCTCAAGTCTCTCTTTAGTCCGGCGAAAGTTGTTTCAAACCTCTAGTATTCCGTCCAGTGCATGAAATGATCAGAGTACTCTAATTCCTTCGTGTACCTTTCTTCCATGCAAAATGATCGTTCGCATAGTCCTCGAGAAATTGCATCACATTATCTATTCTGATAACCCAAATAAGTGCACCCAAACTAATGACGACGAAAAATGCGAGTTACCTGTACGACTCATGCTCACTTTCCCACGGTCATTGTTGGTGCTGCTTACGATCTGGTAACCGTAACATCCCCCTTTTTTCTCCAGTTTACTTTTTCGCTCTGACTATTTCTTCTATGACAAGCTGCAGCCTTTTGATTGCAGCGTCATAGCCGTGATCTTCAGCCATCTGCCCCGCAACAAGCTCCAGCATAAACTTGTATCCATTGAGGCCCCCGCCTGCGGTCTTTGTATTGGTAGCCTTAATAAACAAATCCAAGGCGGATGAAATAATTTTTATGTCTCCCGACTGAGCCGCTCGACATCCCGAACACAGGATCTGTCTCTCGCATGTTATAGCATCACTTACAGTGACCATGCAGTCACTTTTGACTTCTCCACACTGTGCACAGATTTTTTCCATTTAACCTCCATATTTGCTGTCTTCTAGTATGCAAGACAGAAATGTTTCATTGTATATTTAATAAATTACGGGCTCGTCTTGCTGTCAATTGCGTGAGGATTTTTCTTCACTGCAACAGCAGACATCCACTGTGTGGCCACACTAAGACTTATTTTGATGGCTTCATCTGCTCGCCACAGCAGATTATGTCGCAAAATTCAGTACATCCGCAAACTTCATCAACTGTTAAAGCAAGGCCACATACGCTACACTCGTAATGGCTTCCAGCTTTAAGCTCTTTTTGTTTCTTAGGCGATACTTTCTTTACGGCTTTCTTTGGCTTAGATGCCTTTACTGCCTTTGATATAGATACTTTTTTCTTTGTCGCCATCTTCCCTCCATTAATTAAAGTTATTGATATAAATATAGCAACATATTAGAACCTGGCCAAAATGCCATCTGATTATTATGTTGTAACAGAAGATGATATGCAGCTTTCAACTGGCAATCCGAACAATTGATTAACTCATACAAATTTTTTAGTTTGGGTGATACACCATTTCTCATTCTATGACATTCTGTTTAAACTATTACATGACATGAAGGTCCTCATCATCAATACCAACCGCCACAATCAGCCCTTTCCCGTAATGCCACTTGGCGCTTGTATGGTTGCCGAAGCCCTCGAACAGGCAGGCCACAAGGTACGCATGCTCGATTTCATGTTCGAAACCAGTCCCCTTTCTGCCCTGTATCGGGAGCTTTTAGACTGCCGCTTCGATATTATCGGACTTTCCATACGCAATATCGACAATAATGACATGCGCAGCCCACAGTTTTTCCTTGAAGATCTTCCTGATCTGGTCCATGCCATCAGGGAACTTTCTGACGCCAGGATCATAATAGGCGGTGCGGCTATTGGGGTCATGCCAGAAGAGATAATCCGCTTCTCCGGGGCTGATTATGCCCTCCTCGGCGATGGCGAATATGTTATGCCGGAATTTCTTTCCAGCCTTGAAAGTGGACATGGTCTGGCCACGCCCGGTCTGGCATGCATATCTGACGGAGTGTTTCAAAGCATACCCAGAGCAACGATGGTATTCTCAGGTGTGTGCACTCTCCCCGAATTCTCACGATGGATCAATGTCGGGGCTTATATGTCCCGGATGTCCACTATCCCATTGCAGACCAAGCTCGGATGCCAATACAAATGTGTCTATTGCACATACCGGAAAATACAAGGAGATATATACCGACTATGCTCGCCCGAGTGCGTTGTGGAAACCGTGCTAAAACTCGCGTCGCGAGGGTTGAAGGACATCGAGTTTGTCGACAATGTCTTTAACTCTCCCTACGATCATGCAATGGAAATATGCCGCCTGCTGAAAATTAGAAAGCATGGCGCTCGACTTCAAAGCCTCGAATTGAATCCGACCTTTGTCGACAACGCTCTAATCGACGCTATGGAAGGGGCGGGCTTCGTCGGCGTTGGCATAACCGCCGAGAGTGCTTCGGATTCTGTACTTCGAAAACTCCGCAAATCATTCACTCTGCAGGATGTCCATAATGCCGCCTCCGTGATCAAAAAACACAAGCTGCCCTGCATCTGGATATTCCTGCTCGGCGGCCCAGGTGAGAACAGGCAGACAGTGGAAGAGACCTTTGCATTTGCCGAACACTACGTGCGGCCTAAGGATGCAGTATTCTTCAACATCGGCGTGCGTGTCTATCCGGGCACCGAACTTGAAACTATCGCTAGGGAACAGGGACAATTGCGATTGCCGCCTCATGAGATGCTCCCGCCTGTTTTTTATCTCTCGCCTGATATTGAACCGGAGTGGCTCTCGGAGCGTGCATGTGACTTCCTAAAAACCCACATGAATGTGATCGATTCGACATCTTTGGGGTTGCCGTTCCTGCCGGCATTGCATAAGATCGCTCACAGGATGGGCGTGAAGCCCCCTCTCTGGAAACATACTCCTGCCATTCGCAGGCTTCTTCAATATACGGGGATATATACAAACAGGTGACAGGAGTGATTAATGGCAGGAAAGCACACATTGCATCCCTATTTCGACTGGCACTCGCAAAAATCCATCAAAGATACGAACCAAAGAAAGAACTATTGAAGAATGCCACTTGCTATCTTAAACTGCCTGCCATTCCCCTAATCTTCCTGCCTTCCGCTTTTTTGGAAAATTGTACTAAAGAAAAAAGGCATTCAATGTGGGTAGGCAGCCACCTTGTTGATGAAAATAGAAATTACTGAGCTTGATGACGAATTAGTAACTATCTTGTTCAATTTCCTCCCCATTTATGTTAAATTGTTTACAGATGCATGTATTTTGGGTTTGCCTGCGTTTCTGCTGGCTCCGAACTCATAACTCTGTTATAGAAATCCTTGGATACCAGACTAATTCGTCGGCAAGGGCATTCATCCATAACCGAAACAATTACCCGGATGGTTAGATGGGCAAGACAGAGCAAGGCCTTAGTTTCACGAAGATCTTTAGAGTCCTTGTGGGCATCGATAAGGAGTCCAGAGTCAATCTTTTTGAAGTCTTCCCGCGGCTCAGGGCTTTTTTTGCCAACAGACACAATGTACTCTTCACACGGACTTTCGGAGATATCGTCTTTACCTTCCTTATCCTGCTTGGCCTCTTCGGACCTCAGGACCCCAGCCGAAATATCTCTCTATTCATATCTTGGGGGTTATGGTGGACGAGTGTTGTCCTCAGCTGGTTTTTCGTAGGCAAGCTATGGTGTGGCTTCTGCCCATTCCCGGGACTCGGTAGGCTCTTTCAAACCTACGGATTAAGTCTAAAGCTCGAAGTCCCACAGTCGCTGAACAAGGTTTTTGCCCATCTCTCCGTTATCCTCTTGGGCCTCATCATATGGATAGAATCCGTAACATACATGAAGGATTGGCCTGCTGGGACAGCATATCTGCTGTTAAGCATTTTGCTAGGTGCAACACTGATGGGGATAATTTTCAAAGGACAAGCCTGGTGCAGACATGCATGTCCTCTTGGAAAGATAATCGGCTCCGCAGCGACTATAGCTGTTACCGAGTTCAGATCCGACCGGATAAAGTGTCAAACATGTAGGACCATGGCATGCAAGCTGGGGGTCGGAAGCGTGCCCGGATGTCCAATCAATCTGGGCGCGACCAGCGTAAGAAGTAACTTTTATTGCCTTGTTTGCGGGCATTGCGTGATGTTGTGCAAACGGCATTCTCCCGGGATTTACCTTAGGAACCCTTTCATAGAAATCACCTCACACATCGAGCTAACACAGAAAAAAGCGACCTATCTCACCTATTCATACATCATACCCTTTTTCATGGGCTCGCAGCTGGCACGATTCATCCAGTATCTGCAATCGTATCAATCGATCAAGGCCCATTTCTTCGGATCTAATCTTATCGCGTTCACTGCATTGCTCGCCGCTGGTTTTCTATTCTTCATTGCTGTCATCCGCATAGGTTCATCTTTTTTCATCTCCGTAGAGAATGATGTATTCGGTCTCTTTTCCCCGATGGTCCCAGCTCTCGTCCCTCTGGCTTTCACCGGCGAACTTGCCTATCGCCTCGAATACCTTTTATCACATATTGGCAACTTTCTGCCTACCTTCGGAAGACAGTTCGGCATCGGGCTGGAGGCGCTCTCATTCAATGTACCGGTACATATTATTTACAGTCTTTGCATGCTGGTCCTAACTCTAGGGGCACTTGCCGGGAATTACGTCCTGCACATTTTTTATAAACGCAATTTTATTGCTTCTCCGGAGAGGATAAATTACATCGCGATTAATATATTGATTACCCTCATCTTCCTTATTTACATAATCCTGTTTGGGATTCCGGACTTCACGCACTGATCACACGCCTGATCAATTTAACTTTCTTGGGCGATAAGAAAGCCGCGAGATGCAATGATCCCTGCTTGCTTCAGCCTTCTGATTTATCCACCCCGGTGATCTGCTATAATATTGCATATTGACACTCGGCCCTGCACCGACTGCAATCGAGGAGATAAAATGCGAAATATCTTGATACCGATTATAATAGCTCTTGCCTTGACTGCCTGCAGTCACAACCTTCGTGAAGAGCTTGACACAAACTCGTCTAAATACAACGATCTCCTAACCCGCAATGAACTGGCATCCGCAAGCCTGTTTGCGGCAGATACCATCAAGGAACAATTTATCGCCAGAGTTGCGGCACTCAAAAATATTCGAATCATAGATTACAAGATAATAAATACGAAGTATACCGACGAGAAGCATCAGGCGAGCATCGATGTGGAGATTTCTTACTACAACCTTTACTCCTACAAGGTAAAATCATTGAAGGACATCCAGAAATGGGCTTACTCTGAAGAAAACGGCATTAAAGGGTGGCGGCTTATGAGCGTGCTGCCAGAATTCAAATAGGCCCTATCGTTTCATAACAAAGTTATAACTTCGCGATTCTCAGACACCCGCGAACTACGGTCAATACCCGCAGTTCGAATCCTCTGAGACAGCGGCATCGACAAAATACCGTCAGGATACAACTGAATCTGACACCGCTTTGCATATGTAAAGTAGTCTTAGTGCAGAGGGGCACGAACTCCTCCCCTATACCCGTATGCTATATTTTATTCGAGCACTCGTCATAATCACAATAACCTCCTTGAAAAACTTACTGTCTCATGATATTCTCATAACATCAATTCGCTTAACTTTATCGGCCCTCTCAGGCCGGGAATGGAACTGCCAATGAATCCTGATAATTCAAACTCTATCAATGCCAACTCACGGCTTGAAAAGGTAATGGATCTTGTTGAAATAGCTGGGGCATTGACTGCATCTACAGTTATTGTAGCGGGAGGCCATAGAATCGAAGACCTTCGCCTTGTCGAATCCGCACGCGATCATGGCATAGTGGATAGGATCATCCTGGTCGGCTCCAAGGATCGAATTACTAAATCTATAACCGAGGTCGGAATCGAAATTGAGCCGACAGACATCGTGCCGGCCGATAACGACGAAGAGATTGCCCATAAGACGGTTGAATTAATAAAAGCAGGCGGTGTCGACATTGTTTTAAAGGGCGCCATCTCAACACCCATCATCAACCGTCACATGCTGCCCTTGGCTTGTCGATCCACGGTCAGTCTGGCCACTGTGTTTGATGCTGCAAGCATAGGCAACGGAAGGCCGATAATAATGACAGATGCTGGCGTCACAACCGTATGCAACTTCGGGCGGATGCAGGACCTCGTGCGTAATGCAGTTGACGTCGCACATACTGTATTGAATATTGACCAGCCGCGGGTGGCAATCCTATCAGCAAATGAAAAACAAATCCCTTCGCTCCCATCCACCTGGATGGGGTTGGAACTGGCCAGACGTTCCTGGACCGATGCCAAAGTCTGCGGACCTCTTTCATTCGACTTGGCGACCAACCCGGAATCCGTATCGGTCAAAGGATTGCCTAATCTGCCGAATGCTCTTGAAGTCGCGGGCCAAGCCGATATCCTTGTTTGTCCCGGCATCGATACGGCCAATACCCTCTATAAAACCATCTCCGCCATGAATAAATACGGTGAAGCATCCCTAGCCAGCATTACAGTGGGATTTCCCGTCCCATATATCATCCTGTCGCGTTCCGACAGCCTTGAGACTCGGCTGGTTTCGATAGCCCTCTGTGCGGTATATGTCCAGCGCAATATGAAAAAGAGATGGATAAAACAGCTCGATGTTGCCACAGCGACAGTGTCGCAGACATTCCGCGTGCTGGCAGTTAACCCGGGATCAACATCGTTGAAAATTGCGCTTTACGAGAATGATCGTTGTATTCAGCAGGATGAGATTTCTTGGGAAGTAGCAATGACCTGCACGTCCTCTGAACGCAAAGGCCACATAGAGTTGGTCACACAGTTGATCCTGGGGATCATTGGACAATGGGACAGAGGCAAGCTCGACGCAATTGCGTCTCGCGGCGGGTTCCTACCCCGTCCTATAGGGAAGCTTCTGGGCGGCGTGTACATTGTTGCAGAAAAGCGAAACGGGCGAATGATAGTTGACGAAGGCATTGTTTCGGCCGTCCGCGACCGCCCTGAACGAAAACACCCAGCTAATTACGGGGCGCCTATAGCAGCAGACCTGGCATTGAAGCTGGAAGTGCCCGCGGTAATTGTCGATCCTATCGTCGTCGATGAGTTCATCCCGGAGGCTGAAATATCAGGCTATAAACCGATAGTACGCCGCAATACCTCTCACGCCCTGAGCGTCCGTGCTGCAGCGCGTCGTGCAGCGAAAGAGATCGGACGCCCATTGGAAGACATCAGCCTAGTCGTCGCCCATCTTGGAGGCGGCATCACAGTTGCGGCTGTTCGCAGGGGGAAGATCATCGACACTAACCTATCATTTCTTGGAGGTGGCCCGTTCACCCCTCAGAGGGCTGGAGAGCTTCCCGTCGGAGAATTGATCGACCTTTGCTTCTCAGAATGCTTTACCCGAGAGGAGCTTATAGATGAATTGACGGTGCATGGTGGGCTGCGCTCCTATCTGGGTACCGGCAGCATGGAAAAGATAGAACAACTGATCAGCAGTGGCGACAAACAGGCGCTTCTTGTCACAGATGCAATGGGATATCAGATCGCCAAAGAGGTGGGTAAAGCTTTCGTAGCAGCAGGATGCGACGTTGAGGCTATAGTACTAACCGGGGGGTTGACGCGGAGCAAACGGATCAGGGATGGTGTGAAGCGCCACATAATCCGACTAGCCCCGGTACTCGTTTACGAGGGATCGCTGGAAATGGCTGCATTGGCTGAGGGCGCCATTGAAGTACTGTCTGGCCGCCAGCAACCGATTCTCTATAAAGCATCGGAGGAATAGAGATATGAACGACACGGGCAAAAATCATTGGGTATTTCGGGCTCATGTGCTCGACCGCGCAGGGGCTCTTACCAGCATCGCCTCGGCCTTCAGCAACGAGGGCGTAAGTATCGATACGGTTGTGGGTCACGGCTCGGAAGCTCTCGCAGAAACAGACGGCAGCGTCGTACTGACCTTCTGCTGCAGCGAAGACGAGAAAGATAAGATGGTCCGCAAGGTCCGCCGACTGAGCAAAGTGACAAAACTGGAGGAGCACCCTTACGAATCTCAGGGCCTGCGGAAGTCGGCCTTGATCATGACGACCCGCGAACTGAAGCCTATTGATGTTGTAGGGGAAACGTCCTTTCTTACCAGCGAACTAGTAAAGTTCGACGCTAACGGCTGGAGATACCTCCTTGCCGGATCGCCCAGCGATCTGGATCCGGTACTTTCTCGCCTGGAGACCGCCGGAGTTGTCAAGGACATCATTTACTCGGTTTTAAGCCTTTAAAATAATGGCCCGTCGCATAATGAATGATCTGAAGTAGGCTATGCATAGAACGACTGATTAGTCTCGTAATTAATTCACTCAGGAGATTTCAGTGACCAATAAGAATTACAAATATCGGCGTGAAGATTTCGGCAAGCTTCAGATCAGGCTCGATCACTTAATCATGCACATTAATTTTTTCGATGATAGAGTCGAGGCCGAAAACTGCCTCGAAATGACTGCCCTAAGGGAAATCGATCGAGTTGAGCTCGACGCAAGGGATTTGATCATTCATAAAGTTGAATGGCTTGAAGTCAATAAGTACTGCACAGGTCCCGCGAAACCGCTGAGCTATGAATATCTGCGCGAAAAAAATAGACTCTCAATCAAACTGCCTCATTCCGTTAGATTAGGGGAACGTTTGTTGATAAGGACTTCGACTACCTGTCACCCTTCTAGTCATCTTTTAGAAGGGATATATCGCGATACGACACCACCTGGTGCTCCACAGCAATACATGTCGCAGTGCCAACAATGGGGCTTCCAGCGGATCATGCCTGTTCTGGATGACTGCACCGCAAAGTGCACAATGACGACGACTATAGAGGCCGACAGCCGCTATACCCATCTTATAAGCAATGGTGATATCAACCGCAAGACTAATCCAGATGGCAAACCTGTGCCAAAACCCGGTGACCCGTCGCGCCAAGTGATCACTTATGAAAACCGCTTGCCTATGGCGCCTTATCTCTTTCTTGTTTGTGCGGGCACCTGGAGCGATCTTATTGACGAGGTAGTATACCCTTCAGGCCGTAAAGTGCGTCTGGAATATCTTGTCCCGCCCGGCATGAGGGATTTCGTACGTATCCCGATGGAGATCCTCAAGGAGTCTATCCTATGGATCAGGAAAACCCAGGATTACGAATACACGGGTGAGACTTACCGGACCATCTGCATGAACAAATCGAATTTCGGCGGTATGGAAAACGTGGGCAACACTGCAATAGTGACCGATGCCGCAGTAATTACCGAGCATACGCTCGATTCTGGGCTTCTGTATGCTCATGCAGTCATAGTACATGAGTTTGAGCACAACCAATGCGGTAGTGAAACCACTATGGAGACGCCGTTTGACGTCTGGCTTAATGAAGCGTACACTGTTGACATCGAGCGCCAGTTCATGGCCGACATCTTTAATCCAGTATTCGTCAGGCTCAATCAGGTAGAGAGCATCAGGAACCCACTGTTGGGGCCACTTGCGATCGAGGACGCAGGATATGCTGGGCGCATCGTTCGTGAAGGCTTCAACGACCCTGAGGAACTGATCGACGGCGTCACTTACATAAAGGCAGCTGAGGTGATCAGGATGCTCCGCATAATTCTAGGTAACGAAATATTCCTCGCGGGGAAGCGTCTATATTTTTTGCGGTATCACAACAGCAATGCAGACACTGAACAATTCTTCGCTTGCTTTGAAGAAGTGTCTGGCATGTCACTGAAACAGTTTCGGGAAGGATGGCTATATCGGGAAGGATATCCCAAAGTAACGGCTAAAACTTTCTACGACGCCACTACGCAGCGATACACCATCCAATTCTTCCAAGAGCTAAGAGATGGAGAGATGCCCTTTTATCTGCCGATCGAGTTTGCGTTGGTTGACAGCAATGGCAGTGACATGGCCGGCACTGCTACTATTTACCAGCTGAAAGAAGCAGCGGCGGAACTTTCTTTCGACGGTATCAATGAGCCTCCGGCCTTTACCTCATTCCACAGGGACTATTCATTTTATGGCACATTCTCCGACCTAAGTGCATCAAAGGATACGCTTGCTCGTCAGGCCCTGTTCGATTCAAATCTATACAACAAGGTCGATGCCTTCCGCAGGCTAACCGACATCGAAAGGGTCAAGCTCCTGATTGACCCTAAAGCCGCCATCGACTGGCATTGGCTTGAACTGTACGGGTCTATGCTCAGGGATGAAAAGCTGCATCCTTCGGTCAAAGCCTATATTTTAAAAATAGACGAGCAACCTCTCGACAGAGCATACATTACATGGTACGAGGAACAAGTGATCGCGCGTGAGCTGCTTATGAATACGGTCAACAAAGCATACCGTGATATGCTGATTTCACAATTCAAGAAAATAGATAGTTATTCAGCCACGCGGCGTCGTTCGCCAAAAGACGGCATTGAAGAAAGGATGCTCAAAAACATCCTGTTGGAGCTGATTACAATAGATGACAGCCCACAGAGCCATGCCCTAATACTTGACCATTACCTGATGGCAACCAGCGCCACTGACCGAGTGTCCGCGCTTGTAGCTCTAAACAGAAGCTCAGAGCCCTCTCGCCTCGACATTCTCGAAGACGTCTACAGGCAGTGGCACACCCATCTTAGCGGATATGCGAATTATTTACGGATTATCTCGGGCGGTACCTGTGATGACGTGTTTAAGCTGATAGAAAAGGAAAAAAAGAGGCACACCTTCGATATAACTCAGCCGACCTGGGCGAGAGCACTCTTTCTTCCAATGGCTATTAACACCAAGATGGTCTGGACAAATGAGGGGATAAAGTGGCTTACTGATACCGTCATTGAACTAGCTCCGATCAACATGACAACCACAAGCCGCCTGTTGAATACGTTCCAGCATGCGCGCGCATTGCGTTCTCCGCTTAAGGAAAAAGTGATGGAGTCGCTCTGGCGTATTGCGGACAGCCTACCGGAAAACGACCACCCAGCGGTCCATAACCAAGCTAAAGCCTATTTGTAACATACGATTCCTAAAAAAAAGGGATTTTTATGGTGACAGCAAACGGGAGCAGATACTATCGTCCACAACTTAGTCTGGTGCAGCAGTACAGGAAGTCGTTCCTTTTCAAACTCGACACAGGTTGTGGATATGTTTCCATTGTTAAGAAATTTGAGCTAACGTTTATTGCTCCCTGGTCGCACTCAAAATGGCTAAACTTTAAAAGAGCACGCCTAGTTATCCACTCTTGAAACTACTCTCTGATGTTATCGATTATTGGCAAAATATGATATATTAAGAGCACCTCAAATAATCTGCTATCTGGCGGTGACATCGAGAAAGCATTTTTATTGTGTTGCAGTCTCCTTGGCTGTACAATTTCCTATGCTGCGAACCCGGGATATCACATAATAAAAAAGCTGCAACTAGGCGGTACCTCCGACCCCACTGCGTCCAACGGACGAAAAAGAGGTGGTCGAATTGACATCAGGAGAGGATAATATTATGGAGTTTTTGACAGAAATTCGCTGGACGCCCTACACGGTTGGTATTAGCATTGGTATCTTGAGCTGGTTCAGTTTTCTTATCTCCAGGGAACCTATCAGTTGTTCTACATCATTTGCTCGCTTCAGTGGTGTGATTGAAAGGCTTTTTAGGGGTAAAACATCAGCTTTGAAGCCATACTACCAAGAGATAAAACTCGTTGTGGACTGGCAAGGGATGCTAGTTTTGGGAATTGTGGTTGGTTCGCTGATTTCGGCTCTGCTGTCCGGTGATTTTCATTGGCAGTGGGTTCCTTCGCTCTGGGCAACCTCATTTGGCACCTCCCCATTTCTACGTGTCGTCGTTGCGTTGCTTGGCGGAGTTTTCCTCGGTTTTGGCGCTCGCTGGGCAGGCGGATGCACCAGTGGGCATGGAATCAGCGGCACTCTGCAGCTTGCTGTTTCAAGTTGGATTTCTGCCATATGTTTCTTTATCGGCGGCATCCTGATTACTCAATTCCTGTTCAAAATAATCGCTTAGAAGGCGTGGACAAAGTGCAGACAAAAGATGTAGAACATAAATCCCAAAAAAACAAATCTCACCTGATCTGGGGATTAGTTTTCGGGATTCTGTTCGGATTTCTTCTCCAGAAAGGTGGCGTAACAAAATATGACGTAATTATCGGTCAGCTTCTGCTCAGTGATTTCACAGTGTTGAAAATCATGCTTTCAGCCGTTCTGACTGGAATGATTGGCATCTATCTGATGAAAAATCTGGGATGGGTTGAACTTTACCCCAAATCCGGTTCCGTCGGTAGCAATATTATTGGTGGCTTGATTTTTGGGGTGGGGTTTGCCTTATTAGGCTATTGTCCGGGAACTATCGCGGGCGCTATAGGTAATGGTTATTTGGACGCTTTGGTGGGAGGCTTAGCCGGTATTGTAATTGGCTCGGGTATCTTTGCTGCGCTATACCCCCGGCTGAAAAGTGGCATTTTGAAGAAAGGCGATTTTGGCAACATAACTTTACCGCAACTTTTCAAAGTCAACGAATGGGTCGTAGTTATACCTATAGCTGTTCTTATTTTGCTACTGTTGATCTGGCTGGAGCACGCAGGGTTATAACGATCAGCTAATATTGATTGAAATATACCACTTTTATGCAATATTGAAACGAAGGAAAAGCCCTGAAAGGACTTTTCCTTCGTTTACTAAACGCTTGTATTACTTTACTCGGCTTATTGCTTATTTTTTCCCATAATTACACTTATTTTTTGCTACAGCGCCGTATCACCGACCTCCGATGTCCTAATCCTGACTGCTTGCTCAACAGTATAGACAAAAATCTTTCCATCGCCAATCTTTCCTGTCTTCGCCTTATCGTTAATAACGGACAGCGCCTTTTCCGACATCGCGTCTGTAACAACAATCTCAATCTTCACTTTAGGAACGAACGATATCTCGTATTCGGCGCCCCTATACAGCTCTACATGGCCCTTCTGCCTGCCGAAACCTTTCACTTCTGTAACAGTCATGCCCTGTATACCCATCGCATTGAGGGCATCCTTTACCTCATCAAGTTTAAACGGTTTAATAATTGCCTCAATCTTCTTCATACTGCCTCCTAAGAGTTTTCGAAGAGCAGAAGGTCCCTATTCGGGACCTTCCAATATCCACTATGATAAGTTGTACGCTTTTTCACCATGTTGCGTATCGTCCAAGCCAGTTACCTCTTCCTCAATGTCGACCCTGATGCCCACGATAGCTTTGATGATCGTAAAGATGACAAAGGTCGTAACGGCAGTATATACGACGGTTGTTCCAACCGCCATTAGCTGTATTAGGAACTGGCCAGGATTACCGTAAAGGAGTCCCTTGCCCGCATCATTGATTGCGGGATCTGCAAATATTCCGGTAAGAAGCGCTCCCAGCATACCGCCGACGGCGTGAACGCCGAAGGCGTCGAGGGCGTCATCGTAGCCGAGCTTAGGCTTGAGAAACGCGACGGCAAGGTACGGTATCACGCCTGCGGCCAAACCAATGACCATGGCGCCGACAATATTTACAAAACCGGCAGCCGGTGTTATCGCGACAAGCCCAGCGACTGCGCCGGAGGCAAGGCCCAGAACGGTGGGTTTTTTGGCATGTATCCATTCAGTGACCATCCACGCCACTGTCGCTACCGCGGTAGCTGTATTAGTATTGATAAAAGCCGCCCCTGCTAAGCCATTAGCTGCAAGAGCTGAGCCGGCATTAAATCCGAACCATCCGAACCACAGGAGCCCGGCGCCTATTACAACAAAAGGAAGATTGTTCGGTTTATAGGTGGGGTCTTTCCTTTTTCCGAGCATGATTGCACCGACCAGACCGGCGACACCGGCGTTGATATGCACAACTGTACCGCCCGCAAAATCAAGAGCGCCAAGCTGTGCAAGAAATCCGTTGCCCCACACCCAGTGAGCGATTGGCAGATAGGTGAAGGTAAGCCAGAGTATAGAAAAGAGCACCCACGCAGAGAACTTCATCCTTTCGACATACGAACCACTGGCCAGAGCCACTGTAATCGCAGCAAATGTTAGTTGGTATGCTACAAATACAAACTCTGGGATAGTCTTTGCAGCGTCAGAGATACTATTTGTGCCGACACCCGAAAGAAAAAGTTTATCCGCAGCTCCTATAATGCCACTCACATCCGTGCTAAATGCAAACGTATAACCGTAAAGAACCCAAAGGATACTGACAATTGCGTAAGTTGCGAATGACATCGCAAGGGTATTGAGGACATTTTTGCCTTTTGCCATGCCGCCATAGAACAAAGCAAGTCCGGGAAGAGTCATGAGCATGACTAGGGCCGTCGCAACAATCATCCATGCGGTATCACCTGTGTCGATCTTATTTGCTGCAGGAGCAGGAACCGCTGCAGGTTCAATGGTCGCAGCTGGTGCCGCTGCCGGGGCCTTCTCATCCGCCGCTATGGCGAGTCCTGATATGCAGAGCAGGGCGAGAACAAGCATAATACTTAGAAACTTTTTCATTATATCCTCCTTGGCTGATATCTCTTATTTAGAAGTTTAATGTCATGCCGACGCCGTACACGAAAGTATTGTCGATATGACCGGCTGGATTGGTATTGATCAGGGTGTTACCGACAATTATATTGTCGTCGTGGTGAGCCTTTCCTGAAAGCGGGAACCAATACTGCATTACCGGCTGTACAACTACGTTTTTGTATACGGGGACGGTGAAGCCCACCTTCACATTGCCGTCATGAAGTGCGACGTAATGCAGACTCTGATCAGTAACATCGTAAAAGCCAAAACCCGTCCCGAGGTCAACAGTCACATCCCCGTTGGACAGTTTGTAAATAGGCAGAGACTGCGAGAACGAAAGATTGAAATAGAAGCCGGGATGGGCATCAATATCGCGGTAAACCGCTAGTGTGGGGTGCGCAATCATGTCATACGTGCCGCTGAGATAAACTTCCTGGGTCTGAGTAGCATAATCAAAGGCGTAGTAGATATAACCGCCGGTGAGGGCCACCTTGTCGATATTATAGGTATAGCTCAGATTAAAATCGGTTTCATTCCAGCTTGACTGCCCGTTGCCCAAGCCCTGGCCTTTGGCATTGGTGTATTGCCCCGGAATGAATCCCTGGGTCTGGTGCTGGTCAGTGTCGTAGTTACCCCATACATTAAGAGAGAATCCCTTGTAGTTGATTGTTACGGAAGGCTCAAACACCGCACTGTCAGCGCTCAGTTCGGCACCCCTAAATATATACTTGTTCAATCCGGTAAGCGTAACACTGCCAGTCACATCCGGTGGCGGAGGCGCAGGAGCCGTAGCCGTTGCCGCAGCTGCAGCCGGAGCAGACTCTTCTGCATATACACCCGCAACGAAAATGCATAAAATAAAAATAGCTGCCAATGCTGATATAGAATGCTTCATCTATAATTCCTCCCTAGTAATGTTGCAGGACTGAAAGCCCGCATTCCTCACTGAACTACGCCGTTGTTCATTTCCCTCACTGACCTCTCCCCCTTTCGAATGTCGTATTTCTTGATCTTGTAACCTATCATTCTTTCGGTTATGCCGAGCAGACGGGCGGCCCTAGCCATAACCCAGTTGCTTTCATTAAGCGCCCTTGTGATCTCCTCTCTTTCTATCTCGGTCACCTTCGCCCTGAGTGAACCCATATGATTCCTCCTCTTTCGATACTGCTCCAATCTTACTTGCCAAAACTGTGCCAACCTCCAAGTAACTGTTATTGTGAGATTATACTTCCGGCGCATTTATACAATTTTGTAGTATCGTACATTTTTGTACAGCTTCAAAATTGTAGGATGACCTTGCATCAAATTATGGCCAGATCATTATTGATGTTCCGCAACCCTGCTCGTTATAATATTTTTGATGGCTGAAATAAAAAAAGAAAGCTGGATAACCTGGTTGGCTCTGACAACGGCATTTCTAGCGGTGTTTGCGGCGGTAACCACTATGTTCCTAGGCAAATATATCTAACCGTGGGCTCCTTTTACAAAGCCAGGAATCGGATCAGTGGGCTTATTACCAGGCAAAAAGCATCAAGGGCCATACTTATGAAATTTAAAAGCAGAAGCTACAACTGGAACTTGCGGCTCAACAGTTGAACATGCCTGCCGCTGCTGTCGAAAAATACCAGACTGTCATAGCTGACTATGACACCAACATCAAACGTTACGAGAAGGAAAGGGAATTGATTAAGGTGGCCGCCGAGAAACTGACTGGGCAGAAGGTAGGTGCTCAGAATATTTCGGCCAATCTCAGTTACAGCCTGATATTCCTGCAGATAGCTATAGTGCTATCGTCAGTTTCTGCCATAACTAAAAGAAGCAACTGTGGTATTTAGGCCTTTTTACCGTATCGGGTTGGGTCTTTTTTTTTGCAAAAGCCTTCGTCCCTTTTTTTTTAAACTGACAAATCGCAGAATAGGTCGTTTCATGGTGACCTAGCAGACCTCAACGTAAAAGAACGCGAAAGCCCATATCTGACCCTAACCGCAGATCAACATGCCGGAGGTTAAAATATGAATGAAATTATACTTTTCTTATGACTTTCACTCTCTTAAGCGGAGCGACGGCAGCAGCAGTGGCGCCATATGCTACAACCGATAACGTTGCACGAGAATGAACTGATGCAAACAGTTCGCGGCAAAAATGAAGGTAGCATGGGGGCGGCTCAACAGGATAGAAGACAATGAAAGAGCTCTCCCAGACCTGCGGGAAGAGGATCGCCTTGAGTCAAAAGGTGTCCCCGGCTCAGAGCAGTAGTAAAATACTTTTTTCCCCCGAGCTGCTGCTGCGCGAGGTTAGGAACAAACTATCTGATATACAAGGGTAAAAAAAGACTCCTTGCAGGATTTACACTGATAGGTCTTGGAAATAGGCTCTTTTCCCGATAGAATTGTTTTATGGAAAAAGAGCCTATTACTGAAGATATCAAGAAGATGCTCCGCGACACCTTCAAAGGACTGAAAGAAGATGTCATTATAGAAGTATTTACCGGAAAAGACGAAAACGAGGCTTTCAACGAAGCCACAATAAGTCTCATCAGAACTCTTGCTGAGATAACGCCGAAGATCAAGCCCACCTTTCATAAAATAGGTGACGAGCTTTCTCGGAAGCGCATTATATCTAGATCGCCGACGATACTGCTCTCTCCCGACAAATACGCCATACGGTATACCGGCTCTCCGCTCGGCGAAGAAGGCCGTTCTTTCATCGTTGCAATAATCATGGCTTCGACGGCCAGCGTGGTTATGAGCGAAGAATCGTTGCGCCGCATCTCTGAACTCAAAGAACAGAGAGCTGTCCAGGTATTCGTCAGCCCCACCTGTCCATATTGCCCCCAGGAGGTCATTTATGCCGTCTCTGCGGCCGTGGCGCGACCAAACCTTGTTACTGCCGAAATCATTGAGATATTTGAAAATCAAGACCTGGCTGAGGAAAAGGGAATCGTCTCGGTTCCGCAAACATTTATCAATGGGATACTTACTTCACCTGGCGTCGAGCCGGAGGAGTTTTTCGTTGAGTCTCTCCTTACCCTTAAAAGGCCTGAAATTGTTACCGAAATAATTTCCGATAAGCCCATCGAAAGCGATCTGGTTATTTTGGGGGCTGGCCCCGCCGGTCTCACAGCCGCAATCTACGCTGTCCGTGCTGGATTGAAAACCGTAGTAGTAGAAAAATCGAATGTCGGTGGGCAGGTGGCTATCACACCTGTAGTAGAAAATTACCCCGGGTTCACTAAGATTGCAGGGAAATCCCTAGTAGACCTGATAACGCAGCAGGCCCTTCAGTATGTTGACATACATATATCTGAAGAGGTTAAAGAACTGCAGAAGAAAGAAGACAGATTCCATATAAAGACGAATAGAGCTTACTATATAGCTCGCGGACTTATTATCGCTACCGGAGTTAGCAGCAGGGAGATTAATGTGCCCGGTGAAAAGAGGTTCTGGGGTCGTGGGGTGAGCTATTGCGCCGAATGTGATGGTTATTTCTTCAAGGACGGCAAAACCGTTCTTATCGTCGGAGGGGGAAATACTGCGGCGACTGATGCTCTTTATCTCCACGCACTTGGAGCAAAGGTAACCCTTAGCCATAGAAGAGATCAACTGCGGGCTGAAAAGCGCCTGCAGGATAGCATTTCCAAGGAAAACATCCCTGTGCTCTGGAACAGTGAAGTGGTCGAGATACTGGGTGACCGTGTAGTTAAGTCGGTGAAAATTGCGAACAAACAAAGTGGTAAGATAACCGAGATGCCGGTGGATGGGATATTTGTAGCTATCGGATATAAACCAAACAATGAGATTGCCAAGTCACTTGGGCTTGAAGTCGACTCCTACGGCTATGTGAAAGTGGATGGGGAACAGAGGACTTCGATGGCGATGGTTTATGCGGCAGGCGACATAACTGGAGGGGTAAAACAGATTGTCGTTGCGGTAGGACAGGCCTCTGTCGCAGCACTCACCGCATTTGAAGATCTTTCAAATCCATATTGGAAAAACGATCAGCCGTAAATACAGGCATCGTTCTTACTACTGCTCTGCAGCCGGGAATGCGACTATAAAGTCGCTTCCCGACCCGACTTTGCTCTTTACATAAATCTTGCCGCTGTTGGCGTTTATGATCCATTGGGTAATCGACAGACCGAGCCCAGTACCAACCGCCCTTATATGTTCCTTTTCGCCACGATAAAACCTGTTGAATATATGCGGTATCTCGTCTTCAGGTATGCCGACCCCTGTATCGCTTATAGTCACCCGGATTGTCGATTCGTCCTTGGTCGATACAATGGTCACCATACCGCCACGCGACGTATATTTTATCGCATTGTCGATAAGGTTCGAAAAGGCCTGCTCCAGAAGATTCATGTCTCCCAACAGTTCGATCGACTCCTCCCCGCACTGCTCGCTTAAGATTACAGCATTGCGTTCAGCTTTAAATTTGAAACGATCCACAATGTTCCTAAGAAATTGATTGAGATCGAAGCGCTGTTTTCTGAGTTCGAGTATATGATTGTCCACTTTAGTCAGAAAAAGGATATTGTCTGTGATGCGCGATAACCTCACCATGTCAGCGAGATTATTCCTCAACAGTTCTTCATATTCTTCGATTGTTCTTTTTTTCCTCAGCGTCACTTCGGTATTACCTATTAGTGAGGTAAGGGGAGAGCGTATTTCGTGCGCAACGTCAGAGGTGAAGCGTTTATGTCCTTCGAGGGATGAATGGATATCTTCAAGCATCTTGTTGAATATCCCTATAATCGCATCTATCTCCTTTCCTTTTGAACCTATATCTATCTTCCCCACCGTTCTCTCCTGAAGGATCTCTTCTGCACGCTTCCGAAGTTTTATAGCAGGGGCTACAGCAATTCCTGCAAGCAGCCAACTTATAGCAAAGGAGAAACCTATCAGAAAAACGGGGAATACTATGATAAGACGGTTCAGACTGTCTAGATGCCTCTTGACGTCTTCAAGTGAGGCGCCAATTCTCAGCACTTCATCCTTACCTAATGGAAAGTAGAGGACCCTGAAATTCTCACCCTTTGAACTGACGGTATCGTAAACCGGTCGTCCGTCGATGGCCTTCTGCAGTTTTTCCAAACTGACTGGCCACCTCTGTGATACGCTGCTTATCGAACCAACAACTGTCGTGCCATCGAGTCGGACCATCTGATGATAATCGGTATCGAACCTTGTAAAAATCTCCTGATTTCTATCCAGGTTGCCGGCGTCTATCCTAGTCTCCGTCATTGACTTGGCCGACCGTAGCAGCGACCAGTCGGCGGTTTCATAAAGACGCTGGCTGTATTCGGAATATGCGGCAAGAGCCGCAAGAAAAAACACCACCACTAAGCATACGGTGAAAATGAGAGTGAGTCTCATCCTAAATGTTCTGATCACTATCTCTCCAGACAACTAATTCGAGTGATACACATATCGTAGCCATTTCAGTCAGAATTACAAAATATCTTTTATTATAACTCTCTTCATCTGTATTTTAATATGGTTACCTTGGCAAGTGCATGGTGCCCAAAGCCCCTGATAACTCGTTTTCAGTGGCGATGTGGCGGTCTGTAAGTTTCCTTGAACCACAACGCCATCAAAGATATACTGTTACTGGGAAATATGAAAAAGCTATCCAGAAGCCGGGTAATAGAAATAGCAGCTGTCAGCGGAAACCTATCGGACTGCGACCTGTCAGAGATGAACCTGAGTGGAATTGATCTCAGCGCCATGCAGTTGATTGGGTCAAATCTCACTCGGGCCAATATAGACAAGGCTGTATTGATCAGGACCGTTTTCTCCAGTAGCGAACTCATCTCTGCGAATATCGGTGTTTCAAACCTCACAGGAGCTGTGCTTAAAAAATGTAATCTCACGAAAGCCGATCTCAGTTTTTCGATACTTATCGGAGCAAACTTCGAAGAAGCCACACTTGCAGGCGCTAATCTGAGTCTTTCCAACATTTCATGTTCGGTATTCCACAATACCGTCTTGACGGAGGCCAATCTTCAGCAGGCAGAGGCAAGCGGAGCCGATTTTTCAGGATCTCAAATGATCAAGGTCAACGCTTACGGGACTAACCTGTCAGGTTCCAATCTGTCTGGTACAGATATGGACGGAGCCATACTGACTAGGGCCGACCTCACTGCAGCCGACCTTTCAGGTACCAATCTAAAAAACGCCGAATTAATTAACGCTAATTTCACAGCTGCGAATTTGGCTGGCGCAGACCTGCGAGGCGCTAAACTTGCAGGTTCAAATTTCGCACGTGCTAAGCTTGAAGGAGTAAAATTGGATGAAGGAATAAAGTTGACTGCATAGGGAAATCATTTATGAATTTACCCTTTGGGGTAAACACTATATTTCCTGCAGGTGTTTTTTTCGCAAACAATTACCCCTTCGATTTCTTTTTTTACTACGAATTTATAAGGTCTGAAATCCTTCAGGGCATGCTGGATGAACTGTGATGTTTCGACCTTGAATGTTCCGGTTTGATATGCGTGCAGACTCATCAGGTAAGAATATGAAAGCGTGGGGTACTCCTCCGCCATGGCAGCAAATGCCCTGAGAGTCTTGTCAGCATAGTCAGCATACCGCACATCTCCGGTTACATCGGCTATATGCAGCAGCAGAAGCGGAGCGATCCCGTTTGTGGATTCCACTGGTGAATCCTGGATGTTCTTGACGCTAATCCCAAGATACCCTTGGCCTCCCCGTTCCGCGTCAAAGAAGCCCCAATGTTCACCGTCCCAGAACAACTCTATCGCCCTGTCGATCAGCGCCTTCGAAATGGTAACATATTCCTCTTTCTGAGTCGATTGGTAGAGTTCGAGGAGTCCCTTAGCAAAAAAGATATAGTCCTCCGAGAAACCCGGAACTCCATCCCTGTGTGATATACGTCCGTCGGCATAATATGCGTCGATAACCAGTTGCGCAGATTTTTCTGCCAGATCAATATACTCTCCGGACTCGTCGGCGTCAAGCATATTGCCCGCAATGCAGAGGGCTTCGATCATTAGGCCATTCCAATTTGCATAAATAGTCTTATCGATATAGGGCATCTCCCTCTTCTCTTCGCGATACCGGAGCATCTTAGTTTTGGCTGCTTGTATAAGACGAGCCACTTCTGAAACAGGCTGTTTAATTGCAATTGCGATTTGATCAGGCTCCTTGTCCAGGAACAGGACATTCTTTGCAGGATCGTGGTGTGCCCCTCCGATTGTCCCGATTCCAAAGTAAAGCCCGATAGCCTGGAACTCGTCGGGGGTAAGAATCGGTGCTAATTCATCCCGGGAGAAGGTATAGTATCCCCCTTCGTCGAGCACACCAATATCTGCATCCTGCGAAGCATAAAACCCTCCATTTGCATCACATCCGTATTTCTTGTAATAAGTCACAATGCCGCGAGCGGCAATACGATAAAGTTCCTTTTCAAATACCTTGTAACCGATCGAATAGAGCTTGAGCAATTCGGCATTGTCATAGAGCATCTTCTCAAAATGCGGAACTATCCATCTTTCGTCGGTCGAATACCTGAAAAAACCGCCGAGCAGATGGTCGTAGACGCCTCCCCTCGCCATAGCATCAAGGGCATCAGTAATTGCCCTAGATATCAAGCCGTCCCTGGCAAAATAATTGTAATTCATGAGAAATTCGAAGGTAGAAGCATGATGAAATTTAGGGGCAATGCCGAGACCGCCAAAGTTCTTATCCATTGCCGAGAGAGTCGATGAAATCCCGTTGCTAATAATGGATTCGTCCGAATCTGCCTTGACATCAATTGAGGCGTTAATTAACGTGCTGCGATAAAGCTCATCTGCGGCCTCCTCTATGCGATCCCTGTCACTGCGGTACAGATCCGAAAGTTTTAGAAGCAGCGTCTTAAGACCCGGTCTTCCCCATCGGTCATCCGGCGGTAAATATGTGCCACCGTAAAAGATCTTGCCCTCTGGGGTCAGAAATGCCGTGAGAGGCCATCCACCATTGCCGGTAATTCTCATTACCGCATCCTGGTAACGCCTGTCTATATCGGGCCGCTCGTCGCGATCGACCTTGACCGGAACATAGCGCTCGTTGATTATGCCCGCTATTTGCTCATCCTCGAAGCTTTCATGAGCCATTACATGACACCAGTGGCACCACACACCTCCGAGCGATAGCAGTATAGGACAGTCACGCTTCTTGGCCTGATCAAAGGCTTCATCACCCCACTCGATCCAGTCTACTGGCTGTCCGGCGGCCTTCCTCAGATAAGGACTCTTGGCTTCGGCTAGTCTATTAGACATTGCACCTCCCCAGGGTCAGGGCACAAAAACTATCACCACTATCCATTACTAAAGTATAGGATATGATCCACATCATAGCAAATGGATTTCACTACTGTTATCCTGTAGATAACCAATTCATCAAGAGGTCGACATGTCGGACAGTCCCGAGTTTACGGATGAGGATTTAAGAGAAGCATTGCAAGAGCTAGGCAGTTACGTGGACGTCACGGAAGAAGACTTGAAGAAGATTTATGCCCTAGCCCTTAAGCATGCGCAGCAACGGCTCGCAACAGCTGTTTCAGTCGCCGAGGCTATGACTCGAAACGTTGTTGCCGTTCAAAAAGATGACGAAATCGCCTCAGCAGTCCGGCTTCTCTCTGAGAACAGGATCAGCGGACTGCCCGTGATCGACAATGGCGGGTTGGTGATAGGTGTCGTCTCGGAAGCCGATATACTTGGCTCCGCCGGCATGGGAAGCAGCTTTACCTTCAAAGATATAATCAGGAGGCTGCTAGGCGAGCCACTTGCCGGTCATAGACAAGGGGTAAGGGTCGGCGATATCATGTCCAGACCACCCATTACAATCCTGCCGGGAGCCGACATGGGAGCGGCTGCTAAAATATTGTCTGAAAGGAGGATCAAGCGGCTTCCTGTAGTCGACGGTGACGGCAGATTGATAGGCATAATCTCGCGGGCAGATATAGTAAGGGCCGCGCGAAAGAAATGAAAGTATTTTTCTCAAAGATGAAAGGCGGAGCCCAGATTCCTCCGCGTATGTCAATGCAGGAAATTCTCTGCTCCTTTCTGGGCGGATTTTTGGGAATAGGCACCTGCTCCTTCTTTTCTCACTATTTTTTCGAACCGAGAGACCTTGTACTCATCATCGGGTCAATGGGGGCTTCGGCTGTCCTAGTCTACGGAGCGATAAAAAGCCCTCTCGCACAACCGCGGAACCTTATAGGAGGCCATGTAATATCAGGACTGGTAGGGGTTTTAAGCTTTCAGATGATACCGAACAATGTCGTACTATCATCGGCTTTGGCTGTTTCGCTCGCTATCGCGGTAATGGGCCTCACTAAGACACTACATCCACCTGGTGGCGCAACAGCCCTCATCGCTGTTATAGGCGGTGACAAGATCCACAATCTCGGTTTTCTTTACCCATTTGTACCTGCGGGCGCGGGTGCGCTCGTACTGTTACTTGTAGCGCTTATCTCAAACAATATGGCACCCAACAGAAAATACCCTGAATACTGGTTCTAAACCGCTCCTGCGATCATGCCCACACTTTTAACGAGTATGAACCAGTTCAGTATACTTATGAACATGATGGATTCTTTTGTAAAGCCTTTCTTTCATATTTGCGACACTCTGATTTGAATTATTAGCCAGTTTTCCAGTAAGTATAGGATTTTATATCCTATACCTTTTATGCTGAAGAAATTCCAAAAAACAATAAGAAGCTAACGGCTAATATTCCTCCGGCTGCTGTCAGAGCGCAGGCGTACTCGCTGGTGAAAGGCGGTAATGTGTTGCATTTTCAAATGCATGAGCCAATCTGATTAACAAGGGTTCACTCCATGGCCTGCCGATAAATTCAATACCTATCGGAATTCCGATGGGAGCACTCTCACTGGGTCTAGAAAATCCGGCGGGAACAACAATCGAAGGGAACCCGGTGACAGCAGCCAAGACACCGTTCCTTTCTGCCTGAGGTTGACCTACCAATGCCACCAGTTGCTTTTGATGTGGAAAGACCATGGCATCGAGTCCTTCATCGGCCATGATTTTCAGATACGTTTCCTGCAGACGTATTCGCTGAGTCATGCGAACACAATAATCATTGTCGCTAGTACTTAACCCCATGGCCTTGCGAATATTCGCCTCAATGCCCGGATGATATTTGCCGGACGCGATGATATCGTCAAGAGATTTCACCTTAGCCACAAGGGGCGAGAGATGCTCCAGATATCTATTAAGCTGTTCTTTCAACTCATATAGGTTTAGACTCACTTCATTGAGAAGTTTTTCTGCATTCAGCGGGACATCGATGAACTTAATCTCCGCACCTTCTTGCCTTACAATATCTATAGACTTCAAGGAAACCTCGTTTACCTCATCATGCTTCCTCTCAGCACCGAAAAAGCTCCGCAATACGCCCACCCGTGCACCTTTCAACCCGTCCTTCGAAAGGAATGAAGTGTATGTGCCAGGGATATTCCCTACGCTCCATACGGTGATGGGATCATCTGGATCATAACCAACCATGACATCCAGCATCAGCGCCGCATCGGAGACAGTCCTAGTAATAGGCCCTGCCGTATCCTGGGTCAATGAATATGGAATTATTCCGTTTCTCGTAACGAGTCCAACCGTTGGCCTGATACCGACAAGACTGCAAGCACTAGCCGGAGAACGGACTGAGTTGACCGTATCGGTACCGACCCCGACAGTGCCAAAATTGGCTGCTACAGCAGCCCCTGTGCCCCCGCTAGATCCCCCAGGAGTCCTGCTCAGATCATAGGGATTCAACGTCTGTCCTAGACGCGAACTAAACGTCTCGCCACAAAGCGCAAATTCGTGAAGATTGACTTTTGCCAGTATGATGGCCCCCGCCTCACGAAAACGTTTTACCATGGGAGCGTCATGGTCGGGCTGATATCCATCAAGGCTCAACGAGCCACCAGTAGTAGGCATGTCCCTTGTTTCGATATTGTCCTTAAGTAGAACAGGGATGCCGTGCATAGGCCCAATGAGACCTGATTCCCGGAATTTCCAGTCTAGCATTGAAGCCTCTTCAAGAGCATTAGGATTGGTCGTTATGATCGAATTGATCGCAGGGCCTTTCTTATCATAGGCTTCAATACGCGCTAGATAAGTTTCCACAAGACGGCGACTAGTAATCCTGCCCTCTCGCATTGCCGAGTGAATACTCCCGATTGTAGCTTCTTCAATGCGGAAGAGCGAATTGTTAGCAACTGCTTGGCTGCTTGAGATATAGTGCATTACTTTGTGCAGGGTCCAATTCTTTTTCCCTTCATCTTGCTCTTCATCTGCATCGGTTTACCACCGTGATTCATGGTCGTCTCCATAGTCCCATCGAACGTCGACACAGCATAAGTGATCTTGCCTTTGCTGACAGAGTCGGGACAGGTCACTGTCCATGAAACAGTGTTGCCTTCCGACTTCATATCGGTCATTTTGCAATCTGATTTTACAGGTTTATCCGGAACCGAATCCTTCTGATTGAGACAGGTCGTGTGCGTCATCGGCTTCATCATCCCCGACGGCATACCATTCATCTCGACCGCAGACGTAATCTCCCACATTCCATCCTGTATGTTCGGCGCGGAAAGAGCAACCGTTCCCCAAAAGGTACTGCATACAATAACAAGAACAACTCCAACTATTTTTTTCATGATCTCAGCTCCTTTAGCATTCACTTGGTTTGTCAGATTTTAATCCCGGACTTTCATAGATTATAGGCGTCACCGTTACCGAATGCAACAGGCAATACCTACCCTGTGGTAAACTAAAGTAGTAAGAATGTTTTTTATCCGGAGTATCCTGCTATGAAAATCTGCTTCCCCATACATAAAGACCTCGGTCTCCGCAGCCCCGTTCATCAGCATTTCGGCGCCGCCCCGGTCATCATGATAGTCGATACCGAAGAAGGAAGTATGCGATCCTTCTACAATAGGGACTTAAATCATCTTCATGGCTTGTGCGATCCGTTCAAGGCGCTGGGCGGAGAGTCCGTCGACATTATAATAGCGGGAGGCATCGGAGAAGGGCCATTGATAAAACTCAGGGCTGCCGGCATAAGAGTATTCAAAACGGAAGGGATAACCATCGAAGAAAATATCACTCATTTCTTAGACCACGGGCTTCCTGAATTCGTTTCAAACGACACCTGCCGCGCCCACAACAGCGACGGCAACTGCTGTGGCCGCTAATCTCCGATTTTATCCATAAAAGCACTCACCCATTTCCTCCGCTGATCGATAAGTTTCATGAGCCGCTCCTCACTCAGCGCTAAAAGCCCTGCCACACTGTGAGAAGTATCGCTGCCCTCTTTTAGAACGTTTTCGTTCCGCAATCTGAGGACGGTCTCGATCGTTCTGTAAAATATGTATGTCTCCTTCAATGCTGCAGCATCGACCTGAGACATAATGTCTGCGTGGCATAACCTTCTGACAGCATCGAGTGTGCCCTGCACTAATAGCGTCGAACTCTTGTGACAATGCCTGAGTTGAAGGTATTGTATTGCAAATTCGAGTTCCTCTATTCCACCCGATCCAAGCTTGATATCATGGATGCCGGACGCCGTTGCGTCTTTCGAAAGTTCCCTCTGGATCCTCTCGCGCATATGCCTGATATCGCTTATATTGATCTCATGCGCCCTGTTCATCAAGACCTCTTTTCTCATTTTGGTAAAACAACGGATCGTCTCATGGTTGCCACTGACCGGACGAGCCTTTAACAGCGCTTGCAGTTCCCACCTCTGGGCATTCTTTAGATAATAATTTGCAATTCCTGCAATAGAGTTGACTAGCGGCCCCTTGCTGCCGTCAGGCCTGAGGCGGGTGTCAACCCTGTATGCTACTCCATCTTTCGTATATGACATAATGAGCTTGAGCATGTTCTCCGCATCCTTTATGTCTTTAACCTCCGGGTCGTTTAGAGTGGTAAATACGACATCCAGATCTGAGTTGAAGATGATCTCTCTGCCCCCCAGCTTTCCAAACCCGACGATTGTAAGTGCCATGGAGTGATGACACGTAAGTTTTGAGAGAACAGCCTGAGCCACAATACTGATGCTCTTCATCAGACGGACCACATCGATTTTACCGTTAAGAAAGAGTATGCCAAGTCTTATCTCCTCGAGCCTTCTGAATAGCCTTATAGCTGCAGATTCACCCTTTCTGTTGATGAGCAGTTCAAGTTCACGTTCCGAAAAAAGGATCGACTTCCTTTTTATTGAACTTTCGATAAGCGATTCCATGTATTCAGGATTGCTCATTAGTATCTTTGCGAGATAGTCGCTATGTGAGAATATAAAGGTGAAGGTATCAACCACCTCGGGACTCTGGACAATAGGTTCGAGATAGGACTCACTCCCGGCAAGCAGGCGCGAGAACCCGACAAGCTGAAGCAGCGCCGCATCCGGATTGCCACCGGCGAGGGCTTTGTCTACAAACCTTGGAACAATGTCCTCGAGAAGCCTTCTGCCCCTGATCGTCTGGAAGTAATAAATATTATTACGAATCTGCATTAGATGATTGATAGCCCTCTTTATGTCTCTTACGCCGCGCTTTGAGAGTTCATTCTCTATAGGGAGTTTGATCGGGGTTTGGACGTCCCAGAAGATACGGCTCATAATATCACCGCTAGTCTCTTCCTCGGTGACAGACTTACTCCGTCCCCTGACGTGGAAAAGCGAGTCATAGATCTCGCGGATCTTTTTCCTCCTCTTATCGAGTGCAGCAATGAAATCGCTCCTGCCCAAAAAGCCCATCGTTCTGCCAAGGATATCCAGCTCCCTTTCACCGGCGGGAAGACTGTGCATCTGCAGGTCGTTCATCTGCTGGATTCGGTGTTCTAGGGTTCTGAGAAAGAGATAGTTGTCCGACAGATATCTGAGATCGTCATACCCAATAAGACCTTTCTGAACAAGATGGTGAAGGGCCTTGATAGTGCTTCTTTCTCGTAGAATGGGCTCCTTACCTCCGTACATCAGCTGAAAGATCTGTATGAAGAATTCTATCTCCCGAATCCCGCCGTACCCTCGCTTGATATCCCTGCTGAAGGTACCGCTCTTGAGCTGCTCGACCTGTGATTTCATGCGCTTAATTTCATCTATGGTATCGTGGTCGAGATATTTGCGGTATATGAAGGGTCGGACGGTTAAAAGGAAGTCACGTCCAAGGTCATCATCGCCCGCAACAGGCCTCGCCCTGAGAAGTGCCGCCTTTTCCCACAACTGCCCCCATGATTCGTAATAATCTTCGTACCCTCTCAGCGAAAGCGCAAGGCTGCCGCGCTGACCCTGAGGCCTCAGCCTGAGATCGACGCGGTAGGCAAAGCCGTCTTCGGTATTGGAAGAGACGAATTTAGTGAACTCCTCGGCGAGTTTGACGTAATACTCAAAGGCGGACACCCTGTTCATCGTAACCCCTGGAATCGACGAGACCCCGGAAGTCTCACCCTCGTCGCGGTATACGAAGATAATGTCTACGTCAGAGCTAAAATTGAGTTCACGGGCGCCCAACTTTCCGAGAGCTATAATCGATAACGCATTATTTGCAGGCTTTCCGTACCTTTGCTCTAAGAACGATTCCACAAACTTGAGTGATTCGCCGAGGATAGCGTCGGCTAGATTGCTCATCTCAAGCATGATATCTGGCAGTTCTGCGATCTGCAGTATATCCCTTAGCGTAATTGCAATCTGCTTGTCCCTGCGGAAGCGGCGTATAAGCCTCATTCCGTCTTTTATAGCAGTACAAGATCTAAATGCATCATTCAATTCAGAGACAACGGCATTGGCATCAACCGCCTCGTAAAGATGGTCCAGTGCACGAAAAAGCGATTCAGGATATTGAATGGCATAATTAGCGAGGAATTGGCTATGAGAAAAAAGCACCGCAATCTTTTTATAATGCTGTTCTATACTAGGCTGCAGTTCAGGATGCCTTGAAATTAATGTCTCGATATTCTTCCGCGCTCTGTCGTGATCAGGCAGGCGGGAAAGGTTCTTCACGTCCTATTTCCCCGAGCGCCAAAGTCTCGGATCAAGCGAATCACGAAGCCCTTCTCCGACGAGGTTGTAGCTGAGCACGGTTATAAGGATAGCAATTCCCGGGAAGAAAGACAGCCACCACGCGCCCACCGTAATATAATCCTTTCCCGAAGTCAGGATATTGCCCCAACTAGCGTCGGGGGGCTGAACTCCGAGGCCGAGAAAAGAGAGTCCAGACTCCAACAGGATCGCGCCCGCAATTCCGAGGGTCGCAGATACGAACACCGGCGAAAGCGCATTAGGAAGGATATGCCTGAAAATAATCCTAAAGTCGCTCGCACCGACTGCTCGTGCCGCCGCTACGAAATCTCGCTCCTTAAGTGTGAGGATTTCAGCCCTTACCAGACGAGACACATCCATCCAGCTCGTAATTCCGATTACAACCATTATCACCCAGATGCCTGGTCCGATTATGGCAATTACTGCTAGGATGAGAAAAAGCGTCGGGAAACAGAGCATAATGTCGACTAAACGCATTAGTATTGCGTCAACAGCCTTTCCATAAAACCCTGCCAAAGCCCCGATGATTATTCCTATGGTGATGGATATGCCCACGGCCACAAATCCAACCGCAAGGGAGACTCGGCCGCCCCAGATCATTCGTGAGAGGACATCTCGCCCGAGTTCATCCGTCCCCAACAGATGAGCGGAGCTTGGTGCTGAAATGACATTGTAGACATCTATAGCGAATGGATTATAAGGGGCAACTATCGGCGCAGCCACCGCAACAGAAGCGATGGTAAGTATGACCACCAGTCCAGCTACTGATAAACGGTTTCTTTTGAATCTGCGCCAGATTATTGCGATCATCATTTACTCCTTCCCAACCCTTATTCTGGGATCAGCCAGGGCATAAGCGATATCGGCAAGAAAGTTGCCGACCAATGTGAGTATGGCTCCGATAACAAGGATTCCCATTATGGTAGGATAGTCCCTAGACATTGCCGATTGATAAAAGAGCAATCCCATGCCTGGGATGGAAAAAATTGTTTCCATAATCACCGACCCGCCGATAAATCCCGGTACGGCAAGGCCGAGTATCGTTATTACCGACATAAGAGCATTCTTAAGAGCATGACGCGTTATCACCTGCGATTCTCTCAATCCCTTTGACCGCGCCGTCCTAATGTAGTCCTGCCTGATGACCTCAAGCATACTCGACCTGCTGTAACGGCTCAATCCCGCAAGAGCACCAGAGCATCCGATCAATACAGGAAGGATGAGATGTCTCGTCCAGTCGGTAAGCCTCTCAAGCCCGCCCATGCCCGAAATATCGATACTTTGGATGCCTGAAATCGGCAGCCATCCGAGGGTAACGCCAAAAAAATACATGCATATAAGGGCGACCCAGAAGTGAGGGGCCGAAAATCCTATGAAGACAAATACGGTTGTTAGCTTGTCGAAGAGTGAAAATTGTCGTGTGGCCGAGAGTACGCCGATAGGCACGGCCACGCAAAAAGTAATGATAAGTGAGAGTAAGCTGATGATAATAGTGATTGGGATCCTCTCTTTAATCTTGTCGATTACCTTCTTGTCGTCTACAAAAGACTTTCCAAAATCGAGCTTTACAAACCTTGTAAGCCAATCGACGTACTGCACATGGAGCGGTTTGTCGAGACCGTATATCTTCTTGAGGTTTTCGCGTGCCTGGGCAGAGGTTTTAATGGACATCTCTGTCGCGACCTCCACCGGCCCTCCCGGTGCAAGATGTATCACGGTAAAGCAGATGAGGGTTATGCCTAAGATGAGTGGTAGCATCAACAGCAGGCGCCTAACGATATAGGAAAGCATATATGTAAATTAATTGATGGTGCGGGTAAAGTCAACAATCGAATCTGAATTCATCAAACCATTGTTAGCCTGCTGTACATATTCTTAAAACTTGTTATAATTGTGCTGACCACCGATAATATCCTGCATTCAGGAGTATGCACTATGAGCAAACTTCAGCCCAGCAGCAGACTCGCGCCTTTCAGGATAGCCCTGATTTGCGCTATCGTCGGCAGCTTATGGATACTCTTCTCAGACATTCTTATCTCAGAGATCTCCATAGATAGCCATACAACTCAAAATGTTTTTGGAAACTGCTAAGGACTGTATTAATGATTAATACCAAAATGGGCAAAGCATCGAATAAGGTGGCAGCAGACAAGATACGAATAAATCAGGCACTGTTCAATCTTCCCGGAACTTGAATAAAGTAAACACCTAACGATGGTTCGATATGTTTTACACGCTCACGACACACTCAGACCTCATAGAGTTCAGCATTCCAGATACCGGCGTCGAGATATCTGCCGAAGAACATGGAAAACTTTTTCGGCAATTCCACCAGCCGAGTCTCCGGATGCGATTAATTTTGCTGCTACCTGTGGACTTCGCATCTGCAGAAAAATCGTAGACCTGCACAATGCCCGGATGTGTAAGAGAACGAAATGGGCAAGGGCAACGCGGTTATTTTTACCATTCCTGCCGCGAAGGAATGGCATTATGCTTTGGGAGGTTCTCAATGAAAGAAAAAACTGTTAATGACACGAGTGTCACAATGGCTCAGGTGATGCTTCCGCAGGATACCAATCCTGCAGGAAACGTTCATGGCGGAGTCATTATGAAGCTCATCGACACTGCCGCTGCGGTCGTTGCAAGCAGGCACGCGCGGTGCAATACCGTTACCGCTTCTATTGACCGCTTGGAATTCCACCATCCTGTTTTTGTAGGAGATGTAGTTTTTCTTAAGGCCGGCATAAATATGGTTGGCAAATCATCGATGGAAATAGGTGTGCGCGTGGAGGCAGAAAATTACCTGACTGGCGAAGTAAGGCATACAGCGTCTGCTTACCTTACCTTCGTCGCTATCGATGAGAACGGGAGACCCAAAAAGGTCCCGGGACTGATTCTCGAAAACGAGACAGGAAAAAGGAGAAACCAGGAAGCCCTTATGAGAAAAAAAGCCCGCCTTGAAACGCGGACAAAAGAAGATGATTGTCAGAACAAGGGAATTTGCCCGATTTGAGGTTTTATATAAATAAACTTACTTCCTTATCGGTGCATAATACAGATAGAAGGTATGCCAAGCGTCTTTATGCAACAATAAAAAACCTTATTCAAGCGGAAACTATTAAGAATAATCAGGGTGGAATCCTGTTGACTGGTGAATGTGATCATAAGAGTAAATATTAGTTATTTATAATAATATTCTAATGCTATAAGATATATGTATGAAGAATACATATTCGCCTAAAGAGTTTGGGGCATTGATCGGTAGATCTGTTATCACCCTGCAGCGGTGGGACCGTGAGGGGATAATGAAGGCGGGGCGGACGCCTACCGATCGCAGGTATTATACGCACGAACAATATCTGCAATACATAGGGCAGAAGGCCACAGAAAAGAAAGTCGTAACGTACTGCCGGGTATCATCCCCGGGCCAGAAGAAAGACCTTGCATCACAGAAGGAAGCGGTTGAGCAGTTCTGTATCGCCTCTGGCCGTGCGGTTGCCGAACGGCTTGAAGATATCGGCAGCGGTCTCAACTATAAGAGGAAGGACTTCGTAAGCCTCATGGAGAAGGTAGAGCGAGGCGAAGTCTCCGAGATTGTTATTGCACATAAAGACCGACTCGTGCGTTTCGGCTTTGAATGGTTTCAGAAGTTCAGTGCTGATCACGGTTGCGTCATTACCGTGATGAACGCTGAATCACTGTCGTCTGAAGAAGAGATGAGGAAGGACTTGCTGTCCATCATTCATTGTTTTTCGAGCCGTCTGTATGGTTTAAGGAAATATAAAAAGAAGCTGCACGACATGATAAATGAGAACGATCAAACGGCATAGCAGGAAGTTGAACAAAGGCAAGTGGGAGACCCTTTTAGCCATTGCCGGGGCGTATGCTACGGAAAAAGACAAGTGGCTCTGCAAGCTCTCTCAAGCGGGCCAGACGGTCAATCTCCGTTCTGATCGTCTACAGAGGGACATCCTCGTTAAGCAGGGCTACAAGTCAGAGAACAACCTTCAGGCACGTCAATGGAAGCAGGCCCTTAAGGATTCAGTAGAGACGCTGGATAAGAAGTGGAAGGCGCTGTTTGCGGAGTTGAAGCCGTTGATAATGGGGAGCAAAAACCTATCCGAAACTCAACGGCACTATTGCTTCTGGGTGATGTCATCTTACGAGAGGCTTCAAAAACTACTTCTTCGTGATTATCCGACACCTGAGTTCCCTCTCACATCGACTGATCTGCGGCAGGCTGGCAACTACCTTAACCGTATTATAAGAAGGCACAAAGGCAATGACCCGCGAATAAGAAGGGCCCGCAGCTTCTGTGTGGATGCTGATATGTACTCTATAAGAGAGATAGACGGTGCGCAGTATATAGAGATCATGACGCTTCAAAGGGGCCAACGGGTGAGAGTTCCCCTTCTTGGCAATGGGCAAATATCTGGCAATCTGCGCATAGTCTTAGATAATACGAAGCAGACCATCGAGGCACATCAGACTGTTGAGGTCTGCCAGCGATGGGAGGCGGTACAGGGTACGACGGAAGCTTTGGATTTCGGCTATACGGAAGCTTTTACCGATACCGAAGGCAAAAAGTACGGAGAAGGACTCGGGAAGATTATTTCCGACTTCTCCGATAAACTGAACCATACCGGCAAAGCACGGAACAAGCTGTATGCTCTCCAAAAGAAGTACCGCGAAGAGGGTAAGTCAAATAAGGCTAACAACATAAAGAAGTACAATCTCGGGTACAAGAAGAAGGACACCGTAAGGCATAAAGCGCAAGCCGCTTTATCCAACAAGGTGAACAACGGCTTCAACACCCTGTATGGGGAAAAGGCCCCGGCCGTACTTATCACCGAGAACCTTCGGCACGTCTTTGCATTTGATAAGCCGAAGGGAGTAAATAGAAAGCTCTCCTCCTGGATTAGAGGAATAATACAGGACAGGGCAGAGTTCAAGGCACTGGAGGGACGTTCCCTTCATAAGCAGGTCAATCCGGCTTACGGCAGTCAAACGTGTGATCATTGCGGATTCGTCTGGAACCAGAACCGCAAGGGTGATGCGTTTAAGTGTCTGTTTTGTGGACACGAGGCCGCAAGCGATCGGGTTGCCGCAATGAACTATCTCACAAGGAGTACGGATAAGGACATCGGCCTCTATGTGCCATATGCCAGTGTCAAGCAAATCCTTGTGAGCAGGTTCCGACGCCGCTTGGAATGCTGGGACTTTGACGTTTCGCCTGCCCTGTTTAACTGGGCATCCGTGGCCTGTCTTTTCAAGGATTGGGAATCCTTGCGGGATGAGTCGGCGAAGTGCTGGTCCAATCAGCGGACTGTTGCGGGCAGGACTCCAGACACCGGGAGAACCACGCAATTCAGACTGTGTGGGAGACAGGTATTTAAAGACCTGTCCAATAGCAGGAGGCACTAAACATGTCGCTAAAACTGCACCGGTCAATCGGAGAGCGAAACTCCCTCACCCAGAGGCAAAACCTGTTTCAAAGGTGCATGATCACGTTTGATTACAGTTTTGGGAACAGTTACAAGCCGTCGCAGGTCTCACCATTAGGCAATGGACGATTATAGATAGCCCGTACTTCAGCCGTATAATTACCATCCTCAGTATATAGATAAAGCGGCTTTTCGACTTTGAGACCGGCCTTCCCCTCTTTCACAGCTTCAATAAGAACCATCTTAGCCTCGGCTCCGAAATTTGAATGGACAAAGCGTAGCCGCTTTGGTTCGAGATAATATCGTCTCATAGATTCCATTATCTCGGCGAGGCGTTCCGGCAGATGTATGATGCAGAGCCTACCGTGGTGTTTGAGCATTAGCAGAGCCGATTTCATGAGAGCCGCAATAGGAAGATGTATCTCATGTCTCGCCACCGCCCTTTCATCATAAGGACTGATGAGACCCGTCCTAGTCTTCCTGAACGGAGGATTCGATACCACAAGATCATAAGAGTGAAGCATGCCATGTTCTAACTTCCAGGCTTCCCTCGGGCTACAGGCTGTGTTTCCGGGCCTATCTTTTTTATGTTCACACTTCGCTTCTTCTGCATTTCTAGGCTTTTCTTCTTCCGAGCTTACGCTCTTTACATCTTTAATGTCCGCATGGACAACCTTTACTCTTTTATCGAGACCGTTGAGTACAGCATTCTTTTCAGCCAGACTTACGAGACTCTTCTGGAGTTCAATAAGTGTGACTTCCGCAGCATGATATTTTTTTGCAAGAAGAAGTCCTATGATGCCTGAGCCTGCGCCAAAATCAGCGATCTTTTTCAAGCGCGGTGTATCGACGAACACCGAAAGCAGTACAGCATCGGCAGAAAAACGATAGCCTGACTTGTGTTGGTAGAGTTGTATATCGAGTATTGAATCGAGCGTGATCATTATCTAGGAAGCCGGCTCTTCCATGATCAACTTCATCAAGGCTTCGAGCATCTCTTCTTCCTTCACCTGTCTGAGCACTTCACCCTTTTTGAAAAGTAATCCCATGCCCTTGCCGCCAGCTATGCCAAAATCGGCCTCGCGAGCCTCACCAGGACCGTTGACCACGCATCCCATAACAGCGACCGAAATCGGCCTGTCAACCGACCTGAGCGCCAGCTCTACCGCCTGCGCAATAGGCTGGAGATCGACCTGGCAGCGGCCGCAAGTCGGACATGATATAATCTCCGCCCCGCGTCTTCTTATGCCAAGCGCTCGCAGTATTTCATAAGCCACGCGGACCTCTATTTCGGGCTCGGCGGTAAGAGAGACGCGCATGGTGTCGCCGATGCCATCAGACAACAGCACACCTAGCCCGACTGAACTCTTGATAGAGCCAGAAAATGCGGGGCCGGTTTCAGTGATCCCTATGTGTACAGGGTAGTTATGTCTTTCAGAAAAGATACGGTAAGCATCGACTGTCATCATGACATTCGATGCCTTGAGTGATACCTTAATATCGTGGAAATCAATATCTTCTAATATCCTGATATGTCCCTCGGCGCTCTCAACAATCGCTTCAGGTGTAGGATGGCCATATTTCTCGATGAGATGTTTTTCAAGAGATCCGGCATTTACACCTATGCGGATCGGAACACTGCGATCCTGGGCGGCAGTAACAACCTCCCTCACTTTCCATGATGCACCTATATTGCCTGGGTTCACGCGCAGGCCATCGATTCCTTGCCGGATAGCTTCCAGAGCAAGTCTCCAGTCGAAATGGATGTCAGCGATCATCGGTATGGTAACCTGATGTTTGATGGCACCCAAAGACTTGGCAGCATCTTCATTAATTACTGCAAGACGAATGATCTCGCATCCGGCTTCTTCGAGCGACTTGATCTGAGCAACAGTAGCATCAATATCACGCGTGTCTGTTTTGGTCATAGACTGGACGGAGATTGGGCTGTCCCCGCCAACAAGTACGTTGCCTACATGTATCTGTCTTGTATGCTTCCGAGTGATCATATTTATGAGTGTTCTTTTCCCTTATCAGTGACTTGAGCTGCTGCTGCTCTAACCTGTTTGATCGCATTATTATGATCAGCAAGCGAAGACGTGAAAATATGAGTTCCGTTACCCCTCGATACAAAATAGATATACGGCACTTTAGCCGGGAATAGAGCCGCTTTTATCGATTTCAGTCCAGGCGAGGCTATAGGCCCCGGTGGCAGGCCTTTGATGACATAAGTATTGTATGATGTTCGATTCCTGAGATCGCTGCTCACTATCTTTATCTTGCTGCTCCTGACGCCATATATTGACGTTGGATCAGCCTGGAGCGGCATGTCAATGCGCAGCCTGTTGCGATAGACCGCCGATATTATAGGCCTTTCTTCGTCTATTATAGCCTCTTTCTCTACGATTGAGGCCAAGGTCAGCATAGCGTTCTCACTCCATCCGCTCTGTGACATTGCAGCTTTAATCTCGTCAGTATAAGAAGCCCTGAGCCTGCCGACCATGAGTTTGACGATGTCCGTAGGCCGTGCACCTTTAGGCAGCTTATATGTGTCAGGAAACAGATACCCTTCGAGACTGGGAGAACTGATGTCCAGAGATAACAAAAGGGACTTGTCCCTCGCAAGAATGTTAAAGGCGTCGGCAGATATGAACTTCTTTTCCTGAAGCTTCTCCCCGATTTCGAGCAGACTGTCGCCTTCGACCACTGTTATCTCATACTCAATAATCTTTCCCTTTCTCAACTGTTGGAAAACGTCAAAAGGAGATATCCTGCTCCAGAAGCTGTAATATCCGGCACGCATCTTCCTGTCTACTCCTGAGATCTTGCCTAGCGTCAGGAAAAGGAACTTGTCACGAATAAGCTTGTTTTCCGCCAATATGTCGATCGCATTCTTATAAGTCGCCCCCTGTGGTATCTCAATTTCGATAGGCTTATCGCTGTCATATACAGGAACGAACAATTGAATCAGAATGTAGAGCGGAAAGATGAAAAAAATTGCAACAAGGATATTTTTGGTCGATTTCTGCATAATTTTTAGAATACCATACTCAACAAGAGTTGATCATCCGTATAATTAGGCACACGGCTTGTTTATTGCTTCATAAAATTAAGAAGCAGCAGACAGGGGGAACCCTGTCTGCTGCCCGTTTCCATTGTGAGGGCAAGTTCGCTCCTCTGACATGAGCAACCGCGCCCTTACCGAATTTATTCTAGTACATGTCTCCCATTCCGCCGCCGGGCATAGGAGGCATCATCTTTTTGTCTTCTTCCGGGATCTCGGTGATCATTACCTCTGTGGTTAGCATAAGTCCTGCAACCGAAGCTGCATTCTGAAGGGCCGTTCTAGTAACCTTGGTCGGGTCAATGATACCGGCTTTGATCATGTCGGTGAACTCCTCGCTGTAAGCGTCATAGCCGTAGTTGGGGTCTTTAGAGGCCTTAACCTTCTCGGCGATGATCGAGCTCTCCAGTCCTGCGTTGGTGACGATCTGCCTGATCGGCTCTTCGAGGGCCTTCTTTATTATGTTGACGCCGATCTGCATATCGTGCTCGAGCTTCGTCTTGTCGAGGGACTTGATGCACCTGATGAGTGCCACTCCGCCGCCGGGGACAATGCCTTCTTCAACAGCTGCCCTGGTTGCGTGCAGGGCGTCTTCAACGCGGGCTTTCTTCTCTTTCATCTCTGCCTCGGTCGCTGCGCCTACATTTATAACCGCAACCCCTCCGACGAGCTTGGCAAGCCTCTCCTGGAGTTTCTCCTTGTCGTAATCGGAAGTGGTCTCCTCGGACTGGGCCTTGATCTGTTTTACCCTGCCCGCGATCTGGGCGGGATCACCGGCGCCTTCGACGATGGTGGTATTCTCTTTATCAACATTGACCTTTCTTGCTCTTCCAAGATCGGGCAGTTTCACATTCTCAAGCTTCAAACCGAGGTCTTCGGTGATAACCTGTCCTCCGGTGAGAACCGCGATATCTTCGAGCATCGCCTTTCTCCTATCGCCGAATCCTGGCGCCTTGACGGCGCAAACCTGGATGGTTCCGCGGAGCTTATTCACAACGAGAGTTGCCAAGGCCTCTCCTTCAATATCTTCGGCAACGATGAGGAGCGGCTTGCCCATCTTGGCAGTCTGCTCAAGGATGGGAAGAAGGTCTTTCATGCTCGAGATTTTCTTGTCGTGGATAAGCACAAATGCATCTTCGAGTACGCACTCCATCCGGTCTGCATCAGTTATGAAATATGGGGATACATAGCCTCTGTCGAACTGCATGCCTTCGACGACATCGAGAGTGGTGGCCATACTTTTGGCCTCTTCGACAGTGATTACGCCGTCCTTTCCTACCTTATCCATCGCCTCGGCGATAAGCTCGCCGATTGAAGGGTCGTTGTTGGCGGAAATAGTTCCGACTTGGGCGATCTCCTTCTTCTCTGCAACCGGCTTAGACATGGTCTTCAGCTCTCCAATAACAACTTCGACTGCCTTGTCGATGCCTCTCTTGATATCGATGGAGTTGGCACCGGCGGTTACATATTTCATGCCGTCCTTGTAAATGGCATAAGCAAGTACTGTTGCCGTCGTCGTACCGTCACCCGCCACATCTGAAGTCTTGGAAGCAACTTCTCTCAGAAGTTGAGCGCCCATGTTCTCATAGGGGTCCTTGAGTTCGATCTCTTTTGCTACGGTAACACCGTCCTTGGTGATGGTAGGGGCACCGAACTTCTTGTCGATGATGACGTTTCTTCCCCTAGGGCCGAGGGTGGCCTTCACGGCGTCACTCAGGATGGTAATGCCCTTCAGAATTTGCTGCCTTGCGGTATCGCTGAATAAAATCTGTTTAGCTGACATAGTGTGATATCCTCCTGTTCCTTATTCGATAATGCCTAAGAGATCTTCTTCTTTGACGATGAGATACTCAACGTCATCGATCTTGATTTTCGAGCCCGAGTACTTGTCGAAAAGTACGGTATTGCCGGCCTTCACCTCTTTAACATCCACGCCTACTGCCTCAACTGTACCCTTCTGGGGTTTCTCTTTTGCGACATCCGGAACATAGATGCCACCGGCTGTCTTTTCCATCATCTCTTCGGAATACTTGATAACGACCCTGTCCTTGAGCGGTTTAATTTTCATAACCTGCCTCCTTTTCTTATTGTTTTGGTGAAAGTTGTTAGCACTCAATGGTGACGAGTGCTAATATATCCCGAAATCGACTATCCAAGCAAGGCCTGTGAATGGCAAATAAAGCCGAATATGTCCATTTATTGGGTTATTTTAACTATTCTTGCCTATTTTCTCTATTTTTTACTCTGCCATGGATATTTGGGGGAAAACCGTTATCTGTTGGCAACCACCCCCCCTTTAATGATAAAATTCAGATCATGATAACTCTCGGCTTTTCGCCATGCCCTAATGATACTTTTATCTTCTACGCCTTTGTTAACAGGGTCATCGATATATGCGGGCTCAATGTCGAATTTCATATTGAGGATGTGGAGACTCTTAACCGCCTTGCGAGGGCCCGGTCACTCGATGTGACGAAGATATCCTGCCATGCTTTTCACTACCTTCAGGACGATTACCATTTTTTGAGATCGGGCGGGGCTTTCGGCCGCGGCTGCGGACCTTTGATCATATCTAAGTTTCCATACACAGAGAAGGATCTAGAGAATAAGAGTATTGGCGTTCCCGGCGAAATGACCACAGCCTACCTGCTGCTGAAACTATTTTTCAATGCCGCCTATGGCGTTAAACCGTCTACTGTCGTTCCGATGCTGTTTCACGAAATTCCAGCAGCAGTCAGAGACGGCAGGGTAGATGCCGGGCTTATCATACATGAAAGCAGATTCACTTACCAGCAATACGGGCTGTCGCGTGTTGTAGATCTTGGAGAGTGGTGGGAAAAAGAGACAGGGCTGCCAATCCCGCTAGGTGGTATCATCGCAAAAAAGACCCTCGGCCCGAAGATCGAAATAATCGAAGATCTGATCAGGCGTAGCGTCAAATATTCGCTTTCTAACCCTGATAAAGCGATGCCCTTCATTAAAAAATATGCGCAGGAGCTTTCAGAAACAGTTATAAATAAGCATATAGGACTATACGTGAATGATTTTACCCTCGATATGGGAGAAGAGGGACTCTCTTCGCTTAAGGAATTAATGCGCCGGGCTAATCGCGCCGGCAGATAACAAAGAAAGGAAGGTCAAATGTCTCCATATACATCAATAGATCCATTTATCAAAGAGCCAAAGATAGCTTATTTCTCGATGGAAATCGGTCTCAAAAATGAGATAAAGACTTACAGCGGCGGCCTCGGCGTGCTCGCCGGTGATACTATCAAATCTGCAGCCGATCTGAGGTTGCCCATGGTTGCAGTATCTCTGCTGACCAAAAGAGGGTATTTCATGCAGGAATTGGATCCCTTCGGAAGGCAGAAGGAGCTTCCGGATAACTGGAACCCGGTGAACTTCATGACTCGCCTAACAGAACGGGTTACGGTAGGCATTGAGTCCAGAGACGTACAAATAGCCCCGTGGCTTTACGTCGTAGAAAGCGCCACGGGTGGCAAACTGCCGGTGATTTTTCTTGATACTGACCTGCCTGAAAATGCACCCGAGGACAGGGAAATATCCCTCTACTTATATGGTGGCGATGCGACTTACCGTCTAAAGCAGGAGATAATTCTCGGCATAGGAGGCACAAGGATACTCGAGCAACTCGGATTCGAGATCAAGAAATATCATATGAACGAAGGCCATTCCAGCCTGCTGACGCTGGAACTGCTAAATAGATACAAGAAAAATATCGAAGACGTCTGGGATGAGCGTCTTGTCTGGGATGTCGATAAAGTACGCAGCCTCTGCGTATTTACCACTCATACCCCTGTGGAAGCGGGCCATGACAAATTTCCGTACGAACTCACCGAGAAGACGCTGACCGACTCCGATGTGATCCCGATGCGCGTGATTAAGGAATTTTCCGGACAGGGCTCACTCAACATGACCATTCTTGGGATCAACCTGAGCAATTATATAAACGGGGTTGCAAAAAAACACGGCGAGGTCTCCAAAGGAATGTTTCCAGGTTATGAGATACATGCCATCACCAATGGCGTGCATTCATATACCTGGACCTGCGACAGCTTCAAACGCCTGTATGATAAATACCTCCCCGGCTGGGCCAACGAGCCAGAGATCTTCGTCAGGGTCGGCCGCATCCCTGATGATGAGCTGTGGGGAGCCCACATGGAGGCGAAAAAAAGTCTTATCGACTTCGTCAACAGGGAGACCCAGGCTGGAATGAATTACGACACACTTACAATCGGCTTCGCACGTCGCGCTACGTCTTATAAGAGAGCTGATCTGCTCCTTTCGGATCCGGAAAGACTTGCCCGCATCGGTGAGGGAAGAATCCAGATTATCTACGCTGGAAAGGCCCATCCGAAGGATGAAGCCGGCAAGGACCTCATCCAGAGTATAATCAAGATAGGTGAGCGCCTTAAGGACCGGGTAAAGATAGTCTTCATCCAGAACTACAACATGGATACCGCTTTAAAGATCATCTCTGGAGTAGACGTTTGGCTAAATACTCCTATGCGCCCGCACGAGGCGTCAGGCACCAGTGGAATGAAGGCCACCCATAACGGCGTACCTAATTTCAGTGTGCTCGATGGATGGTGGATCGAAGGACATATCGAAAACTATACAGGCTGGGCAATCGGGCCCTCCCCCGATGTCCCTGCCGATCCGGCACGCGATGCCGACGACCTTTACTACAAGCTCGAGATGACGATCATCCCTACATTTTACTCAGACAAACAGATCTGGACCAGGATTATGGCGAACGCCATAGGGAAGAACGCCTATTACTTCAACACGCACAGAATGATGAGGCTATACGTCACTGAAGCTTACATCCGATAAACACTACCCCGACAGCTAAAGCATTAGTATCTTAACCTGTTGAGAGGTTGGGAGTTGCTGCACAAAAAAGGGATAAGCATCCAGTGCTGCAGAATATAGGATAGTGTCCAATAGAAGACCGCAAGAGGGGGAGGAAATTCATGAATATTTATGATGAGGTCAGAAAGTTACGAATGCTCTGGGGAAGTTACTGGCAGGCGAGGGTCCTGCTAACCGCCAACAATCTGCGCATCTTCGACCATCTTATTACTTCAAAAAGCGCAACTGAAATAGCCGGCCTGATCCAGACTGACACTAGGGCAACCGAAATACTGCTAGATGCCGTCGCAGGCCTCGGTCTCCTTAAAAAATCGAAGAAAACTTACCGCAACTCTCCTGCAGCCAATCATCTGCTTGTGACAGGCACCCCTCATTACCAGGGAGATATTCTCCGCCATGCTGATCACCTCTGGTCAAACTGGTCGAATCTCGATGAAATCGTCAAGACCGGTCAACCGACCCGAAAGTCTTTTGAAGCGGATGCCTTTATCCGGGGGATGCATAACATCGCAGTGATGAGAGCCAAGGAGGTTGTAAATGCCATTGATATGACGGACGTGAAGAAAGCTCTCGATCTCGGTGGTGGACCCGGTACCTATTCAATGGAACTGGCGCGAAAGATCGATTCGGTAGTGCTATTCGATTTACCCTCGACGGTCGTGATCGCCAAGGATATAATCAGTAAAACTGAGGCCTATAACATTTCGTTCATTGAAGGCGACTTCCTCGTTGATGATATAGGCAGCGGCTACGACCTTATTTTCATAAGTCAGGTATTGCATTCCTTTTCTGCTGATAATAATCTTAATATTCTGCGGAAAGCGTATAAGGCCCTCAACCGGAATGGGCTTATTGCCATTCATGAACATTATCTCCAACCGGATCGTACCAAGCCGATTCACGGATCCCTCTTTTCAGTCAACATGCTAGTCAATACTCACGGCGGCAGATCGTATACAGTGCAGGAAATGAGAGGATGGCTGTCGTCGCTCGGCTTGAAAAAGATCAGACACACCCTAATGAGAGATAATGTGCTTGTATGCGGAAGAAAGATTTTCGCCTGACATCGCCTATTCCACAGACGCAATCGAGGGCATTGCAACAAGCGCGTGTGGGATAAGGGTTGAGCAATGCAGGAACTGCATTAAATATCATCCCTTAGAACAGACTATTGATATAGCAGCCTGTCTACGCCGAATAACGCAACTACAGGAACCGAATGTGATCCGGTCGAAGATATAGTATAAAAGAGTTTTGATATGATGCCCCTTGCTGGCCCCAGGCAAGCTAACGGTAATGATTCAGTGGTGAGGCACCCACACTGACGTTACATCCCCGCTTGTCTATATATCCCGAGGCCATATACTTAGTCGTATGCATAATTACAGCACCACCTTTATCGAGTATAAGGATAATGCCCGCACTGCCGCCAACGGATACAATCCGCTGAAGCGAGCGTCTTGCCGCCACACGGGACGGCATGTTCATGATGTTCATGCAGAGCTCCTTTGCAAGGCTTATCCTGATGATATGCTCGCCGGTCCCGGTGCATGAGACCGCACCAAGACTGGTTTCGGCGTAGACCCCAGCGCCGATAATCGGTGTATCTCCAACTCTGCCCGGGAGCATTGCCCTGACGCCACCGGTCGAAGCGCCTGCGGCAACATTGCCCTCGCAGTCCCTTGCTACAGCACCGACTGTCGAAAAATATCGCGCATACAGTTCTCTTGCCTGTGTATCAGTTTTTACGATTTTTTCGAGTTTTGCTATTTCCTCAGCGGACGGCATTTTGAGCGGCACAAGGTGATGTGACAGAGCGATCCTCTGAGCCCCCAGGTTTGTCAGCATCACGTGAGGGAGGTCCATGACAATCCTCGCAACTTTTATCGGATTTAGTATTCCCTCCAACCCTACTACAGAGCCTGCTTTCAAGTCACTGCCATCCATAAGCGATGCATCGAGACGTCGGACTCCGTCCATCTGGAGAACTCCGCCAGCACCAGCGTTAAAGATGCCGGAATCCTCGAGAACAGAGATTGCAGCAACAACGGCATCCACCGCTTTTGCACCCTCGAGCAATTTTTTGTAGCCGCTTTCGAGTGCAAACCCCAGAATTTTGAGATGCTTCTTCGTCGGCTTCCTGTCTCCCGCGCCGCCGTGGATAGCTACGATCATAGGCCCCCCTGATATGCTTTACAATTGCATAAATCTTCTGATAACCGATGAGAGAGATTTAACAAAGGATTCATAGCAATACCTGTGAAGATTTTCATATTTTCTCACTGAATCATAAACCGAGATTACCCACCCGAGTCAGCTGAAACTATTCCCCACTGCATGCGGCATCTGATTGCATTATAACGACTTAGAGGCATTCCTCCATACCGATTATGCAACTTTAAGAGAGATAAACACAGCGGCAGTTCAATTCCGAATAATTCCGCGAAGCTGGGAAGTGGTCGTTAAGCGAGTGGTAAGCCAATCAGGTAGTGGCGTAAAGAGCAGCGCCCAGTGCGGCAAGCATCTCGGGCATCTCACTAATATGGACTGACTTCTTCAGGCGCTTCGCGAGCGATGCCGCCAAACATGCGTTCTTGGCGCAACCTCCGGCGAATACTATGTCATCAGCCGCTCCGACCCTGCGGATTAGCGACATCACTCTACCAGTAATAGAATCATGAATGGCAGCGGCTATCTCAGACCTTGAAATACCTTTGGCAATTAGGCCGACAACCTCAGACTCGGCAAAGACCGTGCACATGCTGTTTATCTTTATAGCATTGATCATCTCATCTCCCCGGCTTTCGCATGAAGCACCGAATTCCTCGATCGAGTATCCCAAAGTGCGCGCCATGATCTCGATGAACCTGCCGGTGCCCGCGGCACAGCGGTCGTTCATTTCAAATTCGGTAACCAAGCCATTGCTATCCAACGCAATGACCTTGGTATCCTGCCCGCCTATATCGACAACTGTTCGGCATGAAGGGAAGACCGCCTTTGCACCGCGAGCCACAGCCTTTATCTCTGTAATTGTCGGAATATTTCCATGGACCTCCATGAGATAACGTCCGTAACCCGTCGCGATAATCCGCTCAGGCACGGCATGAGCGGTTCGATCGATCAGGTCACGGCACGTATTCAACGGGTCATGACCGGTCTCTCTCTTTTCAGCAGCAATGATGCGGCCATCTTCGGCCAAAACAAATTTTATATACCGTGAGCCAATATCGATGCCAGCAACTCTCAAGCATTCAGCCTCGTCTGTATCATTTCAAGAAACGCCCCAATCCTGGTGGTAAGCTGGCCCATATCCTCCATGCTGTAATCGGTCTCGATTCTGAGGAAAGGCACACCCAGTGTATCGACAACCTTTTTGGCCTTAAATGCCTCCATCATGTACGGGGTGCAAAACTGAAGGGCATAATGGATTACGCCATTGGCATCAAGCCGCTTCACCATTTCAGTGATATTGTCCATACGTTCATTATTAGGCGTGAAGCAGGCGCAGTCTACTGTCAGAGTTCGGTCAGAAAGATTATCAATGCCATGCTCGACAGATGAGAAGTTTTCATCCAGCAGCGTCCTGAAGTTGCGCTCGCCGACGCATGATTCCTCGCCTACGACTGTTGCACCGCCTCCTTCGACGATGGCATGGAGCTTCCAATTGGGAATCGCCATGGGCGAACCTGAAATAAGCACTCTAGGACTTCCCTTTTCGGCAACGCCTGAGCCAGCTTTGACGCGCGCTTCGAGTTCGTCGCAGAGCTCATTAGTCTTTGCTGTAAAGCGTATAGGATCATCGTAGAACGATACCTGATTAATCAAAAGAGCATCGAGACCCGAGATAGGCGAAGGATCGGCTGCCCTTAGTGCGGATAACCGCTGAAGAGCTTTTCTTTTCGCGTTAACTATTTTTGAGGCTTCGCGTAGTTTTTCGAGCGTAATCTTTTTGCCCGTCACCTCTTCAAGCTTATCGGCAAAGCGCTTTATCTCGTTCCTCCACATCTTCCTGCCATCGTCGCCTTTTTTGTTAGGCAGTTCCATCACATAAACCTTCTTAGTGATCTCGTCAAATATCTCGTATGCCTTCTTCTTGCCGTCGCAGGTCGTCTCGCCCACAATAAGGTCGGTCAGCTCAACATACGGACAGAGCCCGGCAAGCTTAAACCCCAGAAATGCCTTGATAAGGGCGCAGGTGTTCCTGGGGACATATTTCTCGGCCTCATCTGCTCCAACATCAGCCCCTGCGCAAAGGCCAATACATACGCCGTCAACTGCAAGTACAAGCTCTTCAGGCACGTAAACGCAGAAGGTCCCAATTACCTTTTTACCACTTTTCTTGGCTTCTACGATCTCTTCGATCCGTAGGCCGTGGACTTCCGAAATGACAAAGTCGAAATAATCCATGCCCTTGGGCCTGTTTTTCTGCGAGAGGTAGATGCCTTTGTATGCCTCGGTCAAGACCGTCAGTAAACCATCATGCGCCTTAAGATTGAGTCCAATGCCGCTCCACATCTGGGTATAGTCTTTTGCCATGGTGCCTCCTTAAACAAGTTGTATGTTATTTATCGCGCTAATGTGGTATTTAAACCCTGTTTTGACCATAACGCTTGGCGGGGAGACATATCCAATAGTTAATTTCTATCAAAAATAAAGCGACATAGGCTAATCCTATTGAGGAATGACTCCCTCTGACCACTAAGCAGCACTTATATGGCGGTTTTTTCCGAAGAAGAGCTACCCTGGCCTTAATACGGCATTTACGAAATAGAGTCTCCGAGGGAGGCAAACTGCGCCAGGCTAATTAACGGGGCTAGAGACTGCTCATGCCAAGCCATCAAGTAGGGCATTTGACCACGCCTTGCGACCTTACTGTTTCCAGCAAGCCTTTTGGGTGAAAATCCCCATGGCAAGACAAGCCACGGGGATTTTCACTATTGGATATTTAACTGCATTATTATTGTAGTTTTAGAATACTTCCTTCGCCACTAGTACAGCATTCGTCCCGCCGAAGGCGAATGAATTGGACATGACAGCTTTTACATCCTGGCCCGTTCGCCCGATATTGGGGACATAATCCAGATCGCATTCAGGGTCAGGCATGTTCAGATTAGCTGTTGGCGGGATCGCCCTGTTGCGGATTGCAAGCATAGATATTACAAATTCTACCGAGCCTCCGGCACCGATAAGATGCCCGTGCATCGATTTGGTCGAACTCACCGGTATCTTATAAGCCCGTTCACCGAATACCTTCTTGATCGCCTGCGTTTCCACGACATCGTTAGCGGCGGTAGCTGTTCCATGCGCATTGATGTAGTCGATAGATTCAGGGCTCATCCCGGCCTCCTGGAGGGCCATTCGCATTGCGCGCTCCTGTCCATCGACCGTGGGGCCGGTTATGTGATAGGCGTCCGCTGTGGAGCCGTATCCGACCACTTCTCCATAAATCTTTGCCCCGCGCCTCCGCGCCCTCTCCATATCTTCGAGAACGACCACTGCCGCGCCCTCTCCAAGGACAAAGCCGGTCCTGTTCCTTGAAAAAGGCCTGCACGATGCAGAAGGGTCTTCAGGATCTTCCAACGCCACCACTCCCAGCGACTCCCAGCACTTCATCGATACATAATTAACAATGCTCTCGGTGCCGCCCGCGAGCATCACATCACAAAAACCGTATTTGATCTGACGGAATGCCTCGCCGATAGCCACGGAGGATGACGAGCATGCCGTCGTATAGGTTAGACATGGCCCCATAAGACTGTATGTGATGGATATATGTGCTGCAGGTGCATTGCTCATTATTTTAACGATGGAAAGAGGACTCACCCTGGATTTATCTTCCTTGTATAACTGCGTCGTCACTTCGTCCAAGGATTGTGCACCACCCATGCCGGTGCCAAGGTAAACACCTGCCCTCGCTTTTTCCTCCGCATCGAGTGTCATTGCCGAGTCAGCCCATGCCTGAGATGCCGCCGCCAGCGCCATTTGGCTCGTCCTGTCTAGTATCGTAGTCTTTTTAGAAAAATAATCCGACGCTTTGAAATGCGCCTCGGCAGCAATCTTAACTGAAAGGTTTTTGGCATAAGCCGATGATATTCTTCGTACACCGGACTTGCCGGCCATCAGGGTTTCAAACAATTCTGCGGGCCCGTTACCCGTTGGTGAAATTACTCCAAGACCTGTTACAGCAACTCGTCTCATCTGATCCCCATTGACCTAAGCGTTAGCCGACTGTTCGGCGACGAGCCTGTCAACCATATCGACAACATCCTGGACAGTATCTATCTTCACATCGCGCTCGGGGATCTTTATCTTGAATTCATCCTCGAGGGCGAAAAGAAACTCGATCTTGTCGAGGGAGTCGATGCCGAAGCTTTCCAGTGTCGACTCAGGGGTCAGCAGGTCCTTATTAAGTTCGAGCTTGTCGACAAATAATTTTTCAATCCTCTCCAATGTAGTCATTTCCCCCCCTTGTAATTCAATCATGCCTCTTCTTTTAAAAACATATTATTTTATCACGACCAGACTGCGATGCGATAGCATGATGTCCTAAGAATGCTCTGTCATTCAAAGCAGTTTAGTTTACAGGATACTCCACCCTCAACGTACGCCATGTATATATTATCACAAACCGATTTTTTTGCTGAAATAATGCCTTACGTGATTCAACCCCGGCATACGCTGCCGATCTTCACTCGCCCAATATGTATCCTTCCGGTTAAGACGGTAGAATATCGTCACTTTGCACCCGTACATACCAAGAACATGTTGAAGTCAGGACATCTGTTTTTCACAAGCCAATCCATTGAGCGATACGCCACACTGTGCTATACTATGGCACTAATATACTATACGTTTCAATAGCATCAAGTAACTTGATTTTTTTAAATATTTGCAGTCCAAGGGGGGGTATGCAAACATTTGATCATGATAGTAGCTCAGTGTTGCGTTATTTGCCAATGCGCGTTGCAGTTGTAGTAGGCACCCGACCGGAAGCCATAAAGATGGCACCTGTCATCCATGAACTCAGGAAATCTTCTGATCTCTTCGATGTGATCGTCATCGCAACAGCTCAGCACCGCGAAATGCTCGATCAGGCGCTTTCTCTTTTCGAGATCGTGCCCGATCATGATTTAAACCTTATGTATCCAGGCCAGAGTCTGTCGCTGCTCACTTCTCGCGTTTTAGACCATATGGATTTGGCACTCGGCAAGATCAAGCCAGATATTGTTCTGGTCCAAGGAGACACAACGACGGTCCTTGCCGCGTCACTGGCTGCTTTTTATCGAAAGATTCCTGTCGCCCATGTCGAGGCCGGCCTGAGAAGCTGTGACATGATGAACCCGTTCCCAGAGGAGGGCATGCGCCGTCTGACCACCGTCCTTACAGAGATCAACTTCGCACCCACCCCACTTGCCAGAACTATGCTTCTGAACGAAGGCATATCGCCGGAGAAGATTACCGTCACAGGCAACACCGTCGTCGATTCCCTCCATTACATCCTCAACAAGCCCTTCTCACGCACTGGAACGCCGTTGGAAGGTATCGATTTAGAAAACTATCGCGCCATACTAGTGACCTGCCATCGCAGGGAGACACTTGGGAAGGACCTGGAAGAAATATGCCTGGCCCTGATCGATATCGTACATGAGTTCCCTGACGTCTGCGTTGTATATCCCGTTCACCTGAATCCTGAAGTGCAGAGTACAGCAAGGAGAATCCTCTCGGATGTCGACCGTATAAATCTTATTCCTCCATTGGATTATCTGACATTCGTCAACCTCATGAAACGTGTCCATCTCATCCTAACAGATTCGGGAGGGTTGCAGGAGGAGGCCCCTACGCTTCACAAGCCCCTATTCGTGCTGCGCCGCGTTACTGAGCGTCCAGAGGCATTCCAAGCAGGACTGTCCAAGGTTATAGGCACGTCACGGGAGGCGATCGTAAAGGAAACTTCCCATTTACTGAGAAATGCCGATTTCTACGGTGCCGCTGCTCATGGAGAAAATCCCTATGGCGACGGCGCGGCCGCTTCAAGGATCGTCGAGGCACTCCACCGCTGGTCGCAGGGACTGCTCCCGTTGCTCGAACCTGAACGTGAGTTTACCTATCGTAACAGAAATGGAGCGCTATGAACGTAGATGCAAAGTCGGTGATACTTCATCACCGTTCTCATCGCAAAATATCCACCTCTGTACGTCCATTCCTCTTCCAATTCTTTCTTATTGCTCTACCGCTTTCGTTGGCCGTCGCTTTTTTCTACCCTCAGATTACCAAGTTCGTATGCCAGATAGCTAAAGCGATTCTTTCGCCATACTTCCGGCATGATTCGCTTGCTATCGTCTCATACCCATATATCACCGGCGATGCATACTATGTCATGCTGCCGGACAAGTTTCCCTCCATTCTCTTGTCTTTGTTAAATGCCATTATCAGCCTGCTGCTCATGGTGCTTATGCCCAGGATAACGTACTTCAAACCGCTGGTCATTTTTTCCATCGTAGTCACGTTTATTCTGTTTTTATCTTCGGTATTTTTTATCTTCCTGCCAGACCAATTTCCATATGCAGCCTCCGACTATTCAGACCTATATATCAAGCAGCAGATCAGCATCTGGTTTTTTGTACCTGTCATCACAGGCCTTGCGGTTCTGCCCCTGCCTGCGTCCCTGCCGTCTAAAATCATTACCATGCTGTCAACATTAGCTTATTCTCTCATCTTTGGATCTGTAAGGTATGTGGTATTTCTTTTCATCATCGGGAAAGCATCTCTTCTTTACATGGCAATACTGTTTTTCGTGCTCGGGCCGCTCGTGGATTTTGTATACATAGTGGGTATCTACTGCGTATATGCTGCAAGACTTGCAAAAAAGATAAAAGGTAATTACACATTATGGAAGTGGTCGTACTAATACTCAAGGCTTACCTCTTTTTCACGATAGGTACAATGGTGATTTACTCCATACGGCATTTCATCTTTACCCTGAACAGGCTTTTTTATGAGCAGCGGATCTATTACCAAGACATTATCGACTCGGAGCTTAGCTCCGTAACCGTACTCATCCCGATGCATAACGAAGAGAAGGTAGCTGCCAATATCCTGGATCTCCTGGTAGAAGCCGATTACGATATGGATAAACTTGAAATCATCCCCATAAACGACTTTTCGAAAGACGGGACGATGGAGATTCTGGACGGATATGCCTCACGATATCCCATAATTAAGCCCCTCCACCGTTATGAGGGCGAACGGGGCAAGCCGGCTGCCCTGAATGCAGCCATGGAACAGTCGTCCGGTGAGATCATCATAGTATTCGATGCGGACTACCTTCCCCCAAAAGACCTGCTTAAGAGCATAGCGGTCTGCTTCAATGACCCCGAAGTCGGGGCTGTCATGGGAAGGGTAGTGCCGATCAATACCGGCAAAAACATCCTGACCCGCCTCCTCGATCTCGAACGGACCGGAGGATATCAGGTGGACCAGCAGGCCCGATACAATCTCAAGCTCTTGCCACAATATGGAGGTACGGTCGGAGGCTTCAGGAAGAAAGAGGTTATGGAACTCGGCAGCTTCGATACCAAGATGCTTGCCGAGGACACGGAGTTGACCTACAGGCTTTCTATCAAGGGCTGGAAGGTACTTTATGCGAATCGGGCGGAGTGCTACGAAGAGGCGCCTGAAGAGTGGAGTGTCAGGGCGCGCCAGATAAGGAGATGGTCGCGGGGACATAATGATGTTATGTTTCGATACTTTTTCCCACTGCTTAAAACTCCTCATCTTTCATCCCGTGAAAAGTTCGACGGGATGCTGCTGCTCCTGGTATATCTGGTCCCAGCAATACTGCTACTGGGGCTCATCGATTCGCTAGCCCTGTTTTTCCTTGGCGAAATGCAGATATTTGCAGGGATCTTTTTCCTCGTCTTCATAGGCGCTTACAACACCTTCGGCAATTTCGCCCCTTTCTACCAGGTAGGAACCGGCTGCCTTCTAGACGGCGCTGTACAACGTGTACTACTTCTGCCGTTCCTGCTCTTCAATTTCTTTTTCAACATGTGGTACATATCCAAGGGCTTCTTCGATGCTATTTTGGATACCCTTACACAACGGAAGACCCATTGGCAAAAAACAGAGCGTTTCAGAACACACGTCTCGAAGGTGAGGCGCTAATGTTATTGCTCTTTTGTTTTGCACTGTTGGCAATCTTGTTCCTGCTGCCATTTGTTCCGGGTGCCCGTGAAATCAAGAGAAAAGACGATGCGGCACCCCTTTTTATCAATATGAAATACCGCAAAGACCCACGCTACTTCGCCGTATCATTCAGGAAGCTCATGCTGCAGTCGATTGCAGACATGCCTGCAGGACTTCATTCTGTAATTCTTTCGAAACAGGAGATGATACAGATATCTGATGACACAAGGAATATTGCAGGTACGGTTACTGAAAATGTCCTTTACATCCGAAATAATCTCGCGTCGGCAAATGACGTAACCTTCAAAAAAGAGGTCTACGCACTCGGTAACGCTTCCATCGGGGAATCAAACCACCTGCAAGCCCTGGCCTGTGACGGAGACCTTCAGGTACGAAAGGGCACGCATTTCCTGCGGTGGTTGGATGCAAAAGGCAATATGAAGATTGACGATGATTGTGATCTCGGCATCAGTGCAACATGCCTCGGGGAGCTTGCAATAGCCAGCAAATGCAAGTTCACGCGGTTATATGGGTATCCTATAGTGACTGTAACCGACTCAGGTCGCGCCTGGGACGGCGAGGACTCGACCGTCGGAGACAATGCCATTTTAAGGGGCATCTCAACGGAGCGTGGCATTTCGGACATGCCCCCTCACTGCCTGAAAAACTGCAATATCATTGCCGAGGAATCTCTCACTATCGGTGAGCATTCCATTATACATGGGCATATAAAGTCACATGGAAAGTTAGTTGCCGGAACGTCCGTCACTGTCATGGGAAACCTCTTTGCTGAAGGGGACATAGAGATAGGTCCCGGAAGCCGCGTGCTCGGCTCGGTCTTTTCACAAGGCCGCATAACACTGAGGACGGGGGTCACGATCGGAACCAGGAACCGAATCAAATCTATTGTAGGCAAAAAAGGGATCTTTCTTGAAGGCGGGGTACTGGTATACGGATATATCTTAACGGAAGGAAGAGGGATGGTGGCATGAAAAGAATCCTGATTGTGGTAGTGGTAGCGGTAATAGCGGTATTGCTCGCTTATACGTTACCACAGATACAAAAGAGCCGGGCTTTGTCCGGGGGGAAGACTATCAAGGTGCTTCTGGTCTATAATCCGGAATATACAAGAGGCCATTCCGCCGTGCTCGCAGCCTATGAGAGTGTTTTGCAGGAGGAGGGTGTCCCGTTCGAAAGTTTAGACGTGTTTCAGTTGAGCACTCTTAACGCAGCAGACCTCGCAAAAACGGTACCAGTGATGATCCTGCCGGATGGGATACTTATGCATGTTCCACCACAGTTCGGCGAATGGACAAAAAAGTATCTTTCGAAGGGCGGAAACGTTGCGGTCATTTATGACGCAGGGACCAGACAGCAGAAAGGATACTACCTCGAGCGGGCAGCTTTCGCTGATGTACTAAGTCTCAACTACATAACCTTCATCACCGTTGGCACCAGAGCGTTTGAGCATGCTCACATCAGATTTTCCTCAAAAGAAGACCGGGACTTTTTCCAGTTTCCTTCGGGCAAGACTATAGATGGGGTTACTATAAGCGGATACCGTTACGGAGCGCTTGAATACCCTGTCGCCCGAAACGAACCCGGCCGTGACCTCCCTGCTAAAGATATTTATGCCTACGGGGTAACGGCAAAGGGAGAAAAATTTCCGGCCATAGTCCTTACTGATTTTGCTGCAGGCAAGGTACTCTACGTTAATCTCCCCCTCGGGGCACTGAAGGCAAACTCCGATGATCTGCCGCTAAGGGCTATACTGAGAACCTTTCTCTTTGATGTAGTCCGCATACCCCATTTAATAAATACTGAAGCCGGAAGAGGCGGCATAACCATCGACTGGCATGTCGATTCAGCAGTAGAGCATAAAACGTTGCCACTCATGCTTGAAACAGGCTTACTCAGAAAAGACATTAAGGCATCTATCGATATTACTGCGGGAGACTTTCTGAACAAGCCCGGAGACGGCCTAGGCTTTGACGCCTGTGGTAAGGGAAGACCCTTGGCGGAAACCCTGAAGGAATACGGGACTATAGGTTCTCACGGCGGGTGGGGGCACAACTGGTTCGCCAAGAACATCGAAGATGGTACCTTCACCGAGAAAGAGATTCGCGAGAATATTGAAAAAAATAACAGATGCCTCGAGACGATCACCGGCTATAAGATCACCGAATATGCTGCTCCCGTCGGCGTTCATCCCCAACCAGTGACGACACAGATACTGGAAGACCTTGGCATCATCGCCTATTACTACACCGGCGATACAGGCAGCGGACCAAATCGCACCTTTTATCAAAACAAGATGGTCAGCGACAGGGTCGTCGCCTTCCCAGTCATGCCTTTAGGCCGTTCAGCATCCCTTTACGAAATGGCTGTCATGGATAAAAGGAAGAACAGCGAAGTCATGGAATGGTTATTCGATATACTCTCTTATACCGCACGCAACCGGACTGTCCGGCTCTTCTATTCACATCCGTATAACATCAACCTTTATCCGCAAGCGATAAAGGCCTTTATGGACAGGGTCGAAAAGATGCAGCGGGAAGGCGAGATTTCAGTCCGCTCAATGAGCGACTTTGCGCGATTCTTTTTGCGTTTCCTGAAGACGAAATATGACATGAGCGAGGCAGATAATGGGTTACTTGTATCTCTTGCAAATCCTGAAGGACTAGCAGGAATCACCGTAGCCGTACCAAAAGCTCATTACAGCATGCCTTCTGAAAAGGGATATTCGATAACAGAAGATGGGAGATTTTTTTATGTTACTATTACAGGCAATGAAACGAAATGCTCTTTTTTATGCTCTCGTCGCTAGCACATTGGTCTGTGCTTTAAGCTTTAGTGCGGCCGAAGCGGCTGATAACCCTGCACTCGCTATCATGAAGCTTTATTGGAACGATCTCGATGACCACGATGTCATTAATCCTTATATAGTTTCTATTCTCGCAATGAACGAAATAGAAGAGGGACAGAACATAGGTATGGTTAAACAATTCATTGTATGGTATTTAGACTCCGTCAGTGAAGGAGACAAGGATGGTCTGAGCGGAACTATATACGATTTCAGGGTTTCTAAAGATGGGAGCCTCGAGTCGACCGGAGATTACGACTCAGTTGATGGGTATGCCGGCGCGTTCCTTTACCTGTTGCGAATGTACTACGAAAAGACCGGCGACAAGGCATTATTAACTAACTACTGGATGAAGATTGAAAACATAGCCTATCTAATTGCGCATCTGCAGGCTGCCGATGGTCTCACACACGTGACAGACAAACAACACGTTAAGTACCTTATGGATAATGCAGAATCTTATGCCGGCGCCTCGGCTTTTATTTCGCTCATTGAGGCGGTTGGGAAAGGCGATAAAAAGTATTATAAAGACGTTCGCGTAGCTGTACGTACCGGCATACAGGAAATAATGTATGATGCCAAGCGCGGAAATTACATTTGGGCACTGAACGGCAACGAGCGTTTCATATCAAACCTGAATGTCTTTTATCCGGATGCTTATGCTAACATTCTTCTCTTTGCGTACGACCTTTCTATCTTTGAAGGCTTCCCAGAAAGGAAAACCGCTGTCTGGAAAAAAATTATTTCAGTACATAGTGAGAGTCTGAAGACCGCTCCCATTGAACAACAAGTTCTTTTCCGAATGGCCGCCAGGCGCATGGACGTGAAGAAGTAACATATGATCATACATTTAACCGCTTTTCGCTCACGGCCGCAAAGCACATTTCTGCTACTAGTTGCGCTACTTACTGCCTGTTGGCTGTCTGGCACGGTTGAGGCCGAAAATAACAAAGCATCTCGTTCTGATATGACCGACGCTTCCAACTCAAATCGCACGAAAGATATCGAGCATGATGCACAGCTTTCAGAGGAAATATACAATTTCGTGAGGCAACTGACACATGCATATGAGAATGGTGAAATCGACGAATATATCGCCTTCTATTCGAAATCCGCAACCGAGAACGGGATGACCTATGACCAGATAAAAAAATATTACTCCAGCCTCTTTAAGAAAGGGGCTTCCAGTTATTCCATATCAAATATGACTATCCACAATGACAGCACCGGGATAAAGTTAACGGGTATACTCACCGTTTCTGACCCGCATGAATACCATAACAGTCGCATTCATAAAGGCGTCATCTCGATGACCTTGATACGCGAGAATGGCAACTTAAGGATTATCAGCTCTAGACGATCTGAAGAGAAAAAGGCTGCCGGCACCTTGGTGAGAGAGATGGAAGCAGCAAGGGCGTCGGGTGCGGTAGAGACTGTACCTCTGACCGACACAGAGGCAATAACAGAAAAGCCCACAGGAACCGAGAAAACGCGCCTTGAACAGATTATGCAGGCGGCGGAACGTTCCGGAGCTGTCGAGATAGAACCCCCAGGCCAGACAGTGTCAGAGCCTAAATTTCAGCTAAACGAACGAAAAAACCGATTGGAACTCTCGGCAGAATATGAATACCTGCATCCCCACGGCGACTACGGAGATTGGGGAAACGTAACTGCTACACTTTACCGCAAGGAAAGGCCTGATCTAACATGGTTTGTGCAGCTGGGAGCTGATTTCCGCAAAGAAGGTGAAGGCATGCTGGCATCGGCTGGGGCATACAAAGACTGGACTGATTCGTTATTCACTTATACCGCGTTGACAACAGGGACGAATTCGTCATATCTTCCTCAATTTAGAGCCGACCAAGATTTCAACTTAAGAATAGGCCCCAAAAAGAATTTCGTCTGGGTTGTTGGCGGCACCTATATTCAATATTTCGATGTACACCGGGAATACATATTGTCTACAGGCTTAAGCGCCTATCTGGGCATGTGGGTGGCGGAGTACCGGGTTTTCAGAAATATCAGCGACCCGGGTTCGGAAGTCTCTTATTCACAGCTGTTCAGTCTCGCATACGGACTGGATGGCTGGCAATGGACAACCGGAACATTTTCATTTGGCAAACAGGCATATTTGTCGACAGCCATCGAGACACCTGAATCAGTAAATAACAATTCTGTGCTGGCCACGCTGGATCATCGCCATTGGCTGGGAAAAGATTACGGTGTGTTTGGCGAAATCGGTTACTTAAAACTCTCTCATTCTTATCAGAAGTATGGGATGACGATCGGTGTGTTCAAGGAATTTTAACAGGTTTATGGTTGTGCTGCAGATAGAAGTTGGCTGAAGGTACCCACTTAATTATATAAACTTGCACCCTACATGCTGGCCTTTCGTCTAACGCGCGAACAAAAAAATCTTCTGCTTCAATATAAAAGTGGTATTAAAAACACAAGGACTTCAAAGAAGGAAGTCCTTAAAGATATCTTTTTTGTTGGATGCTAGAGACAATTAGGCACAGAACAGAACATCATCTGGCGGATTTCGATGCGCCAAGCTCAGCCTTGATTGCCAGACACTCATAAACGACGCGGTCTCCATGATAATTGACAGACCCTCGTTTGACAACCCGCCATCCACCTTTAATGGAAACTCCGCGGGCCGTAATATCCTCTATCAATCCGGATGCAGAGTCCAGACTTTCCACAAGGTTTACATTTTGAGCAAGCACAATTATCTTAGTGTCGGGGCTGGCGACCAAGGTTACCGGTTCAACTACAAGGTTTGATAAGTCAGGAGCGGGAAATTCCTCCACGCTCGGCCTGGCTTGAAGCCTTATCATCCGGGCTCGCGTATCAGGACTTACGGTTTCCTTTGTTGTGCTTATTAGATCGAGTAAATATTCACGAACATCGTTTAATTCCCTGATTGATCGTAATTTATCGATTCCGGGATAGGTCGTCAATGCTCTTGCGAGAATGGAAACCTCCCTCACGTAATGGTTCCGCTGGTTTGAGGGTACTAGGTACATGACAACGATCGACACGGCAATATCATCCGGAGCTCCGTAAACAATACCTCCGGGACTCCATCCAACAACACACATGAGATCTTCTTCGTATGACACCCGCGCATCAAGACAAGCCCACCCTTTTCCCAGGGCCGTATTCGTGGAGGTCTCTCTTGCCATGACCAGACCTACCACATCCGTACCCGCAGGTATAGACGGGATCGCCTCAAGAATGTGTGCCAGGAACTGAAGGGCATCATCCTTATTATTGTCGGGTAGTTCTATCAATCTTCCTTCTTGCAGGGCATCCAACAGGGTATCCATAGTTAATCACCTCCGTAACGATTGAAGAACCAGGTCTTCACAAAGTGTGTCAGGCACGCATAAGCAAACATGAAAAGAGCAATCCATGCCCAGTATGCCAGGGGCAACGGGAGCATACCCAGCGATGCAGCGAACGGAGAATACGGTAGCCAGGCACCTATCGCCATAATAGTCAGTGTGGTCACTGTCATGTGAACGGATGCACGACTCCCGATGAAGGGAATCCGCCGGGTCCTTATTATGTGAACAATTAATGTCTGAGTTATAAGCGACTCAACGAACCACCCTGTCTGGAAAAGTTGTTCGGATGCAATTTTTTGCTGCCCCGTAACAGCCGGATCGATAAAATTACTGCAATGGAAAAAAAACCACATCAGAGCGAAGGTGGTGTAATCGAAAATAGAGCTTATCGGTCCGATAAAGACCATGAAACGCTTAATATTGGCAATATTCCACTTTAGAGGTTTAGCGATCAGTTCTTCATCCACGTTGTCGGTGGGTATCCCGGTCTGGGAAAAGTCATAGAGAAGATTGTTAAGTAAAACCTGAACCGGCTGCATGGGGAGGAACGGCAAAAGGTAGCTTGCCCCGACCACGCTGAACATATTTCCGAAATTGGAGCTGGCACCCATGCGGATATATTTAACAATATTGGCAAATACCTTGCGCCCTTCGATTATCCCTTCTTCAAGTACCAGCAGGTTTTTCTCCAGTAGCACGATGTCAGCCGATTCCTTAGCAACATCAACCGCCGAATCCACAGATATTCCGACATCGGCAGCTTTGAGCGCGGGCGCATCGTTAATGCCGTCACCCATGAAACCGACTACATGCCCATTACTCCTCAGGGTGCGAACGATTTGCTCCTTTTGCACCGGAGTTATTTTTACAAAGACATCCGAATCCTTGGTCGCTTGTGCAAATTCCTCTGGCGAAAACCGCGATAGTTCCATCCCCGTAATTATCCGTTCTGCCGAGAGTCCGACATCGCGACAGACTTTTTGAGTAACAAGGCTGTTATCTCCGGTTAGGACCTTCACCTTAATACCGGCATTCTTCAGTAGCTTAAGTGCTTCTGTTGCAGAATCTTTGGGCGGGTCATAAAACGTTATATATCCTAAAAGAATGAGTCCAGCCTCATCAGCGACGTTAAATGAAGTCTTTGTGCGGGGGAATTCGCGATAAGCTATGCCGAGAACGCGGAACCCATCTTTATTAAGCCGATCAACCTCGTCGAAAAGGTCCTCCCGAATCAGATCGATAAGAGGATAGACCTCTTCATCCATCTGATAATGGCTGCAACAAGCGTATATCTCTTCTACAGCGCCCTTGCAGATTAGCACATGGTCTCCCTCGTAATCTACCACTACAGACATACGACGGCGCTGGAAATCAAACGGCAGTTCGTCCACCAGCCTGCAATTTTGTTCTACATCCAAGTCTGTATGTTCGAGTACTGCACGATCAATGAGATTGCGGAGCCCAGTCTGATAATAGCTGTTCAGATAGGCGTAGTTAAGAACGTCCTGGCTGGGGTCGCCTGTTATATCCAGATGTTGCTTCATTACAACCTTGTCCTGTGTAAGAGTGCCGGTTTTGTCTGTGCAGAGAATGTCTATGGCTCCGAAGTTTTGAATAGAAGGGAGGCGCTTCACGATGACCTTCTTCTTGGCCATAGTAAGAGCACCCTTGGCAAGATTCACAGTTACGATCATAGGCAGCATTTCAGGGGTCAGGCCGACTGCGATAGACAGTCCGAATAAAAGTGCTTCAAGCCAGTCACCCTTGGTCAAGCCTACAATGAAAAATACTACGCAGACCATTACCACCATGAACCGGATCATAAGCCATGTGAAAGACCGAACTCCTATATCAAAGCTAGTTTCTTCCCGACGCTCAGAGAGTCGCCCTGAAATGGCCCCAAAGATAGTCTGTGCTCCGGTATTCACTATTACACCGCGTGCTGCACCACTGGTTACTGTACTTCCGAGAAAGCATGCGTTCGCCAGATCCATTATGGTATGATCCGGAGAAACTGCAACATCCGATGTCTTTTCAACTGCCATCGATTCTCCAGAGAGGGAAGACTGGCTTACATAGAAATCCTTGGCGATGATCAAGCGCAGGTCTGCCGGAATAATGGAGCCGGCTTGCAGCAGGACAATATCTCCTGGGACCACATTGGAAATCCTCACCTCTGTTTCCTTGCCTTCACGCAAGATTATAGCTCGCGATTGTACGCGCTTACCAAGCGCCTCCACGGCACGATTCGATCTTCGATCCAAGATATAAGACAGTCCGACGCTCAGAATAACCATGGCCCCGACTATAAAAGCCGAGGCAATATCTCCCATAACGCCTGAAATTATCGCTATCACTAGGAGTTGGACTACCAGCGGGCTTTTGCATCGCCGAAAAATGTCACCCCAAAAACCGAGGCTTTTAGCACGAGGCATTTCATTCGGGCCATATTTTCCAAGATTTCGCTGGGCGTCGTCAGATGACAGACCCTGTGCCGTTGTCTGAAGTGCTGCAAAAGTCTCCGACACAGGGCACGAGCAGAGACGAATCATTCTGCTTTCATTCTCCGGCTCGGTCTGAGTTTTCTTTAAAGGCAGGAATTTATTGGCGTCCGCTCCAAAAATAGTTTCGCGGAGCTTTTGCACGGGGAATGGATTTTTCATAGTTCACCTCCATATCAGACCGCATGAGACGGTACGGCCGGAGGCAAACCGATGAATCATACTATCTCATAGCTCACTTCGCGAGCCGTTGGAGACAACAGCCACGGTCCAGGGGCATCAATTTGTATTGTGACGGTTCCTTCTTCAAGGCTTTTAATTATACAAGCCTCTACAGCTAAATGTCTACTTCTTGAATTGCCTCATTGCTCAGGGTTCGACCGGTCAATAGATCAAGTGCAAACGCACTGAATAAACGGCTACCGGTCCTCGGTCACGGTTATAGCCAGGGTTCTGAATATACTGGAAGTCGGGTGATATTTGAGTATATTTGTTGACCTGAACGCGATAATAAGTTTCCAGGATATTCTCGTAGCCATAATTAAGTCTGCCGTCTCCCAAGTCCATCCCAATTCCTCCGGCCGCCAGATACGCTTTATGTTCAGATGACAGACCCTGTATTGCATATGCGATGCCGATGCGATCTTCAGTCCGCCACCAATGGACTCCGCTTAACTGAACTCCTAGACTCAAATGCCGGTCAACTTCGGTATAACAAAATGTTTCATTATGCCCGTCGTTCCATCCGATACGACCGAATAGTCCTGTTTCGCCATCATCCATTATGGGTTGCTCGAAATTTACACCAAACCCATATTTGGATCGTCCCTCCGTATCATCAGCTGAAACACTCGGTACTGTCGAGGTGGCTTGGCCTATGGCTAATGCATCTTCATAACTGCCCATGCGTGCCACATTCAAATAAGTAAGCAACCTGATTACCGTACCGGCCTCATCGGGTTTGACAGTCAGCTCCAGATTGCTTCCTTGTGCCTTAAATATCTGCCTGTCAAATGTTGATCCGTTGGCAAATGTCGGCTCCATATATTCGCCTAATGCCAGTCTCCATTTCGGTTGTACCATGGATGCAACGAAACCGTAACTATAGCCCCTAGTATCAGTTGCTTCATCCCAAGCTGGATTATAAATGAATCCGAAATTGAGAAACTGAGTGCGTGTGTTGTTGGCATACCGGTTGAGATCAAAATCGTCACTTGGCGCCATTTTGCCTGCCTTGATCTCAATGCGCGCTACAGGTTCACTTCCAGGCAGCTGGTCCATTGCACGTTCGACTTTTTCGGTTTCAACAGACAGCGGATAGAAATAACGCAAGTATGCGCGAGCCACATAAGGGCCGTTTCCCAGATCCACCGATCCCACCCTGATTACATCCCCATTGGTATAGCCTCCCAGCCCCAGGCCTTTGCTTACCCCGGAGCCCTTTACCATCTCGATATCAAGATAGACCTGGAGCGTTGATGCCAGTTGAGAGCCAAGATATACGCCATATACATGGGTTATATCGTGTCCTCGGCCTCCATCGGTCCTAAAGCTGAAGGCCCCCTCATAGGGACTGTGAAACCCCGGCACGTTTTGGTAAGTGCCGTTAAACTGCAAGCCCAATACCTTGGGGAACCAGGAGGGCAACAGCTCTTCCTCTTGTTGTTTAGCAGCTTCTTTAGGCACGTCTTTTGGTGCTTCAGCAACTGGCGCCGCATCTGCCTTCTGATTGCTGTTTTGCTGCTCCAGCAGTTCCTTGCCGATTTCAGGATGCTGTGCAACAATTCTCTGCATGATATTGAGCAGTTCCTCTTTCGATTTTTGACCTAGCTGGCATTCAATCACCGGAACCTGGTCGCCATCATTTTCCGCATAAGCAGGTTGTATGACAGTGAGCAAAGATAATGTGAAAAGAACTACGTGAAAATATTTCAAGCCACATTCAGTAGCGGCTTTTGTAACAATATCTGTCATAATCCCCCCTACCGCAATAAGATATATATAGAACCTATCTCAAAATTAAAATGATGTATCATAAAGGATGCGTTTGAGTGATGAGCAGTGGGAATTGATACGAGATCACTTTCCAGAGGAGAACATTCCTGATGGACGTGCTGGCCGAAAACCTGTTCCAACGCGTAGGGTTTTGGACGCTGTTCTTTGGATGCTGAATACTGGTGCACAGTGGCACATGCTGCCACAGAGCTTTCCTAATTACAAAACAGTTCATCGTCGTTTTCAGCACTGGTGCAGAAACGAAGTGCTCCGCAATGTACTGACAAGTCTTGCTAATACGCTTCGAGAGCAGGGAGACATAGATGAACGGGAGAGCTTTATAGATGCCACGTTTGCCTCTGCAAAAGGCGGTGGTGAAGGCATCGGTAAAACCAAGCGTGGCAAGGGTGTGAAGATCATGGGAATCGTTGATAGGAACGGACTTCCTCTTGCAGTTTGTACCCATGCAGCCAATCATCATGAGGTGACATTGGTTCAGCTGACATTTGATTTTTATATGATAGAAGCGAAGCCTGAGAAGCTTATTGGCGACAAGGCATATGACAGCGACGACCTGGATGATGATCTTGGCAAACAAGGCATCGATATGATCGCGCCGCACAAATGCAATCGTGTCAAAGACCAGACGCAGGACGGAAGAAAACTTCGTCGCTATAAGAGGCGTTGGATAGTTGAGCGCTTCTTTGCTTGGCTGCAATGGCATCGTCGACTCCTAGTTCGATGGGAATACTACGCCGAGAATTTTCTCGGTCTTGTACAGCTTGCGTCCATATGTGTACTACTCAAACGATTTTGAGATAGGTTCTAGTTATATAGCCGCAATAAGTGATCGCGCCAAACTACCGCATGAACGTGGGACACCTTTTGCCTGATTGTCGGGTTGAGGGATGGTCTCAGTTGTGAATCAGAGAGGAAGTGAGCAATGAACTATCCCCCATTCCGACAAGCAAACGCATAGTCAGTATTATAAACTCGATCATTAAATGTCCAGGGCCATCGTCCATCGACATCACCTCCTTATTTACATAAGTCTTACAGTCATTAGGAAAGTTATCATCTAAGAATGCAATACACTTTATCCGCATCCATACCCTAAAGATTTATGTTTATAAGAAAAGCCCCAAAAAGGAAAAAGGAGTATCACTCAGTGCATTCCCAATCAAAATGCCTACAATGGACTTTATGAGGGTATTAGTGCCCCGATAAATGATCTTATCGGCATTATTGGCCTTAGTCCGATCAAAATAGCCCTTTCTCTCTAACAGAGAGATTATATCTTCAGGATTGACTGCCTGGTGATTAAAATGAACAAGAATGCTGCCGGTTACAGGGTTGATCTCGACGATGCCGATACCGGGGATTGTGCTTAAAGCTATCCTTACCGCATCGGCGGCAAAGTGGTTACCTTTAAGGATCTCGCTCCTTAGACGTAATCTTCCGGGAACATTGTGAATGTAAAACATGACACGCACCTCCATCGTTTAGCAAACAAAATAAATTCCTACGATTGCTGAACACTGATGTGCTATTGTCTGCCTGCGAAACGAAGGAGAGCTGAGTGGCTAGGGTTAAACGAGGGCAGAGCAAGTCAATGGATAGGCTCTCATTTGTTCCGGCGTCAGCACAGTCAGTAATTCAATCTGACTACTGTGACTACTTGGGCCATCGTCCATAGACTTACCTCCTTATATTTAATTTGATTTGCACTATCTCAATATTAAACCTGGAATAGTAGAATGTCAATAACTTTTTCTATCAAGCTTTATCTATCATGCCGCCGTCAGAAAAAGTCGAACCAATTGTCTGGCAGTCCTGCGAAACCACGGGGTTTACGATTATGAAATACCAAGCGCTGCCTCCCATCCGGGGGAAAATTCCCGAACGGAGCCCGATCCTATATAAATTCCGCTATCTTATTCAGACTAATGACAACACCGACCTGCTACTGTCCCCTCCCGGCGTGGACATCGGATCGGTTCCACCAGCCGCCGCCCAACGCTTGAAACAGCGCGGCGGTGTCAGCGTAGCGGTTGGCAAGTGCCTGTACCAGATTGACCATCGCCTGCTGATACGTCTGTTCAGCATTAAGCAACGCTAAATAACTGACATCGCCCAATTGCAACTGCTGCTGTGCAATAGCGACGCTCTTGGCTGCCGCGCGCTCGGCTGCAACCGCTGCATTCAGGGCGTCGGCGTCGGATTGAATAGCGTGCAGAGTATCGGCCACATTCTGGAAAGCGGTGAGCACGACACTTCGATACTGCGCAGCCGCCTGGTCGTAGGCCGCTTCAGCAGCACGTTGCCTGTGCAGCAACGCCCCCCCCTGGAAGACTGGCTGGGTTAGATTGCCGGCCAAGGCCCAGAATCCGGTGCCGGAGGTGAACAACTGATTGATTGCGGTGGCGCTGGAGCCGGCATTGGCGCTAAGAGTAATGTTAGGCAGCCGATTGGCAATACTCACACCGATCTCTGCACTGGCAGAGTGCAATTGCTCTTCGGCAGAGCGAACATCCGGGCGATGTGCAACCAGCTTGGATGGAAGGCTCACGGGAAGCTCTTGCGGCAGTTCCAGTGATGAGAGTTCAAATTCCTCAGTTAGTGTCTCGCCGGGGAAACGGCCGGCAAAACGAGCAAGCAAATCGCGTTGTTGCGCTAATTGTTTTTCCAATGGCGGAAGCATAGCCTGCACTTGTGCCAGTGCCGCTTCCTGAGCCGCTACATCCCCACTTGCAATCTGCCCCAGTGCGTATCGCTGTTTCATCAATTCCAGCGATTTGCTCTGGCTATCTATGATACGTTTGGTGGCTGCTATTTGACCACGCAAAGCAGCCTCTTGAACAGCTACTGCAACCACATTGGAGGTCAGCGTAAGATAAGTCGCTTCAAGCTGGAAGCGTTGAGAGTCGGCTTGCGCTTTGAGCGACTCCACCTGCCGTCGAGTGCCACCGAACACATCAGGAACATAGGCCACAGCAACCTGCGCCGTGTGAAGGCTATAGGTGTAGTTGCCATTGGCAAGCGGACTGGTCAGCACTCCGGCAGTCTTTTGGCGCGTCGGGTTGAAATTGGCTTCAACGCTCGGAAAGAACGCACCTTGCTGTGCATAGACGTTTTCCCAGGCAACGCGCAGTGCAGCCTGCGCAGACGCCAGGTCGGGGTTAGCCTTTAGCGATTGCTCGATCAAATCATTGAGAGGTTTCGAATGAAATAGCATCCACCATTGACCGGGTATGTCCATGTCCTGAACGAAGCGCTGCGCCTCGCCTCCCCTGACCTCAACCGCCGCCGTCTGCACAGGCAGTGGTTGAGGCGTGTAGCGGTCAACATTTGGCGCAGTCGGGCGTTGGAAATTAGGTCCAACCGCACACCCGCTCATCAGCACCAAGGCGATGAAGACAATAGCAAAGGAGATAACCCGCAGCCTGATGCTACCACGGGACGTCTCTTCAGTCACAGGGCAACACTTATCAGTGTGCATTGTTTCCCTCCGCTTTCGGCAATATGTCACCCGGTTTAGCTATCCATACATAAAGCGTCGGCAGAAGAAAGGTACTCAATACCAGAGTAGTGATCAGCCCGCCAACAATGACGATGGCGAAAGGACGCTGGGAATCTGAACCTATATCATGCGATATGGCGGCAGGCAGCAGTCCTAGTGTCGCCACAAGCATTGTCATCATGATCGGACGAAGTCGGAGAGTGGCGCCCTTTATCGCTGCTTCCCGGATGGACATGCCGCGAGCGCGCAACTGGTTGATGTATTGCACCATAATCACGCCCGTTTGGACCGACACTCCAAAAAGAGCCAGCAGTCCGATGCCCGACGAAACGCTGAAATATGTCCCGGTGATAAATAGCGAAAACAGCCCTCCGAAACTGGCCATTCCGACAGTAAGAAGAACAAGAAAAGACCACTTGAATGAGTTGAACATCGTATAGAGAAGGAGCAGAATGAGAAGAACCGTGATCGGAACAATCACTGCCAGGCGCTCATCTGCGCGCTTCTGACTCTCGTACTCTCCGGCCCAGTCCATGTAATAACCCTGCGGCAGCGTTACCTTCTCATTAACCTTTCGCATGGCTTCTTCCACTGTGCTGCCGAGGTCACGACCACGAACACTGTATTTTATGGCGATGTATCGGTAGTTTGCCTCACGGTAGATCATGGATGCGCCGTCTCCGACCTTAATGTCGCAAAGCTCCCCCAGAGAAACCCTTTCTCCGGATGGCGCTAGAATCCTGATATTGGCAATATCTTCGACGGTTTTCCGGTAGGGTTCCTTATAACGCACTACCAGGTCAAAGCTCTCTTCTCCTTTCAAGATTTGGCTGACCGCTTTACCACCCACCGCCGTTTCAATGGCATCCTGGACGTCGGCAACGTTGATGCCGAACCGATCGGCCTTGGCCCGATTGACCGTCAGGTTTACGTTAGGCTGTCCGAGCACCCGGAATATCCCAAGATCTTCAATCCCGGGGACTGTTTTCATAACTTCGAAAATCTCTTCACTTTTTTTCTCTAAATCCTTCAGATCGCTACCGAATATTTTTACCGCAAGCTCACCTTTCACACCGCTGACGGCCTCTTCCATATTATCCGCAATTGGTTGCGAAAATCCCCAATCAACACCCGGGATCTTTTCAACTTCTTTGTTCAGGGCTGCAATAAGTTCCTCTTTATTCTCGTGGAACTCCCTACGCCATCTATCCTTCGGCTTGAGGCCAACGAAGTATTCGGTATTGAAGAACCCGGTGGCATCGGTCCCATCGTCCGGTCTGCCGTCTTGCGATACAACCGTTGTCACCTCAGGAAAACTCGCGAAGGCAACGCGGGCCTGATTCATGAGGCGTATGCTTGCCGATGGCCCAATGCTGGAATCGAAAGTGCCTCTGGCCCAAATAGCGCCCTCATCGAGATGCGGCAGGAATTCCGAGCCTATGACCCCGCTAAAGCCCAAGAAGGCGGCAAAGACGAAGCAGGTGGCTCCTATTCCGAGGGTCTGGTAACGGTGTTCAATCGCCCTCTCCAGGGCCTTCGGGTAGTGAATCATCAGCCATGCCAGTAACGGATTTCGCCACTCTCTTGCCCCCCTTCGGAAGAGATAACTGGCCAGCACCGGTGCAAGAAGTAGCGAAAAAACCAACGCTCCTAATAGGGCGAAACAGACCGTCCAAGCCATTGGATGGAACAGGCGCCCCTCTACGCGCTGCAATGTAAAGATCGGGATGTATGAAGTGATTATGATTGCTCGTGCAAAAAAAACGGGCCGTTGTACCTCGTGGGCTGCAAAAAGAATGGTCTCACTGATTTTGCCTGTAGAGTCCTTCGATTCTTCGAGATGACGCAGGATATTCTCTATCATCACGACCGTACCGTCCACAAGCATGCCAAAGTCGAGCGCACCGAGAGACAAAAGATTTGCAGGAATGTGACGGATATCAAGAAGTATTGCAGCAAAAAAGAATGCGAATGGCATAGTCATGGCCACGATAAGCGCCGAGCGGGCATTTCCGAGAAAAAGAAATAAGACAACGACGACCAGAAAAATACCTTCTGTGAGATTTCGAAGTACAGTGTGTGTTGTATAGTGGACAAGATCGTCCCGATCAAGGTAAGGGACTATCTTCACCCCGGGAGGCAGCACGTGCTTATTCAGATACTTTACCTTCGCATGAATAGCATCCAGAGTGGCCTCAGCTTCAGCACCCGTCCGCAGCTGCACAATTCCTTCGACAACATCATCGTTGTCGATGACCCGTCCGTCTTCGTGTCGGATCGTCTTACCTAAACGCCCAAGACGTATCTTGGGCCCTTGGGTTACGACTGCCACATCACGGACCCTCACCGGTGTCCCATTCTGCACTTTAAGCACTGTGGCGCCAATATCATCAGGATTCTGCATCAGGCCAACAACCCTGACATTGTAAGCCTGTTGACCCTTCTCGATAAAGCTTCCTCCGGCATTTACGTTATTAGCAGTGAGAGCCTGTTCCACCTGCCCAATGGATAGACCGTATGACACAAGCATGTTTGGATCGACTTTTACCTGGTATTCACGCGTTTGGCCGCCGAAGATGGAAACAGCCGAAACATTAGGAACCGACATAAGGTGTTTGAAGACCGTCCAGTCCTGGAGTCGCTTGAGTTCCATTATGTCGTATTGTGGATTTCTGCTCTCCAGAGTGTACCAGTATATCTGTCCGACAGGACTGAAGTCTGGACCAATCTGAGGACTCAGACCCGTTGGAAGGGTTACCAAAGTCAGCTTTTCAAGTACCTGCTGCCGATTTTGGAGGTTGTCGGAGTCGTCGTCGAAGATGACCGTTATGTAAGAAAGTCCGGCGAAGGACCTCGAACGCAGATGCGTAAGGTGTCCGATTCCATTTAGCTGGGTCTCTATGGGAATCGTTATTTGTTGTTCAACTTCCTCCGCCGCACGACCGGGCCACTGAGTTATGACCGTGGCGTATTTATCGGCCACATCAGGATACGCCTCTACAGGAAGCCGGTGAAAGGAAATTATTCCCCAGATTAAAAGAAGTAATCCGATGCAGAGAACTAACAACCTTTTCCGGAGTGCAAGCTCGACAAGATACTGTATCATGGTCTATTTTGCTTCCAACGCACTGGAGAACTGCAGGGCATTGGCAACTACCCTGTCGTGAATCTTCACCCCTGCAAGAATCTGCTGGAAGTTGTCGCCAGCCGGTGGGCCGGTCTGAACCTCTATTTTTCGAAACCGGTTGTCGCCAAGAGGCATGAATACCCAGTCCTTGTCGTGCAAGCGAACTATGGCGGTGGTAGGCAGGACAGGCCGTTCGAAGTGTTCCTTAGAGCGTAACTCTGCAGTAACAAACATCCCCGAACGCATCACCTGACCGGGATTATCAAGATCGATGCGCACCTTTGTTGACCGGGTATTGGGATCCAGCACTCTACTGATATTGCTCACTCTGCCATGAAACAGCCGGTCGGGATAGGCATTAAGCCGTACCTCGGCTATATCACCGATATGCACCTTGGACATCGCATCCTCGTAAATGTCGCAGAGGACCCATACACGGGATAAATCAGCAATGGTGAAGAGATTCGGAGAATTGTCAAGCGAACGAACTCCAGCGGCACCTGTTACGTTCTGCTCGACGATTGTTCCGGAAATCGGGGCAAGAATATCGACAATGGGAGAAACATGATCGGGATCCCCTCCAAGAACCTTGATGTGATCACGAGCCGTCTTCACATCGACCTGTGCCTTATCTTCTGCGTTCTGGGCCGCTTCCAGATCCTTTTTTGCAATTGTAGTTCCGTGCTCATAGAGGGCTTCGGAACGTTCCAATTGTTTACGCGCCAGCAACTCGTCAGCCTGGGCGTGTTGATAATCGGAGAAAGCGGCAGCCAGGTCAGGACTGTGGATCCTGAGCAGCAGCCGTCCTTTTTTTACGTCGTCTCCAAGTTTGGCCTTGATGTCTACAACTCGTCCTCCGCTAAGAGACAATACCGCAACGGAGCGATTTACGTCGGGGGTTACCACTCCGTTGACCTGTATTTCATCAACGATTTTCCTGCTTTCTACCTCTGCTACGGGGAATCTCTCCGGGTGTTCCATCTCTAACACATTGGAATCGATTGTCTTGATGGTCTTTTGTGCATCGCCTGGCGTTTCCGAACCCGCAGAATGGCAACCAGTTCCTGAAGTGACGATTAGGAACATCCAGCACAGACAAAGAATCTGCTTAATATAACGTCGCACAGCCGCGCACGTCATTGACGCGCAACCGTCCGAGACACAATAATGCTTCGATCGTTTATCCATAGTGCGCTCCGTTATGAATGATGATTATATATTTTAAGCTATGGTTCCGCAACACGGTAAAGTTGCTACGCTAAAGAGCCCGCCAATTGCTTTAGCATCAATTCTTTGAAGTCGTCCGCATGCACAGCTTCACATTCCAGGAGTTAGCTAACCGTTCCAACTTTTTTATCTATTATAAGCATTTAACATTACAATGACATTACAAACTAACAAAACATCAGACTCCATTCTGCCCGTCCAGTTCCCCACTGGGGGTTCTTATTTATCAGATGAGCTCTGCTTCTGCTACGCACTACTGTCGAGGGTTCTCCTCATTTGCTCCTTTATGAGGCTGACGGCAGAGATACAAAGTATAGAATAAGATCCATCAACCATAATGCAGCCTTTATTTCTTGCCCAAAGTGGTAACATTTTATCACAAAATAATAACAACTTAGACATTATATAAAATTATTATGATACAAATCGCCAGTGCTGAAGGCGATATTTTTTGGATTACGGCCTTACTGCTTCAATGAATCAAGTAGGATACTCTGTTGCCTGGGACCGGGCCAAAGTATAAAGCACAGATAATCCCTCTGGGTTCCAGCATTAGAAACATGATAAACACAAGGAAGACTCACTCCTAACCCATCTTCCGCAGTTCAAAAACTGAAAGTCAGTTAGTTCAGTTAGTTGCATCCAAAATCAAGCGATTTTCTTCACTACATTTTCAATTATCTTTGGCCTATTCGGCAGTTGTACCTTCAATCTCTGAAGCAGAACCTTCAGTTGTTTTGGTGGCGTGGAGACCACTCTCAGTCTGAGTGTTTTGTCCTGTGCTGGGAGCACAACATCAAGGGATCTCACCTCCCGCATCTCTTCAATGAGTTTTCTTGGAGCCGTGCCAAGCCCTGATGCCCTCATCCACTGCTGAAGCGTCCTCCACATTGCCAAAGACAGGAAACAAACCAGAATGTGGGCCTGGGTCCTGTCTTGTTTCCTATGGTATATAGGCCTCATCCCAAGATCATGCTTTTCCGTCCTGAAAGCATCCTCCACTTCGGTCAGTTGAATGTATCGCTTCCATATTGTCTTGGGATCAGCTTCCTTCCAGTTAGTCCGTAAAATGTAGTTGCCGCCGCTTCGCAGCGCCCATTGGTAACGGTCTTCATTCTTTGTGATTTTGACTGACAACCGTCTGTCCTTACCAGTTCCAATTTCTGCAACTATTACGTCAAAGAGCGAGGCGGCACGGCTATTTCTCTCAAGAAGTCGTCCAATTCTGCGTTCAGCCTTCTGCCTGTCTCTGAGTTTTCCCAAGTCGGCCTGTTCTTTGAGTTTGTTAAGGGCCGTCTCCAACCGGACAACAAACCGATTGAGGATTGCAGCCTCTTTATCCTTCCTGCCTTCAGAACGGCACAACACAAAGGCCTCGTCCTTGCCCTCAGGACAAGCGCATATTTTTACTTCAACCCCGGCATGGACTTCTTCCCAGTCTTTTGCAAGAAGCTCCTGTTCGAATTTCCTCAGCATCGACTTCGGCGTGCCGATAAGGTATCGGGCGCCCCGATCCTCCATGAACTCTATGTTTTCTTCGCTCACCATTCCACGATCCATCACCCATATTCGGTTTGCTTTACCGTATTTGCTTTCCATAATCATTACCATTTCTTCGGTTGTGGTCACATCTGCACGGTTGCCGTCGAAGACTTCAAAGGCAAGAGGCAATCCTTCCCGGCTCGTCACAAGACCGATACAAACCTGCGGACAATCAGGTCGACTGTCGCGGCTGTAGCCCCTCTTGGCCTGAGGATTGCCAACAGCTACTCCTTAAGTATGTAGAAGTGATATCGTAAAAAAGAAACTCAAAGGTTTCTCCAAAGAGTTCACCATAACGGCCCTGTAAGTGTTTGCACAGGGCGTCCTTATGCGGCAGCAGGGCATCCAAAGATCGATAGAGTCGATCGTCATTTACTCTGTCTGCTGGAACGCCTAATAAATCATCCAGTGCTGTCTTGTCATACCATGATTCTGCTATCTGCAGTTCCGACGAAGGCGCACAAAAACGTGCAACGGTCAGAATGCAAGCCATTATTGCCCACGGGATCTCTTCTCTTCCTTCTGGCATCTGTTCTTTACAAAAGTCATCAAACCCAAGACGGTGCCAAAGCAGCAGGGCAAGATAAATGTCTCCGAAACTGCGCAGTCTCTCAACACTGACTTTATTGATATCTACTATTGCCCACGAAGGCGGCTCCTCGACCTTTTCAAATAGGTTGTCCTGCGGGTGAGGCTTGCCGGTAAGTATGCGGCCGATCTCTTCCCATCCAATCCGTTCTTCTTTGTCTAATCCCGGCAGCTTACCGATACTTGCTACAATCCTCTGACGAGGCCCACTTGCAGTGCGGACTGATTCCACAAGTGACCAGTATCCGTACTCTTCCCCGTCAACTTTCTTGGCATAACGCCGCAGGTACATGACTGTTATTATGAGTTATCTGGTTGTCAGCTTCAAGAGGCTTTTCTTCACTACATTGGATTTTCAGAATATGGCTATTCCAGATCATGTATTGACGCGCCTTTGCTCATCAAGCAACCGTTGTTTTTGATTAAAATGGCTGCGTGACTGCGGAAGATGGGCTAATGAATGATCTTTACGCCAAAAGAACACGCCCTGTTCTTTTTTTATGCGATATGTCGTTTTCTAATGTCTTAAGTTTTGATCATTTGGGGCATATAAGACCGGGATCGAGATAAATTACATCAGAGGTATTGTTTTTTTTACTGGCCTCTTCGATAAGATGCAAAGGGTCAACGACCGCCCTGAATGGATGCGGTACCACGTTAGTCATATAGGAGGGATTTTCACTGAAATAATACACAGGAATCAAGACCGTCTGCGTTCCACCCGGCGGTATCGAGCTTAATGTGGCCCCATTACCCCACCCGCTACCGTGCATGTCCATGACCTGCACTAGTGTCTTATTCGGCAATGACGGAGAAGGAGCGGTGCCTATGTTTTTTACCGTTATCTCAAAGATATAAAGTGGATAGTTAGGCGCGCATTTCTCCCCGACTTTGAAACTGATGCGGTCAATAACGAGGTCGGGTTTGCCCGAGGCAGTAGTAATTTTAATCGGGCTGCATGCACAATTGCTATTTTCGTTACTCTCTTTTATCTGGTTGCCAGCGTCGACTACGGCGCATAAATAATAATCCCCCGTCGGAGTATCTGCAGGAATGATGTTGGTCCCGTTCAGTTTGATCTCCATGGATTGCCCAGCCTTTAAAGACACCTGCTCACGTCCACCCTTTAGCAGTACGCCATTTGAAAAACGTGTTGAGTCAAGGGTGTAAAGGGCAGGAACGGGGCAAGAATTGTCTTTTTTTAGGACAATATCTATCTTCACATCCGTCAAGTCACCTTTGCCGTGATTAGCAACTTTAACCTTGAAGGATGAGCCGAGTTCGTGCCCAGGCCTCGCTGTGATAGGGCTATTCCGAATTTTTACTGTCACATCCGGACCAGTTTGATCGCAGATCACCTTGAACTTAACCGTATTTGATTGGACTTCCTCGGGGAATACAATTCTTATCGCCTGCCACCCTTCGGCTAAAGGGGTACTTGCATCGCCCACTATCCAAGACCCTTTGATTTCCTTAGCTCCTGGCATGCCAAATTCGAGGGTCTCAACAGGGAACAAGGTGCCGTCACTACGAATGATCCTATATTGGACCTTACCTTGCTTTTCTGAGGTGATAGTCCCTTTGAATTTGATCTCGACAGGACATATACCAACATAGGTGCTCTGCGTCGTACTTAAGGTGGCGGAAATCTGGGCGTGAGCGACAGAGACTAATATAAGGCAGTGCAAACATATCATTGAAAACATCCGCAATTTCTTTCTCAAGGCAAAAAACTCCTCCAAGACCATAATTGACTGTATCACTTTTGTCGAGGTTGTTGTCAATATTTAACGCTCTCAATGAAAAACTGGCAGAAAGGAAAGAGGCTCTGCCTTCATCTTGGGGTCACAGACCCACAAGGATTCCAACCGTCGATCATGCTGTTTACACCTGGGTTATTTATCTGATAATCACATGCATCAGGGTTAGAACGGGACTGGGATGTCCGCTAACTTGCGATACAACTTCAAGATTTTCCTACATGGTTTTTGGCTGTTTCAAGTTCAGCTCCTGAGGCTGCAAAAATTGCAGTAGACAATGGATTATTGGCGTTCACTCGGTTGACTATTATTTCAAAATATAGTATTCCTTAAATTGTCGTTGACTTTAAGCTTAAAGACCAATAATTATCTCTTAATCCATATCAGATGGAATGAATAGGGACAGAGAAGTCGATAAATTATCTAGCTTTTCGGCCTTACTCAATTTCAATAGGGAGAGTTAGGATTATTTCTCATGCCCTTCACTATCTTGCCAGTCCTCTCCATAAATATACTTTTTGCCGTCCATCTCCACTTCGATACGTCCGGAGCCGGTCCGTTGGAGTTCGACAGGAGGTGTTGGCTGCAATGGGTTGTCGAAAACAAAGCTACCCTTCGGAATCAACCGTATCACCTTATAGTCCTCGTCGATGTAATAATTATAGTTTGCAAAAAACGAAGAACCCAAAAGGTTCTCGGTGGAAGAAGGAACATATGCAACGTCATAGTTATATTTTAGAATACCTCCAACCATAATGGAATTGAGTGTGAGGACATAGCCATCGACTACGCCGCCAGCAGTATGCGACTGGAGCTTTCTGGTAGCATTTAACTCTATGATACCGAGGCGCTTCAGTGCAGCGCTGTTTAGAACAAGACTGTTGGCACCTGTATCGAAGACAAGTTCAAGAGACACGCCATTTATTTGCACAGTGACATACTTTAGACTGTCCCGCTCAGTAAAAGGAATGGCCTCATTAGCTAGGACGTTCTCGCCGATAAGCAACGCTGGTAATAAAGAAGCGAGAAAAAAGAACGCGGTTATATAAATTCTCGTGATCACAACGTCCTCCGAATTTGAGACCTATATGCTTAGTGCATTTTACCATGGACACAGTGAAGCTACAAAGCGAAATATGTTAATAGCCGCTATGGCCGAGAATGCGAAACTGTTTATTTTAATCATATCCCAGTTCCTCCTATAACGGACAATAGTAATGACAAAGTGTCCTACCAGGTTCAAAGCCGACAAATCCCTTCGATATCGCAGTTGGCGACCTAGCGCCTATCTGCCTCCGTGAAATAGAAATAAGTCACTATTCCCCCGAAGAATCTTTAAAAGACGCGGGAACAAGGGATTACATTATATATCGATTTTTAGCTGTCAGTCATGTTTTAGGTGTTCTTGATCGCAGGGCATTCTGCCGAAGAGGTCGTCAAAAATAAGTTATACTTAAAATAACACTAAAAATGCTAAAATGAGACTAGAAATGACTCTTATAATAACACCCTAATATTGCCGATATGGTTACGTCTTTTTCTGCAATATCTACCCATATAATAAATAACTATGCACGATATAACGGAATATCTGTTCAAAACGAGTGCAATCAAAGTCGCTGATCCCAAAAATCCCTTCTGGTATACGTCTGGATTAATTGGCCCCTTTTACATCAACACACATTACCTAGCGGGAGGAGAAGCAACAGCACTTGAACTGTTGGAATTTATAACTTTGCACCCGGACGAGATTTTCGATGACCAGAACATCAGTGACTTTCACTCAAAGATTAAAGAAGTCTACGAGAGGCATCCCATATTTAGGGACACTGTACGAAAAGCCACAGACTTAATAAAGACTAACATAGACGTTTCAAAAATAGATTTCGTAAGCGGCGGAGAACGCCGTGACTGGTTTTTCCATTCCATCATTGCCGAAATGATCGATAAACCTGCTTTGTTCATCCGCAAAGACGCAACTATTTGGGTAAAAAAGAATGACGGCATTAGGCGGATAAATTGGATAGGGGGTGCAAATGTTCTGCATATTGCTGACCTTGTCACGATTGCAAGCAGTTATGTGAAAGTCTGGATTCCTGCCATCAAACATCTGGGTAGCACTATAACACATGCGCTTAACATCATTGACAGGTTGCAAGGTGCCGATAAAATGCTGCAGGGGCACGGCATAACACACTTGTCACTGGCACGTATCGATGCTGAATTTTTCCATATAGCGTCACAAAGGGGATTTATCACAAGAGCGCAACATGGGATGATTGTAGATTATATTCGTGACCCATTTACCACCATGAAAAAGTTCCTTTTAGAAACCCCTGACTTCATAAAAGACTCACTCGCGTCAGATGACGATAAAGTTGCGGCAAGATCGAGACTGTGCGTTAGCGAGGATTTATATAAATTAAAAGCAGTCTGAGGCATATCTAAGGTACTTTGGAGACTGTGCTGTAATTTATTTATGCGCGTCAACCGAAAATATCCATGTAATTGAACTGCCATTCTCCGGCCCAAAAAGGTACAATATATCAGTATGAGGAACAGCAAAATGATCAAGATAGAAACCATTGCCCCCGAAGCATCAACAATATGCCCAGAGTGCAAAGCCCATCTCAAGCCTCAAGTTCTTGGGTCCTCGGCAGGCTTCTACATTGGAACACTGTGCCAGTGCGGTCCATACTCACGTGACAGCGCATATTACTCTAATGCCGAACAGGCACAGAAAGCACTCGATTCAGGTAAGTTCGGCAGATAATCTCAGCAAGTCACTTCAGCGGCGATTCCTCATCTAATCTTCGACATGAGATAACAGAACCCCTCAATACCTGAGTCTATAATCAAACTTCCATGCTCTGAATACCGGTCTCATGCGTTTCCGTCGAGAGCTAGAAAAAAAATCGGACCCATAGACTGTTAGCGCGACCGCACTCTAGTGCCCTCTATTTACTCTTTGGAGATACACTCAGTTCATGAAGTTCTTTATTTTCAAGTACCCTGTCGGTCTGCTCTATGATCTCGGCGGCCGTCGCCACATCTTTCATGATGAAATTCTTTCTTGCATCCACGCTGATTCTGGACGCCTTAGGTGTTATCATGTCAATAGAGACGTAAATGGTTAGGTCCGGCGTCTCGGCAGTAATTTTTATGCTTTCCCCTGTCTGTTCCCTTAGCACTTCCCTAATCCCCATCTTTTTCAATGCCACACGAACTGCAGAATCGACCTCCACTAAGGGATAACTGACAGTTTTATATGCGACATTCGTTACCGTATACGCGATGCCTCCGCCGGCGCCTGCTACCAAAATACTTGTGCAACCCCCTGAAAGTATCAAAAAGATCAGGAGAAGAAATAAAGTGGGTGCTCTTGGCGAGGTTCTCATATCGAGGTTATGTCCATAGGTACCAACCAATCACCTGATGACATTAGCTATTTTCTCTACGGTGTTTGGCTAAAAGCTGTCCTTTCTCTTATTTTCTTGAATATTACTAACGGTTTCCGAAATAAAGCAATAGAGTATTGACGGAAGCCGATATTGTACTTATTATCCTCTGAATGTATAATAAGTAATTATATTCACAAGAATAATGGCAGAGATTTTCAATGGTATAATAGGGATGCTTCGATTTACTCATTCATTTTGATTGGATTTTTTTGCTTCTATTATCACTGAACTCATTCTGCAAATCAGCTGCACCTCACTTCCAGCAGCTTTCTTATCCTATCGAGAATTTCATCAGGTGAAGCCCCCTTAGATATGAAGTTGAATCCTTCTTCACTGATTCCCTGACTGTCTATTACATCAGCCGTATAGCCGCTTATAAAGAGAGCTTTGCTCTCAGTTCGTATCTTCCTGATCTCGTCGAATGCTTCTCTGCCATTCCTTCTTGGCATCCTCACATCCAGAACAAGAAGATCGATTATGTCACTATTCTCCTTGAACACCCTCAAAGCTTCCTCGCCATCCCCAGCTTCCAGGACATTATATCCGGTAATCCGCAGCATCTCGCTCATTGTCGCCCGCGTATCAGCGTCATCCTCTGCCAAAAGGATCGTCCCGAATCCCGTTTTAGCCTTAATCATAACCGCTCCAGCGTGTTGACACACCCCGTCTTCCACTGCCGGGATGTAAATATTGAAGGTTGTCCCTTTTCCAGGAACAGACTCCACTTCAATAAATCCATTATGCTGCTTTACTATCCCATACGTAACTGCCAGCCCAAGTCCGGACCCTTTCCCCAATATTTTGGTAGTAAAAAACGGTTCGAATATCTTTTCCTTTATCTTGTCCTCGATCCCTGTACCTGTATCTGATACGGCCATCAGAACGTACATCCCGGGAATACCGAAGCCGTGCTCTTTTTTAAATTTATCATCTATTTCTATTGCCGCAGTCCGTATGGTTAGTGTTCCACCAGTTGGCATTGCATCCCTTGCATTGGTAGTAAGATTGATCAGTACCTGTTCGATCTGGTTTATATCAGCCATAACTACCGGGCTAACATCTGCTAGTATCGTTGACAGTTCTATGTGTTCCCCGATAAACCGCAATAGAACCTTTGTCATATTGTGTATGATCTCATTTAAGTACGCAGGCTTCAGTGTAATCGTCTGTTTCCGGCTGAAAGAAAGAAGACTCTGGCTGAGATTATTGGCCTTGTCTATTGAAGTGACAACTTGTTCAGCATATTTTATAGTCTGACTGTTCGCTTGCAGTTTCTTTTGTAAGAGGTACATAGAACCCTTTATGGTGGTCAAGATGTTGCTGAATTCATGGGCGACCCCACCAGCCAAAATGCCAATAGCCTCCAATTTCTGTGATTGACGAAGCTGTTCCTCAAGATATTTGCGCTCGGTAATATCCTCTGCAATGCCCGTCATGCGGTAAACTTGCCCCACATCGTTTCGCACCATGAAGCCCCGATCATATATCCATCGAATCGAATTGTCTGAACGCTGTATCCGGTATTCAACGACAAAGTTCTGTTCGCCTCTGCATTTATTAAAAACGTTCGCAACCTTCTCACGATCCTCAGGATGTATAACCCCAAGCCATTCCCGGGGATTAGCGTATAAGCTCTCGCAGGAGCGGTCCCAAATTTTTTCGTAGGCAGGGCTTACATAAATCACCTCTCTAAAGTCCAGCGAAGCAATCCAGAAAACTTCATTTATATTATCAGCCATCTGTCTGAATCGCTGCTCACTCATAATGAGTGTCGCTTCCATATCTTCGCGACTTTTGATCTGAGTCTGAAGAAATATGTTGAGCTCGTTGAGTTTGGCGGTATGTTTAAGAAAATATACGATAATTCCAACTACGACTAAAGATACGATAAAGGAATCTATACATCCGACTAAAAATACTTGATCCGACATACTTCCCCATAAGGTACGGCTGATTGTGACGCTTAGCAGCATCGTGAGAATTTCTGAAGAAATCACTGATATCCAGACAAAATGCCACGGATTTATTGTCTGCAGCTTGCGGACAATAGGTTTTATCATTCAACTCCTCCTGATTAACCCGGCAATAAAATAGATTTATTATGCAGCATATATGATTCTCAGGTGCTCGAGTCAAGTGGAGTTTGCGTCTTTCAGTATCATACATACAAGAAGACTACGGTGGTCAAAGGGATACTGATCTTAGGTTGAAAAATGACCTCTCCCCAACAATATATACCAAAAAAATACTGTAACATCTGATTTCGACCGCTCTATCTTTATTCCGGCTTTATCTTGTGCAATATCGCGTCTAGTGTGGTTGGGCGGTCTACTTTAAGGTTCTGACTCTTTATCATCTTGACGAGTTTGATAATCTCTTCCCGCACGCCATCGTCTACGATAAACTCAACAGCTATCTGGAAAGTATCATCTTTAGGAATTATCCGGACGACCCGCGCAGACGCCAGGAAGTGTACATTGGAAAGTGCTCCTGTCTTGGACTGGAGCATGAACTGAAGTGTTACGAAGTCTCCGACATTCAAATGCCGCTCTGAGCTAAAGAAGAGGCCGCCCCCACTTACACTAGATGCGGTGCATTCAGTCCAAGACGAATCGCCAGGCAATTTCACCTTGATGTTAGTATCTACCCTTTCAAACTTTCTTTTCTCTGCCCCTCCCATACTATCCTCCTTATCCCTTGTGCAAGATGATCATGCGGTTGAAGCTTACGTTCCATTATAGATGCTCATGCAAAAAGCACCATTACTCCGATCACAAACTGATCGAGTCTCTCATTCTCAATTTTCAGCCTTCTCTTGTTTCTCACGACTATCTATCTCTCTCTTATCTAGGCCAGAGTATCCCGGCATACTAAGCTATTAGGGTTAAATCCCACGGATTTCTATGCGAGAGATTCGGCCTCGTACGGTTTCTCCTTTTCAGTATAATAGAACCGCGCAATATGATTGCATGCATCAGCTAAGGACTTTTTTATATGACTTTTTCGTCTTTTCAAAGCCGCCTTCCATTAATAGTCTTTGTCCATATAGACGTAAGCGAGAGCAATTTGCGCCGACGCCTCTTTGTCCTCATCGATAACGCAATCATATCAAGTCTTCTTTTCATAGGTGCGACGCTGGGATTTAAGTGTTTCTCGGGTGAGAATGGGTCGTCACGGATGATGATTCTCGGCAACAGGCAGAAAACAGAAGTAAAAAACTGTAGACAGAAGCCGGCAATCTGCATGCGAGGTCATGCCTCGCCTTTACTCTAGACTTATCCATTGCGTCCCAGTGTTTGTCCTCTCCAATGTCTCGTCCCTGTCCTTTTACCGCTACTCTGCGACAGTTTGGCAACATCGGCGGCAACATATCTTTGGTCTCACTGCATGTTTGACGTTTAAATCGAGACCGCCGAGAGCGCTAAATATGGGCACTACAGCATAAGGATCTATATTCAGACATATCTAATTATACTCCTATGGCGCTTAATGCGCATGAGACCATGGGCGCGGAGTTGTTCTATCGCAAATTTATACCAATGAACAAAAAAAGGAGGGTACGGATTCCGTAACCCCTTGTTTTTCATGGCGTCCCCATGGGGATTCGAACCCCAGTTACCGCCGTGAAAGGGCGATGTCCTGGACCGGGCTAGACGATGGGGACATTTATAATTTCAAACTCCAAGTCCGAAATTTGAAATTCATAAAATGAGCCGCGTTGGATTCGAACCAACGACCCACGCCTTAAAAGGGCGTTGCTCTACCAACTGAGCTAGCGGCCCTCATGGCGCTTGCCGCGCCAACGAGATAATAAATTTACTATTTCCGGTTCATTTTTGTCAATAATCAACCAACATTTTAACTCCTCAACTTTGCTTCGTATGCGGCAGAAGCCCACCCTTGAGAATCAACTCCTTTTCCCTCTCGTTTAGGTTCGATGTCACTTCAAAATTATATCCCTTGGTCAGGTTAATCACAGTGAAGGTCTGAGACCCTTTGACTGCGTTCACGGCATCTTTGACCTCCAGTATATCTCCCTGCTCGATCCTGTCGTAGTCCCGCTCGTCTTTGAAGAGCAGCGGCAGAATGCCAAAATTCACAAGATTCGCTCTATGGATCCTTGCAAATGACTTGACTATAACTGCCTGCAGCCCCAGATACATTGGCGCGATGGCCGCATGTTCGCGCGACGATCCCTGGCCATAGTTCTCTCCGCCTACAACAATAGTTCCGCCTTTTTCATTTGCATTCTTGGCTCGGCTGCTGAAGGTCTTGTCGATGTTTTCGAAGACGAACTCGGAAATAGCCGGTATATTCGACCTGAATGGCAGCACCTTCGATCCGGCGGGCATTATGTCATCGGTAGTGATATTATTTCCGAGTTTAAGGAGTACTTCAGACTTTATATGTGCGTCAAGTGGGGCCTTAACCGGTACTTCCTTAATATTCTTTCCTTTGATTATCATCACGTCAGACCTGTCTGCTTTCGGAGGGATTAGTAGGTTGTCATTAATAATAAAAGCATCAGGTTCGATAACAACCGGAACGTCATATCCAGCATCGCGCGGATCGACGATCTCGCCCTTCAGCGCCATCACAGTGCAAGCTACGGGATTAGTCAAATATACAAATGCGTCTTTGGTTCCGGAACGGCCCTGGAAGTTGCGATTAAACGAACGGATCGAGACATGGCCTGATCCAGGAGCGCCACCCATTCCGATACAAGGCCCGCATGCCGATTCCAGAATACGGGCTCCGGCAGCGATCATGTCTGCGATTAGGCCTTCACGAGAGAGCATCTCATAAACTTGCTTCGAGCCGGGGTTAATCATAAGGTTCACCCATTCAGGAAGCGCCTTGTTCTTAAGCATCAGGGCAACCGTTTTCATTGTCGAGTAGGAAGAGTTGGTGCAGCTGCCTATGCAGACCTGTTCTATCTTCTTTCCGGCTATGTCGCGTATTGCTGCTACATTATCGGGGCTGTGCGGTCGAGCGATCATTGATTCGACTGTACTTAGGTCAAGATCGATAACTTCATCGTATTTCGCGTCCATATCGGCAACAAGCTCTTTCCAGTCTTTCTCACGGTCCTCTGCCTTGAGAAACTTCAGGGTATTCGCATCGCTAGGAAATATCGACGTGGTCGCTCCGAGTTCAGCGCCCATATTTGTAATCGTTGCGCGCTCAGTAACAGTGAGGCTTGCCAGGCCGGTACCGCCGTATTCGAGAATTTTGCCCACACCGCCCTTAACTGTCAGCATCTGAAGAAGCGTCAGAATAACGTCCATCGCGGTAATATGGGGCTTTCTGAGAGCACCCTTAAGGTTAACCTTCACGACATTTGGCATTGAAATCTCAAAGGGTGCGCCTGCCATTACGGTTGCGGCTTCGAGACCGCCTACCCCGATAGCGATCATGCCCATGCCACCTCCGGTCGGCGTGTGGCTATCTGTACCAAGTGCTATCTTACCAGGAGCGGCGAAGCGCTCAAGATGCACCTGGTGGCAAATGCCGTTACCGGGCTTCGAGAACCATGCACCGAACTTTGCAGCTGCGGTGCGGAGGAACTGGTGGTCATCTGCGTTCATAAAGTTGGATTGAAGCATGTTATGGTCGACATAGGAAACGGCAGTTTCGACCTGAACGTGATCGATACCGATAGCCTCAAACTCAAGCCACGTCATGGTGCCGGTAGCATCCTGTGTAAGTACCTGGTCTACCTTGAGGCCGATTTGAGAGCCAGTAGTCAGTTGACCGTAAACCCTATGCGTTTCAAATATTTTTTCGAGAATGTTTTTTCCCATACTTTTCCTCTCTATATGTATATTTATGGTTGCATTTTTTACAAGACTATAACAGGCCAAGCATTTTGTGAAAGCCGTGAATTCGTCTTGGGCCAACGTGTTACGTACCGCGTCAGCACCCGCATTTTTTGACTATTTCCGCACTATTATGGTAAAAAAACAGATAAAAAATCAATTAATTAAGAGGTCATGCATGCATTTTTTCCATTACAAAAAAGGGGAACTCTATGCAGAGGAGGTACCTGTAAGGGAAATCGTCGCAAAATACGGCACCCCTGTTTATATTTACAGTGCCAGTACCCTTGTAAGACACTTTAAGGCTTATGATGAGGCCTTCGACGGTAAACCCCATATCATCTGCTTCGCTCTTAAGGCCAATTCCAATTCCGCCCTCATACATCTTTTTGCAAAACATGGCGCGGGCGCTGATGTTGTGTCGGGTGGCGAGCTTTTCAGGGCGCTGAAGGCGGGCGTCCCCTCTGAGAAAATCGTTTATGCAGGGGTCGGTAAGACGGCTGATGAGATAAGGTATGCCCTGAAGAGCAAGATACTTATGTTCAACGTAGAATCTGAAAATGAATTGCGCGAGATCGACAGCATCGCCGGAGAAATGAAAGTGACGGCATCCATTGCCTTGCGCATCAATCCCGATATCGACCCCCAGACCCATCCCTATATCTCGACCGGCCTCAAGAAGCACAAATTCGGTATTCCAATCGAAGATGCCTTGGAGTACTACAAGTTCGCCAAGAGCCTAAAGAATATAGCGGTAACTGGCATTCACAAGCATATCGGTTCTCAGCTGACAAAAATATCACCTTTCGTCGATGCGCTCAAGAGGATACTTATCCTGGTCGATGAACTTTCGGAGAACGGTATCAGGATAGAGTACCTGGATATAGGTGGGGGACTTGGCATTACGTATCTTCATGAGGAACCGCCTCAACCCTCAGACTTGGCTAAGCGGATACTGCCACTACTCGAAGATCGCGACCTGACCGTGGTCATGGAACCTGGAAGATCCCTTGTCGGCAATGCGGGTATCCTTGTAACGAAAACACTTTACTTAAAAGCCAGCGAAGATAAAAATTTTGTCATCGTCGATGCAGGAATGAACGATTTGATGAGACCGTCGCTGTACGATGCATACCATCATATTCAGCCCGTGGTAAAGAGCAGAAGGCATACGCTCATTGTGGACGTTGTTGGACCAATATGTGAATCCGGGGATTTCCTCGCAAAGGACCGCGAGATCCAGAAGGTCAAACAGGGTGAGTACTTGGCGGTCATGAGTGCCGGAGCATATGGCTTCTCGATGTCTTCGACCTACAATAGCCGCCCAAGAGTGGCAGAAGTAATGGTAAGTGGAAAGGAATTCGGACTCGTACGCAGACGTGAGTCGTACGCCGATCTGCTGCGTGGTGAATCAATGCCGGAGTTTATCAGATGAAAATACCCTTCACAAAGATGCATGGCAACGGTAACGACTTTATCTTAATCAATTGCCTGACATTCGATCTGCCAAATCCGGCCGCATTTTCAGTTGAGTACTGCAACCGGAGGTTCGGTATAGGTGCAGACCAGGTACTGCTCCTCTATCCGTCGAAGACCGCAGATTTCATGATGAATATTTTCAACGCCGACGGCAGCGAGGTCGAGATGTGCGGCAACGGCATCCGTTGCTTCGCCAAATACATCTGGGACAGACATCTGTCGGGGAAACAGATACTCGATGTCGAAACGCTAGCCGGTATCATACGACCGGAGCGCTCGGGCAATAATGTACGCGTAGACATGGGAGAGCCTATTTTGGATCCGCAACAGATCCCGGTGAACATAGAGCCGTCAGCAATGACTGTAGACTACCCCCTGCGCATTGACGGAGCGGATTTCAACCTGACCTTCGTCTCGATGGGCAACCCTCATGCTGTAATATTCCTCGATGAAAGCGTGTCTGATTTCCAGATCGAAAGATACGGACGTAAAATCGAGACACATCCGCTCTTCCCGAAAAGAACAAATGTCGAATTTATCAATACTATGGGCAGGAATGAATTGATCATGAGGGTATGGGAGAGGGGCTCAGGAGAAACCTTAGCATGCGGTACGGGCGCTTGCGCCGCAAGCGTAGCGGCAATGCTCAAGGGACTGACGGAAAGGCGGGTAACCGTCAAACTGCTCGGCGGAAACCTCGCTATCGAATGGAACGAAAACAACCATGTTTATATGACAGGCCCTGCCGTTGAGGTATTCGAAGGTATTATACCGGACGCATAGAGGTAATTGAATCACAACCAATTTGATAATACCCTGGGAGTTGGTATAAAGTTTATATAATTAGCAGCAGAAGGAGGAGACCATGTTTAAAGGTTCATTGGTACCCATAGTAACTCCTTTTAAGAATGGGAAGTTCGACGAAAAAGCTTACGCTGACCTTATCGAATGGCACATCTCACAGGGTACCCACGGCATCGTACCCTGCGGGACAACCGGCGAAGCTTCGACACTCGACTTCAAAGAGCATTACCGCGCCATAGAGGTGGCAGTCAAAGCAGTAAATAAAAGAATACCGGTCATAGCGGGTACGGGAGCGAATGCGACCGATGAGGCTATCCTCATTACGAAAAAGGCTAAGGCACTTGGTGCGGACGGCGCCCTGATAGTCACACCCTATTACAATAAACCGACTCAAGAAGGCCTTTATCTGCACTTCAAGGCCATATCTGAGGCAGTCGATATTCCAATTGTACTTTACAATGTCCCGGGAAGGACAGCTGTCAACATGCTGCCTGCTACAGTGGCAAGATTACTTGAGTTCAAAAATATCGTTGGTATCAAAGAGGCGACCGGAGATATGCGCCAAGCCAGCGATCTGGTGCGGCTGTGCGGCAACCGCTTAACGCTCTTTTCCGGAGACGATTTCACAACCTTCACGATGCTGACACTCGGCGGCAAAGGAGTTATGTCAGTAACTGCGAACATCGCGCCGAAATACGTAGCCGAAATGTGTAACGCCTGGGAGAAAGGCAACATAAAAAAAGCGAGAGAATTGCATTACAAGCTCGAACCCCTGAACAATGCCATGTTCATAGAGACGAATCCCATACCGGTGAAGACTGCTCTTGCCCTGATGGGAAGGATTGAGGAGGATTTCAGACTCCCCCTTTGCTCCATGTCTACAGTCAACAAAGAGAAGCTCGTCGGTGTGCTAGAAAATGCAGGCCTTATCTAGAAATAGCGATAAGGGCGTATCGCAATACGCCCTTATCGATGTCAGACACCAGAAAAAAGAAATTCTATTCTTGGCATGTTTACTTATTGTTCTAAATACTAACTACTGGTTCCTGGCTCCCGCTTCGGGGGCTGAACTCCCTTCCCCTTACGCCATTGAAAGTCTCACTGGCCAAAAGGCCCCGGACTTTACCTTGACAGATCTGACGGGCAAATCCGTATCACTCGCTTCCCATAAGGGCAAGGTCGTCATTCTTGTCTTTTGGGCCTCATGGTGTCCGCCGTGCAAAGATGAACTGCGGTCCCTTAACAAACTATACAACATGTATAAAGGCAGGGGCCTTGTCGTGCTGGCTGTTTCATCGGATCGGTCGTTGTCAAATGTTAACGAGTTCGTTCTGCAGAACCCGGTGGACTTTGAGATTCTCTTCGATGACAAGCTGTCCGTATCAAGAGACCTGTATAAAGCATTTATGGTACCTACAACCTTCATAATCGACAAACGGGGAATAATATTCAAAAAACATTTCGGCGAACAGGATTGGACCAAACCTGCACTTGTCAAGGAAGTCGATACCTTACTTTAGCTCACGCCACTTCATCTTACTTTGACACATTCCTCTCATCTCTATTTTGACGTGGTGGGGATGACGGTTACACGCTCTGCTAGTTCCGTGCGTGCAGCGTTACCTCATACGGCTCTTTCTTGGGTCATGAGTGGTCTTTCCGCCTTAGGTATATGTGCCGACGCTCCAACAATATGGTTTACATTTGACACTCCATCTTATCGCATTGGCCCTTTTATGTCTTAAGCTCTGAAGTGCATTGAGGGCAGCGTATTGCCTTGATCGGAATCATCGAAAAACAAAAAGGGCATTCCTTAGTAGTCGGAGCCTCCGGATTTGGTGCTTCTTCGCGCTTCAGCCTATTGATCTGCTTGATCATAAGGAATATCGCAAAAGCAACTATCACAAAGTCCAGAACGGAATTAAAAAAAATACCATAATTGAGAGTCGGCGCTCCCGCTGCCTTGGCTTCCTGCAAAGTGGCGAAACTTTTGCCTGAAAGCGAAATAAAACAGTTAGTGAAATCCATATTGCCAATCACAAACCCTATCGGGGGCATGAGTATGTCACTTACAAAAGATGACACAATTTTCCCGAAAGCGCCCCCTATGATTATACCTACTGCCAGATCCACAACATTGCCCTTAACTGCAAATTCCTTAAATTCCTTGAACATTTTTTCTCCTGAAGATAGTATTGCACTGCCCGGCATCTGCTTACTGCAGATGAATTCAAAAACTTGATTTTACTATAGCAACCAATCGACAGTAAGTCAATTTACGGTTGAACAAAATACAACTCAATTTGGAAATGCTTGCTCCGCACCCAAATAGATATTTTCGCATTATAGCAATGCTCAAACCAAGGTTTGTTTTCCCGCGTTCTAAGTACCATTCTCTTTAATTCATGTTACTTCCAAATGTAATACATTAAAAGGATTACTGGTCTTCTGATTCACCATTAGATTACGGAGGCTGATCGTCCGCACGTGAAACTTATGCCTCAGACTAGCTTAGCTTGTGCTATGAATATCCCAGGTGACGACAGTTCGGGGTCTGCAGCTACACTCCATTAAAGAGATGGCAGGCAACCGATGAATCTCCGGCAGCTCTGAGTTCAGGAGATATTTTGTCGCACGGCCCGAATCGCTTAGGACAGCGGGAATGAAAGGGACAACCCGATGGGACATCAACGGCTCCCGGCACGTCGATGGAATCAGCTGGCAACTGGGATTTTTCGTCAGTCTGCTGAGAACGATATTTCAACTTCGGAGCCGATGCAAGAAGCAGTTCCGTATAAGGATGTTTTGGCACAGCAAACAGGTCATCAGTCCTACCGGTCTCGACTATCCGCCCCAAGTACATGACCGCAACCTCGTCGCTGAGATATCTGACGACTCGCAGGTCATGGCTGATAAATACCATCGATATGCCCGAATTGCGTTTGATATCCTGGAGGAGGTTAAGTATTTGGGCTTGGATAGATACATCGAGTGCCGAGAGAGGTTCATCTGCGACTATTAGTTCAGGTGAGACAGCAAGGGCTCTTGCTATGCATATCCGCTGGCGCTGCCCTCCACTGAATTCGTGCGGGTATTTGGAAAGCACTTCCGCATTCAACCCGACTTTGTTAAGGAGTTCCACAACCCGGCCTTTTATATCGCTGTTAGGGGCAATATTATGGATCTTGAACGGCTCGGAAAGCGCATCGATTATCCTCATCCGCGGATTCAGGGCAGCAAATGGATCCTGGAAAACAATCTGCACCGCCTTTCGAAATTGCCGCAGGCCGCTACCCTTTATGGCGGAGATATCACCTCCCCTGAAAACAATGCTACCAGAAGTAAGATCGAGCAGCTTGAGGATAAGCCGCGCGACAGTAGATTTGCCAGAACCACTCTCGCCTACAATCGCAAAAACGCTCTCCTTTTTCACATCAAAGCTCACACCGTCAACAGCCTTGATCCACTTCTTTGACCCACCCAATCGCGTTTTGACTGGAAAGTATTTCTTTATATCCTGAACCTGTAGTAACTGACCAGGGTGCATGCTTGTTTTTTCTGTAGTTTCGTTCAACCCCGCAACTCCATAACTCCTCGATTATTTACCTTATTTACCTGATGCACCTGACATAATGTCCTTTAGAGACCTCTACAAGTTCAGGCTCTGTCGTACCGCATGTATCAACAACTGACGGGCAGCGGTCTGAAAACTTGCAACCTTTAGGATAAATATCCGGAGAAGGGACAAAGCCTGATATAGGTTTCAAGGGAACTCCCTTCTTATCCGGCAGAGATTCCAAAAGCCCGATACTGTAGGGATGCAGTGTATTCCGAAACAGCTCCTCTACGGGGGCAAGCTCCATAATTCTTCCAGCATACATAACGGCAACCCTCTCTGCCTGCTCGGCGATGATGCTCAAATCATGGGTGATCAGGAGGATCGCCATCTCGCGCTCGCTTCTCAAGCCCTGGAGCAGCTCAAGTATCTGTGCCTGTATAGTTACGTCCAGAGCAGTGGTTGGTTCGTCGGCAATTAGCAACGCAGGATTGCAGGCAATCGCCATTGCTATCATTACCCTCTGGCGCATACCTCCCGACAGTTGATGCGGATAGTCCTTTATCCTCGTTTCCGGGGATGGTATCCTGACTGATCTCAGCAACTCGACCGCTTTATTCATCGCATCTGATTTTGATATCTTGAAATGGGCGCGCAAGGATTCAGCAACCTGGTACCCCACTGTCAACACCGGATTCAACGAGGTCATCGGCTCTTGGAAGATGATCGAGATATCTTTTCCCCTTATCCCTCTCATCTCCTCTTCGTCAAGAGTGAGCAGGTCTCTGCCTTTGAATACTATATTGCCTTCAGCAAAAGCGTTGCCGGGCAGAATCCTAAGGATCGACAGCGCAGTCATGCTCTTGCCACTGCCACTTTCGCCTACAAGGCCGAACACCTCGGACTTGCCCACGTCAAAGGAGATAGCAGAGACTATCCGCAAAGAGTCATGGTCTGACTTGAACGAGATTGAGAGGTTTTTAACATCAAGGAGTTTGTCGAACATATAAAGGCATGATACGGGTTAAAACAAGCGGTTGTCAACAAGGGAGACAGTTAATTGAGACCTGATGAGACCTCAGTTATAGAAGCTCAGTAATGTAAATATTATAAACATCAACAACAGTGAGACTCCGACAAATGCGGCTTTTAGACTTCCCCTTGCTCCCTTGTCAATGTACGGGATGAGGAGAAGCAGAAGTACATATGCAATAGGAATAATCACTGTACCTACGATAGTCGCATTGCCGTAGAAGTAACCTATCAATGCAAAGAGCCAAAGGAAATACCACTCAGGCCGTGGCTGAAATGGTTTTAGGAAGTCTATCTGTCGCCCTATTGATGGCGGATAGAGCAGTACAAGAATAATCAGCAATTCAAAACAGATTAGGACCGTAGCAACGATCTCCGCGAGATAGTCAGGATAGAATTTCTTGTCACGATTGATTTCTTTCATTCAGTTTATCTATTTCCGCTTCACCACTGCAATGGGTTTTGAATGTTCACCACGAGCACCTCCCATCGTTGTCATCCAGAGGATTGAGTGGTCACAGTCCTTTCGATATCCCTTGTCTTTTGACCATATGGAAGTGCGCCCAGAGTAGGATCGAAATCTCCAGAGGCAGATATAGTATATGGAGGCTATAGAATCTCACGAGGGTTGCACCGCTCACCTCTGGTCCTCCCCTGAAACCATTCATTATATTGTCTCCGATAAACGGCACATTCCGTGCCATCGCCGTACCCACCTCGGTTGCCCAATAGGCCTTCTGGTCCCAAGGCAGCAGGTATCCTGTAAATCCAGAAAACATTACCAGGACAAGGGTCATGACGCCTACCATCCAGTTCAAGTCACGTGGGGGACGGTATGCTTTCGAAGCAAATACGCGGATGGTATGGAGTATTATCGATATGATAAAAAGGGAAGCAGACCATTTGTGCAACCCCCTGACAACCCATCCCAGAGTCACTTCGTCAGTAATCATAACGACACTGTGGAAGGCCTCCTTTTCAGACGGCACATAGTAGAGGGAGAGCAAAAGGCCCGAACAGGCAAGCATCAGAAAAAAGGTGAAGGCCATGCCGCCGAAGCAGTAAGTATAACCAAGATCAGACGGCACCCGGCGCTGCAGGAACTTGCTGTGGGACCTCTTGAGACCAAATCGATAGTCCAGCCAATTGAAGAGCTTTCCCATTAGACCGTGACCCCAAGATAAACCTTTCCCGCTTCAATCTTGAACGGTAGGCTATTGAGCGGCTTCGGTGGAGGACCTGCAATGACCTGACCGTCGATATTATATCTGCCACCGTGGCAGGGGCAGAGAAATTCCTTACGGTTATTGTCCCAGTTAACGTAACAACCAAGATGAGTACAGACAGGAGAAAAAAAGGTAAGCCCTTTTTCTCCAACTACAACAAAAGCCCGGTTAATAATTATGCTGCCGTCTTCTATAGAATATTTGAACTCGACCTTACGAACTCCTCGTTTGGGAAGCTCATCATCATCGAGAACAAATACATACTTCAATTGGCGCTTTTTAGCCGTCGATGGAGAAACATACCATAACGCTGCAAGCAACCCTGCTATGATAAGCGCGAAGAAAGACCTAATTATATTTATTAGAAACTTCCTCCGCGTCATAAGATCAGTCTGCAGGGATGAGCAAAGCGGACTACGCTCCGTTCACTATTCTCCGCGATTAAGTGCGTGATGGAAAGGTTTCCCGATCTTGAAGTGAAGTGCTTTTTTTGAAGGTACCTGAACCTTTTCACCGGTCTTTGGGTTTCTAGCCACCTTGCCATCCCTCTGCTTCAGTCTGAAGTTTCCGAAGCCCCGGATTTCAATCTTCTCACCGCGAGCAAGTGCGTCCTTCATCCCATCGAAAACCGTATTTATTATTGCCTCGACCTGTTTCTTTGTCAGTCCCTCGACCTTCCCCGTGACCTTTTCGATTAGCACAGATTTCGTCATTCTTTTCCTCCTCAGATATCTATGAATATCTTTTAGCTATCTTTAATCCTAAACTGGAATTACATTATTAATCGGCCGATACCCGACTTGATCGGAAAAACCGGACAAGCAATTCAAAAGACAGTGTAGCTCCACACCCCACGCTCCTTATCAGGGCATATACATATAGTACATGTATTTCAGATGCAGGTCGGGAAGTGCGCGCGAAAGTTCTTCAGACATCTTCCCATCCAACAGTTTCGAGATCATTCCCTTTTCTGACTTCGAAATAACTTCGGGCTCTCCCTCAATCCCTGCTAGTTTGCCAGCAACCTTGACGGCATCGTCAAGGTCTCCCATTTCATCGACCAACCCAGCACCTATAGCTTGGCGACCAGAAAATATCCTTCCGTCGGATAACTTGCGGGTCGTGTCGATGGGCATTTTCCGACCTTCCGCGACAGCCGCGATGAACTGTTCATGAACATCGTCCATAACCCCTTGGATGATCTGGCGCTCCTCCTTGCCGATGCCCCTGAAAACCGATGCAAGATCCTTGTGCTTACCACTTTTGACTACTTCTGTCTTTATGCCGACCTTCTCCAGCAAACCTTGCAGATTCGGCACCACCATGATAACGCCGATGGACCCAGTAATAGTCCCTGGGTTGGCGACAATGCGGTCAGCCGGTGCCGATATGTAGTAGCCGCCAGATGCAGCCACCGAACCCATGGAAACAATGACCTTTTTGACAGCCTTGGCCTTCTTGACTGCGTCGTATATCTCTTGGGACGGCACAACTCCTCCACCCGGACTGTCGACACGTATCACTATAGCCCTGACGGATGAGTCTTTTACATATCCATTAATCTCTTCCACTACCGACTTGGCCTCAACTATGGGGCCTTCGACCCTCACGAGTGCCACCTTATACCTTGCAACTTTGCTTATGGCAGTAAATATCACACTAATAAATACAAGAAGCAATATGAACAGCGTGACAAATACGAGTGTCCTACCTATTTTCATTAGACCTCACATTTTTCATACTAAGCCCTATCTTTCGCTCTTCCACATTCATTTTTATTATCCTGACCATGATTTCATCGCCCTCATTGACTTCTATGGACGTGTCGATTTCGGACGAATAGATCAGTCCTTCAACGCTGTTCTCAAGTTCCACAAAGATGCCGAAGTCACTTTTTCTCAGCATCTTTCCGACGAATTCTTCTCCGAGCTTAAACTTAGCAGGTATCTCAACCTCCCATGGATCGGATGTGAGTTGCTTGATGCCGAGGGCCATGCGCTCACGCTCCGGATCGAGGCTTAGGATGACGGCATCGACCTTCTGCCCCTTCTTCAGAACCTCTGACGGGTGCTTAATATGCTTCGTCCACGAGAGATCCGCAATATGGATAAGGCCATCAACCCCTTCTGGCAGGCGTACAAAAGCCCCGAAATCGGTGATAGTCTTTACCTTGCCGATGATCTTCTGCCCCGCCTTGTAGTGCTCTCCAATGAGTTCCCAAGGCTTCTGTCTGAGTTGTTTCAAACTCAGTGAAAGCCTCTTCTCGTCCTTATTGACGTTGATGACCTTAGTTTCGATCGAATCACCGACCGACACGTATTTAGACGGATGCTTCTGGCGAGGGGACCAGTCAAGTTCAGAGATATGAATAAGTCCCTCAAGTCCTTCTTCGACCTCTACAAAGACTCCATAATCGGTAACATTTACCACTTTTCCAGTGATGACCATACCTGGTTGGTATTTCTGCTCGACCGAGAGCCAAGGGTTCGGCTTCTTCTGTTTGTATCCCAAAGTAACCTTCTGAGTTTCTTCGTCGAACTTCAGCACAAGAAATTCCTTTTCGTCTCCTACTGCGAAAAATTCGGAAGGATGGTTTACTCTGCCCCATGAGATGTCGGAGATATGAAGAAGGCCGTCTATGCCTCCGAGGTCGACAAAAACTCCGTAGTCGGTAATGTTCTTGATCGTTCCCTTGAGGATAGCGCCTTCTTTGAGATGCTTAAGAGTTTCTTCCCTTAAGATTTTGGTGCCTTCCTCAACTATGGAGCGCCGCGATACGATGAGCGTCATGCCTGCAGTTGCCCCTCCTCCGCCATGTCCACGCGCAGGTATCATCTTCAATATCTTAAGCGGGATGGTCTGTTCCATGTAGGAGTCTAGGTTTTTTATCGGCTTTGTATCAATCTGGGAGCCGGGCAGAAAAGCCTTAATGCCCATGACATTGACTATCAGGCCACCCTTAGTCTTTTCAATGACCTTTCCTTCGATCGCAAGGTTGTTCTCCAATGCGGATGACAATGTTTCCCATGCCTTTATTCTAGATGCCCTCTCACGCGAAAGATACACTACTCCTTCCTGGTCATTGATCCTTTCGATAAAAACATAGAGTTCATCATCAGCTTTCAGATTCTTTATTTCCTCGCTGCTGAATTCCGTTGCCGGAATGGTCCCCTCCGATTTATATCCAATGTCGACGACGACTCCTTCAGATTTGACTGCAATGACCCGTCCCTTTACCACCTCTCCGCTGTGAATGCGCTGAAGGGTTTCGGCATACATCTGTTCAAGCTCTTTAGACTCTTCGTTCGTCTGCATGTTCATACAGTTACCTTCCTCCTAGATATCGGATTCTCTCCGCCACGTCTTCTATTATCCAATCGGGCGTTGATGCGCCCGCAGTGATACCGACCTTCCCGACATTCATAAACCACTGTTTCCTGATCTCTGAAGCGGTTTCTACGTGGTACGTCGGTACTGACATGGAAATACAGAAATTAGCAAGCTGAGTAGTGTTAGCGCTGTTTTTCCCCCCTACAACGATCACAGCATCCACCCCTTGGGCTATAGCCTTTGTCTCTTTGAGTCTCAGTGCCGTCGAATTGCATATTGTATTGAAGACCTTCAGTTCCTTTACACAGTCGACTGCATCAGCAATGAATTTCTTGAGCACGCTGATTGGCTGGGTCGTCTGAACGACAACGCCAACCCTGCTCTTCAGCTTTGGCAGAGAATCATCTTTGTTGATCACTACAACATCCAATCCGGCATAGCTCATCAGACCCTTAACTTCGGGATGCTCACAGTCTCCGACTATGAGGACCTGATATCCCTCAGCCTGCAGCAGGTTCGCATAATTCTGGGCTTTTTTGACAAACGGACATGTAGTGTCGATAACCTCATATTTCTTCCTGCTGAGCTTCTCCGATACATTTTTCGGCACGCCATGAGTTCTGATGATAAGAGTCTTGATTTTGGGATTGTCTATCGATTCCACAGGCCATACGCCTTCTGACTTGAGCTTTTCGATGACCTGGGGATTGTGTATAATAGGTCCCAGCGTATAGACGCTCTCGCTTTTTTTCGCGACATCGAAAGCCATGTCTACTGCCCTTTTCACTCCGAAACAGAACCCTGCGCGTTTCGCCGTGATTATCTTTATTTTACCGGCCAACAAACCACCTCTTTATGAGACACTCAATAAAGGACTGAATTTAAGATACAGAATTTTGCACATATATTTCAAGGATATATCACTGCACCTCTTTTACTATCCTATCTACCACCGCTTCAAGTGCCATATTTGTAGTATCTAAGTAAAGTGAATCTTCTGCCCTTCTCAATGGCGCTATGTCGCGGTTCTTGTCCCGGAAATCCCTTTCCTTGATATCACGACAGGCTTCCTCCATGCTTATTGGCATGCCCTTTCCCTTAAGCTGCCAATAACGCCTCTTAGCGCGTCCCTCTTCGGAAGCATCGAGGTATACCTTCACCATCGCATCTGGGAATACCACTGTCGTCATATCTCTGCCCTCGGCTACAATATCGTAACTTTGCCCAGCTTCTTTTTGTATCTTAAAGAGATGAATCCTAACGCTCTTCCTCGCTGAAAAGACTGATGCATAATGACCAGCCTCAGGAGTCCTTATAGCATCCGAGACATCCTCACCGTTAAGAAAGACCTTCTCACCCTCCAGCCTGATCTCAGCGTCTTTTGCGGCATTCGCAATGTCCACTTCGAGACCCTCGGGATTGACCCCTTTCCTCGTAAGATGAAGCGCAAGAGCTCGGTAAAGAGCTCCAGTATCAAGATACTGATATCCAAGCCTCTTCGCAACCAGCCGGGAGACTGAACTTTTACCTGCGCCCGAAGGACCGTCTATCGCGATAACCCTTGCCAATTTATGCCTCCAGACCCTTCAATGTCTCATAAAATCCAGGAAATGAGATATCTGCGCATGAGGCGTTGTTGATTACGGTCGTGCCTTGTGAGATCAGGGCCGCGATTGAAAGCGACATCGCAATCCTGTGGTCGCCGTAACTCTCGACGGGACAGCCTTTCAGATTCGCATTCCCTTTTATATCCATCCCGTCCGGGTATTCCTTGACTTCGACTCCCAGCTTGGCGAGTTCTGTCGCCATGGCCTTTATCCTGTCGGATTCCTTTACCCTCAGTTCCCGTGCGCCCCTGATTTCGGTGACTCCATCTGCCTTGCTTGCTAGAATGCAGAGTATAGGGAATTCGTCGATTAGGGAAGGAACAATATCATTAGCTATCCTGAATGCCTTCAGTCGATCCGCCGATGAACAGACAATATCAGCAATCGGTTCCCCGGAAATTTCTCTCATATTTTCGATCTTTATTGAAGCACCCATATCAACGAGGACATTCAGCAGCCCTGTCCTGGTCGGATTGATGCCGACACCTCTGATTATTATGTCGGAATTGGGGACAAGTAGTGCTCCTGCAATAAAAAAAGCCGCGGAAGAAAAGTCAGCCGGTACAGTCACATCAGCTGCTTGGAGTCTTGTATCTCCCTTCACCGAGACCGACAGACCCTGTACTTTTATTTTGGCTCCCATTGCAGAGAGCATCCTTTCGGTGTGATCGCGCGACCTTTGCGGTTCAATGATCATCGTCGTCCCATCGGCATACAGGCTGGCTAGAATTATGCAAGATTTCACCTGGGCTGATGCAATTGGCATCGTGTAGTGTATAGATTTTAATGCTGTGCCTCTTATAGCCAGAGGGGGATACTTGTCTCCGCCTCTGGCTGAAATCAGTGCCCCCATCTGCTTAAGTGGATTGATCACCCTCGCCATAGGCCTCTGTTTCAATGAATCGTCTCCGGTAAGGATGGAGAGAAATAGATTCCCGGCTAACAGTCCCGATATCAGCCGCATCGTTGTGCCCGAGTTGCCGCAGTCGATCACGTCAAAGGGTTCGGTGAACCCGTTGAGTCCTTTCCCTTCTATCGTCACTTCGCCCGTTGTGTCCTCTGTTATTGGGATGCCGAGCATCCTGAAGGCCTTTATAGTGCTCAGTGGGTCTTCTGCCCTGAGGAAGTTCCGAACCACGCTCTTGCCTTCCGCCATCGAGGCGAACATGATGGCCCTATGAGATATAGATTTATCAGGAGGAGGTGTGACCTCTCCCCGCAACCCATTTGATTTAGTCAATTCCGCTGTTTTCATTTTCCTTTACTATACCTCTATCCCCTTAACTGATATTCATCGGAGGCTTTACCAACAATGTCTTGAAGTATGCGTGAACAAAAAAGCTGAACAGAATTAAATGACCGACATCCTTGATTGCGATCAAAGATACATAGCGATCTATAGAAACCCATTGATTCATAAAATATTCTATCACTATCCACATGCCTTGATTCTATTTCTCGAGACTCATTCTTAGCTTCTGAGCCCTAATAAATTCATTTTCGATTCCAGCCCAATCATTCTCCTTCAGACATTGCTCAATTTTAAGAAGGTTTGCGTTGAAACTGTCCAGCACGTTCAAGAGATTATCCCGGTTCATAATGCATATATCCCGCCACAGTTCCGGTGAACTCGCGGCTATCCTCGTGGTATCCCTGAAGCCGCCTCCGCTATATTCAACGCATTTCGGATTAATGCTCTCAACAGCATTAACCATCGCATAGGCTATGATATGAGGCATGTGGCTGACAAGTGCGAAGATCTCGTCATGTCTGAAAGGGTCCATGCATTCGACCAGACCGCCTGATGCTGTCCAGAGCGAGGAGACTTTAGCAACGGCTTCCTTGCTCGACCGTGGCGTAGGGGTAACGATACAACGAGCCCCCACGAAAAGGCTGCCCCTCGAATCATCGATACCCGACTTGTCGCTGCCGGCAATTGGATGCGAGCCTACAAAATCGACGCCGTCGGGCATAACGAATTCAAGATCGGCAACGAGTCCGCCTTTCACGCTTCCCACATCCATAACAAGCGCGCCTTGTTTCAGTGCGGGGCGAATAGTGACAGCTATGTCCTTCAGCATACCTACCGGAGTGCAAAGAATAATGAGGTCGGCACCGACAACCGTAGCAGCTGCATCTAGGCTGTATCTGTCGATAATTCCAAGGTCCTTAGCACGTTTCAGGTTTTCCTCTTTCCTGCCGAAGCCGACGATCGTCCGGCAGAGCCCATTTTCCCGCAGAGCCAGAGCCATCGATGCACCGATAAGCCCGACACCCAAAATAGTTACATCTTCAAAATAAAGTTGATCAGTTGAGGCCACTTATATCTCCAAATCTTTTATATTTCCCTGCCCACTGCCTGAGCCACCGGTTTCAGCTCTAGCATCATCTGAGAGAAGATATCTGGCCTAAGAGATTGCTCGCCGTCAGAGAGAGCATCCTCAGGATTTGTATGAACTTCGATAATCAATGCATCCGCGCCCGCTGCAACAGCCGCCTTGGACATAGGTGCAACCAGGTCCCACTTGCCCACGCCATGGCTGGGGTCCACCACAACCGGAAGATGTGTTAGCTGTTTGAGTACTGGGATGGCGCTCAAGTCCAGCGTGTTCCTTGTAGCGGTCTCAAAGGTCCTTATGCCTCGTTCGCAGAGCAATACCTTCTGGTTGCCTTTCGACATTATATATTCCGCAGACATGAGCCATTCCTTTATTGTGGCGGACAATCCACGCTTTAGAAGGACCGGTTTATCCACGCCGCCGACCTCCAGGAGGAGTCTGAAATTCTGCATGTTTCTGGTCCCAATCTGAATAATATCCGTATATTTTATGATAACTTCTAGATCCCGTGGATCCATCAGTTCGGTAATTACCCTGAGACCAGTCTTTTTCTTTGCCTCGATGAGATATTGCAAGCCTTCTTCACCAAGGCCCTGAAAAGAATAAGGAGAAGTCCTAGGTTTGAACGCCCCTCCTCTCAGAAAAGTCGCGCCCGCTGCCTTAACTTTTTCGGCTATGTTTATAAGTCCGGCCTTGCTCTCAACCGAGCATGGGCCAGCCATTACCTGTATCTTTTTGCCTCCGATTACAACGCCATCGATATCTATCTCGGAAGGCGTTTTCTTGAACTCCCGACTGGCAAGCTTATATGGCTTGAGAATGCGCAGAACATTCTCGACGCCAGTCATCGCTCTTATCGCATCTTCTTCGTCTTCTGTCACTTTGGAGGTGTCGCCTATGACGCCGATGATAGTCCGTTCGGTTCCGCGTGAAACGTTTGCATTCAGGCCCTTGTTTTTGAGCTTCTTCAGTATGTGCCTGATATTCTCTTCAGGTGTGTCAGGCTGAATGACGATTATATCCATAAAACCTCCAAGAAACTTTTATTCAGTTAAAGAATAAGTTACAATCGCAGAAAAAATTATTATTCTTAACTCCAAACCTCAAGAACTCATTATTTACAAACTTGTTTTAAGCGCCTCTATGAAACGCCTGTTTTCCTTGGGGAGTCCGACTGTGACCCTGATCTCCCCAGGACCTACAGGCCTAACGATAACGCCTTTTCTAAGAAGAGTCTCGAATAATGCCTTAGAATCCTTACCGAGGGTCATATAGATAAAATTAGCCTCGGTCGGGACGTACTTCACACCTAGCGCATCGAACTCCTGGTACAAGTACCTTTTACCCTCTTCATTGACCTCAATCGAATGCAGCAGATGGGCCTCGTCTCCCAAGGCCGCAAGGGCCGCTTCTTGAGCCAATGAATTGGTGTTAAACGGCTCCCTAATCTTATTCATCTCCTCGAGTATCTCTCTCTTGGCAATGCCGTAACCGATCCTGAGGGAGGCGAGGCCGTAGACCTTAGAAAAGGTCCTCAAGATAAGGATATCCTTTCCTTCAGTAAAGTACTTTAAAGTATCGGGATATTCGGGATCGCGGACATATTCGAAGTATGCCTCGTCGATAACAACCAGAACGCCGTCAGGCACACGCTTCATGAAGGCATCGAATTCAGTCTTTTTGTTGATCGTACCAGTCGGATTATTCGGATTAGCAATAAAGATCATCTTCGTCTTCGGTGTAATAGCATCGGCCATTGCAGAAAGATCATGTGTATGATCCCTGAGACTTATTTCACGCGCAACTCCTCCAAGCGACTGTACTCCCATCGAATATACAACGAACGAAGGCGAGGCCATGACAGCTTCATCGCCAGTAGCGAGCAAAGTGCGGATTGCAATATCAATAAGCTCATTGGAGCCGTTACCGAGGATAATCTCTTCGCTTCCAACTTTGATGCCACAGGAGGAGAGCTTTTGAGAAAGGGCGGTTTTCAGGTAGTACCCGCTTCCATCAGGATAGCGGCAAAGTTCCGCGCTCTTTTCAATGTATGCCCTTAGTGCAGCAACTGCTTTCGGCGACGGCCCAACAGGATTTTCATTCGAGGCAAGCTTTATGCACTCTGTGATTCCCAATTCCCTTTCTAGTTCTTTCACAGGCTTGCCTGGCACATAAGGCTTGATTTGTGAAACATATTCAAGAGGTTTGATCATGGCGTACTCCTTGAGTGTTTATCCAAGATGCCGGGCACGGCACACCGTTCCACGGCGATGCGAATCATTCCGGAGATTATTTATCTCTCATCGACCGGGTAAGAACCCAGATGCGTCAGGTAGAGACAGTGTTCTTTAATTTTATCGATGGTCTTTTGCACTTTTTCGTCATCCACATGACCTTCCATGTCAACAAAGAATATATATTCCCAAGCCCTCCGTTTCGAAGGCCGCGATTCGATCTTGGATAGATTGATTTTTGCCTCCTTAAAGGGATACAGAACATCGTAGAGTGCGCCAGGACGGTTCTTTAGTGAGAACATGATCGAGGTCTTATCCGAGGATGACTTTGATGGCGATTCTTTCGCGATGACGAGGAAGCGGGTAAAATTGTTTTTCTTATCCTCGATGTGCCGCCTGATAAATTTTAGGTCATAGAGTTTGGCTGCCAGCTCGCTGGCGATTGCCGCAGCTTCTTCGTCCCCGGTCACTATCTCTGCCGCTCTTGCCGTACTTACAGCCGCGAGAACGGGAATGCCAGTCATATTCGTCTCGAGCCAGCCCCTGCATTGAGCCAATGCCTGAGGATGGGAATATATCTTTTTGACCTTGCTCTTCTGCCCGCTTTTGGACAGCAGGTTATGCGACACTTCGAGCAATACTTCAGCCGATATTTTAAGGTCGTAATCCATGAACATATCGAGTGTATGGCTCACAACTCCCTCGCTAGAGTTCTCGATGGGGACGAGACCGTAATTGGTCTCTCCGTATTCGACTGCATCGAAGACAGCCTTGATACTTTCGACTGGGATATATTTCGCAAATGAGCCGAAATGACGGATCGAAGCAAGATGCGTGAAAGTGCCCTCGGGACCGAAATACGCAACTTTCAGCGGCTCTTCAAGGGCAAGTGAAGCCGAGATTATTTCCCTGAAGATAACCTTGAGGGCATCGTTGGGAAACGGTCCCTTGTTCATTGAGGTAAGTCGTTCTAGTATCGCCCTTTCCCGTTCCGGGACATGGAATTTAAGCCTAGTTTTGCGCTTAATGCCAGCAATCTCGACCGCTAGCGAAGCACGCTTGTTCAATAGTTTTAACAGGGAGGTATCGATTGTGTCGATCTCTTTCCGCATCCGGCCCAGATCGGAGGTCTTATCTTTCCGCTGCATAGTGATTTAATATACAAGAATACCCTTATTTTTTCAATATTTACCATATCGTCTTATATTCTGTATATTCGGAAGGTTCCCCAGAAGTTTCTATAATGCCATTTAAACCCGTATCCAGTGGGTAATTGTTAAAGCAGATCCGGGGTTCAATGCTGTTTATGGTTCATTGGGCTAGCAGACTAGTATGAAAATCTCCAAAGATATCGCTATAAAGCCAGTTTGATAAAATATCTCCGCGAAGTGTATAATTAGCAATTAGGAGTGTAACTATTACGATGGGATTGTGTGCCTTGGAGATAAAGCTGGCCCAGTGGCATTTGATTCTAGCGTAAAGGTCACCTTACTATAAGTACTTCGATATTGGTATAACGCTTAATGCAGGAAATCCCCACTAGCAATGATAACAGGCGAATCGCCACTATACTTGTCGTGGACGACGATCCTTATGTACTCGAATATGTTTCAACTCTATTGGACGAATTCGGATATGCCTACATCGCCTGCAGGAATGCTGAAGACGCACTCCATAAGTTCCAGAACACCCTCATAGACGCGGTCCTGACCGATATCAAAATGCCGGTATTATCCGGCATCGAACTTCTGGAAAAGATATATCTCGCCAACCCGGACGTACCGGTCATCCTAATGACCGCTCACGCTGAAGTCGACATTGCAGTTGATGCAATCAAAAAGGGGGCCTTCGACTTCATAATAAAACCGTACCGCTCTGAACAACTCTTACACTCGGTTGAGAAGGCTGTCAGATACAGGCGGCTCATCGAGAAAGAAAAGGAATATAAGAAGACCCTCGAAGAGACTGTCGAGAAGAGGACTCAGGAGTTAAGCTCGGCACTCACGATGCTTACAAACATGAGTACCGAGCTTATCGACCGTCTAACTGTAGTTGCAGAATTCAGAGACACCGACACCGGGTTCCATAATGAACGCATGGGACGTTACGCCAAAGAGCTGGCCCAAGTGCTTTTACTGCCTGCTTCCTTTGTCGAGGCCGTCACCTTCGCCAGTCCACTGCACGACATCGGCAAGGTCGGAATCCCCGATACTATTCTGCTCAAGCCTGCTGCTCTAACATCGGAAGAAACAGAGCTTATGAAAAAACATACTTCCATAGGAGAGCGAGTGCTCGCAGGATCATCTTATCCCTTCATACAGATGGCAGCATCCATCGCATTAAACCATCACGAAAGGTGGGATGGCACAGGCTATCCGCGGGGGTTGAAGAAAGATGAAACACCTATTGAAGGCAGAATCGTCATGCTCTGCGACCAGTATGATGCCCTTAGAAGCAGCAGGCCTTACAAGAAGCCTCTATCACACGAGGAGACGGTAAAGATCATCTCTGAAGGCGATGGAAGAACCATGCCCAAGCATTTTGACCCTGACATCCTCAATACCTTCACAAAAATATCCCCTGCATTCAACGAGATCTTTAACAGCTTCGGAGAGTAGTGTTTCCCATCACATCCAAGTCAACCCCGCCACCGTGACTATTATTGTTTTGCCATTGTGATTGGCGGCCAATCCTTTGGTATACTTACACAGACGCTAAGCATTATTCGGAAGGAGGTTATCATGAAAATCATCTCACTTCTTGCCACTCCGCATGGTGTGAAGGGAAATACTGCTGCGCTATTGCGTTGGGTTCTGGACGGTGCAGTAACTGAAGGCGCCCAGACAGAGGTGATAGTACTAAAAGGTGATACTGTTCTTTCTTGCCGGGCTTGCGACGCCTGCCACAAGAAAGGGTATTGCACACAAACAGATGACTTTGAAACGATAAAAAAGAAAATAATCGGGGCTGACGGGCTTATACTGGCAAGTCCTAATTATATATTCAACGTGAGCGCCCAGCTAAAGGCATTTGTGGACCGGTGCTGCGGTGTCGTCCATTGCATGCAGTTCTGGGGTAAATACGGGGCATCGGTAGTCACTTCCGGCGGAGGGGATGAAGAGGGTATCTCAGATTACATGAATCGTTTTCTTATCATTACGGGAGTAGTGCCTGTTGGCGGAGTATGGGCAAGCATGTCCGCCATGCCGGCAGGAGTTTTCACCGAAAAAGTGAAGGATGAGGCGCTCAACCTTGGCAGACGGCTGGTTGCAGCATGGAAAGCCGGTGAAGTGCCGCCCGAAGTTGACTTGCAGCGTAAAAACTTTCGTGAACGCATGCAGATACTTGTCGATTATAGAAAAAAAGAATGGCCTTACGAATACCGGTATTGGGAAGAAAAGATGAGAGCATGAAACCTTCTAGTTCCGCTGAAATCAAATCGTCCCGCCGGGTAAACGGATAGTCTGCCTGCAATATGAAGCTAGCCCAAAAAGAAACCACAGGTGTACTTCTTGTCCTCATCAGCGCCGCTCTGTGGGGCATATTCCCAGTGGCGGTCAATCGGGGCACTCAGCACATTCCTCCGCTGGCATTTGCCGCAGTCTCGACTCTGCTGGCGGCAGCAGGCTCATTTATCTATACAGCGCTCAGCAACAAGCTGGGTGAACTCAAGAAGAAAGAAGCATATGCTTCTCTTCTCATGATTACCCTGTGCATCGTCATAGTACCTTACATTCTTTTTTTTATAGGATCAAGCAAGACATCTGGCATAAATACCTCGCTGCTACTGCTCTCAGAGATTATTTTCACACTCATATTCACCCCGTTCATAGGCGAGAAAACCACGATTGAAAAGTTAACAGGCGCGTCCGGCGTATTTATCGGCGCAGCACTGATTCTATATAATGGCAAATTCAGTTTGAATGCAGGCGATATGCTGGTGATTGCAAGCACTGCGACATATCCGATCGGCAATTTCTATGCAAAAAAAGCTCTGCATCAGGTTTCACCATCTACCATACTCTTCGTCCGCTTTTCGGTCGGAGGATTGTTCATCCTCCTGATTTCCATGCTTGCTGAGAGGCAACCTAGCATTCCGGACATCATCCTTGCAGATTGGCCCACGCTCTTATTCACAGGTCTTATACTGCTGGGAGTCGGTAAAATAATATGGTACGAAGCGCTTGCACGCCTCGACATCTCAAAAGCGATATCACTCGGAATGACATTCCCGCTGTTCAGCCTCATTGTACTTATAGGACTATTCAAGGAGGAGATAGCTAACTATCAGTGGCTAGGGATTGCAACAATGATGGTCGGCATTTATTTCTCTGTCAAAAGAGCTTCTGTGGATCCGAAGTCAACAAAATATACACCCATGCATCCATGAACAATACTCATTGATATTCGAGTCCAAGGCATTACATTGCGACGAGTATCAGTTATCTCGGCCACAAACAAAGTCATCTGTGCCTTTCCTCCTAAGTCACCTTGTGCAACCTAATAATATTAGGTTTACCCAAAAATGGCGAGCTCGCTACGAAGACCATACTGTTACCCTTTTTGATCAATCCCTCCTCAACAAGCGACTTTTCTATTTCATTCATGAGGTCGGCCTCCAGGATGATATCAGTGCTCGATATCAGTCTCGGCATTGTGCCCCAGTACAGCGGTATCCTATGAAGAGCCTCCTCAGAAGGGGTGAAGGCAACGACTGGGACTGACGGTCTCAGTTTCGACAACAACATAGCAGCGAATCCTGAATGAGTAAAGACAACGATCAGTCTTGCTCCTATACTCTGGGCAGCCATGCAGGCACCGACAGCGATCGATTCAGGGAACTTGTTGCCGGTCCTGTATAGTGACTTCACCCGATCGGGGAAATTAGACTCCGTGTTTCTGATTATTGAGTCCATCACCTTAACAGCCTCTACAGGATACTTTCCAGAGGCAGTCTCTCCGGAGAGCATCACGGCATCAGTACCGTCCAGAATTGCATTCGCCACGTCTGAAGCCTCGGCCCTCGTCGGTCGCGTATGTTGTGTCATGGATTCGAGCATCTGGGTTGCAGTAATTACAATTTTCCCCTTCCTGTTGGCAAGGTCAATCAGCATTTTCTGGATAACCGGCACCTGTTCCGTCGCCATCTCGACGCCAAGGTCACCCCTTGCCACCATAATCCCCTCGACGACTTCCATAATCTCTTCAATGTTGTCGAGTGCTTCAGGCTTCTCTATCTTTGCAATGATAGGCGGAAGATTTACTTTATTTTTTTTAGCCCAGTTAGTGACCCTCAAGATATCATCAGCCTGCCTAACAAATGAGACGGCTATATAGTCAAAACCCAAACCGAGGCCGAATTGGAGGTCCCTCCGGTCCTTATCGGTAAACGCCTCTAGGGTAGTCTTTGTGCAGGGGAGATTCACGCCTTTCCTCGATTTAAGGATGCCTCCTTCAACCACTTCCGCCACCAGGACATCTTTTTTCTTATCAATTACAGTCAACTTTAAAAGGCCGTCATCGATAACGATGCTTTCGCCCTCGTTCACATCCTTGAGCAATGCCTGATAGGAGATATAAATTGCTTTAGCGGTGCTAAGATATTTGCCGGCATGGAGAGCAACGCGCGATCCTGTCTTCAGATGGACACCCCCTCCTTCTACCTCTCCGACCCGGATCTTTATCCCCTGCAGATCCTGGAGTAGAGCTATTACCTTGTTCTGTCGAGCCGCTTCGCTCCTTACCGTCTGGACTATTTTCTCATGAAATGGGTATTCTCCATGCGAAAAGTTCAACCGCGCGACATCCATACCGCTGCCTACAAGCGCACCTATGACTTTCCTTGTACTCGACGAAGGTCCAAGTGTGCAGACAATCTTGGCCTTTCTCATGCCCATGTCACCTCCATTATATTACCGGTCTTCCGGATATTAGTGTGGCGTTGCCATTGCCCTTCTTTCTGCGGATAATCGGTACGGTAATGTGCTCCAACGCTACCTTTCCGATAGAGTGAAGCTTCCGTTATCGACAGAGCCGTCGCAAGCATGTTCTTCGCTTCCAGTCCCTCCCTAGTGGTGAAATCCATTTCAAGAATACCGCTTAACCCCATGAGCGTTGCCCTTGCAGCATTAAGAGACTCTTCGCTCCGGATGATGCCAACATTTTTCCACATCGTCCTTCTCATGCATGTCCGTATCTCGGTCAGATTCACAGAATCGCTTTTTGAGACATTAGGTGCTTCCATGTTTCTTTTCTGCGGCCTGAAAGGCTCCAGTAGTGCCGAATAACGGGCCGCAGCAACACCCGCCCTATACCCGTAAACAAGGCCTTCGAGAAGGCTGTTGCTTGCCAGCCTGTTAGCCCCATGAACCCCGGTACAGGCAACCTCTCCGGCTGCGAAGAGACCCGGGATATTCGTCATCCCGTCCAGATCTGTCTTTACCCCCCCCATCATATAATGAGCAGCGGGGGAGACAGGAATGGGTTCTCTGGTGATGTCGAGATCATATTTCAGACAGGTCTCGTAAATCCTTGGAAAACGCTTTTTCACAAAGCCGCCATCGAGGTGCTTCAGGTCGAGATAGACATGACTGCTCTTTGTTTTGGCTATCTGCGATATAATCGCTCTTGAAACGATGTCCCTTGCTGCCAGTTCCGCATCTGGATGATAGTCCTTCATGAAGTAGGTGCCATTAACATCTTTAAGAAGGGCGCCTTCTCCCCTCATCGCCTCGCTGAGGAGAAACTGGGGTGCCGTAGCTATGTAAAGTGCCGTAGGATGAAATTGAACAAACTCAATATCTTCGAGTACTGCACCGGCCCTTAATGACATGGCAATGCCATCGCCTGTTGCAACACTTGGATTGGTCGTCCTCGAAAAAATCTGTCCAGCACCGCCAGTTGCAAGAACAGTCGCCTTCGCGTTAATGGTTATGACATCAGCTCCGCGCAGAACAGCGGCTCCCTTGCACACACTATTCTTGATTACCAAGTCCACAGCCGTGCTGAATCGTGAACCGCGTATGCCAGGCATCGCTTTCGCCTTGTTCATTAGTGCACGCTCCATCTCTTTGCCGGTCGAATCACCCCTAGCGTGAAGAATTCTTCTGCGCGAATGGGCCCCCTCCCGCGTGAAGGATAGCTTCGATTCCTCTTTGTCGAACTCGGCCCCCCACTCTATGAGTTCGAGTATCCTCCGCGGGCCCTCCTCCACGAGGACCGCCACCGCTTCTTCTTTGCAGAGTCCAGCGCCAGCCCTTATCGTATCCTTGAAATGGATGCCGACCTCGTCCTCGTCACTCAGGGCAACTGCAACCCCTCCTTGGGCGTACTCGGTGCTGCTTTCAGTCGGCATATCCTTGGTTACCACCATGACGCTGCCGTGACGCGAGAGCTCTATAGCTGCCCTAAGCCCAGCAACGCCACTGCCGATAATCAGGAAATCGGTATAAACACTCCGCATCATGGCCGCTAGTCCTTCTTCGTTTTCTGTCAGTTTACCACATATAACACACCATTGCCCTCTCTTAATTTAATAAGGCCGTATGAACTTATAAAGGGCGGATAATTAAGCTAACATTATGGGTAAATATCACTTTGCATCCTTTAACAAGCTCAGTACAACAGTTGTACCCAAGGAACATCTACGTGGCCTAACCGTATCGAACTCCAAGGCTCAAATATCCGCCCGTAAAAAAATCTCTCAAGGGAAGCCGTTTTGTGGAGAAAGACCAGCTTGTCATCATTCAGCCTGTTCCCTGAACAACTTTGCAATCTAATAATTCTTAGCTATCAGCTCGGTGTCCTCAGCTTAACACGCACACATCGGATGTATCGTAGCGGTCTGCGCTACCGCGTAAAGGAGGCCTCGGACGTTGACAGAAAACTAATAAACCGGTAATCGCCAGATATATGTGCTTGAATCGCTCTCACATTATAAAAACTTTGGGACGTTGCTCTCTTCCCGATTTTTTTACAATAAGGTTGACTGATGGAAATGCTATTGAATAAAATCAAGGCCAAAAGATTGTATAAAGGAGAATCCAATATGAACGAAAAAGAGAAGCAAGAACTCGAGCAATCGCTAGGGGGATATAAAGAGAAAATCGTGCCCATTAATAAAGCGACACTAGCGTGGGATAAAGAGCTCATTTTCGTGGGGAGGACACAAGAAGGTTATGAAATAGATTTCGATGGGCATGTACAGTGGGGATGCAAACCTACGGATGCTCTGCTCCTGTCGCTAGCAGGATGCATGGGCATCGATATTGTCATGTTCCTGCAAAAGATGAGGATGCGGCTGGCAAGTTTCAAGATCGACATCATAGGAGAGAGAAACCCGATTCCACCGCAATTCTACAAGGCTATCGAAATGATCCTGAATATCGCTGGAAAAGATCTCGACCCAAAGAAAATCGATCGCGCCATCAAGCTTTCACACGAAAAATACTGCTCAGTATACAACTCTCTCAGAAAAGACATGGATGTTAAGGTTAGATACATACTCGAAGATAAAGAGCCGGAGGTAAAGAACGAAAAGTGAGGCCAGCTGGCATCATCGCCCCTACGCTTAACGAGGCCGAAGCACTGCTCGGCATGCTTCTGCAAAGGGAGGAGTTTGTCATTCAGGGCAAACAATTTCATAAAGGAGTGCTTAAACGGAAGGATGTTTGCCTATGTCTCTGTGGAATCGGGAAAACCAATGCCGCTCATGGGACTGCTCTGCTTCTGGAAAGATTCCAACCCGCCATTGTTTATATTATCGGTGTTGCAGGAGCATATCCTTCGTCGGGGCTGAACGTCGGCGACATTGCCGTTGGGGATAAAGAAATATATGGGGATGAGGGCCTGCTGCTCAATTTGGGGTTCATCACTATGGATGCTATAGGATTGCCGCTTGCGACGGCTGAAGGCAAACGTTACTATAATGAGTTCCCGCTTCATGTTCCGGCAGAACTGGCAGATTACAGGCACAACGGTGCGTTCGTCACAGTGTCATCGTGTACGGGCACCCTTCATCGAGGCAGAGAACTAGAGAAGAGCTTCAATGCGCTATGCGAAAATATGGAAGGGGCTGCAATCGCCCATATTTGCTTGCTGCATGGTATACCTGTCGTCGAAATAAGGGGCATCAGTAACCTTATTGAAGACCGAGAATGCAAGCCCCTTGACAAGGCAGCGATCATGGAGGCCTCTGAAAAAGTCCAACAATTCTTTATGGACAGGGTGCTTTAGCAGAAGCTTTAATTCTGCAATTCTTCCACTCCAGGACTTTTTTCACCTTTCATCTGGGAGATAATCCTCTTTACCCCGTCGACGTAGTTGCGGTAATTCTCTCCGGCATGCTGTATGAAATCCTCATATGCCTTGACCGCTTGAGCAGTGAGTCCGCTCTTCGTATACGCGATGCCAAGGTTATAGTGAGCCTCAGCGATTTCAGGGTTAAGGGCAACAGCCCGACTCAACTCTTCAATTGCTTCTTTTACAAGGTCCTTGTTCAACAATGCAAGACCCAGATTAGCATGGGCTAGCGAGAAATCCGGCTCTATCCGCAGAGCATTCCTGAACTCCGCGACCGCATCGTCAAAACGACTCTGGTAAAAAAGCGCAAGTCCAAGGTTATTATAAGCTTCCGCGCAATCTTCCCTTGATTTCAATGCTTCCCTGAACTCTTCGATCGCAGTCTCAAGCCGGTTATCTGCAAGCGCAGCGTTTCCGAGTTCAAAGTGATCAACTACATTTTCCTTGTCAGTCATTGCAGGCTCCTTATGGAAGTACGATTTCTTATCATTGCATTATACCATCAGCGGCGTTTTGTTGCGGAGTTTTGAGTTGGTCAACCCTGAATGATCTTTTCCTCCCAGCGGACAGGAAAGACTATACGGAACGTCGTTCCCTTTTCCTTTTCACTCGTCACATAGATCTGACCCAAATGTTCCAGAACGATCTGCCTCACAAGCGGCAACCCCATGCCGAAGCCGTATTGTTTTGTGCTGAAATAGGGATCGAATATTTTGTCTACGTATTCCTTATCGATACCAATTCCGGTATCCATTATCAGCAATACGATGTGCTCGCCCTCTTCATGGGCGGATAATTCAATCTTCCCGCCCGGTGGAGTCGCCTCTATTGCATTACGGATGACATGAAAAAGTGCCGTCTTGAGAAGATTTATCTGCATGTTTATCTTAAGGGGCCGGTCAGGCAAATCTACGATGACATTGATGCCCTTATCAGTTGCCTCCTTTTTCATTATAGAAACTATATCCCTCACGACCACATTGATGTCGCCGAATTTGAACATGCTCTTTTTTGTTTTGAAAATACTCTCGAAATCACCAACAATCCTCTCGAGTTTCTGGCATTCGTCAATCATCTCCATGATATACTCTCCAACCTGCGGTGTAACCTTTTCTTTATCGAGGATGCGCTTGCAGGCGCATGTGATGAGGAATACCGGGTTCCTGATCTTGTCGGCGACCGTCAACCCCATAAGTGCCATCGTTCTTTCTGCGACGAGTGTTTCGAGTTCTCTGTTCAGAGAAGCTAGGGCGGCATTGATAGCCTCAATCTGCATCCTGTCAGCGGACATCTTCAGGTAGATCTGATACGCCCTAATGAAAAATAGGCTGACAACTCCCACCCCAAGGAGTGCGACCGTATTGAGGCTGCTGCTATAGGGCTGAATGGTCTGCCAGATATCATCGTTCTGGGTAGCGATCAGAAAGTGCTGCACAATCTGGCCGAAAGACCTCGAAATGGAATAAACAAGATACGATGACGAAAGCCATACCATATAACTCCACAAGGCGTTGTCCCTGTCTTTGCGATAGAGTCTGCTGCTCTCAATCAGACTAAGCGCAGCGAGAACTATAAAGATGGCTGTCCCAACGATATCGACAATTATGATCGGCAAAAAAGGGATATAGGTAGCTGAAACGGATGACTCGCCTTCAGTCAAGCGGTGCTCGCGCAGCCCGAGGTAAAAAAGGATCATCGCAACATCGAGGAGTATCTGGTCCAGTCGTGCCAGATAAAAGAAATAATCCCATCCTTCAATAACTACGATTCGCTGAAAATAGCGCAAGCCCTCAGTATCGCCGACGATCCAGATATCGGAGAAACGCCCCATGAATACAAGAAGGTCCCAAATGATAAAAACAATCCCCGAATAAAAGGTAAACCGCCAGCCCTTTTGCCTGTAAAGACGAGTCTTAACCATGAGGGACAGGACTGCTACAAGGGCAACAAGAAAGAACATACGGGCCATCTCATGGGTGTAAATAGCAGAGAAATCCTGAGGAACGAATCCCCATGCGTTCACAGGCAAAAGGCAAACGGCCAAAACGGTGAGAACTCTTTTCATAGCCCTTTAAGTATTAGGGCAGTCGACGGGACTGCCCGTGCACAGTTGGTCATACTAGGAGCGGCAAACGCCTGCCCCTTACCTGGTCCTGCTGCGATGCAGGTCCATCAACTCTTCCCTGGTGACAACTGCTTCTACGACTTTGTAATCGGACTTTATATCAGCCACCTCATCGGCAACCGCCGCGTAGCCGCCCTCCTGCCGGTCGACTAAAGCTACAACCTTTACAATCGTCAGTCCTGCCTCTCTTGCCCTTCTTATAGCTTCTATTGTTGATTTGCCCGTTGTGATCACGTCGTCTACGATCACAACATCGTCTCCAGGCTTGATGTTACCTTCGATCCACTGCATAGTCCCGTGGCTCTTAGCGTTCTTCCTTACAACAAAGGCTTCTATAGGGTTCCCTTTGAGATAAGATGTGTACGCAACTGCATTGGCAATCGGGTCAGCGCCGAGGGTGAGGCCGCCGATTCCGACAACCGGCAGATTGTTTATCATCTCGAATATAATGTTGCCGATTAAATACATTCCCTCTGGGTGGAGCGTTACGGTCTTGCAATTTACATAGTAGTTACTTACGCGACCTGAAACCAGTTGAAATGCTGGTTCTTCGCTGTATTTGAAGGATTTCTCGTATATCAACTCGACCAGCTTTTCCTTCATCAATCATTCCTTCCCCTTTACGTTTATCAATATTATACCACTATCACCTTTTGGATCTTATCTGTCGCAATCAGGTCTGGCCACAATATCATAGGAATGTCAGCCTTGACAGGACACCAAAACAAGCATTATTGTATTCACTAGCATGCAGCTTATTCTTTTTGATATTGACGGCACTCTTGTCGACTCTGGAGGTGCGGGTGTCCGTGCTCTAGATTATGCCTTCAAGGAAGTACTCTCCATCGAAAACGCCTTTCGCGACGTCAGCATGGCTGGCAAGACTGATCTACAGATCGTCAAGGAAGGTCTCTCAATGCATGGTCTGCCATCGGACAATGGTTTTGTCTCGCAGATAATCGATTCTTATATTCGACACTTATCGGTCGAGATAAACCATGGCGACAAACATCTGAAGCCTGGGATAGTTGAGGCCCTCCGAGCCCTGAAGGCGCATAATGGCCGGTACCAAATCGGACTTCTCACAGGCAACTTAGAACAGGGCGCAAGGATTAAACTTGGCGCCTTCGGCCTGAATGAATATTTTGCCACAGGTGCCTTTGGCAGCGATCATGAAGACAGGAATAAGTTGCTACCAATAGCAGTAGAACGGTTCAAGATAATAACGGGCAGGGAGTTCGACTTTACGGATTGCGTAATCATCGGCGACACTCCGCGCGATGTCATGTGCGCCAGGCCTTACAACGCCATTTGTATTGCCGTCGCTACCGGCCCATATGGCGCCAGAAGCCTCGTTGCAGCTGGTGCCGACGTCGTAGTCGAAGACCTCTCCGACACCGACCACTTCCTCAATATCCTCTATTTCCTAGAAAAATAGGCAAGCTGTTTGTAGCACTGGCAGGCCTGCCGACATGTGACAGACTCTATTATCGCATGTTGATTACTTGTTGAAGCACCGATCCATGCAGAAGAGTTACGCGTCGGCAGCACAGGCATTTGTGCATGACGACTTTTAACATAGACCCATTACGTCAGGTCGCCTGCCTCGGACTTTTCTGACCTTATGAATACCGTCCTCTGTGTAAACGGGATTTCGATCCCTTTTTCCTTGAACCTACGGAATATCCGCTTCCTCAGTTCGTGCTGAACCGCCTGCTGATAAGAATATTCCTCTATCTGGCATGACAGAGTGAAATCAAGAGAACTCTCGCCGAAGCCGACGAGTCTGACCGAGGGCTGACTATCAGGCAGCAGGCCAACAATCTCTCCCTTTGCCTTATCCACTTCTTCCATGAGAATCGTTTCAATCGTTTCAGGATCAGAGTCATAACCGACTCCTATCGGCATAATAAGCATCATCATTTTGCCCGGTAGGGAGTAGTTAATAACGACACTTTGAGAAAGGTTTTTGTTCGGGATGATGACCATATTGTTAGGCATCATTTTTATTCTCGTGGTCCTCCATGTAATGTCCTCAACCCTCCCCTCCTGTCCTGATTCAAGCCGTATATAATCGCCTACCCTGATCGATTTTTCGACCAGTATGTGGATGCCGGCAAAAAGGTTAGCAAGGGTATCCTGGAGCGCAAGGGCGACCGCTAAACCACCCACGCCCAGTGCGGTAATCAACGGTGCAATGGATATGCCTAGCACTCCGAGCATTATGAGAATGCCTGCCACATAAATTGTCCCCTTGAGGATGCCGTAGGCAAGCCCCGTCGTTGGCAGCGGGAGATCAGATTTCTGTATGTAATTCCTGAATATCTTGCCAGCCAGATTTGCCACGGCTGCGGTAAAAGAGAGTATCAGCATCACATGAATTGCCTTGTCAAAATAACTGGCGTACTTCTCAGGCATTTCTGAAACTACGATCCCAACGTAAAGGCCGACTGCGACGCACCAGTAAAGAGACGGAACCCTTACTGACTTGTCGATAATCTCTCCTATCCGTGCCGCAGTCTTTTGGTCCCACTTGTGCAAAATGCTGAATGCAATACCCCTTGCGATAAATGTTGCAGAAGTGACAGCCACAGCGACAAAAACCGGCAGGATCACTTTTTGAACTGTTATATCCACGACACCTCCCAAGTCAATCTATGATCCGGATGAGCGCTGAAACTACTTTTCCCCTGTAATTTTAGGCGCAGTGTCGTCAGGTGTCTTTCGAGCTGCAAGAGCCTTCTTCACCGACCTTGACGAATATATTATTACGGTAATCAATGCTCCCGCAAGTGCCGAAAGAAATATGACAACGGCAAGAGAAGCCTCGAATCTCCAGAAGAAAAATGAAATTACTACCGGCGTTGCGTTCTGCACGGAAAAAAGGGCCACAAGGATGACTGTGATCAAAGCGATTATCAAAGTGAACATGCATACCCTCCTTTTAGTTTCAGCTCTATATATTATCAGCTATCTACGGCTTATTGCGGATGACCCTAGTTATTGTGCTCCTTTCCTCCAGTTCCTTCCTTTCCTAAATTGCCAACCTTCACACCGATTAGCCGAACTTTTTTATTCTTAAGCTCCACCCTACCCAGACACTCGAAGGCAGCTTTGCGTATTTCATCAACGGAATTCGCGGCACGGTCAAGCGTTTTTGCCCTCGTAACGGTCTTGAAGTCGCTGTATCGGACCTTGATAGTGATCGTCTTCCCCTTGTGTCCCGACCTTTTTAGATCCTTTGATACTTCACGACAGAGTTCAGCCAAGTTTTTCGCGATCCTCTGCCAGTTGTCGATGTCTGCCTGGAACGTAGTCTCTCTGCTCGATGATTTCGGCTCCCAGTGCGTGACGACAGGGGTTTCGTCGATTCCGCGTGCTGCACTGTAAAGATAGCTACCGGATGAATTACCGAATTCTTCGATGAGCTTTTCAAGCGTCAGGGCGGCAAGCTCACCGATCGTATTGATGTTCTTAGCTCTAAGATAGGCCTCTGTCTTGGGACCCACTCCCCAAAGTTTCCTTACCGAAAGCGGCCATATGCGAGCTTCAATGTCGGCCTGCAAGATGATGGTGAGCCCATCGGGCTTCTGCATGTCGGAAGCGATCTTTGCCAGTAGTTTATTGGGTGCGATACCTATTGAGCATGAGAGATTCGTAGCTTCCCAAATCTTTCTCTTAATATCGTGCGCTATCTCTTCGGACGAAGTGGGAAGCCCTGAGATATCAAGAAATGCCTCATCGATGCCAACATCTTCAAGAAGCGATGTAAATTCATGGAGCACCGCCTTGAATATTCGTGAAACCCGCACATATTCCTCATAATCGACACGGAGGAAGATGGCCTCTGGACATAGCTTGTAGGCAGTCCGAAGTGGCATAGCCGAATGGATGCCGTATTCCCTAGCTTCGTACGACGCAGTCGAAGCGACACCTCGCCTAGTGGGATCGCCAGAGCCGCCGATTACTACAGGCTTGCCGATCAGACTTGGATTACGCTTCTGCTCAACAGCAGCAAAAAAGGCATCCATATCCATATGCAATATCCGTCTCATACGTGATCTATTGTACTCTGCGCTATAAATCGCGGCAAGATTGTTCACCACTGTCTGTTCCGAACCGCCCCATGGCCAATCCGGGGATTCTTTTTATGGCTACGGCAGCCTTTCCGTGGCTCTCACTACATCTTTATCAGCATGGAATTACAGCATGCCTCCGGTTTCCATCCGGAGCATAAGATTCACGGGCGATCCACTCTGTCTCAGGGCTGACTCAAGTGACTCCGGCCCGAAGCTGGCTGGGAAGCCCTGCCGAAGTCCTCATATCACCTGCTTCGTCAGGGGTTCTGCCGCCTGCTAAAGCCTTTCGACTCCGGACATCTGAAGAATATACTTATCATCTTTTTTCTCAACGCAGAGCGCTAAAAATGCTGAGAATAAGTCCATCTGGGCAAACAACCAAGCACTCACATGTATACCAGCACTTTCAGCTTTGCGGATCAACCCCGAACCAAACTTTGACTTCTGCTCAAATCAGACCTTCTTCTGAGATAGCTCTATATGATCTTTGCTAGGCGCCTATCAAAGACACAGCGTTATCCTGACTGAAAGTACATACCGTTGGCCGCAGATAAATCCAGGGGCTTGCACGCGCTGAAGCTTTCTGTCATTCCGGAATGATATAGAAGTAGCAACCTATTCTCATTAATAATGCCGGGTTTGGCCCGCCAAGCAAAGCCTATTGAACCATAATCCTGCTCCCTGTTAACTGAAGGGAAAAACTACTAAAATATCTATTACAAACATCACGATAGCAATACCAAAAGCGTCTCAGCCTACCTTCAGATCATCCAACTGGAGGGCAATTTGTGCAACTGCTGAGATCACTCAACCGCGAAAGCCTGAGGTCACCTTCATCCCAAGTAAGGCCTAACGCTACAGTCTCTCTCCGATCATCTTTGCCTTAAACTCCTTCTTGATCTTGCTAAATCTGCCTGTCTGTCGACCTGTTGAAGTCCAATTGCTTCGGTTGGCGCATATGCTGCGTCTACTAAGCTTTATAAATTCCCTTAATTCTTAAAGTCTTAATTAGTTTTCGGCAGATTCCTTTCTATTTGCGTCAGCAGTGTCCGAGACCGATATTCGTCACCAAACGTACCAACTCTGATGGTTATTTTTGAAGAGACTGCCGTAATAGAACTGACTTTTATCCAGGTTGTCTTGCCGTCAGCAAACCGAGACTTCAGTTCTAAAGTGAGACCGTCATGTTCATCTCCGACTATAGGCATCTGGAGATCTTTAAGCGCTGCAAGCGTAGCTCTGTACACATCGGTTGTCGAGGCGTTGACCGTATCCTCAATCTGCCCCTTGACATAAATAACCGTTCCTGCACCGGCCGCTGCTCCCCCCACGATCGCGGCAACACACCCAAGTTGAGCAAAAGCAACAATGCAGCATAGAAGCATAATTACTATCGATGTCCGTTTCAATTAGAGTCCTCCACGAAAAAGTTTATATGCCCACAAGTCTGCCGCTCTATCCGCAATTGCTGCTATTATACTCGAGTCAATTGTACGAATTCCATTATGCATGCCGCTTCATCTGGTAATTTTCTCATACGGCCTATGCTTTCAGATCCTGATATGCAAGCCTGGGCAGAAAAACCTCCGACATGTGTCAGATCATACCTCGACGTGAGTTGGGCACGAGGATTATGATATAACAACATCAGCAGATCGGCGATTACCGCCATGTTACATGCCGAGGATGTTCAGTGTGCCGACATGAATATGTTATAAGCCACCTGTCAGGCCATGTCTAGATTGGAGTCTTGAGGTGCGGCGGCAATGAGGAACGGACATCTACCAGACTGGTGACAGTCACTATAAAAACAAACGTGCAAAAAATTAAAATATCTACTGTTCTACTGTTAAAATTCCTTACAATCTGCACTTGATCGCTCACCTCAGTATTTGTAGCTGTGAATATAGTTTTAGCAATAAATCCATCCTAACTACCTCCCCAATTTCCCTCAGAAGTGTCCTCCTCAGCTGTCCAGCTATGTTTCCATATTTCATCCCCAATCGACGTTGATCTGAGGAGCAGAATTGCGTGCAACCGTCATATGTCTACTAATACTATAATATGTCTGATCCTATTGGAGATGTACACAAACACGACTGCATCGACCCTGCAGAAATATTTAGCTTGATACGGGGGTTTATTACTCATCAATTCTACAAAGTATGGGTTGTCCAACTGCGTGAGGGATCCGCACAGGTGGAACGATTAAACGCTGTTCTTACCCGATTAGGGCGCTTCTAGCTTCTATCCGTTGACTATTAGGGACTATTGGTCTCTAATAATGCCTTCTGTAACTTTGCCTTTTGATTCCCGTGTGCTGCGGCATTGCTGAAAAATTCCAATGCTTTCTGTTTATCCTGCTTTACACCCCGACCTAACCTGTACATTTCGCCGAGCTGGTATTGGGCACAGTCATCACCCTTGGATGCCAGCGGACCAAATATCTTAATTGCAGCCTGATAATTTCCTGCGGCATATGCCGTTAATCCATCAGTGCAGTCGGCAGCGTAAGCGAAACTGCCGATCAGCAAGGCGCTCATCATAATTACACAGAGTTTCATATTGATAAGTCCTCCTATTATTGAAACTATGAATTTTATAATATAATCAGTTACCAATATTACACGATAATATATTAACAATAATGTCAGTCATTCCAAGAGATGCTACTACCATCCTTTCGCCAAGAGTCTATTGTTAGGCGCTTGAGGAGGTTACTTTTATATCAGAAGAAGTTTGGTCTCAGAGATCAGTCTCTAACGGTTTGAGGTGAAAGAGGTGAATCCTGTGGACACTTCGCTCATCAGCAAGTATAAGCTTGCAGACCGATACGAAAAGTACGCATAATGACGCTGCCATAGCTATCGTTTATAGAGAATTGGGCTTCAGGGAGTAGTTTCAGCTTCATGGCACACTGCCGCTACCCGCGAGGAATCACAGTTGGCATATGTGGAGCAAGTGGGCACTTACCCCGAACTTTTAGAACAGTTCATGCAGCGCAGTTAGTCAGTCTTGTCCCGATTCTCGCAGTCCCTAGCATCATCAAGGTACGGCTTGTGATCAATTTGTCTGCTTACTGGCGAGAGTCCGACATACAAATCGTCGCTAGTTCCGCTTAAGTGACATCATGGAAAATTTGCGCCCATGTTTTAATAAAAAACTGATCAGATGGAGTCCTGAAACGACCTCTTAGCATAGTCAGTTCAAACAAAACGCTGTTGCCGTCAAAAGTGCAGTAAATGCAAAAGTGGCTCAATCTGGATTTTGTTGCGAGACCGGGTGTATAAAAGTAATATTTTATTAACAATAAGTTCTCACCTTGAACATTTCTCCGTTAAGGAGTCTAGATGTCCATTCTTGCAAGAGTACTTCTGAATGTCCTTATCTTTGTTGCACTAACCTTCGGTACGTCGCTAATTGTTGAACGGTTTTACTTCAGTCGCTTCCGGTGGTTGTTGGTGCTCTTGTTTGCTGCTGTGATCAGTTTAACTTACCTTTTGCGTCATGATCTCGTGGGAATGATTGAAGCTCTCACCGTCAAAAACGGAGGCGCCGGGATATCACTCGTCGTAGGCGCCGGATTTCTTTCAGGAATATTCATCTCTGCTTCATGCATGATCTTCAGGGGAATTATCACAGTGATCAAATGGATTGTGAGACGTTTTTTTAGGGTGGGCCAGTGACGCTTGCGGAACCTGACCTCACCAGTGCTAAAGCTAGGGGGTTCTTCTTATGTTAGTAGCAACCCTTTAGGGACTCTCACTGCACCTGAACGAGTATGGGGTTACAGCATCCCCGATGTTGACCGCTGTCCTACCCCCGGTTTCCAGTATTCAAAATTAACTGTAAATTGGTGCAGCTTGTTCAATCGAGATGTCTCTACTCAACAGACAGTCTTTGTTCTACTAAAACCGCTGGCTACAAATAGAAATTAATAATTTTACTGACCCAGCTACGATCGCGTTCTTATTTTGTTCCAAGCGCCTTATGCAATCCAAAAACAGATTATGCTCCTCTCCCATCGAAATGTTCAATTCATGCGGAGCTGGTATATAATGGATTAGCCGTCAAATTACTCTGCCGAGGAGCCTCCAATGAAAAATAACCCTAAGGCCCCGATTCGGAAGATAGCGAAGATATCACCGGCCGCTTCCTCACCCAAAAAGACATCCAGCAACATCATCTCCAAAAGTGATCAGTTCTACATAATAGGTATTGGGGGCTCTGCCGGATCACTGGAGGCCTTTGAGCAATTCTTCCGCAATATGCCTGACGATAGCGGAGCTGCTTTTGTCCTGATCTCGCATCTCGATCCGACTCATAAAGGTATGATGCCCGAACTAATCCAGCGCTATACGAAGATGAAGGTATTAGAAGCCGGTGACGGCATGAAAGTTATGCCTAATTGTGTCTATGTTATACCATCAAATAAAGATATGGCCATTCTGCACGGCACTCTGCAGCTCTTGGAGCCCACAGCAACGCGCGGTCTGCGTCTTCCTATAGATTTCTTTTTCAAACATCTGGGACAGGACCAAAAAGAGAGGGCTATAGGCATCATAGTCTCTGGGATGGGAACCGATGGCACTGCGGGCTTGAAAATTATCAAAGAACACCTTGGAATGATCATGGCACAAGAACCTGAGTCGGCAAAATACGACAGTATGCCCCGCAGTGCCATAGATACTTGGCTCATTGACTACATTGCCCCGGCAGAAGTACTCCCCTCAAAATTGCTCGGATACATGAATCAATCATTAAAGCCCATCGCAGAGGATATCAGCATTGAGGAAGAAGTCGTGAGCTCGCTGCAGAAGATTTTTGTTCTTCTCCGAGGGCAGACGGGAAACGACTTTTCGCTTTACAAAAAGAATACCATTGTGCGACGAATTGAGCGCCGCATGAATGTCCACCATATTGGCAAGACAGAACAGTATGTGCGATTTCTTCAGGATAACCCACAAGAGGTAGAGTTGCTCTTCAAGGAACTGCTGATTGGGGTAACGAACTTTTTCAGAGACCCTGAAGCTTTCGAATTTCTTAGAAATACGGTAATTCCGGACATTCTCAAAGGCAAGACGAAGGAGCGAACTATCCGAGTTTGGGTGCCGGGCTGTTCGACCGGTGAGGAAGCCTATTCGATAGCCATCATTTTTTCAGAATGCTTGAGCACACTGAGACTTAAAGGCGATTTTAAAATCCAAATCTTCGCCACCGACATAGACAAGGCGGCCATCGACAAGGCCCGCCAGGGTATATATCCTGCTAACATCGTCGCAGATCTATCGTCGGAGCGCTTGGAACATTTTTTCTCGAAGGAAGATAACAGATATCAGATCAATAAGGACATAAGAGAGATGGTAGTCTTTGCTACACATAACGTTACTATGGACCCACCCTTTACCAAGTTAGACCTGATCAGTTGCAGAAATCTGCTGATCTACTTGACTGCCGAGTTGCAGAAAAAACTTATAGCCCTCTTCCATTACTCACTGATGCCCGGTGGAATACTTTTTCTCGGGACCTCTGAGACGATTGGGAGACTTGCCTATCTTCTTTTAACAGTGGATACCAAGTGGAAAATTTACCAGAGGCGCCAATCCGTGCAGGCCCGGGAAGACATGGTTGATTTCGCCCACTTTTATCGTGAGGTCATCCCGGCAGGCGGTGGAGGGAAGAGACATGACACCGAATTAGTCTTCAGCCCTGAAGTCGCTAATCGTCTGCTACTTGAGGGCTTCACGCCCCCCGCTGTATTCATCAACGAACAAGGTGATATCGTTTACATACACGGCAGGACAGGGAAATATTTAGAACCGCCTGCCGGCAAGGCTAATATAAATATCTTTGCGATGGCCCGTGAAGGTCTGAGGGTTGAACTGCTTGGCGTCATCAGAGAGGCTAAATCACAGAATAAAGCAGTAATGCTGAAGAGTATCAAGGTGAAGACCAACGGCGATTTCCAGACCATTGACCTGATCGTTAAGCCTATAGTTCAGCCGGGGACTCAACAGTCTTTGTATATGCTAGTGTTTGAGGACGTTGCCATTCTTCCACAGGAAGGGAAAATCATAAGAGGTCGAGTTAACTCATCTTCCCAGCTTCAGAATATCAACATCGAATTAGAAAAGGAGCTGAAGCACACAAAAGAACTCTTGCAAACTACGACGGAAGAGATGCAGTTGTCTCAGGAAGAGCTCAAATCAACCAATGAGGAATTACAATCGACCAATGAGGAGCTTCAGTCCACCAACGAAGAGCTGTCAAGTTCCAAGGAGGAAATGCAGTCACTTAATGAAGAGTTGATGACCGTCAATGCCGAACTCCAAGGCAAGATCAGCGAGTTGACGCAAGCCAACAGCGATATGAAGAATCTGCTCAACAGGACTGAGATCGCAACCATTTTCCTAGACAGTGATCTGAATATTCGTAGATATACGCCTGAAGCTACTGGGATATTCAACCTGATCCAGAACGATGTTGGCCGCCCGCTCTCCCATATTGTCTCTAATCTCAAATACTCTGATATAGTCGCAGATGTCCGAAAGGTGCTTGATTCGTTAATGTATAAGGAAACGCAGGTACAGACCAAAGACGGACATTGGTATACCATGCGAATCATGCCATACCGCACTCACGACAATGCTATCGATGGTGCGGTGATAAACTTCATAGACATAACAGCTATGAGGGAAATGGGAACCTCCTTACAGAAACAGGAAGGTTCGGCGCAGAAGGCCCGCGAGTTCGCCGAGGGTATACTAGCAACTGTTCGGGAACCGCTCGTCGTCCTCGATGGCAATTTCATAGTCATCTACGCTAATCGATCCTTTTACCAGACCTTCCGGGTGAATGCTGAACAAACGGTAAAACACGTTTTTTATGAATTGGGTAACGGGCAATGGGACATCCCAGAGTTAAGAAGGCTGCTTGAAGATATACTGCCCAGAAATTCAGTTTTTAATAACTTTGCTGTCGAACATGAGTTTCCTTCAATCGGTCGGAAGAAGATGTTACTCAATGCCCGCAAGATCATGCAGCAGGACCCTAATGCCCAGCTCATCCTTCTTGCCATTGAAGTCAATTCTGACAGTTGATGCGCAGAGCGAGCGGGGTGCATTGTCTTAATATATATAAGAATAAATTAAAAATTTTAGTGGTTGATTGGCTCCTTCGTCAGAAGTTTGATGAAAGTAATTCGCTTTACGTTGTGTCCGGCATCTAATCCGGCAAACTCAAAGTGTGTGCAATCAAAAAAGGATGAACTTCAGGAACGGAAGATTAGCTGGGAGCGCAATGAGCTACGTCAATCTCATTTCCAATGCAGCTAAGTTAGCAGGCACTTGAGGACACCGGCATAAGACTTGCGAATGTGCATAGCATTATTCCCGTCATTATAGAACAGTCTGGGAGTAGAGTGCTATGGGACGGAGAGGGACATTTCACTTCACACTGCCGAAGATAACAAATAAATAGCAACCCATACTTAAAGTGCATTTATGCCGTAGAGAAAAATACCAGCATCAATAATGGCACCGGGAAAGTACCTCACGAAAGCACACGTAACCTTGTCTATTTAGGCAAGAAGGGTCTTATGCAGTTATTTGCATTTTTTCGGAATGTCGTTGCGGTCTCGAATTATGTGCGACAAGTTATAAAGCCTTGAGGACCATCACCATCTGGCGTCCATCCATCTTGGGCTGGGATTCTATTTTGGCGATATCTGCCAGTTCCGACGCCAATCTATTCAGGATACTGGTTCCCAGGTCCTGCCGGCTAAATTCCCGTCCCCTGAACCTAATGGTTACTTTGACCTTGTCCCCTTGATCGATGAACTTCCGCGCATTACGCTTCTTGAAATCATAATCGTGGGTATCGATCATCGGCCGCATCCTTATTTCCTTGAGGGTGAGAGTCGTCTGTTGTTTCCTGGCCTTCCGCTCTTTTTTGCCTTGCTCAAATTTATACTTTTTATAATCCATGATCTTGCAGACCGGCGGCTCAGCCTGGGGGCTAATTTCCACAAGATCCAAATCCCGTTCCCCGGCTATCCTCAATGCCGAGTCTATATCCATTATACCGATCTGCCCTTCCTCGTCGACAACCCGTATCTCTTTGGATTTAATCATCCGGATCTGGTTGTTTACACGGGTCTTATCGACGACCCGTCCTGGCGATACTCGTATTTGATTAACTATGGTATGTCCTCCTTTTTTTGGGATGACTTGCAGAAATCCTGCACGTCCCCAGTACAATAACTAACATTATTAGTCTAACACGTTTACCCGTAAGATTATTTTTTATTATTCTCGCGACAGATACATACACAAAAAGCCGGCCAAATTATTCCTGTTATAATTCAACGATTTCGGCAGTAATCACACCTACTCCGGACTATCTGACCCTCCTCAGGGCTAAAGCACTGGGGTTCTTCTTATGGTTGAGCGGCCCTTTCGCGGTTCTCGCTACACCTGCAAGAGCATAGAGTTACAGGATCCCGATGTCGACCGTTGTTCTGTCTCCGGGTTCCGTCCAGAGCATCAGATTCACAGGCGATCCACTCTGTCTCAGACCTTGCCCAACAGTAGTGCTGAAGCGAGCCCGAAGCTAGCAGGCAAGGCCCCGACTACTCGCCGATTCGTCCAAAACCCTAATACCGGTATCTAAGAGCTTTAATAACCAGTATACTGAAACCATTGGGTGGATTTGACATCGAATTAGAGAATTATGAAAACGGCAGTTAGGTTTGTTGATGGATTATAGGAAAACTGTTATAGTGGCTTATTACTTGCAATGGAGAAGATATAGGATTGGTAATATCTAAGGTTGAAAAGCAACTTCTCCGTTCCGATAATTCCTCTTCCACGGGTACATACGACCTGCTGCAAGTACCGGCAGCTGATAGCCGAGGTAGAATGTTAGCGGGACATCTCAATATTTATTATGATCCGGGAATTACAAGAGTTAGTAACGCCGAATCCATACTGATATCCGGGTCGGGTGACGCCAACAGCGCACTCAAGAAATGTCCTAAAAAACAATCTCGGTGGACACATATTAAGGATTTAGACAGCCGACAATATGATTGATTGCAGATTGCGGTAAAGGTTTGGAATGCTGCCAGAAAAATGGAGTCGGCGCAATGATGCTGACAGCCGTAAATGTAAGAAAGTTAAATGATGAGGACATTCCATGAAATCACTACTTGTTTATCCTGAATTCCCTGACACCTTCTGGAGTTTCAGGTATGCCTTGAAATTCATACACCGAAAGGCGAGCAGTCCGCCCCTTGGATTGTTGACTATAGCAGCGATGCTTCCTGAAGAGTGGGAGAAAAGACTTGTTGACATGAATGCAGAAAGCCTGAATGACGATGATCTGAGGTGGGCTGATCTCGTCTTTATAAGCGCGATGTCTGTCCAGAAGAAATCGGTAAAAGAGGTTATTGCGAGATGCAAGGCAGTTGGCGTCAGGATTGTCGCCGGCGGTCCTCTTTTTACGACTGCGCATGAGGCGATCGGGGATGTGGACCATCTGGTTCTGGGCGAGGCCGAAATCACCCTGCCCCGTTTCCTGGAAGATTTCCGGAATGGCGATGCAGGACATTTCTATACGACTGATCAGTGGGCAGACATACGGAAGACACCCATGCCGCTTTGGGGCCTTATCAATATGAAACACTATGCCTCAATCAATATACAGTATTCGCGGGGATGCCCCTTTAATTGCGAGTTCTGCGACATTACTCTGCTCTGCGGGCGCACACCGCGCACGAAAGATAAGGACCAGATTATCAGTGAGTTGGAAGGTATTTATGCGTCAGGGTTCAGAGGCCAGGTCTTCTTTGTCGACGACAATTTTATCGGGAATAAGAAAAAGCTGAAGGAGCAGATTCTACCTGCCATTATCGAATGGATGGAGATGAGAAGGTATCCATTCGCCTTTAATACGCAGGCATCCATAGAACTGTCCGACCATAAAGACCTCATGAAGATGATGGTCAGAGCAGGATTCGATGTAGTTTTCATCGGTATTGAGACCCCGAATGAGCAGAGCCTTGCAGAATGCAGTAAATTCCAGAACAAAAACCGCGATCTTCTGACCAGTGTCAGAAATATCCAGAAGTCCGGCCTTGAGGTGCAGGGAGGATTCATCGTCGGCTTTGACAGTGACCCCCTTACGATTTTCGACACCCAGATCAGGTTCATCCAAAAAAGTGGCGTCGTCACGGCCATGGTCGGTATTCTCAATGCCCTTCCGCGCACGCAACTCTACGAAAGACTCAAAAAAGAGCATCGGCTGTTAAATGAAACATCGGGGGACAATACTGATTTCGCGACAAACTTTATTCCAAGGATGGACTATGACCTGCTAATCAGCGGCTATAAGAAGGTCCTGAGCACCCTGTATTCGCCGAGGCACTATTACGCGAGAGTCAGGACATTTCTGAGAGAATACATTCCCCCACAGAAAAAGAAAAGGGCCTTTAGATTTCGGCCGCACTATTTCGGCGCATTCTTCAAGTCAACTATTGTCCTTGGGGTCGTTGGAAAAGAGCGATTTCAGTATTGGAGGTTACTGCTCTGGACTGTCATCAGACGTCCCCGCCTACTTCCTCAGGCCGTTACTCTGTCGATCTACGGGTTTCATTTCCGAAAGATCTTCGAGAAACGATTTAGTTGAAAGTAGCGGAGAAGAACCAAAAGGAAACCAGTTCAACAATAAGTAGGTAGGTATGGAAAATGTTAAACGGATCCTTGTTGCGAGCAGAAAGACTCAATACTGCAGAAGAGCTGGCCGTTATTGCGTTTCTATATCCAAGAGATATGAAGCGGAACTTTATATTTCCATGTAGTTCATGGCCCTTTCAGTTTTAGGGTGGACCTTCCCATGCCTTGACCGGAACAGGAGTATAATGAAGAGTAGAAGGAGGCGAGGAAAATGCCTCATACAGTGATAAATTCAGAGAAAAAGATGGCCATCCAGAGCGTTTCCTCTTCGGACGCAACAATATTCAGTACTCTTGGTGAAAAAAGATCGGAACGTTTGAAAGAAAGGCAATCAAAGCAGCCGTCTTAATGTCAGGCAATTTCATTGCGATAAATTGAACTTAAGCAAAAGTGGGAAAATGAATCTTTTCCAACTACTCCATGGGTCTTGCAATGGCATCTGAGAATGAAGTCGTGTTCTTGTTTGACGTAGATAACACGCTGCTCGACAATGACCGTGTGGAAAGTGACATTAGGCGTCATATCGAAGACGCATGCGGGGCTCAAAGCAGTGAGCGGTACTTTGCCATCTTTGAAGAGCTGCGCGCAAAGCTCGGCTATTCTGACTACTTGGGAGCATTACAGCGTTACCGGACCGAGGAGATATGCAACCAGCGACTGCTTTTGATGTCTTCACTCCTGATGGATTATCCCTTTGTCGACAGATTGTACCCTGGCTCACTCTATGCCCTTGAGAAGCTGAGCGCCTTGGGGACGACGGTCATCCTATCCGATGGCGACGTGGTCTTCCAACCACGCAAAATACAACGATCGGGACTGTGGGATGCGGTCAGGGGCCGTGTCCTAATTTACATTCACAAAGAGCAGATGCTGGCTGATGTCGAGCAACGCTACCCGGCCCGCCATTACATCATGGTGGACGATAAGCTGCGCATTCTCACATCGATGAAAAAAATATGGGAGAACCGCCTGACGACGGTCTTCCCACGCCAGGGTCACTACGCGTTAGACCCAAGGTATGTGGCTGCCTATCCACCGGCTGACATTACAATTGAGAACATCGGCGACCTGCTCAATTATAATCTGTCGGAGTTTCTTATGCATGAACCAGCCGTTACAAGGCCTGATATGGACCTGTGAATTGTGGTGCACAAAAAGGACATAGGTAATACAACCGAGGCTTTACGTCTCTTCATGGCTAAATTGAAAGGAGATAGAAAATGAGCGAACCCAAAAGAGTCAGCCACCCAATATACGCTTTCCTGCCGTCAGATGTGGAAGGGCTTGATTCCCTTGTAGAGCTTGCTCTGGACATGAGCTGGTCTTGGAATCATTCGGCTGACGAAGTATGGAAGCAGCTAGATCCTGGGCTATGGGATCTCACACACAACCCCTGGGTTATTCTCCAAACAGTCTCGCGGGATCAACTCCAGCGTGCTTCGGCCGATACAGCCTTCCGCAGGAAAGTGGATGACCTTGTGCAAGCCGGGCATCAAGCCGCTGAGTCATTCGCATGGTTTCAGGAAAATTATTCACAGGCTTCATTGTCCTGCGTTGCTTATTTCAGTATGGAATTCATGTTAAGCGAAGCACTCCCCATCTATTCAGGCGGACTAGGCAACGTGGCGGGAGATCAACTCAAGGCCGCAAACGATCTTGGCGTGCCGGTAGTCGGCGTGGGGTTGCTCTATCAGCAGGGCTATTTCCGGCAGGTCATAGATCGGACAGGAGCCCAGCAGGCACTCTTTCCCTACAATGATCCCGGTCAATTACCTATTACTCCTTTACGCGAACCGAACGGTGAGTGGCTGCGGCTTGAGGCCAAGTTGCCTGGCTATTCGCTATGGCTGCGAGCCTGGAAGGTCCAAATCGGCAGGGTGCAACTATACTTGTTGGACAGCAATGACCCTGCTAACTTTCCAGCCCACAGGGGAATTACGGGTGAACTTTACGGAGGTGGGCCTGAGTTGCGCCTCATGCAGGAGATGATACTCGGAATCGCGGGATGGCGACTACTGCACAAACTCGGCATCAGACCCGACGTCTGCCACCTGAATGAAGGGCATGCAGCTTTTGCTGTATTGGAGCGCGCACGATACTTTATGGAAGAAACAGGCCAATCATTCGAGGTAGCGTTGGCTGTTACCCGTGCAGGTAACCTCTTCACCACCCATACACCGGTGGCGGCGGGCTTTGATCGATTCGAGCCCTCTCTTATCGGGCAATACCTAGGCAGGTATGCCGAGAATGGGCTCGGCATTTCACTTAACGAGTTGCTGGCTCTTGGCCGCCTTAACCGGAATGATTCCTCGGAATATTTCAACATGGCCTATCTGGCCGTGCGCGGTAGCCTGGCGGTCAACGGAGTGAGCCGATTACATGGGGAGGTAAGCCGGCACATTTTCCAGCCCCTCTTTCAGCGCTGGCCAGAGATTGAAGTGCCGGTAGGACATATTACCAATGGGGTTCACATGTCAACCTGGGTTTCAGAAGAAGCTGATGAACTCTGGACAGGCGCCTGTGGAAAGAAGCGCTGGCGAGGACAGGTTGAAACGGTGCAAGAGAAGATTCGTAATGTTTCAGATTCAACGTACTGGGAGTGTCGCGCATCTGCCCGTGTAACTCTCATTGATTTCATAAGGGACCGGCTATTTAAGCAACTGGCTGTCTCAGGTGCCCCGTCTGAAGAGACCGAAGATGCGAAACATATTTTTGATTCCAACACATTGACGCTTGGCTTTGCACGCCGCTTTGCCCCATACAAGCGGCCCAACCTTCTTCTGCACGATCCTGACAGGCTCGTTCGCATACTCACCGATCCTCAGCACCCTGTGCAGCTTATCATTGCCGGAAAAGCACACCCAGCAGATCAGCAAGGCCAGGCTATGATTAGTCAATGGATACAATTCATCCGCCGACCTGAGGTACGCAAACACGTTGTCTTCATCAGCGACTATGACATGCTTCTGACTGAGCGACTGGTACAAGGGGTCGATGTTTGGATCAATACGCCGAGACGACCATGGGAGGCCTGCGGGACGAGCGGGATGAAGGTCCTGGTCAATGGCGGACTCAATCTGTCAGAACTGGATGGCTGGTGGGCTGAAGCCTATGCGCCTGAAGTGGGCTGGGCGTTAGGTGATGGCAGGGAACATGGTGATGATCCGACCTGGGATGCTACCGAAGCCGAAACTCTCTATGCACTGCTCGAACAGAAGGTGATCCCCGAGTTTTATAGCCGCGACCAAAACGGTATCCCAACTGCTTGGGTAGCGCGCATCCGTGAGAGCATGGCCCGGCTGACGCCCATTTTTTCCGCACACCGGGCGGTCTGCGATTATACCGATAAATACTATATCCCTGCTGCTGCGGCTTACCTCGAACGCGCCGCCGATAATGGTATATTTGGCGCTGATATGGTGAACTGGCTGGGTGACTTAGAACAAAAATGGGGTAATCTGCGCTTCGGCGATGTTAATGTCGCGACCAGCGGAGAACGGCATTTTCTTGAAGTGCATGTCTATCTCAATGGTCTCGAACCGGATGATGTCGACTTGGAGCTTTATGCCGATGGGGTAAACGGCAACGATCCGATGCGGCAGGAAATGATGCAGGGCGGACAACTCGTGGGAGCGGAGAACGGCTACATTTACAGCGCGTGGGTAACGGCAACCAGACCAGCCTCTGACTATACGGTGCGAGTAAGTCCACACCGCCCCGGCGTGTCTATTCCTCTCGAAGCTGCACAAATTCTGTGGCAGCGGTAATGGTTTGTATTTCGCAGCTTTCGCAGAGTGCTTGAGGAATCCGCAGACTGCAGCTACTTCTTCACGCCAAGGCTTTGTCGGACTTGTTTTAAGAATGCCAACTTAATACCCATATGTCTGTTTAAATCTGTTAACATGCATAACTGCAAAAATACAATTAGTCTGAGCAATTTCTAAAAATATCGATCTCCATCTTAGAACGAATAGAGGCGACCGACTATTGCAACACTACTCTTCATCAGCAAATTCCAGAAAAGATGGACCGCTGGACACTGCATTCTTTACAACGCTGAAAGTTTAAAGCCGGTCGCATTTACCCTAAAACCACTACGATTTTACTACAGTCGCCAATGAAATAGTTGCCATGACAGCGGCAAATTGAGTATTATCAACGTGGGAGTGCATAGGGTTCTGGTGTCCCTCCCGGACTTCAAATCCGGTGTTGCCGGCCACAAACCGGCAGGGTGTGTTCGATTCGCACGCGCTCCCGCCATAAATGTTCAGGGACTGTTGCTTGAGGTCTCTGCTGGGATAAGCTGAAATTACTAAATCGATGTGGAGCGTTGATATGATTAACCGACACTTTCTTGCACTGCTGTTAACCTGCCTGCTTTCACTTGTGATCAACAAAGGAGCAGAGGCCCTTGATGCAGAGGGCTATCTAGAACAGGGCAATGCGGCCTTCAACGCGGCGCGATATGATGAAGCAATACAGTTATATGGTAAGGCCTTATCGGCAAATCCCAACTTTGTGGATGCCCATTACAATCGAGGTCAGGCTTACTACAAGCGGGGCCGGTATTCCGAGGCTATCTCGGATTTCACAAAGGTCCTCGAGGTAGATCCCACGCTGACAGATGTCTACTTCAGCCGCGGTCTCGCCAATTTCAAAAAAGGGCACCAAGAAAAGGCCATCGAAGATTTTACGAAAGCAATCTCATTGAATTCTAACCTTGCCGAAGCCTACCTGAACCGAGGTATCGCCTATGCTTATAACAAGCAATACGATGAAGCCATAGAAGATTACAACAAAGCCATTATCATTAAACCTAATTATGAGGCCGCCTACTTCAACAGGGGTGTTGCTTATATACGCAAGGCGTCAGCCGATTTTGCCAAGCTTTGTACCATGGGGAATCAGGCTGCATGTGAAAACCTAAAGCAGATTTCGGAGTGATGGACCCGCAGTGCCAATGAACGAGGATATCCTCCAACAAGGCTTGCAGTTATTGCTTCAGCTACCGAAGCTCGAACAGCGCGTGAGCATACATGTCCTCGGCTGGCAGAAAGACCTGTTCATACTCACCAACCTGCCGTATATCAGCGAAAAACCTGTCAAACTGAAATCAGACGACAACTGCATCATCCGTTTCCTGAGGGGAGACGATGCTTACGGGTTCCAGACGTCGATCATATCCATGCAGTTCTTCCCGGCTTCCCTGATCTTTTTTAAATATCCGGAACATGTCGGCAAGATACCTTTCCGCAAGTCGAAACGATTCAAGCTCAACATCCCAGCTAAACTTCTCGACCCACAAAATGTCCATCGATATGACGGCGAAGTCTGCGATATCAGCGAGACTGGATGCAGGATCAAGATAGCGGAAATTTCAGAGAATTTCTCTGCTGTCGGTAGTCGTCTGTATCTTACATTTAACATTCTTGAAAAAAGTATCGAAACGGACTGTATGCTTCGTAATGCCCAGAGAATAGATGATGCGTTATATGTCGGACTGGAATTCTCCTCTATTTCAGAGGCGAACAGGGAGACTATCGTCGCTTTTATCAGCATGCTTTCACACGTTATTTCATGCCCATAGGCTGACGCCGATGTCCGCTAATCTGTCAGTCATATGGATAGTCCTTTTTGCATTAATCGTGCTCGCTTCCTCCCTCGTCCGAAATTACAGGCACTGGAAAAATATGAAGCAAGACCTAAAGCCATTCGCAGAAAAGTTCTTGAAAATTTTTAGTTCCAGCCTTGATTGGCTGACCCTTGCATATCTAGAAAGAGGCATATATGTATATATCAATCTAAATGATGTTTTCGTGTATATGCCTGAGGTACTGCTAAGGCCCGTGTCACTTGAAAAAATGCTAAAAAAAATAAGTGGGATGCCGGAGAGGTGAAATCATGACCTTAACCGGACTTGATACATTCGAAAAAAAATGGCCGCCTGCCCTGATCGGAGCAAAGGTGGGACTGCTAGTCCATCCTGCTTCGGTCAGCAGAAAACTCGACCATGCGTCTTCTCTTTTTCTCAAGTCCTCAAAGTGTGATTTAAGGGCATTATTTGGCCCCCAGCATGGTATCCGGGGAGAGACGCAGGACAATATGATTGAATGGAAAGGCTTCCGAGACCGCAGCAGCGGGCTGCCGGTCTATAGTTTGTATAGCAAGACCAGAAAACCCCGAGCAGCCATGCTAAATACTGTCGACGTGCTGGTTGTCGACCTGCAGGATGTGGGTGCACGCTACTACACCTTCATCTGGACAATGGAACTTTGCATGCAGGCTTGCGCAGAAATAGGTAAATCGGTGGTCATACTCGACAGGCCAAATCCACTCGGCGGCGCTATTATCGAAGGACCCATTCTCCAACCCAAATTCGCATCATTTGTGGGTTTGCGTCCGCTTCCAGTGAGGCATGGGATGACTGTGGGAGAGATTGCCCTGTACCTTAAAGATGCATATTATCCATCACTCGATCTACACATTATAAAGATGCAGGGATGGAAGCGATCGCAGTTGTTCAATGAGACTGGGTTGCCCTGGGTGTTACCGTCTCCCAACATTCCTACACTTGATACAGCCCTAGTCTATCCGGGCATGTGCCTGCTCGAAGGAACACTGTTGAGCGAAGGCCGAGGCACCACGCGTCCATTCGAAATATTCGGCGCCCCTTTCATAGATCCGGACAAGCTAGTCGAGAGACTAAATGAGTACAAGCTTCGGGGCGCTGTATTCAGGCCCCTCTACTTTCAACCCATGTTTCAAAAGCACGTCGGCGAAGTCTGCGGTGGTGCACAAATACACTTAGCAGATCGGACGGCATACAGGCCATTCAAGACAGGCGTCGCTGTTCTCAAAGCCGTTCATGATCTCTATCCGCTGCGACCTCTCTGGAAATCTCCCCCATACGAATACGAAGCTGAGAAGATGCCGGTCGACATTCTTGTCGGGACTGACCGCTTGAAAATATCAATCGAAAATGGAGAACCACTCGATAATATGGAATCGTGGTGGAGGGCCGAATGCGTGGCATTCGATAAAAAGGTCAGGAAGAACTACCTCATCTATGAATGAAAAGATAAATTGTTTCATCCTCGCCGCTGGCTATGGCGAGCGTCTACGGCCCATTACCGATTACATTCCCAAGCCGCTCCTCCCTGTCCTCGGAAAGCCTGTGCTCCAGTTGATCATCGAAAAAATCCTTGCCCTTGATCTCAACAAAATTGGAATAAATGTCCACTACAAAAAAGAGATGATCGAAGACTGGATAAAAGATTCTCTGTTCAGCAGTCATATCGTCCTGTTCCCCGAAGAGACCATTCTCGACACTGGCGGTGCGTTGAAAAATGCGATAAATTTTTTGAGCGGCAGCGACTTCCTTGTTCATAACGGAGATATCATCTCTGATATTGATTTGCAAGCCCTGCTTGAACATCACCGACGCGCAGGGAATGTTGTGACGCTGGCGGTGCACCATAATCAGCAATATAATCATGTTGCGGTCGATAAGGACGGTTTGCTAAGAGGTGTCAGAAAGACTTATAAGCGTGCCAATCCGTCGGAACGACTAATCGCATTTACCGGAGTAGCAGCATACTCTTCTGATTTCCTCGAATTTCTTCCCGGTGGTGTCTCGGGCGTTGTTGAAGCATGGTTAAAAGCTGCTGCATCTGGACGTCGCGTTGGCACCTACGATGTTACCGGTTGCATGTGGAGCGACATCGGCAACCCTTCAGCATATGCGGCTGTGGTCATGCAGGAACTCAGGAATAATGGGGAAACCGCATACATCGCCGCCTCAGCTAAAGGATGCTGTTACTCAGAAATTGCTGGTAACGTGGCCATTGAGAAGGACTCCATACTAGGTATGTCATCTTCGCTGAAGAACTGCATCGTCCTTCCCATGGGTCAAACGGAAGAGGGCAAAATTTATCAAAACTGCATCGTTGGGTCCGACTTTACAATTTCAGTTGATGAATCCATTTTTACGGCCTCCTCTAGTATAGGTACACTTATCGGCACTGGCGGCTCCGACAGGCAGTACTTCAGAGTGAAACAAAAAGATGGGACTATTGTAGCTATGCAATGCGCCCCCGGAGATGCCGACTTCACCAGACATATCGAATATACAGCTTTCTTCAGGAGATACGGCATTCCTGTCCCTGAGATGTTCGATATAAATTTCAGAAAAAAGTCTGCTTTTTTTGAGGACCTTGGAGACCTTTCTTTATACACGTGGTTGAAATGTCCTCGCAGCGACGATGCTATCGAGATGGTCTACCGCCGAGTTATGGACATCCTTGTGCAAATCCATTGTGAGGCGTCGAACCATGTAGCAGAATGTCCATCCCTTGCAACCCGGCTCTTCGATTACGATTATCTGAGATGGGAAACCAACTATTTTACCGAGAGATTTGTAAAGGGCTTACAAAACATTGATATACGCGATGCTGCGGCACTAAAAGATGAATTTCACCGATTGGCGCTTATAGTGGATGCCTTTCCGAAAAGAATCATACACCGTGATTTCCAGTCTCAGAACATCATGATCACGAAGGGCTGCATCCCTCACGTGATAGACTACCAAGGTGCACGAATGGCACCACCCGCCTATGACATTGCATCAATTCTCTGGGACCCTTATGCACCAATAAAATCCACTGTGAGAGAAGGGCTGCTTTCTTACTATATGGATAAAGTTGAGAAGACTGCAAGTTACTGGTTCAGTATGCAGGAGTTCAGCAAGGCGCTCCTTTATTGCAGGCTACAGAGGCATATGCAGGCTCTGGGCGCATATGGCTTTCTATCGAAGAATGGCAAGCCTTACTTCCTGAGGCATGTGCCAGAGGGCTTGCGTCACCTGAAAGAAGAAGTGAATCTCACCCGAAAAGAATTCCCTGCTCTATATGGCCTGGTTATGCTGCTTTGACATCACCCATAGATAAATCTAGTGGATTCGAGAGAAAGCGTTAGGAGTTCACTGATCAGCGTTTCCAGGTTTTTATAGACCCGAATTCCCGGTTCGTTCTCACTCAGATATCGTTCCGGTTCGCCGCAGGCAGTGCTCCGTGGTCTCTTATCCAGACACAAGGCGAAAACGCTGCGCTAGTGCAGCCTACTCGCGGTGTAACGTGGATATACCCGTTGGCTTGCGGTCAGGAGTTGTCCCGCTCCGTTGTGGTTTCCACTTCTGGTTCAAAGGCATCTACATCGATGATATTCTTGATATTTTTATTCTGCTCAAGCATACCTCTTATCAACTGCTCGATATAGTTTGCATGTTTCCCCTTCGTTGCCACCGACTGACTAACTTCGATAATGAAGTTGCACTCAACAAGCACCCTCGGTTCCTGGAATTTCTTTACCACAGTTTGCTCGGCTTTTTGAAATGCCTCTTTCAGGGCATTTCCACCCACCTCATCATCTCGAAATGCAATATTCTCATCATCTTTCTTTTTTGGCTGTATCATATGTCTATCTTTCTTCCCTCTGTGCCTCTTGGACATCCAAAAGGCCTTTTTTCATTTTTACATTGCAGCTAAACACGCTTTGGTGTTTAATGCGCCGAAATCGTAACATAAAAGGTCGATCCATTCCTGAATATGAGCAATAGGATGTCTTCGCCCGCCTTGATCACAGATACCGCCTTCTCGTAATCCTTCACCGATTCAATCCCGTTCCTATTCACCTGAAGAATTATGTCACCACGAATTAGTACACCCTCCACGGCACTGCCCTCTTCGATGTTCGTAACTATGACACCATTCACCTGTTTGGGTACGTTCAGTTCCTTTCTAATTTCAGCTGTGAGGTCCTGCACCTGGGCACCCTTAAGAAGATTGTCGTATGCCTCGTTTATTTTCTGCAAAGATGAGGGAAGTTCTCCGATGCTCACGGTTAAAGTCTTAGGGGTGCCGTCACGCAGCAGCTTGACTGAGACTGCAGTATCAGGTGCGGTCTCGGCAACCAGGTTTCTGAGCATCCCCGGGTCAGAAATAAGGCTCCCATTGTATTGAATAATCACATCCCCTCTTTTTATCCCAGCCTTCTCGGCAGGACTATCTTCCGTGACATCTCCTACAAGGACTCCAGTTTCTTCCTTCAGGGCAAACTGCTTTGCCAGATCAGCGGTCACCGGCTGAATTGATACCCCGAGCCATCCCCTGACAACCTTTCCGCTCTTGATAAGACTGTTCATCACAGTCCTAGCCATATTACTTGGAATAGCGAAGCCTATCCCCTGATATCCGCCCGAAGTGCTAAATATGGCAGTGTTTATCCCGATAAGTTCACCACGAATATTAACCAGCGCTCCTCCAGAATTGCCCGGATTGATCGCCGCGTCAGTCTGGATGAAATCTTCGTAATCAGCTATGCCAACATCCGCTCTGCCAACAGCACTGACGATTCCTGACGTCACAGTCTGGTTCAGACCAAATGGGGTCCCAATGGCAAGAACAGTCTCTCCGACCTTTATCCGACCGGAGTCTCCAAGCTTCAGCACCGGCAGGTTATGCGCTTCTATCTTGACAACTGCGAGGTCCGTCTTGGGGTCTGTCCCGATTACCTTTCCAACGAATTCACGCTTGTCTGAGAGCTTGATCTTTATCTCATCGGCATCTTTTACTACATGGTTATTTGTTAAAATGTAACCATCCTTATCGACTATAACACCTGACCCCAAACTGGCCTGCTTGAATTCGCGCGGCTGCCCAAATCCGCCAAATTGGTCCCCAAAGAACCTCTTGAACAGAGGGTCGTTATGAAACGGGTTGGTCATACCCTGCGTCTTTACCGTGCGTGTAGATGAAATATTTACAACGGACGGCTTGACTGCAGCAGCCACTTCGGCCATTGCTCGGTCGGTCTTAGTGAGCAGTTCAATGGCATCCTTCGAAATCTTAGGTTCTTCGGAATAGACCACTGAGTTGGAGTTGAGACCAATTGAAATTCCCAATCCCACAACAATACCCATCAGTGCAAAAGTTACAGCAATCAGAAGCGGTTTTCCCCTTACAATCATCTTTTACCTCCTGTCAGTTTGTGCCTGTTGCAATAGTCATTATTCTATCGAAATCATATAAAATTATCATGTCCGGCAAACTAGCGGCTTTTAGTACCTTAACAACAATATCGTATCCGCAATCGGCAATCTTGCGATTAGGTGATGGCAATACTATTTTAACTTTTTTATCGACACAATTCACTTCTTTTGAAAACTTAGTGCATTGTCGATAACTTCTTCCCCCATTTGCAAAATACCAAATTAATGTGAAACTCATATGAAGGGATTATGAACAATTGTGAATCAGATGTATAGATGTGTGGACAAATTCCGGACTGACACAAAACCGAGAAGTAAGGCAAAGCCGTTAATCCATATGAAAATAAAGCCGTCACGCCATTACTTAAGCAGGACCTTTTCTGAATTTCCACGAATTGATTTCGGAAAGCTGTGGGCATTTTAATTCTCACATCCCTGTCGAACGGGCTATTTGTCAGGAATATGATCAGGTATTCGTAGCCGTCAGGCGACTAGTGCCGCAAAACTTGTTTGTGAACATTTATTCGTGTAAAATTAGTTGGCCGATTGGAATCAGACCGACTAATTGACGACGTCATAATAGAAACATAGTCATTTAATGTTTTCATACTTAAATAATCGGGAGGTACACCTATTGAAAAAGTTACTTTTGTGCATGTCGATACTTGTGCTGCTGATTTCATATGCTGAATCCGGTCAGATGAAGCTGGTTACCCCTGGGCCGAAAGATAAATGTCCGGTTTGCGGCATGTTCGTATCTAAGTATTCAGATTTTCTATCCCAGATTATCTTCAAGGATTCTTCATATGCGCTTTTCGATGGCCCGAAGGACATGTTTAAATATTACCTGAATATGAAAACCTATAATCCCTCCAAAAAGGTGGTCGACATAGACTCTGTGTATGTGAACGATTATTATACTCTCACGCCCGTCGATGGAATCAAGGCATATTACGTTATCGGTAGCAACGTATACGGGCCAATGGGTAAGGAGCTCATACCATTCGGGAAGGAAGCAGAGGCCAAAGACTTTATGAATGACCACGGCGGCAAAGCCATGCTCAGATTCAAAAACGTGACCACCGCAACGCTCAAAGAGCTGGAATAACATTCATGAGAAAATCGAATATCTATCTTCTGTATATTGGCGTGAATCTTATTTTGCTGGTTCTGATGTTCGTCCATGCAGCATATACCAGGGAATACAATTAAAATAGAATGGCTTTCGGGCGGCGAGATCCAGAGGGTTGCCATTGCCCGTGCATTGATGAACGACCCTGAAGTAATCGTTGCCGACGAACCAACCGCTCATCTGGACACAAAGCTGTCCCACGAGTTCATGGAAACCCTGCTAAAATTGAAAGACGATGGAAGGACGATCATAATCGCAAGTCACGACCCTATTGTGTGCGAGGCCAACTTCATCGACAAGGTAGTCGAGATGATGGATGGGGCCATACTGTCATGATACTTGACCCTCCCATCATCGCGCTGCTTTTTGGCTCCATCCTTATAAGCTGCCTGGTCCTTTATGCAGCCGCTTTCGGCGTTCAGATACTTAGGCATTGGGACATCAAAAGCGGCAGCGAACTGCAGCTAAGTCTCGAGCGAAAGACTTACCTCATATCTACGATCATCAGTTACGCCTTCGGCTTTCAACTGCTCTCACTCCTCCTATTCATTTATACCGCCGATGATCTCTGCCGACTTTTCGTAGGTGCTATGTGTGCCGTTGGAACGCTGAATGTGAATGCCTACGGATATCCGGCGCTTATTCTCAAGATCATCAACTTTCTTTTCGCCGGCAGGTGGCTTATTTTGAATTACGCCGACAACAGGGCATTTGATTATCCCCTGATAAAGAAAAAGTACGTTTTCCTGCTGATCATAACACCCTATATCCTTGTGGAGACCGTATTGCTTTTCTTATACTTCCTGGGGCTGCACCCCAATGTGATCACCTCATGTTGCGGAAGCCTTTTCAGCCCTGAGGGTACAGGAGTAGCATCGAGCCTTGCGGCCTTACCTAGCATCCACATGAAGATTGCATTTTATTCGACTATGGGAGTGCTGATCATATCGGGAGCTTATTTTTACTGGACGCTCAACCGAAGCGGATATCTATTTTCGTTGGTGAGTTCAGCTGCCTTGATAATTTTTATCGAATCACTGATCTCGTTCATAGCCCTTTACTTTTATGAACTACCGACACACCACTGTCCTTTTTGCATTTTGCGTAAGGATTACTGGTACGTGGGGTATGTATTCTATCTCTTGCTACTGACAGGAGCGGTGTCAGGGATGGGGGTTGGAACATTGATGCCTTTCAGAAAGATAAGAAGCCTCGACAATATCATACCATCGATGATGCGCAAACTGACGCTGGTATCTGTGATCTCATATGCGCTTTTCGCAGCGATCGCCACATGGCAGATGGTCTTTTCGAGCTTCAGATTAGAGGGATACTGAGGACGTTTCTAAGTAAAATAACTCCTTTGCTCCTTCTTAGCTTAATGGGGAGTGAGTCGTTCTTCTTGGGGCTATTCTTTTACCTGTAGATTGCATTGCTATTTATCTGCAAATCGCCCTGTCCCCACGGGGCAGCGCCTTATCTCCGAGCCATTTATTGCATGTACAAAAGTACCTTTTCCCCGACGGCCGAAGTCCCGAGCAACTTCTTCGGATCATCGGCACCAGAGAAAAGATCGCCAGTGCGAAATCCATCTTGTAGGAACTTGTTGACTGCCCTCTCGATCGCTGCCGCTCCTTTTGCAGCTCCGATATGCCTTAGCATCAAGGCAGCGGTAAGAATGCGTCCGAGCGGATTGGCTTTGTCCTGTCCAGCAAGTGTCGGGGCCGTCCCTGCGCCGCTTTCAAACATAGATGCGCCCGTATCGGGGTTGATTGCTGAGCTGCACATCATCCCCATGCTTCCTAATGCCGCAGCCGCACCGTCCGAAAGAATATCACCATGTTCGTTCCCGCAGGCTATGACGCCGTGAAGTTTGGAAGGAGTAAACAACAATGCATTGGCAGAATCGACAAGCTGATGGATAAGGTGTACATCGGGGAACTCCTCTTTGCCGATGCGTTTAGCAATCTTTCGCCAGAAGTCATATCTAGCCATGACATTCGACTTGTCTATGGAAATAAGAGGCAGTTTCAGCTCCCGTGCATAAGAGAATGCCGCCCTTAGGTATTTTTCGATCGTAGTCTTACGAAAGTACGCCAGATCAGTCACGATCTCTTCATTGCCTGTCACATCCTTTTTCAGCTTAACGCCAATCTTTCTGTTCAGGTCCTCGGGGACATCATGGACGAAGTCCTGGTTGCCGAAATAACTATCTTCGAGCAGATACCGTATCCAAATCTGCTGAATACCTTCAGAGGGAATCATTTCGGGTTTGACGTTGGACAGGTGCGCAAGCGCCTTATAATAAATCATAGGACGAAAATTAAGCAGAAGTCCCATCTTGCTCCTCAGGGCCAGCAATGCCCGCGCTTCTGGTTTCATCTCGGGCTTTTCAGTTCCAATTGTATTGTCGAGCTTAGGGTCACCAACTCCGCCAAAGAATATCGTACCTATTGCCACCGCTCTATTAAAAGAGTCCTTCGGCAGAGTATCACCGTATTTTTCATAAGCATTCCAGCCCATCGGGGTCTCTTCAAGGATGATGTCAACGCCATCCATTTTAGCCGCCTCAATGGCTATTCTGCATGCTGCTGCCATCATTTCCGGTCCTGATCCGTCACCCTTGACAAGGGCGATTATCTTCTCTGCCATCTTTCCTCCTTTAGAAAAAAAAGGGACCGTAGCCGGCCCCATGATTCATACAGCTTCTATCCTGATTTTACGTCCCCATCTCCCAACTCTTCAGGTACTTTTTCTGCTCGGGAGTAAGTGTATCGATGTTGAGTCCCATAGCCTTTAATTTAAGACGGGAGATTTCATTATCGATGTTTTCCGGCACACTATAGACGATATTCTGAAGTTTCTTTGCATTCTTTACCATGTACTCCGCGCACAGAGCCTGGTTTGCGAAACTCATGTCCATTACCGCCGATGGATGCCCCTCTGCCGCTGCGAGATTTATGAGCCTGCCTTCACCCAGCAGATAAATCCTCTTGCCGTTTTTCATGGTGTGTTCCTCGACATAATCCCTGATGGTTCTTTGCTCATGGGACATAGCCTTGAGGCTTTCGATATCTATCTCTACATTGAAATGGCCTGTGTTGGAAACAATCGCCCCGTCCTTCATCAGCGGGAAGCAGCCCTTTGATATGACATTGATGTTGCCTGTGGCAGTTACAAATATATCTCCAATCCTGGCTGCTTCCTTGATTGGCATAAGCTCGAAACCGTCCATTGTGGCTTCCAGCGCCTTGAGAGGATTGACCTCTGTAACGATGACACGCGCTCCCAGTCCCTTTGCCCTCATGGCAACGCCTCTACCGCACCACCCGTAGCCGCACACTATGAAAATTGAGCCTGCGATAAGTCTGTTCGTAGCTCGGATTATGCCGTCCATCGTGCTTTGACCCGTACCGTAACGGTTGTCGAAAAGATGTTTAGTGTATGCATCGTTAACTGCAATGATAGGATATTTAAGTGCCCCGTCTGCCGCCATTGCCTTGAGGCGGATTACCCCGGTAGTCGTCTCTTCCGTTCCGCCAATGACATTTTTGAGCAGTGCATACTCTGCCTTGTGAAGAGTCGATACGACGTCCGCACCGTCATCCATAGTAATCTGGGGCTTGATCGAAAGAGCATCCTTGATATGCCGGTAATAAGTATGTGTATCCTCCCCCTTGATTGCAAAGACTGCAATGCCCGAGCTCTTGGCGAGCGACGCAGCGACGTCATCTTGTGTGCTAAGTGGATTCGACGCACAGAGGGCTATTTGCGCGCCCCCCGCCTTGAGTGTCTCCATAAGGAATGCTGTCTCGGTGGTGACATGGAGACATGCGACAACTCTTATACCCTGCAGGGGCTTCTCTTTTGCGAACCGCTCGGAGATACTTCGCAATACCGGCATCTCTTGCGCAGCCCATTCGATTCGAAGCTTACCCTTCTTTGCGAGATTGATATCCTTTACATCGTATTTTGGCATCTATCCTCCAGCTTGTTAAATTGAAATTTAAATAATTTATTTTGCAGATCCAACTGTTAGTTCTACAAGCTGGATCCGCAATCATCGATATCAACCCATCAGAGTCCAGCCGATTTTCTCAGAATGTCGGCCTTATCGGTGCGCTCCCAGGTAAACTCCTCTTCGGTCCTGCCAAAATGTCCGTAGGCGGCCGTCTTCCTGTAGATAGGCCTTCTAAGATCAAGGGTCTCGATAATAGCCTTCGGCACCAGAGAAAAATTCTCCCGGATAAGGGAAACGATCTTTTCATCCGCAATCTTACCGGTACCGAAAGAATCTATGAATATGGAGACGGGTTCAGGAACTCCGATAGCGTATGCGATCTGAACTTCGAGCCTGTCGGCGATGCCTGCGGCCACTAGATTCTTGGCGATGTATCTGCCCATGTATGAGCCTGAGCGATCGACCTTCGTGCCGTCTTTGCCCGAGAAACAACCGCCTCCGTGGCTGCCAACACCTCCGTAAGTGTCAACAATGATCTTCCTTCCTGTCAGGCCGGTATCCCCCATCGGCCCACCGACAACAAACCTTCCGGTTGGATTGATGTGATAGGTTATACGTTCCTCATCAAGTAGTTCCGGAGGGATAACCGGCTTGATGACCTTCTCGATTATATCCTCTCTCATCTCCTTCAAGGTGACGTCGGGGCTGTGCTGGGATGAGATAACGATGGTATCGACCCTAAGGGGTTTAAAATCTTCGTATTCTATGGTCACCTGGGTCTTTCCGTCGGGTCTCAGATAGCTTAATATATCCCGCTTCCTGCATTCGGCCAGCCGCCTTGCGAGTTTGTGGGCTAGCATAATTGATGTCGGCATTAACTCAGGGGTCTCGTTGCATGCAAAGCCGAACATTAGTCCCTGGTCACCTGCACCGCCAGGATCGACGCCCATTGCGATATCCGGCGATTGCTCATGTATTGACGTGATGACTGCGCAGGTTTCATAATCGAATCCATATTTTGCGCGAGTGTATCCAATATCCTTTATGGTCTCGCGTACGATTGTAGGTATGTCAACATATGTGGTCGTAGTAATCTCTCCTGCTACGAAGGCCAAACCGGTCGTCACGAGCGTTTCGCATGCCACCCGGGAATAAGGGTCCTTGCTCAGTATGGAGTCGAGAATAGAATCAGATATCTGGTCGGCAATCTTATCCGGATGCCCCTCTGTAACAGATTCCGAAGTGAAAAAGTATCTTTTATTAGCTGCCATCGCCACCTCCGAGTTGGTTGTTATTGGGTACGGGGTCGAGGAGTCAGTTCCATCCCACCCTTTGTTTACTTTATCAGTAACCCCGCGATCTGGATCGCGTTCAATGCCGCACCTTTTCTTAAATTGTCAGATACGATCCATATATTGATCCCGTTATCTATCGACTCGTCTTCGCGGATACGGCCTACGAAGACTTCATCTTTACCGTCGCAATGGATTGGAAGCGGATAGACGCTCTTTTCAGGCGCATCGAATACAATCACTCCCTGCGCCTGGGAAAGCAGTTCCCTCACCTGATTAGCGGTTAGTTTCTTTTCGGTCTCAATGTTGACCGACTCTGAATGCCCCCTGAAAACGGGTACGCGTACCGTGGTTGCCGTTACCCTTATGGAGTTGTCTCCCATTATCTTTCTGGTCTCTTCGACCATCTTCATTTCTTCTTTCGTATAGCCGTTGTCGAGGAATTTATCGATCTGTGGCAACACATTAAACGCAATCTGGTGCGGATATACATTGCATTGTATGTTCCTAAAGTTGAGTAAGTCAGCGGTCTGTTGCATAAGTTCGTCCATCGCCTTTTTGCCAGTGCCTGATACTGCTTGGAAGGTCGTAACCACAATCCGCCTGATCTTTGCGGCATCATGTATAGGCTTCAAGGCAACAACCATCTGAATCGTCGAGCAGTTAGGGTTGGCTATGATTCCTTTGTGTCGGTCAAGGTCCTGTGGATTCACCTCGGGGACGACCAGTGGCACCTCGGGATCCATCCTCCACTGGCTCGAATTATCGATGACCACACAGCCTAATCGGGCGGCCACAGGCGCCCAAATCTTAGACCTTTCGGCTCCGGCAGAAAAGAGAGCGATATCGATGCCTTTGAAAGAATTTTCATTGAGGGTCTCGACAGTTATATTCTTGCCCCTGAATGCAAGCGACTTGCCCTCGGACCGTTCCGAAGCAAAGAGTCTCAATTTGCCTACAGGGAACTCGCGCTGCTCCAACGTAGCAATCATCTCGTTACCGACAGCCCCCGTAGCACCCACAACCGCAACAACATATTTTTCCTTCTTTTGCAACATCGCCCGCTCCTTTAAATGTCTGCTATAATGAATCAGTATTATAAACTTTTACAGGTTCAATTTCCAATGAAAAAAGTCATCGTACTCCTTGGTCCCACCGGCGTCGGCAAAACCGCCGTTTCCCTCTTGCTGGCCCAGTCACTTGGAACCGAAATCATCAGCGCCGATTCGATGCAGATATATAAGCACATGGACATCGGCACAGCAAAGCCCACGCGTCAAGAGAGGGCATCCATCAGACACCACATGATAGACATTGTCGAGCCCTGGGAATCCTACAGTACCGGCAGATATATAGAAGAGGTAAAACCGATCATTTCATCTCTCCAAGAGAGGGATCTCGTTCCGCTAGTGGTCGGAGGAACGGGCCTCTATATTAAAGCGCTTACGCGCGGCATCTTTCACGGCCCATCTGCTGATAAGGAGTTTCGAACAGAATTGCTCAAGAATGAGGACGACAAGCCCGGCTCCCTCTATATGCAACTTCAGCATATTGACCCAGAAGCAGCTGCTTCCATAAATCCAGCAGATGTAAGAAGGACTGTCCGTGCACTCGAGGTATGCATTACGGGAGGAAAAACCATGTCCGAGATGCAGGCCGAGCATACGAAGCGGCTGCCTTATGAATACATTAAAATCGGCCTCACACGAGACCGCGAGGAGTTGTACCGCATAATCGAAAGACGCGTAGACATGATGTTTGAACTGGGGCTTGTCGAAGAAGTAAAAAAGATCTCGGAACTAATTTGGACAGCAACTGGGCCCGCGTCCCCTGCTCAAGACTTCCCGTATTCCGCTTTTCTCTCCCTCTGCCATCTGTCTTCCATGCAGGCGATAGGTTACAAAGAGCTGCTTCAGCACCGTGAGGATGACTTATCTTTTCATGCCGCTGCCGAACTGATCAAAAAGCGCTCCCGCAATTATGCCAAGCGCCAGTTCACCTGGTTCAGAAAAGAGGAAGGGATCGCCTGGGTCGATATAACAGGCATTCACGATCCTTCCGCAATATTCAACAAGCTGATACAATTAGTATGAGATGCCCAAACTCCATATCGGTTGCAGCGGCTTTCATTTTAGTGATTGGAAGGGCGCCTTCTATCCTTCAGATTTGCCACAACGGAAATGGCTTCAATATTACTGCAATATCTTCGATACCGTCGAACTAAATGTCACTTTCTATCGACTTCCCCTCGCTAAGACCTTCGAAGCTTGGCATAATGTTACCCCCTCGAACTTCATTTTTTCACTAAAGGGGAGCAGATACATTACCCACATAAGAAGATTGTTCAATGTGGAAGAAGCCGTCAGGACTTTCTTTGACCGTGCCCTGATTCTGGAGAAAAAACTCCATGTGGTCCTCTGGCAATTTCCTCCCGTATTCAAAGCAGACATCGCACGCCTAGAGATCTTCTTACAGTACCTGGCTCAATATCCCGTGCGCCATACTCTTGAGTTCAGAAATGAAAGTTGGCTCGACATCAAAGTGTTTGATCTTTGCGAAAGATATAATGTGAGCCTCTGCATGGCCGACTGGCCTGCCTTCCTAGATGACCTCCCGACAACCGCAGATTTCATCTACATCAGAAGGCACGGTGAAAACCGCAACTACGAATCTGATTATCCAAAGGCTGCCCTCATGAGCGACACCGAGCAAATCAAAAAACACATGACAGGAGGCAAGGATGTATTCATCTATTTCAACAACGATGCTCACGGGTACGCAGCTAAAAATGCAAAAGAATTAATCAAACTGATATGAAATTTGTAGTTGGGAATAGATCCTGTCGGCTACAATCTCTCAAAGGTCCTTGCCCACCAAACACCAAGTAGTTTATCTGCATATGCTGGCGGTGATATAACGGCGTCCGGTTACAACTGAAGCAGTTGAGGAAGCCACAAAAGTCATATTTCAGGTTTATCGCGCGCCAGACCCACGTTCTGATATTCTCATTTTCACGAGGACGCACGAAAGTGGTGCAATGAAGTAGAAGGCCTAACTGCGGCGGACATTGTCTAATATTATCCAAATGTCTTCTCCCAAGCATTTTAAATTTGACGCCCCGCGTTATCAAGAAAACCGATTCTCCAGTTTGTATATAAGTCATTTGTCCGGCATACTTTTTATAGGAGGCAAGAAGTTTTAGAAACCTATGGAGCTGACCTGATGAAAAACCAAGAAATTGCAAAGATATTCAACGAAATCGCGGACCTTCTCGAGATAAAGAACGACAACCCCTTCCGAATAAGGGCTTACCGGCGGGCTGCGCTCAATATCGAGGGGTTGACCCAAAACGCAGAAGACCTGTCCGAAAATGAGCTACTTAAAATTCCCGGTGTTGGAAAGGACCTCGCTGCCAAGATCTCGGAATATATCGGTACGGGGAAGATCGCGTCCCACGAGGAATTGAAAAAGGCTGTCCCCCCGTCCCTTCTAGTGCTTGAGTCGGTGCCCGGGCTCGGTCCTAAAACGGCACTTCTTCTTTACGATAAATTGCACATAAAGAGTATCGACGAACTCGAACGACTGGCAAGTGAGCATAAACTCTTGAGCCTTCCCGGGATCAAATCAAGGACGGAAGAGAATATTTTGAAGGGGATCAAGATGCTCAAACGCGGCCAGGAACGGCAACCGTTGGGCAAGGTTCTTCCCATCGCCCAGGATATTGTTGATCAGCTAAGGAAAAAGGCACCGCTCACCAGGATCGATATTGCCGGAAGCCTGCGGAGATGGAAAGACACGGTGAAGGACATAGATATCCTTGCCATGTCAGACGATCCAAAGGAGGTGATGCGCACCTTTGTCCGTCTTCCATGTGTAAGCGATGTAATCATGCAAGGTCCGACTAAGTCGAGCGTGGTTATTAAGGAAGGCCTGCAGGTGGACCTTCGCGTAGTGAATAAGGAATCGTACGGTGCAGCACTCGGCTATTTTACGGGAAGCAAGGAGCATAATATCAGGCTGCGCGAAATGGCAGTAAGAAGGGGACTGACGATCAATGAGTACGGCATATTCAGGGTAAAGGACAACCGGAAACTCGGCGGAGAAAAGGAGGAAGATGTGTACAAAATTCTCGATCTTCCATATATACCTCCTGAAATGCGGGAAGACCGGGGCGAGATAGAGGCCGGCATCGAGGGTAATTTGCCAAAACTCGTCACCATTGATGATATCAAAGGCGACCTCCATGTGCATTCCAGATGGAGCGACGGCAGCCATACCTTCGAACAGCTAGTAGAGGCTGCAAAGGAGCACGGCTATTCATATTTCGCCCTGACTGATCATTCGCAAGGTCTTGGCGTGGCGCGCGGCCTGACAGTCGAAAGACTCATAGAACAGAAGAAGGAAATAGATGCCCTCAACAGGAAGCTTAAAAACTTTCACATACTTCATGGGACAGAGGTCGATATCAGGAGCGACGGGACGTTGGATTTTCCCGACAGCATTCTTGAGATGCTCGATATAGTCGTGGCTTCCGTGCACTCAGGATTCAAACAAGCAAAGGAACAATTAACTTCCAGAATCGTAGCGGCCATGAAGAACCCCCTTGTGAGCATTATTGCACATCCAACTGGTAGGCTCATAGGCGAACGCGATGCTTATGAAGTAGACATGGACAAGATTCTGCAAACAGCGAAAGAAACCGGCACCGCCATGGAGATCAACGCATATCCTCTCCGGCTAGACCTCAGTGACATATACGCGAAAGAGGCAAAGGCACTTGGCATCCCGATCGTCATAAGCACCGACGCCCATGTGACCACGCAATTCAACTTCATGTTTTACGGCGTCTCTATTGCCCGGCGCGCCTGGCTCGAAAAGATAGATGTCGCAAATACACTTGAAGTGGACCAATTGATGAAAAGGCTGAAGCCATTCAGGAAGAAAGAAGAGTGAAATATAAGAGTGCCTTTTGAAGGAGCTCTATGTATTATTACCTCTTTAACTTCCTAAGCATATTCCTCGGCATAAGCATTCCCTTATTGCTAGAAAGAATACGAGGTAACGCGTCAAATGATGCTTTCAACCTCAGAAACCTGAGCAGGGTCCTGTCTGTTTTAATCGCCTATTACGCAATCCTTTTTTCATACTTTGAATTGCAGACGGGTGAACATGTTAGCTTCATGTTTTTAATAGTCGTTCATATTGCATTAGCGTTGGTGCTTATCGCTGCCGTTGCACGATTCACCCCGTTGAGGTCATCTTTCACGAGATTTCTTCATTTTCCACGCTTCGAACGCCGCTCAGCTATCTACATCATAATTGTGTGCTTCTTCCTTTATACATCGGTTACAGTATTCAGATCGGTGGAGACGTTCCTAGGCAGACTGGAAGAATTGGGGCCGAGCAATTTGATCATTTTGGAAGCCATATATAATAGGCCGTTCATTTCCTTGCCGATCTTAATTCTGACTGAGATATTTGGGGTCACAAGTGAGGAGATCGTGTGCAGATACTTTGCAGTAAATGCGCTCAGGCAAAAACTGCAGAAGACATCCGTCATTATAATCTCGTCTCTTATCTGGACGCTGATGCATTGGGATGCAGATTGGAGTATCTTTGTTCTAGGACTGCTGCTGGGATATTTGTACTATGAAACCGAATCACTGTCGGTCTGCATTTTCTTGCACTTCATATACAATCTTATCATTTTGACAATGCCGTTCTATCTTTTTTTCAGACAAACAGGAGATATTGCATTTTCACCATTTCAATATGTTTCGGCATTATTCGGCCTCCAGATCGTCCTTTATCATTCAATAGAAATGCTATTTGTAAAGACTGGCAAAATCACCGGCAGAAATACTTGACGCACCGCACGTCATGTTGCACGGCATGTATAAACCTTACCCTCAGCCAGATCGGGAAGAAAAATATCATCAGGGCTTATAATACAATAAGAAACCTTATCCAGTGGGGATTGTGAAATGTTGAAGTCAATGCAATCTCCGTCATGACAAACGGGCCGCTGAAATCATTACGGGGTATCTATATAAAGTTTTAGGCAATCCCCTACTATCCCGCCCTAAAAGGTTTTATGCAATCGTCAAGTTACCATTGCTGAACTAATCTGAACATCACGCAGGTCAGGAGGCGTATCCTTTCAGGTTCACGAAATCATCGATACTCTTCTTTATTGCCTTGACCGCCACTGCAAACGCATCCGCCCCTTTTGTCATGGAATCGAGGATGTTTTCCTCCCAGGATATTCCCGACATGTTCGCTTTGAAGAATCCTTGCCAGGAGGCTACCAACTTATCACCGTGCAGTCTCCTGCCGATTACGTAATTCATGACACATGGTAAAACGACATTTTCGTTGATGTACTTTCTTCCGTCAGCCCGGCTTTCATCCCGTACCTGCAGATAAACCTCGAGTCCATTGTAAAAGTCTTCGTATCTCTGCTCCTGGATAATTGTGCGGAGAATGCTCAGGGCTTCATCGTATTCGCCCCCCGCAGATGGATTATTCTCTTCCACGACCAACACCTCACGCTAAAGATTGATACACCTATTCCGTTTCCGGCCCTCCACTCTCTTCTCTAATACTCTCAGGCTCCCGGAGCGTCAGATCCTTGCAGTAATCTGGACACTTCTGCCCGGCCTTCATCGCAAATTGCTTCTGGCAGGTTACCCTCCATGCGCAGATAATGCATACCTCTTTCTCATTCATTTATGCCTCTCCTCTGAAATGCCTGACAAGCACCTTTTCGATATTGGTAATGACACTGTCTTTCGCATTTATTATAAACATTTTGGGGCCGTTTGTTACTTGAGTTGGAACCTCAAACAGCTCTCTCTCCATCCTCACAACCGCCGGATGATTTTCATAACGATTTTTCAGCTCATGCTCAAACATCGGCACTATCTTGTCCTTCATTCTTAGCTCGGTATCAATGAAAAATATCGCCATCTCCGGCATCAGGTCTCCCGCTCTCTCGAAAAAAGATGATATCTCATTCTGGTAGATCTGTCTTGGTGGCGATGACTTGATTTCCATGTAGACAATGGCGCCTTCGATCCTTGATAGTAGATCGTAATCACCGCCGACAGCGCGATTCTTCATTTTTGCGCCCCAAATAGTCTCTGCTGAGAATTCACGGCAAAATATTTCAGCAACAAACCACTCTAAGGTCGATCCAAAACTTTTAATCAGACCCTTTTGCAGCCTAAAGTTTTCGCCTTCTGGCATGAGCATGCCAATTCTGACGAGGTATCGAACATACTCAAAGGTGACCTCCTGTGTCGCATAGCGCGTTACCTGGCCAAGAGTGAACAAGGGCTGGTACTTAATGACATCGCGCAAGAAAAGACGGAATGAATATTTCTTGAGCATTTCATAGAACCCATCAATGAATTGCTTATCGGGCACAATCAGATCTGCGGTTGGTTCTTTCCTATAGATGTTGAACCCGCGCCGCCGCAGCATCACCGAAAGTGAAGGCGTAAGTCGGTTCAACTGCTCCCTAAGGCGCTTAATTTCCTCCTTGAGAATCATTATCTCATCAACTTCATCTACTGCCATACTTTATTGTATCAACTTTCCGATTAACTCCCCCGTGCTCTCTTAAAACAGCCTTGATGTTACTTAACGACTTTTGAGACATGGATTTGAGGATGTCCCAAAGGCTTTATATCGATGCCTTTAAAGTGTCATCCATATTTATAGCCCTGTAAATCAGACCACTGCGCCATTCAGATAACCATGCACTATGCATTCGGCATGCCATGAAATCACGCTTTAAGTTTGAATTAAAGTTACCATCATGATAATATATATGGCTTATGCAGATAACTTTGTTCTGCTAAACTATTAACAGTTGAGGAAAATCAACTTAATGCCAAAAGTAAGTCCATTCAAAGGGCTCCTATACAACCGAGAAAGGGTTTCAGGTAACGACGTCATTGCACCGCCATACGACGTAATATCACCCGAATACAAAGATGTGCTTTACAATAAGAGCCCTTACAATATCGTCCGTATAGACTTTGGTAAGGAAATGCCTGGCGATGCCACCGTCAACAACAAGTACACTCGGGCCAAGACCCTGCTTGAGGAATGGATCTGCGAAGGAATACTGGTCAGAGATGTCCAGCCCGCCTTCTATGCCTGCGAAATGGATTACACTAACATGGGGCAGAAGAAGATGCTCAAGGGCATTTTTGGTCTCGTAAAGATAGTCGAACTCGGCAACGGTGTATATCCTCATGAAATGACCCGCTCAAAACCGAAAGCTGATCGTCTGGACCTTATGAGGCACTGCATGGCTAATGTCAGCCCTATCTATGCGATATACAACAGCCCCGACCGTGTGACATCGAAAGTCCTGGATTCCATAGGCAATGATCCATACCTAACGGCAGAGGATGACGCAGGTGCCGTTCACAAGCTTTTCAAGATAACAGACCCGGCAAAGACCGATCTGATTTCAAATGAATTGTCCAACAAGGCTTTATTTATCGCAGATGGGCATCACCGCTACGAAGTGGCCCTCGAATTTAAGGCAGAAATGGATCTCAAGACCGACAGGACCGATTCTGAACCACGTCCGTGGGATTATGTGCTCATGTTTCTAGCGAATATGTCTGATGATGGGATCACTATCCTACCCACCCACCGGATAGTCGAGGGCATCTCTGGCAAAGATGATGTTCTAAAAAAACTCCAGTCGGATTTCGAATTCAAAGAACTTCCTCTCGATGCTGATATAAGCAGCGTGATCTTGAAGGAGGGAAAGCACACCTTCGGCCTCTATCTGAATACAGAACACAAGTGGTATATGTTGAAATACCTGGGGGGCAAACTGAAGGACCTGCACCCTGCCCTTAAAAGCCTTGATGTGGTGGTGCTACATGAGCTAATCCTCAAGAGAGATCTCGGTATAACTAATGTGACGTATGAAATGAATGCGAGCGAAGCTATGAGAAAGGTCCACAACGGGGACTACGATGCCGTTTTTTTCCTTAATTCTACGAGTGTGGATGACATCGAGCGAGTGGCGTCGGCTAACCTTCGCATGCCGCCTAAATCCACCTATTTTTATCCCAAGCTTCTGACGGGAATGGTCATCAATAAATTCTAATACTGCTTTAAGGAGGATAGTATGCCAGTAAGAGTGGCGATTAATGGATTCGGCAGGATCGGACGGATTTTTTTCAGGAAATGCAAGGGATATGACGACATTGAGATCGTCGCCATAAATGACCTAACCGACGCTAAAACTCTAGCACACCTCTTGAAGTATGACTCTGTCCATTGCCCCTTCGATGCCGAAGTAAGAGCCGTTGAAGGTGCTCTCGTTGTCGATGGTAAGACTATCAAGGTTCTTGCCGAAACCGCGCCTGAAAAACTTCCCTGGAAGGATTTCAAGGTGGATATCGTGATCGAGTCGACTGGAAGGTTCACAGACAGGGCACCAGCCTCAAAACATCTCGATGCCGGTGCAAAGTGGGTGATCATTTCGGCTCCTGCAAAGGATCCTGATCTAACTGTATGCATGGGCGTTAATGAAGAGAAACTCGATCCGATAGCCCACAAGATTATCTCGAATGCATCATGCACCACCAACTGTCTCGCGCCGGTCGCAAAGGTCCTCAATAACGAGTTCGGAATATTGCGCGGTTTGATGACCACAGTCCATTCCTACACCAACGATCAGAGGATCCTCGATCTTCCGCATAAGGACCTTAGGAGGGCAAGGGCTGCGGCCCTCTCGATGATACCTACCACCACCGGTGCCGCAAAGGCTGTCGGTCTTGTTCTCCCCGAACTAAAGGGCAAGCTAGATGGCATGTCTATCAGGGTGCCTACCCCGAATGTATCGGTCATTGACCTTGTTGCAGAGCTCAACAGGGACGCAACGGCGGAGGAGATCAACGCTGCGCTTAAGAAGGCCGCCGATGGCCCGATGAAAGGGATACTGGCATTCTGCGAAGAACCGCTCGTTTCCGTCGATTTTAATGGATCTTCATATTCATCCATCGTCGATGCAGCGATCACGAAGGTGATTGACAAGCGCCTTGTAAAGATCATTTCTTGGTATGACAATGAGTCCGGTTACAGCTCTCGCCTCAGAGACCTTGCGATCTACATCAGCAAAAGGAGTTGATCATGTCAAGGAAGAACGATATGTCACCAGCAGTTGGCGATATACTCGGGAAGATGACTATCGACGATCTAGCCATCAAAGGCAAGAGGATCTTCATAAGGGTCGATTTCAATGTTCCGCTCGATGCTAACATGGTCATCACGGACGACCGAAGGATCAGGTCAGCATTGCCGACAATCAATTTTGCGATAGACGAAGGGGCAAAGGTAATACTCGCATCTCACTTTGGAAGACCCAAGGGAAAGGTTGATCCGCGATACAGTCTAGCTCCGGTGGCTAAGCGTCTGCAACGCCTTCTGAATAAGGAAGTGCATTTTGCACCCGACTGTATCGGATCTCAAGTCGAAAGCGTGGTCTCGAGGATGAAGGAGGGCGATGTGCTTCTCTTGGAGAATCTTCGTTTTCATCCTGAAGAGGAGCAGAATGACCAGGTATTCGCCAGATCCCTTTCCAGACTCGCAGATTTCTTCGTCAACGATGCCTTTGGCGCTGCGCACAGGGTTCATGCCTCTACGGTAGGGATAACTAAGTTCCTCCCTTCAGCAGCCGGCTTCCTAATGAAAAAGGAGATCGAGTATCTGAAGGGGGTCGTTGAAAATCCGGTAAGACCTTTTGTCGCAATCCTCGGAGGTTCGAAGGTCTCGGGCAAGATCGGTGTACTTCAACACCTCGCTGACAAAGTCGACAAGGTTATCATAGGCGGCGGAATGGCGTATACCTTTATAAAAGCGATGGATTACGAAGTGGGCGATTCTCTCCTGGAAACTGACATGCTCGGATTCGCCAAGGATACGATAGAGAACCTGAAAAAGAAGAGTGTAAAGTTTTATATACCTGTAGACAGCGTAATAGCCCAGACGATCGAGCCCGCGGCTGAAACGAAAATCGTCACAACTCAGGAGATCCCGAAGAACTGGAAGGCCCTCGACATCGGCCCTGCTTCGGTAAAACTTTTTTCCGAAGCGATTCAGGATGCCAAGACAATCATCTGGAATGGCCCGATGGGCGTCTTCGAGATCGATGCCTTCTCACGAGGGACCTATGCAATAGCGCACGCTGTGGCTGATGCATACGCACTTACGATTGTAGGCGGCGGTGATACTGACTACGCAGTGCATAAGGCCGGAGTTAGCGACACAATAACCTTCATATCCACCGGCGGCGGGGCGTCACTGCAACTACTGGAAGGTAAAGACCTGCCCGGCATATCGGCGCTGAGCGACAAAAAAGAATAGCATTGGTACTTTTGGAAAAAAGAGGAGTAGACAGCAAGAACATTCTCCTCTTTTTTCCACTGCTGTAAAATAACACACCTATAGCAGAATCCGGTATAACCATGAGCATATTCGGATTCACAATAAACTTACGCTTGCACAAATAAATCCATTATTCAACCAGCACGTATTCCTCCCTGCAAGATGATGCAACAAGACGACAAAATTCTAGATCTAATGCCGTTACACCAGAATTTCACTGATTAGCTGTTGTAACTAATAAAGGTATTCCTTATATCCCCCCTGAAGTCACCTCTGTCAGCCATGATAAATCCAGGTGCTTTACGGCGCCTTCTTGGTAATATTGATTGTCCGGTAGGATATGGTTTGCACTTCAATGCAAGAGGCGCAATTGACGCGATCAAGTCATCGTGATACTTGATGCCAGGAGCCGCCACGGATTCGGAACTGCGATAGCCCAAGGGCTATAGACATTTTCGCAAGCCATGCTGAAGTTCCAGGTAAGTCTATGGATCAGAGAAGAGCTCTAGAGTCACCGTTTATTGCACCATAGGACTCTCAGAACCCCGGTGGCACTCAAAACGTTGAATGACCTCAGCTAAAAGAACGCTGTCAATATAAGAGGCATTCTTAAATCTTGAAAGGAAGCTGGGTACTGCTTTCCCTGCTAGGAAGTCTACTCGCTTCTGTCCTGATGATGCCGACTGAATGATCTCGGGGGCGAATTCCTCGCCCCATCCGTCGCTCTTTGCTGTTCAGCAAACCATCTCGACTATCTCATCGCTTACCTTGTGAGGAAGCTTCTCGTTGTCGAACGAAAGGATTCCCCGCTTCATCTCCACGACAGACGGCGTTTTGCTCTCGAACTGTCCGATCAGAAACTGAGCAGCGTCTTCTGGCTTGATGATGTCACCACAGGTAAAGATATCGACGGCGGCGTAGGAATACTCGGGCCAGGTATGGATGGAGAGGTGTGACTCGGCAATGACCACCATTCCGCTTATCCCGAATGGATTGAATTCATGGAACGATACATCGATAATAGTTGCTTTTGCCACCTTTGCGGCCGTGACCAAAGCGCTTTTGACCTTGTTAAGGTCCTTCAGAATCTCAGGATTACAGTCCCTCAACTCTACCAATAGATGGGTACCTAAAGCATACAATTTCTTACCCCCCTTCAGTGAAGAATTGAAAGAAGCATTCGCTCCCTAAGCTTTCGATATTAAAGCAAGGGTGGTATTTTTGTCAAGGAATATCTCCCTTTTACCCCGCTCAGGACACTGATAAAATAGCTTGAACTATCTGTGCATTAACATCTGCACATTTGCGCCATGTAAGCATTCTACCAATTAAGCCTTTTTGCCGGTTTGTCGGCTGGTGTGCTATTATGTTCCTGTAGTTTCTACGTCTATAAACTCTGGAGGTTTTGATGCGCAAGATATTTTGTGTGATGTTAATGGCGGTGCTCGTTTTCGCTTCTCAGGCATGTGCGGTATCTGAAAAAGGGCATGATTTGAGTGCGCACGATTGTGCGAAATGTCACACCCTGAAAAATGATGAGGCCGCTTCTATTCTGAAAAACGCAATCCCAGACGCGACGATACTGGGTGTAAATCAGGGGCCGGTGAAAGGTCTTTGGGAAGTCTTGCTTCAGGCAGGAGGCCACAAGGGAATCGTCTATATCGACTATTCAAAGAAAAACTTTTTCAGCGGGGCGATCATCAATATAGCAGAAAAGAAGAACCTTACTCAGGAAAGCTTCGAACAATTGAACAAGGCAGATGTCTCGAAGATACCGCTCGGGGATGCCCTGGTTCTCGGGGACAAGAATGCCAAATACAAGGTAATCGTCTTCAGCGACCCAGATTGCCCTTATTGTGCAAAGCTCCACGCAGAAATTAAGAAGGTGGTCGAAAAGAGAAAGGACATCGCCTTTTTCATCAAACTCTTCCCGCTCCCTATGCATAAAGACTCTGAATGGAAAGCTAAGAGCATCATCTGCAATAAGTCCATCAAGCTCCTCGATGACAACTTTGAAGGAAGACCGATCCCGAAGACCGAGTGTGATACAAATGTAATCGACGAGAACAAGAAACTGGCTGGAGAACTCGGGATATCAGGCACACCTGCCCTAGTGCTCCCTGACGGCAGAATTGTATCGGGGTTCCGCGAAGCTGATACACTTATCGACATGATCACGAAGTAACAATGCCTTAAAAGGGGCGGAGATAGTGTCCGCCCCTTTTAATTGCATCTATACATTATTGTTTGCAAGTAATGATAAAAGAGCTCTCCGGCATGTCTGGTAATCTTATTACTCCAAGAGGCGCCTTTTACCGATGAGACGGTCGTGGTTAAGCAGGAGTTGCACTTTCAGGAGGCCGATCTGCTGATAAATATGCTCGTCGGGCATTCCTTAGGATTACTTCAGCCTTTTGCATACGTCTAAGTTCCTCGTTTTAGATTTGCAATGGAGCATGTTATTTGTTAAATTAGCAATTAAAGAGTCACTAATTTACTGGAGGTATGTTGAGATGAAGAAAATAGTCCTTATTATTGTCGCCGTGCTGATGATCGCCTCCCTAATCGGATGCGCCCAGAAACAGGTGGCAGCACCGCCCGAGCAACCAACCGTCAAGCCGTCAGAGGCCGTTCAAACGCCGGAACCTGTCACCGAAAAGCAGCAACCCTTAGTAAAGCAGGAGGCAATGACGTCTGCTCCTAAAGAACTGGCGACAACCGTCGACGATATTCATTTCGCCTTCGACAAATACGATCTTGATGATACAGCAAAGACTACCATTAAAAATCTCGCGGCAATGATGGGGAAAATGAATGCGAAAGTCATCATCGAAGGCAATTGCGATGAGAGGGGAACTAAAGAGTACAACCTCGCACTCGGTGACAAGAGGGCAAATGCTGCAAAACAATACCTGATTTCACTCGGCATTCCATCAGCGAAGGCTGATACCATTAGCTATGGCAAGGAAAAGCCGCTCTGCACTGAGAGCACCGAAGAATGCTGGGCCAAGAATAGAAGAGACCACTTCGTGCTTACCGAGGGAGGTCGTTAACAATGATTAATCAGGGGGAGAGAAGGACAGCGGCTGTCGGATTCAGACTTTTACTGCACCGTAAGGGTTTCCGCTGTTTCCTTCTCCTCTCATTGTCTCTCGCCATGCTTGTGCCCTGTGGCTGCGTAACGGATTCTGACCTCGACACTGTCAAATCTAACGCGGCCCAACTGCAGGTCCAGTCTCTGAATCAAGATAAAGACCTAGGCCAGATTAAAGAGCAGATTGCGACCATGCAAAGAGACCTGAATTCCATCACTGCCATCAGAGAGAGTCAGTCAAACATTCTTTCTCAGACTAGCGACTATTCTAAAGATCTGCAGTCGCTCAGGGGCCGTTTCGACGAGAACAAATACTTCATGGACAAAACGATCAGGGATCTCACTTCCGAGATAGAACTCCTGAAGGCCAGGGTGACTGCCCTCGAAAATCAACTCAAGGAATCGAAGACTCAGGCGACACCTGAGACGAATGAGGCGCCTAAACCTGCAGTGGCGACTCCAAACGGCGGCCCTGTGACCGATACCGAAGCGGAACAAAGGGGGCCGGAGAGCGCAGCCAAGCTTTATGACGAAGCACACATAGCTCTTAAAGAAAAAAAATATGCCAAAGCTCGAAAAATGTTCGAACTCTTCACCAAAGATTATCCAAAGGAAGGACTTACTCCCAACTCCTACTTCTGGATAGGTGAAACCTATTACGCTGAAAAGAAATATGAGGATGCTATCCTGGCTTACGAAGATTTTCTAAAGAAATATCCTGGCCATGAGAAGGTTAAAGGCGCCATGCTAAAGCAGGGATATTCCTTTCTGGAACTCGGAGACAAGAAGACCGGTAAAGTGATCCTCGAAACGCTGATAGAGAAATATCCGAAATCAAACGAAGCCGACCTCGCGCGCAAAAGACTCAAAGAACTGGCATCAGCTAAAACTCCGGCGAAAACCAAGAAAAGGCAGCAATAACCCGCTCATCTGCTGTGGATGGGGTATTGTCAAATCTGTTGTCTTAACGCGATAATACTACATGAACGAGATCAGAGACCGATACGAGCGCGTTATAGATTATATGCGTATATCGATAATCGACCGCTGCAACCTGAGATGCATTTACTGCATGCCGGAAGAAGGCATCAAGCCTCTCGACCATACCGCAATACTCAGATATGAGGAGATCATCCGTATCGTCAGAATAGCCGCTGAACTCGGGGTTAAGAAGATCAGGCTAACAGGGGGCGAGCCCTTAATCCGCCGGAACCTAACCTATCTGATATCTTCTATTGCAGATATCAGCGGGATCGAAGACATCAGTCTGACAACAAACGGCGTGCGTCTTAAGCATCTTGCCCCTGCTCTCGCTGAGGCAGGGCTCAAAAGAGTAAATGTCAGCCTCGACTCTCTTCGACCGGATCGCTACAAGGAAATTACCAGAGGGGGAGACCTGAGGATAGTGCTAGATGGGATTGCTGCGGCAGAGCATGCGGGTCTCCATCCTGTAAAGATCAATATGGTCCCTATACGGGGATTCAACGACGACGAAATCGAGGATTTCGCAAGGCTAACGCTGAAAGGCCCTGCCCATGTCAGATTCATAGAATTCATGCCGATCGGCGCCACTGAGTTCTGGAACGAAAGCAAATATCTCTCCTCCGAAGAAATCAAGAACCGCGTCGAGCGCATCGCCCCACTGATGCCGGTGAAAGTCCGAAGGAACGGCCCTGCCCGCTATTTCAGGGTTGATGGCGCACCTGGCGTAATAGGCTTTATCAGCCCGCTCACACATCATTTCTGCGGTTCCTGCAATCGGTTGAGACTGACCTCTGACGGCAAACTGCGTCCTTGTCTTTTTTCCGAAACCGAGATAGACCTTAAATCGGCGCTGCGTTCAGGAGCCTCCGACAAGGAAATTGAGAGGCTGCTGCGGCTGGCCGTCGAGATCAAACCGAATAGCCATAACATTTCACAAGAAAAAAGTTTCTATCACCTGAAACCCATGTCAAAGATAGGCGGCTAGAGTGTCCCGCAAGATCCCGCTATCCATAGCTATTATTACAAAAAACGAAGAACTCAATATAACCGAAGCACTCGAAAGCATCAGGGATTTTAACGATATCGTCGTGGTCGATTCCTTCAGCACCGACAGGACCTTGGAGATTTGCCGTAATTATACAGATCGTATTTACCAGCACGAATGGATGGGCTTCTCTACTCAAAAACAGAAGGCAGTGGATTACGCTAAAAATGATTGGGTCATGATCCTTGATGCCGATGAACGGGTCACGCCTGAGTTGAAGCATGAAATGATGCGTGAAATCGCCATCGGGGGCAATGTAGGGTTTTATGTCCCCCGCAAGAATTTTTTTCTAGGCAAATGGATTCGCCGCAGCGGCTGGTGGCCTGACTATACTCTTCGGATTTTCCGAAAGGATGCCGGCTATGTTGAACCGAGGGAAGTACATGAAAAGGTCGTCATCAACGGACCGACAGCATATCTGAAAAACCCGCTAATCCATCATACGTATACGACACTAAACGACTACATGCAAAAGATGGATCTTTACTCCGGTCTAGCCGCCGAAGGAATACTGCGCCAAAACGGACGGCCTTCGTCATGTTCACTCATAATAAATCCCGCAGCGGTCTTTCTGAAAATGTATATACTTAGGCAGGGTTTTAGAGATGGCATACATGGACTCATGCTCGCAATACTCTATGCCTTTCAGACTTTTCTCAAGTATGCAAAGGCCTTGGAAAAGGATCTCTAAATCCGTCCCTGGATTTGGGATGCCCTTGACATTATTTTTATCGATAGTTTCTAATACGGTATGAGAATATGTGTCAGCTTAAGAAGGGGTATTCTTTTTTCCCTCATTTCGTTCTGTATCGCTCAACCCGCTTTCAGCACCGTAAGCGATCCGAGTAATGTTATCGCCAATTCGCCCGAGACAGCCGTCGCGGTCCGCGCAGCACAGCAGCAAACAGCTATAGAGCATGTCCAGCTGCCCCAGTCCAAGTCCTCCGAGCCGGCAGTAACACCTCCGCCGACCCAGGCTGAACCTCAGGCTGTAGACGCTCCGGCTGCCACGGCAGAAAAGATCCCTGTAACCAATGCTGCGGTTTCTGAACAGAAAGAGTCTCCGAAAATAACGGCGCCGATCTCCATTTTGGTTTTGCCTACGGACAAGAAGTCCAATGAGGCGATTGAAAAGAGCTTTAGCCTTTATACAAACAACTTAAAGAAAAAATTTTCGCTCTGGCTTGAACGCTCTGCGCGATACATCGAGATAATGAAGGACATTCTGAAGGAAAAGAACATGCCTGAGGAACTCGTTTTCCTGCCGATAGTCGAAAGCGGGTTCAGCACCCAGGCCTATTCCTCTGCGCGGGCTGCCGGACCGTGGCAATTCATTGCTGGAACTGCAAAACGTTACGGGTTGGTAATAGACTGGTGGAGAGATGAAAGAAAGGACCCTGTAAAGTCGACTATTGCTGCAGCAGATTACCTAAAAGACCTATATGACATGTTCGGCTCTTGGAGCCTTGCCTTGGCGGCTTACAATGCCGGAGAGGGCCGAATTGCAAAGGCCCTCAAAAGGACTGATTCAGACAATTTCTGGTCACTTCGCAACACCAAACAGATCAGGCAGGAAACCAAGGATTATGTTCCACGGTATATTGCCGCTACGATGATAGCTAATACGCCTGAGGAATACGGCTTCCGCGACTTAACTTACCATGAACCCTTTGAGTATGATGAGGTGATACTTTATGTACCTGTAGACCTCGAGGTCATAGCGAAGTGCGCCGGTACAAGCGTAGATGAAATCAGGGAACTGAACCCCGAACTCAGAAGATGGAGCACCCCGCCCAATTTACCCGAGTATACTTTGAGGCTGCCGGTCGACACTGCGGACGCATTTATTGCAAACCTTTCGAACGTGCCAGACGAAAAGCTCTTCAGCTACGAAACTTACACTGTAAAGCATAATGAAACCCTGAAGAAAATTGCATCAAAAAGCGGGGTGCCAGTCAACACTTTACTTGCCCTTAATTCACTCGCAGGCATCGAAAGACTTTCGCCAGGGGAGGAGATTAAGCTCCCACCTAAGGGCAAATATTTCGCCGATATCGATGACAAGATGACCGCCCGCAAAGCTTCCCTAAAGACATCAGAAACGGGCAAGAGGCACACCAGATCACAGTCCAGAGCTGCCAAGAAAGGCTCACACTCCAAATCTGCTAAGGTTAAGGTAGCCAAAGGTAAGTCCCGCGCAAAGATTAAAACCCGCAAGACCTGATCTATTCTCCAAGCCTCGTTTTCGCCTCCGCTGCAAGTGAGGAATTCGGGAATTTGGATAACAACTCCTTATACATAGCCTTGGCCTCTTCCTTCTTACCTTGAGAATCCAGTATTTTGCCGCTCTCCATCAGAGCGATGTCGTGAAATATTCCGTCCTTTATGCTTGCGAGGTCTTTGAGTGTTGTTAAGGCGTTTGCACTGTCGCCTTTCTTGAGATAGGCCTCAGCCATTTTATAATATGCCAGAGGAGTGATTCCGGGGTCTGGAAACTTGTCGTTCAGTTCCTTCAGGGTCTTAATAGCGTCATCATAATTGCCCAATTCGTATTTGCAATAAGCGATATAGAGGAGGACATACGCCTTTTGCTTGATGTCATATGATTTAGTGAAAAGATCCAAGGCTTTCCTGTAATTATCTCCGCTGCCAGCCAGTTCCGCGGAATTATCGTTATAGAAAAGCCGATAAGCCTCCCGCTGGAGTTCAGCAGCCTTATCACGCTGAGATTTATTGTAAACGACGAACCCGCCGACAGCGATCAACACTACAAGAAATGCGGCAAATCCCATAACTAGCAAACGCTGCCGCTCCTTGAGTCTGGAGCGGATATCATCCACCGTATCCTGTAACCCCTCACCTGGATTTTCATGTTTGCTTATGCGTTTTTTAATGACTTTCGGCATTACATTCCTCCAATTGCTTTCTGAACAAGATTCTTTGCATTTGCGAATATTTCGTCAATTTTATCCACTCCTATTCCTGCGGATAGGAGAATCTTTTTTGCTGTCTCACGGTGGATAAGGTCCGACGGCGCATGCGCGTCCGTATTGACCGTAAGCAAAATGCCTAAACGCATGGCAGACTGAGCCACATGACCGTTGGAAATGCTGTGACCTTTCCGCGCCGTGATTTCCAGGGTTATACCCTTCTCCTTTGCAAAAAGAAGGTCTTCCTCACTGATAAGTCCGGGATGGGCAAGTACATCCACCCCAGCTTCGATGGCAGCCCTGTTGGTGCCTTCAATCACGGGCTCTACAATCGTCTCACCATGCACGATAACGATACGGGCGCCGAGCTTCCGTGCTTCTTTCACAAGATCCGGAATCAATACCGGCGGTACATGAGTGATCTCGGCACCCGGCAGTAAAGTAATCGGCATACAATCTTTGAGAGCATTGACAACCTTCACTAGCCTCGGAATGACGAGGTCGATATTGGAGTGGTCCATATGGTCGGTGAATGCAAGAGCTTTATAGCCTGCTGCTACCGCCCTGCGCGCAAGCTCCGCAGGGATAAGTACTCCGTCACTAAAAATGGTGTGGGAATGTAGATCTATCATAGGCCTAATTATAAAGCATAACTAACAGTGACTCCAAATGTAAACATTACTTTTGCATAAAAACGCCTCAGTCTGCTATGGGCGATTGGACCATGCTAATAAGGTCAAAACATGGCACGTGAATTGAGACATCATTCCGGCAAGAGTATTGTCGAAGGACTCATCCTATCCGCTCGGGGCTCCTCTTTTCCCCGATGCATCAACTGCGCGATCTATTTCAAAATGCAAGTGATGTCCTTCCGCTTCTATTAGTTAGCCCCGATGCAGACCCAGTGGATATCATAAGGCCAAGCTCCTACCAAGTATGCGCTGCACAATTTGTCCATGTTCAGAAGGAGGGGTGGATGTGAATTTCAAGAGGACTTGCTTAATTGCTAAAGTATGGAAATGAAGGATAGTGCCTTCTTGCTTAGTCCCTTCCGCCTCTGTCAGAATAAATTATGCAGAAAAAAGTACTGGTAGGCATGAGCGGTGGCGTCGATTCGTCTGTCACAGCAAATCTTCTGAAAGAACAGGGATACGAGGTTGAGGGTGTCAGTTTGATACTCTTCGATCCTCAGTCGCGCAAAGCACTCGGAAAAGCTCCTTGCTGCTCAGTGGAAGCAGTAGCGGATGCCGCGAAGACAGCCAACGCCATTGGGATAAGACACAGCCATATCGATGTGAGGGATCTGTTTTCGGAAAAGGTTATCAGGCCGTTTATAGAGGCTTACTCAAAGGGGCTGACCCCTAATCCGTGTATCCTCTGTAACCAATTCGTCAAATTCCCGTCGCTTATCTCCGTTGCTGACAAGAGAGGGTGCGAATTTATCGCTACTGGCCATTACGCACGTGTACAGCGTACCGGGACCAGAGCGCGATTGCTTAGAGGTCTCGATCCCAAAAAAGATCAGTCCTATGTGCTCTATGCACTTTGTACGGATATTATCGGCAGGCTCATTTTACCTCTTGGGGAAAAAACGAAGCAGACGGTCCGTGAAATCGCTCATAAGCTCTCTTTACCTTCCGCCAATAGACCTGAAAGCCAGGAGATTTGTTTCATAGAGGAGAGGAATTACGCTGACTTCATGGATGGTCTGGCAGAAAAAGTGAATGGACCCATAATCGATATTACAACAGGCAAGCAGATAGGAAGCCACGGTGGTATCCACCTCTATACTATAGGCCAAAGGAAACGCCTGCCGGCGATGGGGAAGCCGGTGTACGTAGTGAAGATAAAGCCATCGGCAAATGCCATTTACGTGGGGCCGCGGGAGATGGCGCAAATGAAAGCGTTCACCGTACATGACACAAAGTGGCTCGTCGATCCACACAAACTGCACCTCAGGGCAACCGTAAAGGTGCGCTCCACAATGAAGGACGAACTAGCGTCACTGCAGATAATCGATCATGGTACGGTCAGGATAGACTACAGCGAACCTCAATGGGCCCCCTCACCCGGACAGAGCGCCGTCTTTTATGACAGTGACACTGTCCTCGGTGGCGGAGTCATCGCCCCGTTTTAGTTCCGGACGATCTGCTAATAGACGTTCCCCGGCCTCGTTGGCGGCGGCGGCATTATCGGCTTCATCTCATCGTGGATCTCATACCGATAATTCACGCTTACCGGAAACTTGTTATTGTTTGTCCACATCAGGCAATAGATGTTTTCCGTTAGAGGCTCATATTTTCCATTGTCCGATGCGATGCCGGGCTTATCCACAACATAATTCGGCTTCTGATCCGCATGGTAATGGATATTAAAATCGACGTGCTCCGAAGCTTCAAAATCATAGACAATCGTCTGTCCACGATGCATTGAAGCACACTCCTCGTGAAGGCCCGCTGGCTGGATCTCCGTCACCCCGCTCTCCTTCACAGGCGCTGCAGCACATGCAGCAAGGATTAACAGTGAAAACATAACCATTGTTATACGTATTGATGCCATCATATTCCTCTCCTTACACAAGAATTTTGTACCCCAGTTTCTCGACATTTTCACATACCGCTGCAAAAAGCTGTCCGCCATCAACTATCTTATCATCGTAGACTATCGATATATTACCGTCTGTTGCATCTATTGACTCAATGCCTTCAAGCCCTCCTATAAAACGCCTAAGGGAAAGAGCGCATTCTTCGCAGAAATCATCCTGGACTCGTACGCACAGAGTCTTCATCATCATGCCTCCAGATGCCCCAATTATTGGATTTTGTTACAGTGTATCAAGTGTGCTCGCACAAGACAAGTGGCTTGCGGTCGTGTCAAGGCACCATCGCCCTAATTGCTTTTTAGCAGATGATCGGAGAGACGACTTTGGTCTATGCCTTGTTCAGTGCCTGAGCAGGCCCTATATAAACGGCTAAGAAGCCACAGAAAGTGCCTTCATATCGGGCGATCATGGAATGATTCTTGTTTAATGGGGCATCGCCGATGGCCAGAACAAAGCACAGTGCTGCAAATGAACCAAATACAACCTGCGATGCTTTGTTCCGCCGGGGTGCCAACGGCAACGATGTCAAAAAGACTTCACCTAGCCAGATAAAACACGATCGATGCACCAATTACGAGACCGGTGATATCCATGTCTGCTTTGGGCGGCAGAATGAGAGCCACTAGAGAGCACCCAAGGCGGCCAAGCGCTTTAACATACAGTCGCCCCTCTTCAATTTCACGCATATGGCGATAACTTGCCCTATGCGGCCCAAGCAGATGCACACAGCCAATATCAAGGGTCGACGGTTAAATATTCAGCAGAACGGCCTTCATCCCGTAATCCCATGATATCGAGTGGTGCAAGATTCCCAGTTGAATTATCGCTTTAGTTTGTTCATGCATTGAAATCTACGAAGGATATTTATTGTTTATTAATTCTTTTTATTATCCGATAAGCATATGCCAAATAAAAAGCTCTCATGAAATTTCAAGACCTGCGGTCCTTACGGCATCTAAAGGCTAAAAACGTTATCTCATAAGGATTCGAGCCCAGATACAGGCTTTTAGATTTATCTAAATACGACTGCATTATCTTTTCAGCTTCCCTGCATTTTCGAAATCGTTTCTCCTTGCACAAATTGGAAACTGTGGATTAAAATAAACAAGGTGCATTGTCACTAAATTTGAGAATCTTTCTGGACAGTGACCCGGAGCAAACAATAACACAAGTCGCAACCAACGGATTGCAGTTCACTATTAACAAGGGAACGTCTCGTCTCTAGATGACGGGACCAAAGGTTCAAAGGTTGGGATGGCGAAAAGCCTGCGATTATTATCACACGACTCATCCATACTGATTTCATGCTTCTCTTCCTGTCTGAGGTCGTGGCTCTCATCGCTTCCCGGAGTTGAAAAATTAATTACGCTCTCAAATTTGTCTGCCGAACTTGCTTTCTGCATGAGATTTTGTATGCGGGCAGTAGTTGCGGGACGGAAATATAGCTACGCGAGGAGATAAATGATGCCATCGCAGACACTCACTATCGGAACAGAAACTGCCGACTCACTGGCGCAAGAGGTTGCGGCCAGATCCGGCCAGAATCTCAATGCCTGTTACCAGTGCCGCCGTTGCGCTGCGGGTTGTCCTGTGGGCGAAGACACCGGCGTGACCCCCGACCGCCTGATCCGGATGGTTCTTTTGGGCGACAGGGATGCGGCCCTGAACAACCTTCTCGTCTGGCGCTGCGTAGCTTGTTATACATGTGGCACTCGCTGCCCCAATAACATCCACACCGCTAGGATAACCGAGTCCCTCAAGCAGATGGTCAAAGAGCAGCACCTGAAGCCTCTGACCCCGAAAATAGCAAATTTCCACAAAGCCTTTCTCACATCGACTTCCCACTTCGGCAGGGTGAATGAAATGGAGTTCATGGGCATCTATGAGATTAAGAATGCCAAAAGCGAGCTCACAAGAGGCGGAGGGATTAAGGCAATCATTGAAGAACTGAAGAATCAGATGAAGCTCGGCAAGGAGATGATGAAGCTCAAGAGGCTTCATATCAGTATAGATAAGGTTAAAGGCTTGGCTGAAATAAAACGGCTGTTTAACAAGGCGAAGAAATAATAAAGAATAACTCCCCATCACCCCCGCTTGTGTTAATAGAGGAAATGGGGCACGAGGTAATACAATGGAAATAGCTTATTATCCGGGATGTTCGCTCCATGCTTCCGCTGCGCTTTACGACGCACAGTGCAGGGATGTGCTCGGCAGACTTGATGTAGATCTCAGAGAGATCAAAGACTGGAACTGCTGCGGCGCTACCTCCGCGGCCAAAACGAATGATTTTCTTGCGATAGCTATGCCGGCCCGCAACTTAGGCATTGCCGATGCCAGCGGCTATGCGGAGATGATGATACCGTGCGCCTCCTGTTACAGCCGCACGGTCCTTGCCCAAAAAACACTTGAAGGCGACCTGAATCTGAGGGACAAGATCAACTCCGAGCTTTCGGAAAAAATCCAGGGGAAAATCAAGCTCCTTTCCATCCTCGATCTCCTTGTCAAGAAAACAAAATCGGGTGAGATTGGAGCTGTGGCGACAAAAAAGCTTGAAGGACTTAAGCCTGCCTGCTATTATGGCTGTCTCCAGACTCGCTACCCAGCGGACATTCAGATTCCGGACAGTATCGAAAATCCTCAAGGCATGGAGACGGTATGCGAGGCCTTGGGAGCCCAAGCGATCGACTGGGGCTACAAGACTGACTGCTGCGGAGCTTCGGCATCGGTAAACGACATTGATGTTGCTCTGAGGCTGATGTCCAATATCCTGAAAGACGCAGTTGCTCGCGGTGCGAACTGCTTTGTCACTACCTGCCCCATGTGCCAGATGAACATGGACGCATACCAGGAGAAGGCGGGCGCGAAGTTCGGCATCAGTGAAAGGCTGCCTGTCTATTTCATAACCGAATTGATGGGTGTATCGATGGGCATCGGTGCAGCTGAGCTGCAGCTCGACAGGCATTTTATAGAAGCAACAGGACTTTTGAAAGGATTGAAACTGCTATGAACGATAAAACTACTTCCAATAAAAAAGGATCGGTACTTATAATCGGCGGCGGAATCGGAGGCATGCAGGCATCACTCGATCTTGCGGACAGCGGGTTCAAGGTGCACCTTGTGCAGAAAGATTCTTCCATCGGCGGCATTATGTCGATGCTCGACAAGACCTTCCCCACAGGCGATTGCGCTATGTGCATGATCTCCCCTAAGATGGTTGACGTGGGACGTCACATGAATATCGAAGTACATTCCTGTTCCGAACTTGTGCAGCTCAAGGGAGATGCAGGCGACTTTACTGCTACTCTGAGGCAGAAGGCCCGCTCTGTAGACCGGTCAAAATGTACGGGCTGCGGCGAATGCACCCGGAACTGTCCAGTTAGGAATGTTATTCAGGTTCCTCCGCCTGTCTCTTTACCTGTGCTCGAGCCGGAGTGGGAACGGATCATGAACCAGGTCCTTGAAACGTACCAGCAGAGCAGTACGTCTCTTATCGCCATATTACAGGATATAAATCATCAGTTGAAATATCTTCCCCAGCAAGTGCTGACGCATCTCTCCAGCAGACTTGCAATTCCCGAGTCACAGATTCTGGCAGTAGCGACTTTTTACAACGCTTTCAGTCTCATACCCGTCGGCAGGCACATAATAGAAATTTGCTCCGGAACGGCCTGCCATGTTAAAGGCTCTAAGCGGCTCCTCGACCGGCTGAAGGAAGAATTGCAGGTGGACGCCGGCCACACTACTCAGGACAATCGGTTTACGCTGCGTACTGTAAACTGCATTGGATGCTGCGCCCTGGCTCCGGCCATGCGCATTGACGGAGAAACCTACGGACATCTTAAGGTTTCGGCGTTGCCCAAGATACTCAAGGCCCATACTTAATAAGGGAGTTGGGATGAATTTTCTTACTGACTTCGTGGTAACCACTCATTGGAGGATACAATGAACTTTGATGAACTTCGGGCAAGTGCCCAGGAGCGATTAAATAAAGAAGCTGCGGCTTCCAAACCGATAATACGAGTTGGGCTGGCTACCTGCGGTCGCGCCGCCGGCGCTGAAGAAGTTGCAGCAGCCTTTCAGGAGAGTCTTTCAAAACATAGCATTTCCGCTACGGTATCTGAGGTTGGCTGCCTAGGGCTTTGTTATGCAGAGCCGATGGTAGAGGTAATTATGCCTGGCAAACCCGGCGTAGTCTATGAGCAGGTGAAACCCAAACTCGTCGATAAGATCGTGGAGCAGCACATAGGACAAGGTAAGCTGGTAGAAGAGATCGCCATGGCCGTCATGGGACCATCCAACGGTCTCCCAGCCTTTGAGGAACTTCCAATGCTGAAGGGACAGCTCCGGGTCGCAACCCGGAATTGCGGGCTGGCGGGCCTCGATGACCTTGACCATTACCTTGTCCTCGGAGGATACGAGGGATTCGACCGGGCACTCAAGATGGCGCCTGAGGAGGTTATTAAGACGGTCAAGGACTCTGGGCTTCGAGGCCGAGGCGGTGCGGGTTTCCCGACCGGCCAGAAGTGGGAATTCTGCCGAGGACCCCAAAACTTTCCCAAATATCTCATCTGCAATGCGGATGAGGGCGATCCAGGCGCCTTTATGGACCGCTCTATCATGGAGGGCGATCCCCACTCCATAATAGAAGGGATGCTGATCGGGGCTTGGGCTATCGCCGGCAGGCAGGGTCCCATTGAAGGTTATATTTATGCAAGGGCTGAGTATCCGCTTGCTATTGCAAACCTGACACGGGCAATCGAACAGGCCAGAAAAGCGGGCCTTTTGGGTAAGAATATACTCGGCAGTGGATTCGATTTTGATCTCAGGCTGAACAGGGGCGCCGGAGCCTTCGTCTGCGGAGAAGAGACAGCGCTAATCGCCTCGATTGAAGGCAAACCCGGAGTGCCGCGCACTCGGCCCCCTTTCCCAGCGGTCTGCGGGCTTTTCGGCAAACCTACCAATATTAACAATGTCGAGACCTTCGCCACTATTCCTGTAGTTCTGACAAAGGGTGCTGAATGGTTCCAAACAGTAGGCGTAGACAAAAACCGTGGCACAAAATCCTTCAGCCTGGTGGGCAAGATCAAAAACACCGGCCTGATCGAAGTGCCTCTGGGCACTACTGTCAGGGATGTAGTCTTCAGCATAGGCGGCGGCATACTCGATGATAAGGCATTTAAGGCAGTTCAAACAGGGGGACCTTCCGGCGGATGCATACCGGAGTCGCTGCTTGACCTTCCTCTCACATACGAAGGCCTGATGCAGGCGGGTACCATCATGGGCTCTGGCGGCATGATTGTCATGGATAACGAGACATGCATGGTTGACGTTGCCCGCTATTTCCTAAAGTTTGTAACCGAGGAGTCCTGTGGGAAGTGCACTCCATGCCGCGAAGGGACGAAACGAATGAGCGAAATCATGGAGCGCATATGCGCGGGAGAAGGCCGGGAAGAGGATCTCGAAACCCTCGAGCGCATGGGCAATGCCGTTGCTGCGGCCTCTCTATGCGGCCTCGGCCAGACGGCACCTAATCCGACTCTTTCAACCCTGCGTTATTTCAGGCACGAGTACGAAGCCCACATCCGCGACAAGAAATGCCCAGCTGGTGTGTGCAAGCCTCTGATCAAGTACCGCATCAACGCCGCCGCCTGCACGGGCTGTGGGGCCTGTCTCAGAAACTGCCCTGTGACGGCTATAGCTGGAGAAAAAAAGCAGCCTCATGTGGTCGATCTGAACAAGTGTGTAAAATGCGGGGCCTGCCGGGAAAGCTGCAAGTTCAATGCAGTGGTCATTGAGTAGGTCAAGGAGATCAATATGAATGAAAAGAATATCACCCTTTCGATAAACGACCAGGAGGTTAAGGCCGAGCAGGGTCAAACTGTTCTCCAGGTAGCCCGCATGATGGATATCTGGATACCAACTTTGTGCTATCACCAACCGATGGAAGCGGAAGGTTCCTGCCGGCTTTGCCTGGTAGAGGTAGAAGCCATGGGGCGCCGCAGATTGGCAACAAGCTGCGGTTATCCTGTCGCGCCCGGCATCAAGGTCTATACCGACACTCCAAAGGTAATAGAAAGCCGCAAGGTAGTTGCAGAGCTATTGCTGGCGCGCTGCAGCGAGAATAAGCAAATCAGGGAACTTTGCGAAAAGCTTGGCGTTACAGATACTCCCTTCGCAAAGGAAAAAAAGGACTGCATGCTCTGCGGACTTTGCGTTCAGATGTGCAACCGTCGGATGCAGGTCGGTGCCATCGGCTTCATAGGGCGCGGGTACGAGCGCAAGGTGGGAACACCTTATGACCGCAATTCAAGCGTCTGCATTACCTGTGGCGCCTGCGAATTCATCTGCCCCACCGGTGCCATCACTGCCAAAATGAACAGCGGTCGCAACCCCATCCCTCACAAGAAGATGTTCGAGCAGGGGCTCAGCGCTTGCGGCAATATAGATATACCGTTCCCCTCTGCGGTACCACTTCTTCCGAGCATCGACAGGTCGAATTGTATCCATTTCAATATAGGGTCGGATTCCTGCAAGATATGCAAGCAGGTCTGTCCTCCCGACGCGATCACTTATGAACAGACGGATGTAGAGACCGAAATCGAAGTCGGCGCAGTCATAATGTCACCGGGCCTTGAGCGTTATGATCCGAAGGTCAGGGGCGAGCTCGGTTATGGCCGCTGGCCTAACGTGGTCACGTCTCTTCAATTCGAACGTATCCTCTCGGCTTCCGGTCCTTTTCAGGGAGTAGTTCAACGCCCATCAGACGGCAAGCATCCGGTCAAGGTCGCTTGGATTCAGTGCGTAGGCTCACGTGATCCTCATAATGCCAACCCATGGTGCTCATCGGTCTGCTGCATGTATGCCACAAAACAGGCAGTTATTGCTCGCGAACATGACAAACACATAGAGCCGACCATTTTCTACATGGATATGCGTGCATACGGCAAAGATTTCGACAAGTACGTTGAGAGGGCTAAGAACGAGTACGGTGTCCGCTATATGAGGGCAATGGTGTCAACCGTCAGGGAAGAGCCCGGCGGCAGCAACCTGATGCTGCGCTATGCACTTGAAGATGGTTCGCTCGTAACTGAAACATTTGACATGGTAGTCCTCTCGGTCGGTCTTGAGCCCCACAAGGACGCGGCAAAGCTGGGAGAGATATGTGGCGTTGATATGAGCGATTATCTCTTCCCCAAGACCTCCACCTTCGAGCCTGTTGACGCAAGCCGTCCCGGTGTCTTTGTCACCGGCACTTATCAGGGTCCGAAGGACATCCCCGAAACAGTCATGCAGGGAAGCGCCGTGGCAAGTCAGGCGATGGCTCTTCTCGGCGAAGCAAGATGGACGGAGACCCTAAAGAAAGAGTTGCCCCCGGAAAAGGACATCGCCGGAGAAGAGCCCAGGCTCGGTGTCTTTGTATGTTCATGCGGTATCAATATAGCAGGCACGGTCGATGTTGCAAAGGTTGTTGAGGAGATGAGAGATATTCCCGGCGTGGTTCACGTCGAAAACACTCTTTATACCTGCTCCCAGGACAGCCAGGAAAAGATAAAACAGCTGATCAAGGAAAAAAATATCAACCGGGTCCTCGTTGCATCTTGTACGCCCCGAACCCATACACAGCTTTTCCAGGAGACCCTTCAGGAGGCGGGCCTGAACAAGTACCTGTTCGAGCTTGCGGATATCCGTGAACAGTGCTCTTGGTGCCACATGGGCCAGCGTGAAGAGGCTACCAAAAAGGCTATACGCCTAGTAAAGATGATGATCGCTAAAGTAAAGCTCCTTCAGCCGATCAAGACTGAGACTGTCGGAGTGACGCCAGCCAGCCTTGTCATCGGCGGCGGCGTGGCTGGAATGACCACCGCTCTTTCGCTTGCTGAGCAAGGCTTTGACGTCCATATCATTGAGCGTGACAATGAGCTTGGAGGACTTGCAAAGAATCTTTATTACACTCAGGACGGGAGTGATGTTCAAGGCTTTCTCAAGTCGCAGATCGCAACGGTCATGGCCCATCCTCGCATATCGGTGCATACCGGTGTCGAAGTGCATCAGACCGAGGGCTTTGTCGGAAACTTCGATACCGTTCTAACTGACGGCACTGCCATCAAGCACGGCACAATCATTTTATCTACAGGCGGCGTCGAGTACCAGCCGACAGAATACCTGTACAACGAGAGCGACAGGGTAATCACCCAGCACGAACTCGAAAAAAAGATATTTGACGGCCATCAGCCCGGCGCTAACGAGCGGTATGTGATGATTCAGTGTGTCGGCTCGCGCGAAGAGCCAAACCAGTACTGCTCGCGCATTTGCTGCCAAGATGCGGTAAAAAACGCAATCCAGATAAAAGACCGGAACCCCAAGGCTCAGGTGGCAATTCTTTATCGGGATATGCGCACATATGGCCTCCGTGAAGATTACTACACAAAGGCCCGCGATCTAGGCGTTCTCTTTGTCAGGTACGACGTCGATAAAAAGCCACTAGTCGAGAAGATGGGCGATAAACTCCATGTCAAGACTTGGGACTATATGCTGAACAGGGAAATCTCGATAGACGCCGACTGGGTGGTGCTATCGACAGGGTTGAGACCACATCCGACAACTGAAAAGGTCGGAGCGCTTTACAAGGTTACCCGCAACCCCGACGGATATTTTCTTGAGGCCCATGTAAAACTGCGCCCAGTTGACTTTCCGAGTGAAGGTATCTTCGTGGCCGGTCTTGCACATGCTCCCAAGAACCTTGATGAGACGATCAGCCAGGCTCTTGCAGCGGCGGGCAGGGCAGGCGTCGTCCTTTCGCATGAGAGATTGGCGATCTCTGGTCTTATTGCAAAACACAAGCGCGAACTTTGCATGTCATGTCTGAGCTGCTTCAGGATATGCCCCTTCGGTTCCCCCTTTATTGACGAAGACGGCAAGGTGAGCCACAATGAGATCAAATGCCATGGCTGCGGGCTCTGTGCGGGCATTTGCCCTGCGAAAGCCTTCCAGATCAACGGATTTAGTGATGAACAGATGCTTGCCATGGTCGACGTTGCCGCGGAATGCGAAGAAAGCGGGAATATTAATTAAAACTAATAAGTAGTGGGCAGCAAATAAATCGAGCCAGGAGCTAAGAAAACGTGGGCATGAAGTTAGAAAAGAGGAAGTTTCAGGTAATACGTAAGGGTGAAGTGTCGGCCCTTTCTCACTTCCCACTTCTTACTTCTCATTTTTAAAGGAGGAAATAAATGGCGACAGTCGCTGAAACGCCTGAGAAAGAAGCAGTAGTAATGCCGGTTTCGACAATAGAAAAACCTCGCGAGGTAATTGAGGGCTGGCAGCCGAACATTATCGCCTTTGCCTGCCACTACTGTGCTTTTGCCGCGGCAGATATGGCCGGTATCATGAGGCTGACTTATCCAACAGGCGTCAAGGTCATACGCATGCCCTGCACCGGGAAACTCGATCATGCCTATGTCCTGCGGGCCTTCGAAAAGGGCGTGGATGGCGTCTTCGTCGCAGGTTGACTCCAAGGGCAATGTCATTACCTGGAGGGTAATACAAACGCAGCAAAAAGGGTGAAACATATCAAAAAGCTCTTGCAGAACGTGGGCATCGATCCAGCGCGTCTTGAGATGTTCAATCTCTCTGCGGCTATGGGGCCACGGTGGGCCGAAATATGCAGAGATTTTACTGAACTCATCAAGAAGTTCGGCCCCTCACCTGTCAGGATCGCGATAGAAAAAAAGAGGAGAGTAAACCAATGATAGTAGGCCAACAGAAACCTATTGAAGAACTCTGGGGAATGCTTAAAGACTTTAAGAAGGTCATGGTATTTGGCTGCAACACATGTGTTGCTGTCTGCCATGCCGGCGGCGCCAAGGAGGCCGAAATCATCGCCTCTCTTCTTCGCATCAAGGCCGCAGAAGCAGGTATAGATATGAGCGTTGAGCACGGTGCCTGCGAGCGCCAGTGCGAGCCTGAGTTCTTCATGCCCTCGATAGATAAATTCAGGGCGCAGGACGTGGTGCTCTCCACTGCATGCGGTGTGGGCGTCAACCTCATGGCCACCCAGATTAGCGATATCCCGGTCTATCCAGGCCTCAATACGTCATTTTTCGGCGCAGTACCCCAGGCTGGCCTCTTTACCGAAATGTGCGGCGGATGTGGCAACTGTGTTTTGCATCTGACGGGCGGCATCTGTCCGATAGTCCGCTGCTCTAAGTCGCTGCTAAACGGCCCATGCGGTGGTACTAATGATGGCAAATGCGAGGTTAGCAATGAGATCGACTGCGCTTGGTATCTTATAGTCGAAAAGATGAAAAAACTCGGCATGCTTGAAAAGCTGTTTGAGATACAACCACCGAAAGACTGGGCAACAGCCTATGCCGGTGGTCCACGCAGGATAGTGATAGAGCATATAGCTGAATTGGAACAAAAGGAAGAAAACAAGTCGAAAGGGGAGGTCAAATAATGAAATCCGGAAGCAATCTCGAACGAGTCATCCTGAGCGGCAATCCGGCGGTTACGGCAGAACTCGGCCCCCCCATGAGTGCAGCACCAGATGAAATAGTCCATAAGGCCCACTTGCTCAGGGGTTTCTGCGACGCAGCGAACATCACCGACTGTCAGACCGCTGTCGTTAGAATATCCAGCATAGCAGCAGCCTTCATCGCCCAACGCGAAGGGCTGGAACCGGTCATGCAGATGACCTGCCGCGACAGAAATCGTATTGCCATGCAAGCCGATCTTTTGGGCGCAGCTGCGCTAGGATTGAAAAACTGTCTCTGCATCGCAGGCGACCACCAGAAGTTCGGGGCAGCGGGAAAATTGAAAGGCCATCCGGGGGCGAAAAACGTCTACGACGTCGACACCACTCAGCTCGTCGGCATACTCAAGAAGATGCGCGACGAAGGCCTTCAGCAGGGCGGAGACAAGCTTGAAGTACCACCAAAATTCTTCATAGGTGCTACGTGGACGCCGATGGGCGACCCGATGGATTTCAGACCTTACAACCTGAAAAAGAAGGTTGATGCAGGCGCCGAATTCATACAAACGCAGGGTATTTATGACATGGAACTCTTCAAATCCCAAATGGATAAGGCCAGAAACCTCGGGGTTCTCGAAAAAACCGCCATGCTGCCAGGCATCATAGTGCCGAAAAGCGCCATGATGCTCAAATATATGGATGCCAACGTTTCAGGCGTGACCGTGCCTAGGGCGCTTATCGACCGCATGGTCAAAGCCAAAGAAGCTGCCGGCGCTGACAAGAAAAAAGCCAAGGAACTCCAGGAAGAAGAAGGCATCAAGATCACTGTGGAACTTATTCATCAGGCACTCGAAATACCGGGAGTCAAGGGTGTGCATATTCAAGCTATCGATTGGGAATCCGCCATCGAAAAAATCGTCAAAGCGGCGGGCCTCTATCCAAGACCGAACATACCCGCTGAATAAACCAACTCTCATTTGAAGCCTAAGGCGACGGAAAGTCCGTCGCCTTTTTTTTGAGTGCGTCTGTCAAGAGCAACTATAGCATCAAATCATATGCTCGGGAACTACCCACTACTCCCTGCGGTTTGAAGCGGTGGATAGTTCACAGTTCAACAATGCCAAATTCATGATATGATTAAACAAGGAGGCTATAATTGGTTGTCCGAAAAGATGGACGGACGAGGATGATATCGGCTGCATTTTAAGAAATAGTGCCAGGAGTGACATAACATGACCGATGACAAATTAATCTGTGTGGATTGTTATGAAAGGCTTGAAAGTGTTATTAACGGACAGATGACCATGCATTACTGCAAGAATGTTAAGTGCAGAAGGTTCGGCGTATTAACGGTTGGAGGTTTAGTGGAATCGATATGTGAGAAAAAGCTGGATATTCGGTGCGAGGAAGGCTTGTGACGGGTAACGTGGAACAGCGGTGCTTAGAGGCACAGTTCCCAAAGTATTGGGCTATTGCTAACAATTCCTTCAACGAGAGGAGGATATCATGGTAACAGCTGCCGAACAGACCGGACTTGGAAGACTGGAAGACTTTATTTCATTCGCGAAGACAGGCGCAAAAATCAGTGCAACAGTCGAACTCCACAAGCAGTCTGTTTCTCAGAAGGTTCACCCTGGCAATAACGAGGAGATGCATCGCGAGGTGGACATGTATCTGCTAACTTCAGATTTTACCTTCAAAATCGGCAACGATAGCAGAAAAGTTACGAAAGTCTACTTGATCGGGGCGTCCACAGAATCGGTGGATGACTCGAGAGTCCAGGTAAATATAGCCAATGCCCGGCTAAAGGAAGACTACAAGAGACTGAATAGTGTCAATATTGCTATTGAAGAAAAGTTTTATTAAACTCGGATTTGGGTAACGAGGCGATGGTTCTCCATCGCCTCAGGTATCGAATAAGGAAATCTTCGCCTATGGCTGGGTTGCTCCATCAAATAACCAGCCGAGTACTATCATTTGCGTTTTGGGCCGTATCCGTATTAATGATATCGCACTGCAAGCCGCGCTTGTCGTCCGCTTAAATCATCCTGGAAATCATTGTGTCCCGTCACAGGACTTGGCAACTTATACAGCCTCGGAGAGAGGCTCACCCTCAAGTTCCATGATTAGGCTGACCTTGTTTTTAGGGATTCCATCACCTCCAGAACTGAGACGTCGAGAAAATCTATTTGATAAGTTATGTACTTAGTAGCAGTATGTCGATCTGCGCCATCTTCCGCCCGATAGCATTCAGGAATGCCTGATCGTTTTTGAGGTTTGAGTGCTCTAGCCCATTCTTGAAAGTAATTGTTAGCATATTATGGGTTCATGGTCCCTGGAAGTGACGACACCAATCTTGCCCTTGTCTATGGGCATCATAGAAGCGTTTAGAAAATTGGATAACAATTTTCTGGAAATCGCAGTAATATTAAATTGTCGCCATCCACCGGTTCATTCCGGCTCGTTCCGCTTGCCATTTATTACAAGATTATAGTATAAAGTTTCATCAATGCATTCACCGAGAGGTTATATGATCATTTCCGAGAAAGAAAGCAAACTCCTTATCGACAATCAACATGGCCAATCTGTTATCAACAGTATAAAAAACCTAGAGGAAATTGACTCATTCAGGCTGAGCAAGAATATTTTCACCGAGATCGAGGATGCCTATTTCGACCTTAATAAATTCGAGTTGGCCCGGATGAATTCCTATTTAAGAATCAGAGGGAGAAATGACGGCCACTTCATAACAATAAGGAATAGAGTGACCCAGACAACAGATGAAGTGGTCATCGACGAGCTGACACATCCGCTTGATACCAAGGGCCTGGAGATTGCCCTGGCAAGCCTCGCCGAGAATGTTCAGTTGAATGGAGTACCAAAAATGACTCTTCCTCACTTCAGCGAAATATTAGAGAGCATCGGTCTCAAAGAAGTTCTCAGGGTCCATATCGAGCGGGTCGAACGTGACATACTTCTGGAGGACGTTAGGATTGGCAAGATGAAAATGGATATCTTTCATTATTTACGGTTGCAGAATTTCGGGCCTTTCTTTGAAATCGAGGTGGATTCATACAAGAAAATCTTTCATAAGAGCGCCGCAGACTTCTTTTCAGCACTGTCTGCCAGATACGATAAAGTCGCCCAGATATCAGGAATTAGCAAGTACATTAGAGGCATAAACATAACGTACGGGCTTACTCTCTAATCGCGGGACGGTTCATTAATAAAAAAGTAATATTGTTGTAAGGCTGCTTTTTTGCGACACATGACCCCTATACAATGTAAGGATTTGCGATAAGTCATCATCGCAACCTTCCCTTTTATTGCCCTGAGAACACCTCTGGATTCAATCTCTTTGTTTCTTGCGCACAGTAGGATACACTTATTATATGCATCATCTCCGCACAATACTCAATAAGCGGATATATCGATACTTACGGAGGTGCAAGTATGGCATCAAAAATCAGCCCGAAACAGACAATCGGGAAAATACTCAAGAAACGTCACCGGCCCTGCCGGGAGACCAAAATTTTCCTGGCAAAAAACAGACTGAAAATGCCAATAATCGCAGATATGCTGCAGACCCTTCCGTGCGTGTCTCAGAAAGATCTGCTCGGCAGATACAGCAGACATATTTCGCAAGTGGAAAAAGGACTATTCGACAACGTCGCGGGTGAATGGTTTTCTGCCAGTCACGCAAGAACAGTGCCCAGCCGGTATACACTCATTGAAGACTTGAAAGAGATGCTGACGGAATGGGGCTTTCACGCCTTCTACGAAAAACATAAAAAGAAGTTATCGGTCAACGTGAATGACGAGTTGATCGACAAACTCAATATCTACTATTGCCTCGATGAGCTGTTCGAATCCCAGATGAATATGTCTCATGAGACTCCTCTGACAAGAAAAGTGAAGGGCGCTTGTATATGTGCAGATGCTCTAAAGGACGCGAAGCTTGCGATGATATCAGAGACCGCTAAAACGTTTTTCATTGCGGCAATCCTTAACATACAGTTGAAATGGATGCTCGAGTTGATGGACCTAGCATACCTGGATGGTTCCATGCGGGCCAGTCTGGATAGCGAAGAGTACGAAAATTTCAATAAAATGCATCAAGCGGTTAATCTGTCCACGGTGGATGAGCTGGTCGACATGATAGAAATGTTCCCGCCGCACACCTCTAAGGAAAGCATTGCTGCTCTGAGGGACTTGCTTAAAGACACAGATACTGAAATAATGCAAAAAGTCATGAAAGAGAAAAAGAAAATATTGACCAAGAAGTAAATAGCTTCTGATAAATTAGATTTATATACTAGGGAATAGTGAGCGGCCGACTGGTTCTTCCCTATTTCCTAGTATATCCGCTACCCATATTACACAGTGCGGCATGCAAAATCATACCTTGAAATGGGCCTCCTATCTTTTCTGAAATATGCGGAATTTCTATCCCGCTGTGGTACCGGTCCTAGTCCTGCTTCAGGGCTTCCATTACCTTGAAACTGAACAATCTACCGTTTCATTTCCAGTGTCGCCGCAACAGGACACAATACTTGCGCGGCTCACAAGCGTACAATGTGATGACGTTTATGCTGGCGGAGATGTCCCAGCTGATCGTTCCCATGTTTGGCGTAGAAATCACGAACCACTTACGACATCATTGCACTACCCTTTGCGTTTGCCGTCTTTCTTATTGATATCCTCACAAGTCCTAAATCCGCAAACAACTTCCGATTTGCCAAACCATACAAGTCTATAGGCTGATTGTCAAGGAAGATACTCCGGCATGCTTCGATTAATGCAGGATTTTTCTGCAGAAAGGTTTGGAGAACAGGACCTGACACAAGTATTCCTTTGAGGAGCAGATCAGGCCCAGCTTTCTCCATAACCATGTTAAAGAGTTTTACATGGACATTACCGTTACCGCCTATGCATATTCCATTTTCTTTATGGGTGATCGAACTCCTGAGCGAAGCTAACGCGCCCCCACTCCTCATGGTTGCTCCAACAAGCCCGGGCAATGCCGAAGAAAGAGCCAGTCGCGATCCGTCCCGCACAACTGCCGTGTCCAGATCGTCGACCGGTTTACCATCAAGAAATACGGTGCTTATGCAATCACGAATGAACTCTGGGCCCATTCCGAGTCGCGCAGCGAGAAATGCCTTGACACTGCAGCCCACTTCGACACCTATCACAATGAAGCCACTTTGCAGGAGCCAAAACAGTGCCGAAACCTGCCCAGCTTCAAGTTCCAGCACAAGGTGTGGCGGCACATTCACGGATTCTATTTTATCAACAATCAAATCCCTACGGCCCATGCCATAATCAAACAACCTTAACATTAACAGTGCCTTCCCAGTAGCCGTGCAGGTTGCATCGTTGATGAGCGACGATCGTTGCCACACCTGATGGAGAGGCTTCCTTGGTTAGCATAACAGTAAATGTCGCCTTCGGCTGGAGATATCCCTTTGATTGAAAATCGGCTCTGCCAGCGGGCTCGTTGCCTATACTGAGTTCAATATACTCAATCCAGTGTGCCTGACTCATGGGATGTACTTTTTCTCCGACGCTCACCTCAACGGTAAAGGGTTCGCCTGCCTTTACTTCTGACGGTGCGATCAATACAGGGGCATGCGTCTTTTCAAGAGGCGTCTTGTTTGCAGGATCCTTTACCCGGTTGATAGCCGCAAAAAGGGCTGTGTCTACCGGAACCGGATAATTCGTATCAAGGGCGAAAGCGCCTTTAGATAAACCCATAACCAGAGTGCCCATTGTTGCAGCCTTCAAAAAAGTCCTCCTATCCATGTTTATGCTCCTCCTAACGGTCTTTTTCTTAACAGTATCACATTAAAAAGGCAAACATACAAGCCTCGTCTGCGGCAAAGTTTGTTTGACACAAAGTTTATTAGACGTTTGCCTTTATCGTGCCGAACAGGTAAGATATTTGTCCGTTATGGATAAAACAATCGCCAGTCTGAACTCAAGACAAATGGAAGCTGTTATGCATACCGAAGGACCTCTGCTGATACTGGCAGGAGCGGGCTCCGGAAAGACAAGAGTTATTACCACACGCGTTGCCTATCTGTTGACACAGGGCATTCCATCAGGCGCGGTACTGGCAGTCACCTTTACCAACAAGGCCGCTAAAGAGATGCGCGAAAGGGCCATATCGATGCTTCTAGGTAAGAGATGCAGAGCACCGCTAATTTCAACATTTCATTCCTTATGCCTGCATATCCTGCGGCGCGAGATCGAGAAACTTGGATACCGCCAGAACTTCACCGTCTACGACACCTCAGATCAGCATTCGCTCTTGCGCAGTATCCTATCTGAAATAAAATTTGAAGATAAGAGTTTTAAACCGGAAAATATCATGGAAAGAATCAGCATGACAAAGAACGAGATGGTACGTTTTGAGACTGTAAAAACTGCCGCCCACGATGATATTGAGATAATTTCGGAGGCGGTTTATCCTAAATACCGCGCGGCCATGAAGACACTGAACGCGGTTGATTTCGATGATCTTCTGCTGCTAACACTGCAATTGTTTAAAGAACATCCTGCCGTGTTAAACAGATACAGCGAACTCTTCAGATACATCATGGTCGATGAATACCAAGACACCAACCGAGTCCAGTACAACTTGGTACGCCTGCTTGCCGGTGAAAAAAAGAATTTATGTGTGGTAGGTGATGACGATCAATCCATTTACGGCTGGAGGGGTGCGAATCTTGACAATATCCTCGATTTCGAAAAGGACTTCCCGGGTACGGTAGTTGTCAGGCTGGAACAGAATTATCGTTCTTTCGGGCATATCCTGCAGGCAGCAAACAGTGTTATAAAAAACAATACGAAGCGGATGGAAAAGTCACTCTGGACAGAAAGAGGCCAAGGTCCGAAAGTGAGCATATTCAAGGCCGACGACGGGGATGATGAAGCGCAGTGGGTGGCAGACCGTATCGAATTGCTCAAGTTCGAGAAAAAGGCATCCTATGAGGATATCGCCATCATCTACCGTGCAAACCTCTTTTCCAAGCCCTTTGAAGAAGCCCTTAGGAAAAACAGGATACCATATACGGTGGTTGGTGGCATCAGCTATTTCGACCATAGGGAAATTAAAGACCTCGCTTCATATCTGAAAATATGCGCGAACCCCAGCGACGACTTAAGTCTGTTGAGGATTGCAAATGTCCCTAAAAGAGGACTCGGCCCAGCCGCTCTGGGTAGACTGGTGGCATTTGCACAGCAGAAATCAATAAGCCTCCTCGAGGCGATGAAAAGGTCCGTAGAGTATTCGGGACTCGGCGACAGGATCACGAACAGCGCTGCAGATCTTGCCAGCCTGATCGAGAAATATGCCAATCTGTTTAGAACGAAAGGGGAGATGAACAAGACATTCATAGCGCTAATCGGGGATATAAATTATCGCAACTACCTTCATGAACTGTATAAAACGCCTCAAGCGACGCTCGGTAGGATTGAGGCATATGAAAACTTCATCTTATCACTCGCCCATTACGAATCCAACGAACCTGTTCCGTCACTTCACGGCTTCCTTGAAGCATTGGCATTAACTGACTTGATGAACGAGAAGGAGGAGAAAAAGTCCTTTGGAGTAACACTGATATCGCTGCATTCGTCCAAAGGACTGGAGTTTCCAGTTGTCTTTATTGTGGGGGTTGAGGAGGATATCATTCCTCACAAGAAAGCGGTCGGTGATGTCGAAGAAGAGCGGCGACTTTTCTACGTTGGTATCACGAGGGCCATGAGAGAACTGTTTATCACGCATACTGTCCACCGAAAAAAGTATGGTAAAAATGTACCTTCCAACACTTCACGCTTTATCGAAGAGATACCGGTAGAAGTAATGAGAAAGGTCGACAGGTTCGAAAAGGAAACACCTGAGCAGGCTGAAAATTCCGCCAAGGCTTTCTTCGCGAATATCAAAGAAATGCTCGGAGAATAAGCTACATTTTCTTCCACTTGCCCGATGCCCATCTCTCAGGAAGCTATTGCTAACTGTAGACAGTTTCACTTCAAAGCCGGTTTATTCTACAGTCGGGGTCCTATCTTTTTAGATGCCACTTGAATCCCAGACGTTCTCTACAACTATTTTCCACTTTGCTATTGCATTATGAGGAAACCTTGACAGATTTCCCCGTAAAGTCCCTCTTAAGCAGGGGCTCTGCGGCAACTTGGGCTATATCGCTAGTCGCGATCATGGGAAACTTCAAGTCTCCCCTTGTGGCCGAGCCCATAATGTTCATATTCTTTATCATCTCGATATTTGACAGAAGGTTTTCCATAAAGTATGTCGGTCGCAAATGCAGGACGTTGATTCCGCTGAGGTTATTCCGCCTTTCCTCCTGATAGTGCAGTCCCTTGATAGGTATCGGACAGATGCTCCCTTGCTGCTCAGGTTGACGATATATTTTATTCCCGAATTCCCTATGGCCTTCGCAATGGATGCTCCGACGATATTTTGATAAGTCCTGAAATCAAGGGCCGTATAGTTCGGCGGGATCATTGCAAAAACGGCATCGGCACAGATAAATGGCTCCGTCAAAAATGCGGCATCATCGAGTGAGCCAGCAGCTATCTCCGCGCCCTTCCCTGAAAGAGCTTTAAGCTTCCCGATGTTCCTCGCTATGCATTTAATTTTTTGTTCGCGCAACAGAAGATCCGCGCTAATCTTGCGGCCGATATTGCCAGAGGCCCCGGTTATAATGATCATCGCCTATGCCCCTCATAACCGCAGAATCAACTTGCTACGAAAAGCATATCCGGATAATTTAGACAGGCAGATTGAGAGAAAACAGGACAAGATCTTCGGTTCCGGTATTCTCGTAAGCGTGGGCCGTACCCGCATCCACCTGAACAACAGTTCCTGGTCGGACCTCGTATTTTTCTTTGCCCACCCACACAACGCCCTGACCGCTCAGAAAGTAGAAGAGATGCGCGTACTTATCAGCATGCATCCTGAATTTGCCGCCCGGCACAACGCGCGTCAATACCGCCTTTACATGCGAGTCCAGCATCGGCCTGCCGAGAACGCCATCAGCGACCTCTGGACGCACGGGCCTCCATTCAACCGCCGCAATATCAAATATGTCGTTCATAAAAGCAATATATCACTCGACAATACCAATGTCAATCGCTTGATGCATCAGACATTTTCCTACAATTAAATCAGACTATATCCGATATTTTGAGGCTCGTGATGAAGTTATCATTAAACAGGTCTTATCGCTTAAGACATACTTTTCCTTCCAATGGAGGCTTTATGGGTTGTCCTTGCTTTATAACAGATTACATAGGATTTTGCCGAGAAACTGATCGCATGTATATTCCCAGCATTGCAGAAATGGAAGAATTCTGCTTCACACGTAACTTCGGCGCCTGTGAGCTATTTAAGAACAGAGAAGACGCGACTGAATCAAGAGTAAGTGAATATCCCGGATTATCAGCGCACCGTGTGGTTCAGGGATAAGGAAATAGATTGTAAATAGGGCAAGCGATAATAAAGCAGCCCCGGATCAACACTAATAAAATTGCTGCTGCTGAAATCAAGGCCGGGCATTTCGGAATTATTCCATGAGTGAAAGAGTGCAATTATTCCAAGCAGCCGTGCTCATTATTATTGTGCTCTTCTTTGATTTCATGGAGCGGCACAGGCCCCGTCGTATAATAGACCGGGGACGGAATCTTTCCCTTAACATTCTGGCGCTTTGCATAGTTATTTTTGCAGGAGAAGCATGGAAAACGTTTCTAAAGGATGGACTGTATGCCCTTGCGCTCGGCAGCAATATCGTGGTCGATTATCTTCAGCAATTCCCAGGCTCAGCAAAGATAGTTCTAGGGCTCATCAGTGCTGATCTATGCTTGTATTGGATACATCGGGCTATGCATCGCCGCCTTCTTTGGCCCACCCATGCATTTCACCATTCCATCGAGGAACTGTGGTGGCTGTCGGGGTCGAGGACCAGCCTAACGCATCTCCTTCTTTTCGCAATACCACAGGTATATCTCTCCGACTATATCTTTGGACTAGCCGAACGGGAAACTGCCATCGCATTCTCATTGGGAATCTTAGTAAACATCTGGATACATACTAATCTCTTCGTGGACCTCGGTCGCCTTCAATGGCTACTCATTACGCCCAATTATCATCGCATCCATCACGGAGCCAGGGGTCTCTCCAACAAAAATCTTGGGTTCGTATTAACAATCTGGGACAGGCTTTTCGGTACGTATGTAGATCCACGGACCGTAGAAAAAGATTTTCCTCTCGGCGTAATTTCGACGCGCAAAGGGCTTCTCCGGATGATAGCAGGCCTCTGACGGCCTGGATCGACTGAGGGTTCCCATGCGCCATCCTGAATTTATTCACTTAGGTGCTGGACAACCGTAGTTACATATTCCTTCAGAGTCCAGAAGGTGGCTGTATTATTATCTTCCATCTCGTTTATAATGAATGTTAAGTTTATGCGATTCGACGAACTTCAAATCCCAAATGCCGTCATTGCGGGGATACGAGCAGCCGGCTTTACAGAGTGCACGCCAGTCCAGGCCATGACCCTTCCCGAGGCTCTGCAAGGGAAAGACATCGCCGCACAGGCGCAAACAGGCACTGGCAAGACTGCGGCCTTTTTGATAGCAATTTTTTCGCGCATGCTGACTATCCCGCAGCAACCCTCGCAGGGATCCTCGCCGAGGGCTCTTATCATTGCGCCTACCAGGGAACTCGTCGCCCAGATAGACGCCGAGGCTAAGGTCCTAAGCGGCACTACGGGCTTTCGCATAGCGCCGGTATTTGGCGGCATCGACTATATCAAACAGAGAAGCGAACTCGCACGAGGTGTGGATGTGCTTATCGGCACCCCGGGCCGCCTAATAGACTATCTAAAGCAGAAGGTATACAGCCTCAAAAAAACTCAGTTTCTTGTAATCGATGAAGCAGACCGCATGTTCGACATGGGATTCGTCGCTGATCTCAGGTTCCTCCTCAGGCGCATGTCGCCCTATTCCGAACGGCAATCGATGCTCTTCTCGGCGACCCTTTCCCATCGGGTCATGGAACTTTCACACGAATTCATGAATATGCCAGAGAAGTTCGTAGTAACGCCTGAACAAATGACTGTAGAGCTCACCGAACAACAAATATATCATGTGGGGAAGAGCGAGAAATTCGGCCTTCTGCTATGGATGATCAGGCACGAACCGGAAGGCCGCTATCTCATCTTTTGCAATATGAAGGTGACGGCCGAAAGAGTAAAGCGGATGCTTGAGGCAAACGGAATTGCCAATGCTGCTATTACTGGCGACCTGCCTCAACACCAGCGACTCAGCGTGCTTGCTAACTTCAAGAATGGCCAGTTTCAGGTCCTCATTGCGACCGACGTGGCGAGCCGCGGACTTCATATAGAGGGAGTGACACATGTAATCAATTACGACCTTCCTCAAGACCCTGAGGACTATGTGCACCGAATTGGAAGGACAGGGCGTGCAGGCGCGGGTGGCCGCGCCGTAAGCCTTGCCTGCGAAGACTATATCTTCTCTCTCCCGGACATCGAAAATTACATCAAGCAAAAGATACCGGTCATGCCGCTCACAGACGAGATGATCTTGACCGATTACAAGAGAGCCTCGTCGGGACCACGCAAAAAGGGAGCCTCTCCTGAAACGAGACAGGTCAATCAGGGGCGGAGACGGAGCAACGATAGCCGCCGCGACAGGAAAAAAAGCGACGGTATCACCAGAGACTTAGCGGCGCCAAAACCGATTGATTCGCTTGATTCTACCGATACGGCCAATCAAACTGGAAAGCCCCGAAGGCGGCGCAGGCGAAAGGGGGGCAAGCCTGACTCTGGAACTGTCAGCCCTGACAGTCCGCCTTCCCAGAAATAATATTTTCGAGACTCTTCTCTGAATACAAGCTATCGGGAGGTGCATCATGCTGCAATCCAAAAATCCAACGAAGACCGAAAGCTGGAAAAAATTGAGCGACCACTTCAAGCAGATCAAAGGCTTGCACATGAAGGAGCTCTTCGCTAAAGACCCAGATCGGTTTTCCAAATTCTCAATCCGCTATCAGGATATACTCGTCGATTGTTCAAAGAACCGGATAACCGAAGAGACGATGCAGCTATTACTGGGGCTCGCTGCCGACTGCAGTCTCGGTGACGCCATAGAAAAAATGTTCAGAGGAGAAAAGATAAACGAAACTGAAGACCGTGCAGTCCTGCATGTCGCCCTTAGAAACCGTTCAAATACTCCGATACTTGTTGACGGGAAAGATGTAATGCCAGAGGTCAACCGAGTACTGGAAAAGATGAGGGACTTCTCTGAGCGCATCCATTCGGGCGCATTGGCTGGTTACACCGACAAGAAGATTACGGATATCGTGAACATCGGCATCGGCGGCTCCGATCTGGGCCCGGTCATGACTACCGAGTGCCTCAGACCCTATGCGAAGGAGGGCATGCACGTCCATTTTGTATCGAACGTTGACGGAACTCACATCGCTGAGACCCTGAAGAATTTGAATCCCGAGACGACGCTTTTCATGGTTGCATCAAAAACGTTTACCACACAGGAGACGATGACCAATGCGTTTACTGCGCGCAAGTGGTTTCTCGACCATGCCGGTGATGATCGACATGTTGCGCGACACTTTGTAGCTATTTCGACGAACGCCGAAAAGGTTAAGGCTTTCGGCATCGACACGCAGAACATGTTCGAGTTCTGGGATTGGGTAGGTGGCAGGTATTCCCTATGGTCTGCAATCGGGCTTTCGATAGTATGCTATATTGGATTTGATAACTTTATCGAGTTGCTCCAGGGTGCGCATGAAATGGACACTCATTTCAGGACCGAGCAGTTCGATCGGAATATTCCGGTAATACTAGCTTTGATCGGTATCTGGCACACGAACTTTTTCGGAGCAGAAACCGAGATAATTCTTCCGTATGATCAGTACATGCACCGTTTCCCGGCCTATTTCCAGCAGGGCAACATGGAAAGCAACGGAAAATCGACAGACCGCTTGGGAAGACCTGTTGGTTATCAGACTGGGCCGATCATTTGGGGTGAACCTGGAACTAATGGGCAGCACGCTTTTTACCAACTTATCCATCAGGGCACAAAACTGATCCCAGCCGATTTCCTTGCGCCTGCGATCAGCCACAACCCGATCGGCGAACATCACGCAATCCTGCTTTCTAACTTTTTTGCCCAGACCGAAGCGCTCATGGTCGGCAAAGGCAAGGAAGAGGTCCTTGCCGATCTCTTTGAAGAAGGCAAGAGCAAAGAAGACATCAAACGACTCTGGCCGTACCGGGCCTTTGAGGGCAACAGGCCGACCAACTCAATCCTTTTCAAACAGTTGACACCGCGAACGCTCGGCAATCTGGTTGCAATGTATGAACACAAGATCTTCTCTCAGGGGGTAATCTGGAACATCTTCAGCTTCGATCAGTGGGGGGTAGAACTCGGCAAACAGCTGGCGAAGACCATATTCCCTGAGTTGAAACGCGACCAGCCGACTATCTCACACGATCCATCAACCAACGGGTTGATCAATGCATACAAGGATTGGAGGAGATAAACTGCCCATTCTGGCATGCAAATCGCTCTCAGTATAATGAATTAGTCCTGCTAGACCAAGCAGTTTTATATCGAACGGATATATTTCCGAAAAAGAAGATTGCCCATTTGCTCGCGTAACTCCCTGAGAACCGTGACATTATGCAGTAATATCGCTCAGCCAGCCCAGGTCTACGTCATATCTGGCTCCGATAATTTTTAGCTCTCTTATCCCTGCACCGGAAAGCGATGGGGTGATACGCTTCGCCAATGTTGCGACAATAACCGCAACATGGTGCAATAAAATATGATATAAACTCTTGGCGCATAAAGGTTTATCATAACCCATCCGTTCCGCTCAAGAAGAAAACGGAAGATGACAAAAGGAATCGCGAACGAGTAAAATAGTTGCGCTTGTTTTTATTGAGTCAATTGTTAGCAGGATAATGAAGACCAAGATTGATAACCCGGTTTCACAAACCCACTAACAGTAGTGCCCTAAATCATAATTTAGCAAATATACTACATAATATCGTACAGACAAACGTCAGGGGGTCTTCGAACATATGAGCAATGAACCTAACAAGATTATCTACTCCATGGTCGGAGTAGGCAAATATTATGACAAAAAACCAGTTCTCAAGGACATCTACCTTTCATATTTCTACGGGGCCAAGATCGGCGTTCTGGGATTGAACGGCTCCGGAAAGAGCTCTCTCCTCCGCATCCTGGCGATGGTCGATAAGGATTTCGTAGGAGAGACCGTCCTGTCACCGGGCCATACGGTGGGTTTCCTGGAACAGGAGCCGAAGCTTGACGAGACAAAGACCGTGAGAGAGATCGTGGAACAAGGTGTGCAGGAAATAGTGGATGCTCTCCATGAGTATAATAAAATAAACGATAAATTCGCCGAGCCAATGTCGGAAGACGAGATGAACAAGCTGATAGAGCGCCAAGGCGTAGTCCAGGAAAAGCTTGAAGCCATGGATGCATGGACACTTGATTCACGCCTTGAAATGGCAATGGACGCACTTCGGTGTCCGGCGGGCGATAAACCGGTGAAGGTCCTCTCAGGTGGCGAAAAAAGACGCGTTGCGCTATGCAGGCTACTACTTCAAAAGCCGGATATCCTACTCCTCGATGAGCCTACGAATCATCTTGATGCCGAATCGGTCGCATGGCTTGAACACCATCTTCAGAGCTATCCAGGCACGGTCATAGCCGTGACTCACGACCGTTATTTCCTAGACAATGTGGCGGGATGGATTCTTGAACTAGACCGCGGACAAGGCATTCCGTGGAAAGGCAACTACTCTTCATGGCTCGAACAGAAAAAGAACCGTCTGCAGCAGGAAGAGAAGACAGAGAGCGAACGTCAGAAGACACTTCAGCGAGAACTGGAATGGATTAGCATGTCTCCGCGGGCCCGCCACGCAAAGTCGAAGGCCCGCATCAAGTCTTACGAACAGCTCCTTTCCCAGGAGAGCGAGCGGCACTCGAAGGATCTCGAGATTTATATCCCACCGGGACCTCGTCTCGGCGATGTAGTCATTGAGGCCAATAATGTGAGCAAGGCCTACGACGACAGTATCCTTTTCGAAGATATGACCTTCTCTCTCCCCCCTGGCGGGATCGTAGGCGTCATAGGCCCAAACGGGGCGGGAAAGACTACCCTCTTCAGGTTGATCACCGGCCAAGAAAAGCCTGACTCAGGAACGATAAGAGAAGGCGAGACCGTGAAACTCGCGTATGTCGACCAGAGCCGCGATGCCCTGGATCCCGCGAAGACTGTCTGGGAAACAATTTCTGGCGGCGAGGACATCATCTCGCTTGGCAAGAGAGAGATGAATTCACGTGGCTACGTGGCAAAGTTCAACTTTTCTGGCTCGGACCAGCAGAAGAAGGTCGGGATGCTCTCGGGCGGTGAGCGCAATCGCGTCCACCTGGCTCGGATGCTTAAGGAAGGGGCCAATGTGCTCCTACTCGACGAGCCGACCAATGACCTCGATGTCAATACTATGCGGGCACTCGAAGAGGCTCTGGAAAACTTTGCTGGCTGCGCCGTCGTCATAAGCCACGACCGCTGGTTCCTTGACCGAATCGCCACCCACATCCTGGCATTCGAGGGCGACAGTAAGGTTTACTGGTTCGACGGGAACTACTCGGAATACGAAAGTGACAAGAAGGCACGCCTCGGCGATGATGCTGATCAGCCCCACCGTATCAAGTACCGCCTGCTCAGACGATAGATAAACAGAATAAATACAAGGAATAAATCTCGTCCGCTGGGATATGCCTGTATACCTTTCTACTCAATGGGCGTCTCGCCGCCTCCTGTGATTAATGTCACTAAACCCGCAAATTCCTATTTTTATGACTATTATTCTCGACGATACTTTGCGATAATAAAATCAGACAATAAGTGGAACGGGCTGTGACTGTGTGTTGCGTTGTAGCTGATGCTTTACCATATAAGGAGGCTCAAAATGTGCGATAGCTTGATGTGGTTGCTTCTGATAATAACACCTGGCGTTTTGTCGATAACTTACTGCATATGGAGAATAGAGAGTCGAGGAGTAACTCAGTTGGTATCATACAAGGCAAGAAGGCTAAAATAAGATGCACGGGATTCAAGATATCACTCGCGGCAATTCACAAATATTCCCTTCGAGAAATTCTTTAATCCTCTTTACCCCTTCCTTCAGCTCGGCAATATCCCTCGTGTAGGCGAAGCGGACATGATCTGTCCATCTGCTTCCGAAATCGATGCCGGGTGTAATGGCAACCTCCTGTTTCTCCAAGAGGTCAGTACAAAAAGCCAGTGCATCAGAGGAATATTTCGTTATGTCCGCCCACAGGTAAAACGCCCCTTGTGGCTTCGCGTCTATTTCAAAGATACCGCGCAACTCGCTGTAAAGGAAATCCCTCCGCTTTCTGAAAGTTTCGCAGGTTTCTTTTAGATATGCGTAGTTGAACGCCTCAATCGCCGCATATTGAGCCGGTGTATTGGCTGCTATAAAAAGGTTCTGTACCAAAATCTCGGCAGGTCTTACGAGTTGTTCGGGCAATATCATCCAGCCTACACGTATGCCGGGCAGGCAAAAATATTTAGAAAAACTGTTGATTATTATTGCGTCGTCCGAAAACTCGAGCGCCGTATGCTCCTTGGTGTCATAGACCAGACCATGATATATCTCGTCTGAGATGAACCACATCTTTCTCTCATTACAGTGAGAAATCAGCTGCCTGAACATATCTGCGTGGTAAACACTGCCGGTCGGATTCGCAGGCGACGACACCATAATGGCGCCGATGTTGTTTATGCCTGCGATCACATCCGGAGATATCGCATAATTAGTATCCTTGCTCACTGTTACAAAATGCGGCTCAATCTGCAGGAAATACGAAAAGTTTTTGTAGCATGGATAGGATGGATCAGAAAGTACTATCTTACTCCTACGTTGTGAAAAAAGAGCAAATACGATCAAAAATGCACCAGATGTCCCCGGTGTAATAACTATCCTATCCGGAGTAACATTCACGCCATACACCGCGTTATAGTGTTCTGCAATCTTTTCCCTTAACTCAAGAAGGCCGCATGCCGGCGTATAAAAATATCGCTGGTCCCTGATAGCCTTGATGAAAGCCTCTTGCACCTCCGGAGATGGGGGTAAATCGGGCTCGCCCACTTCCATATGGATCGCGTTGGGGATCTTCCTAGCCCTTGCAAGAATGTCCATAACGATGAAAGGCGTTATCTGTTCCACACTCACCCCTTATAAACAGACCAAGCGCTATTATGCAAAGCTCGCAACTCTTTTGGCAAGCGACATAGGTTGGCCGGAGAAGAAGGCTTAACGGAAGCCGCCGGAAGAAATCGCAGCCTGAAAGGCCAGAACCTCGTTGACATCTTATGTGCCAAAGTTTGTAGTTTAAGAAGCGGGATTTCTACAAACTTAAAAATACAGGCCGAGAATATCCACCGGCAGTTCGTGATGGCCAACTATATTAGTGATACAAAATAATACAATTGCCAATATATCTATGTCTTATTTCCAGTTTCTTATTATTTCATATTTCACTGACACTCCTTGTATTAGGCCAGATTTTATAATATTCCCTCAAATCCGGCTATCCCGTGCTGTATTTCTCGATAAACCAGTCGATCAGTTTCCTTGCAATCGTTCCTTTCACGGGGGTATGCTGCGGCAGATTGTCTATACCGTACCAGCCAGCGTCTTCGAGTTCACTGTGATCGACAACAATTTCACCGGAGGCGTGATGAGCAGTAAACCCCACCATCAACGAATTCGGGAAGGGCCAAGGCATGCTGCCAAAGTAATTGATATCGGTTATTCCGATGCCTACCTCCTCCCTGACCTCGCGCCGCACACACTCTTCAAGGGTCTCGCCAGCCTCTGCAAATCCGGCGAGAACACTATAAAGCCCTGCCTGAAAACGGAGCGAGTGCGCCAGAAGCAGGGTATCGTCCCGAACCACCGCAACAATCACCGCCGGAGCAATCACCGGATAGGCAACTAGTCCGCAAGAGTGACAAGTCTTTGCCCTCTCGTCGCTTTTTATTCGAAGCTGAGAACCGCACCGGCTGCAAAATTGATGTTTCCTGTCCCAATCGATGACCTGAAATGCTCGTCCGGCTATTTGGAACATCTCTTCACCGAGAACCTCTAATAGGGGACGTAACGGACTAAAAGTCATATAGTCAGGGATAGCCGTATCGTAATCAGTTTCCGCACAAAAGCAATCTCGCCAATCGAGACTGCCGAGATAATGCTGCCGTACAATCTGAATGCCGCTCCGCTTGATATCGGAGAAAAAAGGAATGCCCCGGAAGGCGCTTTGCTTGGAAATTATGACTTCATTACCCCGATAGATGAACCAAAAAGCCGGTTCATCAGGATTCTGCGGCGCATCTATAGATGGAATGAATCGCATTTTCTCTCTGACCCTCCCTACGCTTAAAGGCGAGGAGAAATATTTTTACAGATATGCCAGCATCTCGCGTCAAAAGACAGGAGCTTGCACGCTGCAAAGCTCTCCGACACAGTCGAATTTTTGCCGGAGACATAGAATTAAAGGTAATATAAAGAGGGACGGATATGCAAGTGATGGCACGAAAAAAACCTCTGCTCATTCTGCTTCTAATTTCATCGATTCCTACTATAGGGTCTGCAATCAATCATCAGGCTGATACTTCGTGTAAACATGCCGGTACTGCGGTACAGCCGCTTCTGAACCATGGTTGCAAGATAAATACGATTTCGGAGTTTTTAGCTGAGGCGAGGAAAAAGCTCACCCCTTATAATGTTTTCATCGCCGCCGATATCTTCGGCTATGTTGCCTGGAACGCCGACGACACCCAGATAGGTCAGAAGATCGACCATCTCGCTCCGTCCGTCGATTATATTTCGCTAATGCTTTACCCTTCTGGGTTCCGCTGGGGGATTCCTGGGTACAGGAATCCTGTTGCAAATCCAAACAAGATTGTTTACTTATCGCTAAAACGGGCACAGGAACGCACAGACCTGCCGTCGCTGCGCTTCAGGCCGTGGATTCAGGGATTCACGGACTACGCCTTCGACAGGAGACACTTTAGCAGCGTCCAGATCAGAGATCAGATACAGGCTGCTGAGGATTTCGGCGCGGACGGTTGGATGCTCTGGAACCCTAGGAACATCTACTCGTCAGAAGGGTTAAAAAAGAAGTTCGAACGGATGCCCAATTAGAAACCAGTCCCCGTGAACTGAATTATACATGTATATGCATATATGAGAAAAGTGATAGCCATTTTGATAATATCCCTCTTAATCGGGTTATCGTCGCAGCCGCAGGCGGATTCTGGCGATCCACCTTTGTTGAGTGAAAAACAGCTAGCCCCTATAGACGATATGGTCGAGAGTGCCGTACGCAACGGCAGGACGCCGGGCGCGGTTGTCCTGATCGGCAATAGTGACAGTGTATATTACCATCACGCCTTCGGATATCGATCTATCGAGCCGGCAAAGATCATGATGACTGAAGATACTATTTTTGATTTAGCATCTCTGACGAAGGTGGTTGCCACAACCACTGCAGTAATGCAATTAGTTGACAAGAAGAAACTCAGCCTCGATGCGCCAGTATCGAGATATTGGCCTGCCTTCAAAAAGAGCGGCAAGTCCCGTATCACAGTGCGCCAGTTGCTTACCCACTATTCGGGGCTTAGCGCAGATCTGAGCCTGTCTCCCAAATGGACCGGATATAACTCTGCAATGAAAAAAATCATTGCAGAGAAGCCTCTGCATCCTCCTGGCAGCTTCTACGTGTATAGCGATATAAACTTCGAAATACTGGGCGAAATCGTAAGACGAGTCAGCGGTCTGCCTCTCGATAAGTATTGCAAGAAGAAAATCTTCACACCGCTGGCCATGAAAGATACAGGCTTCAGACCATCCGTAAATCTCATACCTCGCATAGCACCTACAGAATATCGTAACGGCACCTTGCTATGCGGGGTGGTGCATGACCCATCATGTTATGCCATGGGCGGCATAGCAGGCCATGCCGGCTTATTCTCCACTGCCGCGGACCTGTCCGTCTTTGCCCGCATGATGCTCAACGGCGGCAGTCTAGGAAAAGTGAAGATATTAAAACCCGCAAGTGTCGAACAGCTAACCATACCCCAATCACCTCCGGGGGAAGACAGGCTGCGGGGCCTCGGTTGGGACATCGAGCCCCCATTCGCCTCGAACTCAGACGCATTATTCCCTGTGGGTGCATACGGCCATCTGGGATACACTGGCACTGCGCTGTGGATCGACCCTACAACAAAGACATTTATCATCGTTCTGACCAACCGGGTGCATCCCAGTGGGGGGGGCGACGTCAAAGCTCTGCGGACCGCAATAAAGGCTGCTGTTTCCAATGCGCTAGGCCCCAGTTCAAACTCGCAAATACTCGAAAAACGACCTGCCTTGGCGGCCTATTTTTCGAAAAAGGAAACCATCCCTACTGTCTCATCCGCTGACAAGACCCCCAGATGTGGCACTCTTACTGGCATAGACGTTCTATATAGTGAACGTTTTGCCACACTGGCAAGCAAGCGGGTGGGGCTCATAACAAACCATACCGGCCTGGACTCCATAGGGAGAAGGACGATCGACCTTCTTTACAATGCTCCCACTGTCGCACTGAAAGCTATTTTTAGTCCCGAGCACGGCCTCTATGGTACTGCCGATTCGAAAGTGCCTACCTCTCAAGACCAAAAAACAGGTCTCCCCGTGTACAGTCTTTACGGTACGGTTAGAAGACCTAGCGAGGCGATGCTTAACGGTCTCGATGCCTTGGTATTCGACATCCAAGATGCCGGCACACGCTTTTATACGTACATCTCGACAATGGGATATGCCATGGAGGCAGCAGCGAAAAAGGGGATACCCTTTTATGTCCTCGACAGGCCTAACCCGATCACGGCGTCGCTAGTCCAAGGACCTGTTTCCGATGCGGACCTGAAATCGTTCACTTCGTACTTTCCACTGCCTGTCAGACATGGGATGACGGTAGGAGAACTTGCACAGATGTTCAACGCCGAATATAAAATAGGCGCGAAGCTATATGTTATTAAGATGGCCGGTTATGATCGCAGCAAGTGGTATGACGAAACAGGTCTGGCGTGGATCAATCCGTCACCCAACCTCCGGAGCCTGACGGAGACAGCGCTCTACCCCGGGGTTGCGATGGCAGAGGGTGCCAGCGTGAGTGTGGGGCGCGGAACCGCAACCCCTTTCGAGATTCTGGGCGCACCATGGATAGATGCGGTGAGACTAACCGAGTATCTTAATAACCGCGCCATTGCCGGCGTGACATTCAGGCCAGTTGATTTCACACCTGAAAGCAGCAATTACGGGAAACAGTTATGCCACGGCATCAGGATCATTCTTACAGATCGCAACATCCTTGATCCCGCTTACTTAGGACTGGAAATTGTCTCTGCTCTTTATCGGTTTTACCCGAATGACTTCAAACTCGATGCCACGCTTGGACTCGTAGGGGCAAAGTGGGTCCTCAATGAAATAAGGCATGGCCAGGACCCACGAACTATCGCAAACAAATGGGAAATGCCTCTCGAAGAGTTCCGTGCGATGAGGGCGAAATATCTTCTTTATTAGATAAGGGAGCGAACAAAAATGGAAAGGGCGGATGCCGAAGCACCCGCCCTTTATTCTCAAAATAAAAACAACAAAGACTATTTCGCTGCCGGTGTTGCAGGAGCTGCCTCTGTCTTCGTTGCGTCTGCCTTCGGGGCTGCTTTCTTGGTGGTCTTCTTCTTTGCCTTCTTGGTGGTCTTCTTCTCAGTAGTCTTCTTCTCAGTAGTAGTCTTCTCTGATGCAGCCGGAGCTGTGGTGGTCGTAGCCTGATCAGCTGCGAAAACTGCTGTCACGGAAAGAGCAAACAAGAGAGATACGATAATCGCAAGTACCTTCTTCATTCAATTCACCTCCTCTTATTTTGAATTATGCTAAACTTATTGTCTTTATTAGAGCAACTACCATGCCAGATTTGCGTTGACTATAATACTATTATATATCAATTACTTTAAGTAATGCAGGTATAGGTTTGGTGGACTCATTTAGGGAGAGGCATCCTCATTTGGGGATAGTTAACAACTCAAACTCGGTCACAGGCCTCTATCGAAGCTCACCCTTCGGTTCGAGGACTGCCACTATGAAAACCTCATATTCCGGTCATCGGATATGATAAGTATATGATTTATAGATGGATGAGAACCGTAAAATATATCACACGGTCTTTTTTAATACTGCACTTTTTATAGGCTTCCCGTTTGATTTATGCTCGACAAGGTTAATTCTGACTGCACCAATATGCACGATTTTATCACTTGTAATGCGACCCATGTGAAGCTTATAATTTACTTGTGATATCATCAGAGCATTCAATTACAGGCAATAGAGTTTGCCAGTATACCTCCTTAAGGAGGTTGATAATACAAGGATGGAAAAGTAATGAAGGATAAAAAAGCAGCCCAGACAAAGAGGGACGCCGGCAGCGCAAAGCAGACTTCGACTTACCAGAATCCTTATCCTCTGGGTCCTGATAAGACAAAATATCGTCTGCTAACCAACGAATATGTTTCGGTAGGTAAGTTTGACGGAAATGATATCTTGAAGATCGAACCCGAGGGACTTACCTTGCTCAGCAACCAGGCGATGCGTGACGCTTCCTTCCTGCTCAGGCCAGTTCACCTGGAACAAGTTGCAGCAATTCTCTCCGATCCCGAGGCCTCTCCGAATGACCGCGGAGTGGCTATCTCAATGCTTCGCAACGCCGAAGTATCCTCGCAGTTCGTACTTCCGCTCTGTCAGGACACCGGCACTGCCACAGTGATCGGGAAAAAAGGTCAGAAGGTCTGGACTGGCGTCAACGATGAGGAATACCTCACAAAGGGAATATTGAAGACTTATACGGAGGAAAACCTTCGATACTCCCAGACTGCCGCTCTAAATATGTATAACGAGGTGAATACTGGTAACAATATGCCACCTCAAATCGACCTTTATGCGACCGACGGAATGGTTTACAATTTCCTGTTTATTGCCAAAGGTGGAGGTTCGGCTAACAAAACCTCTCTTTACCAGGAGACCAAGGCTCTTTTGAATCCCGTTGCTCTGGAAAGGTTTCTTGTGGACAAAATGAAGTCTTTGGGCACCGCCGCGTGCCCGCCCTACCATATTGCCTTTGTCATAGGCGGTACCTCGGCGGAGGCATGTCTCAAAGCTGTAAAACTAGCATCGTCAAAGTACTTCGACAATCTCCCGACCGAAGGCGATGAGGCGGGCCAAGCCTTCCGCGATATCGAACTCGAAAAAAAGCTCCTTGATGCTGCTTACAAACTAGGCTACGGCGCCCAGTTCGGTGGCAAATACTTCGCGCTTGACGTGCGGATCATACGTCTGCCCCGCCATGGCGCATCCTGCCCGGTCGGCATGGGAGTTTCATGCGCTGCAGACCGTAACATACAGGCAAAGATCGATAAGGATGGCATCTGGATCGAAGAACTTGAACGCAACCCCGGCCGCTTCATTCCAGAAAAATACCGCGGAAAACATGATCATGGCATAAAGATAGACCTTAATCGACCGATGAAGGAAGTGCTGACTGATCTTTCAAAATATGAAGTAGGAACCCAGCTATCACTGACCGGCACCCTAATTGTCGCTCGCGATATCGCCCATGCCAAGTTCAAAGAACGAATCGACAAGGGAGAGGGAATTGCCGATTATCTCAAGAACCATCCCGTGTATTATGCCGGCCCTGCAAAGACGCCTGCCGGCAAAGCATCCGGATCGTTCGGCCCGACAACAGCCGGACGCATGGATTCGTACGTAGACATCCTGCAGTCTCTGGGTGGTTCATTAATCATGATAGCCAAGGGTAACCGCAGCAAGCAGGTCACCGATGCTTGTAAAAAGTACGGTGCCTTTTATCTCGGATCGATTGGAGGTCCTGCAGCGCTTCTCGCTGAAGAGAATATAAAGAAAGTGGAATGCATCGATTATCATGAATTAGGAATGGAGGCGGTCTGGAAGATCGAGGTTGTCGATTTCCCTGCTTTCATACTAGTTGACGACAAGGGGAATGATCTTTACCAGAAATTAACATGCTAATAAGAAATGTACTACTAATGTTTTTCCTGCTTTTGCCTGTGCCCGCACTTGCACAGCCTCAGATCACCTTCGATAACGAGGTCTACGATTTCGGCATCGTGAGTGGAAGTCTTCCTTTGGAACATACGTTTGAAGTCAGTAATAAAGGGACCGAAAACCTAATTATCCGAAAACTCGATGCACCATGAGGCTGCACCGCGGTGCTGGCTAGTTCAAGCCAGATCAAACCAGAGGAGAGGGGCAGTATAACAGCAAAGATCAATGCTCACAATTACAAAGGTCATATAGTAAAGAATATCATCGTTTACAGCAACGACCCCGTAAAACCAGCAGTTACCCTAACCCTCAAGGCCGAAATCATGGTAAGTTCCCATCCCTAGCCGAAACGGCCGCAACGTCAGGCTCCGTTTCTACAATAACTGATGTTATAATCGACACATTAATCCTCTCGGGTGATTGCTCCGTATTTGGCACGGCTCAGTTCCTCGATTCTGTGCGTGTTCGCTACAAAACCACAAAAAGTCGAATTTGCAGTATCCCGGCATTATCGGTCCCGTGCCCTCTTTGCCTAGATTGTCAGGTTAATAATAACAGCATCGCATTGCAGTCCTTCAGGTTCGAGACAGACCCAATTGCAACAGAATGATCGAGGTGAAAATCCTCATCTGATTCGGGTGTTTGGTATTTAAATATGGGATTCGCTTAAGCGCCGGTTCCAACAACATATCTACGCTCTCATGATCCTACGCCGACATGGGGCTACAATCTTCCGCGAAGTCTTTCGGCATTGAGAACTCTTCTGACTCCAAGCCCGTAGGCAGACCTTCTCATGCTGCATGGTTCCGCCGTACAGACTCCATACACATCGTTGAAAGCTGTAATCATTATCGAGTTGAGTCTCCTCAGTATCTCCTCATCAGGCCAGTAATCGTTATCGAGATTCTGACTCCATTCAAAATAACTCACGACCACTCCGCCTGCATTGGCAACAATATCAGGAATGATTAGCACGCCCCTTTCGGTAAGGATCTTGTCTGCGTGTTGAGAAGTGGGCGCATTGGCGAGTTCCAGGATTATTCCAGCTTTGATATCTCGGGCATTCGTCTCGTTAATCTGGTCAGAAAGGGCCGCAGGAATGAGGACCTCGCACGCGCATGTCAGAAGTTCATCACCGGAAATATTTCTGCTCGCTGGGAAATCAGTAACCCCACCTGTGCGTTTCTTATGGTCAATTACCCCGGGAATATGGAGGCCGTTTTCGTTAATTATGCCTCCTTTAGAGTCGCTGACTGCAATGACTTTATACCCTTTCTCATAAAGTATGCGAGCCGCATTGAAACCCACGTGGCCAAAACCCTGGATAACCACCCTGGTTTTAGCCTTGTCCTGACCCAGCCTCTTCAAAGCCTCTTCCAGTACGTACACGCCCCCAAGAGAGGTCGAATAACTTCTCACGGTACACCCGCCAAGTTCAACAGGTTTGCCAGTGATAGCAGCTGGAACGTGAATACCCTTGATCCTTTCATACTCGTCGAGCATCCATGCCATTATCTGCTCGTCGGTATAGACATCAGGAGCAGGGATATCCTTGAAAGGCCCGATATAATCAGCTATGGCCCGGATATAGCCGCGCGTCAATTGTTCCAGCTCATTTCTGGAGAGTTCCTTAGGATTGACAACTACCCCACCCTTTGACCCACCAAAGGGTATATTCACCACCGCACACTTGAGCATCATAAGGAAGGCCAGGTCTCTGAGGTGATAAAGGCTCAGTCCCGGATGGAACCTGATGCCTCCTTTTGCAGGGCCGCGTGCATCGTTATATTGCACGCGATAACCTATGAACATCTTAATCCGGCCCGAATCCATCCTCACGGGGAAGTGCACAGTAAACGAACGCTCAGGCATACCCAGTAGTTCAAGTTCTTCAGCGGTAAGGTGCAGGTCTGAATAAATCTCGGAAAGCTCGCTCATGCATAGCCTGCAGACATTAATGTCACCAGCGAACGCCATATCGACAAGTTTGTCCATGTTCCGAGTCTCCTCAATCATAATCTACCGCTGCCGTACCACCGTAAAGCTTGTCGATGCGATCTCGGATACTGCATGGGCAGCGGGCCTCTTCCCTCATCTCAGCCCTAGTATATATGCTATTTTACTTCATTTCGTGTCTGATTGCCGGTTGTGACATCTAATTCATTCATCCTGACCGGCAATTCGTGCCATTGGCATAGCTGCAAGGGACGGGCGAGAGAGTTGATAATCCTGGTTCTGGATGCCGTCTCGATCTCCCTTTTGTTGGTAATGCCGTAAAAAGGGAGCATAATCGAAAAGGCATTGTCGATATATCCGCTGCGTGGTGTAAGCACATCAGCCCTTCTTGTATAATAAGGGTCTTCGCCTGTTTCACAGCGCTTGTTGAAGACATTGAATTGTCGGCAAGCTGCAGGGCGCATTGCATGTATGGAACAGGAGGCTTCAACAAGAAATGGACAGGCATCACCTTTGCGATGATTGACAAGCTGTTTCTTAACAATGCCTCGCAACGGCTGGGTCAGTTTTTCGATGGCAAACCAGTAGATGCCTACAAGCTCTAGTGGATATACCGGTATGTCCCGGTGGGTGGTACAGCATTTGCCACAGCCTTTGGCGCAGGCCAACCTTATGCTGCGTTTTTTTTCTTCTTCGCTGATGCCCGCTGCCACTCCTTCGTCTATTACTGCATAGGCATCCAGTAGAAGCCGCAACCACGGCTGTCTCTTTTCGTCTTCTGGGTAGTGAAGACGATACTGGACTTTAGCTTTCACAGACACTGCCTGACCTGCAATTCCTCCGCTGAATCATTTTCCATGTTTCCTCATCGAAGGCTTCCCTAAATTCAAGTGGATTATAAATGTTGCTGCACGACGTGCAGCTTAAAATTACCCTCGCTCACCCGATTATGAGCCGCAGTTTACTGCCGCAATCCCTGCACAACAATTGCATGATTCGCTCCCTCCCATCAGTCTTCCTTCTGCACCACTGCAGCCCTCAATCTCTTTTTTTTACTTTGGACCACCTTGTCGGCGAGCATTTTTTCCTTCGCCCTTTTCGAGCGCTTCCGCTTTTGACGCCTCAGTTTCTCGATCTTCTGTATCTCATCACTCTGCTGTCCCCTGATCTGCTGCTCAATCTTCCTCACCAAAAGCACTCGTGCATGATAACGGTTCAGCGCTTGCGAGCGCTCCTTCTGGCATTTCACTTCGAGACCGGTAGGAATATGCTTCAGGTAGACGCATGTGGATGTCTTATTAACGTTCTGGCCCCCATGTCCTCCAGAGCGCACAAAGGACTCCTGTATATCGGACTCCCTGATATTGAGTCCTTCCATAATAGTCTTGAGTGCTTGTTCTTTGGTATTAGTGACAGGGAATTTGCTCATCGATAATTATCTAGTAACTTATGCGTAATATGATAACCCAAAATGGGTGATTAATGGAAATATTCAGTAAAATATAGTACAACATCTTAGAGCTAATAGAAGGCTAAAGGACTAACTGTCAGTCCTTCAACTGGGTTAATCATAGCGCTGAATTGATGAAAATGCAACGCCTCATGAGGTTAACCATATATATTGTCATTCCTTTTCAGACCATAGCCGTAATGGTGATAGGATGAGCCATGCCAGAATGTCATACACCTTAGGACTGTAAACGTTTTATTGCTATACTTTCTTTAAATAACCCGCACTAAGGAGGTTTTATCATGGCTGCACCGAAGGCACATGAAAGGGACAGGGAATTGCTTACCCTTCTCAGAAAATGGAAAGGCGTTGAAGCAACCACCATCAAGAGCTGCGACTCGATACTCAAAAAAGCGAAAAACCCCATCATTATCACCCTGACGACTGCGATCAGAAACGATTCCGAGAAACATGCGCAAATCCTTCAACTGATCGTTGACAGCATGACGAAATCCGCTTATGAGCTGTCTCCCGACGATCTAGCCGGCGTTGCTTCCATTCTCAACAAACACATCGCCATCGAACAAGAATCGATTGATATGGCAACCAAGGCAATCGAAATGACTCGCGACAGCATCGCCAAGCAGCTTCTGAAACTCATTCTGGAAGACGAGAAAAAACACAAGATGATGGTAACACGGATGAGCGAGCTGAAATACAGGATCACCGCAGGAATTCCGTAAGACCAAAACCAACGGGGCGATTCACGGATCGCCCCAGATTCAAACCCGCCTTGCCTTCAACGTGTATTTCATTTAACTTTCTGTGCTACAATCAAGGTAAGCGCATTAAGTCGGAGAGGATATAATCATGCCCTACCGCCCTATGAAGATCGGAAAGACGACAGGAAACGCCGCCCCCCAAGAAAGAACCGAAAATTCCAGTGCAAAAATAAAGAAGAATTCATTTGACGATGCCTTCGCTGCAGCGTTCAAAAACATGAACGATTCACAGTCAGCTTTTTTCAAGATGGGGAATATACAGATCAGTTTCAAAAAGGACCTTTTCAATCCGGTTATCCCGATGCCGTCACCCAAAGCTCCAGCTTCACCGACTGCGACTACTGGGGCATCCTTAAACTCAGGTTTCAATGACATCCTGAAGGTCGTCATGAAGCACGAAGGTACAGCATACGTAAGAATGGACGGTGGCCGAGAACCCTCTAAAATGGGCATTCTACAGTCGACTGCCAGGAAATACGGATACACCGGCGACATCAAGGATATCACCAAGGCGCAGGCGGAAGAGATCTATAAAAAGATTTGGGACAAATCAGGAGCTGCTACCCTGCCTTATCCATTGAGCGCGATCCATTTCGACACCTTTGTTAACAGCCCCTCTGCCGCGAGAAAAATCCTTAAACATTCCAGTGGCAATATAGATGCCTATCTGCAGATGAGAGAGCAGCGTTATATCCAGCTTGCATCAGTGAGGCCTCAGATATACGGCAAGTATCTCAACGGCTGGATGAACCGGGTGAACGATCTGAGGAGGGTCGCGGCCGAATATGCAAAGGCCCAAGACGCTAGCCAGGTCAAAATCGCTTCCGCCCAAAACTCAGAGACGACATCTTAGATGCATCGCGCTTGAACCCGAATACTCCGACCCAACCCAATCAATCTATGAATAACATGTCGTTCAACCGATAACCACTATCATCTTTCGTTCCACAGGCTGGATAATACGATCACAGGAGATGCTACCTGCTGTTGAGGTCTTTGCTAGCTATGGCGCGTGAAGTTACTGCAGAACTATAGCTTTCTCCGGACACATCTCCTGGCAGCAGAAGCAGGTGATGCACGTATCCGCGTCCACCATGGGCATATTGCCCTGCATAGATAGAGCAGATACAGCACAGTGGTCTATGCAAGTGCCGCATGCCGTGCAGAGCGTCGGATCGGCCTTAGGGCGTAAAATCGAACGATTGTGAATCATTTCCTGTATGGGCCCATTCTGCATCATAACCTCTCCTCCAAGCGGCGGGAACTTGAAATCGGGCAGTTTCATGAGCTCCCCGATAATCTCGATTTTACTAAGATCGTAATCCCCTAAGCCAGCCTCTTTTGCCTTTCTGAGGAATTTCAGACGCGCAGGCTCGCACCCCATCATGGTTGCAATGACTGCATCCACAGCTACAGCATTGTCAGAGGCAAGTATCAGGCCGATGTCCCTCAGCATTGGAGAAGCTGGACCATTGCCCTCCATGCCCACTATCGCATCCACCAGAAATAGATCTGGCACCCTCAGTCTAAATACATCGACCACCACTTCATGAAATCGCTCGGGACTGCCTGCGGCCTTGTGCAGCATCGCTTTTTGCGCGCCAGGCAAAATCCCGTAGCTGTTCTTGATTGCACCTGTAAGGACTGTGAGTCCATGTGTTTTAAATTTCGGCAGGCTGATTACGATATCGGCCTCCAATACAATGGCGGAGACGCTGACTGTCGACATAAAATCGGGATTAAAGGCCATCTTGTTCGAATCAATGCCTATGTTCCGATAATATCCTTTCGCCGCCTCCATCAACCCTGTCTTCTGAAAACTCTCTTCGTTGGCTCCATAGCTAAAAAGTCCGGGATTATCGCCGACGACAATCTGAGCAGGGTTCATAGACTCGACTTTCTCCACGACAGCACGAAGGACTGCCGGACTGGTGACAATGTTTTCTCTTGCCTCCGAAGCACGCAGCACGTTGGGCTTTATCAGCACATTCCTGCCGCAGCATTCTATGGGGAATAATTCAAAGGCACGGTCTACAGCGCAACGTACAGTCTCATACACAGCGGGATGAATCAGAACTTTAGACATAACAACACTCCATTTTGCACTTTAATAATCATGAATGCTGCTTGCAGCCCGTCTCAAGTTTGCTGCAGATGCCTTGGATAATCAATCTTTTTTTGTTTTCGGAAGGGTAAAATAAAATGAAGCTCCCTCTTCAGGAGAAGCCTCGGCCCAAGTTTTCCCGCCATGCCGGGATATAATTCGCCTGACATTGGCAAGGCCGATGCCGGTCCCCTCAAATTCGTCTTGATGGTGGAGACGCTGAAAGACCCCGAAGAGTCTATCAACATGTTTCATATCGAACCCAACGCCATTGTCCTTAACAGAAAAAACAAAGTCATCCCCGTCCTCTTTACAGTCGATCCTGATTACAGTCCTAGGCCTATTGCGCGTAAATTTTACTGCGTTTGAAAAGAGATTATTACAGACCAGTTTTAGCAATGACGGATCACCGCATACGTTGGGCAGTTCACCGATGTCCCATGAAATGCAGCGCCCCCCTGTCTCAGTCCCCATTTCCCTAATGGAATCGATGATAAGCCCTTTTAGGCTGAATTCCACTTTCAGTATCTCGACACGGCCCGTTCGCGAAAAGGAAAGAAGATCATTTATGAGCATCCCCATTTTTTTCGCCGCCCCTTCAATCATATTCGCATAGTGGATGTTTTTTTCATCGGGCTGGCATTCGATCCTTTTTTGAAGCAGTTTAGCGAATCCAGCCATATGTCTCAACGGGGCGCGAAGATCATGGGATACTGAATATGCAAATGCCTCAAGTTCCTGATTGGCCGCTGTTAGCTGGGAGGTTCGCTCTAGGACACGTTCCTCCAGCTCTTCATTCAGCCTTCTAATTTCATCTTCGGCCCGCTTACGCTCGGTGATATCACGGGCAACATAAACTCCTCCTACAAGCTTGCCGTCCTTGTCATGCAACGGCGAAACACTCACAAAAAAATCCCGATGGATTCGATCAACATGTATCTCAGCAGTATGTTCCATACCGTCGGCCAGGAGTTTAGTGAACGGACAGTAAATCGGCACTTCGCCAGCACAACAAAATACACTCTGGCAAGTATTCCCAGCGCACTGTTCCGAGGTTAAACCCAGGCCAGCTGTAAGCGCTTTATTTGCACGGACGATACGGTATTCGAGGTCCATCAATGCTATCATGTCCGGAACGGTCTCAAAGGTGCGCTCCCAATCTTCCTTCGCCTGGAAAACGTCCATTGCTGCTACGTTGCGCGAATATGCAGAACCCATCAGCCCAGCCATGGCAAGGTAGAGATCGAGGATATCCTTCTCCAGACAAGAACTTGAAAGGTGCCCAACAATCATAACGGCAACCACTCGATTTTGGTGGAGTACGGGGAATAAGGCAACAGTATTGAGCTTATCGGATGGAAGCGAAAGGAAGGTTAGAAATCCACTATCGAAAACATCCCTAGCCGCCGTTTTAAGCTCCTGTTCTAACAACAGCACTGACGCGGAGTCACCCGAAAATAAACGGCGCCCGATTTCAATGTTTCCATCGGCGTCATATCTTCCGAAGGCGACAAAGTCCGCGCCAAAAAATCTGAGCAGAACCTTTCCAGCTTCCTCCCAGATATCCTGGCTGGATGTCAAGCCCGCGATGTATTGAGCGGCGTTTATAAACGCTTTTAACTGTTGCTTATCAGAAAACGGTTCCGTCATGACCTCTGTTACCGTCAATAGGCATTAGATAAAGATGTTCCAAAAAAAATGATTCGAAGTCGGCAAAGGCAGACAGATTTATTATTACTGCTTTTTTCAGGACTGCCTGCAAATGATCCTTTCTTTCCGACGATAGGAGTGCAGCCTCGCACCCAGCGAGTGCCGTATTCCCAGATGTTTCTATAATTCGACTTAGCACTGAAGGCAATAACCCAATCTCCATGGCATTGTGGACATTAAGATATTGGCCGAAGACACCGCCAATGAATATCCGCTTCAACTCATTATAACTTATGCCGGCTTTCTTCAAAAGGACATTGACGGCCACCCCTATAGCAGCTTTTGCACGCTGAAAAGTGTCAACATCCTTTTTGGTAAGAAACATCGTGCAGCCTTCGAAATGAAGAGGGAATCCGGATGCAGATACCTTCTGTGCAAACTGTCCCTTGTCGTTCAATGTCCCGTCTCTTATGAGGCAGGCCAGGAGGTCGACCATACCGGTGCCGCACAGACCGCGTGGTTCAGCACCCCCGACGACTTCAAAGGAGATTCCGCATTGTCCATTCAATTCGTGTATCCGAAAGATGGCGCCTGGGTCCGCTGGCATGCCAAAACTCATTCCACAGCCTTCAAAAGCGGGGCCGCCTGCTGCAGACGTCACCCATATGGTATTCCCGTCCCACAGGGCGACTTCAGAATTAGTCCCAAAATCTATCAGAAGAGCCCCTGGTCCGCATTCGGTCAAGCGTGTCGCCATAATTCCTGCAAGCAAATCCGAACCTATAAATCCTGCTACAGGGGGTATAACTTCAACTGCTGCCTTAGGGTTAATCCCCCAGGCGGAGGCCCAACTGGTTGTTTCGATAGGACAACATTCTATGGCCTGGTCCCAATACCGAGGCTGCAGCAGAAGATGATAGTTTCGTCCCGACAACAGAGCAAGCATTGCGGTGTTACCCACAATTACAACGCAAGACACCCTCTTCAGATCGATTCCTTCCCTAGACCCGATATCATACAGCCCGTCACCAATAGCGTTTACTGCATGGCTGCCCAATTTTGCAGCTTGCCCCCTAGTTTCTGCGGACATCACGCGGGTCATAACATCGGTGCCTTCGCATGATTGAGGATTCAAGCCGCTCCTTCCCGCCAGGCGGTAGCCCGTCACAAGGTCCAGCATGGTAATTGAAATATGGGTGGTGCCGAGATCTATGGCGACACCGAGAGGGTGTACCGAATCCTGAGCAACTAGTTGCACCTTGCTTTTGCTAAAATCCTCAGCCCAACCTTCTTCCAGTCGCCTCCAAGGCGATCGAGGAGCCAGACTGATAATCTCGATTTGAAGATCATGCTCCGCTTGCACCTGGCAGGCAAGCCTCACTCCCTGGGAAAGCATTCCGGCGTCAAGACTAAGCTCCTCATTCTGAGAAGGCTCACCACCATTGCCTCCCACGATCCTAATCCGGCATAATCCGCATGCCCCCTCGCCGTTACAACCAGCACGGACCCGAATGTCCGTTTCATCTAGGATATCGCGGACCGAACGGCCAGCCATAAAAGCAATGTGACGATACTTATCCGAAAATTTAATCGTGAGAATTGGCACAAGATTAATCCTTAGTACAGGCGGCACTTACCATGGCTGCCACATTTTCAGGGTTAGCCTCGGGCGGGATCTCGCAACCGGAAGAGAGTATATAGCCACAGCCCGGACCGAGCTTATCCAGCAACCCGGCGCATTCACTGGCGATATCACCCGGAGTTGCATCGACAAATGAAAACGGTTTTACATTGCCGTTAAGGCAGATTGCAGGGAGAATCTGGCGGGCGCGAAGTGGGTCGATGGAGTAATCAAAATTTGCGAGCTCCACTCCGGCCTCCTGATAATATGGGAATATCGTCTCGGCCGGCCCCGCTATGTGAAGCCAATTGGCCAATGATCCACCCGACTTCAAGGCAGAAAAAAGCCTCTTGAGCCTTGACAGAAGGAATTCGCGAAAGAACTGGGGAGGCACGACCGCGGGGGATGCGGAGGGATCGAATACAAATGGCATATGCACCCCAGCTTCGATCTGGGCGAGGCCAAAGGCGATGGCAACATCTGTAGCGAAGTCGAGAACACGGCAGAATAAATCAGGTTCATCCACCGATAGAAAAAGGGCCTTTTCAGGTCCCATAAGCTGCATAGCCAGAGTCATCGGGCCAAGAACACAGCCAACGATCATTATCTCATCCCCGAGTTCACGCCGCAGAATGCGTACCGCCTTGAGCAGCTCCGGCATACGCCCGCTACTATTGGGGTCGGGCACTACTAGTCGGTTCAGATCCCCAATATCCTCAACCGCATACTTGTCCACTGAGGGGTAGATATCAGTCCGGTATAACAGGTGTGAACCGACAGCTTCAGTCTCAAGACCCGCATCCATTAGAGCGAAGACCGCATCATACCCGTAGTGGGCAACAGCCTTCAACTGGCATTGAGCTAGGGTTTCACCGTCTCTGAGATACTCGCCCAAGGCCTTACCGGCAAAAACTGCCGCATGGCCGAAGACCTGTGGAATGACCGGGGCCCGGTCTGTCTGTTCGAAACGGACTGCTGCTTGAATGCGTTGCAGGCTGTTCATTGAGATTGGCCGGTAAATGATTCGATGTATCGCATGCCGTCAAAGACAGAATCCGCAACATAATCGACGTTGAGCGAATTCGCTGAGGCCTGTTTCAGCGCCGCACCTCCTGCCAAGACCTTTATGTCTGTCAGACCGCGCATCTGCACTAAAGGGGCGACTTGACGGACCAGCGGCATAACACTCGTTATGAGTCCGCTTATACAGATTATCTCGGCGCCTTCCCGTTCCGCCGTATCGATTAGTGTCTCCAGTGGACAATCTTTGCCGCAATCTACCACCCGGTATCCCTTTGCCACAAGAACCGTCTTGACTATATTTTTACCAAGATCGTGAACGTCACCTTCAAGGCTCGCCAATACAACTGTTCCCCGCGTGGCGGCGGGTGGCTCATCAGGATAAAGCATCTTTATTACTCCGGTCACGGCTCGGCCAACAAGCATTATCTCTAGCAGGTTGAACTGATCAACTGTGCATTTCGCATCGAGCTTCTCCATTGCAGTCTCGATGCCTCCGATTATGATTTGTTCATTGTCAATGCCAACATTACGAAGGTTCGCTGCCTCTGCCACTGCCGCTGATTGGTCACCATCAAGTAAGACCTTGATTAGCCGGTCGAATACTTGGCTGTTCATTTTGATATGCCTGTTATAATTAGGATCACAGATCACACAGTATAGATGGTTTGATATTTCATTATAATAAAAACTCCTTCGGTACCGTCAACTGCCGTCTTGCAGCCACTGCTTAGGACAGTCAATTGCTGGAGCAGTTCTTCATCATACCAGCAATATTGAGGCTGTCGCTTCACTCACTTAGTTCCCGCGGCCACTCTGTATGGCAAGCAAAGGCTTATCATTCGACTATAGTGATAGACTTTATCACTACCGGCGTCTGTGGTACATTTGGGAAGCCCATCGTTACACCTGTCCTTACCGATGCTATCCTGTCTACTGCATTCATCCCATCTATCACTTTTCCAAACACTGCATATCCGTACCCATCAGGCATAGGACGGTTGAGATTGTCGTTATTCACCAGATTGATGAAGAACTGTGAGGTCGCGCTGTCGGGGGCGGCTGTGCGAGCCATTGCAACAGTCCCTCTGTCATTTCTTAGTCCATTGGCCGCCTCATTCTCAATCGGATGCTCAGTCTGCTTAGTGTTCATCTCAGGGGTAAATCCGCCCCCCTGAACCATAAAGCCTGGTATTACCCTGTGGAATATAGTGCCGTTATAAAACCCGGCCTTTACATAAGAAAGAAAGTTTTTGACAGTAATCGGCGCTTCTTTCTGCATGAGTTCGATCTTAATGTTTCCAAGGGATGTTTTGATGAGTACAACCGGCGTCTTATCGGCTGCCCCACCCATGACAGCCGTGCCGCAGATAATTAGCCAGACCGTCATTGCGATAACAATTTTCTTGACCACATTTTCCTCCTTAGTTTGAAAGCCGGGCAGCCAGGCCTTTCCCCCTTAATATCAACCTGCCAATTAATACGAAATATTTTGAACCATGGGTATATCTTCTTTGATCTCTTCGATATACCGCGATCGTGTGGCATAAATTGCATCACCATACCGTTTGCGGTATGATGCAGAGCTCAGATAAAGCCTTTCCTTCGCCCTAGTGACGGCCACATAGAATAGCCGTCGCTCCTCTTCGAGGGCCTGGTAATTTTCTAGAGATCGAGCCGACGGGAATATAGCTTCTTCGAGGGCTACAACAAAGACGACCGGAAACTCTAGCCCCTTTGCAGCGTGAATGGTCAAGACCTTCACCGAATCAGACGGTCCTATCTTGTCCTGTTCGGACGCAAGGATGGTATCCTCTATGAACTGCGAAAAGGGCTTGCCCTCCAATTCCAGCGCCTTGAGGACGTTGGCAAGCTCGGAAACGTTTCCCTGCCGCTCCTCAAAATCATCTTTGTAGTGCATAGACAGGTATTCCTCATAACGGATGTCCTTCAGTAGCTCCATGAGAACTGTGTGAGGACTGTCATTAACCGTTGATGAATGGGATTCGATCAGAGCGGAGAAACGGTCGGCACTGGACCTCTGCCTGGGGGGGAGATTGGTGTCGCGGAGGGCTTGTATCCAATCATCGGTAAAACATTCCCTTATGTTGGCAAGCGTCTTAATCCCGATTGATCGCGTCGGTGCGTTTATACTCCGTTCGAATGCGGCCCTGTCCTTGCGGTTCAGCATCAGGCGCAGATAAGCAAGAAGGTCTTTCACCTCGGCTCGTTCATAGAAGGCGGCGCCTCCGATGATGTCGTATGGTATGCCGCTGTTCATGAAGGTATGTTCAAAGCCTCGCGACACGAATGACATCCGCATGAGTACCGCTATATCGGAATACTGATAGCCAATGTCCGTAAGCTTTCTGATCTTTGACGCAATATTACTGCATTCGGCAATATTGTCGCTGTTTTTAGTGTATATAACCTCGCCATCGTCGCGCCGGTCTGTCGAGAGTTGCAGTATCCTGCCCTCCCACATCATATCGGCCTTCGCGATCACCTTGTTTGCTACGGAAAGGATCTTTTTCGTCGATCGATAGTTCTTTTCGAGCTTTGTCTCTGTGGCGCTGAAGTCTTTCGTGAAGTTTAGAATGTTAAGAGGATGCGCACCGCGCCATGTATAGATGCACTGCTGTGGATCGCCCACTACGCAGATGTCGCCATTCTCGCTGACGAGAAGATTAATGAGTAGGTACTGGATCTTGTTGGTGTCCTGGTATTCGTCGACCAAGATATAATCGAACCGCTCCTGCCAATGCTTCCTCAGTTCCGGCTTCCTTGATAAAAGATCGACGGCTAGATAGATGATATCATCGTAATCCAACGCGTTGCTTTTCTCCATCTCGCCAAGATATTGGGCCGCCACAGGCGCAAATCCAGACATCGGATAAGGGAGACTTGCGATATAATCGACAATATCGCCTCGGTAATCCTGCTTCGCCTTGGAGATAACACCTCTTGCAGCATCGGCGTGCTTGACATCCAAGCCGCCTTCACGCAGGATGTCCTTGATCACCTTCATGCTGTCGTGTTCGTCATAGATCGCGAAGTTCTTGTCGTAATTCCGTTCGAGGGAAGCAATGTTTTCCCTGAGCACTCTCACGCAGAAGGAATGGAATGTCGATATCCACTTGGGTTTTACCGAAAGCAGGCGTTCAACCCTCTCCTGCATCTCGCGAGCGGCCTTTTTGGTGAATGTGATCGCGAGTATCCTATTCGGTTTGATGCCCTTTTCCTTTATCAGCCAGGCGATCTTTGTCGTGATGACCTTTGTCTTTCCAGACCCAGCGCCGGCAAGCACAAGTAGGGGTGATCCGAAGTGCTCGACAGCTTCTTTTTGCTGCTTGTTGAGTCCGTCTGTTATCAAAGGGTTTCCTCTTCAAATTCGCTCGTCTTCTTATTGTATAGTTCCAACAGTGCGGGGCTTCTCAAAAGTGAATCACGCCTTCCGTAGAGTTTCTGGGCAAGGATTGTATCGATCAACCTGTCCGATATCTCAATTATAGGGGTATCGACAGAGATGATATCACGGTTGATATCGTTCAGCTTCTTAAGGCTCAAAAGTGTCATTACGCCGATCAGCTCGACCACGATCGAGAGGCCAAGATAGTCGATAAGCAACTTGACCGTGATCGTCAAGCGGAAGATAGGCCAAAGCGCTGAGAAGGCCTCCACGGATTTTTTTTCAGTTGCATTCATGATGATATTCTCGAATATTTATTATAACCCAGCAGTGAATCCCCAGTCGAAACTTTCTGCTGCAGAACCACATTCAAATAATACCTGTGGAAGCAATACCACTCTTTATTCCCTTTCCTTGAGATAGGAAAGCGAGCGTTTGACTTTTTAGAGTGATATGCGGAGAATATATTCATCAGGCGCCAAACGCTTAATAGGGAATCCTGTGAGGGCTAATTGCCCAATTCGGGAGCGGTCCCGCCGCTGTAACCGGGGACGAGAGCCGACTGAGCCACTGTCTTGAAAATGAGACGGGAAGGCCGGCAGGTAGGATGATCCGGAAGCCAGAAGACCTGCCTGGAAATAATATGCTTGACGGTTCAGGATCGTTTTTTTAATCATCGATCCGACATCATCAATGCACAATTGAAGCCCTTCTCGCGGATGGAAGGTGGGGATGAAGAAAAACAGGGTGCAATCCTCGGGGCATATTCGCTCTGGGGATTTTTTATTTAAAGGAGATGGCGATGACACAACTTGAGAGGTCTGCACAGGGAGAGATAACCGCTGAAATCGAGAAGGTAGCAACCGATGAAATGATGCCTGCCGAACTGGTCAGGGGCCGTGTCGCATGCGGCCAGATCGTAGTCCCTGCAAATCGCAACAGGAAAGCGAGGATAGTTGGGATTGGCAAGGACCTCAGAACTAAGGTCAATGCTTCAATAGGAACCTCAACCGACATTGTCGACATCTCAATGGAGGTAGAAAAGGCGAAGACTGCCGAAAGGTACGGCGCGGACACACTGATGGATTTGAGCGTAGGTGGCAACATCGCTGCGATAAGGCGTGCTGTAATGGACAACATTACCCTGCCCGTCGGAACTGTGCCGCTGTACGAGGCCTTCTCACTAGCTATTGAGAAGTATGGCGCTGCCGTGAAGATGCCGGCGGAACTTCTTTTTGAGATCACCGAGAGGCAGTGTGAAGAAGGCGTCGCATTCATGGCGATCCATTGCGGTATCAACCGTAGGACGGTCGAAATGCTCAGAAGGCAGCACTATCGATATGGAGGGCTTGTCTCGAAGGGCGGTTCATATATGGTTGCCTGGATGGAGCACAACAAAATGGAAAACCCCCTCTATGAACATTTCGACAGGGTCGTGGAGATCCTCAAGAAACATGATGTTGTACTTAGCCTGGGCAACGGGTTCCGCGCGGGCGCTATACATGATGCAAACGACCGAGTACAGATGCAAGAACTTCTCATCAATTGCGAACTCGCGGAGGTCGGCAGGGAGATGGGATGCCAGACGATGGTGGAAGGGCCCGGCCATATCCCGATTAACGAGATAGAAGCGGTAATCACCCTTCAGAAGAAGATGAGCGGGGACGCTCCATTTTATATGCTCGGGCCTATCACGACCGATATCGCGCCCGGATATGACCACATCACCGCCGCAGTCGGTGCTTCGTTATCGTCAGCCTACGGCGCAGACTTCATATGCTATGTTACACCCTCTGAACATCTTGGTCTTCCTTTTGCCGAAGATGTCAAAGACGGGATGATCGCATCTAGGATTGCGGCCCATATCGGTGACATGATAAAGCTTAAACATACTGATAAGGATAAGCTCATGGCGAAAGCCAGAAGAGATATGGATTGGCGAAGGCAATTCGAGATCGCGATAGACCCGGAGAGAGCAATGGAGATAAAATCTAAAAGGGGCAATGGAGATGAACACTCATGCACCATGTGCGGAAAATTCTGCGCCAACGAGATGCTGAAGGGAATGTTCGATACCGCAATGCAAGGGACCGATAAGCGTTAGAAATGAATAATGGAAAAATCACCTTCATACTCGGTGGTTCGCGGAGCGGCAAAAGTAGCTTTTCCATAAAAAGCGCCTCGAAACTGCAGGGCAGCAAGGCCTTCATAGCAACGGCTCAAGCATTAGATGACGAGATGAATGATCGCATCGAACGTCATAAGCAAGAGAGGTCCGCTGCATGGAGGACTTTCGAAGAACCGATTGCCCTTCCGCAGATTATTATTGATAATGGGAACAGGTATGACGTGATTCTCATAGATTGCCTGACGCTTTGGCTCTCAAATCTTATCATGAATGACACGGATGTTGAATCGGCCATCGAATCAATGCTTTCTGCCCTAGAGACCTGCTCGTCCTCTCTCTTTGTTGTCTCGAATGAAGTTGGCATGGGTATAGTACCGGAGAACGCACTGGCCAGAAGGTTCCGCGACCTTTCCGGAACCTTGAACCGCCGCGTTGCGGAGATTTCGGATGAGGTCTATCTGATTACAGCGGGACTGCCGTTGAAGATAAAGTAAACAGAATAAGTCTTGCTATTAAGGAGTCTTACATGGATCTGCTAAATGAGACGCTGAATAGAATCAGCTCGCTTAAGGAGGAATTCGCTGTTGCCGCCCAAAAGCACTTGGACAATCTGACCAAGCCGCCGCGCAGTCTGGGCAGGCTTGAAGAGTTCGCCTGCAGACTCGTCTCAATCACTGAAAATAGAAGCCTTGACCTAGACAAGAAAGTCATCTTCACCTTTGCCGGAGACCATGGCATAACAGCCGAAGGAGTTTCCGCATATCCGAAAGAAGTGACTTCCCAGATGGTATTCAATTTCCTGCGCGGAGGCGCAGGCATAAATGTTCTCGCACGACACGCCGGCTCGGAAGTGGTCGTTGTAGATATCGGCGTAGATCACGACTTCGGTAATGCCGAGGGGCTTGTAAACATGAAGGTTTTAAATGGCACAAGGAACTTTGCCCGCGAACCCGCTATGACACGTCAGGAAGCGATACGCTGCATAGAAGCTGGTATCAGCCTCTCGGACAGCTATGCAAAAAGGGGCTACAAGATTTTCGGCACTGGAGAAATGGGCATAGGCAACACAACACCGTCAAGCGCCATTGCATCGGTACTGACAGGACGCACCGTTGCTGAAGTTACCGGAAGGGGGACAGGAATATCGGACACCTCCCTTAAAAATAAAATTAAGGTGATCGAGCAGGGGATAAACGTGAACAGGCCTGATGCAGACGATCCGCTGGACGTGCTGGCAAAAGTAGGCGGGACTGAGATCGGAGGTATAGCCGGGCTAGTCCTGGGCGCTGCCGCCAACAGGATACCGGTGGTAATAGATGGCTTCATATCGACAGCCGGTGCTCTCATCGCATATTGCATCGAACAGAAGACAAGAGATTATGTGTTTGCCGCGCACAATTCGGTGGAAATTGGACATAGGGTGATGTTGGAAAAGATGGGCTTGAGGCCTATCCTAGACCTGGACCTGCGTCTAGGTGAAGGCACAGGTGCGGCACTCGCCATGCTTCTCATCGACGCAAGTCTGAAGATATACAAGGAGATGGCGACATTCGGCGAGGCCGGGGTATCGTCAGAGATAATAAACTAAACTTTATCATGCATATTGACGCTGATAGCCGGGGACGCTCCGGACGCCTTTACTTTATATATAGACATATGCGCTATACATTCTTAGCCATACAATTTCTGACAATTCTGCCGCTTCGGCTCAAGGGAGATGTATCGGAGAGCGATATCGCCCGTTGTGCGGCCTTCTTTCCCCTAGCCGGAGCATTGCAAGGACTCATACTGCTTGCAACAGCTTTTGCGCTCACCCTGATATTCCCTGCGGATATCGCAAGCGGGTTCGTAATCGCGCTTGCAATCATGGTTAACGGCGCTTTCCACCTTGATGGATTGGCGGACACCTTCGATGCCCTCGCAGTGAAGAGTTCCGGCGATCAGTCGATAGACAGGGACAAGAGACTTGCCGTTATGAAAGACAGCTCGACAGGCGCGATAGGTGTCGTAGCGATAGTAACAGTCATCCTCCTGAAGTTCGTCCTGATAAAGAACTTACTCTCCTTCCCGGTCCCGCTCACGGCTTTACTCGTGCTCTCGTTCATGCCTGTATTCTCAAAGTGGATTATGGTGCCGGCTATGTATCACGGGACATCTGCAAGGAATGAGGGACTCGGAAGACTATTCATCGGTCCCGCATCTCCAAACGTGCTAATTATTTCATCCTCACTTGCATTCGTGCTCTTCATCCTGATATTAGTGTTGCACGTTTGGCGTTATTACGGGCTGCATAGTTTGCTGCTCGCCGGACTCTTTCCTGCAGGATATATACTCGCGTTGGCAGGAGTTGCCTCCTTCACAAGGAGATTTGGCGGACTCACCGGAGATACGCTCGGCGCATTGAGCGAAATAGGCGAACTTTTTTATCTCACAGGATCAGTTATATGCCTACAACACTTTATCTGATGCGTCACGGCGCAACAGTCGGTAATGAGGAGAAACGATACAAGGGGAGCATGGATGTCCCGATGTCAGAATATGGAGTCGGGCAGATCAAACGCGCGACAGAGTTCGTACAGGCCACCCTGCGAGGCTCTATGTTGTCAGCCGTTTATACGTCTCCGCTTTCCAGAGCTCTAAAGAGTGCCGAAATCATAGCTGAACCATTCGGCCTGACGCCTGTGATCATGTCAGACCTAAGGGAGCGCGATTTCGGCAAATGGGAAGGCATGACTTTCAGCGAAATAAGCCAACAGTATCCGGATGAATTCTCCGCATGGGCCGGGAATCCGCTGGAACACAGCCCAAGGGGCGGAGAGAGCACACTTGCTGTGCATGACAGAGTCACAGCTGTATTGGAATTGATATTGATGAGACACGCTGGAGATGACAACATCGCGATAGCCGCGCACGGTGGCGTAAACAGGATCATTCTCTGTCATATAATGAATATGCCTCTCGATCAAATCTTCCGCATCGAGCAGGACAACGCTGCAGTGAATATCATCACATTTTACGACAAGTATCCAGTGGTGAAACTACTCAACGGAGGGCCAATTGTCTAAGACATTGATGATCCAGGGGACGGGGTCCGGAGCAGGCAAGAGTCTGATAGTCACGGCCCTTTGCCGTATATTGCGTAACAGCGGGCTGAACGTAGCGCCCTTCAAATCCCAGAACATGGCACTGAATTCTTTTATCACAACGGGAGGAGGCGAGATGGGAAGGGCACAGGCCTTGCAAGCCGAAGCTGCGCGGATAGAACCGACAGCGGATATGAACCCAATACTGCTCAAGGCACAGGGAGAAAGCGGCTGCCAGGTCATCATCCAGGGCAGAGTTCATAAGAGCATGAAGGCCCGCGAATATTACGCATTCAAAGACCGCGCGTGGGAAGCCGCAAAGGCTTCCTTTGAAGCTCTTTCGTCAAAGCATGACATCATCGTCATCGAAGGAGCGGGAAGCCCTGCAGAAATAAACCTTATGGATGTTGACATCGTCAACATGTCCGTTGCCAAATATGCAAATGCTCCCGTTCTCCTAGTTGGGGATATAGACAAGGGTGGGGTCTTCGCCTCTCTGTACGGGACGGTGACGTTGCTGGGAAGAGATAGCCGCTATATCAAGGGCTTTATCATAAACAAGTTTCGCGGTGATGCCGATATACTCAAGCCCGGTCTCGATATGATAAGTGAAAAGACCTCAACACCAGTTGTCGGAGTGCTGCCCTATTTCGATTGCACCGGATTGCCAGAGGAAGACGGATTGGCACTCTCTCGCCCAACAGCTAAAAATCCGCAGGTAGGAAAAGATATCCGCATCGTGATAGTGCGGCTCAAGTTCATCTCCAATTTCACCGACTTTGATGCCCTGATACAGGAACCCGACGTAGAGGTGATCTTTTCGGACAATCCTGCGGACATAGAAAATTGTGACATGGTTATAATCCCTGGAACGAAGAATACTATGGAGGACCTCCTGCACCTTAGAGAAAAGGGGCTGGATCGAAGCATCACACGAGCGAACGCAAAAGGAATAGGGATAGTCGGAATGTGCGGAGGCTACCAAATGCTGGGACACCGCATATGCGATCCACACAGTGTGGAGGGCCACCACCGTGAAATTGACGGCATGGGATTGCTGAATATCCAGACTAACTTCGAAAACATTAAAACAACGTGCCAGGTCGAAGCATCCATTAACGGTCATGATTTCCCCTTTAGCGCTTCAAACACCGGCACATGCCTTAGAGGTTACGAAATTCACATGGGAACAAGTAGCGGCGATGTAGGCATCTTCAGACTCCGTCGTTTTCCCGATCATGGAGTCGAAATCCTTGACGGGTCCATGAAGGGTCATTGCTGGGGCACCTATATCCATGGAATCTTTGACAACGACTGGTTCAGACGCGCCATCATCAATGACTTGAGAGCAAAAAAAAATCTTCCCGCCCTCGAAAGTGGTATTAATTATGCTTCGCTTAAGGATAGAGCTATCGATGGGATAGCATCAATGGTGATGCAAAATATCGATATGGAATTCGTGGACAGGCTTTTGAAACTATGACTGACATACTAATACTCATTGCAGCTTTTTGCGTGGATCTCGCTGTCGGAGATCCACGCGGTCTGCCCCATCCTGTGAAATTCATCGGAAAGGGCATAAGTGTGATGGAACACTTCATCAGAAGGTTCGCCAAGACGAAGGAACGCGCGAAGGTCGGCGGGGTTATACTTGCGTTTTCAATCATCACCGTTGTCTTCCTTTTGACGTTAGCGCTCAACAAACTAATACTGAAAGGTTTAATGGCCGGACATTTTTTTGCAGTTGTTGGAATTATAGCTGCCGTTGCTCTCACTGAGACTACGATTGCGGTAAAGGACCTTCTCGATTCTGCAAAGAACGTAATCTCTGCAGTCAAAGCTGGGACAACTGACGAGGCAAGACAAAATCTCAGCATGATCGTGGGTCGTGATACCGCTCTTCTTACCGACAAGGGGATACTAAAGGCTACTATCGAGACACTGGCAGAAAATTTATCCGACGGCATTGTGGCGCCACTCTTCTATTTTGCCGTCGGAGGGCTACCTGTCGCAATGACATATAAGGCGGTAAATACTCTTGATTCGATGGTGGGCTATAAAAACAAGCAATATATCGATCTCGGCTGGGCGTCTGCCAGACTGGATGATATAGCAAACTTCCTGCCGGCGCGCATCGCCGGCGGTTTGATAGTGCTGTCGGTCTGGGTGTACCGCTTATCTTCGCGGACCCGCCGTTCACTGGCAACGGCGAGTGGGGCATTTGCGGTCATGCTGCAAGATGGACAAAACCATGAAAGCCCGAACAGCGGCATCCCTGAAGCGGCGATGGCGGGAGGGCTCGGAGTTATGCTTGGAGGCCCTTCGACGTACGGCGGGATTCTTGTAGAGAAGCCATATATCGGTAAGGAAGTGAATACCGACTATCTTGTCGCCGCTGAACATACGCTCGTAATTATTTTGATCGCATCCTTTCTTGGCCTCATGGTCTCCATTGCCATGACCTTCATCAGGAGTCAGATATGGTAGGACATGGCGGAGACGTTTACGCTGCAGCGAGACAGCTCCGCATACCCGAGGACAGTATTATAGATTTCAGCGCGTCAATAAACCCGCTTGGCACACCGGCAAGCGTAATGTCAGTTCTGCGACGGCATCTCAAAAGGCTGCGTCATTACCCCGACCCGTCAGCTACAGGACTCGTCCAAGAGATTGCTAAGTCGACCGGTCTTGACCCGCGGATGATACTCTGCGGAAACGGGAGCACTGAGCTCATATACCTTGTGGCCAGGGCCTTTCGGCCGGAACGAGTGCTCATTCCGGCTCCGGCATTCGCAGAATATGAACGTGCATGCATCGCAGCCTCTCATCTCGCCGGAAACCACTCAAATAACACAGGAATTAAATATTTCCACATCCAGGCAATGGATAAATTTCGCCTGAATGCGGACGCCTTTAAAGATGCCATGAAAGATTGCGACATGGCTTTCATCTGCAACCCTAACAATCCCACTGGTCAACTCGTAAGAAAATCGGATATGGTACAGATAGCAGATGCCGCAAGGAAGTCAGGATGCTGCCTGGTGGTCGACGAGGCCTTCATTGATTTCATCCCTGGCGAATCGATCATAAAGAAGGTCGCAAAAAATCCATCCCTGATAGTCATCCGGTCCCTGACCAAGTTTTACGCCCTTTCTGGACTGAGGATTGGATACGCAGTAATCAATCGCGAACTGCTGGATGCGATATCCAGGCATAAGGAACCATGGACGGTGAACAGCCTGGCTCAGGTTGCAGGTGTAGCCTCGCTTAAGGATACTGCCTATCAAAGCAGGTCCTTGACCGTGCTAAAAGATGAGAAATCATATCTCGAAAAAGGATTCAGACGCCTTGGGATAGACTATTACCCGTCATGCGCTAACTTCTATCTGCTAAAGTGTACCAATGCGTATAATATAGTCGTGAGGCTGCGTGAAAAGGGTATATTGGTAAGGGATTGCTCGAACTTCAAAGGTCTTGACCATTCCTATATCAGGATAGCGGTCAGGACGCGAATAGAAAATAAACGTCTGCTGGCGGAGTTTGCAAAAATATGAAAGGCATCATTATAGCCGGGACCCATAGCGGCTGCGGCAAAACTACGGTTACACTCGGTCTGCTTGCAGCATTGGCGGCACGGGGCGTAACAGTTCAGTCATTCAAGGCCGGACCTGATTTCATAGATGCCGGGATCCATCGGCTCGCAACTGGCAGACAATCGATCAATCTTGATCTTTGGATGTGCGGTGATGAAGGCGTCCTAAACTCCTTCTGCCGATATGCACGCATGGGCGAGGTGTCAGTTATTGAAGGCGTCATGGGGCTCTTCGACGGAGATCAGGGCACATCGGCTCTGGCCTGCACGCTCCACCTGCCCGTGATACTCGTGGTAGATGCATACGGCATGGCTGAAAGTGCAGGGGCATTAGCACATGGATACTCTGCCTGGGCGGCATTAAGCGGAATAACGCTTGCGGGTGTCATATTCAACCGCGTTGGGTCTGTACGACATTTCGAACGACTAAAGAATGCCGTGCAGGATGTCGATGTCCTCGGCTACGTCCCAAGAGATGGAGATATTGAAATGCCTTCCCGCCATCTCGGGCTGACCACGGCAGACGAGATGCCTATGAGCAGGAGACAGGTCGAGTTGCTCGCCGCAAAGATTGAAGAGCATATTGTCATCGACAACGTTCTCGATCTGTCGTGTGCCGTAGATGAAGAAATTTGCAAACGCTTCGTACCAAGGCCAGGACGTGTTGCCTTGAGCATGAGAATTGCGATAGCGCGTGATGTTGCATTCTCGTTTTATTATGATGAAAACCTTGACCTCCTTCGTGATGCAGGGGCAGAAATTGTTTTCTTCAGTCCCTTGTGGGACAGTGAGCTTCCATCGGATATCAATGCTATCTATCTGGGGGGCGGGTATCCGGAACTGCACGCTGCCCACCTTGCCGCCAACACCGCTATGCTGTCTAGCATTAGCTCATGGGCAGCTTCCGGCAGACCGATATATGCAGAGTGCGGAGGGCTCATGTACCTATCTAGGGGAATAGATGATTTCAACGGACGTTTTTTCGAGATGGCGGGGATATTCCCCTTCAAAACAACAATGCAGCAGCGTAGAAGCCGCCTCGGCTATCGCGAGATCAGACTGAAGGAATCATGCATCCTCGGCCGCTCAGGAGCGGTGCTTCGAGGTCATGAATTCCATTACTCCACCATCCCCTTGGGACAAGATATGAAAGAACCCGGATTAGAAACTATATATGAAACTGTCGACGCGCAAGGACATCCCCAAGGCTGCGAGGGGTACCGCATCGGCTCGGTTCTGGCCAGCTATGTTCATGTTCATTTCGGCAGTAACCAGAGGTCAGCACGCCACTTTGTAAATTTTGTCAAGGAAAAGACATGGGCCGACCGGTCATGATATCGAGAAAGCTTCTCTCCGAGCTGGAGTTAGCCGTAATCTTTCCTATTCCTGGCAACGATGTGCTGCACTATGAAGTGATGCCGTATCTCGAATCCGAACAAACGTGCGAATCGTCGGATGGCCTTCAACCTCCGAGTTCGAAATGCAATATAGTAGTACCGGTTCCTCGGACACTTATTGAATATTACACGTCAGGTACAAAATACACGATGAATGCGCTCGGATCGATGCAGTGGCGAACGGCAGGGTGCCAGCCGATAATAACTGGGATGCCTGTTTTTGGCAGGGACGAATCGCCAGATAGAAAGTCGGAGCATTGTGGCAAAGAAAATCTCGATAGTGAGTATCGAAGAGATAAGCTAACGTCTGAACTCCGACTGGGGATCAACATGGCTACCCTCCTTGCCCGCACATGTTCCGAACTCTTGTGAGCGCGGCACAAAGCCGTGCGTGTCCAGTATGTTTTACGGAGGCCAAGCCTGGACCGGCATCCGAATGAATCTCAGGAGGAAATATTATGAACGTAATTAATACTGTCGGGAAAACACCTGAACGAATTATAATTATAGGACATGGCAGCCCCCGCAAGGAGGCCAATACGATCGATTCTCTTGCTGAATGCCTTCACGCCGAATTGCATCCCGGTTGCAGCGATCATTGCGTCAGAGGAGCGTACTTGCAGTTTTCTGATCCAGATATCGAGACGGTAATAGAGAAAAGCGTCGCTGAAGGCGCTGGCCGCATAATCCTGCATCCGTTTTTTCTGAACGCTGGGATGCATGTAACAAAGGATATCCCTAAAATGATTGAGGGTGCCAGGCAAAGGTACCCTGGAGTGGATTTCATCTACACCGACCCCCTCGGCATGCACGAAAAAATTGTGGATGTTGTTAAGGAACGCATTTCTGCTAGCTGCGGCTATGCACCAGCAGACATTGAAAAGAGAAGTTTCGAAATAATAGGTGAAGAAGCAGACTTAAGCGGCATCCCAGTTGAGTTCATCCCTATTATAAAGAGGGTCATACATGCGACTGCAGATTTCGAGTTGGGACAGTCACTAAAATTTCATGCAGATGCGATAAAGGCTGGAATAGAAGCGATCCGGGCTGGTAAGGACATACTCACTGATGTCGAGATGGTGAAGACCGGCATAAATAAAAGACTGCTCTCAAAATGGGGGGGGCATATCATTTGCCGGCTTCAGGATGCTGATGTCGAAACAGCATCGGATCGCGACCACGTCAGATTAAAGACAATGACGCGATCTGAAAGAGGGATCGAACTCGCCATGAAGAGCAATCACAACATCGGGATCATTGCTGTAGGTAATGCTCCGACGGCACTGTTGAAAGTAATCGATATCTTTAATTCAGAAGCTCAAATCTCATATCTCAAATCTCAAATCTTGACGATTGGCGTGCCTGTGGGCTTTGTCAAAGCATACGAATCCAAGGCACTTCTCGCTTCCCAGAACTTTCCCTTCATAACAAACCTGAGCAGGAAAGGTGGCAGCACAGTTGCAGCCGCGATAGTAAATGCATTACTGAAAATGGCGGAAGAGGGGATAGTTAGCAAGAGGTCTGTAACGTTTTAAGAGCGTGGGGCTAAACCAGCATGGAACTGTTTTCCGAACATTTCAGAAAAGAACACCTGCTCTCGAGCATTGATGCGAGGATAAAACTGATTGTAGCAATCGTACTGCTCATGCTTGTTTTAAGTTACAAGGGTTTTACCTTTCCGCTAATCGTAGCAATACTGGGAGTCGGCCTGTGCTTGGGTATGAAGATTCCGCTCAGGGTATTTGCCCTGCGTTTTTCTGAACCGTTCTTTATCGCATTGGTCCTAGTTGCACTAAAATGTTTCTTTTCCGGTAATGATGTTATGTTTTCCTTTAATGTATTTGGTCTGATCATAACGGGGCACCAAGATGGACTGATCGAAGGCCTCATGGTCGCATGCAGAATAGCCGGGGCAGTCTCTATTGCGGTAGTGCTGGGATTCTCCACACCGTTTACCGGGCTAATGGCCGCTCTTTCATGGCTTAGAGTGCCAAAGGGATTCATCGAAATCCTACTGTTCGCATATAGATATATCTTCGTGCTCCTTGAAGATGCCTTGGTCATATACAATGCCCAGAGGAACAGGCTAGGTTATTCCTCAATCAGGCGCGGATTGAATTCATTCGGCACACTTGCCGGGTCCCTAACACTGAAAGCCTTCGAGACAAGCCAGAATACTACTGTAGCCATGATCCAGCGAGGTTACGACGGAAACATACCGATGCTGAAACATACGCAGTTTCGAGCTTCCGAAGTGACATGCTCGATCATATTCATCATTATCATGGGAGCGGTGTGGCAAATATGACAAGACGGGCCAGTGACAGTAACACCGCTCCACGGACTCGTTTGTCGATCAGAATTGATTCGTACGTGTATCCTGATGGCACCAGTGCCCTATCGGCAATGGCCCTTGATATAAGGGAGGGTGAATTTTCAGGGATACTAGGATCGAACGGTTCGGGCAAAACGACACTCCTAAAAGTGATGGACGGCCTGATGAAGGATTTCAAGGGCTCAGTTCTCCTTGACGGCGTGGATATCAGAAAGCTTTCTCCGAAAGAAATCTACAGAAAAGTAGGCCTCGTATTTCAGAACCCTGATGATCAGCTATTTGCTTCTACCGTCTCTGAAGACGTAGCGTTCGGGCCAACAAACATGGGATTCCCGGAAAGAGATGTCGCTGACAGAGTCAAAAGCGTTCTTGCCGCAGTAGAAATGACGGAATATGCAAAAAAATCAATCCACAATCTCAGCTTTGGACAGAAAAAGAGGATCTGCATCGCAGGACTCCTCGCCATGGGTCATGATATTCTTCTCCTCGACGAACCGACTGCGGGACTTGATCCAATGGGTGAGTACAGGATGATGAATCTCCTGCAAAAACTGAACAGGGAGAATGGAGTTACGATAGTCATGGCAACGCACAGCGTCGATCTCGTTCCGCTCTTCCTGCATAAACTCTACATATTGAGCAAGGGCGCAATTGTGAGGGGAGGCACTCCGGAGGCTGTCTTCACAGCACCCGAAGAGATGTCGAACGTGAAGCTCAGGCTGCCTCACATCGCGGAGCTCATCCACAACCTTAAGCACAAGGATAAATTGCCTTTCGATAAGATACCGCTTACTATCGGCGAGGCAAGGCGAGAAATATTGAGAGTAACCTCTAAAGAGAAGAATTAAAGGAATGAGAAAGGGATATATCCAGGTCTATACCGGCACCGGGAAAGGCAAGACAACCGCAGCCCTCGGTCTAGCAATACGTGCTGCCGGGGCAGGGCACAAAGTCTATTTCGCTCAATTTGTTAAGAAGAGAATATGCAGCGAGCATAAAGCCCTCTGGCGCTTCAGTGATCTGATCACAGTTAAACAATTCGGAACAGGTTTCCTGCGGGGGCATGAGCGCACAGAGAGCGAACGAGAGACGGCGCGCAGGGGATTGGATGAAATAGCTCAGGTAGTCTCATCGTCTGCGTATGATGTAGTGATACTCGATGAGATCAATGTCGCGGTTCATGCTAAGCTTGTCGATATAGACGACTTACTGAAAATCATCTGTACTAAACCACCATTAGTCGAGATAGTCCTCACCGGGAGATATGCTGACTCGCGGTTAGTCGAGAAAGCCGACCTAGTGACTGAGATGAGAGAGGTAAAACATTATATACAAAAAGGCGTAAAAGCGCGAATCGGCATAGAAATGTAGGTCATCTGCGCTCTTCCTGAAGGGCATAAGGCGTATAGGCAGTTAATGCAAGCCCGGGGTTGGTCAGGGAAGCCTGCCAGTTGAGAACTATTTTGAGTGGAGGTTCACGATCGACGTCGGGCTGCCTTATCAGTCTGAACCTTTTGAGGTTTAGGGCGAAGACACAGTTCGGATAGTCACGAACCGGACTAGGACATGCAGCCGCCATTCAACATTCCCATGAGAAATGTAGTGATTTTTGTTTTAGGTAATAACAAGAAGTGAATGATGCTGTGCACTACAAAGAGAGCCCGACTACTCCCCGAAAGAGCAGGGGCACGAGTGTATGGCTATGGCTATCAATACGAAAGGCGGACGCTTCCTTCCATCCTCTAAGAAGATGGGTATCGGCGCCTATAATTCCATGAAAAAAAGAGAGCTTCGTTCAGGCTACACTACAGGCGCATGCGCCGCAGCAGCCGCTAAGGCGGCGACACTACTGATTCTTGGGATGGAAATGCAGAAGATCGGAGGGGCGGAGGCAAAAGAGAATATTTATCCGGTCAACGCAGTCTCTATTCCTTTTCCAGACGGTAGCAGGGCTGATTTCAGAATTAACGATTCAGGACATCACGATCCCGATACTTATTTTGCCTCTGTAATCAAGGATGCCGGGGATGATCCCGATGTAACTAACGGTGCCGAGATAGTTGCAGAAGCAAGATTGTTGCAGCGCCGTGGTAGTCAGACGCTAATCATCAACGGAGGCAAGGGAGTCGGAACGGTAACAAAGCCTGGTCTTGCAATAGCTGTCGGCAAGCCAGCCATCAATCCTGTACCTCTACGGATGATCGCAGCAGCTGTATCTGAAGCTTATGCACATTTTCCAGGACTCCATAACTCAGATGATTCTGACCTTGCTGTCGAGATCACCATTTCGGTTACCAATGGGGAAGTGCTCGCAAAAAAAACCCTTAATGAAAGACTTGGCATCATCGGTGGCCTATCCATACTTGGCACTACCGGGATAGTAAGACCACTCTCATCAGAGGCATGGACAGCATCTATCGCTTCGTCGATGGATGTTGCCAAAGCAATGGGACGTACCGAAATAGTTCTTTCGGCTGGAAGGACCTCCGAAAAGGCACATATGAAGAAATACGCTCTGCCTGAAGAGTCTTATGTGATGATGGGAGACTACCTGGAATTCGCACTGCGCGAGGCCGCAGCACGGTGCTTTTCAAAGATACATCTGTGCGCTCAGTGGGCAAAGATGCTCAAGATTGCGATGGCAACGCCCCAAACACACGTGAGGCATGGCTCAATCGATTTACGAAAAACAGTTGACTTTCTGTACAGCATGGAAGTGAGCGTTCCAAGGTCGGTTGAGTTCAATACTGCTCGCGAGATATTTGATTACCTAATTGCAAACTCCGCAAATCCTCAGGCGGCACTTACCAAGGTCTGCAATGCCGCAAAGTCCTATGCTTCTGACATCGCAGACCCTGTAAATCTCAGTGCAGTTCTTGTTGCATACGATGGAGAGATAATCTCGCACAGCTCATGATTTCAGGCCAGACTCATTTACCGTTATATTTCTAAACAGATCTATTTAATCTTCTTTTTTGCAGTCTTGGCGGCCGCAGTCACTTTTTTAACAGCCTTTTTCTCAACTGCTTTTGCGCTCTTCACAACTTTCTTCTCGGCTGCTTTAGCAATCTTCACAACCTTCTTCGCCGCCTTCTTGACACCCTTAACGGTAGCAGCTGCCTTTTTAGTAACTGTTTTTTCCGCGGACTTCGCAACGGTCTTTGCCTTTTTAACAACTTTCTTCTCAGCAGCCTTAACGGTCTTCACGGCTTTCTTGACAACCTTTTTTGCCACTGCCATTATACAACCTCCTTAATCATTGATAAATTTTGATGTTGTCACAACATCTCTGTATGCAGAATTATCACCGAATGCTCATCCTCTTGTCAATTAATTTCATCTGTAACATCAAACGCTTACATATTTCACCACTGGACATGACTATGTTGAAACCCTTTATTATCAAGCCTTAGCCGCTCTCAGCAATTTAAATGCGAAATCAGCATAAATTCGCGCTTCACAAATTTTCAGCAAAAGCTTACAATATAATCAGCCAACAACCTAGATTCACCATGACCTGGATATCGATAAATACAAAATAAAAACTGCGCTGACGGAGGCAGTACTACCGAGGGACGATGTTTAAATATACGGGTTGAATAAACAACAAGGAGATTTTATGAAGCAGGCGGAAAATGGCAGCACCATAAAAGTTCACTACACTGGTAAGCTCGATGATGGCACTGTATTCGATTCGTCGAGGGAACGCGAACCACTCGAATTCACAGTTGGCGACGGAGGCCTCATCAAGGGATTCGAAGACGCCGTGAGGGGGATGGCTGTCGGCGATACTAAAACAATAAGGATCCCTGGAGATGAGGCATATGGAGCTTACCGTGATGACCTCGTACTGAATGTAAAGAAGGCTCAATTCCCTCCTGATATCGAACCCGAGGAAGGCGTCATCCTTTGCTTGAGACGTCCGGACGGCGGATCGATCGATGCGAGGATTACCACAGTCAGCGCGGATTCGGTCACGCTCGATGCTAACCACCCGCTTGCGGGCAAGGATCTCACCTTCGATCTCGAGATGGTTGAAATCATGTAGTGGTCGCCTCGCGCTAACAAACAGGTCCCATCGAGATTCATCGATATGACAAGAATATTCATAATAGGCATTGGATACAAGCCGCTCGACAAAAGGTCTCGAGAGATCATCCTGAGATCGGAAACTATACTGTCGTCTGCCAGGTTATTCGACGTCTTTGCGCTCTATGAAGAATATAATGCCGTGATGGACAGAATCCGTGTCATCAACAACATCGGCGAAACGATGGATTTTATGAAGGCTGCGCTCAATAAACACGAGACATCGACTATCACCCTCCTCGCTTCTGGAGACCCTATGTTCTTCGGCATCGGGAGAAGAGCATTGGAAGAATTCGGGAAGGATCTATGTGAAATCCTGCCTGACATGTCCAGCATGCAACTGGCATTTGCGCGCATCAAAGAACCGTGGGACGATGCACTGCTTATGAGCCTTCACGGAGGACCCGACCCAAAACGGCTGAGAAAGCTCGAATATGCTCTCGGCGACATCCCATCTCTGGTTGTCCGTCATAAGAGAATCGGCATACTTACCGACAAGGTCAATAATCCATCTGTCATAGCTCAGACACTTTTTTCATCCTGCGGCGACACGCCGCTCCCTGCCCTCAGGCTGTACGTTTGCGAAAAACTCGGCTATCCCAATGAGAGGGTTATTGAAGGGTCCGCGTCAGAGATAGCAGCACTCTCCTTTTCCGACCCGAATGTAGTCATTATCAAAAATACAGAGGTAAGTAAAAGCGATGCGCTGCCTCACCCTCTCAACTCCATACTCGGGGCACATAATATCAGGTTTGGATTGACTGAAGATGAGATTCTCCATTCGCGCGGGCTTATTACTAAGGATGAAGTTAGAGCTACTACGATTCACAAGCTTAGGCTGCCTTCAACTGGCGTTTTGTGGGACATTGGTGCCGGGTCCGGAGCGGTGTCTATGGAAGCGGCGCGTCTCTGCCCGGACCTCCGCATCTATGCCGTCGAAAAAGATGCAGAACAGATAGACAATATAATTCAAAACTGTCGCCGGTTCAGACTGTCAAACGTAGATATTATCAAGGGCGTGGCTCCGGAAGCATTATCTGAACTTCCTTCTCCCGACAGCGTTTTTATCGGCGGCAGCGGCGGGAGGATCGACGATATCATTTCCTATGCCGCTGGCCGTATGCCTGCTGGGGTTATCGTTGTCAACGCTGCTACACTTGAAACCTTTACGCTTGCTACCAACGCTCTTAACAAGGCTCGCTATTCTGTGGAGGCCTCCCAGATATCAGTCTCCCGAATGAAGCCTATTGGAGAAGGTCATTTTTTCTCTGCCCAGAATCCCATATTTGTTATTCAAGGTAAAAAGTAAGGCTCCTTGCATACCCCTCTCATCACCATAATCACTGCATAAAAATCAGGATAGGATGGCTGTTCCAGGGTCTTCATAGCGATACTCATAATGCTGTTAGAAGATATCAGGCAGCAAGCCATTGTGGAGATGGATAAAAAGGGATAGAATACTAGAGAGGTAGAGTTGATGACAAAACATATTTCATTCAGGACCTTGTGGAATTTATTCGATAAAGATGTCATGAGGATCATAGATGCTCTTGGCGCCATGGCGGTATTCTTCGCTCTCGCCTTTGTGAAGATCTTCCAGCGCCGGCAGCTAAGGGAGATCATTCAGCAGGTATTTTACATCGGCGCCAAGTCTTCTAACATAGTGATGTTGGTCGGACTCTTCACGGGGATGGTGCTAGGCTTGCAGCTTTTCTATACGCTAACAAAATTCGGCTCCGAAGGCGTTCTGGGGTCTGTCGTGGCCCTCACGCTCATCCGCGAATTGGGGCCTGTCCTGACGGCGATAATGATAACCGCGCGTGCCGGATCTGCCATGACCGCAGAAATAGGGATCCTTCGCATATCCGAGCAAATCGATGCCCTTTATACCATGCGGATCGATCCCCTGCGATTTCTTATAAGCCCGCGCATAGCAGCTTCGATCATCAGCTTTCCCTTGCTAACAGCATTCTTTGACCTAATCGGTATCCTGGGCGGATATCTCACCGGTGTTGTCCTGCTTGGCGTAGATCAGGGCGCATATTTTTATCGCATCCATGCTTACGTGGGCCTGACCGATATAAGAGGCGGGTTCATCAAGTCGCTCACCTTTGCAATCATAGTATCTGTAACATGCTGCTATATGGGATATTTTGCTCATCTTCGCACTGATGGTTATGGAGCTAAGAGTGTCAGCCTGGCGACTACGTCGGCTGTAGTTGTCTCCTGCGTCATGATTCTTATCTCGGATTACGTTGTCACTTCATTTCTTATGTAGAGGGACATGTGGATACACCATTGATAGAATTCAGGGATGTCACCAAGCGTTTTGAAGATAAGACCGTTCTTGACGGGGCCAGCCTTGCCATATATGAAAATCAGATCACAACTATCATCGGTAAGAGCGGGAGCGGTAAGAGTGTTCTCCTGAAACACATCATCGGTCTGCTGTCGCCTGATGAAGGAAGCATACTTTTCAGGGGAAAGCCGGTCAATGAAATGAAAAAGAGCGAATGGGACGGGTATCGCAGCAAGATCAGTTACATGTTCCAGAATAATGCTCTTTTCGATTCGCTGTCAGTCTTCGAAAACATCGCGCTCCCGCTCAGACAGACCACTAACCTAAGGAAGAAGGAAATCGAACAAAAAGTGATCTCTCGAAGCGAACAGATGGAACTAACCGACGCCCTTCACAAGTACCCCTCGGAACTGTCCGGAGGGATGCAAAAGCGCGTTGCCCTTGCACGTGCCCTTGTAACGGACCCGACAATAGTTCTCTTCGATGAGCCGACGACCGGCCAGGACCCGATCAGGAAAAACACCATCCTGAGCATGGTGGCCCATTACAGGAAGCAGTTCGGATTTACCGCCGTCCTCATCAGCCATGAAATTCCTGATGTTTTTTTCGTCTCTGACAGGATACTTCTACTCTGGGATGGAAAGATTGCCTTTCACGGAACTTATGAAGAACTGTCCCGTCTGAAACATCCGATGATCGAAGAATTTCGCCAGAGCATCGAGGGACTGCGCGATGAACTCACCGGTCTACTGTCCAAGGAGATGTTCACGGCCCGGTATTCTATGTCGTTGGCCGGCGATCGTGCCGACACCACGATGACAGCAATATTATTCACTATCCATTTCGAGCTACTGTTGGAGACACTTGGCCACCAAGCGGCTGTAGAAGTCATAAAGGCCCTCGGGGAATATGTCAATAAATATTTTGGTCCCATTGGAGGATTCTCAGCCCGTCACAGCAGAGAGCAGATCCTTACCATTCTGCCCCGAATAGGAGCCGAAGAAGCCGAGCAGCTTGTACTGGATATGGCAAAAGGGCTCCAAGCAAAGGCACTACCAGGAATCCAGACGTCAGCCGCCAGAAGGATAGGTGTCGAAGCATGCTTCGAAATATCTGTGAACGCAGGGATAGTCGAAGGCAGCACGGCAGATGATATAGAGCTTATAATTGATAAGGCTGAATCAAATCAAAAGGTTATAGCGCGATACAGCTGCGGCAAGGAGGATAGTTCGCAATGAAAAAGTATTCGATTGAGACGGCTGTCGGCATCTTTGTATTGATCGGCATCATCTGCGTAGCATATATGACGATACAGCTCGGCAAAGCCACTTTCTTCGGAGGCAGCGGCTATTACGCCCTCTATGCTGATTTCACCTCGGTGTCAGGCCTGAGAATCGGCAATCCTGTTGAGATTGACGGCATTGAAGTTGGGCGTGTACAAAGCATGGGGATCGATCAAAAAAAGCAGATGGCCGTGGTAGAATTGAGGATCAAGAAGGGAATAATGGTGTATGATGATGCAAGCGCTGCGATCAAGACTGCCGGGCTCATCGGCGATAAGTTCATAAAGATCGATCCGGGTGGCGGGACCGGTACCATTCTGAAACCCGGAGACAGGATTTCCGAAACTTCTGCCCCTCTTGATATAGAGGACTTGATCGGTAAATACGCATTCGGGAATGTCTCCAAGAAAGATAGTAAATAAATTACATAACCGCCCGGAGGAAAAGATGAAAAAACATCTGACAATTGTCACAATCATGCTGTGCCTGATCTTTCCGCTTGCTTCGTTCGCAGAGGCGCCACTCGATACGGTTAAAGGGAACGCAGACAAAGTACTTGATGTGCTGCGCGACCCATCGCTTAAGTCTGAATCGAATAAGAAGATCAAGAAAGAAAAAATCCGTGCCATCGCCGACCAGATGTTCGATTTTACCGAGCTATCGAAAAGGACGCTGGCAGTGAACTGGCGCAGGTTCACTCCCGAGCAACAGAGCGAATTTGTCTCTTTATTCAAAAACCTACTTGCAGACACCTATGCTGACAGGATCTTAGCATATACCGACGAAAAAATAGTCTTCACCAAAGAAGTGCCGCTCACCGACAAGACGGTCGAGGTACAGAGTACAGTTATTAGAAAGACTCAAGAGGTCCCTATTTACTATCGGGTGATGAACGAAAATGGCTCATGGCTGGTCTATGATGTAGTAATTGAAGGGGTGAGTCTTGTTAACAACTACCGCAGCCAGTTCAGGGAGATACTGTCGAACAAACCTCCTACATATCTGCTTGAAACCCTCCGGAAAAAGGTTGGAAAGGCCTAACCATATGAAGATATTCCAGAAGCAGCACACAATGAAACTAGCGCCTGTTCTAATACTGTTCTCCGTTCTTATGCTCTATCCAGTCCTGCTCAGGGCGGATACCTCTATGCCGAATGCTGATTTGCCGCAGGCCAACAACTCGGTGATGGTCATTGAGCCGCAGACCGTTACTGATTCTAACGAAGTATTGCAAGAGATATCGCCTGATACCGTACCTGACATAGAGTTGGACTCTGAGGCCGATCTTCCGCTGGACGCTCAAGCCAGGATAGAAGAAATAATGATCGCACTAACGGACAATAACTCAGCTGAAGAAAAAGAAACTGAAGCGAAAGGACAGGTCGGAGGTGAGAATATTTCCGAAGAAGGGCAGGCTGAAACACCGCAAATTGCCGACCCTCTGGCCCCGGTGAACAGGGTAATGTACCATTTCAACGACAAGTTTTACTTCTGGGGACTCAAACCTGTAACCCAAGTATATTCTCACATCATACCTGAAGATTTCAGATTTGCGCTTGGCAATGCTTTCGACAATTTGTGGGCGCCTTGCAGGATGGTGAACGAGCTGCTTCAGCTCAGGCTCAAGGCAGCCGGAAATGAGCTCATCAGGTTTGTATTCAATTCCTTTGCCGGAGTCGGCGGCATGGGTGATATGGCCGACAAAGCCCTTGGAATCAAGAAGCAAGACGCGGATTTTGGCCAGACCCTGGGGCATTACGGCGTGGGGCATGGGATATACCTCGTGTTGCCTATATTCGGGCCATCATCAATCCGTGACGGGATCGGTCTGGCAGTCGATCAGTATATGCACCCTCTGACCTATGTAAGAAGCGCCGACATTACATTCTGGGAGAAAGCAGGAATCTTCGCTCTCGAAAGAGTGAACAAAACCTCCTTCAAGATCGGAGATTACGAGTCCTTCAAGGAGGCGGCCATCGATCCGTATGTCTCGATGCGTGACGCTTTCGTTCAGAATCGGCTTAAAAAGGTGGAAGAATCGAAACAATAATTATATATAGCAATTTGGTAATAGAATGCGTACAAGGGGGAAAATACTCCTGAGGATTGCGGGCTGCGCTGCAATCCTCGTCATCACGGATGCAGAGGGAAAATATAACTGCAAAAGCGCTAAGAAACCTGCCGAACAGAGATTGGGACCCGCTTTTGACCGAAATATTTGAAGCTGGCCAAACCGGAGATAGGCACAGTAAACACAACCGAATCCCTTGTTGCTCCCATTATCAGTCTTTACGCAAAGGCCGACCGGTTGATGCAGGGCGGTAACTGAGAGGTCTTCTACAAAGGTTCAGCTCCACAGCCGCGCTGACAATCCTCATTGAAGTGCAGAAACCACTAAAGGGCTGCTTCGATATCTTTTATCAACTCCTCAACAAGAAAGATCAATTGCTCCACGTCGAAGCAGCTGTCGGCAGTGGAGTCAAAGCGAATGGTCACTTGCGAATCAAATTCGTCATCTCGAGGCCAGTAAAGCAGGAGAACAGGTAATCGCGGGAAGACAGGCACCATCCATGCATTGTTAGTAGCGAATTCATCTCGACATCGTGCAGAGAATTCGCCGAGAATATGGCTGGCCCTTTCGAAATGTCGATCCAGCAACTCCTTCAGTGGCTCTTCACACTCACGGAGGAAAGCCTTATGCTTCATCATCCCGCCCTTCAGTTCGTTGTGTAAAACCCATTTGCCGGACAGGTTGTTGGAACCACCATTCTTGATATAAAAGAGAATCAACATCCTCATCCATGGGGTTAGAGCTCTTTGCGTCTGTGTCTCTCCGTCGGGACCTACCGCAACATCTGCGCCAAAGCATCTGAAATAAAGCTTCCCATCATGATACTTTGCACCGAGTTTTTGTGAAATCTCATCAAGATGTACCTTTTTTACGTCTTCTTTAAGGCTAGCAATCAGTTCCTCACGCCAATCGAATTTTGTAAGAGAAGCCGCAATATCACCCTTCTCCTTAGGAGCTAGGCGAGAACATTCCGAAAGGTCGACCTCTCCTTTCAGAAGGGCAAAGGCAAAAGGCATGCACGCCTTTTGCCGACATTCTCCACAATTTTTTTGTGGGAGTTTCTTATATAGTTCTACAGGGTTCATTTTTCTATGACCGCAATGATTCTATCAGCAAATATTATTTCTTGTGGAATCGTATACATAGTTGATAATCCTCCTTGCGTATCCTTTGTTCTTCCGGTAATTAATTTTGTCCTATGCTATGGCACACTAAACAGTCTTTATCCCCGATCTCCTGATGCATTTTAACCCTTTTAGATTCTCGCTGTGGTACCCATTGCAAGCAGAGACATGAGAATGCATCAACGTTATTCCCGCTAAACATATTCTGCAAATTCTAATGCTAATCATGTGGAAGTTTAAGAGTAAAACACAATTTCCGCCTTGACTTAAGTCAAGTCAGGACAATATCGGGCGTCACTTACACTAATAACAGCGACAAAATGGGTACTGATGCTGGTTAACGCCTGGTCTGTTGACAAAAAACCACATGTGACTCATCATATATAACATCACTTATAAAGGATAGAGGTTACCCTCTTGAATAATCAATCATGATAGGAACGCTATACGTTGTCGGTGTCGGTCCCGGAGATCCGGAACTGCTTACAATCAAGGCAGTCAGGGTACTAGAACAAGTACTGTGCATCTGTGTTCCTAAGGGACGGGAGGAAGGCAGCAGCCTAGCCCTTTCAATAATCGAAGGTGTGGTCGATCTCAAGGGAAAAGAAATTTTCGAGGCCTTCTTTCCGATGAAAAAAACGAAAGCAATCGCGGGCACCAAAGATGACGAATTGGAAGATCGGTGGAATGAAACGGTCGTCAATATTATGAAAAGGTTGAAACAGGGGATAGACGTCGCCTTCATTACCATCGGAGACCCTACGATATACAGCACCTTCTTTTATTTATATAACCGTCTCCTTACACTTACGCCTGGAATGAGTATCGAAATAGTGCCGGGGGTCTCATCAATCACAGCGGCTGCATCCCGGGCAGGTCTCTCACTAGGACTTGCGGATGAAAAGATAGCTATCGTACCGGCGACCTACGCCGGGGACCTGAGCAGGATGACATTAGAATTCGACACTATCGTCCTTATGAAGGTATATAGGATTTTCAATGAGCTCGTAAAATCTTTGACCGAAGCCGGGCTTGTGGAAAACGCCACGTATATTTCGAGGGCAGGTATGCGGGAAGAGGCTGTTATAAGGGATTTGAGGAATGTCAAAAAGGAAGACCTCAACTATTTTTCACTGATAATCATCAAGAGACCATCAAGCCATGAATAACGAGGATTTCATATATTTCAAGGACTGGTTTTCTGCATTTTGCAAGTCTTTCTATCTGGACGACGACAACGAACAAAAGAATATAGCACTGAAAGAGACCCATACCCATCGAGTCTGCGATAATATAGTTACCGTGGCACAGGGCGAGTCGTTGGATGCAGGCCGAATGCTAATAGCCGAGACTGTGGCCCTTTTTCATGATATTGGTCGCTTTCCACAATATGCCAGATACAAAACATTTAGAGACAGCATCTCGGTCAATCACGGACTCCTTGGATCCACTATATTGAAAGAACAGAAGATACTCGAGCGCCTACCAGAACAAGAGCAAAATGTCATCATCGATGCGGTCAAATTACACAACGCCTTTGCAATTGCTGACATTGCCGACGCAGAGACACTCCTTTTTTTAAAACTTATCCGTGATGCCGATAAGCTTGACATTTGGAAGATATTCATTGAATTCTACGGAAGCCCTGAAGGGGAGCGGCCAGACGCGGTCGGGCTCGGCCTGCCCGACGTCCCTTCATGTTCAGATGAGATCTTTTCTTATATCCGCAAAAAGCAGGTCGCATCCCATTCAAGTATAAAGTCCTTGAATGATTTCAAGCTCCTGCAACTCTCCTGGATATTCGATCTCAATTTCCGATCATCTTACACCCTTCTACAGAAGAGAGACTACATAATTCGCATAGCCTCGACATTGCCGCGAACAGATGACGTGATTGCTGCAGTTGCAGACATACAAACATACGCCGAGGAGAAATTGAGACATGGCTAAGGTCTACTTCATCGGGGCAGGACCTGGCGACCCTGAATTGATCACACTTAAAGGCAAGAGGCTGCTTGAAGTTGCCGATGTGATCATATATGCCGGAAGTCTCGTAAACAATGTCCTGCTGGAAGGACTAAAGGCTGTAATCTATGATTCAGCCTCGATGACCCTCGATGATGTCATACAGGTTATAGAAAAGGCTGTCGGCAAGGACAGGAATGTTGTGCGACTGCATACAGGTGACCCAGCTCTCTACGGTGCCATTTCCGAACAGATCGAAAGGCTCGTAGCACTGGGTATCGACTATGAGATAGTTCCGGGTGTTTCGTCAGCTCTGGCAGGAGCTGCCGTACTTGGCCAGGAACTCACCATTCCTGAAATAAGCCAGACAGTAATCTTTACACGCATGTCTGGGAAGACCCCCGTGCCGGAAAATGAAAGCCTCAGCAAACTCGCGCAGCACCAAGCTACAATGGTCATATTCCTTAGTGTCGGAATGATCGAGACCCTCAGGAATGAACTGCTTAAAGGATATCCTGCAAATACTCCTGTTGTCGTGGTCCAGAAGGCGACTTGGCCTGGACAGAAGATCGTCAGGGGTACTCTCCATGACATCGCCGGAAAGGTAAAAGAAGCGGGGATCTCTAAAACCGCATTGATTTATATCGGGAAAGCTCTGAAAGCTTCGGAGGAATCATTGGGCAAAACCTCTATGCTATACGACAAGGCCTTTACCCATGAGTACAGGAGGGGATCTGAATAGCGATTATATATCCAAGGGGCCTGTGGATATTAATACCCACAGTGCTGCTCCGGTAATATTCTATATTACCGACAATGGCCTTTCACTTGCTAAGAGGATATGTGACTTATTTCCAGGCACTGAAGTCAGGAAATTTGACTCATTGATTATCACAGCCTTGTGGGCAAAGCGCAGCGCGTTCGTTTTTATTATGGCTACTGGCATAGTAGTTAGGACTATTGCGCCGCTGATACAAGATAAAAAAAAGGATCCCGCCGTAGTCGTGCTCGATGAGCAGGCTCGGCATGTTATCAGCCTTGTGGGAGGTCATCTGGGGGGGGCAAATGAACTAGCGCGGGAAATAGCAGCACAGCTTGGAACCGATCCGGTGATCACAACAGCATCCGATGTGAACAATCTCCCCGCGATTGATCTGTGGGCAAAAGATAACGGGCTTATTATAGAAACCTGGGACGCTCTTCCGCGTGTGGCCGCAAGGTTGATGAATGAAGAGGGACTGCGAGTTTATTCAGAATCAGATGTCGCACTGCCTCACGCGTTTGAATTTGAGAAAGACCCTAGACATGCCGATATTCTTATAACAAAGAAACAGCGCATCGAGATATGCGGTTCCTGCGTAAAAGACCAGCTCTACCTCAGGCCGAAAAATCTGGTCCTGGGCATTGGCTGCAACAGCGGCGTCCATGCCAATGAAATAGAGGATGTGATAAGAACTGTACTTCTTGAGCATAATTTGTCGTTTCTTTCCATTCACTCGTTAGCAACTATCGACATTAAGTCTGTGGAACCGGGTTTGCTGGAGTTTGCCACCAAATACGGCTTCCAGCTCCAGTCATTTTCAGCTGGAGAACTTAATACCGTCGAAGGGATCAAGAAGTCCGAAACAGTCTTCAAGGCGACCGGCGCTAATGCTGTCGCAGAACCGGCTGCGTTGTTGGCGTCAGGCACAGTTAAACTTCTTGTACCGAAGCAGAAGTCGGGGAACGTAACAGTAGCGGTTGCGTTGAAAAAATCGGAAGGGATTCAACTCGGGAAGAAGCATCTGAGCGGAAGGCTTTACGTTGTGGGCATCGGACCCGGAAGTGGAGAGCATATCACTCCACGCGCCAGAAGAGTTATAGAAAAATCTGATATTATCGTTGGATATGATACTTACTTGGATCTCATACCCACCCTAATCGCCGGCAAGGAGATTTTTTCGACCGGGATGACGAAGGAGATCGATCGTTGCCGCAAAGCCGTCGAATTGGCATTGACTGGGAAAAAAGTTTCGGTCATCAGCGGTGGCGACCCTGGAATTTACGCTATGGCTGGACTTGTGTTTGAAATATTGAGAAAGGAAGATCTGGTGTCTGGAAATCCCGATATCAATATTCGGACTTCGGGAACTTCTGCAGTACGCGCTTCTGAGCTTATGGTAGAGATAGTGCCGGGCATATCCGCCCTTAACGCAGCCGCATCACGACTAGGCGCCCCCCTGATGCATGACTTTGCTTCCATTAGCCTGTCGGACCGGTTGACACCTTGGGAGCTCATAGAGAAACGTATACATGCCGCTGCATCAGCCGATTTCGTTATAGTACTTTATAATCCTAAGAGCAAAGGGCGTATGGAACATTTCAGCCGCGCGGTCCAAATCATCGGCCGATACCGCAGACCGGAAACTCCAGTCGGCATTGTTAAAGGGGCCATGCGCATAGATGAGCAAGTGACCATCTCCGATCTGTCGGGGATACTTGCTCACAGCATAGACATGCAGACGACAGTCATCTTCGGCAACTCAAAGACTTTTGTGTGGAACGGCTGGATGATAACTCCGAGAGGGTATGAATCAAAGCTCTGATTCGATTAATCCATGCGCCTTTCTATGGGATGAATCCTTTTTGTGGGGTCTTGCAGCTTTCGAGGCACTAAGAGCGGTTGGACTTCCATTCGATCTTATCAGGTCCAATGACATTAGAGCCAAAAAATTGCGCGATTACTCCATGATTTTCGTCCCAGGCGGATGGGCATCGAACAAGCTTAAAGCCCTCGGCGAAGAAGGCGTACGGGAGATTCGCCGTTTTGTAGGCAACGGCGGAAGTTATTTGGGTTTTTGTGGTGGTGCAGGCTTGGCGACACTCGACGGCATAGGGTTGCTGAACATCAACCGGGTACCTACGAAAGACAGAGTGCCAAGTTTTAGCGGTGGGACCCGCTTCAAGCTCAGCAAACACGGAATATGGGATCATCTATCTGAAAGCATAGCGCCCATTTTTCATGTCTGGTGGCCCTCGCAATTGTTGATTGCAGATCCTGGAATAGATATCCTCGCAACATACGATGAGGCACAGCCAGATTCGTTCAGCTCGGACTTGAATGTCGGGGATGTTCATAAATATTATGGCAACTGGGAAGCTCTCGAACATTCCTACCGAATCAATCTTGATCCATTCCGCCTGGCCGGGCAACCAGCTCTTGTCGAAGGCCGTTACGGCAAAGGCAAGGTCGTACTGTCACTCATCCACTTCGACACACCAGATGATGCCAACGGCGGAACTGTTCTAGTAAACTTGTGGAAATACCTTAGCAGCTCAGAACCGCGAAAGCGCAGAAGTGGAGAAGTGCGAAATGAGGATAGCGAAAAAAAACAAATCCTCGGAGAAATCATGACTGCGGCTGAAGAGTTGATTTCTTTCGGTGAAAGAAACTTCCTTTGGTTTTGGCGCAATAGACTTATGCTGCAGTGGAAGCGTGGTATCAGAGGTCTCGAATACTGCACTTTATATGCAATGATCAAGGCCGCAGCTGATCACGCAGAGAACATCCCATTAGACGATCCTTCCTTCCTCAGCCGCGCGCTTGAGATTAAAAATATGTTACTTCTCTTTAAAGAAAAAGCGGAAAAGCTTCTCCTTTTTGAGAGAATGGCTTTGCAGGACGGCCTTCGAATCACTTACGAAAAGAGCGATGACCCACAGATACTACAGTTGCGATCTGAACTGTTTTCTACATCCAAAAGTTATGGCGGCTTGTTCAAGGAACTTCTAGATGAAATAGACGATCTGACTTTTTACCTTCTCAGTATACCTGGTAAATAAGCGTTATCCTGCCGCTGAACCGTCTACTCAAAATATCTCTATGCTTTCCAAAAGCCTCTCACCCACCGATAATTTAAAAGGACAATGCGAGTATCAATCATTGAAACCAATTAGTGGTCTACTCACCACTTAACCTCAGAAACGAGTTGAAGTGGGAGCTTCGCGATGCGCAGACAGAGCGTACTGCAAGGAATGCACGAGGTGCGTCTTACAGTGGTCTCCTGCCTGATAATTCCCGGGTGCATCCACGATACTGCCAACAGCCATGGATTGGCCTACAAGCTCTTTAAGAAGGTTGTGAGTATCCTTGCATGTAGCGGTAAACACCATTACGCAATATCTGGGATGGAACCTTGTGCAGAAATGGGTCATTCATTGTCTATGAACTGGGAGCACTTCAGGTTTTGCTCTTGGCGCTTGTTTGCACAGTCAGACAGATTCTGGCTCATACGGCAATTCCGGCACTCTGAAGATGCTCGCATGTTTTGCCTACCATAATAGCTTACCCATATTGCCTATATATATGGCAGTGTCAGCGGTTTGTAAACAATAATAATTGTAATAATCTACAGCAGGCGCTTCTTTTAACGCATCTACTGTCGATATCCCGGCAATGAATTACCCGGAACTCATGCTCTATGTCTTAATCGACTCAATAACTCTTACTATATACTTTCTGACATGTTTGTCAAAGATAAGCGCGGCATGGTGTGCATAAAAATTTTGGTGCTCATCACCACAGGGATACACAGCGCTTCTGGCGGACACGAAGCCGTCACCCTTGCCTTCCTGCAGTTCTTCTGGGAGCACATTTTCAGGAATAATGCCGGACAGGACGGATGGTAGGGAAGTTTTGCCTATCTTCACAAGCGCAGGATTAGTACCGCCGATTGAGACAATGCGGACTCCCGGTTTGCATTTATCGGCAAGGCTTTTTAATAGTTGCGAGCCGGGAAGCATTTCCTTTATCTCGCTACCGCTTAGAAAGGTCAGGAGCCGGTGCATGGCCGACTTCACTTCTTTATCGTTCCGGTCCATGAGCGATTTGAGGGCTGCCGTTATCGGCGAGACGAAGACCGCCCATTTTGCCATAGACGATCCGTTATGGGGCGTTCCGATAGTAATAATTCCTCTAATAGGAGCGTTGTATTCTTGTATGAAGAGTCTCGCGATAAGCCCCCCCCTGCTGTGGCCAACGAGAATGATACCGGCATCGCTATTTGAATTGTAATTCTCGATGATTTCACTCAACTCATCCACCGATACCCCAACAGGGCCGGCGGGCCTCCGCTGACTCCAGGTAAGGACCGGATATCCTTTTGCCCTAAGATCATGAAATGAGCTTTGCAGTTCCTTTCCTTCTATGAGTACACTAAGAGGGTATTTACCTCCCATAACTCGTGCTGTCACAGGCTCAACCCACATGTTCGCATCCATACCCATGCCATGAATGAAGATGACCAGTGGTTTAGCACGGTCGCCCCCAAAAAAAAATGTTTCCTGCTTCATTCCCTCACCTCAGGGAAGAATACCACAAAATATTTGTACAGGCTACTTCCTTATATAAACAGCTTGCTGACCAATGATTTCGTTGTTCTGCAGCATAGGGCATAATCCAATCATATGTTGATTTAATTGAATCATTAAATCTTTTTATATATTGTTAACTTTATTTTAATTGACAGGCAGCGTCCACTATTGGTATAAATGTTAACTTGCTAAATATGTGTATATAATGTGATCACTACTATCCGCAAAAAAATAAAGGAGGTGTAAGGATGAAACTTGGTGTATTTATGAGCGATTATCGCACCGGTGCCGATGTTGTAGATCGGTTGAGCGCAGACAAACTCGGCATCATCTTCGTCGGTAATGGTATCTACCGCGCAACCCTTAAAGAAGGGGGCAGTGCTGACCCAATCCTGAAGAAGTCCGCAACATTTTATGCACTAACTGAGGATCTTGAAAGCAGGGGATTCACAGCGGCCAATCTCGCAGGTAATATTAAAGCAGTTACCTACAGTGATGTCGTTGACCTCATATTTAACGACTATGAAAAGATTATCTGGATATAGGAGGCAAAAATGGGAAAATTAACTATGGGAGTCTTTCCGGGTCTGGTGGGGTCACTATCACTCGATTTTTCGGTCAAGCTTGCTGAGGCTGCAGTAAAAAAAGGGCATAAAGTCGATTTTTGGGTCTCTTCGAATGCAACGATGCTCTCCAAAAAGGGGCAGAGAGCTTTCAAGGATTATTCTACCCTTTACAAGACCCTTGAAGTACTCTTCGCAACAGGCAATTTCAAGGCATGCGCGTGTGAGGCGTGCGCAGAAGCTAGGGGATACCATAAAGAGGACCTGATGGACGGATGGATACGTAAAAGCATGGACTGGTACCTGGCAAGCTGTTTCGATGCCGACAGAGTCCTTCTTATCGGAGGCGAGTAAAATGGCGACAACTAAACTTGCATTCGTTATTAAATCACTTCCATACAAAACCGAGGCTTCGCGCCTGGCTATGACTCATGCGATAGCCAGCCAGACAGTCGAGATATATCTTGAAGACGGAGACATGGTAGAGCCCGTGGTATGTTTTATAGGAGACGGCGTGCTCAACTGCCTGAAGAACCAGGCCACGGGCAAGCACTATGATATTACCAGCCTAGAACAACATATTAAGAATTCACTACTCCTAGATCTGAAAGTCCTCATCTGTAAGGAAGATCTTGACCGTTACGGGATCAAAGAGGATTCTCTCATAATGGATGCGGAAGACCTTGGCGGCGAAACCAAAGCGCAGATCGTACCCTACAGCGAGATTCAGAACGAATTGAATTCAGTCAACCATTTGCAGTTTTTCTAAACCATAAGGAGGAAGTAACATGGGCGATTTAAAAGCACAAACACCTGCAGAAGTACTCGATGTCCTCGGAAGGGTATGCCCCTATCCGCTTGTTTTGACAAAAAAACAGATCGAAAAGATGCCTTCTGGCTCACTGCTGAAGGTTCTCTGCGACGCCCCGGCATCTGCTGAAGACTCCATCCCACGCTATGCAGAGAAACAGGGATATCCGATCGAAGTCGAAAAAACGGGTGATCACTGGGAGATTTATATCCAGAAGAAATAGCTATAACCGGCAGTCATAAAAAAAGGAGCATCGATTGATGCTCCTTTTTTTTTATCTCCGGCAGCAGAAAGGGCTGCTACATTTCGGTGATAGTGATAGCGCTGGTCGGGCACATGCTGAGGCATGTTTCGCAGAAGACGCACTCGCCGGCCTGGTAAGGATCGCTCTTGCCGTCCGTTAATTTGAATACCATCTGGGGACATGCATTTACGCACTCCTCGCAACCGTCGCATTTACCTGTATCGACTGTTACCAAATACATTTACTTCACCTCCTTATATATACTATCTCACACGAATATCGTATCAGATCACTTATTTAATATAACAGATCATCCAACTTGCTTGTCAATTTGTACGGCGTCTCTCATCGGCATCACCCCGCCGCGAAAAATCAGTGAATCGCCTCTCCTCCAGACTCCTCTTTGATCGAAACAGCGATCTTGTACAGTATCGTCAGAACCAAGAATCCGATCGCCCATACACCTGCTCCGATAAGAAACTCTGGAGTTGTGGGCCAGTATTCCGTAATCTCCTCGAAGGGGTTAGGAACGAAACCTCCGACGATAAGGCCGAATCCCTTGTCGATCCAGAGCGAAATGAATACCGCAGCCGAAGCGATTGCAAGTATCGTCTCATTCCTCCTCAGAAACGGAAAAATAAGAATGCCGATTGCAACCGCACCAAGGATTGTAGAGATCCACATTATCGGAACAAGCTTGCTATAACCCTCAAGCCCTTTATACAAATAGATGAACGACTGCATGTGCTCCGGGATGCCACTATAGAAGGCAGTGAAGAACTCCAACCCGAGGAAGAAGGTGCTGGTGATCATGAAATAGGTGACAATCTTTCCGAGGGTCTGAATGGCCTCTTTACCAGGATCAAAGGCCGAGTACTTCCTGACTATCAGTGCCAATATAATGAGGAGCGCCGGACCTGCAGCAAAAGCCGATGAGAGAAACCGGGCAGCCATGATCGCAGACAACCAAAAATGCCTGCCAGGAAGACCGGCATACAGAAATGCCGTAACTGTATGAATAGAAGGCGCCCAAGCTATCGATAGGATAACAAAGGGCTTTACCCACTTCGGGGGTGCTATCCCCTTACGTTCAGCGCCGAGCGACGTCCAGCCTACAAGGATATTCAAGACCAGGTATCCGGCCAGAACACACATGTCGTAAAACATGACCGAATTGAGAGTCGGGTGAAGCAGGACGTTCAATACTCGCGTCGGCTGCCCCATGTCGACAAATATGAACAGCATGCACATCAGCACCGCCGGTATCGCTAGGAACTCACCAAGGATGGTTATCTTGCCAAACGCCTTGTAGTCATGCAGGTAGAAGGGCAACACAACCATAACACCCGAGGCGGCGACTCCGACGAGAAAAGTGAATTGGGCTATATAGAAGCCCCAGGACACGTCCCTGCTCATCCCGGTGACGCCGAGGCCTACCATGAACTGGTAGATGTAGCAGGCCACACCGATCCCGATGACTGCAAGGAGAGCAGCCACCCATGTCCAGTATGTTCTGCCTCCCTTGAGGGCTTTCTCAAGCATTTTCCTTACCTCCTATAACATAATAAACGCTCGGATGCGTGCCGAGTTCAGGTTTGCGCCTGATGGTGAAATTGGCGTCAAGGACCTTACGGACTTCGGAGTCAGAATTATCAAGGTCCCCAAAGACAAGAGCTCCGTTAGAGGCCTCGACGCAGGCCGGCATGACACCTTTTGCAATCCTCTCATAACAGAAGGTGCATTTTTCAACCACACCTTTTGTCCTGGTTGGGAACTCCAGATTCAATTCTTTCTTGATAAACGGCCTGGGATCCCTGAAATTGAAACTCCTGGCGCCGTATGGACATGCTGCCATGCAAAACCTGCAGCCAATACAGCGGTGCATATCCATCATGACTATACCGTCGCTTTCCCTTTTGAAGGTCGCCTTGGTAGGACAGACCCGCACGCACGGCGGATGTTCGCAGTGGTTACAAAGCACTAGAAATGGCAGGTTCTTGAAGCGTGGTATGAATTCGTCCGCGCTGCCTGGGAATGCATGCTCGTAAGTGACAGTCCATATCCACTTAATCTCCTGTTTAGGATGCGAAGGATCTGCCTCCGGTACGTTATGGATCTGGTGGCAGGCATCGATGCATTTCTGGATATCGGCATCGGACTTGAACTTGCTCATATCGACCGCCATTGCCCATCTTTTGGCGATGAGGCCCTTCGGGTCGGCAATATAGGGACCTGAGGACTCCACTTCCTTTTTTACTGCAGTGGCAACCGTCGCACCACCGAGTCCAAGAGCGGCAGCAAAGCCCGCTATCTTAAAGAATTCTCTTCTATTTATACTCATGGCTTTATGCTCCCTCCTTTGGGGCGATATGACAGTCCCAGCAATAGGGCTTCACCGCCATATAATTATGGCATTGGTCGCAGAATTTTGCCTTGTTCGAATGGCAATGCATACAGGTATTTTGAAGGCTCATATTATATTCTTTGCCATCAGAGGCAACATAAAGCCTGTTGCCGTCGCGGACCACCTCGTCCCTCCATTGGTAGAGCATCTGCATATGGGTAGTAGTCATGTATGCCTTGCTCTCAACACACTGCTTCTTAGCCATTTGGTTGATGACGGGGGTGTCTATGCTCGGCGAAGGTTTTGCCACGGCCTTGCCCAAGTTCAGGGTGAAAGGAAGCGTAGCTATCACGATGAATATAATCAGTCCGGCTATGATCTTACCACTGTCGTACATGATTATTCCCCCTCCTTTCCCGGAAGTGGTTCGGCCCGGAGATTAGTCTCTCTCTCTTTTTCGCCCTTCATGACAAGGGCATTGGCAACTAGTTCGTGAGTACCGGTTACCCTCACTCCAGGCACCCAGTAATCCATAAGCGGAGGCAGTGTGGCCCTATCGATAGCGCAAATATTGGCGAGCATGTTCACGCCGTGCTTGTCATGCACATGTTTCACTGCATTGGCCCTCGGGAATCCGCCCCTCATCCTCAGCTCCATATCTTCGCTTGCATTCAGGCCTGAACCGCTGCCACAGCAGAAGGTCTGTTCACGGATCGTATCTTCCGGCATCTCATGGAAATGATTACAAACACTCTTTATAACATAGCGGGGTTCCTCAAAGAAACCCATGCCTCTTGCCGTATTGCAGGAATCGTGGTACGTCACGATCAGGTTATCATTCCTGCTAGGATCCAGCTTGAGCTTTCCATTCTTGATGAGGTCAGCCGTAAACTCTACTATATGGACCATCTTGGTTGACTTTGCATTATCAAACTTCGTCCCGGTAATTGGCGATACCGGCTCTTCGAGGAAGTCTGCCGGGCCGTTGAAAGTGTCCATATACTGGTGCAGAACTCGCCACATGTGTCCGCACTCGCCTCCTAATATCCACTTTACACCCAGTCTCTTGGCTTCGGCATATATCTTGGAATTCAGCCTTTTCGCCATCTCCATAGATGTGAAGAAGCCGAAGTTTCCACCTTCCGAGGCGTATGTACTCCACGTGTAGTCTAGTCCGAGTTCGTGAAAGAGCATTAGATAGCCCATTGCTGTGTAGGTGCCAGGGTCAGCGAAGAGGTCGCCTGAAGGAGTGACAAATAGGATCTCCGCGCCCTTCCTGTTGAAGGTTGGCTCTATCTTGATGCCTGTTATGTCTTCGATATCGTTCAAGAAGAACTCGACACTGCTCTTAATCGTGTGTGGTTCAAGGCCAAGGTGGTTGCCCTTCATATAGCAGTTGGCCGCTGGCCCAGTGATCCAGCCGATATTCAGACCTAGCAGATTCATGAGTTCCCGCCCTATCATGGTTATTTCTGCCTGGTCGATGCCGTAGGGACAGAAGAGCGAGCAACGGCGACACTCTGTGCACTGGAAGAAGTAATACCACCACTCCTTAAGCACGTCGAGTGTAAGTTCCCGCGCACCAGCGTATTTGCCGAATATTTTTCCTGCTGGCGTGAAGTAATGGCGGTAAACAGACCGCAATATCTCAGCTCTTACCACGGGCATGTTTCTGGAATCTCCAGAGCCCAGGAAGAAGTGGCACTTGTCAGCGCAGGCACCACACCTAACACATACATCCATGAAAATATGGAATGAGCGATATTTCTCTAGCCGCTCCTTTATCCCTGCAAGGATGGTCTGCTTCCAATCCTCGGGAAGCTTCCAGTCCTCTTCAGCAGGGGACCAGTCCCTTGCATTGGGCAGCTCCAGAACCTTAAGGTCCTTTCCTTTTGCCCCATGGCAGTACATTCCTGGCCTAATATCGATAGGGAACTGGGACCAATGTTTCTTCGGCTTAAGATCTATTTTTGATAGTTGTTCTGGTTTAGGGATCTTTGCCATTATTACTCCTTTTCTACTGGCAAGCCAGCCTTTTTCATTTTATCTCTGAAGTCGTTCTCATACTCTTCGTAAGTATGGACATGAACAGGGTAGTTCCACGGATTTATATGCCTGACCATACGGCTATTGTTCGCCAGGTTCCTCGTCGGGCTCATGAATACACCCCCCAGATGCATCAGCTTGCTGAAGGGGAAATAAGCAAAAAGCACGCTCACGAGGAAGAGATGGATATAGAAGATTACTCCAATTGAACTGGGAGCAACAGGCTGGAAGCTTACAAGCCCCATCGCTACTTCCTTGACGCCGACAACATCGACTCTGAGAAAATACCTCATCAGAATGCCGGTGGTCCCTATTGCGAAAATCAGCAAGAGCGGGAAATAGTCGGCTGGCAGCGAGATGAACCGTATCTGAGGCATGAAAACCCTTCTAATGAATAGAAACGTAACCCCCAATAGTAGAGTCAAATCCGTAATATAGACCAACGGTATCCCGACCTGGAAAAAAGAATCAAGGGCCTCCATGATTTTAATTGCAGACGGAACATCAACCATGAAGAACCTGAAGTGACGAACCAGCACGATCAGGAAAGACCAGTGGAAGATAAGCCCGAAGAACCAAAGCAGCTTTTCGGAACCGTGCACCAACTTTCCGTTTGTCAGATCGGACTTTGTATTCCTGAAGAGCGACCGGAACACAAGGACTTCGAGGAGCATCCTGCCAATTACCCATCCGGTCGTAGGAGGACTGTCAAGCTTGTTTTGTTTGATCCAGGGAAATGAATACCCCTGACCGCCTGTGGTGGGAATATGAAAAGGAACCGGTGAACGTCCCCATTTCACAACCTTGTAGACAAACCCCCCAATAAATGCTAGGAAGGCTGCATATGGAACGATAGCCCCGAAGAGGAAATTAAGGTTCAAGCCCTTCACCCCTATAAAGGCCAACGCTATTAATGCAATGACCGCAGCAAAGGAAAATGCGATACCCATTTACTTTACCTCTTTCGTCTCGTTAATGTTTGTATTTTTGCCTTTGTCGCCTCTGCCCCGATCTTCGGTTTCGTCCGGCATTTCGGTCAGCAAATTCGACTTTTTCAGCAACCAGAGTGTCCTGTCCCTCAACTCATTGGCTTTGAGATCGTACAGCTTCTCCCTGCATTTCATGAAAATATCGAAGCTAAGAAGAGCGAGCGTATCGATCTTCGACTCCAGTTCATCCAGCTCGCCGCGAATCGTACCGTCCTGTAAGTAGGTTGCAATCTCGTCCTGGATGATCTTCTTGAGAAGAAAGATAAAATTTACAGCTTGAGAAGGGCTGAAATCCTGCACGGCCCTGACCCTTATTATGGAATCAAGAAAGGGAGCGATTTCTGACGGGTCAGCATCAAGGAGAAGGCCGTCGAAGATGTCCTCAATACCCTGAGAAGCGGTTTGCCCCACAGGGTTAGCAAATCCACCTTTCCGCTTCAGGAAGCCCGCCGTGTCCGCCGGATACGAGTCGACTATACGATCGAACCACTTATCGATGATTGATGAGCGCTGCTTTTTGAGCAGGTCCTTCAGATTCAATTAGAAACTCTCCATGAGAATCGAGACAATGCGGGGACGAATGAAAATAAATTACCATTCGAATTCAACAACATAGAAAGTTGATGCAGAGACAAGGTAGGTCCCGCGACCTTTTCGCGATTCTCTTTCATAACGGTATACTGTTTTGATGTGGTGAGATAGTCCAAACGGCGGGCTATCTCACCATAGCAGATTCCTTCAAGCTGATTAGACGCAACCAGTCGGCTTCGGAAGTCCCGCATATCTGCAGGCCTGCTTCGCCGGTCCGTCCGGGAAGAGCTCGTACAGGTATTTAGTGTTTCCCTTTTCAGGACCCATAACCTTACCGATCTCTTTGACGAGGATCTTGATCATCGGAGCGATCTGGTACTTAGCATAGTAGTCCCTGAGAAAGTTGATGACTTCCCAATGGGCCTCGGTGAGGGTCATGCCATCGCCAACGGCCATATGCTCGCCAAGCTCTTTCGTCCAATCATCGAGATTGACGAGATACCCGTCCTCATCAACTTCAACTGATTTTCCACCAAACTCAAGTAAAGGCATTTGTGCTACCTCCTTTCAAATTATAATTTTTAGCTGAATTATATATTTCTATAATTCCGTATACGCAACTATACGAGTGTTCAAAAATAATATAGACGTATATTCGCGGTCAAATTAAATAATATTATAAAAACATTTGCTATTCTTATTTGTATGCCTTCTTAGCCAGCTCGGCTACTGTCACTTTTTTAAGAGTACCATCCGTATATACGTTTAAAACGCTTGAATCTTCAGATAATTTTTTCAATAACTCACCTTTACCCTCAAATGAGAGTCCTCCCGACAGCAACGCAGTATATCCCCTGACGGTCGGATTTGGATCATCGGCTAGCTCTGCGAGTTGGTCAGGGACTACAGAGATGAGGTCAGGTCTTACACCTGCCACCCTAACCATTGCCCATAAGACACCAGGTCTGAAACTCGGCTCCTCACGATTCGACCAAAGGATGGGGACTATGTCCGTAAACTCGTCAGGATCGCTCCTTATTATCTCCCCGAGAAACTCTGGTGCACTCCATCCGATGCCGCCGGACTCATCACTCATCGACCACAGCAGCTTACGTACCGTCTCCCTAACAACATCGAGACGCGTTCTCCCTAACTCACGCACAACATGGCCCATTGCCTCGATAGCGCGCCAGGTCAGATTGTCCTCTTTATCATAAGAGAATGATGTAAGCCACTTGATGACATTCTTATCCTTCACAGCGAGCCTGCCGACAGCCTCGTGACATCCTTTTTCAAGAAAGTACCGCACCTGGTCTTTAAGCTTCATCCCGATAACAGCAGGATCTTCTGACCTGCTGTCAGGATCCGCTCTCTGCTTTTCAACTTGAACCTTATCTTCTAGCCGCCCCATCTTTATGAAAATAAGCTTCCCGCACTGCATATTCAGGCCTTTCGCCGACATCCTGCTATGGCTCTTCAGATTGTAGAACATCTCCTTCATATCATAGCTGTCGGGACCAAGTTCGCCGATATTCCACTGGCCCGTTGCAAGGGCCATGGCGTCACCGTAAGCCTCGCCAACGTTATGTCCTGTAGGGTCGCATACATAAACGGCACCGCATTCGCACTTGCCGCTTATGATTTCTACAAATTCAGTCCTGGTAGGTACAGGCTGTGAGATATATTTGCCACAATAAGGGCATTCAGGCGTAAGTTTAGACATTTTTTTCTTTGAACTCCTTTGCCTTTGTGATTAATCCTATAGCCCATTCGGGTGTGCCAAGGGCATGGATATGTGTATATGTTGCCAGAACATTCTTATAGCAAATACCGTCCCTCTGATCGGAGATGCCCTTGCCGCGCTTCATGCTAAATGCAAGCGAAATATCGTCACGCCATATAAAAGCGGTCACCGCAGAATAATGGAATTCGTGGCCCTGCAGGACCGTTCCAGGTCGATAAAATGGGTTCTCGCCATTAACTTCGACAATGGTGTAACCATGCGCCTCGGGCTTGGGCCTCATTTCAAAGACGATTGGAAATATGTTAGCCATCGGATATCGCTCACCATTCATTATAATAGCTTCTCCGAGAAACATGAGCCCGCCACACTCGGCATAAATAGGGAGACCCTTTTCAGCAGCGTTTCTTACCGAATCGCGGAAGCGGGTATTCTGTGCCAGCTTCACCGCATTGGTCTCTGGGAATCCACCGCCGATATAGAGCGCATCGACTACTGGAAGACTGCCACCGCCAAGGGCATCTATTTCAACGATCACGGCACCGCATTTTTGGAGCTCTTCAAAATTTTCAGGATAGTAAAATTGAAATGCAGCGTCGCGAAAAACACCGATGCGCACCTCACTGCCCTCAATGCCGCTCTGTGCTGATATTCTTCCACCCGCCACATCCTTGTCTATAGGGACAAGTGCAGATGGAATGTTCAATGGTTCCGCCGACCTTGCGATTTCGATAATTCTAGTCAGATTAAGATATTTATCGGCCAACGTTTCTGCAAATGAGATAACGCCAATTGCATCTTCATGTTCATGATGAGGGGTCAGCCCCATATGCCGTTCCGGCATCTCACCCTTCTTCAAGCGCGGGATAGCTCCCACTACAGGGACAGCACAATATTTTGCAATCGACTCCAGGATTATAGACTCATGGCGGCTCCCAGCTATTTGGTTCAGGACTATTCCCTTTATCGCCACATGCCTGTCGAAATTCATTACACCTTGAACCAAAGCTGCCGTTGTCCTCGTCATCTTGCTACAGTCGACAATCAATATAACCGGGGCTCTCAGAAGTTTTGCAAGTTCGGCAGTACTGAACGATCCTTCCACGTCCATGCCGTCGAAGATGCCTCTGTTCCCTTCGATGACCGCGATATCACCAGTGAAATGAGAAAGAAAAGAATCGACCACCTTATCTTTTGACACGAGAAATGGATCAAGGTTATAACAAGGATGTTTCGCCGCCACCGACAGCCATCCCGCGTCTATATAGTCAGGGCCTTTCTTATATGGAATAACTGTCAGGCCGTGCCTGGAGCGTAACGATGAGGTTACCGCCAAGGAAAGTGTCGTTTTTCCGCTGCCGCCCCTGACACCGGCGATAATAACTCGTGGATAATTGTTCATGAGTCTATATTATAACGGATTGTTGCAAAGTCAGTTCACGCATGCGAATAACAGTGATGATAGTAATCGTATGAGGGACCACTCAGGAAAGGAAAGTATTATATATAGACCCAGAAAAAGGGCAGTGTCCGAAGGAGTCCAACAATATGTGCTATGCGCCTCCTGAATTTAAAACTATGTCCACACCTGAAGCAGCCGCCTTTGCTATAGGCTCAAGCCGGTTGATCGTCCATATAATGTGTTCCACCTGACTAGGATCCGCCGCAGACCGCAATTTCACTCTTCTGTACATGCAGATTAATGCTATTGAGCAAGTCGAGGTTTCCGCGCCATTTATAAAAGCCTTGACCCAGAATCATTCTCCCCCGACAACTGTTTTTTGTGTTCTATTTGGCCAGCGTCAAGGATTATATTGGCTAAACAAGCGGGCTCGCTTTTCAAGCCACAAAGGGTTGCAGTTACAACTTTTTATCAAGCTAATCGATTAAAGAAAAGCGGATAACGCTCTGCATTATCCGCTTTTCTTCTTTTCCTGTCCGATGACTGCCTGTCACTATTCTTTCGGTGGTATCTCCACATAGCTACCGCCGAAATAGGTGTAAATAAGCTTGCCTTCATCCATTAGGTCTTTCAGGGCATCCTTGATCTCAGCTTCAGAACACTCATCTTTGAACTGCTTCTTTATATCGTGCGCTTTGAGCTTTTTCTTGCCCGTAGATTTCTCTACGAAATCGAATATCTTCTGCGTCAACTCTGCCTTTTCCATTGTCGTACCCCTTTCTTTCAGCAGATAATTAGGAGGGAGTCTAAAGACTCCCTCCGCGCTGCCGTCATTTTACCACTTAAACGCTGCAGATGTCCTGAACGTCTCTCTTGCGATGGTGAAATCATCAATGTGCTGGAAAGTGAAGGGGAAGCCAGTAATATCGAAAAATTTCTCCCAGCCAATCCTCTCTATCCATTCGCCGACTCTCTCGTGCTTGTTTGCACCAGCTATGTAGGCTTCAAGAATCTTCCTTACAGCACTCGTTACTTCAGGCCATCTCGGTGGGTTGTTCGGGATGAAAGGAACAACGAGCTTCGAGAACTTCGGATCGCTCCTCAAGCTGCCAACCTTGCCGCCAGCAACGATGGCAACACCATCATTCTCCGCATCTGAGATCGGGAGGGCTGGGCAAACGGAATAGCAGTTTCCGCAGTACATACACTTATCGTTATTGATCTTGAGACTCTTCTTCGCCGGATCCGGGCTGATAGCGCCAGTCGGGCAGCAGGCGATAGTCGATGGGACTTCACACATATTTTTGATGTTATCGTGATCGATCCTCGGAACCTTTCTGTGTATCGCAACTACGGCGATATCGGAGCAATGGACCGCGCCGCACATGTTGGTGCAGCAGGCAACGGCAAGTCTCACTTTACCTGGTGTCGTCTTTTCGTTAAAGTACTCGGCCAAGTCATCCATTAAAACCTTTACAATGCCGGACGCATCGGTACATGCGCTGTGGCAATGTATCCATCCCTGAGTATGAACGATATTGCTAATATGATAACCATGAAGACTGTCGCCAAGTCCGCCGATCAACATTTTCTTCGCCTTCAGTTCATTCAGCAAGGGTTGCAGATTCTTCTCGTCGGAAACGAGGAATTCGATATTGTTCCTTGTGGTAAACCTGAGATAGCCGCCGCAGAACTTCTCAGCTATATCGGCCATCTCCCTGATCGTATCGGTGCTCAGGAGCCTCGGAGAGGCAACCCTCACGGTCCATAACTTGTCGCCACTGTTGGCCACATGCACCATAACGCCGCCGCTCAGTATTTCGTGAGTCGCCCAGTCTCCGTAATTCTTTTGGATGACGGGTGGAATGTAATCTTTAAAATGAGGTGGTCCGATGTCAGTTCTTCTTTGCGGTAATGCCATGATAGTCCTCCTGTATTATTATTGTTTAAATAATTATTTTGTCAGGTCTTCTTCGGTCCAGAACCAGAAAGGATCTCTCCGGGGCTCTTTGACCATTTGCGGCAACGGATCGAGACCGATATATTCAAGGAACTCCCTCATGCCGCGACGGATAATAAGCTCGCCGATTCTTTCCCTGTTCTTTCCATGCTCATCCCACCACTCCCACATCTTCCTGATCAGGTCGAAAAACTCAGTATAGGGCGGCTCCATCTTTATAAATGGAACTATGACCCATGAAAGGGTCGCGCCGACCACGAAGGGAGCCTTGGCGCCGATAAGGATAGTAGCGCCCTTTTCCCCTGTAGCTTTCAAAGCCTTGCCCATCTTGGCGATGCAATTCATGCAGCGCGAGCAGTTTGCATCGTCGATCTTGAGAGTCTTTCCGTCATATGCCATACACTTCGTGGGGCACATGTCGATGACCTCGGTCTTGATGTTCATGCCCTTGCCCTCGTACCATTTCACCTGGGCTTGGTCAACTGCGATGGTACCTTTCCATGTTCCAATAATAGAGCAGTCTGCGCGGGCTACAGAGGCAATACAGTCACAGGCACACCCTGCAGTCTTGAATTTGAACTTGTAGGGGAATGCCGGCCTGTGCATCTCATCCTGGAATTCCTGCGTGATAGCATAAGTGATGCCCATCGTGTCGATATTCGCCCATTCGCATCTTGCGGCGCCGACGCAGCAACTCGGAGTCCTAAGAGCGGAACCTGATCCGCCGAGGTCCCAGCCTCGCGACGAAAACTCTGCAAAGATGGACTCGAGTTTATCGGACGTTGTTCCGAGAAGAACCAGGTCGCCAGTCGAACCATGCATGTTAGTCAGACCGCTTCCGTATTTGTCCCAGATGTCGCAGATAGTCCTGAGATCCGATGACTTGTAAAAATAACCGGATACAGAGTTGATCCTGACAGTGTGGAAATGAGCTACTGCCGGAAACTCATCGGGGACGTCGGAATACCTTCCGATAACACCGCCTCCGTACCCTCTGACGCCGACGATGCCACCGTGTTTCCAGTGGGTCTTTCTTTCACGGTAGCACTTTTCAAGCACACCTAGCTCATCATTTGCCATTTCCGTCTTTGCCGCAGCTTTCTTAATCTCGGTGACAAAGCTCGGGAATGCGCCTTTCTCCAGCTCATCCAGCAATGGAGTATCATACTTCTTCGGCATAAATTCCTCCTCTTTATTGTTTTTACTACCTTTTACGCTATTAGAGACAAAGATGCCTCTTAAATTGCCCTACAGGTTAATATAGGGAAAAGTTTACCGTCAAATTAAAAAATCTTATTGCCGCATTACCAATTCTTAACACAAATTCAGAGCTTGACCCCTCCTTCCTGCAAAAAGTACAATTAATATCGTATGAAAATAAAAGAAATAGATCTCGTCGGGTTCAAATCCTTCGGAGATAAGACAGTCCTTCAACTCCACGACGGTATTACCTGCATTGTAGGCCCTAACGGTTGCGGCAAAAGCAACGTAGTTGATGCCTTTCGGTGGGTGTTGGGCGAACAGAGCGCCAAGAGCCTCAGGGGAGAAAAGATGGAAGAAGTCATCTTCCAGGGTTCTGCGACCAAAAAGTCAAAGGGTATGGCTGAAGTACGCCTCATTCTCTCCACCGCAGCCCAATTGCCTAAGGGGGAGGGTAACGGCGAGGCTTCCGACGACTCTTCTCAGGACAAAATCGAGGTATCCAGAAGACTATATCGTTCAGGAGAGAGCGATTATATCCTTAATAAGCGTTCATGCCGCCTTAAAGACATAAAGGATATATTCCTGGACACCGGCCTCGATGTAAAGAGTTATTCGATACTCGACCAAGGCAGGATCGCCGAGATATTGAATTCGAAGCCCCTTGAGCGGAGATTTCTTATCGAAGAGGTCGCCGGAGTCATGAAATATAAGGTGAGGCGGGCCGAGGCCCTCTCAAAGCTCAGCTCATCCAAGGAAAATCTCCTGCGGATCAACGACATAATCGTTGAAGTAAAGCGCCAGATCAACAGCCTCGACAGGCTCGCCAAAAAAGCAGAACGTTACAAAAGGCTGCTGGATGAGTTCAGGGGACTCGACTTGAGGATAGCCCGTAGGAACTATGTCCGCTTCAAGAACACATTGGAAGCTCTGGATGCCGAAATAGAGCGACTCAGGGAGGGACTCTCAGCCAAGAGATCCAATTTTTCGACTCTTGAAACCGGCATAGCTTCCAAGCGTATTGAAATCCTTGAAAAAGAGAAGCTTCTCAACGAGCTGGAGAACCGCTTGAATGAAAAAGCTAAAAGCATTTCGGAACGCGAGAAAGAATCGGCCGTTATGAGAAACATGGTTGAAAACAAAAAAGAGGATATAGCGCGCCTCTATGGATATATTGATGAGCTCGACTCGAAGAAAGAGACCCTCCTCACCAAAATATCGGAATTGGAAGAGGCTGAAAAAAACCTTCTAACTCAAATTGAACAAACCGCTGAAGCCCTGAAAGAGAAAAAAGACTGGGCGGCCAATATCGAGCTTGCTATCAGTGACAAAGAGGGAGAGCTCGAAAACATGAGAAGAGAACTTTTCAGACTCTCGGACACTCTGAGTAACAGGAGAAACGATTTTCATAAGCTTCAGTCCTCCCTGGAGACATTGGACTATCGCGAATCGTCCTCCATACGAGACAAAGAAAGCATTGCGGCAAACCTCCTCGAGAACAAGAATTTGATTACCGAACTCAGCGGTGAAATAGAGGGCAGAAGAGTTGAGATATCAAGGCTGCATGAAGAAAAGGAAGAGATGAATGCCGAAATATCTGGGCTGCGGGAGGATATCGAAAACAAAAAAGAGCTTCTCTCAAAGGGGAAAGAGGAACTGGCCGGCAATCTCTCACGGCTATCTTCGCTCAAGGAGCTTATTGTCGACAAATCTCTATACGAGTTCCTCGTAGAATCCGAGGAGAGCAAGCACCTGTCTCCCGCAATCCTTTCCAATATCATAAGCGCAGGCAAGGAATACGAACTAGCCGTCGAATCGGCGCTATCCGAAAAGGTCAACTCGCTTATCATCGAAAAAATAGACGATGTCTTTGCTGCCATCTCTATAATTAAGGAGAAAAACCTTGGCAAGACGTCCATCCTTTATACCGATCTCTGCCGCAATGTGAGCACTGGATCTGCCGAGTGTTTCTCTCCAACCGGGTCCGGAATTATCGGCAGGGCCTCGGACTTTATCAATTTCGAGAGCAGTGAGGCACAGGCCATTGCCTGCACAGTGCTTAAAGACGTATTTATAGTCGATGATCTTTCATCGGCGCTCGAGCTGAAAAAGGATCCACAGAACCATAAACTATCCCTTGTCACTATTGCCGGTGAACTGATCACTGCAGACGGCTTTATTGTTGCAGGTAAAGGAAAAGAGATCCTAAAGCGTAAGCGGGAGATCAGAGAACTCCAGAAAGAGATCGACAGTCGCCAGGGCCAGATCGTACAGATAGAGGATGAAATCCGGACAGCCGCCGATTCGCTCACTGCAAGGAAAGATGAACTCAAGGTACTTGAGAGTGCAGTCATCGACCTCGAAAAGGAGATTTCCCTGTCGAATCACTCGTTGCAGGGAAAGAATGATGAGATCGAGAGGATGGCTAGGAGACTTTCGTTCCTAGAGATTGAACTCACTACTCTGGCAGGAGAAAAGGAATCTCTGCAAGAGGTCATCGGCACAAAGACAGTCGAAATAACTGCTCTGGATGACGAAAGAAACCGTCTCAATAATGACATATCAATACTGCAGGAGTCCTTGGCTGCAATTAGAGGCGACTACGATACTGAGCGCTCCCACCTGGCGGAGATGAAGACCGCGCTCGTCGCTTGCAGCGAAAAACGGGAAGCATTGAAAAAAGAGCGTTCAACCATATCCGAGACTATAGATGAACTCGAACTGAAGAAAGTTTCTTCGCGTGACGATATCGCAAGCGCTGAAGAAAAGATCGAATCTTCGGTTGCGGAGATGGCAAAAATTGAAGAAGCGGTAAAGGTGCTCGTCACCGAAGCCGCGGAGATCGAGAAGGAGCGGTCAGAAAGAAGAGAGGTTATTAATTCTGAAAATATCGAACTGGTTGCCAAGGATGAGTTGCTGAAAGGGTTTCGCGCCGTGATCGATGAGCTATCGCAGGTACTAGCCGACAACAATACAAAATTTGCAGAGAATAAAGTCAGGCTCGAAAATGTCGAAACGTCAATGCTGCATAAATACAGTGTCGAGATTAAAAACGAAGAGATAACAATCGATGGCTGCGACCCTGAGGAAGACGAGAAGAAAATAGCTGAACTCAATGAAACCCTTCAGGCGATGGGGCCGGTCAATGTCGCAGCGATCGAGGAATACGAAGAACTGAAGACCCGTTATGACTTCCTCTCGAAGCAGCAGCAGGATCTCACGCTTTCTATCGCGGAACTTGAGGAAGCGATCACCCGCATTAATGCCACTACCAAGAAAAAGCTTCGCGAAGCTTTCGATGCGCTCAGGGAAAAGTTCCAGGAGGTCTTTACTATACTCTTCGGTGGGGGACGGGCTGACATCATCCTTACTGATGAAGAGAACATTCTGGAGTCAGGGCTAGACATCATCGCGCAACCGCCTGGCAAGAAACTCCAGAACATCAACCTACTGTCGGGCGGCGAAAAGGCGCTGACCTCGCTCTCTTTGCTCTTTGCAGGCTTTCTCATAAAGCCTTCCCCTTTGTGCATCCTCGATGAGGCAGATGCCCCTCTTGACGAGTCCAACACCGTCAGGTTCGCTCAGATGATCAAGAGCCTGGCAGAAGAGACACAGTTCATTGTCATCACCCACAACCGCGCCACCATGGAAGCGGCTAACTACCTCTACGGTATCACTATGGAGGAGCCAGGAGTTTCCAAAGCCCTATCCTTAAAGTTCAGTGAAGCCGAAAAGGTGGTCGTAGCCTGATCTCGACACGAAACAAGGAAGTCGGATGCATGCTCGCGCCAAACTTTTCTGTCAGCACATTTCACCATGCGTTGGAGTCTCCTAGCCAATTTCTTCTCACTTCCTCACAAAGAGTCACTAAGCCGAGAGGCATATTATTGTCGGTGCTGGAGCGAGCATGCACTCGACGATCCCATATCGATTTACAGAATTTCACGGCAACAATTATAATTCATGAACATGAAAAAACTTTCACGCATATCTGGCGTTGAAGTATCCAGCGAGTACGAAGATCTTATCTGTTACGGGTTCGACTCGTCCATAGTCGATGAAGGACTCCCGCATGCCGTTGCATGGCCCAAGAATGCCGAGGATGTAGTCAAGATAATTAAGTATGCCGCCGAACAGGACCTGAAGATCATACCGCGCGGTGCGGGCACAGGAATGGCCGGAGCCTCGATACCTAATCGCGAGGACTCTATAATACTAAGCTTCGAAAAGATGCGGAAGATCATTGATATCGATCCCGATAACATGATGGCAATCGTAGAGCCTGGTACGGTAAACGGCCGTTTGCAAAGAGAACTCGAGCACCAGGGGTTATTTTATCCGCCTGACCCTGCGAGTCTCAATGTCTGCACGATAGGCGGAAACATAGCTACCAATGCAGGAGGCCCCAGGGCGATCAAGTACGGTGTCACACGTGACTATGTGCTTGAGCTTGAGGCAGTCCTGCCCGATGGGAGTCTGATCAACCTCGGGGGAAGGACATGCAAGCGTGTAGTCGGCTATGATCTCAAACAGCTTTTGATTGGAGCTGAAGGCACACTTGCCGTCGTTACTAAAATACGATTGAGGATACTGCCTCAACCTGAAGATATTGTTACACTGCTTGTCCGGTTCCGCGATATCGAAGCGGCAGGGCATGCTGTTTCGAGAATAATCACCTCGCGCATAGTACCGAGAACTCTGGAATTCCTCGATGGGTCGGCGATAAAAGTTATCGAGCAATTTAAACCCACAGGCCTTCCGTCCGACGTGGAGGCCCTTTTACTTATTGAGCTCGATGGCCATCCGGCGACTATACAGAAAGAGGCTGAGAAGGTCATTTCAGTCTGCCGCGATCTCGGAGGTGAAGCATCCGTTGCTGCAGACAACCTCGCGCGCGAAAAACTCTGGGAAGCGCGTAGGGCAATATCACCAGCCCTTTATCATCTGAAGCCGAACAAGATCAACGAGGATATCGTCGTACCGAGAGACAGAATTCCTTTCGTCCTAGCCGGACTTCGGCGACTCTCGGAGGAGAGCGGTATCATCATAGTCAACTTCGGTCATGCCGGGGACGGCAACATACATGTCAATGTCATGGCTGATAAGAATAATGCGGAGGAATATGCCAGGGGAAAGGCACTGATTAGACAGATTTTTGAACTAACTCTATCGGTAGGAGGATCGATCTCCGGCGAGCACGGTATCGGCCTTGCAAAATTGCCCTACATCGAGATGGAAATCAAAGAGCGCGAAATGAGGCTCATGAAGGATATTAAGCGCCTGGTGGACCCTCGGAATATAATGAACCCTGGTAAGATATTCAGCTGAGTCTAATCACGATATCTGCGGGATTATGAAGCTCCTTCAGTGTATTTTTTGCAAGGTTTATTTTCCCCATTAATTCCATTTTTAAACATGCGCAACCGACCTTGGATAGCTTCTTCGTCTGCCATGAGCTCTTAGCGATCTGACGGGGGGCAAAGGTAAGAGTCTGAGCCGGCTTTCATCTAGGAGGCACAGACCCAGAGGATTCCAGCCGTTGTCCCAAAATGGCTCACTTCTTTTTCACGTTGATAAACATCGGGCTTGTCCCAGCTCCGACTCTAAACCCGCATCTCTCATAAAATTCCACCTGCGCATCAAAGGCGATAAGGCTTTTTCTTACACAGCCTTTGTATTCATCGAGCATTAGCGCTACAAGTTTCTTTCCTATTCCCGTTCCCTGGTACTCAGGCCTGATCAACAGATAAGGAAAATAAACATTCAAAACACCATCCGACAGTGAATTCATCAGGCCGACCAGTTTAACGCCATCCCACGCCGAACAGACCGCGTCAGAATTTTTTATGGCCATCCTCAATTTAGCTGGATATTTTGCCGAATCCCATTTCACAGACAGGAACAACTCCTGGAGCTGGATCTGGTCAAACTCCTTTATGTACTTATAGTTTATACTCATGAGATATCCTCCGGCATGTTATTGATTTGGCATTCCGTATCTGTAATATTTGCGATCCGCTTGAGGGGTTAGCTTCCGCCCGTAAGCACGGCATCAGGTCAAATATTCGCTTTAATTTTACTGTTTGCATTTGTTAGAATATTATAATTTAAATAGTAGGAGATATGGGTAGAATGATGAACAATCTCACGGCTTATTCAATAAGGAAATCGTTTATTGTGCTGCTCCTGATTTTCTTGAGTGGATGCTCGTACCAAGTACCTGTCGAAGATTTGAGCAATGAATGGATATCAAGACCGCTTGATGAACTCAAGCAGGCGATGAAAAGTCCCGATTCATATGCCTCGAAAATTGGTTGGCAAGAGAAGACGTACCCACTTGCCGAAGGACATTTCGCTTATGTCGAACCGATCAGCCCGGATTGTTCCATACAATGGAGCATAAACGAGCGGGACATTATTGTTGACTATAGAGCAATGGGAAAGGGCTGTAAACATACCAACGCTCCCAGTACCTCTGAAGGCAATATGAGTAATATTACGAAGCCGACCACTCTCTGGTAAATCGTTAGAGGGTTTGTATCACTTCCGTCAAAATAGCGATTATTGTCTTACCTTGATTCGGCAAGCTGATGAGTGCTGGCGATTGATTGCTAAGTCACAATATGCTGCTTTGTAATCAACCGGAAGGAACTATCAGAAGGTTTTCAACCCGAACGCAGTACAAGCATTCCCGATAAAAAAAGGCAAGCCCTAGTTAACTATCTTTCAGAATTTCGAGGAACTGCGGAATAATACTCGGCTTGGCCAATAATTTTATCTAGATGCAGCAAAACAGGAGCATGCACAGCATGCCCCTGTTTTATCAGGCTTTATGTCTATTTAAATGTCTTCAGGATATACGCCGCAATCATTTTGGCTTCCTTGTCCGGGATCGTCTTGTTGTCGAACTGGGTCATACCCGGCCCCGGCTTTCTCATCTTTGCGATGATGTCAGCCGGTTTCTTAATGCCGTTAGCATCGAGATCCTTTTTATGAAGAGTCTTGGCGGGATTTACAATATTACCGCCGTCGGGATGGCAGACTGCGCAGTGCTCTTTGAATTCAGCACCACCCGGCATTGCATCCATTGCTTTCTGCTCCGCCGCAAGAGGCCCACTTGCTAGAAAAGCACAAAGCGAAATCGCTGCGAACGACACTGACAGGATCTTTTTCATCTCATCTTTCCTCCTGATATATTATTGATTGAAGCAACCATGTCACTTCTTACTATACAAGCTGCAGCCAATAACTTAGTCCATCGAAGGCAGTAACGGAATCTTCAGGGCATCCTCTGGTATTTCGCCTGTTAGTGATTTCAGAAAATCAGCGATCTCTCCAGCCTGCAAACCGGTAAGATCCCTGCCAAGCTGGATCTTAGCCATAATCATCACAGCTTGCTCCAGCTTGTCGATCGATCCGTCATGGAAATATGGCGGAGTCTTTTCAACATTCCTGAGCACAGGCACCTTGAAGACATATTTATCCGCCTCGACTTTCGTGACGACCTGCCTCCCTTCATCAATATTTTCGCTCTTTGTATATTTCCAATAGGGCTCAATAATCCCAAACTTCTGGTACATCTGTCCCCCGACATAAGTCCCCGAATGGCAGCCGATACATCCAGTATCCATGAAAGTCTTAAGACCCCGTGTCTGTCCCGGCGTTAGGATATTCGCATCTCCCTTAAGATACGCATCAAAAGGCGATGGAGTCACAAGTGTACGCTCGAAGGCGCCGATCGCCTTTGCGAAATTATCTACTGTCACCGAGTCTTTATCTGACGGAAATGCCTCCTTGAACAACGCTACATAATCCCTGTATTCCTTGAGCCTCTTCTCCACATCCTCATATTTCACCATCCCAAAGGACGGCGGGCCGATTACCGATTGTTTAGCCTGGTCTTCAACGCTGTTCCTGTTGCCGATCCAGTGCTCAGAAATTTGTGCTGCAGCGTTAAACAAAGTTGGTGCGTTTCTTGGATTGACCTTGCAATTGTTCCCGATCGCTTTTCTCAATCCATCGGCAGCATAAAGACTGATAGGATGACATTTAGCACAGCTCACGGTCCCGTCTATAGAAATCCTTGATTCATAAAAAAGCATCTTGCCAAGCCGGACCTTCTCAGGGGTCACATGGTTTTGCTCTGAGTCCATAAGTTTTGGCAGTGGTCGGAACAGCTGCTGCGCCCGTTTCATCGTCTCACTGTCAAAGTCAGCGCCGAACGAAAGGTTCGTAAAACAAATCACGCCGATTGTCAAGGGGAGCAGACCGACTGTCCTGCGAATAGCCCCTAAATTCATGGCTCAACCTCCTCAAGTCGATACTGTCTCATGGCTTATTGTGATGCTCCGTAATGTGCTGTCAGGTAGTTGATTATTACTTCGGCATCCGCATCATTTATTGGGGCACCGAAGACCTTTCTCATCTTGGTCACTGTCGCAGTCCATTGGGCCTTGGTACCCGGCGGCTGCATGGTGATGTAATCCACACTGTGGCAAATGTTGCAGAGCGTCTCGACTTTTTCCTTTCCGGCACCGGGTGCAATCTCAGTCTGAATGTTAGGAAGGGTGATCTGCTTGACGTCTTTTCCCTGGGAATAGGCTGACCCTATACCGATGGCAAGCAAGAGAATAATAGCAAAGATTCTTTTCATTGTCCCCCCTACATAACTGTCACGTCGGTCTTTTCGACCTTGTTCCATAAATACCCGGCAGGGTTCCATAGCCCTTCAAAGGGCTGGGATTCACCTATGACGTTAGTCGCTTTGGCCATAAGGATATACTTGCCCGATCTTTGCGGCTTCCACGGATACGACCACTGTATCCACGCATACCTTCCCATATCTTTGCCCAACTGCGCTTCGCCCCAATTTTGTCCACCATCTACAGATACTACAATATCCCTGATGCTGTAACCTCCGGAAAAAGCCAGACCCATAATTGTGACCGGCATATCGGACTTCAATATAGAACCACTTGCCGGTTCAATGATAAGCGACCGCGTGGTCATACGATTTATCGGGACGGTCTTTTTCGGCACGGTCCCGGGCACTACACAACCGCAAGGGGTATCTGGGATACGATATGCAGTTTTCACCCAGAATCCCTCAAATGGTATCTTCAGCACAGTTATCTCACTAAGAGACTTAACCCAATAGGTTGCATACCATCCAGGGACTATCAACCGTGCAGGGAATCCGTTCAGCATCGGCAGAGGCTGTCCATTCATCTCATAGGCTACAATGATGTCATCCTCAAGTGCCTTATCAACAGGCAGGCTCTTAACTAAATCGGGGACTGAAGCCAACGGAGGCTGGTCGAGACCGTTAAAGGAAATATCCACAGAACCGGCCTTGATGCCTGCCTTCTCAAGTATATCCCTCAGGCGTGCGCCAGCCCAAGTGACATTTCCCATCGCTCCGTTCTTCCACTCGCCACCGAATACCCTCGGCTCGAAAAAGCTTCTACCGTTGCCGGAGCACTGAATCACAGCGGTATATCCAACCTTCTCATACCTTTTCAGATCGTCCATGGATAGAGAGAGTTCTTTATTGGTGTTACCGCCGACCTTGAGACGCCATAATGTTGAATCAACCGATGTTGGAATCTGTGAAATATGCCATCGTACAAAGACCGCTTCATTCGGCGTTATCATCTCCTTAAAGTAGTGCAGAGGGGTTTCGAGCTGTGGAGGCCGTGCGGTCAGGAGCAGCAGATCGGTTTTTTCTGGAAACCTTGCCATTCGCTCACCAGCAAAAATTTCAGCAGGTATGCCTCCCGTAACGGCCAGAGCCGCAAAGACGCCAGCCCCCTTCAATAAACTCCTTCGCGACAGCCAATATTCATCCATTGCCAGAAACCTCCTTCATGCAAATCAGTACTAATTTTTCAAGCTACTTCATCAACGTATATGGTTAAATCAAGGCCACCAAAAATCTATAGAGACGATGCAGCAATGGCAGCATATAGCCTCTTTATGCCGGGAGTCAAATGAAAGTAGAGAATAAGAAGTTTATCAGAAACCAATAGAGCAACCACCACAGTCATATACGCATTTAGCCTGCAGAACAAAGAGCCGGCAAGTTCGCTATCCAACACAAAATTAGTCCCTTGCAAAATTAGCCACGCTGATGTAGCTATCAGAAAATATTGGATAAGAGACGACTGGGCCAGTCCGAAAAGACATAACGCCGATCCACATACCGCTGTAGCAGCGATCCATTGAAATATGATTCGCGTAATCTGTGCCCTGCCAAGGATCAGCGTCAGCGATGGAAGCCCTGCTTCAATATATTCAGTCCCATGGCTCATAAGAAAGAGCCAGAAATGAGGGATTTGCCAGACAACAAAAAAAAGGGAAATAGCCAGCAGTCGCAAATCCGACAGATGGCCTCCTGCCGCAACCCATCCTATCGCAGGAGGCAGTGCACCAGTGAGCGCACCAGGGATCACTGCAAACGCACTCTTCCTTTTCATCACTGTGTAAACACCGTTGTACCATATCAATGCAATAAGACCAAGTATGGTCGGCATCAGGCCGCATCCTGCATAGAGCGTGGAAATACCTGCAACTGTGAGCGTGAGCGAGAACAGAAGCGCATTGAGCGGCTTAATCTGTCTTGACGGTATCGGCCTATTCTTTGTCCTGGACATTAGAGCATCGGTTGCACGCTCCTGATATTGGTTAAGACCGGAGGCCCCGCAGGAGAGAAAAAAGACTCCGGCAAAAGCAATCGCCAGCTTCGCCTCCGGGTGCGCCGCAATAAGAATAAATCCGGCTACAGCCGATAGCGCTGCAAATAGAGAGACCTTCCCCCTGCATAGACCTATGTAAGTTTTAATCACCATACGATATACCTAATCAGTTCCTCATGGCGGCCACATCAGGCAGCCGTCAAAATATTAACAATTCTTATTTCACTGTCTTTACATACGCGACTATCGCCTTCAGTTCATCTTCTGTCACCGGAATTACCGGCATGATTGGGGGATATCCCTTGACGATATCTACGTTGGGATGCTTGATATAGTATTCAATAAATTCATCGTCAACAGTTATCTGGTGCTCCTTGCCAGCGGTCACCACCGTCTCGGCACTACCATGCAGACCCTTGAAAGTCGGCCCAACTTTCCTGGACCCGTCCGTGCTGTGACACCCCAAGCATCCCTTTTCCTGTACAAGCTTCTTTCCCTCAGCAGCCAATCCCCCCGTCTCTGCCGCAGAATACCATTTATCATACTCGGCGACGGGCATCACAATAACCTTTGAGAGCATGTGAGAATGGCCCACACCGCAATACTCCGTGCAGAATATGTCGTAAATGCCCGCCTCGTCGGCATTAAACCATAAATGTGTCTTCATGCCCGGGACACAATCCTCTTTGATTCTGAAAGCCGGGATATATAGGCTGTGGATCACATCGGCCGACGTAAGAATCAGGTTTACCGGCTTGTTAAGAGGTACACGCAACACATCGCTCTGTTTGCCGTTGTCATATGTAAAGAGCCAGGACCATTCGCGGCCCATCACGTTTATGGTCAGGGCATCCTTCGGCGGGGTGCGAATGAATTCGAAGTTTACCCAACCGACGTAGAACATCGAAAGAGCCAGTGCGGTCGGAACGATGGTCCATATGATTTCGAGCCAGATGTATTCTCTGACATCTTCCGGTTCGGGATGCCTCCTACGGTTATACCTGAAGAGGAAGAAGAGCATGGCTATGGTAATCATGACAAGCAGTACAACAGATATCGCAACGATATAGAAGAAGGATTCATCTACCTTGCCAGTCGAAATTGCCGATCCAGTGAACATGGCAGGCCTCACCGGTACCAGACATCGACAAAGGTAAGTGCGATAATGAAGAAGAGCGCCGCGACCGCAAGCAGTAGCATCCCCTTCACCACCAGACCTTCGTGTTTCAAGTGCATGAAATAAGTCAATACAAGTCCGGCTTTGACCGTAGCAATGAAAAGACTCCCAAGCACACTATAGTTTGCCAGCAGCGAGAGGCGCGCGACCGCTATAGTCGTAATAAGGAGTGCCAGAAGGACGACCCATATTAAGGCATAGTGGACGTATCCTGCTGTCGGCTCCTGCGATGATTCCCTGTCCATTCAGTCAATCCTGTCCTTAAGTTATGAGATAAAAAAGCGGAAACAGGTATATCCAGACGATGTCTACAAAATGCCAATAGAGACCGGTATTTTCAAGCTTTGCAAAGTTGTCACGGTCAATAATACCGCGCCGGGTATAGATGGACATAATGGATATAACTATCACGCCGATCATTACATGAATGCCGTGAATTCCAGTCATTACATAATAAAGACCAAAGAAGAGGATATCGCCCTTTCCCTGCTTCAACAGCACAGGCGAATTGGGATATATCCCCCTTGATATCTTGTCGGTCCATTCGAAATACTTTATGATCAGAAAGCAGATGCCGAACATTATTGTCGTCATCTGCATGTACAATGAAAGTCTTTTATTGCCTTTCCTGATCGCTGCGATCGCTACGGCTATAGTAAAGCTGCTCGTCAGAAGGATCGTAGTATTTATCGAACCTAGAAGCAAGTTCTCTTGCTGTGCGGCGTCATGGAATTCCAGCGGATACTTCGCCCGAAAAACCGCGTAAAGGAGGAACATACCCCCGAAGAAGAGCAACTCAGTAAAGAGAAAGAGCCACATGCCGACCTTTTTACCTGTATAGTCGATACCTTCTTGCGCCTCAGCCGGCAGGGCTGCTCCGGTATTACCCTTTTTTTTCATGGCCATAAGGACCTGATTCAACTACAGGTATCTCAATAAAATTACCTGTTGGAGGTGGCGATGAAGTAGTCCATTCAAGCGTTCTGCCTCCCCAGGGATTTGCCGGAGCACGCGAGCCTTTATATAGCGCCCTTATGAGGTTGCTGAAGATAATTATGAGGCCGGCAGCAAGTAGCCACGATCCAATGGTGGAGATCATTTCCCATCCGCGATATTGGGGCGGCGGCTCGAAATATCTTCTCGGCATTCCCTGATACCCAAGAATGAACATACTGAAGTAGAGCACGTTGAATCCGATGAAGAAGAAAAACCAACCGATCTTGGCAACCTTCTCATTGAACATCCTGCCGAACATCTTGGGGAACCAGTAATGCAGTCCAGCCAGAAATGAAAAACCAGCGCCCCCAAACATTACATAATGGAAATGCGCTACGATGAAATAAGTGCCGTGAACATGCAGGTTCGGCGCAAGGGACCCGATGATCAAGCCCGTAAGTCCGCCGATTGAAAAAAGAAAGATGAAGGACAGGGCGAAGAGCAGCGGCGAATCGACTTCGATCGAGCCTTTGTACAGAGTGGCCACCCAGTTGAAGACCTTCACTCCGCTCGGCACTGCCACTAGAAAAGTGATGAAGGAAAAGACTATCCTCGCTGTATCGCTCATGCCGCTCGTGAACATGTGGTGTCCCCAGACGAAGTAGCCGACCGACGCGATAGCCAATGCCGAAAAAACGACAGCCTTGTATCCGAAGATACTTCTCCGCGAGAATGTCGGCATTATCTCACTGATAATGCCCATGGCCGGCAGCACCATTATATAAACAGCCGGATGGGAGTAAACCCAGAAAAGATGTTCGTAAAGAATCGGGTCTCCTCCTTTTGAGGGATCAAAGAAGCCGACCTCAAAGACCCTCCCTAAAACTATGAATACAAGTGTTATTGCGAGCACCGGTGTCGCCAAGACCTGCACCCATCCAGTAGCATATAGAGTCCAGACGAAGAGCGGCAGACGGAACCATTTCATGCCGGGAGCCCTCATCCGATGAATTGTCGTAACAAAGTTAAGGCCGGTGAAGATCGAGGAAAAGCCGAGGACGAAGACACCAAAGACTGCAAGTGAGACATTAGCTTTGGTCTGAATACTGTACGGGGCGTAAAAAGTCCAGCCCGTATCCGGAGGTGCTCCCTTGATAAAGAGGGCTAGCAGTACGATTGCTGCTCCTGTCAGATAGAGCCACAGTGTGAGCCTGTTGAGACGCGGGAATGCGACATCTCTGGCTCCTATCATGATCGGAAGGAAGAAGTTGCCGAACGCAACAGGTATCCCCGGTATAATAAATAGGAAGATCTGGATGATTCCATGGACCGTGAACACCTCGTTATACTGTTGGGCATTCAGGATTGCGCCTGGCGCTATGAGACTCAGCCTGATCAGCACGCCCAGCAGGACGCCGACCGAAAAAAAACTGAGCAGCGCACCGAGATACATGAGGCCAATCCTCTTGTGATCGGTCGACATGAGCCACGCAAGGACACCTGTGTATTTTCCTTTTTCGTCATAAAAACTTGATGTTTCCGGCTCTTTGTTGTCCAATGTATGTTCAGTCATGACCCGGCTTTCCTGGAAGTTATCCTGAGATAGATGAAAAAGGCTGCTACAGACAGAAGGGTAACAACTCCGGTAACGGCAAGTAGATTAAAAAACCTCTCCTGTCCAACTGGTTGATGTGTGAAACAATAGAGCACCGGTTTTTTTACGCCAAGCGTCACAGCCCCGCAAGATGCATCATCAAGTCCAGCATTTAACTCTGCGGAAGAAAAAGTCACAGGATACTCCGAGTCGTATTGATACTTGGAAGCATAGAGATAGCCCGTTATAACTCTGCGGGCTGAAACGAATATGAGCACTACCGGATGGATAAAACCATTAGAATCATGCTGGAAACTAAAACCGACTGCCTCAGTTACACGTCTGATGCTCTCCCTGTCTCCAGTCAGGAATTTCCATGCAGTCAGCGGGAAATCCTTGCCTGCTGCTTTGACATAATAAGCTTTCTTCTGCCGGGCTATCGCGGTATCATCCTGGGCATCGAAGCTGATTGTGATCAGCTGATAGTCCTTTCCGGGCAACAATTTCAGGCCGGGAAGCGCAGCGGCAAGGCCACCGAGGACTTGGGGGCAGATATGATCGCATGTCAGATAGACAAGCGAAAGTATTGTAGGCTTCGTTATGACATTACCAAGTCTTACAGTGGCTCCGTCTTCATCGTGAAATGAGATGTCCGGAGGAATAGTTGCACCTATTCTCTCAACAATACCGAGTTCCGAATGGACTTCAGCATCATGTCCCATCGCTGCAATGGGAAACAAAACTGATATAAGTATTGTTACAAAAAGAATAATATTCAAACTCGTCCTACCATCCTATATATTTTATAGATGTAACAAATTATGGAGCCATATTCAACAAGGGTGGTGAAGTTTTCATTCCACAGCTCTTCATGGTATCATCGACTCAGGACATAATGATGATTGTCGGAACCCGCAACGCATGTGCTCATTTATTCTGCGGCAGCCTTATCGACGGTAGCGGCGGCCGTATACAGGAGCGCGTCATGGTTGGCATAAAAGGAGGCGTAATAACCGCCATCTCCGGGAACAATGCCGGCAAGCACCTTCCACCGGGAGCGATTGACTGGAGTGACTGCACGCTGCTCCCTGGGTTAGTGGATTGCCATGTTCATCTCTTCATGTCCGGTACTGCTGATCCTAGCATCAGATCAAGTCAACTCCGTTACACATTCAACGAGGCTAGACCTATTATCGTCTCTCATCTGACAGACCAGATCCGGCACGGGATTGTTGCACTCAGAGACGGCGGCGACTATGGAGGCCACGCCCTCCGATTCAAGAGCGAAGGGATGCCCGGCATGCGGAATCACATTGTAATCAACTGCTCAGGACGGGCGTGGCACGGACCAGGCCGTTACGGACGTCTGATCGGCAGGACTCCTGAAAATGACCTGTCCCTTGCCCAGTCGATCTCCTCGGATCCCGACAGCCCGGATCAAATTAAGATTGTCAATTCAGGCATCAATAGTCTTACCGAGTTCGGCAAAGAGACGCGACCCCAATTCAGTCTCCAAGAACTGATGAAGGCAGTTAAAGCGGCAGAGCATCTGGGCCTTAAGGCTATGGTCCACGCCAATGGACGCCTTCCCGTCGATGCTGCGGCACAGGCTGGCTGCCATTCCATAGAACATGGTTATTTCATGGGCGAAAACAACTTGAGGCTCCTTGCCGATCGCCGGATTTACTGGATCCCAACTGCATATACAATGAAGGCCTACAGTCGACTAGTGAAGAAAGGTTCAGGCGAGGCACATATCGCACTTAAGAACCTCGACCATCAGCTTAACCAGATAAGGCTTGCTCGTGAGATCGGAGTCCCGATGGCTATTGGCACCGACTGTGGCAGCCTGGGAGTCCATCACGGTGATGCCTTTTCCGAAGAGATGCGGCTCTTCGTCGAAGCTGGGTTCACTATCCCTGAAGTGGTCCGCCTCGCAACCGTCAGCGGAGCTCAACTGCTTGGCATAGATCATGAAATCGGAGAACTCAAAGTCGGCTCGCCGGCCACGTTTGTGGTGCTGAAAGGGAATCCAGCTGATATGTTTGACTCACTGAAATCACCGGAGAGAGTCTATTTCAAAGCGATGAGGATCGATTAGACCCGCAGGGATTACCATCAGATATAATTGGGCTGGCCGAGCAAAAAGGGAATTTTAACCTATTATCTTTGCAGCTTCTTTTGCGAAATAGGTGAGGATGAGGTCTGCACCAGCGCGCCTGATAGAGGTGAGAATTTCCATCATCGCCCTTTCTTCATCGATCCATCCCAGTTGCGCAGCAGCTTTCACGATGGAATATTCACCGCTTACATTATAGGCGGCAACAGGGAGATTAAAGTTATTCCTGACGTCTGAAATGATGTCGAGATAGGCAAGTGCCGGTTTCACCATTACAATATCGGCGCCCTCAGCAATGTCCATAGCCACCTCTTTCAAAGCCTCGCGTCTGTTTGCAGGGTCCATCTGGTAGGAGCGCCTATCGCCGAATTGTGGGGTCGACTCGGCAGCCTCCCTGAAAGGTCCGTAAAAGGCAGATGCGTACTTTGCGGCATAGGCCATAATAGGCGTGGCGGCAAATCCCTCCTGGTCGAGAGCCGTGCGGATAGCAGCCACCCTGCCGTCCATCATATCGGAAGGCGCTACCATATCGGCGCCTGCCTTCGCATGGGAAACCGCTTCAAGGGCGAGCAGCCTCAAAGTTTTATCGTTGTCGACATCTCCATTTGTAACGATGCCACAATGGCCATGGCTCGTGTATTCACAGAGACAAACATCAGTAATAACATACAGTTCTGGGACCGCATCCTTAATGGCCTTGATTGCCTGCTGTACGATGCCGTATTCGGCATATGCGCCGACACCGAATTCGTCCTTGTTCTCAGGAATCCCAAAAAGAATTACCGCTGGGATGCCAAGTGAATAGACCTCTTTGGCATTGGCAACCAGCTGATCAATGGATTCCTGATAGCAGCCCGGCATAGAGGAGATCTCTTTTCTGAAGCCTTTTCCGAAGGTTGCGAAGAGCGGGTAGATGAAATCATCTATTGATACGGAGGTCTCCCTCACCATCTTCCTGATGACGTGATTGCTTCTTAGCCTTCTGTATCGATGGTCAGGAAACATTTGCAGGATATCGTTCTGAAGAGCTGGTAGTTAGTACCCATGGTCTGCAATGAACCAAGTCATTGCAGACCATGGATTCCGATATTATTCTAGCCGCAACTGCTGCAGCCCGAACCGCAGGATGAAGCCGGTCCACCCGAACCGCAAGAAGGTGCTTGGCCACCGCTAAGTATGAATCCAGCCCTCTCGCCGTCATCATAGTAGTCGAGAGACATACCCTCGAGCGAAGTAAGACAACCCTTGTCAACAAAAACCTTGAGGCCGTCTTTCTCAAAAACCTCATCTTCAGGAGAAGCCTTCTCGTCTATATCAAGACCGAAAGAAGGACCGCAGCATCCTCCTCCGGCATTGTAAACCCTGAGCCCCCACTGAGCCTTGCCTTCTTCCGCAAGAACCAACTTGGCCTTTTCAGCCGCTTTATCAGTGATTGTAAGCACTTGAACCTCCGATGTTTTGATACTTTTAGGATAATTGAATTCCGGATTAAAAAGCAAATTTTTAAGCTTATCGTTACATAGCCCAGTGTGTTCCTCACATCCAGAGTTAGCCTAGACAACTCATAAGTTCGGCGGATTGAGACAACGCGTTGCATCTAAGGTGTCCTTATTAGAAGCGCGGCGACCGGGTACTCACAACCATGTGAGGAGTGGGGCGATGTAGCTTTGGATTTCACCCTCGGGTTCATTACTGGCTCACAGTGGCTAATCGCGAGCGAGAAGCCTGTGCTTCAGATCGGCCTCGCCTGCTTCTCTATGAATTATCTGGTTTAGTAGTTTTATGTGACATCATATTTTTGACCTTTTGGCATTACATAAGATATTTTAATAAGTTATGTACATACTCCATCGTTTTATCCTCAAGGAGTTGATTACCTCTTTCCTGCTGTCGGTTATTTTCCTGAACTTCACTCTCATGATGGAAAAACTTCTCCGGCTAAGCAGACTCCTATCGAGCGTTGGAGCCTCACCCCTGGACATAGCCCAGGTGGTCCTTTACCTTCAGCCCCAGCTTCTTATACTTACCATACCAATGGCCATGCTACTATCGGTACTTCTTACCTATTTCAGGCTAACTGCAGACAACGAACTGGTCATCATGCGGAATATCGGCATGCCGTTCAGGCTCATTGCAAGACCCGTTATGTACTTGGGCATCGGGTGCTTTGCCACAGGACTCGCTATGAGCTTTTATCTGAGCCCCACCAGCGGTGTCATGCTCCGCGAAAAAATTTCAAACATACTTATTGCGAGGGCGCCACTTGCGATTGAAGAGGGCATCTTCAATACCTCCTTCAAGGATATGGTCATTCTCGTCAGAGAAAAGCCCGCTCCTGATCTTCTGTCCGGGATATTCATAGTGGACGAGAGAAAGAAAGATGAGTCGAAGATAATAGTTGCAAAGGAAGGCCGTATCCTTTCTGAAACGGACGCTCTCAGCTTTGTACTGAAAAGTGGACACGTCTACATTGCCGGCAAGAACTCCTTTACTGAAATCTCCTTCAGTTCTTACTATTTCAGGCTCACTCCGGTTCTTGATCAAACTAACAAAAAGAGCAGTGAGCTTACGCCTTTGGAGCTGATTTCAGAGTCCAGAAGCGTCCCCGACAAAAAGATTCCTTATCTCCTAGAGTTTTACCGGCGGCTTTCCATGCCCGGGGTTTGCCTCATCATAATCTTCCTCGGCCCGTCCCTCGCCCTTATCGCCGGTAAAACTGGCAGACTAGGGGGCCTGACAACAGGTCTGCTGGTCTTTGCTGCATATTATTCGGTAATGATCTATGGCGAAAATCTCGCGCGGTCAGGTGCCCTGCACCATTTCGTTGGGGCCTGGCTCTCATTTGTAATGTTAAGCGCATTTTCCATCTATGCTTTTGAGAGGGTCAACAAAAAATGATGCTCAGAGTACAACGGATGTATATAGCCGACTTTATTAAAGTACTCTTCATCCTCACACTAGGAATGTCAGCATTATTCGGCGTCCTCAGCCTCATCGACAAAATGGAAGAGTTCATGCCTTACCATCCTGCGTCCTATCTGTTACTCCAATATGCCATCGCCAGCATTCCGCACAACATTATCTACTTTCTACCAATGACAACCCTGCTAAGCAGCCTATTCATCTTTTCGTTGGCGATCAAGAGAAGGGAGATCGTGGCCATAAAGACCTCGGGTGGCCGCATGAAGGCCGTTCTGGCTCCGTTTATAGTCATAGGCATTATTCTGACGCTAACAGGTTTTGTTTTGGGAGAATTCGTAGTTCCGGTCACTGCCAAGAAGGTGCGTTCTACCGCCGCTGAGATAACAGGACAGGGCAAACGGCTAGCCTTTTTTAAAGAGGGCACTTTATACATGCGTGGCAAAGACGGCTCGATCGTAAAGATCTCACTCTTCATGCCGTCCCAAAACATTTCCAAAGGCATAAGTATCTTCAAGTTCAATGAAGATGGACTTACTGAATGGATAGAAGCGGAGACCGGTACGTGGGAGAACAATGTATGGAAGTTAAAGAATATTCAGGTATATGATCTCTCCACCGGCAAGGTTTCGCGGATGCCTGAAATGGCATATACGGCGATCGAGTCGCCCAAGATCTTCAGTGAAGATGCTATCAAGGTCGAGGAGATGACCCTGACCGAACTCATCAGATACAAGGATAGGCTGGCGGAAGCCGGATTCAGAAATGTGAAACTCTCGGTAGACCTCGGTTCGCGTTTATCATATCCCATCGTAAATCTGTTCATGCTCTTGCTCGGGATATCACTATCAATCGGCGGAGAGCAAAAGGGCATCGAAAAAATCTTCCGGATAAAGATTCATGGGACGCATTCCAACACAGGAGTCGTCTCGGCGGGATTGGGCCTGTTGATCAGCGTACTCTATTGGCTCGGATATTCATTCACCCTTTCTCTGGGGTATTCGGGCACTGTACCGCCCATCATGGCCCCATGGATAGTGCCGGTTATATTCTCAATTATCTCACTATATCTCTACCACAACATCCCTGAATAATCCTGAAGTTTGCTTGACATTCCCAGCGGCCTGAAGAGCCGAGTATTCCAGATCAGGCTGAATCGGAACCTTACTTTCTGCTTCGTATAGGGGCCTGACTGCACTGCCGGACGCCATCCCACAATTACTGGCTTTCGCCTTTCTTCTCCCTGAGATATCCTCGCACCCCATCACGGTATTCTGCAAGCAAGACTTTAGACACTTCGCCAACTTTGAAATGTTTGCTATCCACCATTTGGACCGGCATCACTTCCATGGTTGAATTTGTTATGAAGACTTCTGAAGCGGCATACAATTCCTCAGGCCTGAACTCCCCCTCATTTACGGTAATGCCACTTCGGGATGCAAGATCTATAACAATATTTCTGGTGATGCCGTCGAGAATGCCGCATTCGACCGAAGGTGTGCAAAGGATATCATCCCTTACAAAAAAAATATTGCTGATGGTTCCTTCGGCAATAAACCCGCCCGCATTAAGCATCAGCGATTCATCAACACCCGCCTTTATCGACTCTATCTTGGCCAGGATATTATTAAGAAAGTTAAGTGATTTTATCTGCGGATTTACGGCCTCCTTCAGGTTTCTCCTGACTGAAGAGATGATCAGACTCAACCCTTCCTCATAGTACGCCTTTGGGTAATCCTTGAATTCGAGCGCCATAATAACAACTGTTGGCGATTTGCATAATGCCGGATCGAGGCCAACTGCTCCAGCTCCCCTCGATACCGTCATGCGTATATAGGCTGCCTTGAGATGATTCGCCTGCATGGTTTCGTATATCGCGAGTTTAAGCCCTCCCGGGGATTTTCCAATGTCGAGTCCGATGAGCGATGCCGACCTAAAAAGCCTGCGGATGTGCTCGTCGATTGAGAAAACGACTCCGTCATATGCACGCATCGTCTCGTAAATTCCGTCGCCGTACAAGAAACCATGATCGAAGACAGATATATTGGCTTCAGTCGATGGGACTATACTGTCGTTGAGATATACCTGCATATAGCCATAGCCTCCGAAAATGCCCGCTTATATCATTTTTATCTATGATCTTTGTTCTGGATGCATCGAACCTTACGGGGACTCGTCACTATCATTACTTATGCCCATGCATCCCGGAGAAGATATAAATCTTACAGAACTTCTCCCACTTGCTAGGATCGGCAGTTGAGAAGGATTCGCCGAACCCGACGCTTATCCTTTTCTTCACATCGACAAAGACCATGGGTTCTTTGTTTAGTGTTAAAATAGCAGCCTCTTCGAAAGAGTTTTTGATTGTAACATAACATTATAATACCCTTGCCTTTCAAGAACTTGAAATTATATTCGATCCTCGGGAACCCATGGTTTTCACAAACTTTCCTCTCCTACAGTCACGCCCGTGCCAGCAAGTCTCTGGATAAGACCGGGGATGCCTTCTATATCTTTTATGTCTTTCTGGCAGAGGACCTTGATTATCTCCCTGAGAGGCGCGAATTCCTCCCAAAGCCCAGTGAGACCTTCCGCCAGCGACCTGAAGAGTTTATCTCCCTTGTCGTCCCAATCCGTAAGTAAGACCATATGCTGATACTGTGCAGCAATGTCTTCGCAGAATTCATAGATCCTTTTCCCAGAATGCAGCGTGATGATGTCTCCGACGAGACCAATCTTCCGCAGTGCTTCGGCATCCCTGCGGCCCTCGACAATCACTGGAACTCGCTTGTTAGCTTCGTAGAGTGCTTGCAGAACCTCCTTGAGCCGACTCGCCCTTTCTGCATCCAGACTGTAGACATTTATCTCTCTCGCAATGTCGGCATGTCTGAAGCAGAGCACTTTATGGCTCAACGCTTTGGTAGATGCCTTCCTCTTGTCAGCGAGTGACTGCCGCGTCTTCATGTGACGCTATTCCACCGCCACAAATGTTTCGGTCCGATTTATACCCTTGATGGCTCTGACCTTCTTGAGGATGTTGTCAAAGATGTCGGACATGGCTGCTGCCTCAAGTACCGCAGCAATGTCATAGTGTCCAGTAACCACGTCGGCCGCCAGGACACCCTTTATTCGACGTATGGAATCCCTGATCGCACGGTCCTTCCCCGGCATAACATTGACTAAAATGAAAACACGTGCCATGACTTCCCCACCCCCGATAATTATTTAAGTAATACAATCGGCAGTATATAATCGCCGAATTTCTCCCTTGCGGCCAAAAGACGTTTTTTCTGGGCTTCAAGCACTTCAAAGAGTATCGTAGGTGTGTCCGTCACCTCTGTTTCATAGAATTTCTTCACGCGCTCAATTTTCGCAAGATTTTCCGGGATGCGAATCGCGAACTGCCTGTTGTACTCCTCTTCGGAGTAATCCTTGTGCAGAGACTCCTTGAATAATATCTTCAGATCGTCATAGAGAGGGATAAGGCCCGTTGGTGTCTTTATAGCATTTGCATCATGATGTACCCGACGTTCCATCCACTCATACCAGACCTTTTTGTCATTGCGCTCATTGAGCCATTTCCCGTGTTTGTCCCGAAGAAAATAATTGACTGAAAATATCAGAGGAACTTTTTTCAGCCCAGTGCCAAAATCAATGTTCATCTGGATATACTTTCCGATAGTTACTGATAGAAAGTCGAGATTAGCCATAGGGTTGATCTCCCTAACCCCTTCCTTTCCAAGCGTTGCCGCTGTAGTCTCGGACTCCAGACTCGCACCTTTTGTTACAATACCGTGGATCCAGTCGAAGGACTCTTCGACCGGCACCCAGGTGTCTGAATCCCTTCCGCCGTAGACCATTCCGCCAATGTCGAATCCTTCAGGATCGTCCAGACGTGGATCAACATTGTCGAGACAATTGAGAGCAAGGGTAAAACGGGCGTTAGGATGGGAAGGCGGTATATCCTTGCCTGCCGCATCTTTTTTCCCGACGTACCACTCACCTGCGTAGTTCATGCCCTTATGGGGCGGCGCGACACCTTTGTCGATCCAATGCAAGTCGCCAGTATCAGTCACCAGCACGTTCGAGAAAATTATCTCACCGGGTGAGTTAAGCGCCTTCCATAAAAGCGGATCATCCTTGGCATTAACGCCCTGGATTATACCGAACATGCCGCGTTCCGTATTGGCAGCTCGCACCTCGCCCTCAACCTTCCGCAAATAAGCGATATCATCTCCGACGATACTCTCACCTTCCAGCATCGCAGTGGAGGTCTTACCGCACATTGATGGATAGGCGCCGGTAAAAAAGGTCTTTCTTTCGCGCGGACCGCGAATACCCAGGATTAGCATATGTTCGGTAAGCCAGTCCTCAGATGAAGCCTTGAGGATCGCCAGACGCATGGCAAGCTTCTTCATGCCGATCGAATTGCCACCGTATTGGGTGTTGGTGCTGTAAACAGTATCGTGGTGGAGATCGATATAAATCCGCCTTTTGTCGAGGTTCTTGCTGACCTTGCGTTCATCTACATCTCCCTGTGAATGCACGAATTTGAAGAAATTAGAGAGAGTACCTATATCCGCCCGCCTTATGAATTCTTGATATCCTGGCCGGTATAGCAGGAACTCGTTATGAATCACATAGCTCGAATCAGTAAGTTGCACGCACGGTATCGTAAAAGGGGAATTTGCCGGGCCCAGACAGAAGAAAGAGATGAAGATCTTGCGGCCTATCATGATGTCTTTGAGGATCTGGTGTACCTCTTCGTATCCTTCGTCGCGGTCCCTAGTGTCGATAGCCGGACCGAGGTCAATGCCTTTTGGTACCAGAATTCTCGTATTCTTTTTATCCCGTCCCTGGTCGCCAGCATTATCGAAATGATATGTATGCCCACTTATGGCTGCCCTGCCTTCTTCCCCAGCCTCTATCGCCGTCTTCCTGATATAATCGATGGCCTCCGCGCTGTCGTCATTTATAAAGACACTGTAAGGATTGCAGTGCTCGAGATATTTGGCAACAAAGTTGTGCAGTGTCGGGCTATTGATCTTCAATAATTTCAGGTAATTCGCCTCGTCGAGACGGCCTTTTAATGTAACGGCGGCAACATCGTCCATATGTCCTCCATATGCTATAGGTGATTATTTGATTATACAATATCGATGTGCCATATTAAGTGCTATAATAAATATTCATTTTATGTGGCAAAAAATGTAATAATATAATCTTATGTTCAAGAAAGTTTTAATCGCTAACAGGGGCGAGATCGCCCTGAGGATTATCCGGGCCTGCAAGGAACTCGGAATAAGGACAGTCGCTATCCATTCGGAAGTGGACTCGACTGCCCGGTATGTGAAGAAAGCCGACGAAGGTTATCTTGTCGGACCGGGGCCTGTCGGCGGCTATCTCAATATTTATGGCATCGTGGATCTGGCGAAACAGGTGGGAGCCGATGCTATCCATCCCGGGTACGGATTCCTTGCCGAAAATGCTGACTTTGCAAAGGCCTGTGTTGATGCGGGCATTACCTTCATAGGACCGTCTCCGCGCGCTATGAAGGAGATGGGCCTGAAGATAGAGGCTCGAAATAAAATGAAAGAGATCGGGGTACCTGTCATTCCCGGATCGGAGGCCATAAGCAACCTAAAGCAGGCTTTGAAGACGGTAAGAGAAATCGGCTATCCGGTCATGATGAAGGCATCGGCAGGAGGAGGCGGCCGGGGCCTCAGGATCTGTCGGAGCGATGCGGAAGTCAGGAGGCAGATGCCGATTGCTCAGTCCGAAGCACTTAAAGCCTTTGGCAACGACAGCGTATTCATCGAAAAGTATATCGAAGAGCCGCACCATATTGAATTCCAGATAGTAGCAGACAAGTTCGGCAACATCTTTCACCTCGGCGAGCGCGATTGCTCGATTCAGAGGAGGCACCAGAAGCTGATCGAGATCGCCCCATCTCTCATATTGGATGAAACCCTCAGGCAGAAAATGGGCGAGGCCGCAGTCCAGGCAGCACGGTCAGTTGATTACGACAGCATAGGAACCGTCGAGTTCCTTGTTGATAAAGAAAGGAACTTCTATTTCCTCGAAATGAATACGAGGATACAGGTGGAACACACAATCACCGAAGAGATCACCGGAATAGACCTTGTCCAGACGATGATCAGATCCGCTGCCGGTGAGAGGCTCTCTTTCACACAGGAAGAGGTATCTCTCGCCGGCTATGCGATTCAATGCAGGATTAATGCTGAAGACCCATTAAACGATTTCATGCCTGATACCGGTACCGTTACGTCCTATTACTCTCCGGGCGGATTTGGGGTTAGGATCGACGGTCACGTATATAGAGGATACACCGTCCCGCCCTATTATGATTCTATGCTATTGAAGCAGATCGTTTGGGGAAGGACGTGGGAAGAAGCGGTAAATAGGATGCGGAGATGCCTTGGTGAATATGTCATCCGCGGAATCAAGACTACTATACCATTTTACGTCCGTGTTATGGAGGACAGGGTATTTAGGAGCGGCCAATTCACGACAAGCTATGTGCAGGAACGACTGCCGCTTCTTCTATACTTGCAGGACCGCGATCCAATGGATCTTGTGGTAAGCATAGCCGCCGCCATAGTGGCTCATAGCAAATTATGATATACGATGTAGGGGCATTACGTGTCATGTCCTTAAAGAATATGTGAGGGACCTATGAAACCTGTAATGAAGCCGATAAAGATCATGGATACCACTTTCAGGGATGCACATCAGAGCCTCCTAGCTACCAGAATGCGCATTGAAGACCTTCTGCCGGTCGCTGAAAAAATCGACTCACTAGGCTTCTGGTCCGTCGAGGTTTGGGGAGGTGCGACCTTCGATACTTGCCTAAGATTTCTAAGAGAAGACCCGTGGGAGAGACTCAGAGCATTGAAAAACGCTTTCAGAAACACCCCTCTCCAGATGTTACTCAGAGGACAGAATGTAGTCGGATACAGACATTATGCTGACGACGTGGTTGAAAAATTTGTTGCGACTATGATCGAAAACGGAATAGATGTCGTAAGGATTTTTGACGCCCTCAACGATTTCAGGAATATAAAGACCGCTGTAAAAGCGACTCTCAAATACGGAGGCAAGGTCGAGTCGGCTTTCTGCTATACGCTCGGTCCGATTTATACGAACGACTTTTTTGTAGACCTTGCCCAGAGACTTGAAGACATGGGGGCAGATACTATCTGCATAAAGGACATGGCGGGCCTTCTGTCACCCCTCGACTCTTATGATCTGGTTTGGAAGCTCAAGCAGAAGGTCTCGGTGCCGATACACCTGCACACCCATGACACTAGCGGCATGGCTGTGGCAACCACTCTGAAGGCGATCGAAGCCGGAGTCGATATCATTGACACGGCAATCTCTTCAATGGCGTCTGGAACAAGCCAGCCGCCTCTGGAAACTATCTGCAACATCCTGCGAGATACCGTATACGACCCCGCCTTAGATTTCAGAACTATGAGCGAGATCGCCGAGCACTTCAGGACGGTACGAAAGAAATACCATGCACTCGAGAGCGAATATACCGGCGTAGATCCCAATGCGCTCATCTACCAAGTGCCCGGAGGCATGCTGTCTAACCTGGCCAATCAGCTCAGGGATCAGAATGCCCTTGGCCGCATGGAAGAGGTAATGAACGAAGTGCCGAGGGTCAGAAAGGATTTCGGTTATCCGCCTCTTGTTACGCCTTCTAGCCAGATAGTAGGGACGCAGGCCACGCTTAACGTGCTTACAGGAGAACGCTACAAGGTTGTTACGAGCGAGACCAAGAATTATCTCAAGGGCCTGTACGGCAAGCCACCTGCACCAGTTGATGAAGACATTAAAAACAAGGTGCTCGGAGATGAAGAACCGGTGACAGTAAGGCCTGCAAAACTGCTTGATCAAGAACTCGAAAATGCACGCAAGGAATTGGGCGACAAGGCGCGGAGCGAAGAGGATGTTTTATCATATGTGCTGTTCCCCAAGATATTCCTTGAGTTCGCGGAGCTGAGAGATAAGGGGTTTCCTGCCGAAGAGCCCAAAGTCCCCATCGAAGAGACTAAACCAGAAGGTTCTCAGCTCGCTCCGTCCGAATTCATGATCCATGTACACGGCGAAGAATATCATATCAAGGTCGGCGGAAAAGGGCACAAGTCAGAAGGCAAGAGACCTTATTTTCTTTATGTAGATGACCAACTGGTAGAGGTTTTTGTCGAACCGCTTGTTGAGGTCATTCCGACTGCTGACGAGGGTAACATCGATTTCAAGGCCACCGGGCATTCGATTCGTCCGAAAGCGCAGTATCCTGGGGATGTCACCACAGCAATGCCGGGTACGGTGGTAAAAATCAAAACCCAAAAAGGCGAGACGGTCAAAGCAGGTGAAACCGTTCTTATCATCGAGGCCATGAAGATGGAAAATGAAATCCACACCCCGATTGATGGAGTCGTAGAGCAAATCTTTGTCAGCGAAGGGGACATGGTCAATCCCGACGAAGTTTTACTCAGGATTAAGTAGTCATGGGATCTCCTTGGAACTCGGCCAATTAATCCAGAAAATAGTAATTTCAATTATCCCGATCCTCTTCGCGGTTATTCTTCACGAAATATCTCACGGCTTCGTCGCGTACAAACTTGGAGATCCTACCGCCAAGATGATGGGACGCTTGACATTAAATCCAATATCTCATATAGACCCGTTCGGTACGATTCTAATGCCCCTATTCCTTTACGCTGTAACAAACGGTCAATTCGTTTTCGGCTATGCGAAACCGGTCCCTATCAATGCCATGAACTTCAGGAATCCCAAACGTGATATGGCCATTTCAGCTGCGGCTGGCCCGTTAACAAACCTGCTCCTGGCTACTGCCAGTGTCCTGCTGGTGAAGCACTTTCTCATTCCTGTATCGATGGTAGTGCCGACATCTGCTGTTGTTACTGTTTTAAAACCGTTGGTATTGATATTCGAAACGAGCGTTTTTATTAATGTCATTCTAGCTGTTTTTAACATGATACCGATACCTCCACTTGACGGAGGGAGAGTATTGATGGGGTTACTGCCTCTGCAACAGGCCATGGCGTTGGGACGCCTAGAACCGTTCGGATTTATAATAATCGTGGTACTTGTGGCCACACATATAGCAGACATGTTTATCTTGCCAGTGATATCATTCATCGTAGGTCTGATAACGTTATTATAATCTGCAGGGGGCTGCTCGCAGTCTCCATCCCGGTCAGGGCACTTTCGCAAATGGAGGAGGAACAATCGTGAAGGATCGTGTATTAAGCGGCATGCAGGCCAGTGGAAAGGTGCATCTCGGAAACCTCGTTGGGGCGCTTAAGAACTGGGTTGATCTTCAGGACAGATATGACTGTTTTTACTTCGTTGCTGATTGGCACGCACTTACGACGGGTTATGCAAACCCAGCAGCCATCAAAGAAAGCACCACAGACCTCCTCATCAATTTCATAGCCGCCGGTCTCGATCCTGATAAATCGACCATCTTCATACAGTCGATGGTCCCTCAACATGCAGAGTTGCATCTTTTGCTCTCGATGATCACGCCGCTCGGGTGGCTCGAAAGAGTGCCTACTTACAAGGAAAAACAGAGTGAGCTTAAAGAGAGAGACCTTTCAACATACGGATTTCTCGGATATCCTGTATTACAGACCGCCGACATCATCATATATCAGGCTAAGCATGTACCCGTAGGCGTCGATCAGATGCCACATCTCGAGATCTCTCGCGAAATCACCCGGAGATTTAATTTGCTGTACCGGGATATTTTTCCCGAGCCCGAAGGTCTGCTCACCGAATTCCCGAAGGTGCCAGGTCTGGATGGCAGGAAGATGTCAAAGAGTTATGACAACGCCATTTATCTTAGCGATACGCCTGAAATTGTCGATCAAAAGATAAAAACCATGATGACCGATCCGGCGCGCAAACGCAAGACTGATGTCGGAGATCCTGAATTATCTCCGGTATTTCATTTGCACAAGATATTCTCATCACACGAAGAGATTGAGTATTGCGCCCACGGATGCAGGACTGCTGAAATAGGCTGCATCCAATGCAAGAAGATCCTTATTAAAAACGTTTTTGCCTACCTCGAACCCATCTGGAAGAGGCGAGCCGAACTCATGGACGATCCTGACGATATCTATAACATCGCAAAAAAGGGCTCCGAAAAAGCAGCAGTGGTCGCAGAGGCTACAATGAAGATCGTCAGAGAAGTCATGGGACTGTCATAGCCCCGCAAATCAGCATATGCGCCGAAACATGCCAGCACATATGTTTTAATCAGTTCGTGCTTTTTTAGAAGCGACTGTTCATCTATGCGGCATACAGGGATACAACGATTACGATAACCCAAGAGTGATTAAAGGACGGCTTATGTTTTGCGCTCTAGCGTGGCTTCTGCTGTTATCCGTATTTTCATTTGACTCTGCATTATAAGGCACGTTCACTCGTTCTTTTTGAGCACGTTACTTTCTCTGACGATCTTGTGTTGGTTCTTTTCATTTCAGAAATTTCAGAATACCGTCAACTATACGCTCAAGCGCCTGAATAGCTTTCACTGGATCGCCATCTATTTCGAGGCTGTGATCGGCGCCGGTAATGATAATACTTTCGCCGCCAGTTGTCTTTAAAAGGTCTTCAAGAATTGCCTTATCGTAATAAGGATCACGAGTGCCAACGACAAAAAGCGCACGATGCTCTACCTGCTTAATTTGCGAGAGCAGATATTCATTTTTCAGAAGCGGCGTAAGCCATATGCAACGCAACCGAGGCATGTCATGTATTGTGGCTATCAAATGTCCCATGGCAGACGTGCCTATCGATTTACCCACAAGTGTTATCTCGTCATATTTGCGTTGATCTATTGCAGCATTAAAAACCGCCATGGCATCCTTCGCAGCCCATCGCCTGCGCTCGTCGGGATCCAGGGCCATGAAGTCAGAGTGCTTTATATAATTATAGTCAGCTCGCATTACATCCGCTTGCTTAGCGAGGAGCGCTAAACCAGTATAATACATGACTGGCATATGTGCCGTGTATCCGAGTCCGGGCAGAAGAATGGCCAGATGCTTTGTCTCAGCCTTTTGCCGGAAGAAGGTGTTCGGCACAGCTTCGTTACTATAACCCTTGATGTCTAATGTTTCAATTGAATGCATGGTCGACCACCCATATATCATTAAACTCTATTCTATATTCTCTGTTATTATAATAGATTCGTGTTACACAAGATGAAATATTTATGAGTTATCTGGAAAATATAAATCACCTCGTAGACTTGGACAAGCAATACATCTGGCACCCTTTTACTCAGATGAAGGATTGGCTTGAGGATAAGCCTATTATCATCACCGAGGGCCGCGACTGCTTCGTGAAGGATACATTTGGGAGATGGTATCTCGATGCCGTATCTTCACTCTGGGTGAACATCCACGGTCACAGGAGAAAAGAGATCGACGATTCAATCCGTGATCAGCTCGACAGGATCGCACATTCTACACTGCTTGGTCTCGGCAATGTCCCATCAATAGAGCTAGCGGAAAAGCTTATAAATGTCACGGATGCCTCATTCGAAGGCATCTCTCCGCGCTTGTCAAAAGTGTTTTACTCAGATAATGGATCTACCGCGGTAGAAGTAGCACTCAAAATGGCTTTTCAATACTGGATTCACAAGGGTCTCCCTAAGCGTCAATCCTTTCTATCGCTTAAAAATGGATATCACGGCGATACCATCGGCGCGATGAGTGTAGGCAATGTCGATGTCTTTCACAGGGTCTATCAGCCCCTCTTATTTAAGACGTTCGAAGCACCTTCTCCCTTTTGCTACCGTTGCGAAATATGCAATACTTACCCCGGATGCTCACTGGCCTGTTTAAGAGAGCTGGAGAAGATACTTGATGAACACGCTGATGAGATTGCCGCAGTCGTCATTGAACCTATTGTTCAGGCAGCTGGCGGCATGATTGTTTGGCCTGAGGGATATTTAAGGGGAGTAAGGGAACTTTGTCTAAGATACAACACTTTGCTGATTGCAGATGAAGTCGCCACAGGATTCGGCAGGACCGGCAGGATGTTTGCATGCGAGCATGAGCGAGTAGTTCCTGATATCATGTGCCTGTCAAAGGGGATTACAAATGGTTATTTACCTCTGGCAGTAACATTGTCCACAGAAGAGATCTTCAATGCCTTCCTCGGAGAATTCAAAGACCTTAAGACTTTTTTCCATGGCCACTCGTATACCGGCAATCCGCTTGCATGTGCCGCTGCCATTGCTTCACTTGATATCTTCAGGACGGACGAAACAATCATAAAATTAGCCGCAAAAAGTGCTATACTTAAAGACAAATTGGCGGAAATGTCCACCCTGCCCCACGTTGGCAATGTCAGACATATAGGACTCGTTGCAGCAATCGAACTAGTGAAGGACAAAGCGACTAAGGAACCTTACTCATGGGAAGATCGCATGGGATGGAAAGTTGCGTATAAGGCGAGGGAAGAAGGAGTGCTAATGAGACCACTGGGTAATACAATAGTGATAATGCCCCCTCTTAGTATAGGTATTGGTGATCTAAATCACTTGCTGGAAGTGATAAAAAAATCTATAATTGCAGTAATCGGATAAATCTAACATTCAACATAGCTGTTCAGGAGGAACAATGGAAATGATTAAAAAAGCCGGCACTTTGACACTTCTCTGTGCCATCCTTCTGCTGGCGGCGCCGCTTGCGCTAATGGCTGCGGATGAGGGCGTAGAATATACTGTTAAGAAAGGCGATACACTTTGGGATATTTCTTCTGGCAATCTGAAGGATCCTTTTCTCTGGCCAAAACTCTGGAAGGCCAATCCGCATATTCACAATCCGCATTTGATTTTTCCGAACGAAAAAATAGTCATTCCAGCTGAATTGCTGAAAGAAGAACTTCGTGGCGAAGGAGAGCACGTGCGGCTAGAGACGAAACGGAAGCTGCTAACTCCTGGAGCTAACGCTACCATGGCAGTGCCGATCAGTCCGAAGAGACCATTGGTGAGCAGAGAGGTATTACTGGATAGCGGGTACTTTATCAAGAGCTTTAACTCAATGGGGAAGGTGATGGGGTCGCCGCTCCATAAAACTCTGCTCGGGACTGATGATGTTGTCTATCTGGATACAAAAGTTAAAGCTGATCCTGGCAATAAATTCTACGTTGTAACCGACCCTGAGACTATCTTGAACCCAATGAACCAAAAGGAGATTGCCGGCTATCATGTTCGCATTAAAGGGATAGTCACAGTTACCGGAGATGAAACTGGCAAGACAAAGGCTATTGTCTCAGAATCGTATAAAGAGATAGCCATAGGTGATTCACTGATAGATTTTTATCCGGTATCACTCCCAGTCGCCCCTGCCATAGAAAGAAGGCCTGCCCTTTCTGGCATAGTGCTTGCGGTATGGGATAAACTAACTGCCACAGGTAAGGATGATGTAATCTATATTAATAGGGGTGCTGGAAATGGCGTCGAAATCGGCGACATTTTCACCGTGACGGCGCAAGAAGATCCGAGGCCAGTGCTAGGAACTGCTCAGGTATTCGCGATATCTGACGCCGGTTCTGCTGCTATAATATTACGGGCCATAAGCGAGATAAGCCCTGGAGATACTTTCGGGAACTAGAAAGCGAACAAAAAAAGGGGTATGCAAATGCATCCCCCTTTTTTTGGCTAACGCTAGCTCGTAAGGATTTTTAGAGCCCTCAATCTACTTGGATGTTTGAGTTTTCTAAGTGCCTTCGCTTCAATCTGACGTACACGCTCTCTGGTAATCGAGAGAAACCTTCCGACTTCTTCAAGGGTATGGTCCCTGTCGACTCCAATTCCAAAACGCATACGGATTACAGTTTCTTCCTTTGGCGTCAGGGTCCTAAGTACTCTCTGAATCTGTTCAGATGTCTCTATCCTTTCAGCATCTGAATACGGCGATGGACTTGCCTTATCACCGATAAAGTCTTCCAGTTCCGTATCTTCATCGCCGATGGGGGTCTGCAGAGCTATAGGATCTTGAATTGCCCGGAATACCTCCTCAACTTTGCGAACCGGAACCACCAGTTTCTTCGCAATCTCCTCGTTTACAGGTTCACGGCCCAGTTGCTGTGTAAGCTCTCTCGATGCCTTTGTTACGCGGTTATAGAATTCCATCATATGAACGGGCACGCGAATCGTCTTCGTCTGGTCAATCAATGCACGCGTAATAGCCTGCCTTATCCACCATGTGGCATACGTACTGAATTTAAAGCCCTTTTCATATTTAAACTTGTCAACAGCCTTCATGAGCCCGATATTCCCTTCCTGTATGAGATCCAGGAGAGGCAGGCCCCTGCCGACATAGTTTTTGGCAATGTTGACGACGAGCCTCAGATTTCTAGTAATAAGCTCGTTTTTCGTCTCGCCGACGAGATACCGAGCCCTCGATATCTTACTCCACATGTCCTTTAGGGCCTCAGCCTTTATCCCAACTTCAGTCTCGACCCTCTTGTAATCGGCATGAACCTCCTTGAGAAGCATCTCTATCTTCTTAGGGCTCTGTCCTTTTTTCTTCTTGTCATTGACCGTCGATCTGAGCTCTTTCAAAGAACCGTATCTCTTGATCTTCCTGTCAGCTATTTCGACCAGCACCATTAGCTCCTCAAGGCGTACAAGGGTCTTAATTAAGGCCTCGTCTGCCCTTTCTTCGTCAGGCAGCGCTTCCTCATCTTCTTCCACGGAGATAGTATCCTTTATCTTTTCATAGAGCGGAAGCGTCGTTATTGTCCCCTTAATTATCTCTCGGCCCTCTTCAAGCTTCTTGGCCAACTCGATTTCCTCGTACTTAGTAAGGATCGAAATATCACCCATTGAGTTGAAGTATGCCTGTACCAGGTCCTCAGCGCGCTCCTGTTCCTCGACCTCCTCCTCCATTTCCTCCTCGGGAGGAACACCTTCTTCATAATCGACGACCTTGACGCCCATGTCGCTGAGGACATCCATAAGATCTTCAATTTCATCAGGAGAGAAGAATTCGGACGGAAGTGCTTCGTTTATCTCATCATACGTGATAACTCCGCGTCTTTTCCCAAGGTTTACAATCTCTTCAAATATATCTTTTTCTTTCATCTAACCCCCGGATCCCTGCGCAAAAAAAATTAAAGAAAGGGATCACCTTTCTTTAATCAATTATATAAACTATTCGATGTAATGCAACAACTATTTTTACGGAGAACGTATTTTTTGACGAACAAGGGGATAGAGAAAGAATATGGTCAAGGCACACGGTCTATTAGTACTGGTAAGCTGAACGCATTACTGCGCTTACACCTCCAGCCTATCGACGTGGTAGTCTACCACGGACCTTCAGAGGGATTGCTCCCTGGGAGACCTCATCTTGGGGTGGGCTTCCCGCTTAGATGCCTTCAGCGGTTATCCTCACCAGACACAGCTACCCAGCATTGCCACTGGCGTGACAACTGGAACACTGGAGGTCTGTCTGTCCCGGTCCTCTCGTACTAAGGACAGCCCCCCTCAAGTCTCCTGCGCCTACAGCAGATAGGGACCGAACTGTCTCACGACGTTCTGAACCCAACTCACGTACCGCTTTAATCGGCGAACAGCCGAACCCTTGGGACCTACTTCAGCCCCAGGATGCGATGAGTCGACATCGAGGTGCCAAACCGCGTCGTCGATGTGAACTCTTGGACGCGATAAGCCTGTTATCCCCGGCGTACCTTTTATCCGTTGAGCGATGGCCCTTCCACACAGTGCCACCGGATCACTAAGCCCTACTTTCGTATCTGATCGACCCGTCAGTCTCACAGTTAAGCCACCTTATGCCTTTGCACTCAACGGCTGGTTTCCGTCCAGCCTGAGGTGACCTTTGGACGCCTCCGTTACTCTTTAGGAGGCGACCGCCCCAGTCAAACTACCCACCAGACAGTGTCCCCCACCCAGTTAATGGGTGCAGGTTAGAGTCCCAGAAACACAAGGGTGGTATTTCAACGTCGGCTCCACAAAGACTAGCGTCCCTGCTTCATAGCCTCCCACCTATCCTACACATGTATTGCCAAAACTCACTGCCAAGTTATAGTAAAGGTGCACGGGGTCTTTCCGTCTAGCTGCAGGTAACCGGCGTCTTCACCGGTATCTTAAGTTCGCCGAGCCCCTCGCCGAGACAGCGACCAAGTCGTTACTCCATTCGTGCAGGTCGGAACTTACCCGACAAGGAATTTCGCTACCTTAGGACCGTTATAGTTACGGCCGCCGTTTACCGGGGCTTCAATTCAGAGCTTCGCCTTGCGGCTAACCCCTCCTATTAACCTTCCGGCACCGGGCAGGAGTCAGTGCCTATACTTCCTCTTACGAGTTTGCAGACACCTGTGTTTTTGGTAAACAGTCGCTTGGTCCACTTCACTGCGTCCTATTGCTAGGAACCCCTTATCCCGAAGTTACGGGGTTATTTTGCCGAGTTCCTTAGCGAGGGTTAACTCGTCCGCCTTGGTATCCTCTACCCACCTACCAGTGTCGGTTTGCGGTACGGTCACACGTTGTACTCCCTACGAGGATTTTCTCGTCAGCGTGGAATCACCTGAGTTCAGCCTTGCGGCTTTCCCCGTCACGCTTCAGCCTTATAGTGAGCGGATTTGCCTACTCACAAGCCTACACGCTTGGACCTGAACCATCACCAGGCTCAGACTATCCTCCTGCGTCCCCTCTTCAGTCAAACGCACAACATATGGTGCAGGAATATTAACCTGCTGTCCATCGGCTACGCCTTTCAGCCTGGCCTTAGGACCGACTAACCCTGGGCGGATTTCCCTACCCCAGGAAACCTTAGGTTTACGGCGGGCTGACTTTTCATCAGCCTTTTCGCTACTTATGCCGACATAATCTCTTCTGTCCCCTCCAGCAGCCCTCACAAGCCACCTTCACAGGTCCACAGAATGCTCCTCTACCACTCTCTTGCGAGAGTCCGTAGCTTCGGTGTAGTGCTTGAGCCCCGTTACATTTTCGGCGCAGTGTCACTCGACCAGTGAGCTATTACGCTTTCTTTAAATGATGGCTGCTTCTAAGCCAACATCCTGGCTGTCTGAGTAACACCACATCCTTTCCCACTTAGCACTATCTTAGGGACCTTAGCTGACGGTCTGGGCTGTTTCCCTCTCGACTACGGATCTTAGCACTCGCAGTCTCACTCCACAGGAACATCCGCCAGGGTATTCGTGGTTTGATTGGGTTTGGTACCACCTACGTGGCCCTAGCCCATTCAGTGCCCTACCCCCCTGCGACTACCTGCAGGCTGTACCTAAATACATTTCGAGGAGTACCAGCTATCACCAGGTTTGATTGGCCTTTCACCCCTACCCACAGCTCATCCGAGCTTTTTGCAACAAACACCGGTTCGGGCCTCCACGAAGTCTTACCTTCGCTTCACCCTGTCCATGGGTAGATCACCTGGCTTCGGGTCTACTGATTGTAACTATTCGCCCTTTTAAGACTCGGTTTCCCTTCGGCTCCATGCCTTAAGCATTTAACCTCGCTACAACCAGTAACTCGCCGGCCCATTAATCAAAAGGTACACCGTCACAGCATTGCTGCCGCTCCGATTATTTGTAAGCATACGGTTTCAGGTTCTATTTCACTCCCCTCGCCGGGGTTCTTTTCGCCTTTCCCTCACGGTACTTGTTCACTATCGGTCATCAGGTCGTATTTAGCCTTGGAGGGTGGTCCCCCCAGATTCCCACAGGATTCCACGTGTCCCGTGGTACTCAGGATACCGCTTCCCTATAACGTACATTCCGCCTACAGGACTATCACCCTCTATGGTCGGCCTTTCCATGCCTCTTCAACTATATACGCTAATTGGTACTCACGCGGTCCTACAACCCCTCCTCTATTGCTAAAGAAGGTTTGGGCTCTTCCCCGTTCGCTCGCCGCTACTCAGGGAATATCGTTTGATTTCTCTTCCTCTCCCTACTGAGATGTTTCACTTCGGGAGGTTCGCCTCATACGCCTATGTATTCAACGCATGATGACCGGCTCTTCGCCGGCCGGGTTGCCCCATTCGGAATCCCACGGATCTAAGCTCGCTCACAACTCCCCGTGGTTTTTCGCAGTCCGCTGCGTCCTTCTTCGCCGCCTGATGCCAAGGCATTCACCATATGCTCTTGTTACCTTGACCTTACTATTCTCTTCTCTACTTCCCCTTGTTTGTCAAAGATCGAAATTATTGCCGAAGATCGACTTCGGCAATAATCAATTTATAAAACTAAGGCAGGCCCTATTATTCTCCTTAGAAAGGAGGTGATCCAGCCACTGGTTCCCCAACGGCTACCTTGTTACGACTTCACCCCAATCACCGGCCATACCTTCGAAGGCTGCCTCCTTGCGGTTAGCTCACCAACTTCGGGTACAACAGGCTTTCGTGGTGTGACGGGCGGTGTGTACAAGGCCCGGGAACGTATTCACCGCGGCATAGCTGATCCGCGATTACTAGCGATTCCACGTTCACGGAGTCGAGTTGCAGACTCCGATCCCAACTGAGACTACTTTTAGGGATTGGCTCCACCTCGCGGTCTCGCTGCCCTCTGTAGTAGCCATTGTAGCACGTGTGTAGCCCTGGACATAAGGGCCATGATGACTTGACGTCATCCCCACCTTCCTCCAGCTTGTCGCTGGCAGTTTCCTCAGAGATCCCTCGCGGGCAACAGAGGATAAGGGTTGCGCTCGTTGCGGGACTTAACCCAACACCTCACGGCACGAGCTGACGACAGCCATGCAGCACCTGTGCTAGCTCCTTGAGTTACCCCAAGGTCATCCCCCTTTCGGGTTCTTACCACTAGCATGTCAAGCCCAGGTAAGGTTCTTCGCGTTGCGTCGAATTAAACCACATGCTCCACCGCTTGTGCGGGCCCCCGTCAATTCCTTTGAGTTTCAACCTTGCGGCCGTACTCCCCAGGCGGGGTACTTAATGGTTTCCCTTCGGCACAGAACCCGTACGGGCCCCACACCTAGTACCCACCGTTTAGGGCGTGGACTACCAGGGTATCTAATCCTGTTTGCTACCCACGCTTTCGCGCCTCAGCGTCAGTCAAGACCCAGAAGGCCGTCTTCACCACAGGCCTTCCTCCAGATATCTACGCATTTCACCGCTACACCTGGAATTCCGCCTTCCCCTGTCCGACTCAAGCAATACAGTTTCCAGGGCAGTCCCGCAGTTAAGCTGCAGAATTCCACCCCAGACTTATATCACCGCCTACGCGCCCTTTAAGCCCAGTAATTCCGAACAACGCTCGCCACCTCTGTCTTACCGCGGCTGCTGGCACAGAGTTAGCCGTGGCTTATTCGCAGGGTACCGTCATTATCTTCCCCTGCAAAAGGAGTTTACAACCCGAAGGCCTTCATCCCCCACGCGGCGTCGCTGCATCAGGCTTTCGCCCATTGTGCAAGATTCCCCACTGCTGCCTCCCGTAGGAGTCTGGACCGTGTCTCAGTTCCAGTGTGGCCGTTCGTCCTCTTAGACCGGCTACCCGTCATTGGCTTGGTGGGCCGTTACTCCACCAACTACCTGATAGGCCGCAGACTCATCCTAAAGCGTATTGCTACTTTTACCACGAACATCCCAGTTCGTGGTCTTATGCGGTATTAGCCCAAGTTTCCCTGGGTTGTCCCCCACTCTAGGGTAGATTGCCTACGTGTTACTCACCCGTGCGCCACTAACATACCATTGTATTGCTACACTAATATGCCCGTTCGACTTGCATGTGTTAGGCACGCCGCCAGCGTTCGTTCTGAGCCAGGATCAAACTCTCAAAATTTTTTCTGGCATTTACATATACTTCGAATAAATAGGACCTGCCTCTAGTTTTCAAAGAACAAAAATCCCCACAATACCTTTGCTTCCAATTGTTGAGGTGATTTCCAAGTGGTTTCAGGTAGATTTCGGCAACCCATTTACAATCAATTCAGGGTGTACGCATCAAATCTTCTGATTCAACCATTTCTCTTGTGTTCACCGCAGCTACAGAAGCCTTCGGTACTGCAGAGAAAATGATACTTCAAAGATCAACTGCCAACAAATGTAGCATAGCAGGTTTTAAACTTGTTGTCAACTCATTTTGCATATCTATGCAATATAAGGCTATTTTACTGTGCATATACCAGCAGGTCACTTCAGAAATCACCTATCAGTACTCCGTCAAAAAAGAAGGGTCTGGCCTTTGACTTTTTCTCTTGCTACCGCTTCAAATATTCGCACCTTTCCGTACTCGCCGTCAAATCCGGGCGCTATATGCACCTTCCCCGTCCTCATCCGGGCAATTGCAGCCCGCAGACGTGGCGAACCAGCTTCTTCTATATCAGTCAACGGGCTATCAAGAAGGATTCTGAATTCACTACCCAGCGCTGCAAGCATCTGCCGATAAACATTAGTTACAGCCTTGCTGTTAACGCCAACCTGCAAGACCTCGGAAATGATCTCCGGTAAAGGAATGATGGACCGAAATCGACTGGCTCCCTTTGGCTTGACACCTTTTGCCCTGTCGGCAAGTGCATCCACACGGTGCATGACACCGACTGTCACTCCTTTGCCGCACATAGGACAAAGATAATCATGATTTCTTGTCTCTTCCGGGGCAAGGCTGACCCCACAAAGCCGGTGCCCGTCATAATGGTACTTGCCTTCTTCGGGGAAAAATTCTATCGTACCATCAAATCCCTTACCGGATCGAAGGGCTTCCATAATCGCATGGTACGATATATCAGTATCGAAAATATTTGCCTCACGCCCGATTTTGGCCGGAGAATGAGCATCAGAATTGGAGATTAGAGTGATCCCGTCAAGGGCTGAAAGTCGCCAGTTCATAGGCGGATCAGAGGACAATCCCGTTTCAATGGCATATATATTCGGTGTCAGTTCCTCAAAACAATGGTCGAGAGAATCGAAGCCTGAAACCGCTCCGAAGACGGAGAAATGCGGTGTCCATGCATGTGCAGGCACAAGCATCGCCTCAAGTGAGGTGTCGAGTACTATCTTAAGAAGTTCCTTTGCATCGAGCCCCAAGATTGGCCTGCCGTCGGAATTAAGATTTCCGATCTTTGCTAAGGAGATGCTCAATTTCGCAGCGCTCGAAAAATCCGGGACAAAAACAAGGCAATGGACTTTACGAACCTTCTTATCCTTACTGTAAATGCAGCTTATCTCTGTTGTCAGCAAAAATGAAACTTCGCGGCGGCATAAATTCGGAACATCTCCATTTTGATATGCCTTCTTGAGCTTAAAGAGACCGTTTCCAAGAGGTTCGAGCCTATCATTCAGCTCTTTGAACCATTTCGGATGAGTGAAGTCCCCGGTACCGATTGCAGATATACCCTTTAGTTGCGCCCACTTCCAGATGCTTTCGGGGGTCATTTCGCCACTCGTAGCCCGCGAGTATTTCGAATGAATATGCAGATCCGCGATAAAACTCATCGGGAATTATACCATGAGACTACCCCCCCTGCGCTTTCAGTAAAACATCGGCCGGGAAATCTGTCCTGACAGCAAATAATATATGGACTATAGCTTGATTATCTTAAGTCACTTGTCATGTCACCGGAGAACGGTAATCACCGTGCTATCAGCAGGATCTTTTTGAAATATCATTTCTGTGATATCCTCTCGTAGTCAGAGACTACGAGCATCCTGGTAGTTCAGGACGCAGGTTCGTGCAGACACCCTTCGGTTTTTGCCCGATGAAGGATTCAACAGGAGTCGGGCAATACTGAGGCATTGAAGCGCTCTCAGGCTGTACCACACAGCAAACTGGTAGATATTCAGAAAATTAAGAGTCGAGTTGATGTCCCGGTCTATGGTAAAACCACACACTGGACAAGCAAAAGTTCGTACTGAGGGCGATAAGCCCTCTGCTATAACGTGTCCGCAACAAGAACAAGTCCTCGTAGTGCCCCGCTCATTGAATTTCCTGACCTCTTTGCAACGCAGTGCAGCTTTGTAAGAGAGGTATCCAACAAGTGTCATAATCGGGTTATTGTTCTGGACTTGCCGGTTGATGCGCTTGTCTATGAATTTGTAGCCTGTGTCAGCCAGTGTTTGGCTCTTATCCCAGTCCCCGACATGGAACCCAATCACATCCGGGTGGTCGGTCAGAATCCGGTTTGCAACCTTGTGAAGATAATGCTTGCTTTGCCCTTCAACCCTAGCATAGATCTTCCGTATTTTAGAGTCCAGTCGTCGCCGCTGCTTGGAACCACTATCCTTCTTGTCACGCCTGGATTTAAGCTGGTCAATCAGGATGTAGTGTTTAAGATTCAACTGCCGCAAAGGGTTGATGTCATATTCATGAATCGTTCCATCTGTTTTGATGCCACTTAGCGCTGTTTTACAGCCCGGGTCGAAATACAGCAAGTGGACGGGCTCTCTTGTAAACGGATTGTACGCAATGGGAAGAGGGCAGAAGGATTCCGGAGACAATGCTGGCACCTGTCCCGCCATCTCCCTACTGACAGTCTCCGCATCTGCACAAGATACCTCATGCGTGAAGCTCGCGCTCCAAGCCTTGGATACTTTGTCATAGGCAATAGTGACTGTTTTGATAGTATCTGTTGCGTAATCAATCTTCGGAAGTTCAATCTCGATCCACTCAGCTTTGTTCTTGCCATGTGCGAGTCGCAGTGTGTTGCCGGCAATCTCAAAAGAAATACCCTGCTGGGGATATTTCTGCGTGAAGAAATACTTGTACGATTTGAATCGGGGCGGGCCAACTCCGCCATCTCCCTGCTTCTTTTTCGTAACGTACATACGCCACGCTCCGGTGAGCGACTTGACTACTTCCTGCAAGGTCTGTGAGCAAGGTTCTTTTAGCCGTGGACAGTCTTTCTTAAGCTCCGGCAGCATCTTTTTGAGAGCATAGTAGCCCAGACGGTTGCGCTGTTTTTCATCGTTCAGAATGTTCCAGACATCCTTGCAGGTGTAAGACGTCTGCCACAGTAGATCTATGGCTGATTTTGCTGGCTGGATACACACTTTATGTGTTAGATACATGTCTTATCATACCATAGTGAACTTGTGTTCACCAAGCGAAAGAGGTACAGTGAAAACACGCTTCCATCTCGGGATTAAAATGCCCGAGGATTCCCGCGCACTATCCTAAATTCCCCCTGATAAAATATTCACAACGCATCATATCTCTAAAATTGCTTAAATACAATAAAAAATGGCTTGCATCTCTGCAAACCATTGGAATATAAAGCTCCTGGGAGAGGACTCGAACCTCCGACCAAGTGGTTAACAGCCACCCGCTCTGCCAGCTGAGCTACCCAGGAAACTTGTTATTATCTCAAAAATGGCGGGCAGTTGTCAACGAACTCTGAAGTCCGGACACTCCCCGGCGAGCGCAGAGTCCAGGATTGCCTTATTTGACTTCGATTTTTATCTCACGGGCCTTTGCCTCTTCCAGCTTGGGGATCACGATCTCAAGGATGCCATTGTTCATTGATGCCTGGGCCTTTTCGTTCTCGACCTCGAAGGGCAACGTAATGGTCCGGGAGAAGTTTCCATTAGACCTCTCGGAAATAAAGTACTCTTCCTCCTTTACCTCTTCGTCTCTTTTCACCTCGCCCTTCACAATCAGCGAATCCTTCGTAATGGTGAGGTCTATGTCCTCACGCCGCACACCCGGCAGATCGACCTTGACAACTATATCATTCTTCCTTGCATAAAGATCCATGCTGGGAATAACCAGGCCCTCTGATTTCGGCCATACTCTCCTTCGCCGCGAAGGCTTCGCAAATTCCTCAAAAAGCCTGTCCATGTCTCTTCTCATGTCCTCGAGCTCTTTCAAAGGACTCCATTTATCAATTGACATACTAATTCCTCCTCAGAGTTCAAAACTCCCTTTATAAATGGACCGAAGGTCCTTTCAATGCAAAATCCGCAACATGGGTCTTATTAAAAACCATTTTATTTTTGACATAATCAACCTCTACCACATCACCTTCCGAAAAAGCGCCTTCCAACAGCTTCATAGCAAGAGGATTTAGTATCTCGTTCTGGATAGCCCTCTTTAGCGGTCTAGCACCGTAAACAGGGTCATAACCGGCTTTTGCGACGTGCGCCTTGGCTTCATCGGTTAATACAATGTCTACCTTTTTCTCATGCAGATACTTCTTCATCCTCTCAACCTGGATGTCTACAATCTGTTTCAGCAATGCCGTATTCAAGGCATTGAAGATGACAATCTCGTCGATCCTGTTCAGAAACTCGGGCTTAAAGGACGCCTTCAAATCGTCCATCACCTTGTCCCTTAATTCCTTGTGATTATCGTCGCCCCAGTAAACAGCCGGCTGCTTAGTGCGTTCTTCGAGTATCTCCTGGATGTGGATGCTCCCTATATTTGAGGTCATGATCACAACAGTGTTCCTAAAATCGACCGTCCTCCCATGCCCGTCAGTAAGGCGTCCATCATCCAGTAACTGAAGCAATGCGTTGAAGACTTCGGGATGGGCCTTTTCTATCTCATCAAAGAGAACCACCGCATAAGGCCTTCTCCTCACCGCCTCGGTAAGCTGTCCGCCCTCTTCATAACCAACGTACCCCGGGGGTGCACCGATTAGCCGTGAGACGGTATGCCTTTCCTGGTACTCGGACATGTCGATCCTAATCATGGCTGTCTCATCGTCAAAGAGAAATTCCGCTAGTGCTTTTGCAAGCTCTGTTTTCCCGACACCCGTAGGGCCCAGGAACAGAAACGAGCCGATTGGCCTGTTTGGGTCCTGAATACCGGCCCTTCCCCTCCTAATGGCGTTTGCCACTGCAGCAAGAGCATCATTTTGTCCGACAACACGTTGCCTTAGGCGGTCTTCCATATGTATAAGCTTTTGAACTTCACCTTCAAGCATCCTGGTCACTGGCACGCCGCTCCACTTCGAAACGACCTCGGCTATATCCTCGTCCTCGACCTCTTCTTTGAGCATCTTGCGCTTTTCCTGCGTGGCCTTCAGTCGACTGTTTTCAGCTTCAAGAGAGCGTTGCAGTTCGAGCAACTTGCCATATTTAAGCTCAGCAGCCTTTGCGAGATCGCCTTCCCTTTCTGCCATTTCGGACTCGATCTTTGCCTGATCAATCTGCTCCTTTATCTCCCTCATCTTCTGTATGACCTCTTTTTCACTCAACCATTGCGCCCTCAGAACATCTCGGCGGGCCTGAAGTTCGGCCATATCTCTGCCAATCTTTGCGAGCTTGTCTTTGGCGTCCTGAGAGTCGTCCTTGAGCAGGGCCTGCTTCTCGATCTCCATCTGCCGCAGCTTTCTTTCGAGTTCATCAAGTTCGATCGGCATGCTGTCAATCTCCATCCTAAGCCTCGCTGCAGCCTCATCGATAAGGTCTATGGCCTTATCTGGAAGGAATCTGTCTGTAATATAACGACTTGAAAGCACTGCCGCAGCAATCAGGGCTGAATCCTTGATCTTGACACCGTGATGAACTTCGTATTTATCTTTCAACCCTCGCAGAATTGAGATCGTATCCTCGACAGAAGGCTCACCGACCATCACCGGCTGGAACCTTCTTTCGAGCGCTGGATCTTTCTCTATGTATTTCCGATATTCATTTACTGTCGTGGCACCGATACAGCGTAGCTCACCCCTTGCAAGGGCAGGCTTAAGCATGTTAGATGCGTCCATGGATCCCTCGGCTGCCCCAGCACCCACAAGTGTATGGAGCTCATCAATAAAAGTGATTACCCGGCCTTCTGACTGTTCGATCTCTTTCAATACTGCCTTTAGCCGTTCCTCGAACTCACCCCGGTACTTCGCCCCTGCGACAAGACTGCCGATATCAATTGTCACAAGACGCTTGTCGCGCAGGGTTTCAGGAACATCGCCAGCTACGATCCGTTGGGCTAGCCCCTCAACAATCGCTGTCTTGCCGACCCCAGGGTCCCCGATGAGGACTGGATTGTTCTTGGTCCTCCTAGACAGTACCTGGATGACGCGCCTAATCTCCTCGTCTCTGCCAATGACCGGATCGAGCTTTCCTCGTTTAGCAAGATCGGTAAGATCTTTGCCATACCTTTTTAATGCCTGGTATTTATCTTCGGGATTCGGATCTGTTACGCGATGGACGCCTCGAATCTCCTGCATGGCGGTGAGCACGTTAGCACGCGTTGCACCGTGGCGGTTGAGCAGTTGAGTTGCAGATCCGCTGTCGTTAAATATTGCGATGAGAAGATGCTCTACACTGATAAATTCATCCGTCAAATGCTGGGCCTCTTCGAACGATTTCTCCAGCACTGTCTTTAACCGCGGCGCGATATAGAATTGCCCCATGGGGGTCGCACCCGAAACCTTGGGGTACTTGTCTATCTCTTTGTCGAGGTCGGCCGATAATGCACCGATATCAACACCAATCCTGCTCAGTATCTGAGGACCAATCCCTTCTTCATCCTTCAGAATCGCCAGAAGAAGGTGCTCGACATCAAGTTGCTGATTTCCTTTTTTTTGCGCGAGACTCTGAGCCTCCTGCATCGCCTCCTGGCTTTTTACAGTCAATCTATCCAATCTCATACAAAATCCTCCCGAATATACTCACGGAGCAAATCACCGAGTTGCTCCTACAATTTTAACTTCGGCAATCACACGAGGTTGCCTGGAATTTCATTCTTGGCCGAACATGGACCTCAATCTTTTTTCGAATTCCTTCCTTATATCTTCATCAACTAGGCCCATCATATCGCTTATTTCGCGCTGCATTGCTTCCATGCGGCTTCTCATCCTCAGGATGATATCGACGCCAGCCCTATTTACGCCGAGGTCCTTGGTCAGTTCAATCACAAGATTGAGCCGTTCGACGTCCTTGTCTGAATAAAGCCTCTGCCGGTTTATCCTGCGGGGGTTTACGAATCCCTCTCGTTCGTACATCCTTAATGTCTGCGGATGCACCTCAAGCATCTGGGACACTACACTGATCAAATAAAGTGGTCTGTCGGAGTCCTGCTTTCTTCTAACCATAATTATTTATCTCCAAGGTTCTTTCTCGGATTTTCGGAATATAAAGCGTCGATCGTCTTGATTGCCTCTTTGGCCTCGTCTGGGATGACCTTGGGCACTGCTATTCTGATCTCTACGAATTCATCGCCCCTATGTCCCGACTTGACAATGTAGCCTTTTCCACTTAGCTTGAACCGCTGCCCCCCCTGTGTTCCGGGAGGTAACTTCATCATCGATGAACCATCGAGAGTAGGTACTTCTATCCTGGCGCCGAGCGCTGCCTCTCCGAAAGTCACCGGCATCTGAACATGGATATCGGATCCCTTCTTCTGAAAGACAGGATGCGGCCTGATGCTGATCTCCAGAAGCAGATCGCCGGAAGGACCTCCACCCTTGCCGGCATTGCCCTTGCCCTTTAGTCTTATGAGCGAACCTTCGTCAGCGCCAGCCGGAATCTTTACCTTGAGGGCCTCAGTTGTAAATATACTCCCTCTTCCACCGCACTTCTTGCAAAGCGAGATGGCTTTTCTGCCTGTGCCTCCGCAGTCGTGGCAGCTCTGGGCTATTTTGTAAAAACCTCTCGAAGTCTGGATATGTCCAGTGCCCTGACATTTCGGACAGGTTTCAAACGACTCCGCCCCTTTCCCTTTGCAGGCTTCGCAGTTCACCGTCCTCGAAACGGAGATGTTCATTGTAGTTCCCGAAAAGGCCTCTTCAAGAGAAAGTTCGAGGCCCATAATGAGGTCTTCTCCCCTCGTAATCTCTGGCTCATGCGAAAAACGCCCGCCAAAGATATCGCCAAAGATATCGCCAAAGCCGCCAGTCTCAAAGCCCTTGAAACCTTCTTGGCCCTCGAAGCTGAATGTGCCACCTTTGTCAAATTCAGCACGCTTCTTTTCGTCTCCGAGAACAGCATACGCCTCGTTGATTTCCTTGAATTTCTCCTCTGATACTTTGTTGCCGGCATTCAGATCAGGATGATACTTTCTAGCCAGCTTTCGATATGCCTTCTTGATATCTTCCTGACTGTCTTCCTTTGCAACACCTAATATCTGATAGTAATCTTTCGTTGCAGCCGGCATATTTATCTCCTCCAACTACTCTATAATACATATCATAATACTTTATATGAATAGTGTCAACATTAGTTATTCGATACGCATATAGACCGCCGATGCTCAAAATTGACGCATATTTGGCATATTTATAAAAATAACATCATTTACGAGATGATCAAAGGAAATGTTTTCAGGGCGTTGCTTGCTCTCGCCTGCTTAAAGCCTTACGGGCACGCCCTTGGATTTCAGATATTCCTTGGCTTGGCGAATAGAATATTCACGGAAGTGGAAGATTGAGGCGGCAAGTACCGCATCTGCCTTGCCCCCGACAAAACCTTCGTATAAATGCTCGAGGTTCCCAGCGCCGCCGGAAGCGATGACCGGAATCGATACCGCTTCAGATATAGCACGAGTAAGTTGCAAGTCATAGCCCTCTTTCGTGCCATCCCTGTCCATGCTTGTCAACAGGATTTCTCCGGCCCCGAGGGCTTCCATTTTCTTTGCCCAGTGCACGGCATCGATGAGCTTCATTTTGCGGCCACCATGAGTCGAAAGAGCCCAGGTCAGACCTTTAGCCGGAACCGACAGGACCACATCTTTGAGAGCGTCGTCAGAAAACCAACCCTCTCCTGAAGATTCTGTCACGCCTTCTGCAACCCTCTTGGCATCGATTGCCACAACTATGCACTGAGTGCCAAAACGCTCGGCGGCCCGGCTTATAAAATAAGGATCCTGTACTGCAGCAGTGTTAATCGACACCTTGTCGCAGCCGGCATTGAGCAGGTTTCTAATATCATTGATGCTCCGTATACCGCCACCGACGGTAAGTGGCATGAATACGTCGTTGGCGGTCTTTTCGACAACATCGAGGATGATCTTTCTTTTTTCGTGTGATGCCGTGATATCAAGAAAGACAAGCTCGTCGGCCCCTTCGGCATCATAATATAGGGCGTTGTCGACAGGGTCGCCGGCATCCTTGAGATTAAGGAAGCTCACGCCTTTGACAACCCTTCCATCTTTAACATCGAGACAGGGAATGATCCTCTTTGCTAACATTTACCTTCCGATATCCTTATCGCCTCTTTAAGATCGAGAGTCCCCGAATATATCGCCTTGCCTGTAATGGCGCCCCAGAGCCTGTTGATCCGCGCAAGGTTCCTTATATCTTCGATGGATGATATGCCTCCCGATGCTATGACCGATATAGTCAGACTCTCGACCATCTCCTGCACCGCTTCGATATTCGGCCCCGAGAGCATGCCGTCTTTTGCTATATCAGTATAGATAATGCCAGCGCAGCCGATATCCTGCATCCTGAGTGCAAGTTCTTTCGCCTTTACTGAGGTGACTTCGACCCATCCCTTCACAGCAACATTGCCACTGTTCGCATCTATCCCTACCATTACCCTGCCTGGATATTTTGCACAAGCATCTTTGACAAGCCCGGGATTTTCAACTGCAATAGTACCGATAATTACGCTGTTTATTCCTTCAGAGAGCAGCTGATCTATCCTGGCCATATCGCGAATTCCCCCGCCCACTTCGATCTCCATCGCCACGGCACGCCTGATTTTGAGGACACTCGCGAGGTTTTGCTGGCTGCCTGTAAAGGCTCCGTCGAGATCGACCACATGGAGCAGCTTTGCACCCATCGATTTCCACTTAAGTGCTGTGGAAACGGGATCGTCAGAATAAACTGTTGCGTCTTCTTTCCTTCCCTGAAGCAATCTGACGCAGCGGCCTGCTTTAAGGTCTATTGCAGGAATAACAAACATAATATTACTATAACAGAAAGTACCTGTGCTATGTAGGGGAAGACATCAGGAACAGATCGCATGCAATTGTTAAGACAATCCAAGATAGCTGCTTGTATTCTACTGCTACTATGTCTACCGTCAGCAGCGTTATCTTATACTCTCCCCGAAAAACTTGAGTATGATCTGACCTGGGCGGGAATTAAAGCAGGTACGGCATCTCTTGAAACGGTCGAGAACGGCCAATACATCCAATTCATATCCCGCGCTATGTCATCCGATGTCGTATCGGTTTTTTATAGAGTCGAAGACCTCGCGGTGAGTTCTCTGAAAAAAGAAGCACACAAAACATTGCCAGGAACGCCTTACAGCTACAGACTGAAAACCTCAGAAGGCAGCCATAAAAAAGATAAAGAGGTCTATTTCGATTTCATTGAGAAAAAGGCTACCTATATCAATTATATCGAAAGAGAGCAGCAGGTCTTTGCTATTGGAGAGTCAACGATGGATGCCCTCTCATGCTTTTTTTATGTGCGCTTTCTTCCCCTGCAGGTAGGCAAATCCGTGTTTGTGGAGATATTCGACAACAAGAAGCTGTACAAGGCCGAGGTACAGGTGGTAAAAAAAGAAGCGATCGAAACATCCCTCGGCACCTTTAAGACCATTCTAATCAAGCCAGTGCTGCAGAGCGAGGGTATCTTCAGCAGGAAAGGTGACATACTCATCTGGCTCACCGACGATGCTAAACGACTGCCTGTGCTTCTCAAGACCAAAGTGAAGGTCGGATCAATAAAGGCAACCCTGACAAGCTGGAAATACTAATAGTGGTCAGCGCAGTTGACACTAAAGCAAACACTCTCCGTCTGCTTCTAAAACTGCTTGTTCCATCGACTGATCAATAACCTATACCGAGCAAACTTCTTTTTTTGCAGGTCTCGGGAAACGCGTCGAAAATCAGACATACTTATCCCGGTGGCTGGACTCTGAAACGCACGCTAGTTGCGTCTTCAGCCGGCGTTACGTCAACTGAATAATCCTTTTCGTTTCTTGATATCCTTACCGCCACTACCTGCAGCGTTCGTGCGGCGGAATAGCGTGCACACAAAGACGCAGCCAGTTTCAGCCCCTCACTTGAGATTCCCGGTTCGGCAATCACCAAAGGACTTCCATAATCGCCGATGACGCTGAGTTGATAGTCTTCCGGTTCGACAAGTTTTTTTAATGCGTTGTTATCCGTCTCGTCCCTTCCGACGATTATCTTGGCACCCTCTGCGGTCCTGAAATGCCTGCCAACTCTTAGCAGTCGTATCTCCCTCATCGCAGGCGATGGGGTCCTTGCAAGCAATTCCTTGAGTCTGAACGAAAATGTGGGGTCCGTAAGCAGACACCCTCCCGCAGGTTGCGGGTACTTGGTCAAGCCAAGTTCTTTCGCCAGGGCCATCTGAGGTTTTCTCGACCTTCCCGACATAGCATAAAGCTTTTCCCTGTCGATCATTCCATTTTCTTCCGGGATAGTCGGTTTCATAAGTCTGGCGCTCAACGGCCGCACAACAAGCCCGGCTACACCGGCCTCCTTTTCAATCTTCGGTAAGGTGTCCCTCCGCTGGCTCATGGGCCGCTGCCACAGGACCTCGCCGGTGATCAGAAAATCGGCACCGCGCTCTTCCATAAGTTTCTTAGCCTCTTTTAGCATCAATACCTTGCAATCGATACATGGATTCATGTTCTTGCCATGGCCGAACTTTGGGGTCTTCACGACCTCCATGAATTTTTTGCCAATGTAATGAGTCTCGACAGTAAAACCACATGATTCAGGAGCGGTGTGTGACGCCTTGCCACCGGATCTTCTGGAAACAGAGCAGCTAAAGTCTGTGTCGAATAAAACAGCGGCTACTTCAACCCCGAGTTTTTTCATAACCAACACGGCCAGGGTACTGTCCAGACCGCCTGAATACAACGCGATAGCCTTGGGCATGGCCCCTATACGGTATGGGATGCCAGGGACTGAAGAATCGCTTCGGGGGTGGCAACCGCTGTGCCGACCTCACCGACGACTAAGCCTGCAGCATGGTTTGAAACGACTGCTGCGTCCTGAAGTGAAGCGCCCGCGGCATGAGCGAGGGTAAAGGCAGCGATGACTGTATCTCCGGCGCCGGTAACATCGAAAACCTTCTTTGCAACTGTAGGTATATGAGTAACTCTTATATTCTTTGTATTCCGTTCAAAGAGGCTCATACCCTCTTCGCCACGTGTTATGAGGACGGAGGTGCATGAGAGCCGCGAAAGCAGTGTTTTCCCTGCCTTGAGCAGGCTTTTTTCATCCTTGATCTCGATACCTGACCCCTGCGATGCTTCTGAAAGATTCGGCGTTATCAGCGACACGTTCTTATAAAGATGAAAATGGCCCACCTTGGGGTCCACAGCAACGAAAGTCCTCTTCTGCTTTGCAAATTTGACAATCGTCTTGACTAGGGAAGCCGATATAACGCCCTTCTTGTAGTCCGAAATGATTACGGCATCGAACTGTGAAAACGCCTTCTTGATGTACCCGAGAAAGCAGATGAGACTCTTACCTTCAAGCTTTCTGCAGTCTTCTCGGTCGAAGCGCACGACCTGCTGATTGTGGGCGATAACTCTTGACTTGACAGTCGTTGGACGGCTGTCCTCTATGATACCTTCGGTGTCAATGGTACAACTGGCCATTAATTCTCTAACAACATCACCGGCCCTGTCCTTTCCAATTACCCCGGCGACAGACACTTTTCCACCGAGGGCGATAATATTATTCGCTACATTAGCCGCGCCGCCCAGAAGAAATGATTCGCGCACCACATCTACCACCGGAACCGGTGCTTCGGGAGAAATTCTGTTCACTTTCCCGAAAATATACCGGTCAAGGATTATATCGCCGATGATGAGGATTTTTTTATCTTTGAATGAGCCGATGATTCTTGCAAAAGACATGTTTCAGAATAACTGACAGGAATTTGAAAAATCAACAAAACGGGCAGGCTTTCAGTGCTGCTTGCCCTTTGTATCTTTCGACAAGGGGATTGCAAAGATGAATGTGCTGCCTTTTCCCTCATCACTCTCAAGCCATATCCTCCCATCGTGCAGTTCAACTATTTCGCAGCTAAGGTTTCTCTCTGCTGCTCGGACAAGTCACCCGTGAATCCCTCGATCATCAACTCGGAAAAACCATTTTATAGCATTAATGGCTCGGTTCCAAAATCTGTACATTCTTGTGTGTAGCAACGAAGAAAATTTACATCAGGTAGAAATTCGATTATATCTTCCAGCTTATTATAGGCGCCGTCTAGCTTTTTTGCCGGCACTACTAGCTTCATGATGCTGTCATTATTTTTCATTGCTCCGACCAGTAGTAAGAGTTAACTATATAATTATCCTATCACTACGCTCCCGAATTGCATAGGCATTCTCGATGAATGCATCGCTTCCTGATATAATATGATTGCTGATCAATTAAACTAATAGTGATGGCCGGAGAGGGAATTATATAGACTGCTGATATGTGCAGCCAGAAAATCATAAATAATTCTCAAACTATAGCAGTCGAACAACTTGGCCAGGATTTGTAGCCTCTTGAAATTTGACATTTCAGCTTTTTTTTGGATAGAGTTAGATTTTATAAGGAGGTTGGATGGAACAGTCAGCTTTACAAATGATTCTGCAGGCGGGCCTCGTCGTCAAGGGCGTACTGATAATTCTGCTGTTTTTCTCGATAACATCATGGACGATCATCTTCTATAAATGGCGGCTCTGCTCTAAGGCCGACAATGAAAGTGAAAGCTTCATGAAGATTTACAATGTCACCAGAAACCCGAGGGATCTATTTACCTCCGCAAAGAAGTTCGAATTGAGCCCCCTTGCGCGACTTTTTAAATCTGTATACTCCGAAAAGTCTCATACCGACAAGCAGGAACTGCGAAGGGTTCTTAAGAGATACGGCGCTCTGGAATCTTCTCGGCTCGAACGTTACCTCCATTTCCTGGCGACTACGGGATCTACGACACCGTTTATCGGACTTTTCGGTACGGTATGGGGAATCATGAACGCCTTCACCGGGATAGGCGCTGCGGGATCGGCATCGCTAGCCGTCGTAGCCCCCGGGATTGCCGAGGCGCTTGTTACCACGGCTATGGGACTCGCTGCGGCCATACCCGCCGTCATAGCTTACAACTATTACCTGAGCCGCGTGAATCGTATGATCATCACCATGGAGGACTTCTCAGAGGAACTCGTTGACTACATCCTCACATAACCATGAAGACCAACCGCAACAGGACCGCTTTATCGGAAATTAACGTGACACCGCTCGTCGATGTCATGCTTGTGCTTCTTATCATCTTCATGGTGACAGCCCCTTTGATGCAGCAGGGCATTGACGTGAACCTGCCAAAAGCAAAGGGTAAAAACCTGCCCCCTGAAGAAAGAATATCCATTGTCATCAGAAAGGGCGATGCGCTTTTTCTAAATGACAATCCCATATCTAAAGCCGACCTGATAGTTAAGCTATCTGCGATAAGCAAGCGCAATCCGGATGTATTTCTAAAAGCTGATAAGGACGTGCCATATGGAACGGTTGTAGAGATTATGGGAGACGTGAAGGAGGCGGGCATTGAGAAACTCGGCATGGTGACGGAGCCAAAGATTTCATTTAAATGAAGACCGACCGGCTTTACAGTTCCCTTTTTTTTTCCTTCTGTTTGCATTCCCTTCTTGTAATTGTATCAGTCATTTATATGAGGTATTCGGGCATCCACTATAAAGTCGACACCTTCGTCGTATCTCTTGTAGATACTTCTTCGGGCAGTCAATCATCCTCTCCCGCTGAAGAGACGGCCAAGTCTTCCGCGCCACCCGAAGAGAAAAGCACCCACATGACCGAACAACCAGAGAAGGTATCCACCAAAGAGAAAAGCGAGGCAAATGAAAGAATAGCGGCGCTTGAAGCTAAAAAGAAGATCGAGACACTTGCCCGCCTGAGAAAAACCGTCACGGTCTCCGCTGCTAAAACCGCTTCGGGGTCAATGGTCCTTACTTCGGGCAAGGGCAGTTCTGGCGGTTCAGACTACTTATCTCTTATCGGCGGAAAAATTCACCAGCAGTGGATATTCCCCGATACCACCGACAAGGACCTTCTTGCCATTATCCACATCACAATTGCTAGAAACGGAAACGTTACCATACTGGGCTTCGAAAAGAAGTCCGGCAATGTCCTTTTCGACAGGGCGGCCATCAGGGCTATAACCAGTGCATCCCCATTACCACCTCCATCGATGCAGATGGACATCTATTTTAAATTTTCTCCATAAAAGGGAATCATCATGCAAAACAAAATTATTTTTTATCTCTTCATCACAGTTTTTACGATTGTACTGTCAGCCCAAACTTCCTCTGCTGACAAGATCTACATCGATATTACTTCACCTGGTATCAAAAAGCTGCCAATTGCTATTCAGCCCTTCATTGGAGCAAAGGAGGTGTCTGATATAGTCAAGGACGACATTACCTTCACCGGCCTTTTCTATTGCCTCGACGATGCTGCTCAGATAGAGCGGCCAGATCAGCCGTTCAATACACAGAACTGGAGAGGACTCGGCGTAGAGATGGTGGTTAAAGGAGTTGCAACAAGGTCGACCTCTCAGTCCATCGATGTAACGGTATCCGCATACGATGTCGCCGACGGAAGGGAGGTGCTAAGAAAAGAATATACCGCAGGGCCGGATCTTACGAGGCTTCTTGCGCATACCATCTCCAACGACATCTATAAAATACTCACTGGACAGCGGGGTATCTTCAAAACAAAGATTGCATTTATAGCTCAGAAGTCCGGATCGAAGGAATTGTACATGATGGACTGGGATGGCGAACGCTTGTATCCAGTGGGAATCAAAGGAGACATAATTATGGCGCCGCGCTGGTCGCCCGATGGATCTAAGCTTATCTACTCCTCTGAAAAAAATCGCAAATGGGGCATTTATGTTCTGGATATGAAGGCCATGCGGGAGTTAAGCGCGATACCTCTTTCTGGAGTCAGCATTGCGGGTAATTTTTTCCAAGACAACCGGAGATTCGCTTTCTCCACTGCAAAGAATGGATACTCTGACATCTCTATCGGTGACATAGACAACAGACAAAGTCGCAAGATAATTACAACGCCCTGGATTGATGTTTCCCCTTCCGTCTCTCCTGACGGGTCGTCGATAGTCTTCGTATCCAACCGTTCAGGTAGCCCTCAGCTTTACATGTCGGACAGAGAAGGATTCGGTATCCGCAGGATAACCTTCCAGGGTAATTACAATACATCCCCAGCATGGTCTCCGGTCGGAGATAAAATAGTTTACGCCAGCATGATCGGAGGCAAAAACCAGATATTCACGATAAGACCTGATGGTAGCGGAGTAACACAGCTAACAGATGCTGGCAACAACGAAGATCCCTGCTTCTCACCAGACGGCCGATATATTGCTTTTACCTCCAACCGCGAAGGATCGACAGGCATATTTGTTATGAGAGCGAACGGCGAGGGGCTAAAGCGTCTGACTAAGAAAGGTTTCAGGGCAGCCAACCCAGGCTGGTCACCTTATTGAGAATTAACACGCCAAGGCTGCGAAGACCAAGGACCAAAAGCCACAAGCAGCTGACTATTCATGCGACTTCTCGACTATCAGAGCTGAGAAGCTTTCCTTGATCATTGTCGGAGGCAGCCTTGATCCTTCCAACCCGATGCTGTCTGCGGAGAAAACTGTGCAGCTGGCAGATATGAACATCATGATAGAAGTTCTCAACCTACTGCATTTCCACTTTACATGTCTCATGCGAATATCCTTCGGGACCTGACAAAGAAGGGCGTCGACTCTTTATCAGATACTGAGCGCAAGTATTACCTGCGACATAGTGACGCAGTCAATTTACGTCGGCCAACCCTTACTTTGCAGGTAATCTGGCATAGCTTAGAATGGTCAGTAAGATGTTTGACTATAAAAATCCGTACTATTATTAAGAATATCCCTGCTGCTGATAATATTAGCCCCTCTCCGGCGAATATCCCAAAATGCTAATCGCTTCTTCCATGCTTTATTAGATTCGACTCCGTCCGAGGCAATAGTCACTTGGTATCCACGGTCAATAGCACCACTTACTGTCGATAACACACATCCCTCGGCATAGACACCAACAATAATAAGATGGGTAATTCTCTGACCTCTCAAGAAAATATCGAGTTTGGGATTAGAAAATGCGTCAGAAGTTGCCTTGGTAAAACACGGGAAGCCCTGATAGACAATCCTTGGGTCTATTTCAGCGCCTGAACTGCCAGTAATGGCCGAATGACGACGGAAGATATTTCTGAATCTGTCACTAGCCGAAAACTGATTCACAACAAAAATAGGCTTAGCATCATAGGTCTGGGCAAATGATATCAGGCGCAGAGCGCATTCGATCACGTTTTCAGCCTGCCTTGTGCCAACAGGCAGACGTCCTGCAGGCTGTAAAAAATCCCGCTGAAGGTCAATTAGCAGAAGGCCGGTGTTTTCCATGCTTTCTTTTTTATCATTTCTGTTAGAATTAAAGAAAGGCGATAATATTATGACAGCTTTCACTCATGCAGTCTACACACTGATACTGGCCCTCTGGGTAGGTGGTATTAGCCTATTTACGTTTATTATAACGCCGAAAATCTTCAGGTCGTACGACAGAGACGCTGCAGGAGAGATTGTGGGGAAGCTCATCTCAAGCTATTTCCTGTTCACACTGCTCCTTTCGGTCCTCGTACTCTTGCTCCTCCCGCTTTGCAGATCCAGTTTCGGGCAGACAGGATTCCGCTGGTCTCTTGTTCTCGCTGTTATTGCCGTCTCTATTAATGCTTTTGTATTTTTCAAGCTCCATCCCAACATTAGTCGCGTAAAGCAGGATGTCCAGTCTTTTGAATCGCTCCCGGACACCCCGGCAAGGAAAAAATTCCAAAAACTTCATGCAATGAGCATGACGCTTAACCTCATACTCCTTGCGGATGGCGCGGCGCTGCTCCTCATCGGCACATCCCTCGAAAAGTAGGCCCCTGGATATCTTACTGATGTGAAGAGTACATTGCTATTTTTAGGAGTAGGCGATTTTTTGTGGAAGACGGCTAATCTTTTCTGTATGCTGAATTTATTCATTACCACACGAACGGAATCACCGCCTTTGTTCGTTTCTTGTAATTAGGATATTCATGCGGGAATTGTTTCTTCAGAAGCCTGCCTTCTGCTCCCACTCGCCGGATAAAAATGGAACCGAGGGTCAAGAGAAGAAAGATCCACGCGCCGCCGCAAACGATAGCGGAACCGATGCATGCGATAAGGCCTCCGGCATACATCGGATGCCTTATGTAGCGGTACGGACCCGATGTTACCAGTTCATGTCCTTTCTTGATGGAGACAGTCTGGCCCCAATTTCCGCCAAGATGCTGACGCGCCCAGACTTACAATGCCATTCCCGCAACGCACAGAATGACGCCGATGCTACTTAAAACGGGGTGTATGGGGGCATAGTTAAGGAAGTGGAATATTGGTAGATACGGAAGCAAGAACGCGGCAATAATGGCAAGCATAAGGCCAACACTCTGCAATAAGTGCCCTTGTGTATCCTTTCTTATGCCTATCGCCGCGACGATCAAGTATACAATGACGATAAGCCAGACAGCATAGATGAGCCAGATAAAAATTGCTGGATTCATGATTTTATCCTTTCTTCTTTAACTTCCCAGATGCATCATCAGAGGTTGACATTCGTGTTCTTTTTGTCGTGTACGGTCAATCACTACCTTTGTCGCTTCGCCTCAGTATAGAGCCGCTTTACCTAGCCTTCTCGTGTGATGTCTACCAGATGAACGGTATTAAGCGATACTTAACCTCGTTCCGGTACTTAGCATAGCCTGACAAATTCTTAACAAGGAATTTTTCCTCGTTAAGACTTCTCCACACAAGTACTGATGCGAACGGGAAGATTATGAGCAGCCCCCACCATGAGCCGAGTGCGAGAGGAATGCCCAAAAACAGGAAAAGAGCTCCGGCATACATAGGATGGCGCACGAGTGCGTAAGGTCCCGTCGAAACGACTTTCTGCCCAGCTTCTACCTGGATGGTCGTGGCGGTGAATGTATTTTCCTTAAACACCAGGAATATTATGAGCAGGCTGAGTACGACCAGGACATCTCCTGCAATAACCGCATACCATGGTGCCGCAGACAATCTAAAGCGATGGTCAATCGCCGGAAAAATAAGTACTGTTAGAAACGACAGCTGTATCATGAATTGTATTATCTTCTGTCCCTTCTCCTGCTCAACGGTATTTAAGCGCCTTGCGAGGAGATTCGGATCGTTCTTCGCAAGATAGATGAAGATCACCGTTACCGACACGAAAAATACGGCGAGAAATACCCACGCTTGCCAGTAATCGAGCGTCCATGCCGCAAGGAATAGTGAGGCCGAAACGACAATAAATAGGTACAGTAGTCCGCCGAACGCTTTTATGTTTAGATTTTTCATGACGTTGTTTTTAAGAACCTTTGTTTGATATGAAGAAACTCAATTTCTACATTTTACCTATGTCATACCTACATAACAAACTGGATGTTATCCAACCTAATAAGGGTAATTAAGAACACTTCGATTTAAATGGAATATTGAGAAGTGATTTTACCTGTTTTCTTTCAACCGATAATGAGCATTCCCAGCGGTTATTTAGTTTGTGAGTATTTCTCAGTGAAAGGAGCGGTCGAGAGGGCCGCTGAATGTGGGCGAGGAGCGTCGCTCTAGCGTTCCGAAGCTGGGGCTAACTATTAGTTACAGCGGATGGCCGCCGCTGAACTCTATGCGTTTGTTGCGTATTCTATTGCGCAAAATACAATTCATTTTGTCGAAAAAAGTACTGTGCCAATGCCAATCACAGGGGATATACATGACGCGATCCGGGAGGGGTGAGACACATTACCGGCAAGACAAATCCGGTAAGCAACAGAAGGCTTGATAGGACAAGTAGTATTTTCAACATAGTGCTCTCCGCCTCCGTCTGACGGAGTACGTTAGCACTCTTTTTTTTCAATCACAATGCATAGTTTCTTTTTTACAGAACAGAACAGAGCGATAAAAGGTCCATATCGATGTGTATTTACCATCCGAGTGTTCTGGGTCTACGCGATAGATAATATATAAGGCCGCCAGAGATAGCACGCTATAGAGAATCACGTCGCTCATTGGAATAACCCCCTTTCGTCGTCTTTATCATTGAACACGTGACATGACATTTCTGCCATGCGGGTTCTTATCATTACTATATATCGCCGAACATTAAGGATGCTATCAGGCAAATTCTGATTATTTCGTAGGACATTATCATCATAAGTGACAGTATTTGTCTGATAGCTACCGAACCACCTCATGACTAAAGTCAGGGAGGGGTCTGCCTGATACGACAGAAGCCTTTTCGGGCTCTCGCTACACCTGTCTCAGCACGAAGTTACAGCATCCCGTCTGTTGCCTGTAGTCCCGCATTCAGTTCCCGATCGAATCTCAGGCTTCACAGGTTATCCGCTCTGGCTAAAGATTAGCTGACCGAAGCTGGCAAACAACGCCCTGCAACTCGCAGATTGCCCGAAATCCTCGATTCCATCTGTTCCATGAGGGGTCCGGTCTCACGCCAGAGGCTTGGACTCTGGACGTATCGAGCATATATTTGTCACAATCCCTCGGCTATAGGCCGCGCATAAACCTCAGCATTGCCTTAGATCATGCGTGGACAATCCGGCCGCACCTTGTCAGGCAACAAAGTCCGCAGGCGATAAATTTGCCATCTATTGGAGTGATGCGGGAATTTCCCCCCGCCAGACAATAAAACCTAGACTCAATTCTAATTATTTGTTTTTGGGGTCAAAAGCGCTAGAATGCTACCAATCAGCATGATACTTGCCGAGATATAGTAGGATGATATGCACCCTGCCGGACATTGCAGGTTACAAACATTCACAGCTGCCCATGATAGCCCATCTATATACCCGATCATATACCACCTTCTCGATTGCGACATAGTAACTGTTACCGTTACAATGTTATCTGAGCAAGTAGTATGCCATGATCGGTCACTTATATATATCCTGCAATGATACCTAGTATGTTGCTGTATCCGTTGCTATAGCAGCGCATGGGGCATGAAGCAATGGGGCATAAATGTGTATGAATGCTGCGGGACAGATTTAAGTAAACTACGACTTAATACAATAATGTTATTTTAATGACATTTTAGAAGGAGTTATAGCTGTTCGGATAATTCAAGAAAATACAGCTGAAAGCAGGCATCACTGCGGTGAATTGGTCCGTTAATTATTGATATCTGTCTACCGTAAATCGATAAATCTCGATCTCCTTGTCCTCAGGCTCAATACCTGCCTTCATTTTTGTGATACGAAGCTGCTCTTCGACTGTATCAACACCTTCTAGATCCGGCAAGAGTAAGCCTCTTCGTATCCCTTTCGCAACGATGATACCATATTTCTTAGGATCGAGTTGTGATAATTGCCCAATCTTCTCTGGCTCTGAAAGAACATCGACGGTATATGAGATGTCATCGAGTTCGTCCGGCCCAACGAGAGAAAATCGCGGGTCCTCAGTCGATGCAGAGATAGCGTTCCTGACGATCTCCTGGTAGAGATTCTTGCAGCAAGGCTGGAAAGTCCCGATACAGCCCCTTAGTTGGCCATGCACCTTAAGGCAGACAAAAACACCCGCCCGGCGCAGCATATCCTTATGAATTATTTCCTCGGGGGCAGCCAAGACTTTCCCGGTTCTCACATACTCCTCAACAGCTTTCCTCGCTAGCTCGGCATATGGATGCATTTCATTTTTTCCTTAGAAGTGTATAGTCCGCCATGGCAAGAATCGCACTTTTATAGTCGGAAGCTGGGAAAATATTGAGAGCTGCTTTCGCCTCATCTACGAGACCGCGTGCGATGTTGAAAGACTCTTCTATGGCGTTGTATTTGGAAAAGAGCGCTGTGATTCTGTCTAGATTTGCACCTTTTTTATCAGATGTGCTATCTCCGACGTCGCTCCCATGATCGCCGGTACCAGCGGTCTCTTCGATTATGGCGATTACTTCTTTCCTTTCAGATGCCTTAGCGACCTTTAACAAATGTATGAGCGGCATGGTGATCTTGCCCTCGTCGAGGTCTTTGCCAAGCTTCTTTCCCAAATCTTTCTGGCGCGCCACGTAGTCCAATATGTCATCGGCAAGCTGAAAAGCAATGCCGACCTTAAGGCCGAACTCTGACAGTGCTTTTTCCTTTGCTTCGGACTGTTCTGCCATAACCGCACCAATCCTGCAGGCCGCCGAAATGAGTATCCCAGTCTTTGCGGAGATGATTTTGAAGTATTCATCCATCGTTATTTCAGGATCACCAGTTTTATGGAGCTGCAGGATCTCTCCTTCGGTCATCAGTGTAGTAGCCTCGGAAAGAGCTTCCATGATCTTCTGATTCTTTTGGTTTACCGCAAGCCTGAGCGCATTGGAATATAGAAAATCACCGACGAGAACTACCACCTGATTACCCCAAATGGTATTCGCCGCGGCCTTACCTCTCCTGGTTTCAGCATCGTCGATGACATCGTCGTGGAGCAGTGATGCGGTATGGATAGCCTCGATGATCGCCCCCAGGTGCGCGCGCTGGGGATCGCGATATCCGCAAAGATCGGCGCTCATAAGAAGAAAAAGGGGCCTTATCCTTTTGCCTCCGCTGTCGACAATATGCTTGCCTATGAGCGGTATGACAGGCGCGGAACTGTCAAAGATCGAGAGGAGTTCTCGCTCTACACCCTTAAGTTCTGGGGCATATTGCTTAAAAATATCTTCTGCCTTCATCAGCGTCGCAACCGCGTCGAATCGAGGTCTATATCCTCCAGCATCAGCTTTTTAAGGTCTCCCGGTTTGAAAGCCCCTTTTTCGGTAAAAAAGGCGGAAACAAATTTTGCAGGAGTCACATCGAAAGCTAAGTTTATAACATTTACTCCCTCAGGGGCAACCTGGTGGCCGTTGATAGTCCTGACCTCGTCGGGACTCCTTTCCTCGATAGGAATAATATCTCCGGACGCCATATCAAAATCGATGCTGCTCAGCGGAGCCGCAACATAAAAAGGAATGGAGTGCTCCTTACATAACACCGCCACGGTATAAGTACCTATCTTGTTTGCCACATCGCCGTTCCTTGCCGTCCTGTCAGTACCGACAATGGCGAGATCGATCATGCCTCTTTTCATCAATGCCCCAGCGGTACTGTCAGTAATGAGCGTCACCGGAATTCCTGACTGCATAAGCTCCCATGATGTGAGCCGAGCACCCTGCAACACCGGCCTCGTCTCGTCTGCGATGACATGGATGCGCTTTCCCTGCTCTTTCGCAACCAACATCGGGGCAGTCGCGGTACCGTATCCTCCGGTAGCGAGGCTTCCCGCATTGCAATGGGTCAGAATTGTGTCGCCGTCATTGATGAATTGCGCTCCCCATTGGCCTATTAACCTGTTTACAGCGATATCCTCCTCAAGTATCCTGATCGATTCATCAATCAGCATCTGCTTAAGCTTATCAATTGGCTCTCGATTATTTTCCTGAAGGTACTTTTTTATTCTGACGACAGCCCAATGGATATTCACAGCAGTTGGCCTCGTGCCAAGCAAAGTATTGAAAATCGGCTGCATCCCCTCAACTAACTCGTCGAAATTTTGGGCGCTAATATCCTGCGCCCCGAGAGCTATGCCCATGGCCGCTGCGATGCCGATAGCAGGAGCTCCCCTGATCCAAAGCTTCTTTATCCCCTCGGCAATCTTATTATAATCAGTGCATTCGACATAAATGACTTCATGCGGAAGCCTGCTCTGGTCGAGCATCAGTACCTTGTTATCCTTCCATTCTATTGTTTTGACCATAATAGACTCCTATGTTAAGTTTAGAAAACCTTTGAAACAACAAATATCAGCGTCATTACAATCACTATAATTGTCGTTGTCCATGCAATTCGGTTAAACGTCTTTCCGTTCGGATATCCGCACGTGATGTCCTTCCTGTTGATGCTGAGGGGCATCGTTGTTCATTTGACCCTTGGGTTGAAAACCGGCTTTTTTATGATTCCGCAAACAAGAGCCCACCGAAAAGTACCATGCCATTTAGTATAGATTAAAAAGCGGCCAACAGGCTACCTTTTCTAAAGACTTGGAACGGTCTGTTCGTTCACTTGCTGAATCGCTTAAAAAAAGAAAGTAGACTTTATACGTTTACTTGAAGCTTTTATTTCGATATAATTGTTTATTTTTTTCACATGTCCGATGTGTCTGATAACTCAGGTTCTTTTACCTGAGTCGAATATTCGACGCTCGACAGAGGACAGGAATTATAGATTATTTGAGCGCTGACGGTTTTTCTTTTGTCATGCGATAGACAAAAGCTAATATCTCGGCCACAGCCTTGTATAATTCGGGGGGTATCTCTCGGTTCAGGTCTATAGCAGATAGCACTTCGACAAGCTGGGAATCTTGTTTTAGGGGAACCCGATGAGCCTTGGCCACCTCAAGTATCTTTTCTGCAAGCCAGCCGCTCCCTTTAGCTACAACCTTCGGCGCCGCGTCTTCCTTCGGATTGTATTTGAGTGCTGCTGCCTTCTTCCGCTTGTCCATTCCTTTAAGCTTTGATACTCACAATCTGTTTATAAGGCTCCAGATTTTCGAGCTTTTCAAGAGAAGTATCGGCCTTGTCAAGGACCCTCACGGCCTTGAGATTGAGCCCTTTTTCAGTAAACTGTTCCTCTAGGCGACCCACATTAGAGGCAAGCAGAGACTTGAATTCTTCGCTTTCTGGCCTGAAGGAAACAAAAAACTCGTTGTTATTGGAGAGCACCATAATCAAAAGCTTTCCTTGGTCTTCAAGGTCAAGGTTGATCCGGCACGACGTTGAGAACTCTTTGCCATCCCCTTCGTTCTGCTTAAAGGCAATCTCGCCGTCTTTGAGTTGCTGCCAGTTGACAGGAAGAAATGTATAAAACGATTGAGTTGTCCTCGAAAGGAGCTGAAAGGTCTCAATGTCCTTAAGAATGCTGTCAACTGCGCCTGTGACGTTTTTTATAACAGTCGCATCACCAGCCGCTGCAGCTGCTGTTTGGCTTAAAAGGACATCTTTCAGTCTGAGGAGGTTTGCCTTGAGATCGTTCTCCAGGGATGTCCCCTCTGATGCAGGCAAAAGCTGTTTTATATCGATAGATAACATGTCTTTGCCAGTCACGGCGGCGTCTTCAGGTTGCATGATCTCCGAAATAGCCTTCAACTTGGATTCCAAAGCAACTCCTGAGTCCCGGAGCAGATCCTTTAGATTACCTGCCACACCATCAGATAGGAGTTTGTCGATGCTAACAGTTACTTCCAGCTTGAGTCCTTGAAGGCCTGCCTGGTCTTTGAGTGCCGCAGGAAAATCCTTGAAAAGATCATCAAGCCTTGTCTGTATATCCTGTCCAGTTGCTTTCAGGCTCTCCTGCAGGACATTCTGAATCTGTAGTCTGATTTCATTCGGGATGACATTGACGTCCGAAGGGAGAGCTTTCAGTAGCCCTTCAATCTGCTCCAGTGTAAGCGGTGATTTGGAGTCCGAAACAGAAAAATCCTGCAGAAATGCATTCAACGACTCGTCTTTAAACTCAGGTGGTGCAGTATTTTCCTTTTCGGCCAAGCTGATAAACTGGAGCTTCAGTTCACTCGGAGATGAGGGTGTGCCAATGACCTTCAGCAACACCTCGGTATTCTTTTGCAAAGGGACATCGGTTCTCGCAGTGATAAAGCTTCCTTTGATCCTGAGCGTTACACTACCTGTCGACAGCATGTCAGTGACTTCGCCCTTGACAATCTCGCCTATGTTGAGTGGGAGAGGTTTGCCGAGAGGCTTAGTGACGGTAATGAGGCCTTCAACGAGGTCCGAAGTCTTGAAATTAATCATCTCTACTCTTATTATATCGTAATACTAGCTGAGGAGTTTAGTAGTTAAGAGTAAAGGAGAATTTATGCTCGATGCTCGTTTCGTAAGAGAAAATATTGATATTGTAAAAACAGCCCTCGAAAAACGGAATGCCGGTATCAGCCTGACCGAATTCCTCGGCCTCGAAGACGAGAGGCTCAGGCTCCTCAGGGAGTCGGAAGAGTTACGAAATAAAAGGAATATTGTTTCTGAGGAAATCGGCAGGCTCAAACGTGAGAAGAGAGATGCCGATCGGCTTGTAAAGAATATGAGAGGCGTTGCCGACAGAATAAAGGAGATCGACGAAATCCTGAAGGGCATCGAGGAAAAGACAAATCTATTTCTCCTCACGATCCCGAACATTCCCAGTCAGTCAGTGCCTGCGGGCAAGGACGAAACCGAGAATGTAGAAATCAGGAAATTTGGAACGCCTCGCCTATTCGACTTCGAACCGCTCAACCACTGGGACATCGCTGAGGTGTTGGGTATCATTGATTTTGAAATCGGGGCAAAAATAGCCGGTGCACGTTTCTCCCTGATGAAAGGCGCAGGCGCCAGGCTAGAAAGGGCGCTCATGAATTTTATGCTCGACCTGAACACTTCAAAGGGCTATACTGAGGTCTTCCCGCCACTCCTCGTGAACCGCGAAAGCATGACAGGTACAGGCCAGCTTCCCAAGTTCGAAATGGAACTCTTTAGAATAGTCGATCCCGAATTCTACCTGATACCGACCGCGGAGGTTCCTGTTACTAATATTCACAGGGGTGATATCCTGCTGGAAGATCAGCTTCCGCTTTATTACACAGCCTATACTCCGTGTTTCAGGCGCGAAGCCGGGTCTTACGGTAAAGATGTCAGGGGATTGATCCGACAGCACCAGTTCAACAAGGTCGAACTCGTCAAATTTACTAAGCCCGAGGATTCATATGCCGAACTCGAGATGCTGACCTCAGACGCCGAAGATCTCCTGCAGAAGCTCGGCCTGCCTTACCGCGTAATCATCCTTTGCACAGGGGACATGGGATTCTCGTCAGCCAAGACTTATGATATCGAAGTCTGGCTGCCGGGACAAAACCGCTACCGCGAGATCTCCTCTTGCTCTAACTTCGAGGATTTCCAAGCCAGGAGAGCAAATATCAGGTTCAAACGGGAGGGTAAGAAAGGCACCGAATATGTCCATACCCTAAACGGCTCCGGTCTTGCTATTGGCAGGACCCTTGTAGCTATCCTGGAAAATTACCAGCAGAAAGATGGGACTGTGATTGTTCCGGCCGTACTGCGTCCATATATGGGAATGGATATCATAAAATAGGTCATTGCATTATTGATTCTTTCGTGCTATACTCGAAACTGAAATTAGAAGTGTTTGTACGCAAGAGAGCCGCAAAGACTTTTAACTTTGTGGCTTTTATTATTCTGAGATCCTAAGATCTCAATTTATCGTAAGGAGGCAGCAACGCAATGGCTCAAGGTACAGTGAAGTGGTTCAATGAATCCAAGGGGTTTGGGTTCATCACAAGTGAGGACGGCAGCGACGTATTTGTACACTATTCCGCTATTCTCGGCAACGGGTTCAAATCTCTCGCCGAGGGAGACCATGTAACCTTTGAGGTAGAAAAAGGCCCAAAAGGTCCCAAAGCGATCAACGTCGTAAAGCAATAATCCACCGCCACAAACTCAAAAGGCCTCCCGAATTGCCGGAGGCCTTTTTTATTGCGCCGAGTATATTGCCAAACCCATATCAGGCTGCAATTCGAGACCTCATCTCCTGCTTCACAGAGCCGCCTGACTTCAGCGTTCCTCCACAGGTTAACTGCCCTCCCTTAGAATATTAACCGCAGCATTGCTGAACAAGGAAGGGGCATTGTCAAAACGCCTTCGGAAATTGCATCTGCAATTGACAGCATGTTACAAGAAGGGTGTTTTATGGCCTTCCAATTATTTTGCCTCGAGCTACGGTGTACGCTCATCTCTATCATCGGGCAGCACATCGAAGATCAACATTAAAAGTGGCGCAAGGCATTATATCCTCGGCATGAACGCCGAGGAGGTACGCCGTTTTTGGATAAGGCCTCATTCGTTAAATTACTGGCAAGTGGAACGGCCCTGCAGTTTGAATCAGTCCAGTTGGCCCAGGTTGATATAGATCCTGCTAACCCTTTTTTCTACCTGAATTTCATGACAACAGCCTTCTTCACCTTGGTGGTTTTAGATGAAAGAGGATCTCCCCACTGTCTGCCCGCATTTTGTCCACTTGATTTGCGTGCCGGTATGTGCTGACGTGGCGGACGGACAAATTCGTTGTCTTTCCGCGGCGCTGCCACGCCGTAGTCGAAGTCCTCCAGAGTGCGGCTCTCTATCGATCCGCCCAAGACTCTTTCGATGTCGTGCACCATATCCCTGTTGTCGGGTGTCACCAGCGTGTATGCATCTCCGCTCCGAGCGGCGCGCCCGGTACGGCCTATGCGATGAATATATGCATCTGTGGTATCAGGAGCATCATAGTTTATGACGTGGGAAACTTGTGTGACATCGATCCCGCGTGCGGCGATATCAGTCGCCACCAGGATTTGGAACGTACCGTTACGAAACCCGTTCATCGCGGCTTGTCTCCGCGCCTGCGAGAGATTCCCTTGCAAGGAGGCCGTCCGGTACCCGGCATTGACCAACTGTTCGCCAAGGCGCTTGGCCCGATGCTTGGTACGGGTGAAAATCAATACCGACTCGGTGTCGGTATTGTGAAGTAACTTGAGAAGCAGCGGTGTCTTTAGATGCTGGGCAACTGGATAGAGGGCATGACTGACTGTAACTGCCGGAGCCGTAACGCCCACCTTGACCATGACCGGTTCGTTCAAGACATCGTTCGCCAGATACCTAATCTCATCAGGCATTGTGGCCGAAAAGAGTAATGTCTGCCGTCTTTGGGGCAACTGTTTCAGTATCTGCCTGATGTCGGGTAGAAAGCCCATGTCGAACATATGGTCGGCCTCATCGAGGACTAACATCTCCAGCCGGGAGAGGTCGATCGTTTTTTGTCCGATATGATCGAGAAGACGCCCGGGACAGGCTACCACAATCTCGGCACCGCGTTTCAGTTTATCTACTTGGGGGGTGAATCCCACTCCGCCATAGATGGTTACGCTCCTGAGGCCGGTATTACGCCCCAGGATGCTGATTGCCTCGTTGATCTGCTCCGCCAACTCCCTGGTAGGGGCTATGACAAGTGCTCGGACGTGGCGGCGTCCTCCTTGCATCAGGCGATGTAGTATCGGGAGAGCAAAGGCAGCGGTCTTGCCGGTGCCGGTCTGTGCCAAACCCATAATATCATGCCCTTGCATGACTAAAGGGATAGCCTGCGCCTGGATCGGCGTCGGCGTGGTGTAGCCCGCAGCCCTGACCCCAGCCACGACATGAGGGTGAAAATCAAATGCGTTAAATTCCATAAACTCCTTTTTTCTGCATTCGAACGAAAAAAAACCCCGGTGTATTCCGGGGTTGTACTTACGACGTAGTTTTCATCCGGGTACAGCAATTTATTATTATTTATCATACCAGCCATCTAAATGCTCTGTCAAATAGCAGTAAAGCTATTCCTTCATCTTGCCTCTTGCATCTTGCCTCTTGACAGTAAACTATTGTTCACCTATACTGTAAGTATGGAAGACAAGCAAAAAGATGAAAAGCTCAAGTCTAGGATAAGGGACATATCCCTTTTCTACCATGGGAAGGGCAGAATGCCTAGCTTTTCGGAGGTAGGGGAGCTTACTGGACTGAAATCGAAAAACGCGGTCTCAAAGCTTGTCGACAAACTTGACAGAATGAGGGTCCTCGGAAAGGATGAGAAGGGCAGGCTCATACCGCGATCCATAGCTGCCCCGGTCAGAATACTAGGCTCTGTTGAAGCTGGATTCCCGAGCCCGGCAGAAGAAGAGCTTGCCGACACACTCTCGCTCGACGACCTTCTTATAGAAAATCCAGAAGCGACCTTCCTGCTCAAGGTATCTGGGGATTCGATGTTGGAAGCCGGCATACTCCCCGGCGACATGGTAATTGTCGACAGGGGCCAGACGCCCAAGAGCGGAGATATCGTCATCGCAGAAGTCGACGGCCAGTGGACTATGAAATACCTGCGAAAAAGGGGCGAAAGCGTCACCCTCATCCCGGCGAATTCCAACTATAAGCCTATCAGGCCGAAGAACGAATTGAAGATAGCGGGCGTAGTGACGGCCGTTGTAAGGAAGTACCGCTAAATCCCCTAGTATGTGCAGTAAGTGTGTTGTGCTATATGGTTTTCAGGGGTGCTCAAGCAGCCATGGCAATAATACCACTAGGCAGCAGACCCATTTCTTCACCTTCGTACATGCGAAATTTATCAGGAAAGCGCCGCAATCCAGTCACTTCAGTACTGGGATACAAGGCATATCTTTAATGCGGATTTTGACAAAACGGGGCTAATGTTTTAAATATGGTTATGTTGATACATAAGGGGGGGGAATTCAGACTGAATCCCAATCCGCCTGCCGAAGCATTCATGCCGCGGAGGATGTCAAAGTGACCACCGAACCTGTTACAATCCATTCCTGGCCGCGGGCTATCCTCCACCTGGATGCCGACGCCTTTTTTGCATCATGCGAACAGGCGATTCATCCGGAACTCAAAGGGAAACCGGTAATTACCGGCAAGGAACGCGGGATCGTTGCAGCGGCTAGTTACGAGGCAAAGGCACGCGGAGTTAAGCGCGGCGTAAAACTCTCGGATGTAAAAAAGATATGTCCTGATGCTGTTATTCTCCCATCGGATTACGAGACGTACAGCCTCTTTTCACTGCGCATGTTTGGGATTATAAGGCGCTTCACGCCGGATGTTGAAGAGTATTCTATCGACGAGATATTTGCCGATCTTACAGGGTTAAGAAGAAAATTCCACGGCCCTTACAGCATGATTGCCCAGCAGTTGCAGGAGACGGTAGAGAAAGAGCTTGGCATTACGGTGTCGATAGGAATGAGTCTTTCCAAAGTCCTCGCCAAGGTTGGATCAAAACACAAAAAACCGCGCGGCCTTACAATGATTCCTGGTAGGGAAATACATCACTATCTGGGGAAATTGCCCGTAGAAAGTGTCTGGGGCATTGGCCCGAATACTGCGGCGTTTCTAAGCAAATTTGGCATAAACACCGCCCTCGACTTTGCGCGCAAGGATGAAGATTTCGTCACGAAGCATCTTTCCAAGCCTTATCGCGAAGTCTGGCACGAACTGAACGGCAGAAGTGTCTATCCCGTTACAACAGAGTCAAAAAGCAGCTACCAGTCCATAAGCAAGACGAGGACCTTTACCCCTCCATCGAAAGATGTAACCTTCGTCTTTGCCCAGCTATCAAAGAACCTCGAAAATGCATGCATCAAGGCTCGCCGCTACGGCCTCGCCGCCACAAGGCTCATCGTCTTCCTGAGAAAACAGGACTTCACAGACAACGGAGCCGAACTGAAGCTAACCTGTCCAACCGCTCATCCTTCCGCCCTCTTCAACTTCCTTCGCAAGGGCTTCGACTACATATATCACCCCACCACGCTTTACCGCCAAACCGGCGTGGTGCTTGCAGGGCTCGTTGCCCAGTCAACGGTACAATACACCCTCTTCGACGACACAGCACGTATCGAAAAAATGTCGAAGATTTATGACACCGTCGATATGCTCTCAGAAAAGTTTGGTAAATATACGGTCCGGCATGCCGTGAGCCTGCCGACAAAAATCCAGTCCCAGCATGAGGGTGAGCGAGGTGATGTCCCACAGCGGAAACAGGAACTCTTCAAGGGCGAAAACAACAGGCAGAGGCTGGGGCTGCCAGTGCTGGATGTAAAGGTATGAAAATTAAAGAAATTCTGTCAGCGAGCGGACTTTCTTAACTACTTTTGGAAGAACTTCGAGGGTGTAGTCTATATCTTCGCCTGAAATGTATTTACCGAGGGTAAGCCTCATTGATCCCGCAATAAGGTCGGACGACAATCCAATAGCTGTGAGTACATGGGATGGCCCCGCGCTCTCAGCGCTACATGCCGATCCCGTTGAGCATGCGATCCCTTCCTCATCCATATGCTGAAGGAGCAATTCGCCCTCAGCATTTTTGAATGAGAAGTTCACATTGCCGGAGAGTCTTTTCGTCGGATGGCCGTTTAAGCGGCAACCCTTTACCATGTCAGATATTCCCTTTATCAGTTGCTCCCTGAATGCGACAATGGTATTCATATCCTCCGCCATATGCTTTTCAGCCAGCTCAACTGCCTTTCCGAAGCCAACAATGCCTGGGACATTGTGAGTCGAGGCCCTTCTGCCCCTTTCCTGAGAGCCGCCATGCATGAAAGGGCCGATCTTAGTGCTGCTCCGGGCATAGAGAAATCCAACTCCCTTTGGACCGTAGAGTTTGTGCGCCGAAGCACTCAGCAGGTCTATATTCAAGGCATCGGCATCGACAGGCAGATGTCCAAACGTCTGCACAGCATCGGTGTGAAAGGGGATGCCATTTCCCCTCGCTATTGCGCCTATCTCAACAACCGGTTGTATTGTGCCGATCTCGTTGTTTGCGTGCATTATCGATATGAGAATAGTCTTAGGAGTAATCGCCTTGAGCACCGCGTCCGGATCTACCATGCCTGCCCCGTCGACCGGAAGATATGTGACGATAAAACCATTTCTTTGCAAAAATTCACAGGATTCCAAAACCGAGTGGTGCTCGACTGAAGACGTAATGATATGATTTCCCCTGCCACGTCCTGAATAGGCACACCCTTTGATGACAGTGTTGTTGCTCTCGGTGCCGCCCCCGGTAAAGATGATTTCATGGGGTTTCACCCCGATGAACCGGGCGATGATTTCACGAGCATGTTCAACAGCCTTCTTGGCCTCCCTGCCGAAGGAATGCACGCTCGCCGGATTGCCAAACATATCGCTGAAATAAGGCTGCATCGCAACGACCACTTCATGGTCCGCAGGCGTTGTCGATGCATAATCCAAGTATATTTTTCTCATGAATAGATATTGTAAGCTATCTTAATCACCTATGGCTATTACTTTCCGAGTAATCCTTTACAGCGTACTCGCCACACTTATCGGCGTCAACCACCCAGGCGCAGGGATGGATGGGCGGATACTTCGACACTAAAGATGGCAAAATCAGAGTTCCGGTCCGCAGTGCTGAAGATCAGAAAAGCCTTCTCAGAACGGTCCCTTTTCATGAGTACGTATATGCGCTGATTCATCCTATCACGAAAATCTGTCCTCTCTGGATACATGAGGGCCTCGCCGAATATTTTTCTAAAGGTCCGTCTCAAAGGGTTGGCCGAGTCATTCCGCAATATCATATCTCATGGAGAGATACCGGGCTGACAGGATGAAGAACATACTGCTTTCCCTTTCCAAGGGCAAAGACTTCAACGAGGCATTCACCGATTCATTCCAAATGAGTTATACTGATTTCATAGAAAAATAGGGGGAGAAATAACGAAAAGCCTATGCTTCGAAAACCGCTCCTGCTGAAAATATTTGATGCTGCCAACATGCAGCGCTGGAATGACAAGATACGCCCTGTCGAATTGCGCGAGCTAGACAAACAGGCTCACAAGATGGTAATAGCTTATCTGATCTCGAAGTTCGAGGAAAATGAGGACGCATTCGACTGGATCGAAGTCATTGAGGGAGGTCTCTTCGAATTCCTTCAGCGACTTGTAGTAACTGATCTCAAGCCCCAGATATTCTACAAGATAAAGGAAGATCCTAAGCGGTACGTGCAACTGAACAAATGGGTCTATGAGCAGCTCGAACCACTAATCTCCCCACTCGGTGATGACTTCTGCAGGAGATTCAATGAATATTTCGCTGATCCGCACGAGACACTCAACAAACGCATCCTTAGCGCCGCGCACTTCTACGCAACCAAGTGGGAATTCGACATCATAGAAAGGGCCAATCCTAACGGTTATGAAATACCTGAGATTAAAAAGGGTATCCAGGAAAAGCAGGAGAGATATTATGATTTAAAGGGCATGCAGCAGATGGCCCTCTATCAGAAATTCAGGGACTTCATCGACCTCTGTGGCGAGCTGAGATTTCAGCTTCGGTGGAGCCACATTAACCGTGTGCCCAAGACCTCGGTACTCGGCCATATGCTTATCGTAGCGATATTTTCATACCTCTTTTCGTGCGAAATAAACGCCTGCCGTCAGAGGCGAATCAACAACTACTTCTCTGGACTCTTTCACGACTTCCCAGAGGTCCTGACGCGGGACATCATTTCACCGGTCAAGCGGTCCATTGAGGGCCTCGAAGTGATGATTAAGGAGCACGAGAGAGAGCAGATGGAAAAGGAAGTCTACGGTCTCATTCCCGAGTCCTGGCACGGTGAGATGCGGATGTTCACCGAGGATGAGTTCAGCGACATCGTTACGGTCAACGGCAAACAGATGCATACATCCTCCGATGAAATCACCGAAAAATATAATCGCGACGAATTCAACCCAAGGGACGGAGAACTTCTCAAGGCTACCGATGAACTGGCTGCATTCATTGAAGCCTTCATGGCACTCAACAACGGCCTTGCGTCCCAAGACCTTCAGGACGCTAAAAACAGGCTCAAGGACAGATACAAACAAAAAGTCGTCGCAGGCATAAAGTTCGGCGAGCTTTATGCGGATTTCGGATAGAAAGGCCTTGCAAACCTTTATTAACTTTATATGCTCACCTTCCTTAGTTATTCAAAATTTGCAAACAGCTCTTCCTTCTGATACCCGTTATGCAATGCGTTCAAATCAAGCTGACCACAAATAACAGGCAGCCCTGCAATTACGGACATCAATATCGCAGTACAATCTTCTACCAAGATGACTAATAATATCAGAATGAAATGCATTAAAATATTTGACGACAATAATAAAATAGGGTTAAATTCTATATATGAGTGTGCCTTCTGCCCGAAAACGATATGTTAGCGGTCCTGATCGGTTATAATTATTGTTGCATATGCTCGAGATCATCGACTTTCATACCCATGCCTTTCCCGATGCTATAGCCGGGAGGGCAATGAAGAGCCTCGAACACGGGGCGAGCACAAAGGCTTTTCTTGACGGCCGTCTCTCTTCTCTCATTGTATCGATGGACCGAGCCTGCATAGAAAAAAGCGTGGTCTGCTCCATCGCAACCAAGCCATCTCAATTCGAACCGATTCTGCAATGGTCGAGAGAGATAAGGTCGAATCGCATCATCCCCCTGCTATCGATTCATCCGGCAGATTCCGAATGTTCTGAGAAAGTAAAAATTACCAAAGGGGAGGGGTTCACTGGCATCAAGCTCCACCCTTTTTACCAGGAATTCAGTATCGACGAAGGGCGAATGTTCCGCATGTATGAACTGCTCTGCAAGGAAAATCTGCTCGTAGCCATGCACACCGGTTACGACATCGCATTTCCGAGGATAAGGAGAGCTGATCCGGCAAAGATATTGACGGTGAGCGAGAAATTCCCGGAGCTTAAGCTTGTGACAACTCACCTCGGCTCTTGGGAACAATGGCAGGAGGTGGAGACGATACTTGCCGGTAAGCCTATCTATATGGAGCTCTCCTTTTCACTCGAATACCTGCACAGCGATCCCATCAGAGATATTCTCCGGAAGCACCCGAAGGAATATCTACTCTTCGGTACCGATTCTCCGTGGACCGATCAGGCGGCGACACTAGATCTGTTTCGGGGACTCGAACTCGGAGAGGAGATTGAGAGAGCCGTGCTAAGGGACAATGCCGATAGATTGCTCGGTTCCAGTAAGTAATACCTGATGAAATTCGGAACACCCATAAAGGTCTTTATCACACTTTTTTGGCGAAGTATCATCGACTTTTTCAGAGACGGAGGCCTGATGCTGGCTGCTTCGATCTCGTATTTTTCTATGATGGCAGTACTCCCTTTCTGCCTCCTCCTCATTGCCATCTTCACCTATTTTGTCGGGCATGACGAGGCCTTTTTTAAATTTTTCGCTGCTAAGCTTGTAAACTTCTTCCCGAAAGCGGCACAGCAGATCGCAAGTGAACTGAGAGATGCATTATCATACAGGGGCATTGGAACCTTCACATCCATCGCATACGGACTGCTTTCCTATCAACTTTACTCGTCGCTCGAATCGGCTATCAATGTCATCTTCAAGATTAAGGACAAGCGTTCCTTTGTCAGCCATCTGCTCATTTCACTTTTCCTAATTACCCTGCTCATCATCTTCTTTCTGCTTTCCTTCGGTGCATCGTCTACAATATCCGTACTCAATACTCTGAAGGGTGACCTGCCGGGGTTTCAAATCCACACCATCACCTCATTTATTATCAAATACATAGTACCGTTCATCCTTGCCTTCGTAACTATCGCAACTCTGTACATTATCCTGCCTAAAAAAAAGATACGCTGGAAGAATGCTCTTGCAGGTGCACTGATTGCAACTGTTTTTCACGAGGCCGCCAAACATATATTTACATTTTATGTCGTTAAGGTCGTAAAATTAGGGACTGTCTACGGGCCTCTTTCGGCGTTCATCATTTTTCTGCTCTGGGGCTTTTATTCGTCCTGCATATTCCTGATAGGCGCCGAGACTGTTCATAATCTTGAGGTACGAAGAAAGTTGTAGTGCATATAGTCAGTCTTGATCTTTTTTGACCATTCTGCCTCTTAATATTAGGGTAAAGGGGAAGTTATTAAAATCCGCTCATGTCCTCCCTTAGATAAGGGGAGAGAATAAACAAGGAGAATACGCAGAGATATGATAAGATGTTTTTATTGTATATAAATCTGTGCACTAAAAGCACAGTCAATTATATTGACAAAACGATGCTTAATTTTTATATATAGCGATGCGCAAAAGAAAAAAGTCGGCAGAACCAACTGTCGAGCGAAGTCACAGGCTTAAACTGACCACGGAAGTGGAGCATGCGGTGTATTTTCGCAAGGTTTGCGGCACAGTGCGCTTTACCCAGAGCTGGGTGCTGTCCGAACAGAATAATCGTTCCAATGCGAGGCAAAGACCGAATTTGTACGTGCTAAAGAAAGAATTCAACACTATTAAGTACCACGGGTTCCGGTGGCTCACGGAGATACATCGGGATGCACACGCTGATCCGTTTAACAATATTGGCAAAGCATGGGCGGAATATTTCAAAGACTGTGAAGACGGTAAGTCCGCCAATGCCCAGATGAATAAACGCGAATGCCGGGATTCCTTCTATGTTGCCAGCGACAAGTTCAAAACAGACGGCAAAGAGATCATCGTGCCTATAGTCGGCAAAGTGAAGCTGACAGAAGCGTTGAGATTGGAAGTCACGTCTGACAAATATAATGCTGTCTGCAAGAAGGATCCGAGCAAGAAAAAGATTGTGCACTTTTGTGCACTTTCGGGATAGCAGCCTCTTATGCCTTATCAATCGATCTGCGGGCTAATGGTCTTTCTGGGCATTGCATGGATATTGAGCGACGACAGAAAGGCGATCAATTATAAATGGGTTGCCGCCGGTGTAGCATTGCAGCTCGCCACCGCAGCGCTGCTGCTTAATATCCCCCTATTCAGTAGGATATTTATGTTCCTCAACGAGATTGTGTTGTCTCTCGATGAAGCAACGAGGGCGGGGACATCATTTGTCTTCGGTTATATAGGCGGGGGATCTCCGCCTTTTGTCGAGAAGAACCCCGGTGCAGACTTTATCCTCGCATTTCAGGCCTTGCCTCTTGTATTGGTAATAGGCGCATTGTCGGCGCTCCTGTTTTACTGGCGCATCCTTCCCTTTATTGTACGTGTGCTTTCATTACTTTTCCAAAAGACGCTGAACATAGGAGGAGCACTTAGCCTCGGGACTGCAACTACCATCTTTCTCGGGATGGTCGAAGCACCTCTTCTGATAAAACCTTATCTGAAGGAAATGACAAAGAGCGAAATATTCTCTCTCATGGCATGCGGGATGGCCTCAATCGCTGGCACAGTTATGGTACTTTATGCAACATTGTTGCAAGGTATAATTCCGGACCCTCTGGGGCATATTCTCGTTGCCTCCCTGATTCACATCCCTGCTGCGCTCACTGTTTCTCGGATCATAGTCCCTGAAACGGGCAGTCAGACAACCGGTACGCTGACACCTAAACAAACGGCAGCCGGTTCAATGGACGCAATAACCAAAGGCACCATCGATGCGCTGAACCTGCTTTTTAATATTATCGCTATGCTTGTGGTAGCTGTAGCTCTGGTCCACCTAGTAAATCATGGGCTCGGCCTGCTGCCACCTGTAGGGGAAAAAGCCGTGACCATGCAAATGCTTCTGGGATATGTGATGGCACCCGTAGCCTGGTTGCTAAGCATTCCTTGGGCAGAGGCCCAAACCGCAGGATCTCTTATGGGTACGAAGACGATCCTCAACGAACTGCTGGCATTCATCGATCTTTCAAAACTGCCTCCTGATGCATTGAGCATGAGGAGCAGACTGATCATGACCTATGTACTTTGCAGCTTCGCAAATTTCGGAAGTCTTGGAATAATGATCGGCGGTCTCGGAAGCATGATGCCGGAACGTCGGACCGAAATCGTCTCCCTCGGTATCAGAGCCATTATCGCCGGGACCCTGGCCACCTGTATGACTGGTGCAGTTGTGAGTTTCCTTATCATCTAAAAGGAGTTGTTAATGAAAAAATTCATGCCTATCGTCTCCGCTTTCCTTCTGAGCGCCATGCTGTGGATCTCACCCGGTTTTGCTGACGTTAATGATGATCTAAGGCAAGCAATACGCGGCTATAATACTCAGGCGGTCAAGAATGCACTCTCTAACGGCGCCGCTGTCAATGCCATCGACAAGGACGGCTGGACACCATTAATGTACATTGCACCCAACACGCCACCTGAAATTGTAAAACTGCTGTTAGAAAAGGGTGCAAATGTGAACTTTAAGGACGTTCTCGGCTGGACCCCACTAATGAAGGCAGCGCTTTACGGTACAACCGAAATCGGGATGTTGCTGATCGAAAAAGGTGCCAAGGTAAATGATGCGTCATATGTCGGTTGGACCCCCTTGATGTATGCTGCATATGCCGGTCATATAAAGATTGGTAAGCTGTTGATAGAGAAGGGTGCATATGTAAATGCTAAATCACGGACTGGCGAAACAGCGCTGTCCTTGGCCAAAGCGCAGTCAGATTCAGTCTTCGTAGAGATGCTCAAACGCGCCGGGGCCAGATAATTGCTTGAGCCGGGGGCATCCCTGATAAATGCATTTACATCCTGTCATATAATGGAGGCTGAGGATGCTTATTCCCTGACCAATACCTTCAGCAGCTCTTTCAATTCCTCAAGTTTCCTGCCCGCCTCGGCAAATCTGCCTGCGCCCTGCAATGCCTGATAATCAACCAAGGCCCTCGCCGCTTTTTTGATCAGCTCCGGGTTGGTCGCTTTCGCCTCTGTCTTTGTACCAGGTGGGGCCTCCGTTGATACTTGTCGGCCTGTAAGCTTTGAGAGTGCATCTTCAAATGATGACCCGTAACCGAGATTTTCGCCCAGTGATACAACCACTCTTTTCAGCTCGGGCATCTTGCCGACCGTCGCCTGCAGATATACCGGCTGGACGTACAACAACTTGTAGTCTGCAAGCGGGATTATGATGAGATTACCAAGAACCACTTGGCTTCCTTGCTGGTTCCAAAGCGTAAAATCTTTGGATATGACCTCATCCTGATTCATGCGCGCACTGATCTGCAGGGGTCCGTACACAAGCCTGTCTTTCGGAAATTTAAACAGCAATAGTTTGCCATAATTCTCACCATCGCAGCGTGCCGCTATCCAGCTCACCATGTTGTTGCGCGGTTGTGCCTGGTTGGTCGTGAGCGGTGAGAATGGAAGTATGAGCGCAAACTCTTCTTTCGTCTCGCCCGGGATCGTCATGACCACATAGTATGGCATTATTGGCTCTACCTGCCCGTGAGAAAGCTCCCCTGACGGCTGCCACGCGTCTTCACGGTTATAAAATACGCCTGGGTCAGACATGTGATAGGTGCTGAAAATATCACCTTGTATCCTCAGTAAGTCCTCGGGATATCTCACATGATCCCTCAACTCTTTCGGCATGTCGACAGCGCTCTTAAACATTCCTGGGAACATTTGCCGATATGTTTTTATGATAGGATCATCCTGATCGAATACATAGAAGTCGACCTTTCCGGTGAACGCGTTCATGACCACTTTGACCGAATTCCTGATATAGTTTAGGGAACCCCTTCCACGTGACGGCTCCGAATAAGGGAAATCTGCACTGGTGGTATAGGCATCCCAGATGTAATATAGATTCCCTTTTGCTACCACCTGGTATTTGTCGGAATCGTACTTTAGAAAAGGAGCGAGAGTCTTGACCCGGGTCTCGATGTCCCGCCTCCACAGCAGCCTTGTTTGCGAAGTGATTTCAGATGCAGTCAAAAGCCTTAGTCCATCGAGCCTGAGCGCAAACACAAGCTTCTTCAAAAAAGAATCGAGCCTTATCCCGCTTTCGGCCTCGTAACGATACGTGGCGTTGGCGTCCCCTAGTGGGTAATCGAACTCCTGGTGGGCAGTGTGAACATATACATGTTCCTTCGTCTCTTCTCCGAAGTATATCCGGGGTTGTGTTATCTGAAGTTCTGGATATTTGGAGACAGGCGGGATATCCTTGATCCAATAATCTGGTGACCCTTCCGGCATGACTTTATTAACGGGATTGGCAACAGCGCCGTAGCCGTGAGTGTATACAAGATGCTGGTTCTGCCAGGTCTTGGATTGGACAGCAAGCTTTTCTGTATCGAGTTCCCTGGCCGAATACATCAACTGCTGGAGTCTGCCGTTTATTATATATCTGACTACATTCACAGTCGGAAACGTATAATAAAGCCTGAAGCCCTGATACTGGCTGTTATTACTCTGCAGGACCCTCCAGTCCCAGACCCTGACATTGTCAAATGTTACCTTGTTTTTAGAGATGATATCGGGCGTCATACCCATAAAGTTTACAGGAAATTCGACCTGCTTCACCTTGTCATCGGTGAGTCCATAAGCAAATTTCGTGAATTTGATGTTGTATTTTATATACTCACTTTCCATCGACAACTCATTAGGAGCAACCTTATAACTTTGCAGCAACAATGGGACTCCTTCTACGCCGATGATCCACGAAAGAAGACAGATCAGCAGTCCTAGTGTGGCAGCTTGTGCGGTACGCTTGAATTCATTCGAAATGACTGATATGCCAAGCAATATGGCCGACACAAATAGCGCCACCATGAAGAAATCATATGCCCCGATTTGCACATGCACATCCGTCCATCCGGGTCCGAATACAGCCCCCCTGGGTGAATACATGAGGTCCCATTTCGCTATCTGTGTCCAGAACATGAATATCCCAATCAGCACAATGCCGAGGGCCGACAGGTGAGTTATGATCCGGTGGTGAGCGTCAGTGCCGATAACTCTCACGCCGCGTCGCCAAGAAAGTGCCTGAAGGCTTTCGCGGCTGGTGGGGCCGTAAAGGACCAGAGAGCCGATGATCGCAGCAATCACAATGGTGAAAAGGGCGCTCCGCATTGTCTTAAGAAAAGGCAGAGTGAAGATGTAGAACCCGATATCCTTGTTGAAAATGGGCTCCACAAGGTTGAAAGGCACCTGATAGGTGAATCGTAAATACTCGTACACTGTACTAGTCATGCCGAGAGAAAAGAGCGATGCAAAAAAAAGGCATGCGAATGTAGCCATGACTTTGAAAAATATGTGAGGTCTGGTCGTCTTGAAGATATATAAAAAGTTAGCCATGATAAAGCCAAACGCGATTACGAACGACACTGCAAAGATGCCTATTTCAGGGACAAGGATATTCCAGTATCTCTGATTGTATCCGAGATCGGTAAACCATAGTGCCTCGGTAGATATCTGGACACCAGCCCGCAATCCTGCAAAAATAATGGCCGCGACAACGGCCCAGACAATACGGCCTGCCAATCCGAGTCTTTTCAATTTAAAGGGCAGCGCTGCGACTACAAGATAGAAGATAAGCAGGATCCATCCAAGCATCGAGACCTCCTCGGGAAGCCTGTAATCATCATCATATCAACTTTCGACAAGGACGATTCAGGTAAAAACACGTCCATTTCTGATATCCTCAAGAAGCGAACACCCTGTTGAAAACAAAGTCGACGTTCCGCAGATAATAATCCAGATCGAAGATCGCCCTAATCGCAGCCTCCGAAAGATATTCAGCGATGTCCCTATCCTGTGTCAGAAGTTCCATAAAGCTCACGCCCTTGCTCCAACTCTCCATAGCATTTCTCTGAACCATAAGATATGCCTCTTCGCGAACCATCCCTTGGTCTATAAGGGCAAGCAGCACTCTTTGAGAATTAAAGAGTCCGTAACTCCTTTCCATGTTGGCCTTCATTCTGTCAGGGTAGACATGCATATCCCTGATAATACCTTTCAACCTGTTAAGCATGTAGTCGACCAGGATGGTGCTGTCAGGAACAATAATCCTCTCGACGGAGGAATGTGATATATCTCTTTCGTGCCAGAGGGCGATATTCTCGAGTGCGGCAATGGCATTAGAGCGAACAATTCTCGATAACCCGGTAAGATTTTCGGAACCTATGGGATTTCTCTTGTGTGGCATAGCAGAAGAGCCTTTTTGCCCTGCAGTGAAGGGTTCCTCGGCTTCCAGCACCTCAGTCCTCTGCAGGTGCCTGATCTCGACCGCGATTTTCTCTATGATTCCAGCTACAAGCGCAAGAGCAGTCATATATTCCGCATGCCGGTCACGCTGCACAACCTGTGTCGCTACCGGCTCAGGTATCAGATTCAATTTTTTGCATACGATTTCTTCGAGCTTAGGCGGCACATTTGAAAAAGTACCGACAGCTCCTGACGCCTTGCCGACGCTGATGATCTCGCGTGCACGCTCAATGCGTGCCACGCATCTCTTAGAATCCTCATACCAGAGGGCAAACTTCAGTCCGAAAGTCATCGGTTCGGCGTGGATGCCATGACTCCTGCCCATGCAAGGCACGTCCTTGTATTTGAATGCTTGGGCTTTGAATACCTCCATCAATTCCTTCAGATCCTTGATTATGCGGTCTGCAGCCTCTCTCATTAGAAGGGAGAGTGCCGTATCTACAACATCAGAGGAGGTGAGTCCCTTGTGTATATATCGCGATTCCGGCCCAACAAACTCTGCAACCGATGTAAGAAATGAAATAACATCATGCTTGACGGTCTTTTCAATTTCATCAATCCGGACAATGTTAAAACGCGCTTTCTCTTTTATTACAGCCAGAGCCTCACCTGGTATTTCACCGAGTTCGGCCCATGCCTCACAAACAGCTATTTCGACATCGAGCCATTTCTGAAATTTGTTTTCAGCTTCCCATAATGCGCCCATCTCAGGGCGGGTATATCGGGATATCATGGTGCCTCCGTCAATTCGTTTATAAGAAAACCAATCTTTTTATTTTAATAAAATCCATGGCGACTTTTCCAATGCCGAAAAGCTTGCCATCACCATCCTTGAGCCGGACCACCGCTCCAGCCACTCGTGGCAGGCCCGGCATCAGTAAGAGAGGAATCTGGATGCCATTCCGTGCCCTCTTCAGTTCCTCACCAGTCACTCTCAGTTCTGGCAGATGATCCAGCGCTGCATCGAGCGAATGGAAAGCCGAGGCTTCTTGCGGCAATTCGTCGATCTTCGCGGCTTCTTCGATTCTAAAATTCCCGACGCGAGTCCTGATCAGCTCCGTAATATGGGCACCGACCCCAAGCGCCTCGCCAATGTCGTTACAGATCGAACGAATATATGTCCCCTTGGAGCAGACAATTTTTATCTTAAAGAACGGTCTTGAAAAATCGCTCATCTCTATCGTCTTCACTGTCACTTTTCGGGGTTTCCGCTCAATCTCCAGACCTTTGCGGGCAAGCTTATAAAGAGGTTGCCCTGATATCTTCAGAGCCGAATACATGGGTGGCACCTGTTCGATTTCTCCGGCAAATCGGGGTAGAATCTTTTCTATATCATCGGCGGTTAGATTGATATCCGTGACGTTCCTGATGATCTTACCCTCAGAATCGAAGGTGTCGGTTGATTCTCCGAGCTTCGCTGTTGCCACATATTCCTTTTCGAGTGATTCGACAAGTGAGGCAATCTTAGTCGCCTCATTGAGGCAGACGAGCATGACACCCGTTGCAAGCGGGTCCAGTGTGCCAGTATGCCCTGCCTTCTTCACCTTGAAGGCACCTTTTACAGCAGTGACCGCATCATGGGACGTGATACCCTTCTCTTTGTTTAGATTTACTACGATATTCATCAGAGCTTTAATTCTCCCATCCCCTTCAGTTCAAGCAGCAGCAGATAGGACCAAGAACCAGACACGACTGCTGTGGCGGGTCTCTTCGTAACTACTAAATTTAGATCCCAGCACTGTTCTTTATATATGGTTCTGACCGTTAAATTCTGGAGCCCAGGCCCCGTCGCATCATACCAGGTAGAGGTGGCCAGGGTCCAATGTTTGTCAATTGGGGCGTTAATCTCCAGTGTAACAAGCCTCAGGTTGTCGACCTGCGAATATCGTTCGCCCAGTGCGAGCGCTATATCTTTGAATACCTTGAAACTGAAGGCCGAATTGAGGTTGCTCAATCGGTTGTCGCCTGTCACATCTAAGTTAAAATTCACAGGAAGAGCCGCTCCGCCCACAGTTCCTTCCAGCCGAGTCGGCTGCAGGTGGTGGGCGCTTCCTTGCGGAAAGGAGGGAGGCTGTGTAATGCCGTTCGCGGTGATGCCCTGTGCTATAGCGTTAAAATTATCAACAAGCTCGTGGGAATAGTCGGAGTTGAGGTCATAGGCCTGAGTCAAGCGGAGTGAAACATCCATGGCTTTGAATACGAACTTGTTGAACAGGCTAAACTGCCCCAGGGCCGTCTTCGCAGGCAACTCTGTCACATCAAAGAGCGGTAGTAACTTTGCCGATGGGATAAAAGTAACCTCCACAGAAGGTTCTACGATGTGCTGAAATGATCCGTAATCCTTCAGCAAACGCGTTTGGGCCTGAGCATCGTACTGAAACATCTCTCGATGAGGCATAGAGCCGAAGCCCGAGGTATCACCCTCCGTCAGATTGTAGGCTGTCTCTCTTACTGACATCGTCTGCGTCAGCCGCACAGTGTCTCCGAACGAGTATGAAAGTGCAGGCTGCAGATCTATCCTCTGCCCCTGCGGTTCCTGAATACGATAAAAATTGGCCGCGTTCGCCGAGAAAGTAAAGATCGCAGGCCCGACTGCTGTCGGATTTACGACATAACCTATTTCAGGTGCTTTTTGAGCCGGATGCTCCGAGAGCCCTACCTGCATGTTTATCCAGTACTGGCTGAGAAGATATAACCTCGAGTTGTCTAGAGACTCTGATATTTCGCCAGTCGATTGTTCGAAACGGCTGATGCTCGACAGAAAGTCCTTGGGGTATTCCTGAGGGAATATGTTGTCGTTTACATAATGGACGTCAAGAAAGGCCTTGACGTTACCCGCTGAATATTTTTCGGTACCCGTTACCTCGACAAAATCCTTGTGCAGCTCGTTATCCCTGATGTGATATGCGTACCACGTGCCTTCCTGGTTCAAATCGACGAAGCGGTATTGAGCACCCTCTCCGACACCTCTCTTGCTGAAGTAATCGGCAGTGAAAGTCGCATCCTTGTTCTCGTCAATCGCCCAGTAGAACGATGGGCTGAACCGAACGCCCTTGGTCGTGCTGTTACCGACAGCTGGCAGAAGAAAGCCTGTCGTGCGTCCCTCGCCAACCGGGGTAGAGAAATACGGGGAATACAAAACCGGCAGATCCTTGACCCGGTAAGTCATATTGCTAGCCGTCATCTTATCTCCTACAACAATATCGGCATCATCCCCTTTAAAACACCAGTCGGGTCTTTGCGAGAAAGGAATAGTGGCAGATGTAATTACCTTCGCTGTGCGATACTCCTCGGAGTCGCAGGTCGTTAAATAAGCGGTCTTTGCATAGTAATGATTTTCCCCTAATTTCTGCATATTTAGGCCGCTGATCCAGTATTTGTATGCTTTGAAGAATATGACCGCGTTATGCAGCGTACCCGTTTTATCGTTGAGATTAAATTCGGCCTCTTCGGTATTGATCAGGTAATCCTTGTCATCTATGGTGACATGACCCGACAATAAAGCGTCGCCCGTCTCGCTGAAGTAGACCGCTTCGTCCGCTTGAATAACAGCGGTGTCCTTAACTATTCTGACATTGCCCGTGGCCATATACTTCAGCTCTTCCTTAATATATTCGAGATGGTCGGCTGTAATGGTGGTCGCAGAGGCATAGTTCGTCAAGAGCACGATCGACGCCAGGATACTTAGGCCCATGCCGATCCCGATTGTAGAAAAAAGCCCTTTTTTCAAAGCGTCCAGCCCTTTCACCTCGTTTCCCTCAAAGTGCTCAATACCGATTTTTCACCCATCTGTTGCAGTGCCTCACCCGCGGTATAGAAGGAGCCGGTTATGACAATCACTGCTGGAACATCACTTGAGAGCATAGACTGTCGGTGTCTCGCCAACATTATGGCATCTTTGACCGCAGGGCTCACATGCATGTTCTTAAAACCGGCATTCTGCGCAACTTCTGCGAGTCTCTGAGGTGATTCGGCCCTGCTGTATGCAGGTGCAGTAAATATCGTTTCGTCTGCAATCGGGAGCAGCCTATTTATAATATCGCCAACATCTTTATCTGCCATGATCCCCAACACGAGGATGACTTTTCGTCCCGCCAGGTACTTTGAGATGAAGGCGGCAAGCGCTGCCGCAGCATCGGCATTGTGTGCCCCATCGACGAGGACAGGGGGATCGGCACTGACGAGCTCCAGCCTTCCTCGCCACCGGGTTGCAGCAAGCCCTGTCTTTATGGCTTCTGATTTTCCTAGCTTACGGTCATCCTTGCTATCATCTTCCATCCGGTCAAGGGCTAAGGAAACAGCCTTTATCGCAAGTGCTGCGTTTATGACCTGATATTCTCCTGCCAGCGGGGTGAACAAATCTGCCATTCTCACAACGCCGTTTGAATAATCGAAACTTGTGCCCCCGATGCCTGAGACCTTCAGATTGCCGACAAAATCACTGCCACATGTAAAAAGCGGAGCATGCTTATTGCCGGCCACTGCCGCTATTGTCCCTGCAGCCTCCAACTGTTGTGGTGCGGATACAACAGGTACGCCCTCCTTTATAATTCCAGCCTTTTCTCCAGCAATTTGAGAGATGCTTTCTCCAAGGAATTCCCGGTGGTCATAGCTTATACGCGTTATGACTGAAACCGCCGGAACGACAACATTGGTAGCATCAAGCCTTCCTCCCATGCCGGTCTCGATAACGGCCCACTCGACCTTTCTCCTAGCGAAATATGTGAAGGCCATAGCCGTTATGAATTCGAAAAAAGTGGGGTTGAGGTCTTCTTCGCAGGCAGCGATCTTTGCGCGCAACTCCTCCGTAAGCTCTGCTACCTCGCTCTCTGTGATCTCTGAGTCGTCGATCCTGATCCGCTCTGTGAAACTTACAAGATGAGGAGAGGTGAAAAGACCTGTCCTTAACCCAGAAGCTTTAAGCATTGACGCAATCATCGCCGACACAGAACCCTTTCCGTTTGTGCCAGCGATATGAATGCATTGGAATTGCCTATGTGGGTTGCCGATCGAGGAAAGAATCTTCCCTGTTTTGTCGAGTCCGAGTTTAATGCCGTGTTTCTGAAGACTATAAAGATAGTCAATCGCGGCACGGAAGCTCATGTCTTTGTCATATCCTGGGACAGAGGCATGAAATGCTCGATGAGTTTATATAATGTATTCTTCAACTCGCGCCTCTCGACCACAAGATCTATCATGCCATGCTCCAGAAGGAATTCGGCCCGCTGGAAATTCTCGGGTAGTTGCTGCTTGATCGTCTGTTCAATGACCCTCTGACCGGCGAAACCGATAAGCGATTTGGGCTCGGCAATAATCACATCCCCGAGCATGGCGAAGCTCGCAGTGACGCCACCGAATGTCGGGTCGGCGAGAATCGAAAGGTAGAGAACATCGATATCCTTGAGCCTTGAGACCACAGCCGCGACCTTGGCCATCTGCATTAGGGAGAACATGCCCTCCTGCATTCTGGCTCCGCCTGAAGCGGCGACGGTTATAAAGGGTATCTTCTTTTCGAGTGCACGCTCGGCAGCCCTCGTGATCTTTTCTCCCACGACCGAACCCATGCTGCCGCCCCAAAATGCAAAATCCATTAAGGCGAGCACTACGGGTCTAGTGTTTATAACGGCGTCTCCATAAATGGCCGCCTCCGGCATTTCACTCTTAAGCCTGTATTCCTTCAGCCGTTCACCATAAGAAACCTTGTCTGTGAAATGAAGGGGATCTGTTGGAGTGAGATCATTGTCGAGTTCAACGAAGCTCCCCTGATCTGCAATGAAGTCGATGCGCTCCTTTGCGCTGATCCTGAAGTGGTAGTTGCACTTCGGGCATACCTGAAGGTTCTTCTCAATCTCTTTCTTGTAAATGATCTCCTTGCAGCTGTCGCATTTGATCCAGAGACCCTCGGGGATCTTTACCTTTTTCTCGGTCTTTATCTCTTTTCTTTTTTTAAACCATGCCATAATTGTATTTGTGAGTTTAAGAGTTAAGGGTTCAGGAGTTGCAAAGTTTAGGGTTGACCTTTACCTCTCACTCATCTGACCATTCTCTCACTTACTCTATCGCCTCTCTTAATTTCCTGATAAACTCACGGGCATTGCCAGGGTCCTCATGGAATTTTTTCACTATTGCGCTCCCGACGATAACCCCGTCGGCAACGGCTGCCATACTACGCGCGTCATCCGGAGTTGATATGCCGAAACCTACCGCTATCGGCTTGCAGGACATCTCTTTCAGACGATCGATATGATTTCTGAAATGACCTTCAACAGAAAGCTTCGTGCCAGTAATGCCGGTCATCGAAACGTAGTAAATGAATCCTTTCGACACGGACATGATTCTTTTCATCCGCTCCTCTGTCGAAGTAGGCGCAACAAGAAATATCACATCAAGCCCTTTTGAATGGCAGCTTTTTATCAGACTTCCTGCCTCTTCCGGCGGGAGATCCGGTATTATAAAGCCATCGACCCCTGCATCTGCGGCATCAGTCACAAAGGCTTCTTCTCCGTATTTATAGATGGGATTGTAATATGTCATGAAGATGATCGGTATTTGCGTACGCTTCCTCAGTTCAATCATGAAGACGAGCATTTTCTTCAAAGTGACTCCTACCTTGAGCGCCCTTTCAGCGGCCCGCTGTATGGTGGGGCCGTCGGCAAGAGGATCTGAGAATGGCACGCCGAGCTCGATGATATTAGCACCGCACTCTTCAAGCATGAGCACCCGTTCCATGGTTTCGTCGATGTCGGGGTCTCCGGCCATAATATATGGGATAAAGGCCTTCTCACCAACCTTTTTCAATCTCGCGAATGTTTTATCTATCCTGTTCATTTCAGCAGATTTCTATTCCCTTGATCTTAGCCACCTGCTGCACGTCCTTATCTCCGCGCCCTGACAGGTTCACAATAATGATCTTGTCTTTTGATAAACGTGGCGCAAGTTTCGAGACCTCCGCAATGGCGTGTGCTGATTCGAGGGCCGGAATGATGCCTTCGGTCCTTGACAGGAGCTCAAATGCTGCTAGTGCCTCTTCATCAAGGGCATAGGTGTATTCAATACGTCCTGAATCCTTAAAGCAGGCATGCTGCGGCCCCACGGCGGCGTAATCCAGGCCTGCAGAGACCGAATGGGTTTCCAGGATATTGCCGTCGTCGTCCTGGAGAAGGTAGGTCTTGCATCCCTGGAGTATACCGACAGACCCTCCCGCAAAACGCGCTGCGTGTTCTCCACTTTCGATGCCCCTGCCCCCCGCCTCAACACCTATCATCTTTATGTCATCGACAAGAAATTCATTAAACAGACCCATGGCATTGCTGCCGCCGCCTATACAGGCTATCAGATAATCAGGCAACCTGCCTTCTGCTTTGAGTATCTGCCTCTTCGCCTCTTTCCCGATTACAGCTTGGAAGTCCCTCACTACAGACGGGAAAGGGTGGGGCCCGAAAACAGTACCGAGCAAATAATGTGTAGTCCTAACGTTTGTAGTCCAGTCCCTCATGGATTCGTTGATCGCATCTTTGAGAGTCTGAGAACCGATGGAAACTTCGTTCACCTTCGCCCCGAGAAGCTTCATCCTGAATACGTTAAGGGCCTGCCGTTTCATGTCAACGGAACCCATATATATCTCGCATTCCAAGCCGACAAGTGCGGCGCCGGTAGCCGTTGCTACTCCATGCTGACCAGCGCCCGTCTCTGCAATAACACGTTTCTTTCCCATTTTTTTTGCAAGCAACGCCTGCCCGATGGCATTGTTGATTTTGTGCGCACCTGTATGGGCGAGATCCTCCCTCTTCAAGTATATCTTCGCTCCACCCAGATGATCTGTGAGCCTCTTAGCAAAGTAGAGAGCGGTTGGCCTGCCGATATAGGTTCTCTGAAGGAGCGCGAGTTCGTCCAGGAAGGCCCTGTCCTTTTTCGCATTTTCATATTCGACCGCAAGTTCCAGCAGCGCCGGCATGAGCGTTTCAGGTGCGAACCTTCCGCCGTATGCTCCAAAATAGCCTTTATTGTCAGGTAATTTTTTTATGGTCTCACCCTAGTGCGTAAAAGTCAGTTATTATATCATATTTCCTTGTTATTCAGTATGCTTAACACGCTGTTTGAGGATGCAGCTACCGCACCTTTTTGTGCTAGAATATGTTTTACAAATCTATCACCCCTGGAGGAACCATGCAGGAGACAAAGATCATCCTTTCCGAAAAAGAGATCCCTAGACAGTGGTACAACATAACGCCGGACATGCCGAACCCTCCGAAGCCTCCATTGCATCCCGCCACGCAGCAGCCAGTTGGCCCTGATGATCTTAAGGCCATATTTCCAATGGCCCTCATAGAACAGGAGGTATCGACTCAGCGGTGGATCGATATACCCGAGGAGGTCTTGGAGATTTATACACTTTGGAGGCCGTCCCCGCTCTTCAGGGCGAAAAGGCTCGAAGCTTTCCTGAAGACACCAGCCAGGATATATTACAAGTATGAGGGGGTGAGCCCCGCAGGCAGCCATAAACCGAATACTGCTATCCCGCAGGCTTATTACAACAAAAAGGCAGGGATAAAGAGAATCGCCACTGAAACAGGCGCTGGTCAGTGGGGTTCGTCGATGGCCCTTGCAGGGACCATGTTCGGGCTTGATGTTACGGTATACATGGTGAAAGTTAGTCACAGCCAGAAGCCATATCGGAGAATCGCAATGGAGACATGGGGTGCAACTGTCCATGCGAGTCCTTCCACGGTAACGAATTCTGGGAGAAAAGCCCTCGAACTCAATCCTGATAATCCCGGAAGCCTGGGACTGGCGATATCCGAAGCAGTCGAGGACGCGGCCACACACTCTGACACGAACTATGCACTTGGCTCGGTGTTGAACCATGTAATCCATCACCAAACAGTGATTGGCCTGGAAGCAAAAAAACAACTTGCCGTGGCTGGTGAATATCCCGACATTATTATCGGGTGTTGCGGCGGAGGTTCCAACTTCGGCGGCATCTCCTTCCCGTTTCTGGCCGATAAGATCAATGGCAAAGAGTTGCGCGCCATAGCGGTTGAACCGAGTTCCTGCCCAACACTGACCAAAGGTGATTTCAGGTACGACTTCGGCGACACCGCCGGTCTAACGCCGTTCCTGATGATGTACACCCTTGGCCACGATTTCATGCCCCCAGGCATCCACGCAGGCGGGCTCCGTTATCACGGCGACTCGCCGCTATTATCCCAGCTCTACAAGGACGGCATCATCGAAGCGAAAGCCTATCCACAACTGGCAGTCTTTGAAGCGGCTATGATCTTTGCAAAGACCGAGGCGATCATACCGGCCCCTGAGAGTTCCCACGCCATAAGAGCAGCCATCGATGAGGCACTACTTTGCAAAGAAGAAGGTAAAGAGAAATGTATTCTCTTTAATCTTAGCGGACATGGATATCTAGACCTGTCTGCTTATGACGATTACCTAAACGGGAAGCTTGTCGATTTTGAGTATCCCGATGAGTCGATAAAGGAATCCCTTGCGAAGTTGCCAGTGATTAGGTAATATTTGAAAATCAAATGCAATAAGGTCTAGGGCAGATATATGAACGACTTAAATTAGAGGGGTTATGAGAATCAAAATCTGCGGTATAACAAATCTGGACGACGCTTTAGCAGCGATCGATTATGGTGCTGATGCACTTGGCTTCGTCTTTTATCCGAAAAGCCCGCGGTATGTGACTCCTGAGAAAACCCGTGAGATTACGGCCCAATTGCCTCCCTTCATTACCACAGTCGGAGTATTCGTGAATGAAAGCCTGACGATGATCAAACATATTATGGCATCGGCACGTCTCCAAGTACTTCAACTCCACGGCGATGAGCCACCCGAAGCATGCTCGACCTGGTCACAGGTAGTTAAAGCCTTCAGGGTCAAAGATTTCGTCGACCTCAAACCGTTGGAACGATATAAAGGCGTATCAGCGTATCTCCTCGATACTTATGCACCGGCATCATACGGCGGCACAGGCCAGATCTTCAACTGGGACATTGCCCTTGAAGCAAGAAAATTCGGCAGAATAATTCTTTCCGGAGGTTTGACGCAGGAGAACGTCGAAAATGCAGTCAGGTGGGTGAGACCCTATGCGGTGGATGTGAGCAGCGGCGTCGAATCTGAAAAGGGGAAGAAGGACCTCAAGAAGGTAAAGGAGTTTATCGAGAGGGCTAAGGCCGCTTCGAGGCAACCCTGATAACTGTCTTCACATTGCCTCTCGGGTTGAAGTCCCCGATTACTTCGAGGAATCTCGGCTTCAATGTCTTTTGCAACTCGCCGAATATCAGGTTTGTGACCGCCTCGTGGGAAACGTGTTTGTCACGGAATGAATTAAGGTAAAGTTTAAGAGCCTTCAGTTCAACAATCTTTTTTGCAGGGATATACGTTATCTTGATTGTGGCAAAGTCTGGATACCCCGATCTCGGGCAGAGACAGGTAAATTCGGAGAAGGAGATGTTGATTTCGTAATCGCGCTCCGAGCTAGGATTAGGCCATATTTCGAGCTTTGCTTCCACAATCGCTTTTTCACCGTATTGCATAAACTCAGGTTACCATTTCGTGAAGCAGTTTTTCCACAGCGCCTACAACCGTCCCCACAGGGATTGCCTCAACATTTTTGTCGGCACTGATAACGATATTCCTGGTGTCCCAGGGATACCACGAAGGCTCCTTAGCCTTTGTCATCAGCGCAACCGTCGGTTTTTGAAGCCCAGCCGAGATGTGCAGGGAGCCGGTATCCAGTGTGACGACAATGTCGGACGCCGCAATTGCAGCGATCAACGAAGATATCGTCGAAGTCGGATAAGCTAGGATCCTACCAGTGAAACGATCGATTATGTCCTGAGCAATCTCGTTCTCGCCGGGGAAGGTGGGGTTGTCTCTTGAACCCGGTGCCCACAGAAGCAATATGTTTTCTTCATTCCGATCAAGCAAAGTCGAAATGAGTTCAGCAAATTTCTCAACCGGCCATTTGTTGGCCTTGATACGCGCGCTGATCGCTATGGCTATCAAGGGTCGTGCACGATACGATCTGTGCACTGTCCTGAAAGCAGCGAATTTGTCCATTTCCTGACGGAGAGGGTAGACAATCATCCTCCCTGGTCGTCCCGCGATGCCAATCGGTTCCAGGAGTCTGAATATCTTGATTGTCTCGTGCTCGGAGCCCTCGGTCGGACAGATTGGGTCGGTATAGTAAACATTCTTCGATACATTTGTTGATCCTCTTCTACAATATCCTATCCGCCTCTTCGCTCCGGTCAAAAGGGTATATCGCGCAAGCATAGGAGAGAAGGAACCGCAGCCTATCGCAACATCATACTTTTCTCTTCTGATCCTGAGAAGCAGTCGCGCATTGTCAAGCCAGATTGACCATTTACCCTTATCCGTAGAATGTTTAGCCTTCTTGTATACATATACTTCGTTGATATCGGGATTGTTCGAGACGATATCGGCATTATAAGTATTGACCAGAATACCTATCTTAGCACCAGGGAATGACTGCCGCGCCGCAGCAATAGCCGGTGTTGTGCAGACAAGATCGCCTATGTTATCCCGCCGGATGAAGATGATTTTATTGATCACGACTCGTATCTCTTCAGTTCGCCTGCTCGGCGTCTATAAACTGCATGCTATACAACTCCTGATAGAGCCCTCCCTGCGTGAGAAGTTCTTCGTGGGTGCCTTCCTGTATGATTCTACCGCCGCTAAGAACGGCTATCCTAGATGCCTTCTGCACGGTCGAGAGCCGATGGGCTATCACAATTGTCGTCCTGCCGCACATCAACTTTTCAAGGGCCTTCTGTACCTGATGCTCCGATTCCGTATCTAGAGACGACGTCGCCTCATCGAGGATAAGGATAGAGGGGTTCCTAATTATCGCCCGTGCGATAGTGATCCTCTGTTTCTGCCCACCTGAGAGCCTCACTCCCCTTTCACCTATCTTTGTTTCATATCCTTCAGGCAGCTCCATTATGAAGTCATGCGCAAAGGCAGCCTTGGCGGCCTCGATAACTTCGTCTTCAGTTGCCCCGGAACGACCGAAAAGGATGTTAGCTTTAATGGTATCATCAAAAAGGACAATGTCTTGAGTTACAGTGCCAATGCGGCTCCTTAGAGATCGAAGAGAGAGGTCCCTTATGTCCTTGCCGTCTACAGATACGGTGCCCTCGGTCGGATACCAGAACCCAGCGACGAGATCGACAAGGGTGCTCTTCCCCGCACCGCTGTATCCCACGAGAGCAACGATCTCACCATGTTTAACCGAGAGATTGACACCGCGCAGCGCATCGTTCTGGGACAACGGATACCTGAAAAATACATTATTGAAAACAATATCTCCTTTTACATCTATTTCTTCACCGCCACGCTTTTCGGGCTCCACAGTGACGATCTCCCGGATTCTCTCAATTACCGTGCGCCCCTGCTCAAAATTGTTGTGTACACGGCTCAGGCGCTTGAGCGGCGTAAACATCAATCCAATTGCAATGATAAACGAACCGAAATCTCCTGGAGTCATTCTGTTCGCCAAAACCTGACTAAACCCGTAGAACATTATGATCGCAATACCGATACCACCGAATGCTTCGGCCAAGAAATAGGAAGCTTCACCTATCCTCGTCTCCCTCATTGAGTTGCGATAATAATCCGATAGAGTATTGTTGCTCCTGGCTATCAGTTCCTTCTCCATAGTGAAAGCCTTGATGATCTTGATCCCCTGAAGACTTTCGTTGATTATCGTCGTGATTTTGGCGAGAAGCAATCTGGTTGTCATGCTTGTCCTCCTCATCCTCGAGCCAAGCTTGCCAATGCTGATGACAATCAGAGGGACAACAACGAAGGAAAGAAGAGCAAGGTCCCACTTGCGATATATCGCAACAGCAGCGAGAACGACGACGGTGCAGCTCTCTACCGAAAAGTCTTTTATCGTGCTCATGGCACCTTGAAGCAGATTGATGTCGTTCAAAAGCTTCGATACTATCACTCCGCTCGATGTCCTTGTGTGAAAAGCTATCGGCAGTGACAGAATTTTTTCATAGACCTCCTGCCGCGCAACCTTTACAATCTTTGCCCCGATTGAAGACATGAGGTAGTTATTGCAGTATGTTAAGATCCCCCTCAAGAAGAAAAGAATGATGATACCGAACGTCAAATAGAAAATAAATCCCGACTTCCTCATAATCAGGAGGTCGTCGATTGCCGATTTAGTGCCCCAGGCTATGGCACCGTTAATGCCCGAAAGAGCCAGACTGCATGCCATAGCCCCTGTCAGCCGCATCAAATAAGGCTTGGAGAGGAGCCAGAAGACGCCGAGATCGTCCTTCCATTTTCCCGAAGACCGCCTACTAAATATTTCATCAATAGACATAGATTAATTAAGATCCTTTCAGTCAGCTAAAAACAGTCTTTTATTATATACCAAGTCTCCCCGTACTATGAAAACAGCCGCTCCACCATGACTCCTATTGCATGAATGCGGCATAATCCACCCTGCCTCCACTTGTCCACTGATAAAGAATCCCAATCTCGGGAATATGGATGTAGAAGATTGCTTATCGGTTCAACCGTTACTGGCAACACCATATGTGGTTATTTACGCGGATAGCTATGCTTATCAGGTCGATGAAATAGCCACTGAAACAGATCCAGGAGTCTGCCAATAAGCCTGCCTAATGCTCCCTTGGGAATGGCGTGACATCCAATAAACGGCTCAGAGGAACAACCTCTCTGGTCAACAAGACTAAATGACCAATCAAAATATCCCTCCCATTTTTCAGGACATCTTGATGCTATCGTAAAGGTATACACAGAGCTCATGCTATGGGTATTGAAGCTCTGATATAGTATAGTAAACCCGTTATCCTCGAACATTCTCTTTACGGCCAGTGGAGTTAATCGCCAGTAATCACCATAATCTGCGTGGTACTGTTGCATAAAAGGCAAAACCAAAATTACGACGTCTTTAGTCATATCGCAAAGATTGCGAAACGCTTTATGTACTGAATAAATGTGCTCTAACGTAGTGTGATTGAAGACTGCATCAAATCGATAATAGAGTTCTCGAGGCAAATCCGCTTCAAGATCGAGGAACACTTCGTTGCTCAATCCCTGAAAACCGCGGGCCTCGGCCTTATAGTTTGTAATGGTATAACTATCAGCATTTTGAAAGTAATCTTTATAATGCCTTCCTTCCTTATCGATATCTTGCCAGCCGCTCACATTAACGATATCACCGTGAAACAAGCGGGCAAATCTGTCGAGTTCTCTATTGGACCAAATTCTCGGCAATCGATGGATTCTATCGACAAACAGACGCACTTATTACTCTCCCAAACCAACATCCTTTTGTTCTGTCTGCATGAACAGATACAAAAGTCCCGTAAGAAACGTGAATTGCTGCAGCATGTGGTCCCTGATTATACTGTCGGTTGACATCCTCAAGCTAAAACTCATTACCAGAAGAAACAGCAGCAGTGCTGCGCAACTTTTGTGCATCTTGAACTGTCTTAACGATGCTACCATAAGGCAGAACAAGAATCCGATCCAAAGTATTAGGCCTGGAAACCCAGTACCTATTGCAATATCAAGGAGGCCGCTATGGCTGTGGGCAGCCCCACTTTCTGCGCCGTATTTGTTCTTAATCCCATGCCCGAAAGAGTTCCTTCCAAAACCTATCCCAAAGGGATGCTCCATCACAAGGACAATCCCTTCTTTCATCCATGCAATCCTCAGATATGCAGACACCTCAACCGGCTCTCCATTCGGCAATTTTGGTAAGGGATATTTTGAGAAATCAAGCCACGCCTTATTATGTTGGGTGTCAAGAGCAATTGGTATCGTCTGTCCGACGGTATCCCATTTATGATCTGCCTTGACACTGATGTAGACAAATGAGGATATGAGCGCTATTGCAAAGAAGGCTACCATTGGCTTACTGAACGAATAATTAGCCTCTTTCAGGAATAATGCCAGTATAACCACCATCACAAGCGTAACCGCAATGGTACCGTTTCGCATATCCTCGAAATAGATGCTCAAAAACGTCACAAGCAGCCCGCCTGCCAGGACTAAATTGCCGATGTCAAGCATACGTCTCTTGTATACAACCCTGACAAACGCATCCGTTCCAAGTATCAGAAGCAAGAAAATCGAAATATAGTTGCTTTTATCCGGTCCATCGGTCAATCCGGATATTTTAGTTACCAGCTGTCCTGTTTTAAACGATTCAATGAGACCAATCAGATCGACATATATTACGTGAATCAACAGAGCCACCGAAAGCAGCAGATAAATGTTTTTCCTGCAGAGCACTTTGCCCTTCTCTGATGCAATGCCCAGTGCTATTCCGATGCCGACAGCCGCAAGGCAGTTCCCCCATTGCCCGATTATCTCGTTCATAGCGTAAGAGGTTTCGTTGGAAATAAAAAACGCCTGTATGATTATCCACAAAGTAAATAGGAAGAGCAGAACAAATGGCGCCCCGAGTCCTCTTAATCTTTTGCTCCATGATGCGTTCTTTGCAGCGATGAAAACAAAAACGGCAAGACATGAAAATATCAGGATACCCCGAATCGTAATAGTATGCGGTACCGGCCATATAAAGAATAACAAACCAATAAACAGCAGCCCGGCCGACTCCAGATATTTCATACGTATATTCCTTTTAATGTGAACTTGTTGAGAGCCTGCAGGTCTCTGTCTCAAGCGCCACTTTTCCACAAGGATCGACTACGGCTACTCGGTCAAGGAAGTTGTTTTCGAACAACTTATGGATGCAGACCGGATTACGGCAATCCCTGACAAAACAGAAACAGCCATTCAACCCCTCATGCCTGACAGGCATAATACCGCTGTCACTGTCTAATATAGTTTCAGGAGCTGTTGGTCCGAATATACCGATTGACGTCACGCCAACAGCGTCGGCAAGATGAAGCGGCCCTGCATCGACACCTATAAACAGGTCTGCTAACTTTAATAGTGCCAGAAACTTCACGGATTCATCAAGCTTCTTCCGAAAAATGAATCGTTCTATTCTCCCGTTTACACGTACCATCTCATTTTTTTGCGAGGCTACAATTATCGAGGCGTCGGGAAACCTTGTAGAAACCTGTTGAATCAAAGCATTCAGGTCTTCAGAATTGAGGCTTTTTGTGATATCGGTGGAAAATGGCGAAATCAGAATATTGTTGACGCCCTCTAATGATCGATTCCTTATTTTAGACCCGCCACTTCCTAATAAAAGATATTCCCTTACCCTTGCGTAAAGATTGTATTCCTTTGGATGCCCAGTATATTTTTTGTAAAATAAATACTTCTTGGCAAAAGTCATAAAAAACTCGGAGTCCTCCCCGTGACTCCACGGATTGAAGGCCAAATCGATTTTTGTCTTCTTGAGCATTGCAACTATCTTGAAGAATTTAACCGGGTTTTTCCTGATATTTACACTCTGAATCTCCACATTCCCGTTAATAATTGCGTTTGCATAAGGAAGGGTCTGGTTCGATGTAATGACGATATATCGCTTACCAGGATGCCGCGCAATAAACTCATTTATCACCTTGTAGGCAATAATGCTATCTCCGTAACGGCTGAATACGGAAAAGAGAATAGACGATGCACTCACGATATCCGATATCGCAATGTCAGAATTATATCTGGCCTTTTCCCTCAATCTATTGCGTATAAGAATTTTCCACATCTTGGTCAACTGCCAGATATTGCTTTACCGTAAAGCTTGAAATATAAATCTTCTGTCTTTGTCGCTGAAATCTTCCAATCGAAATTTTGCAAAATAAACCTGCGCGCATTATCCCGGATATAATCATACTTCGAGGCATATTCTATTATATCTCCTATGAGTTGCGTGGCTCCATCGATATCGTCAGGGTTGTCAAGAAGAAACCCTGTCTCGCCATGAGAGATAGACTCTTTTATTCCCCCCACGTTTGTTGATATCGAAATGCAGCCACTAGCCATAGCCTCTATTACTGCCATCCCCTGGGTCTCAATCTGTGATGGCTGAAAGGAGATATCGGCAGCCTTGAATACGTTCGACAAATCACTGTGTGGCATTGGTGGAAACTCAATATATCTTTTCTCGTAACCGGACAGTAATCTCTTTCTCACACGTGTCCGAAGGTCATAGCTTTTTTCCCTCTTTTCATCATGCTGTTTGGAGCCTACTACTATGACATAGAGGTTGTGATATTTATTAAGCAGAATTTCCACAGTTTGCAGGAATATATGAAAGCCCTTGACCTCCTGCATCCTGCCAACAAATGAGACAACGCATGCATCTTCTGGAATATTCCATCCTTTTCTTATGGCTGTTTTCTTATCTACCGACACAGGTTGGAAAAGACCGGTATCAACTCCATTATATACTACCTCAATTCTTTCTTCAGGATAACCTTGTTCGATAAGTCTTCCCCTTACATATGAGGAAACGGCCACATACAGATCTGCGCACCCCCTTTCGGGTGAAAACTTTCTGTTCGTAACATGAGCATGGACAACGATGGGAATCTTTTTTTTCAGTCTTTTCAGGAAATCATTAATAGGGAACTCCAGTTGATGGGCATGAAATATGTCCGGAGATATCCTGTTGACAATTGCCGCCGCCCTCCGGTGCAAGGGGTATGGATCCAATCTTGAAATCTTCCTGAAAAGTCTCCTGTAAATCCTCCCTTCGCCTATTCTGGTAATGGGACCGATTTCGCCATTGATCTCATAATTTTCAACGCAGCTTTCGCGGTTGCAGATTGTAAATACTGAAACGGAATTGAGATATTTAGTCAAATTGTATGCAACGATAGCGGGTGCAAACCCCCGAATATCGGGTATCAAGCCGTGAGGCAAATAAGATACAAGTTTAATTCTATCGTCCAATATGTCCATAGCCTATACCGGTTACCAGAATCCTAACATCCATATTTGCCTTTCTTACCATTTCTGCCTTGACCTTCGTGCTTCTGGACGCCGTCGTAGTCACCTCCGCATACACCTTGGAAACCATGCTGCCTCCTGGCAGCAATGTAAACTGCGACAACTACTGCCGGAAAACAACCAACTCCTCTCATTACACCTTCTCCTCAAAACGTAACTCTACTATAAGTATATAGACTAGAAAGACAAGTGAAAGGTTACAGGTCGTGAAGACACTGATCAGCAAAAAAAGACAGGGCAATTGTTGAAGCTGTCTAACACTCTTGATTATTTTACCCTCTTAAGGCTACAAAGCCCCTAAGAAGCGATAAAGCCCTTCGCTTAAAACCTTATAATCCCTCTGTTTTTTAATAATAGCTCTGCCTTTTCTCCCCATCTCAACGAGCTTATCCTTCGGTGTTATCAATGCGGCCCTCACGGCAACCTTAATATCTTCCTTGGTGAATTGGCAAAAAAAAGCACTTCCGTTGTCGAAAAGCGAAACGTATTCCGGAAGATAATTGACCAAGGCAGGCAGTCCGACACTATAATACTCGATAGTTTTCGTCGGAGACGCCACATCATAAAGACTGTTATCAGCTATCAGCCCCACTCCTACATCGTAATGAGCCATTTTATGGAAAAGCTCACTTCTTGGTACCGCCGGATAGAGCCTTATTTTCGGGTTATCCAGATTTTGGATATATCTTGTTGTCGAATTATCGCTCCGGGTGAATATATCAAATTCGAAATCTTCCTCCAATTCGGAGAATGCCTTTACTACAACGTCGGTCTCCCTCAGGTGATCGACAGTCCCGGTGTAGAGAAATTTCATGACCCTATTGGCTTCATATGTTAGCTGTGAAGAAACTTCAAAGGAGACGCCCATGGGAAGTGGCAGATGTCTGATGTCAATGTCAGCATAAAAGCGGTCCTTAAATTCTTTGGACATCGTGAGCAGAAAATCGCACCTGCTGACAAGCTTCTTTTCGGAATACGTTCTGAGTTTATGTTCTATAGTTTTTCTGAAGATTGCCCGTTTTTCCTTTTTCGCTTCAAAAAGCCGTCTATAGGAGTGTGGAAAGGAGTGCCAAAACCCGACGCGATACCCGAAATTCTTCCTGCTCACTAGAATATCCTTCAGCACTCGGAAGAAGTTTCTCACGATCACAATGTCGACATTGTCCAAGGGGATGAACTTATGCAGTACCTTGGTCAAGCCATGCCTTTTATACCGATACGGGATATATATTTTGTCTCCCTCACGTCGGCCGGAGTTTGCGTCCCGCACGAAATATACCATATAAACCTCGCACCACTCCCTTAGGTATCTTCCAAAAATACCTTCTATCGAAGAATGGTCAGAGCCTTCAAACTGGTCTGTTATGCACAATATCTTCATATCTCAAATAGACCTCTCCGACCGATATCAACCTCATTGCGCTGTCGTCTCTCTGTTTTTTAGGCAGCGTCGCAATGAATAATCCGTCCTTCCGTATAACGTCATGCAGATGCGGGTCCTGATACGGCCCGGTAATGAAGGGGTCGGTGGCCGAAAAAAGTGAAAGTGTCGGGGTGCACAATGCAATTGCCAAGTGCAACGTCCCGGTATCTACCGTAATCAGCAATCGCAACCTCTTTATCAAATAGGGCAATTCATCAATAGCAAACATGCCGCAACTGTTGAGAATTCTACCGCTGCCGCATGCCTCGACAATCTGCTCGCCTAAACGGCGTTCCCGTGAGACACCTGTGATAACTATCTTTACAGTTTGGTTTGTTTCAAGTATTCGTCGCGCCAATTTTATATAATTTTCGACAGGCCACATTTTATAGACATTTGCAGCTCCAAGCTGGAACCCGATAAGTTCAGAATCTGGCCCTATAAAGTTCTCTATCTTCCTTGCCTTTAAAGCATCCGCGATTGCAGGAATTTCCATGTTAGTATCGATGACCTTTCCACCCATCATTCTGACTATTTCGAGCCTGTCTTCGATAGTATGCTGTTTCTTTTGAGCCTGCTCCGCAGACAGATACTTTTTGTGGGAACTTTTCGTTGGTGGTTTTAAAATAATATTTGCCCCGCTCAGCACCGAGAAGGCTATATCCTGAGGACCGTTGCCATGAAATATGAGGACAGCCTCAGGTCTGGTTTTTCTGATAGTCCGCAGCGTAAGGAAGAATTTCTTATATCCTCCGTGATAAAGAATGATATTGTCCACATATGGATACGCCTTAAATAATGGCGCAATATTCTTATGAATAAGCATGGATATCTCCGCTTCAGGGAACGATTGTCTTAGACTCTTGATTGCAGGGGTCGAAAGAATCGTGTCACCCAAGGCGGTAGAAGAAATAACAAGAAACCTATTAGGTATGCTGATTAGTTCGTCCAGTCTCTTAAGCTGGCCTGGATTATTGCGAACATAATTCTTTATGTATATATCGATCAATTTGTGGAGATATCTGTCCATTTACATAACCTGGCTACCAACAGAAACTTTTTGCTCTTTGTTTATTGGCTTCGGATATTTTCAAATGATTTTTTCCAGTAAAGATATGCGCTGGACGCTAGCCTGTTCGTATATATGAACAATCTCATTTTGAACCATTCAACGCTGCTCTTGACAACAATCCTGTTGACGGCAAGGCGGTCTGAGCCACCCTTCACCACACCGGGGTTGGTAGTAAACAGTGCCCGGTAGCCGGCGTCCATAGCTGCTTTCACCGCCGCGTCATTATATTTTCCCTTTGGCCAGCAAAGGTAAGGACACGGCCTCTTGAGCCTTTCCTCTATGACCGCCTTCGATCCTGCAAGTTCGTCGACGAGGTCGGCTTCCGATAACTGGTCACATTTAGGGTGGCTCTTGGTATGGGAGTAAAAGTCAACAAGCCCGCTCCCTGCCATTTCTTTTATCAGGTCCCAGTTGAGAACAACCTTATGCTCATGTTCTCCCTTGATAAGACGCTTGGATTCGCCGTGGCTTGGTAAAAATTGGGGTATTGGCAACCTTTTCGCTGATGATTTCTCGATCCAATTAGTGACTAGGAAGATCGTTGCATTAATCCCGTACTTCTTAAGGATGGGATAGGCAAAAAGATAATTGTCCAGCCACCCGTCATCAAAAGTGACAAGGACCGCCTTTTCCCTTGTCACCAATCTGCCTTCAAGGATATCGATAATTTCTCCGCCCTTCAGAGTCCTATAGCCTGCACCTGCGAGATGCTTCATCTGGCCTTCGAATACTTCCTGTGTAACGGTCACCATATCGCCTTTATGGTAATTGACATGGTGATACATTAACACAGGGACCGGCCTCATCTCAGGGTCCCCTCGCAAAGCGATGAATAAAGATCGAACATCTTTTTGGACATGGCTTCGACAGTAAAGTTCTGCTCCACGACCTTCCGTCCCTCTTTGCCCATTTTCAGTGCCTTTTCCCTGTCCAGTAATATCTCGATGATCACATTGGCAAGAGCGGAATGATTGCCGGCTCTCACGAGACGCCCGCAGATGCCGTCCTTCACCGCTTCACCAACTCCTCCGACATCAGTTCCTATGACAGGCTTCTCCATGGCCATGGCCTGTAATAGCGCCTGTGGCAACGACTCCTGAAGTGTAGGCAGTACACAAAGATCTATGGCCTTAAGGATTTCAGGGATATCATGCCTGAGGCCCAGCATCAGGACCGTATCCGTCAATCCCATCTCCTTTATCTTTTCCTGGATGTTCGTCTGCTGCGGGCCATCTCCTATAATAAGGAAACGGGCTTCAGGAATCTCCTTCAACACCGTCGGGATTGAGTCTAGCAGGGTATGGTGTCCTTTTCTGAACCTCAATATGGCAATTGTTGCGACAAGAGGAACCGTAGAACCCACCTTCAGTTCCTCGCGTATATCGGTTTCAACCCGGGAAGGATCGAAAATTCCGGTATCTACGCCTGTCGGTACGGCAACAACCCTATCGGGCCGTATGCCTTCGCCGATCAGATACTGTCTCACATATTCGCTTGTCGTGACAACCATGTGCGGGAGAATGGAATAAGAAACTCTCGATGTAATGGGCAGGGCTATATGCCGCGTCCTAACGATACGAGGTCTCCGCCGCGAAAGCCTTCCAGCCAGTCCCGCAAGGAAACTGTCCCTGCCGCTGTGGGTACTTACGATTTGTATATCTTCGGACTTTATAACCTTCGTCATGTACTGTATGGCGAACAAATCATAGCTCTTTCTCATTCTGCAGGTCTGGACCTCTATCCCTGCCTCAGCCGCGCGAACGGCAAGATTGCTGTCAGGCTGGCACAGAATGATGACTCGCACTCCCAGCTTTTTCAATCCCAAGGATTCTTTGAGTATCCTGTGCTCCTGGCCTCCCCAGCCCTTTGACGATTCGGTATGGAGCAGGGTAAACATTTATTTATCGCCTTCCTTCAATCTCTCTTCGATCAATGCCTTTATCTCGCTGGGCCTTATATCATCAAGGCACTTGCTTTGTTTGCTTCCGGCACAGCCGTCCTTCCCGCAGGGTATGCAGGCCCAGTCCCTCTGGATGACTGCATTAACGCCGAATGACTGGACCCCGTTTCGCCTGCTATACGGGGTCCCCGATACTGCCATCTTTGCTTTGAACTGTGCCAACCTGTTATCCCATGGCCCCCAGTGGAAAGCCCCGCTCGGACCGAACAACGCCACAACCGGCGTCCCCACTGCAGCGGCAATATGCATAGGTGCAGAATCGACCCCGAAGAAGAGCTTCGATGCCTCTGACAGCGCTCCCAACTGCTGTATAGTTGTCGTGCCGCGCAAGTCGACCAACCCATCTCTGCTTCCGATCAGATTGAGTGTCGATCCAGCTTTTTCCATCTCCCTTTTGTCCGGCGATGACGTGATCGCAACAACGATACCTTTGTCGAGAAGCCACCGAATGATCTCGGCCATATATTCATCTTTCCAACACTTAAACAACCATCTCGAAGTAGGATGCACATGGACTATTGCAGCGCCCCTCTTAATACCACTCTTAGCAAACAACTTTCGGATAAAATCCCGGTCCTCATCACATGGATGAAAATCAACAGACTGATCGTCAGTATCTATTCCAAACTGATTCACAATGCTGAGGTTTTGAAGCACCGTATGGCTTAGTCTGTCGGGTGTGGCCAAATGGGTATAGAGTCTCCTTTTTCCCCAGAAGCCTTTCTTGAATTTCGGTCCAATCCTGTACTTGGCTCCAGAAACAAATGAGAGAACCGCCGCCCTGTCTCCTCCGGTAAGATCCACCGTCATATCAAAACCCTTTTTTGATATCGACTTAAGAAAGCGGAGTTCCATTGACAGACGTGCGCCTGCTGAAAGAAGTTTAATTTTTCTGTCCACCACTATAATTTCGTCTACAAAAGGGCTACCTTTTAGAACATCCCCTGTCCCAGCGTTAACAAGCGCACTGACCCGTGCACCCGGAAATGTTTCCTTTAAGGCCCTGAAGACCGGAACCGTCAAGAGCACATCCCCGATGTGTCGTAGTTTGATGACCAGGATAGAGTCGATATTTGAGAACATCTTAGGCATAACAGATATTTTATTATTTTACAGTGTTTTTTAAGGAAAAGTCATCTGCAGACCCGGCGGATGACATCGATAAAGGTACCGGCAGCTGCATCAATAGGAAATCGTTCAGCTGTTGCCCTCGCATTCGCTCCCATTCTTACGGCGTCGGTCAGAGTTGCGGCGATCTTGCGGGCCAATTCGACAGGATCAGTTACAGATAGCGTAACAAAGCCTTCATTGCCATCTTCGATAATTTCCGCAGCTCCATTGTTCCGGGTGGTAATAACTGGAAGCCCCGATGCCATAGCTTCAAGGCATGCATTGCTGAAAGGGTCATAGATGGTGGGCAATACAAAAAGATCTGCAGCCGCATAGAACTTTGCCACGTCAGACTGGAGGCCCAGGAGCATAAGGTCGCCTTCAACACTGAGACGTTTCGCCATCTGTCGGTAAAACTCGCTATCGCCTTTTCCGATGATAAGTGTAACAAGCCTTTCGCCCCGAAGCGATCTCCTTACCATCGGCAGTGAATTGATCAGCATTTCGAGCCCTTTGCGTCTGAATCCTGATCCAACGAACAGGATGACCTTATCTTGCTCTTCAATGCCTATAGCGCGCCGCACCTCAGAGCGCCATTTTTCTCGGTTAACTGGTGAAAATTTATTCAGATCGACGCCGTTATAAGCAACGGTTATCTTGTCAGCAGGGGTACCGTAATATCTGCGAATCTGTTCTTTAACCATGTTCGAATTGACCACAATAAGGCGCGTATTTTCAAATATATTTTTCTCGAGTCCGAGGGTATAGCGGTGCAAAGGATTGATGCTGAACGAAAGACGCTTATATGATGGCTCGACTTCGCTTCTTATTTCGAGCCATGCCTTGTGGCAACCATCTCCGGCACGGTATATGTCCTGGTATTCTGTACGCTCAAAGCTGATAATGCAATCGAATCTATCACGCCTCAGCGCCTTTGCAGAATTCTTGCTGAATGAAAGGACCGAAAGAAATGAAGTTAATGGGAGAAGGCCAACCTTATGAAATGTAAATCCGGCTTCATCGGCCCACCGGTTGGCAAAGACATGGACGTCGTGTCCTTCCTTGCTGAGTTCACCGAGTAAGGTTTTTAGATACTGTTCCGCGCCACCGTGGAGGGAAAAGCGCTTTTTTACGAAAGCAAGGCGCATATGAAAAATTAAAGAGTTAAAAGGTTGGATGGAGTTGTGGCGTTAATAGCCTGACATTGACATCCTTCAACCCCTTAACGCCTTTTATCCCTCAACTACTACACTCTCCTTTTTGGCCTTATGTTTTGCGATCCTTATCTGCTCCGCATTGAATGTGTTGCCGATTGCCTGCACAGGGCACTTGATTGCGCAGATGCCGCAGCCGATGCATTTACCATGATTGACTACGTGCTTCTTTTTGTTCTCACCAGTTATCGCATCTACAGGACATGCCTTGGCGCAGATCTGACACCCGATGCAGTTATCAAGAACCGATGCCTTTGTTCGTGGGACGATAAAGTCAGAGATGGCATTTGTCGGACATTTAGTGACACAGAGCCCGCAGACACGGCATTTATCCATGTCGATCCTCGCCAGATTCTTATCGACTTTTGGAGCATTGAATGGGCAGACCTTCACGCACATCCCACAGGCGATGCACCCAACCTTGCAGAACTTGCGGACGTCGACTCCCTTATCCCGCGAGTGACACGCAACTAATACGGCCTTCGACGCAGGCAACACTTCGATCACCTTCTTAGGGCAGGCAGCTTCGCACTTCTTGCATGCAGTGCACTTTTCTTTATCTATAATCGGCAGATTGTCACTGCCCATCTTGATTGCGTCGAATGGGCATACGCTTTCGCAAGTGCCGTAGCCCAAGCAACCGTAGATGCAGGATTTATCTCCTCCTCCAGCAAGAACTGCCGCGCGGCAGTCTACGACGCCTTCATATGCATACTTCTTCTGTGATTTGGACCAGCCGCCTTGGCATATTACCCTGGCCAATTCCTTCTCTTTGATCTCGGCCTTCTTACCCGTAATCTCGGCAACCCTCAGAGCTGCTTTTTCACCTGCAGGAATGCAGAGACTCGGAGAGACGTTGGGATCTTTGACGACTGCCTCGGCATATTGTTCGCAGCCCGCATAGCCGCAAGCTCCGCAGTGGGCGTGGGCTAGAACGTCATTTACCTGCTCTACCCTCGGATCGATCTTCACTGCAAACTTCTTTGCAGCAAAGGCGAGAACAAAACCGAAGACTGTACTCATCCCGGCAAGAAAGATCAAAGTGTACTTAACCAGCGGACCAAGCGCCACAAACTCCTTGGCTTCGATCTCAGCGCCTACACCGACCTTGGGCAGCAGATACTGCGATATATCAGCGAACTGGAACAGTCCCAGGATATCCGTCACTATCTTATGTAACTCATACATCAGTACTACCTCCGTTATAACGCTTATAGGTTATTCTAACATTTCAGCGTTTTCTTTAACCCCGCCAGCCTCACACTTCCTAAGTGGGGCGAGAGGAGCCTTTACTAGTGCTTGATCAGACCCGCGAACCCAGTGAAAGCCAGCGCTATCATGCCTGTCACGATAAAGGCCATAGGCAGTCCTTTGAAATATTTGGGCACGTCGGCAAGTTCGAGCTTTTCACGTATGCTCGCCATGATGATCAGTGCGAGAGAAAAACCTAAGCCAGATCCGAGGGCGAAGGTGATGCTCTCGATGAAACTGTATTTATTGCCGACATTCATCAGCGGCACGGCCAGAATGATACAGTTCGTCGAAATAAGTGCAAGGTAGATACCAAGTTTATAGTAGAGGGCCGGGGCGACCTTCCTCATTATGGTATCAGATCCCTGAACAAGACCGGCAACAATCCCGATGAATACGATTATCATCAGGAACTCAATATTCAACGGTACCATTATGAACTTGTATACCACCCAGCTAACCGCCGCGCTGATCATCATAACAGCGGTAAAGGTGACGCTCATGCCGAGCGCCGTCTCCATTTTTTTGGAGACACCGAAGAATATGCATAGGCCCAAAAACCAGGTAAAAACAAAATTATTGACCAGAGATGCTGAGATTATTAACTCAAAAAGTTTCACGAATTCCGTCATGGTTCAGTCTCCCTTAGTTTCTGGGCTCTAGTGCGAATGGCCCTTGGTGAAATACTTTGCGTACATCCAGTTGAATGCCGCCATGAGGATGCCTACCGCAAAGAACCCCCCTGCGGGCAGGATCAGGATCAGGAGTGGTTTTGCATCGATTATTGGAATGCCCCAAAGCATGCCCTTTCCGATCAGCTCACGGAAGAAACTGATCGTAACCAGTGCGACCATAAACCCCAATCCCATGCCGATACCATCAAACATCGAAGGCATGATAGTGTTTTTGCTTGCAAACATCTCGGCGCGGGCCAAAATCGATGCGAAAGCTACGATAAGCTGAATGTAGAGTCCTACTGACCTGTATACGTCAGGGACAAGGGCATCCATGCCTAGATTGACAACCGTCACCCATCCTGAAATGACCAGCATGAAGATAGGCAGCCGGATTCTCGGATGAATGAACTTGCGCATAGCTGAAATGGTCAAGTTTACCATGACCTGGACAAAGATAACGGCAACGCCCATAAATACGCCGTTCTTCAGATTATTTGTCACGGCGATTGCAGGGCAAAGACTCAGTGCGAGCTTGAAGATAGTGTTTTCCTTTAGTATGCCGTTTTTTACAAGTTCCCAATAGCTGATCTCTTCATTTGTGGCTGACATTTGCCGCACCTCCTCCCTGAATTGTATCCTTAAGGAATTGGACACCGTTTTTCACAGCATCCTCAGTTACGGCGCGGCTCGATATGGTCGCCCCGGTGATAGCTTGAATATACTCGGTAGTATCCGTCTTAAGCACCTTTAAATGTTCGAGGTCCTTTCCCTTGAACTGACTCTTGAATGATGGCGTCTCTACTTCGTCGCCGAGCCCCGGAGTCTCTTTCTCATCCAGAATTTCTATCTTCTGCACCTTAAAATCCTTGTCGACGGCGATAAGTGTTTTGATATAGCTGGAATAACCCTTACCGAATGATTGAACGATATATCCGACCGTATCATTACCTTTCTTGGCGATCCAATATTGGGCATGCCTCTCGTGACTCTCCCAATCTCCCAACTTGTCGATCTTGTCGGCATCGGGAATGAGTAACTTTAATGCCCTTTGTTCTGCGATGACGTTATTTTTGAATCTAATAGGAGAGGTCGTTGCATGCACGACTGCCAGGATAAGTCCCCCAATCAGGTAAATGATGACAAGGTTCAGGGTAATCTTGATAATATCTTTCCCGGTCATTGGGTGACCTCCTTCTCCTTCACAGCTCCGAAGACCTTCGACTTGAAGCCCCTGTCTATAAGCGGAGAGAAACAGTTCATGATAAGAATGGCGAACATGACTCCTTCAGGATAGCCCCCTTTAAGCCTAATTAACATCGTTAAAAAACCGCAGCCAACCCCGAAAATTATCTGCCCCGTCTTTACTGACGGACTCGTAACATAATCGGTTGCCATAAAAAAGGCGCCGAGTATCATACCGCCGCTCAATAGGTGGAGGATTGGATCGCCTGTGAAAAGCGCACCGCTGCCCCCAAAGACCCAAGCTATGATTGCCGCCGCACCCAGAAACGACACGGGGATTTGCCATGTAATGTAGCCTCGATAAAGAAGAAACGCCGCGCCGATAAGTAAAGCGAAGGCCGATGTTTCGCCGAGGGAGCCGGCCCTGTTACCGAAGAGAAGATCAATATAAAGATTGAGCTTGTTGCCGAAGACTTCGATGAGCTTCTGCATGCCCTCCTCTTTAAGGATGCCAAGTGGAGTGGCCGTGGTCTTGGCATCCATGGCGATGAACGCAGCTGTTGGCGAGCTCCAGATCGTCATAAGTTTCGGAAATGAAAGTAGCAGAAAGGCCCTGCCTACGAGAGCAGGGTTGAATATGTTGAACCCGAGGCCTCCGAAGAGCTGCTTGGTGAGCGCAACAGCCACAACCGAACCTACGATTGGTATATAGAGCGGCACTGATGAAGGCAAGTTGAGGCCCAAAAGCAGTCCAGTAAGAAAGGCGCTTCCATCATTGACAGTCACTTTTTTCTTCAGAGCTTTCTCATAAAGATACTCCGAAAAAATCGCCGAAATTATAGTAACGGCCAAGACAATGGCAGCCTTAGGTCCAAAAAAGTAGACCGACATTACCGTTGCCGGTAATAGTGCCGCGTTAACGCTCCACATAATGCGACTGGTGGTCTCTTCACTCCTCAGGTGCGGACTTACCGAGACTATGAGCTTGCTTTCATCCTTTGCCTCTGTTGCCATCGCACTCCCCTTTTTAGTCTCTGATATATTCTGATCGCTCATGGCTTCACCATTGATTTTGCGAGTCTCACGAATTGAACAATCGGCCTCTTTGAAGGGCATACATATGTGCATGAGCCGCATTCGAAGCAGTCGAACAAACCATACTCCTTTGCCTCTTCGTAGAACCCTCTTTCCGAGAGGACACTCAGCATGGAAGGCATCAGGCCCATTGCGCATGCTTCGATGCACCTTCCGCATCTGATGCAGGGGTTAAAGTCATCTACATGTACAAGTCCCTCCTGAGGAAGGGCCAAAATACCGGAAGTTCCTTTGGTAACCGGCACATTCAGGTCATACATGGCAAAGCCCATCATCGGGCCGCCCGAGATAACCTTTGCAGCTTCTGTCTTGAAGCCGCCGCATTCCCTTATCAGTTCGGAAACTAGCGTGCCTATTTTCACCATGAGGTTGGCCGGTTCATTTATGCTTTCTCCTGAGACGGTAACGACGCGTTCGATCAGCGGCTTGCCATATCGTGCCGCCTCGAAGACGGCTATGGTGGTGCCGATATTCTGAACCACGACTCCGACATCCATCGGAAGCGCGCGGGGTGGGACTTCCCGGTTCACCGCCGCCTTGATGAGCATCTTTTCAGCGCCCTGCGGATATTTAACTTCCAGGCCGCAGACCTTGATCCCGGGCACATCCGCAGCCGACTTCGTCAGACCATCTATGGCATCAGGCTTGTTGTCTTCAATGCCGATGAATGCCTTGCTGACCCCCAGGATCTTCATAAGCACTCTTGTGCCTTCGATAACATCCCTGGGGCGTTCGAGCATAAGCCTGTAATCAGCAGTGAGATAAGGTTCGCACTCGGCGCCATTTATAACCAAAACATCTACAGGCTTTTCCTTAGGCGGCGAGAGCTTTACATTGGTAGGAAAGGCGGCGCCTCCCATACCCACAACCCCAGCATCTTTTACCATTTCCTTGAGTTTTTCAGGTGAAAGCAAAAGGTAATCGGGATGGTCCTCCAGCAGAGCCGATTCCTCATTGAAGTCATTCTCGATTACAATGCAGGTGATCATCCTGCCTGTTGCCATCGGGAATTCACCAATCGAGACGACCTTGCCGGATACTGAGGCGTGCACCGGAGCAGAAACGAAGCCCTGCGCAATGCCGATGATCTCGCCTTTTTTGACCTGACGGCCAATCTCTACAACAGCCTTACAAGGCGCTCCAATATGTTGACTTAATGGTATTACTACCTGCTTCGGAGCCTGAGCGATCCTTATTACCTTGTCTTTCGCTAATTCCTTCTTGTCCGGAGGATGTATCCCCCCTTTGAATGTGAGCGGCATGACTAGTTTCTCCAGTTATAAGATTTTGCTGATGTATATTTTTAAGACATATTTAAATATTGTTACACACATTCTTTGAAAAATGCAGGCTTACTCAGATAACTGCCGGTTCCTTGTAATTGATGATTAAAAATAAATTCGTCTCGATAGGAAGGTAAAAGATATTGGATGATAGCGATGATTCGACAGACATTAGAGATGTCAAAAACAATAAGGCTGGACGGGAGACAAAGCAAGGTATTCTGACCCGGATTGCTAGATAATTTACTCAGCTTCTCAATCATCTGAATTGCCCTCAGCACGGGTTATCACCTGAGGGAAAGGATAGCCACCCTCTCAACCTTACCTAATTCTATCCTTTACGCCCTTTGCCGCCCCATACGTCGGCCAGCCATTCTCACATCTACATCGCATGAGCAGGGTCGACCTCCTTGCTCAACAATGTCACATTATACCAGATGAACCAGCTTGTAGCAATGCATCGAATTGCCCATCGAATTGCCCATAATCAATCATCAACCTGAGATGACACTGGAGGCTTAGAGCAATTTATGTTAACTCACGGCTTTAATTTTGGCGATAGTACTTCCTGCATGATGGAGAACGTCGTCGCAATTCATAATTTTTGCCCGAAATTCACTAGAACCTATCTCAAAATCGTTTGAGTAGTACACATATGAATGCAAGCTGTACAAGGCCGAGAAAATTCTCGGCATAGTATTCCCATCGAACAAGGAGTCGCCGATGCCACTGAAGCCACGCAAAGAAGCGCTCAACGATCAGCGCCTCTTATATCGGCGCAGTTTTCTTCCGTCCTGGGTCCGCTCTTTCACTCGATTGCTTTTATGAGGCGGTATCATGCCGATACCTTGTTTGCCAAGATCATCATCCAGGTCATCGCTGTCATATGCCTTGTCGCCAATAAGCTTCTCAGGCCTTGATTCTTGTAAAAATCAACCGTCAATTGAACCAATGTCACCTCATGATGATTGGCTGCATGGGTACAAACTGCAAGAGGAAGTCCGTTCCTATCAACGATTCCCATAATCTTCACACCCTTGCTACGCTTGGTTTTACCGATGCCTGCACCACCGCCTTTTGCGGAGGCAAAGGTGGCATCTATAAAGCTCTCCCGTTCATCTATTTATCCTTACTCTCGAAGCGTATTGGCAAGACTTGTCAGTACATTGCGGAGCACTTCGTTTCTGCACCAGTGTTGAAAACGGCGATGAACTGTTTTGTAATTCGGAAAGCTTAAGGGTATGCTCTCCAAACCGCTTTAAGTCTTCTCTTTCATATCTCATACCCCATCTTATTTTTGCGATAATGCCTTGGATAAGCCTTTTTTTTGCAAAGATGCAAATTCATTCATAGATATTATGCTGAAATAACAATGCCATATTGGATGGCATAAAACCTGCTTCATTATGATCAAAGCTTACAAAGGAGGCCACTAAAAATGAAAACAGATACTTCCAAAAAGGGATTATACATCGGGGCTATGGCAGGGCTCATGTTATTCATCTTTATCGGCCTGTTGCCGAGTTGCTTTGTTGGAGGAGTGCTTGGACTAAAGATTGCATCATACCTGCTGAGTACTTCAGCAGAAACCGCGTTGCTTTGTCGGGCAGTCGTCGGCTTGTCAATGGTGACAGGGATATTGGCTGCTGGATGCGTTTTTGTTATAGGGATGGCATTTATCGGCTGGAGCATTGCCCATCTGACTTTAATCTCGAGGATTGGAAGGGTACTGCGGTCGGTGTAAGGATTAATCGAGGCCAAAAAGGAGCGTACGCTATGAAGACTGGGAATTTAGCAAGGAAAGGACTTTATACGGGGGCTGGAATAGGCCTGATTATGTTTGCAATTATCGGCCTGCTTCCGAGTTCGTTTATCGGTGGGGTTTTGGGATTGAAGATTGCCGGGAACATTTTCGGAACACCCCTTGGGATGGAGTTGGTTCCAAGGATAGTGGTGGGCCTGTCGATGGTGCTTGCAGTGTTGGTAACTGGATTTGTGTTTGTGGTTGGCATATCCATTACAGGGTGGCTGGCCGGGACAGTAGCCGATACCATCAAGGCTGAAAAGACGGTCCATGTGGGGATTACGGTAAAAGAGAAAAAGTAGTCATTCGTGACGAAATATAAAGGAGGGAAACACAATGGCTGAAGATTTAACAAAGACCGCTGATGCTGCAGTCCTAACCGGAGTAAGGATCGGAGTGCTGCAAGGGCTTCAGGGGACCAAAGGATATTACGCTGCGCTGATTATATCGGGGATGCTCCTTATGGCGGCAGTAGCTGCCGGCCTTCATGCACATTATATCGGAACAATGCATGCGTATGGAGCGTCGCGGGAAGTTCCCTGGGGGATATTGATATCGACCTATGTTTTTTTCGTGGTCACATCGACGGGTCTCTGCCTTGTCTCTTCTATAGGTCATGTCTTTGGAGTGAAGGATTTTATGCCTATAGCCAAGAGGGCTGTGTTCCTTTCCATCATGACGATCATGGCGGGGTTCTTCGTCATCGCATTTGAAATCGAGAATCCCTTCAGGATGGCTATTTACAACGTTATCTCGCCCAATCTGACTTCTAATATCTGGTGGATGGGAACCCTCTACGGCGCCTACATGGTTTTCATGGCGGTGGAGTATGCGTTTCTGGTCATGAACAAGCCAGCAATCGCCACTAAAGTGGGATTTATGGGTGTTGTGGCTGGTATCGCGGCCCACAGCAACCTGGGAGCAGTTTTCGGGATGCTTCATGGGAGAGAGTTCTGGTACGGGCCGTATATGCCTATTTATTTCATCGCCTCAGCAATGATGTCGGGGACTGCTGCAATCATATTTTTCACCTGGCTGGCCTATAAGACAAACGGGGAAAAGATGGACGCAGCCATGAAGAGGGCTCTCAAAGTGACGACAAAGGTAGGGATATTGCTTATTAGCATAATCCTCTTCTTCACGGCATGGAAGATCATCACTGGGTTTGTTGGAGGGGACGCCAAGAAGGAGGCTATCGGAATGCTTCTAACTGGCAGTTATGCTTTCAATTTCTGGGGCCTCGAAGTTGCAGTCGGCATGGTCATTCCTCTGGTGCTTTTCCTAATCTCCAGGGGACAGAACCTGAAGCTTATCGCTACGGCGTCAGCCCTTATGATATTCGGCATATTCTTTATGAGATACGATTTGGTGGTCGTAGGTCAGCTCGTTCCGGTTTATTACGAACTTGGCGTGAATGAGTACTCGCAGCTACTGAGCTATGCACCATCGGCTCATGAGATACTTATAGTGTTGGGCGGCATGGGGTTCGTGGGACTCACCTTCCTGCTGGGAGAAAAGATATTCAGCGGCCATAAGAGCGAAATCCATTGATGAAGATAACGAAAAGGGGGAATGTTCAATGATACTCAAGAGAATAAAAACAGAGGGTCTGAAAAAGGAAGCTCCTGGTATCATACCCGCGATGGAAAGAAGGGAATTCCTTAGGATGGGCCTTCTAATTACTGGAGTATTTGCGGGAGGGAGCATCTTTTCGGCAACGTCAATCGTGGAGAAGGCATTTGCATCTTCACACGAATTTGCTGAACAGTATCCATACAAACCCCATTACAGCATGGTTATACATCAGGATCGCTGCATCGACTGCGAGCTCTGCATGACCGCTTGCGTGACTACGAATAACGTACCTACATACGGCTACCGGACGAGGGTCCTGGAACGGGATGATCTGAAGGCGTCGGAGAGGAAGAGGGAATTCATCCCAGTCCTCTGCAACCAATGCAATAACCCGCCTTGTGTCTTGGGGTGTCCGACAAAGGCAACTTACAAGAACCCGGCTAACGGCATTGTGATGATGGAATCCAGGAAATGCATCGGCTGCAAAACCTGCATGGAGGCCTGCCCATATAATGCCCGGTATTTCAATGAAGAAACTGGTGCGGTTGACAAGTGTGACTTCTGCTTCAATAGCAGACTTTCCAAGGGTGAGAAACTCACTGCGTGCGCTGCAGTATGCCCGGCCAAGTGTAGAGTTTTCGGAGACTTGTCCGATCCGGGCAGTGAAGCATATCAGGTGGTGCATAATCTTGAAAAGACGGTCTGGGTGCTGAGGCCTGATGCTGGTGCAAAACCGAACGTCTTTTATATGAAAGGTTAAAAGGGAGGCCAGTCAATGCATACCAAAAAGATATCGTTGTTAATTTTAATCCTTGCCGCTGCAGCGATGATTACTGTATATGAGGGGCTTGTGGTTGCAGAAGACGATACCGTGGGTGGCGGGGAAATCATCTTTACCAAACCCGTAAAATCGGTGCTTTTCAGCCATAAGAGTCATGCCAGCATGGGACTGGATTGTAACGCGTGTCACGATAAGATTTTTCAGATGCAAGCCTTGAGTGCTCAGAATAAGGCAGATTTTACCATGCAGGGGCTCTACGACAAGAAGTATTGCGGTTCCTGCCACGTCAAGGACGGCATGGCATTCGCTTCAGACACACAGTGCGCCCGGTGCCATATCGGTACCAAGGGTTTCAACAACGCCCCAAAAGAAGCAAAGAAATGATACAGAACGGGCTTACCTCTACCCCTTTGGACGTAATTTTTAGATAAGGCAACAAGTTCCTATGACATTTACGCAAAAATTGCCTTCAAGCCTCCCAGCCGTGCTCGCCGATGAGAGGCACAAATGTGCATGGGGTATTGTACTCTTCTATGAGACGGCCATTTACCTTCCGGCCTTTGAGGAGGATCTGAGAGAAGCGCTCACCGACAGGCGCAACGACGACCCCCCCTTCGCTGAGTTGGCTCACAAGAGGCGGCGGAACAGCGGGAGTCGCAGCAGTAATGATAATCCTATCAAAAGGAGCCATATCTTTGATGCCGATAGTCCCGTCGCCCACCACGACTCGGATATTTTCGTATCCGAGTGCTTTGAGCCTCTCTCTAGCACTGTCAGCAAGCAGGACGATCCTTTCTATCGAATAGACCTGGGCAGAGAGTTCGGCTAGGATTGCAGCCTGATATCCCGAGCCAGTCCCAATTTCGAGAACCTTTTCGGTACCTGTCAATTCTAGAAGCTCCGTCATAATCGCTACCATATAAGGCTGAGATATCGTCTGACCCTCTCCGATCGCCAGGGCCATGTCATCATAGGCACTGTATCTGATAGATTCGGGCATAAAAAAGTGGCGTGGGACCTTTCGCATGGCCCTCAGGACCCTATCGTCCTTTATACCGCGGGGAATAAGCTGCGTAGAGACCATCAGGTCCCTCAATTTCTGGTATTCTTCCATGTCTTTCTGAGCACATCGATTGCCAAATAGTTTGTCATGTCCATATGTACCGGCGTGACAGAAACATATCCGTCCATCACAGACTGCATGTCCATGTCTTCACCGTGTTCCCAATAAGGCTTGCCGCCGCCGATCCAATAATGTTTTTCTCCCCAGGGAGAATAAATATCCTGTATGGCGTTGTCATAAATCCTCTTGCCCTGCTTGGTAATCGTGATCCCTTTCAATGACCCCTTCGGCAGGTTCGGCACATTAACATTGAGAAAGGTGTCATAAGGTAGCTGTTTATCCAGTATGTATCGGGCCACTTCAATCGCAAAAGGGACAGCGGAATCGTAAAGAAAAGGCCTATCGCCGGCCAAAGATATCGCAAACGAGGGGACGCCTAGAATCGTCCCTTCCATAGCAGCTGATACAGTGCCTGAATACGTGACATCATCGCCCAGATTTGCACCCCTGTTAATCCCCGAAGCGACTAGGTCGGGCTTCCTCGGCAGTATCTTGTGCACAGCCAAAGCCACGCAGTCAGTAGGTGTCCCGTTAACGCTGTATATGTGCTCCCTCAACTCCTCTACCTTAAGGGGTCTATGAAGAGTGAGGGCATGGCTGACAGCGCTCCTCTCTCGGTCCGGCGCTACAACATATGCATCGCCGATTTCAGACATCGCAATGAAAAGCGCAGTGAGTCCCTGTGCATGGACGCCGTCGTCATTCGTTATGAGGATTAGCGGCTTCATATTGCAGTCCCCCTGAACTCCCTCTCTACTTCCCGGTAAATCTCATCGGCGCAATGCCTGTATTTGGGTGAAATATGCATGATCTCTATATTCTCAACGCGGCCCTCTCGAGCGATCCTGCCCGCTATTGACGCAGTGAGATGGTGCCGCTCAGTTGCTCTTTTGATCTCCTGGCCAAGAAAGTAGGCTTCGCAAAACAGCGTGTCAGAGCCTGCGACAAACGGGATTATCTTTGCAATATTCTCCTCGTCGGGAGAAACATCCATTACATATGATATCTTTTGACCTCGCGTTATAGTGACTACAGGCATAACTTCCTCCTTGGTAATCATCCTTCCGTAGCAATCAAAAACAGTATTGGCCGGAGCACCCTGCCGGATTGCACCCTTTAGAGCCGAAAGCCATGGCCCGACTGGCAACTCCATTTCCTGAAGGAGGGCCTTGTTAATATTTATATGATATTCTTCTTCCAGCGAATAAGCTAGGACAGGTATGTCGTGTCTAAGCTGCAGAGCCTTCACTCTTAAAGGGGAATCATCTAAGACAGTTCCACTGAACGCCTTCGCGGGATGATCGATTCGGCCAAAGGCATTCGCGGCATGGAAACTTGCGTGTTGAATGTGTTCATTGTCCACCTCGAACACTTCTATCTTGACAGGATAGCTACTTATAAGATTCCAGGAATACCCCTTCAGCTTTCCTTCAATGCATGAGATGATGCTTTCCGGGCCGTATATGCTGAGCGGCTCACCACGCCTCAAAGCCACGCGGAGGACGGAGTCAATACCGATAAAGTGGTCGATATGCATGTGCGTGATGAAAATATCGCTTATCTTGAGAATGTGGCCCGGTTCTAGAACCCTGATGTCACCGCAATCGAACATAACCGCCCTGCTATCCCTCAATATCCTGGCGTAAACACAAGGGTCGTCAAAGGGTCCATTTAACTGACCGGCATGAAAAACGGGCTTCATAGTGTTATAATTATAACTTAAAATATATTTAGCTTAGCAGTAACTTTCCTTTATCCGCACCACTAGGAGGATGTATGCCTGAGCTGAGAAAAGACCCCATATCGGGGAGGTGGGTTATAATTTCGGTCGAGCGCGGGAAACGGCGGACTGATTTTATTTCACCGTCGCAGAAACGCAAGGCTGGGGGCTTCTGTCCTTTCTGTCCTGGCAACGAACACACGACGACACCTGAGATCATAGCCTTCAGGCCTGCAAGCACGCCGCCTAATTCGCCTGGATGGACACTCAGGGCAGTTCCAAACAAGTTCCCGGCTCTCCAGATCCATGGCGAGCTGCACAAGATGGGAGAAGGCGTCTTCGACAAGATGAACGGCATCGGAGCGCACGAGGTCATAATCGAAACCCCCGACCACCAACTCTCTCTGGCAACAATGCCTTCAAGGGCTGTCGAGGATGTCCTCTGGGCCTATTACTTCAGATTAATGGACCTTAAGAAGGACTTTCGCTTCAAGTATGTTCTCATATTCAAAAACGAAGGCGAGGTAGCCGGCTCGTCATTGGAGCACAGCCACAGCCAGCTTATAGCGCTGCCAATTATCCCGAAGACCGTCAAAGAAGAGATGGACACTGCCAAGCAATATTACGATAGCAAAGAGCGCTGCATCTTCTGCGATATCATTAACCAAGAGATCGAAGCCGGGAAACGGGTCATTTATGAAAACGATAAATATGTCGCGCTAGCGCCCTTCGCTCCGCGGGAACCTTTTGAAACCTGGATATTGCCGAAGCACCATGAGTCGAATTTTGGCCCGCCAGATAAGAGCTTTTCGGGCCTGACCGATATACTTCAGCGCGTGCTGAAGCAGCTCGACAAAGTGCTCGACACCCCTCCGTACAATTTCATTCTCCATACGTCTGCCTTCAAGGATGAGGTCAATGACTATTATCACTGGCATATTGAGATCATGCCGAAGCTGACGAGGACTGCCGGGTTCGAATGGGGCTCGGGTTTTTACATCAACCCCACCCCTCCCGAAGAGGCTGCCCAATTCATGCGAGAAGCCAAGATATAAGCCGATGCGAATCGCCCTGATATCGTCGGAGGCGGTGCCTTTCTCGAAGACCGGTGGACTGGCTGACGTTGCCGGAACTCTCTTCAAAGAGTATGCCGGGATGGGTCTCGACGCCTCTCTATTTATTCCTCTTTACGAATCGACGGTAGATCGGTTTCACAACCGCCTGGTTGACCTTGGATTGCAGATCGACATCCCCATCGGGAAGGAGGTGAAGAAGTGCAGGGTATTTTCAGAAAAAAGGCGCGGAAGTGAAAAAAAAAGGAAATGTGCCGTTTATTTTGTCGCGAATAAGGAATACTTCGGCAGGGAAGAGTTGTACGGTCCCGCTGAAGGTGATTATAAGGACAACGATGCACGCTTCACCTTTTTCTGCAGGAGCGTTCTGGAAATATGCAAAAGTCTCAATCTGCGATGTGATGTGCTCCATTGTAATGACTGGCAGACCGCGCTCATTCCATTCTATAGCAAGACACTTTACCGAAATGACCCAGTATTCAGCAATTCACGCACCGTATTGACTATCCACAACATGGGATATCAAGGCCTGTTTCCGCCCTCTGCACTCGGCATTGCAGGTCTCGGGCCTGAGGTCTTCCATCCTGAGGGTGTCGAGTTTTACGGCAAGGTCAATTTCCTCAAGGCAGGCCTGATCTCAGCCGATATACTCACCACCGTAAGCCCCACCTATGCAAAAGAGATTCTTTCACCAGATAAGGGTTTCGGCCTGGATGGTGTGCTCAGATCGAGAGCAGACGCTCTCTGCGGCATACTGAATGGTATCGATACATCTGAATGGAATCCGGCATCAGACAGATTTCTGCCCTATAAGTACTCCAAGACTGCCTTAGAAGGTAAGGAAAAATGCAAGCTGGAATTGATGTCGAAGTGCTCGCTGACAGGGTCCTCGGAAACCCCCTTGCTCTGCTTTATAGGAAGGCTGTCATCTCAGAAGGGAATCGGTCTTCTCGTCGATGCGGCACATGATTTGATGGGCGATGGCGCGAACCTCTTCATTCTCGGAAAAGGCGATGCCCACTTTCAGCTACTTCTGGCAAAGCAGGCAAAGCAGTATCCTGGCAGGATGCATTTCCGGGTCGGATTCGAAGAGGCTGTGGCACATCTTGCTTACGCAGGAGCTGACATCTTTCTCATGCCGTCCCTTTACGAACCCTGCGGGCTTGGGCAGATGATCGCAATGAGGTATGGAACCATACCGGTAGCGTATTCAACCGGAGGTCTCGTAGACACCATCGTCGCTATCGACGGCTCTGCTGAAACATACCGATCTGAGCACAAATACGGTACAATGAAAGAAACAGGCTTTCTCTTTAAAGAATACTCTCAGACCGCATTTATTGCAGAAGTCCGGAAAGCCCTGCGCGTTTACAGGCAAAAAGAGACATGGCGGCAATTTATGGCTAACGCTATGGGAAAAGATTTCTCATGGAAAAAGTCCGCCAGTATGTATCTTGAATTATACGGTAAGCCACTCACCTAAACCCATGAATGAACAAGAACAAAATCACGAAATGGACGCCTCATTGAAAACAAGCAACTCTTATGCTTCTAACCCCGTATCCAGCCAAGGCACTGATGCCGAGTTGCTGCGAAGGCTCAAAGTTCTCCACACTATCACCACGTCTATCCTCTCGATATCTAATTTTCAGGAACTGCTGAACAATATAGCTATGGAGTCGGTCAAGTTCTTCAATGCCTCAGGAAGCATTCTGCGGCTTCTTGAAGCAGGCAAGCTGAAGGTGGAGGCATGTTCGGGCCTTCGCCCCGATATTAAAACCGAGCTTCAGATTGGGGAAGGCATTTGTGGCCAAGCTGCCCTGTATGGGAAAACCGTCTTCTTCAACCGCTCAGATACAGCTTATATGCAATCCGCAACAGAAAGCATCGAAGTGGGAATCTGTACACCGCTGAAGATAGGTGATACGCTTATCGGCACCTTCGGACTTTACGACAAGATGACGATAGAAGGGACAATCATACCATTTAGAGAGGACGACAGGATTACGCTCGAAGGCTTTGCCTCGGTCGCCGCAATCGTCATCGACAAATCGATGCTTTATGAGAAAACACTGAAACAGGAGCGCGAGGCGGTCAGCGCTAAAAAACAGGTTGAGGAGTTGAAGGACTACCTTCAGGGTCTGATCGAAAATTCGCCCGATGCGATCATCACTACGGACCTTGACGGTATAGTAACTTCATGGAATGATGCTTCAGAAAAGATGTTTGGATATTCCCGCGACGAGGCTATAGGTCGCTTCCTGCCAACCGTCCCCCATTTTCTGTTCGACACCGAGAAGAGCTATATGGAGCAGATCAGGCAGGGGGAAACAATAAAGGACCTCGAAACTGTAAGAAAGACAAAGGACGGCAGTATCATCGATGTCAATATAAACATGGCCCCCATCAAAGACTCCTCCGGGCACGTTATCGGGATTAGCATGATAGGCAGAGATGTAACGGAGCGCAAGCGGATCGAAAAGGACCTTCTCCGCAAGAATAATGAATTGTCGCGCCTGCTGTTCATCAGTTCGACTATGCGGGGAACCCTTGAACTCGACCGCCTTCTCAGAATGGTTCTGACAGCGGTCACCATGGGCGACGGTCTCGGATTCAACAGGGCAATGCTCCTTCTCCTTGACGAGGACAAGAATGTCATCAAGGGCGCTATGGGTGTCGGCCCCGCAAACCACGACGAAGCCTGGGAGATATGGTCTCGGCTCTCGATGGAAAACAAGGACATCAATACAATAATGAATGAGATTGAGCTGGGTCCTCTAAGCAAGGATTCCCTCATGGACCGTCTGTGCTGCGGAATCGATGTAAATCTCGACGACGATACCATGCTTACACGTGCTGTAAAGGAAAAGAAGCCTTTCAATGTAACAGATGTGAGAACGGAACCACTTTCGGACCCAGTGCTTATTCAGCAGCTTGGCACAATGGCCTATGCCGTGCTACCACTGATATCCAGGAATAAGGTAATAGGGGTCCTCTGGGTAGACAATCTCTACTCTAGGAAACCGATCACAGACCACGACATGAATATTCTTAAGGGCTTCACCGACCAGATAGCCTCGGCCATCGAGAACCTGCGCTTATTCGAGCATGTCTCTCAGGCTGAGCGGGAGCTCGAGAATATCTTCGAATCCATATCAGACCTGATGTACATCAACAACAGAGACTATTCGATCAAGAAGATAAATCGCGCCGTTGCCGAAAAAATCGGCAAATCGCCCGACGAGATTATCGGCAGGAAGTGTTATGAAATCTTCCACGGGATGGACAGTCCATGGGACCTCTGCCCTCATCATAAAACTATCGCGACAAATCAGCCCTATGTCGGAGAGGTGGATGACCCGAACCTCGGGGGCACTTTCCTCATATCAAGTTCGCCTCTGTTCGATAATAGCGGTGAACTGATGGGCACAGTCCATATCGCGCGTGACGTCTCCGAGATAAAGAAGCTTAAGGAAAAGGTCTCCTCGATCGAAAGGATGGCTGCGCTCGGCGAAATGGCCGCCAAAGTTGCTCATGAGATAAGAAATCCCCTGCTGTCTATCGGCGGGTTTGCACGCAGGCTCGAGAAGCGGCTCGACAGTGATCTCAGGGAACATGCTAAAATTATCGTTGACGAGGTAAGGAGACTGGAGGGTATACTTAACAACACCCTCAGCTTCGTAAAGAGTTCCATTACAGAGCGTAGAGAAGTGGCGGCAGCCGACCTGATCAATGATATAACCGCCCTACTCGAACCGACTGTGAATGAGCGCGGAAATGTCCTGAGAAAAGAGGTCGACCATGCCGTAACGCTAATGGTCAACTATGACAGGTTTAAGGAAGCTATCCTCAATCTCGTCAGCAATGCAAACCACGCCACCGAGAATGGCACCATAAGCATCAAGGTCTATTCCGAGTCTATCTTTTCAGAACAGGACCTCCTGGGACGTAGGACCGAGGCGCAAGAGGCTATCATCGAGATACAAGATAACGGACACGGGATCAGAGAGGAAGACCTTAACAGAATCTGGGACCCTTTCTTCACGACACGGCCAACCGGCACCGGACTTGGGCTTTCGATAACCAAGCGGATCATCGAAGAGCATGCCGGCAGGATAGAAGTTGAAAGCAAAGTGGGACGAGGCACCGTTTTTAAAATTTACATACCCATTAAAGGAGACTCGGCATGAAGATACTGGTCGTAGATGATGAAAAGAACATCCTGAAACTTTACAAGGCTGAACTCGAGGATGAAGGGTATAATGTCGTCACCGCAAATTCCGGCAAGGAAGCGCTGGAAGTATTCCGAGTTGAGGAGCCCGATATCGTAACACTCGACATAATGATGCCGGACATCGATGGGATACAGGTATTAAGACAGCTGAAACAGGAGAAACCTCAGACGCCGGTGATCATGCTCACTGCATACGATTACCGTGACGATTTTTCGGTCTGGGTCTCGGATGCTTATGTAGTGAAATCTTCCGATCTGGTAACCCTCAAAGCGACGATAAAACAGATAATTGAAAAAAAATAACACTATAATCAGTATAAAGGCAGATCTACCCGCCTATGGCGGATTCTCGCTCGCACGGGGAAACGGCTGCATCCTACTAATAAGGAATGCGATACCCGGCGAGACCGTGGAAGCAAAAATCGACGAACAAAAGAATGACCACGCATTTGCATCCGTCGTAAGGGTTCTTGCGGCTTCGCCTGACAGGGTCGAGCCTCCATGTCCGGTATTCGGCATCTGTGGCGGCTGTCAGCTCCAGTATATATCATACTCACGCCAAGTCACGATGAAGGAAGAGATACTCCTGGACTGCCTATGCAGAATAGCCAAGAAACAGGTCGATCTCGCTGACGCATTCGTTGGCAGCAGTCCTTGGAACTACCGCTACAGGGGGCAATTCAAGATCGGCAAGGGCTCCTTCGGTTTTTACAGAGAAAAATCAAGAGATGTAGTAGACTTTGACAGCTGCATGATCGTGAACAAAGAAGTCAATGATCTGTTCACAAGGGCACGGGAAGTCTATAAAAAGTCTCGTGGCCTTTTCGATGGCATTTCGGATTTTCACATCTCCTGCGGTGATGAAGGACTGGCCTTCTTGAAATCCACAACCAAGATATCGACGGCACGTTGGAACCAGATCGGTATGCTCCTTCTGGAGGCCGGGTTTGGAGGGGTAAGCGGGACTTCAGGAAACGACAAAATAGTCACTTTCGGCAATGAATATATCACCCTTGATCTTGATGGGCTTAAATATACCGTTTCACCTCGCAATTTCTTCCAGAGCAACTGGAGCCTAAACCAGACACTGGTCAGGTATATTTTGAAAAGTATGCAGCCAATCGCAAAAAAGAGAGTCATTGACCTTTACTCCGGTTCGGGTAATTTTTCGCTGCCCTTTGCTTTCAACGGCGCTGATGTCTATGCCGTGGAAGATAACCCTTATGCAATAGTGGATGGCAAGAGAAATGCGACACTCAACAGTATAAGGAATTGCCGCTTTATCGCTTGCTCGGCCGAGCGTCTTAAGGTATGCGACACTGTAGATATACTCATTGTAGATCCGCCGCGGCCTGGCCTCACCACCGCCGCACTCGACAAGATACTAGTACTAGAACCCGAAAGAATTGCCTACATTTCCTGCAACCCTTCGACACTAGCTCGGGACATTAAAAAACTTCTCGGTCAATACGATGTAGAATCACTGCGTGTCATCGACTTTTTCCCCCAGACTTACCATATCGAATCACTGGCTGTTCTAAGGCTGCGTTAATGCAGCCGTCGGATGCTGTCGCATGCCCGAAGCCAGCGATTTGACGGGATTTCTCGAAACTGCGGTTGCAGCCGCTCGTCGGGCAGGCGAACTGATCCGAGACAACTGTGGAACTCTTTCGTCAGACGATATCTCTCTCAAGCAGGCCTCAGATTTCGTTACACGAGTCGATACTGAATCAGAAGCGCTTATTATCAGCATTATCAGGGAACGATTTCCGAATCACCTGTTCCTGGCTGAAGAGTCGCTTCGCGAGGCCGAAACGGATGAATTCCGCTGGATCATCGATCCTCTTGACGGAACGACAAATTATATCCACGGCTTTCCTCTTTCTGTGGTTTCGATAGCGCTGCAATATAGAAGAAATATCGTAATAGGTGTTATCTTCGATCCATTCAGAAACGAACTCTTTACTGCGTCAATAGGAGATGGAGCTTGCATGGATGGAAAGAAAATAACAGTGTCAACTGTGTTCAATGTGTCAAGTGCGTTAATAGCCACTGGATTCCCCTTCAAGAGAAAAGATTTGATAGATCCTTACCTCACTCTCTTCAAGAACATTTTCCTCGAAGTGAGCGACATTCGAAGGGCTGGTTCCGCTGCCCTTGACCTCGCTTACATTGCCTGCGGTAGGTTCGACGGGTTCTTCGAAATAGGACTCGGGCCATGGGATTGCGCAGCGGGGAGCCTGATAATCAAAGAGGCAGGCGGCGTTATCACTAACTTCAGTGGTGGTGAGAATTTTCTTGAGAGCGGTAATATAGTTGCGGGCAATGCCTTGATACATGCTATGCTGCTGGACAAAGTGAAAAAGGTCTTCGCGGGGATGTTCGACATTTGACGTTTTCCCCGGTATGGATATCGAAGATTTCCAGATCAGCCTGCAATCCGATACCTTATGTCCTGTTTCCCTTGAATTTTAATAGGCCTGCTGATTTTTTTCACTAAAAAAAGCTTCCAGTGGCATCTCTTATGCTAAAATTTATTATGCACCTCTTGCCGGAAAATATCTCAGATCTCACAGAGATCGTCATTTGCGACAGTGAATCTGCACTGCAGGCACATAGAGAACTCTTCCGGTTCAGCAAACGCTCATATATCTCCTCCGATAACATGGACAATGCATTCCCGCTTGTGCTTAGTCTCGTTGATACATGCAATGCATCGGCATCATGCCCAACCCGAATTCATCTCGCGTTTGGATGGGAAAACATGCTGAGAGTGGCTACATGGATGACTGATCTTAGTTCAGTTAAGGATACGTTCATTGTGCTGAAAAATGCAGGCGTTACAGAGTCAGTGTTAATCCCCTTCGCCGCTTCGCCGGCCGGTGATCTCTTCCCCTATCTTTACTACGGAAAGCGGCTCGATGTCCTGAAAAAGATTTGTATTATTGCGAGAAAGCAGGTCGAATCCCGTGTTAAGAAATCTCCGGTCAGGGTCGATTGTCACATAATAACCTCATCCCACCACGTCGTAGCAAGCAGCCTCTGAAGAACATGCTAGGCCTCCGTGGAGGCCCGCGAGGATGCAGCGTTGATCGCTCTGGCCGTACCTGGGGTCAAGCTTGAAGATAGAATATACTGCTCATCCAGTCCTCAAGCCGATAAAAAAAATATCGTTTTCGAAAACAAGCCTTTAACGCATGCTCAACTAAGCTCTTTTGTCCTCTACCCTATTAATGATCACTTCCGCCAGATTGAAGCTGTTGGCAATGCAATCATTCACCGCAACTCCGCGATAGGCATTTCCCGTGAGGTAGAAATTCTTATGCTTGGCTGAGGCAGCGTCAAGAGTCTCGAGTTTCCGGTAGTGTCCCAGAAGATATTGAGGGATTGCCTTTTCCCACCTAAAAATTCTCATGAAATCCGGATCCGCAGTGAGGCCCAAGATGGCCGCAAGTTCGTCACGCACAGTGCTGATCAGTTTCTCATCATCTAGCATGGCTAGGCGTTCAGCTCTCGCGCCGCCCACCATGTTTCTGAGAAGGACATAGCCTTCCGGAGCGCGGTTCTCGAATATGCTCGAATCGAAGAGTGTTCCCAGAATCTTGCGCCTTTCCTTGCCGGGTATGAGATAGCCGAAAAGGTTAATGTCCCTGTGGATCTTTTCTCGTTTATAGCCGAATGATACAACCGACAGCGCCGGATATGGAATGGCCCTCAATGTATTGCAGATAGTCTTGTCGAAATCACGCACTATTTCTGCCGAATCAATGGCAGGGGATGCCAGAATAACGCAATCGGCTTCGTATGTCAACCCATCCTGGAAGTGCAGCCGGTATCCGTTGGAAATCTTCTCAATGCCTTTTGCCGCCTTGCCTGTCTCAACTCTCTCCCCGAGGAGGTTTTTTAATGTTTCAATGAGGCTATACATACCGTCCCTAAATGACATGAGAGTACCGCCTGGACCAGCCTCAACCTTTTTCCCCGACTTCTTTGTCTCTTTGCCAATTGCCATAAATCCCTTAATGAGCCCGCCATATTTCTGCTCCAGCTCATACACCTTCGCAAAACAACTTCTGATGCTCATCTTAGCCGGGTCCCCTGCATAGATTCCAGACGCCATAGGATCGAGAAGCTTTTCGTAGAATTCCCTGCCGACACGTCTAATAGCAAATGATTCAAGGGTCTCGTCGTTCTTCTGTGCCTGGTGGACGAAATACTCTCCCATAATTCTCAACCTGCCTGAAAGGCTCAGGAAATTGGACATAAAGAACTTAATTGCAGAATCTGGGATTTGCCGGAGAGCCCCATCGGTATAGATAAACCGAATTCGTGCATTGTCATTGCTTCTCATTGGGGAGATGTTTATTCTAGCTGCCAGTTCGAGTGTGCTCGGCTTATTGTCGAGAAATCCGTTCACTCCTGCCTCGCAGACATATCCGTTAACCTTTTCGGTATAAATCTTACCACCTAGACGGCTCTCTGCCTCGAAGACCTTTATATCCATTCCCTGTCCCTTCTCAAAAAGGGCATAGGCAAGTGAAAGACCCGATATACCGCCGCCGACAATTGCAATTCGCATTTGAAATACCCGTTCAATGTTTATACTCAAGTTAGCCTATCTTTTACTAAGACGGCCACAAGTTCCTTATAACCATACCCCTCAAAGTACTGTAGAGGGAGCATTACTACAGTGATATAATAGTTTAATTACTGGCATAGTGTAAACATATTATGTTTATGTGCAAATATCATCGAATGCTTGTTTTACATCGCGGCAGAGACATGGCTTTTATGCAAGCTTTCTTCCGGGAATCGAGATCATAACTTGTCAGTGAAGAATCTTGGTGCAACTTGATAATCATGAGTGCCAGCATAAGCCCATATCGATGATAGCCCGAAGAAATCTATAGTGGCCATTTGGTTGAGTGCATTCTTGTAACGCGTGACGATCTGCATCCGCTGAGCAGAGAGATGTAGTCAAGCGCATCACACTGGAGTAATCCGAAACTTTGTCAAAACTACAAGTTGACAGAAAACAACAGGTCTGTAAACTATAGTTAAAGATAATCTATATGGTCGCATTTGCCAGTAATATTAACAAAAGGGTGAGGCTGCATATTTAGATCCTAGCCCTAAACGAGTTTAACCCATTAACAAAGGGGTACGAGAGATGAAACAAAATAGCGGCGTAATGAGAATTGCCTGCATTTGCATTGTTTGTCTAGCATTAACATTGGGAGCTGGTTGTGCAACGCAAGGTCAGACAGGGGCAGCAACAGGCGCTGGCGTCGGTGCCCTCATCGGCGGCCTTGCAAATATGCACGGCTCTTGGGGAGCAACAGCTTTGCTTGGAGCTGGTATCGGTGCCGGTATTGGATATCTTATCGGCAATGAACAGGACAAGAAGGATGCCTCTAAGCGTCAGGTGGATACTCAAGAAGAGACACGCCCCCTTGCTGGAACAACTTGGCAGGTTATCAAAATTGTACCGAGACAGGAGAAGTCTTACAAGTCTATCGTTTCGCATTTTAGGCATGATGGATTTGTTGTGACAACGAAGACAAATATGGATGGGCGAACTGAGAAGACCACGGAACGGTATCGGATTGTAGGGTCAACTCTCATTCTCAACCAACCCGATTATGTTGAAAATGCTAAGTTTAAAATTGAAGGGGATAAGTTGTTTATCGATTATGGAAACGGAAGTTCTGTCTTGCAAAGAGTCAATTGATTGGAATCATGTTTACAATTGCTGTAACCGCAATGTTTGACTAGTATTCGGGGGGCAACGTTTATCTACATCCGCAAAGCTTTATTTTAATTAGAGCCTGCTGATAATCTTTTGAATAGATTCTGCAATGGCAATGATTATTCCAGAAAATCATTGCACCATGGCACACAACGTCAGCATGCTGTCTCAATGTTATAACTACTGACAGAAAACGACAGACTTTAGGCTGATGATGAATGGCTGCCCCGAGCGGTTAGGACTTTAGTCCTCACAGCGAAGGCGTCGTTTGGCACATTCTGGTCCGGCTGAAGGTTGGTGCCAGGATTGCCAGAGAGGTGAAACTCCGAGATTCACCCGAGTGAATGGATTTCTTGATTTAAGTGCTTGCTAATATGCTTAATTCGGAACCACTAAAAAGGTTGCTGCTAACTCCTGTATAGGGTTGCTGCTGTCCGTAGAGTAATTATTAAATAGTCGTACATGTAATTTGTATTTGCCAGGGGATAAAAATATCTGCCATCGCCGGACAAAGTCGATTCTATCTTGAAGAAGCACTTTTTCTCCGGGAGTCAGCTCACTCTTTTTAATAATACCAATATACCCTCCCGCATTTATATAATTGCCAAAATGTAATAAATGCGGTCCAACTCGAGTCTTCTTCGCAGCTTCATCAACCGCTTCCCAAGCATAATTGATACTTATAAGTGACTGAAGTTTTTCACCAGGTATTCTGAGGCTCTTGTCGCCTGTATTGGTAACGGCAAAAGAAAACTCCAGGGGTGATTCCGGTTTTGTTTCTGTTGAAATAATTTTTAAATCAGCCAAACGAATGCTTTTTTCAGCAATATCCCAAAAATTATCAGCCGGAACAGCCGGATCATGAGCCGACGGCGTCGGGGTTGAAACAAGCGCCTTATTAAGCAAATCGCGGACGTCCATTCTTATGACCCGACATGCCATGAAATAGTCTTTCCCATCGCAGATATCAACGTTTACCTTATCTTCGAGATCAAATTTCTTGGAACCAGAATCAAATATCACTACGAATTCATAGGAGTTACCAGGTTCAAATGTAAAACTATCGTCATAATACTCTGGGTGTGTTTTGCGAAAATAGTTTCCAAAGCTGCTAGGTTTGTTTCTGGATTCTATATAAGCCGGAAATGTAAGGTAATGGCCCGATTTAGGGAACTGCAACCTATACGTCAGAGCAAAGCGACTTCCCACTTCGTTTTGCGACGAAAGCACTTCAATGGATTTGCCAGTAACGTGGATCATATTCAGTATGCTTTTTCGCTGTAAGTGTTCAAAATAGCTTGAAAATAAGCTGGCGGGCAATACTGACTCTGCTATGCATAAAATGGCAAGTGACCAGGCAATAAATAACGCAGCTTTCCCGGCCACAACAATCCGCCTAATAATAAGGAAACCGCTCCAAATTAAGAACAGTTCCGCCAAAAATATTCCGATAAATGATAGAGGAAATGCGAAAATGGCCTGTTCTTTCAAACCAAAAGAAAACATTATTGAGTTCTGGATGAAAGCTAGTATGCTGGCAATGATCGGGATAATAATCAACATGATTTATAGAAGTCTAATTTACCTTTAAATCATAATGTATTATTTTCTTGCTCTCCTGACGGAACAGGCGAGCTTATTTCCAATAATATATCATTAGTGTCTAGAAAAAAAATAATTGCGTGGGCTGAGACATCTCCAATGTTAGATAATAAATGTGACCAACCCTATATCTTGGCAAGAAGAGCCAGTCCATGCAGAATTAGTGACCGATATGTTTAGTCATTCATGACTTAGCAGCAGTTCATGACGATGTTATATTCGCAGATTGAGCTATGTGCTAAGTTGAACGTATGTCTCGACATTTCCGTATGCATGGTTAGCACTGAAACTACATTCGGAGAGGCGGCCAAAAAAGAAGTTGCCTGGTTGGATTAAGACCATAACACTGACAATTTCTATTATTATCATGACCCCACGAAACGGCTAATTATAAAAGTTTTCTTCTGGAAATCGCGACCAGCGCTCTTTAGTTAAAAGAATCTTGCTGCCATCTGATAATTACTATGCCACCAGTGTAAGGAATGCGATGATTTCTGTTGCAAACATGGCGTCCCCGCATCCTACCCGACATCTTAGTCTTCTAATGAGGAATGGCCTCCAGAAAAATTAACTGTTGAAAATTATACAGCAAAGCACCAATGTAATCGATGTGTCAACCTGAGAGGTCGTGTACAAGCCGTCTAAAATGTTCTAAGAACATCTTGAAGAACCAGCAGACAGGAAAGCATTAAATCGATAAAGCATTCCGTTACAATGATAAATAGTGTCTCGTTTGGAGCATTAATACTGTTCTGCCAGCGTTTATTTCATAAGATAGTGGGAGACACTCAAGGCATACCTTACGGATTATGCCTTTGTCACCATATCGGCGAGGGCTTTGATAAAAGTTTGTTCAGTATTTAGCGATTCCGTTCTTTTGAGGTTGATACCGAAACCGGCCGCCATATTCCTATAAAGAATGTCAATCTCATACAACGTCTCGATATGGTCAGAAACAAAGCTGATCGGTACAACTAACAAGTCTTTCACACCCTTTCTTGCAAGATCCTTAAGCATCTGCTCTGTCGATGGCTCAAGCCATTTAACTGGGCCGCTCTTGCTCTGAAACGAGAGATACCAGTGGATTTCTATTTTTTTCGTGATAGCTGAAATCGTCCCTTCGATCTCATTCAGATATGGGTCTCCGGCATCGATGAATTTCTGCGGCAGGCTGTGGGCACTGAAGAGCACCCCCGGTTCTTCGCAGAACAGTGTCAGTCCGCTCTTTATGCGTTCGATCAGTGCCTCGATATACAGCTGATGGTCATACCATGACGTAATACAGCGGAGTGACAGACCGGGATAAGACTTCATTGCTGATTTCAATCTGCCGACCGAAGATCCTGTCGTTGCAATCGAATAGTGGGGGTATAGACTAAGGGCAATAATATCTTTTATGCCATCCCGGTGCATCCGCTCCAATGTATCTTCGATGAAAGGATGCCAGTACCTCATGCCGATATAAACACGATAATGTGCATCGTTCAATGCATTATGTCCTGAGTTCAGTACCTCTTCTAGTGCCGCAGCCTGTGCCTTCGTGATTTCCAAAATCGGGGATTTCCCGCCGATCATACTATACATTGCCCGAGTCTTACCTGACCGCGTCGACGCTATAAAAGAAGCGATTGGCTTCTGGAGAAGGGGCGGACCGAGTTTTATAATCTCCCTGTCAGAAAAAAGATTGTAGAGAAAGGGCTTCACGGCATCGGGAGAATCCGGGCCACCCAGGTTCAGTAGAAGCACACCGATCATGAATTAAGGATACAGGATGGAGGAGGAGGGATTCAACAGCCGCTTATTTTGCAGCTGCGTTCTGTGACCTTATCTTTTTCATGAGCCTTTCGTACTTCTCATGTCCCACGCACTCGCGGGCCGCCGGGCACCACTCAATACAGGACATCACCATATCCCTGGTAATGGTCTTCCCGCACCCCTTGCAATTCATGTCCGGCTCATCCGACCATATCTCGTTTTTGTGGTGGCAAAAGACGCAGACAAGGTTTTCCGGTGACGGACTTGTTATCTCTTTGCTTCCAGGACAACTTTCTTTCATAATTCAATTTTAACACCGTCGGGCCGAACCGGTCTATGAGATAGATCATATTTGAGAAAAAACCGGGATACCCTATGACACACAAGATTTGTCATCCTTCCATCTTTTGAAGAGTTGATGTTCTATGCCGAAGCTATCCAGGATCTTGCCAACTATAAAATCGATGACCCCTCTGATATCTTTCGGTTGATGATAAAAAGCAGGAACGGGAGGGGCGATCCGGACGCCAAGCCTCGCCAGCTTGAGCATATTTTCGAGGTGAAGGGCGCTGAAGGGCATTTCTCGGGGTGAAAGGAGTAGCTGTCTGCCCTCTTTTATCGTCACATCAGCCGACCGCTCAACAAGATTGTTCGCGTATCCGTTTGCGATCCCGGAAAGAGTCTTCATAGTGCACGGAACTACCAGCATACCATCGGTCCTGAATGAGCCGCTCGCCACAGGCGCTTCCATATCCTTATCCAGGTGGAAAAAAAGCCTTTTCGTCACAAAGTGCTTCCTAACAGTCTTTTCGGTCTCCTTTGCCCAATCAAAGCCTGTCTCGTCCTTTATGATGGCAAAAGTGTTCTCAGATATAATGAGATGTACCTCCGCGGTCCTTAGCAGCTCGCCGAGCAAGCGAATACCAAAGATCGAGCCACTGGCGCCAGTGATGGCAAGTACGTATCTCTTCATAGTTCTATTATAGCCGAATTGATCGTTCATGTTCCTTACCGGCAGCTCGGTGATGTGATTTCCATCACAGCAACTCTTTGCGCTTGGGAGTACTCTAAGATTAAGGGTATCACAGACAGGGGGAACCCGGTTTCTACACGGGTTGCTGTCGGCATTGGGAGGAGCCGGTGCAGCATTTTTTAGATTTGAGCGGTTTATATAAGTTGTTGCATTCCCAGAGAGAGGAGAAGTGAGCAAAATGATAATAGCACTGAACGATGCCTGGAAGAAGTTTGAAAAGTATGCAATAGATAAAGGGTACACAGAAAAAATATTGACAGCTTACGTCCTATGCAATCAGCATGGCGAAAGAATCAAGTTAATTTCGATCAGAGCGAGCGAACATAAAATGGTTATATGGGAGGATAGAGTAAAATATTACGAACTAGACTTGGAATCCTGATGTGTGAAACTGAGCTCTTTTTCACTCTCCGCCGATAGTTGATCGTTCTAATATTGTCGTCACATCGGCAGATTCGTGACATCCTCCCCTGAATGAATTACAAGGCATCCCTTGAAGACTTCTCAGGTTTTGCTAAGCAACTACGGTTGATCATCCCTCACCTAAAAGAATAGGGAATTCTCTCTCCGTTTCTTAATTATTACGACGCCCGCGGGCCTCATCAATTCTGTTATAATCTGAGTATACGTAGCCCAAAGACTATAACTTGAGGAGTGCCGAAGAAATGAATAAAACCCCGGTCATTGCTGTTCTAATTCTGATCGTCCTGGCAGGAGTCGGACTCTTTTTTTTCAACATTAGTACGACCGTTTCCTATCTGGCGATAGGCGTGGTCATTGCAGCCTTCATTGCACTTTTGTTCATAACCCGCAAAAAACAAAGATAACTGCCAGGGAAGTCGTCCGTCCTGACTGCTCTGCACCGTCTCACATTATACATTCACTGGTAAATCTTCAACGCGATCTTGACAGTCAGATCTCCCAGCATGTTGGTGTAGCTGCCCAGTTCGTTGTCATACCAGCCGTATACTACTGCCTGAGTTATAGGAATATTCACATTCTGGCTTACACCTTCAGGAGCCATCCCCTTGGCGTAGAACTTGGCAATGTCGAGAGTTACTACCGCCGTCCTCGTATGGGTCTCATTGCCCTCGATGATCACCGCGGGGATGAAATTTGCGATGATGTCCGACGATACATTCTGCTCATCGGTATATTTTATGTATCCCCTGGTCTCCATTTCTGCGGCATCCATATAAATCTTGTTGATCAGTGCACGGGTGATAAGAGGATTGTCCTCTTCGTCATACATGGCAATAACCAGTATGATCAACGAGCCTGTGGCAATGGGTATACGCACAGACTGCGCAATGAAGCCGATCTTGTTCATCTCGGGCAGAACTAGCGCAAGGGTTCTGGCAGCTCCCGTGCTTGTGAGGATAATATTGTTCATTATGCTCCTGTTCTTCCTGAGGTCAGTCGCACCCTCCTTCGGCAGGCGGTCAAGCACCTCCTGTGAACCAGTGGATGCATGTACCGTAGCCATCGAGAGGCTCAGCATCTTGCCTGGGCCGAAGTAGTCAAGGAGTGGCTTCACCATATAGGCCAGGCAAGTGGTAGTGCAGGATGCTGCCGAGACGATACGGTGCTGAGAGTGCCGGTATGAATCGTCGTTGATCCCCGAAATGATTGTACTTGCATCATCGGGCATAGGGCGGCCTTTTTCCTTTATCTTGAATGGGGCCGATACGATCACTTTTTCGGCTCCTGCGTCAAGATGTCCGCGGCATGCACCGTTTTTAGCATCAGACTGAAGCGTCGGGTCCGTATACTTACCGGTTGCATCGACGACCAGTTTCACTCCATGCGCCTTCCAGGGTATATCTTTGGGATTCCTTGTGTCCCGCAGGATAGTGACAGGCACACCATCTATCAGCATCGTGCCCTTCTCTTCATTAATGTCGGTGATCAGCCTTTGGGCCTTGTATCCGTAAAGATATGTCTGCAGCGAACGGTATGTGGAATCCTTCTCTATGTAAAGTGCAATGTCCTCCAGCTTCGTTCCGACCTTGCGTCCGATGTTCACTACAATCTCCGAAAACTCTTTCCTGCCGATGTGATGCCAAAGAGTGAGCTTGCCTATCCTTCCAAAACCATTGATACCAAGGACCGGCTTCTTCTCTGCTATTGTCGTAACAATCTTATCAGCCATGTTCCCTTCCCCCCTTATGGAATTTGATTCCTTTCAATTTCATTTGATAACGCTTGTACATGTTATAAACGTTCTTTCTTCATGTGAGAGGCATTACTTCCCGAACCTTATGCGCTCCGAGGTACACTGCTCCTTTTTTCCCATCAATGCTGATAAACTCTCCTGCCTTTATCGTCTTGTTCTTCATCCTGCACATTTTCTCCTGTTCGAGGACAACCATCTCGCTGCAGCCAACAACACAAGTCTTCCCCAGCCTGTTGGCAATAATGGCGGCATGAGAGGTCGATCCACCGCGTGCGGTTAGCAATCCGTCGGCTGCCGCTATGTGCCTGATGTCATCCGGCACAGTATCGGATCGCAGCAGGATGACAGGCATCAAAGGGCTCTTCCCACGGAAACGCTGTATATCATCAAGGTCAAAAGCTACTCTGCCGCTCATCGCTCCACCGCACACGCCGATGCCGCTCGAAATATACTCGGTTGACAGTTCTGGTGACGGGACAAAAGCCATGAAGACCTCTTTCCGCGTCACAGCCATGTCGCGTGCCTGCAGCATATAGAGATTAGCTGGATCGCTGCCTTCGAAGGTGAACTCAATCTCTTGGGCGCTCCACCCCCTCTCGTAAATTAGATCCTTCACGATTTTCAAAAGGTGTTGATAGATGAGCGGAAACATATCCTCCAGTGACGGATCTCCGGCCCTATCTTCGATGCGTTTCTGCTCGTTGGATACGGGCAGTGTTCTCACTAAGCCTGAAACAATGTCCTCTCCCTGTGCACCCATCGTAAAATCACCCCAGAGCATGACCCTGTCCCCCGCATCACGCGGATTTCTAGTAAACAGGACGCCCGTGCCGGACCCCGTGTCGAGATTGCCGTAGATCATCTCCTGCACAATCACAGCTGTCCCCCAGTTTTCGGACAGGCTGAGTATCTGGCGGTAGTTCTGAGCCTTGCCTGACATCCAAGAATTGAATACCTGCCCGATCGCCTCATGAAGCTGTCTCATCGGGTCATCCGGTATATCTATGCGAGCTTCTGTCACTATTTCCTTATAGGCGCGTGCTACCTCTTTCATCTGCTCGGGGCTGAATTCAATCTTGAGACCAACCTTATATTTCTTTTTGTATGATTCTATGATCGCGTCGAAGTGATCTCGCTTCATACCGAATGACATGCCCCAGCTCTGTAAGAAGCGCCGGTAGCAGTCCCACGCGAACCAACCCTTTCGCTTTTGTCTTATAAGCCCTTCGACAATCTCCTCGTTTATTCCCACATTCAGAAGCGAGTCCATCATGCCGGGCATCGATATCGCAGCACCGCTCCTCACTGAAACCAGCAGCGGACTCCCCGGATTTCCGATGAATTTGCCAGCCCGCGCTTCGAGCTTTCGCAGCTCCTCTTCGATTCTCTTATTAAGGTGTTCTCCAGCATAACTAAACCGGCTAATCGCCTCCCTACATCGGAATACCTCAGTGGTGATGATAAATCCCGCGGGGACTGCCACTCCGAGGGATGTAAGTCTCACAAGATTGTAAGCTTTGCTGCCGAGATATATCCGGTCGCTTATAGCGTGATCCTGTCCATGGATATTAGCCAACGCCTTTTTCTGGTCATAACTCATGAGAAGATCGAGGTTTCTTACATCAAGTCCTCCAGCCTGTTCGATGAGGGTCTTCAATACGCGACTGATAAAACTATCAACCGGCTGAAGACTGAAGGAAGCCGCTACGGTCTCCCGCAGAAACTGTTCTGCAACCTTGTTTATAAATTCAAATTCGCTCTTACACTGTTCCGCCCCTGCAAATTTGATTAGCATATTTTCAGCACCAATCTGCTGTATGATGACTTTCAGATTGCCTTTGTGTATGCCGCTGCAGTAGGTATTCACAATGTCCTGCACAGCATCTGCGAAACTCCTAAAAATGTCTATGTATTGCGAAAAAGAGAATCTCTTCACATCCAAAGAACCTGAAAGAAGTTCGAGGGCAGTTTCGAAACGGTTAGAGGAAATACCGTCAAGCCTTAGAGCCCTAAAAAAAAGATTCATGAACTTTTCAATCTCGACCAGCGTTGCCCTCGTAATATAGTTTAGGTTGACTGAATCAATAAGCTCGCTGAACAATATATTCGCGAGATTTTCGAGCCGGTAAGACATCGAAAGGGCATCGAATTTCTTTTCGATGTAAGTCCCGTACATCGAGGGTATCCCTGCGGCGATATGCCTTTTTCGCGCAATGTCCTCTATCGCCTCGAATTTCTCGGACGACAGGATAATGTCCCTGAGCAGTTCAAGATAATTCAAGACTGCGTCAAGCTTCTGCGATGGAGTGCCTTGCTCAAGTGCAGCGATCATCTCCCCAGTTAAGGGAAGTCCCCAACTCGCAGCGTGTTTTAACTGTTCGCCCAAGTTGCGAAAGCTGAGACGGTATTTTTCGTAAAGCATCTGGTAAAACCTGACAGCCATCCAGGCACGCCTCTTTTCATTTTCGCTCGCCTTCAAGCCCTTTATCTCTCTCCAAAATTCTGATTCACTCAACCCAGTCAGGTCGTCTACATCGCGCAACCTATCCTTAAAGATCGAACTGAAGATGGCGTGCATATCATCTACAAATTGACCAGACTCGCTGATCTTGTCATAGACATCCTCAGGCAGGAATCGCTTTAGCGGTAACTTATCTTTTGCAAGCCAGAAACGGAAGACCTCTGCGGCAAAATCGACAATGACCGAGCTGCTTTCTACATGACTATGCTTTCGGAGAAAATGCACGAGAGGATCGGTCGTGTGCGTCGCATCATCAAGAGCAGTGGAGACTTCGCGAAGCTCGCCCTCTGCGTTGATGACATTGAAATAAGTTGGGAAGCCCTTTGCCAACTGCTTGATGAAATTATAGACAGGCCTCACGTCACTGTTGAGCAGCTTGCTGATGTCCTTTTGAAAAAGATCGGTATCATTTATCTGCACGCCGGCAAGTGACAGGTTTATCATGAGCGCAGAGATGAGGGATTTCGACCACTTAGGGTTCCTCCCAATAAGCTCAAGCCAAGTGCGGATGTTCTGCAGATGCGACTTATTCGCAATCAATTGCCATTCATCAGTCATGCCCCCGACCTTAGGATATTGGAACCCAAAGGATATGAGCTCATTGTTGAACCACTCGACCAATCCGCTATCTTCTAATTCGTATATCTCGCTGCCAATTAGACGGATGCTGTATAGTGTCGTATCAGAGTATTTTGGGAATGCCTCACGGAGAGACTTAAGGGGGGGTGTAAATATCTCTCTAATCTGCGACCGTTCTACAGTCCTGGTAAATGATGCAAGGGTGCGGCCCATCTCACGTATCGTAGTTTCGTGGATTTCTGACATGCCACCGGCACTGAGAATATTCGCCAGAAGTGTGGTTTTAAGCCTGAAATCCTTTAGCGCGTCCCCAGAGGCTGGGAGCCGGCGGAGACGTCTTCATAAAACGATACGATCTGGGAGAAAGAAGGCAGATTAAGAAGGTCTTTTAGCGAAGCAAGTACCTCCTTCGTGTTGCCTTCTGAAAACGAACCGAGACGCGTTGACAGTCCCGTCAAGTTTGCGTGTGAAATCGGGGAAAAAAGCTCATCGAGCTCATTCTTCTGCTTTTCAGCCACATCTAGGCCTTCCAGGTTATATATTGCAGCAGCAGGGTCTGCCTGCTTAAGCCAATAGGAGTAAGTTTCAAAAAGATATCTGCGATAGAGAATTTTGAACGCCTCAAGATCGCACCCCTCGCAATGTCTGCCAAGGATGAGACGGCCCGCCTTTTTCAACTGATGGGGATTTGAGATAATGCGATAAAACGATTCTTCCGGCAACTGCAAAAGAACGTCGCTACATCGCCGTATCACACCACCATATGTTTCAAGCTTCTGATGCCCGTCCATGACCATCTTTTCGAGGTAAAACAGAAGGGAGTCTATCGCAGATGACTGCTCTCCTGTTTCTGGCGCTGCTACGGCTTCGAGAAAGACATCAGCTATAGTTTCCATCGCTTCGATGCCTTTTTGATGGTGGTCATGGAGTGAAAAATTCTTCACAGCATAAGAATGGAGTTCCCTTAGGAGTGATGACCAGTTCCTGGGCTCGCGCTGCAATTCCTGAAAAAGAGGGGTGCTGCTGCCAATAATACCGGGATACTCGCTCACAACTTCCAGCAGGATCGAGTATTTAGATGAAATCGTTGCTCGGACAGCTGTTATCCGTTCTGCCTGAGTCATTCTGTCCCCTCAAATAATCAGCTAAAAGGTCAGTCTGATTCAAGTATATAAAGGAAATGCCGGATTAACCAGCCTATCTTCGTATCTTTTTAAGACCCATTACACGGATACCAAAATTCTTGTTTGCTGGCATCGCCACCAGATGCCTCGACATTTCTAATCTTTCAGGTCTGCCTGAAGGCAGGGCTTTTCGGAGTCCTACGATAATACAAAATTTGTCGCCTTTTTTCTATAAGTTCTTTCGCAAAAGAGCTGTTTTTCTGATCAAAATCCGTGACGATGTTTACCAGTTATTCGATTTCCCATTAAACTATTATGTATATGATTAATCTCAGGACAACATTAGCGTTTGTTTATGTTGCGTCACTGCTTGTATTCCCTGGCGGTTCATTTGGGCATGCTTTCCCGGACCATTCCGACCCCAGAGCCGGGTCAACTCTGTCTGCGCCGCCTGTCAGCGTGTTCATATGGTTCGATAGCTATATTGAACCGGTCTTCAGCAGGTTGACGGTCCAGGACGCGAGTGGAAAACAAGTAGACCTGGGCAACAGCAGTGTAGATTCGTCCAATTCGGTCCTACTGGAAGTCGGCTTGCCTGCACTGTCTGCAGGCACATACCGCGTCATTTGGAATGTCGTAGCAAGGGATGGACACCGGACTACCGGAGATTTTACATTCACGATAAAATGAGGTCACTGGGATGAATTTATTAATACACGGCTTGATAACATTTACTGATCTAACTGCACTGTCCTCTGTTGTCGGCACCGTCCTCTGCCTTTTCTGGACTGTGTGCCCAGTATGCGATGACGCACCAACCAACCCGTGTTTTGACAGATGCAGCCGAATGCTCTTTTTTTGCCTCATCGGGCTTAGCGTCAGTAGCATCGCCAGCCTTGTGCGACGATCTATGGAAATGGCTGGCCTTGGCATCGCGGAAATCGCCCCTGCACTACCCACCGTCTTGTTCGGTACGCATTACGGAAGCATGTGGCTTATAAGGGCGGCCAGTGTTTTTATAGCCTGGTGCGTTTGGGGGCTGGGTAAAAGACATCTGAATTCGCGCATTGTCACTTTCCTATTGCTTTTGGCCTGCGCTGCTATCGCCTTTTCACGCAGCGCGTCGAGCCACGCTGCGGACCAGGGAGATTTTAGCCTGCAGGAACTTTCAGACTGGTTTCATTTACTAGCTGCTGCCTCCTGGGGAGGAGCACTAATGTCGATATCGCTTATGCTTTCTGTTTCAGATGTTGAAGGCAGCAGCGAACAGCAGCATATCGTCTCAGACATAGCCTACAGGTTCTACGGACTGTTTGGCCCAGTCTTTGCTGTGCTCGTCTCTACTGGACTTTACAACACATGGGTGGAAGTCGGGTCTTTCGGGGTGCTTTTGACGACTCCCTACGGAAGGATACTTTCGGTCAAATTGCTTATCTTTGCATATCTCACTTCGAGATACATCGCCCCTCCACAGAGGAGAAAAGATGAAGCAGCATACGCTATAAAGTTTCTAAAACGGACCAGAGTTGATGCTTTCCTTATAATGGCAATACTTTTCTGTGTCGCTCTGTTCACACAAGAAGTCCCCGCACGTCATGCCGCCCATATGATGATGGAACACGAAAACAAAATGTATTCGACTCACGGAATGGATACCGATCACGCAATAAGTTACCCGACGGGGCAGAGCCAGGAGCAAAGTCCCGTCAAGATGACGGACCATGGGCTGTATTCTGTAAAGATGGTGATGAAAGATAAAAATATGAAAGTGGGAGTTAATACTTTTGACATTATTCTCCGGGATAAAACCGACAAGGATGTAGGAGGTGCTGAAATAACGGTTGTTCCCTGGATGCCGGAGATGGGTCATGGCGTTTTTGAGAAGCCTATAGTCAAAGAGAGGGGAGGCGGTACATATAGCGTGGAAAATGTGATCCTCATTATGGAGGGGAGCTGGGTACTGAGACTAAAGATTAAGAAGAATAATGAAGAGGATAATGTCACCTTCGGTATCCATGTCGCAGGTTAGAACGAAAATAGATTCAAAGGTTGATATTTGTATCATCACAGCATGAGTCAACATAGGAATACTGCCACGGTATTTGACAAACCCACATCGATGCGTATTCACAGGAGCAACGCCGGTTGGTCATCTATGTACATGTCGGCTGCCAGGGCATGCGATCTAATTGCAAATGTCACACTATCGTACGTAAATATTGCACCCGGAGCGACGATTGCCTCAACGAACTGAGATGCCGACGTTGCCCCCAGCTACAATCCAGCCAGTTTTATCTCAGCCATAAAATAAGTAACTATGCCCTTGCCCTTGTTCGGGTCCCACTAGAGGTTTTTATCGAAATGGTAATGGTCTCGGGGTTCCCCGTCAGAATGTATGCTGGGTCTGTCTTGATAGCAACCACTGGCTCGCCCGATTGCAATCATTGGCCCCTGCTCACAACCACGTGATTCACAGCCCTAAAGAGGCGATGTTTTATGGCGCTTTTTAGATGAAGCGGAACAGGCCCATTCGCGACTAAAACATAAATGAGGACTACAGAACAGTTTGATGGGATTGTTATTCTACAAGCTTGTTCTGAACGGCATAATGGGTCAGCTCGGCGTTCGACTTCATCCCCATCTTTTCGAGGACACGGGCTCGGTGCGTGCTTACTGTTTTGATGCTCAGCGCCAATTCGTCCGCAATTTCATTGCTACTCTTGCCCTTGGCGATTAGGCAGAGTATGTGATACTCCCGGTCTGAAAGCTTTTCATGCAACGCCTTGCTGATTGATGGTTCTAACTCGGATGCAAGTTTTTCGGCCAATGAAGGCGTGATATATTTTTTCCCCTGCGCTACTCTGCGGATGGCATCGATCAGTTCGTTTTTATCGCTTTCCTTTGTCAGGTACCCGGAGGCTCCTGCCCTTAAGACGCGCACAGCATACTGTTCTTCAGGATACATGCTAAGGATCAGCACTGGCAGCTTCGGCCTTTGTGTTTTTATCTGTTTAAGAATTTCAAGCCCGTTACGCCCTGGAAGTGATATGTCTAGTATTACGACGTCAAAATTGTTCGCCCATATTTTATCGAGTGCCTCCTGACCAGTGCTGGCTTCAGAGACAACTTCAATATCGGGTGTACGCGAAAGGATCTGTTTCATCCCTTTCCTGACGATACCGTGATCATCCGCTATAAGGACCCTGATCAGCTGTCTACCCCTGTCAAATCGTCGGCAATCAGACCTTTCCACCGCAAATAAGTATAACGCTTTTCTCAGCTTCTTTCAAGGCCAACTTTAGGCTGCTTGTCAACTACGGTGTGGATTATGAGTATGATCTGGGACATTTTCCTCACACTGGACTTGCCCCGATTAATCTTGCCTGCAACGTTGGAGTTAGAAGACAAATAGGTCGACTTCGTAGAATTAATCTTTCAATGGCATCAGTATGCTGCTAAACGCTTGGAACCCACTATTGCACAAACTCGTTCTTCTTTTCTTCAATGTCGATGTCCACCTTTTTTAATTTCTCGATAACCTGCAATACACCGGCCCATATGTTTGCCTCTTTCGCAAAATGATTGTTCGGATATTCCCTGGCGATCCTCTCAAACACGTCCTTCGCCTTTTTATAATTCTTATTGGGGTTCTTGTAATAGACATAGATGAGTCCAATATTGTAAAGATCAGCATCTCCCAGTGGCTGTTTCCCGGCAACGGCCAGCACCTTTTGGTTTTCTTTCAGGGACCCTTCGAAGTCGCCCTTTTCAAGAAGATCATCTGCAGCTGAGAGGTGCAGTTCTGCAGGATTAGGCGCTTCCTCTTTGTCACCTCCTGGGGGACATTTTCACCTTCCCGGACCTGCTCCTTTTATAATGCCGCGCACCAAAAAAACTAAAGACTATCATCAACAAACAAGGCTGCAGATAAAGGATCTAGTCCTGATCATAAGCTTTTCTTCATTTAAAACGCTTTGATGGCAGGGTCGCTAACGCCGGCTTCCTCGAAACCCTTCTTCCTGAATAGACAGCTATCGCACCTTCCGCAAGGGACATAAGCTCCGATGACTTCTGTATTACCCTGCTTTCGCGCTTCAGCGCTCAGCAGCTGCGGGTCATAGCAGCTCCATGTCAGCGAGTAGTCGAGCCCTAGTGTAATGCCTTTCTTTATTATCTCCGACTTTGACAGAGACAGCAATGGGGCATGGATCGAAAACCTGATTATCCCTTCGACCGAGATCTTCGTGGCAAGGTTAGCCATAGCCTCGAAGGCTCTCAGATATTCTGGCCGGCAATCTGGATACCCGCTGTAATCTATGGCGTTGGCACCTATAAATATATCTGCCGCTTGCAACACTTCAGCCCACGCAATAGCAAATGAGAGAAAAATAGTATTGCGGGCCGGGACATAAGTAACGGGGATTACCTGGGGAGTCTTGTCATCTTTCGCTCCCCCGCTCTTCTGCTCTTCTACACTCCGTTTAGGGACGTCTATCTCGTCTGTCAAGGCTGAGCCGCCGATTGCCCTCATGTCAAAACGCGTTACCAGATATTTCTTTACGCCAAGACTTTCCGCAACCATAGCAGCTGACTTGAGCTCAATAGTATGGCGCTGCCCGTAATCGAAGCTCAGGGCATAAAGCTCGTATCCGTTGGCCTTGGCAATAGCTAAAGTCGTAGCGGAATCGAGACCGCCGCTCAAAAGAACAACCGCCTTTTTCATCACCCTTTCCTCATGAGCTTGTGTTCGGTGCCAGTGATTAATCTTTTAATATTCCCGCGATGGCTGATGCAGATAAGTAACGCGATCATAACCGCTATCGTAATTTTTTCGGGTGAATAGTTGATCATATAAATGCAGAACGGAAAAGATGCAAAGGCAACTAGTCCGCTCAGAGAAGAATATCCTGAGAACCTGAAGGTCAGCAGCCAGATTGTAGCAGCCAGAAGCGCGGCGTAAGGAGAGAGCGCGAATGCAGCGCCGAGGCTCGTCGCAACACCCTTGCCTCCCTTGAATTTAAGGAATATTGAGAAATTATGCCCTAGGATAGCGGCCAGTCCGATGACCCCTTCGAAGGCTGCATGTGTATCGGCGATATGAAATGGGAGTTGTACTAGCTGCCCAGAGAACTGGATGCCAGTATCAGGGAAAAAGTACCTCACCGCTAGGATTGGGATTACGCCCTTGAGCATGTCGCCAGCTAGCGTGACTAGGGCAGCTTCCTTTCCCATGGCCCTCAGCACGTTCGTAGCGCCGATATTACCGCTGCCGACCCTCCTCAGGTCGACACCCTTTATTGTTGCGAGCACAACGCCGGTTGGAATGGACCCGAACAGAAAGGCCGCCAATAGAAGCGCGACTATCATTGGAAATGCCTCCAGAATGCGATAGTATACTTGACCCCGGATGTGATGGCCAGTACAAGCGCTATATACATCAGCACCATGCCGATGTCGTAAAAATCTATGAACCCTATATTGTAGGGTAAAAGCAAAAAAACTATAGATGTCATCTGAGCCGCTGTCTTCCACTTGCCACCCGTTTCGGCGGGTATGACTATGTCCATAGAAAGGGCAACGACCCTGATGGCAGTGACCAGGAATTCCCGCACGATCATAGCTATTGCAATCCAGGCCGCAATGCGCGTCATATCGACAAGCAGGATTAGTGCAGAGATAACCAGAAACTTATCCGCGATAGGGTCGAGGATGATGCCGAATTTGGTTATCTGTCCGGACTTGCGCGCAAGATAGCCGTCCAGAAAATCGGTCAAAGACGCGAAAAGAAAAATCGACACGCCCAGGATTGGGCTGACCGGTGTAATCAGTACGAAAAAGGGGATGAGAATTATCCGGCTGAAGGTGAGAATAGTTGGGATATTAAGCCTTATCGTACTCATCAATAATCTCGTCCCATTTACCTACAGCCTTCAACAGCAGGTCGGTAACCTCTCTGACCGCGCCTCTGCCTCCACGGTTGCCAGTGATCATGAGGGCGCATTTCTTAGCTTCATCAACGCCGTCGGCAACTACAATTGGCAAGCCGACCCTCTTCAGGAGCGCTATATCGACGATATCATCGCCGACATATGCCACCTCGTTGTCCTTCAGGTTATGTTTCACAAGCAACTGCTCGTACGCTGTCGTCTTTACATAGCACCGCTGATATACGTCAGCAATGCCGAGCTCCAACGCCCTTCGATCGACAACCTCCGAATAACGCCCAGTTATGATAGCTACGTGCACCCCGACCTTCCCGAGCATCTTGATTCCGTGTCCATCCCTGACATGGAAAGCCTTTATCTCATTGCCGTTGTTGTCGAGAATAATGCTTCCGTCGGTAAGAACGCCATCGACATCGAGAATGAGAAGTTTGATCTTTTTCGCCACAGCCATAATCTTAGTTTTACTCATCCGTTCCGTTTTCACCCTATCAAATAACCTCAGATTGCCTTAATTTGTTGCCGCGTCAGCTTAGACAATCCCTTCCTTCAGAATATCGTGCAGATGAATTATCCCGACCGCCTTACCATCCGAATCGGGGACCACTAGTGAAGTAATCGAATGAGTTTCCATCACCAACAAAGCTTTTGCAGCAAGCTCGTCTGCCAGAATAGACATCGGAGTCCCGGTCATAACCTCTTCTGCCTTCATGTCGTAGAAATCTTTTCCCCATTTCTGGAGGCCACGCCGCACATCGCCGTCCGTAACGACACCGAGTATCTTTTTGTCAGCCCCGGCGACGATAGCTATTCCAAGCCTCTTCGCCGATATCTCCATCAACGCTTCCATTACTGGTGTAGACGGACCAATCAGCGGCATAGTATCGTCCTTGTGCATCAGGTCCTTGACCCTGATAAAGAGCCTCTTGCCGAGGCTCCCTGCCGGATGAAAAGATGCAAAGTCCTCCTGCCTGAATCCTCTTTTGACCAGAAGGGCAACGGCAACAGCATCTCCCATCGCGAGAGTTGCTGTCGTTGAAGCAGTAGGGGTTATACCGAGCGGGCAGGCCTCTTCCTTGACTGAGATATCAAGATTGACGTCTGCAGCCTTAGCAAGGGTCGAATTGGGGTTGCCTGTCATAGAAACGACACTCACGTTGAAACGCTTAAGAAATGGTATAAGGTCAACGATCTCTTCCGTCTCGCCGCTGTTCGAAATAGCGATGATAACATCTCGGGCAGTGACCATCCCGAGATCTCCATGGCTGGCCTCGGCGGGGTGCAGGAAGAATGCAGGAGTGCCAGTCGAGGCCAGCGTCGCAGCGATTTTCTTCCCGACTAGACCAGACTTGCCCATGCCTGTGACCACTACACGGCCCTTGGCGTTAAATATGATTTCAACAGCCCTTTCGAAACCGCCGTTAAGTTTGTCGATGAGCGCAAAAACTGCATCGGCCTCGGTCTTGAGAACCCGCTTAGCGATGCTGAGTGCATCGTCCTTATTGCAATCATTCATAGTCATGCTATATCCATATTACACTATTAGCAGAAGTCATTAATTGTATCATAATCGGGGCAATTCGGTAAGACCTGGAACCATCCTTGCTTGAAGAAGACCATGTTTGATATACTATTGATTCTCTCCAAAGGCGGCGTAGCTCAGTTGGTAGAGCATGCGACTCATATTCGCAGAGTCCGGGGTTCAAATCCCTGCGCCGCCACCAACTTTTTTTTGTTCGTGACCCCATAATTTGGCCAAACGGACAAATTATGGGTATCAAAAATAGGACAAATTATGGGGTCGTTTTTTACTTATGATAAGTCTTAGCTCAATTTTAAGCATGCACCTCCGAATTTTTCTCATTATAACAACTGAATATTAAGCCTAATTTAGCACCCACGGGCCATTTCCTGCTGTTCTTTGTCAAAGCCAGGCGGATTTACCATCTCCTATTTTGGATGAGCCATGTTTGTTTTGCCACGAGTTTCTCACAGACCACCAGTGCTCATGCCGATAATTCTGGAGGTTACTTCTAGAAATATAGTCCGCTCGGTATTAATTACTTCCCCTACACCATTTGTAACGATAGTTTAAAGCCCAATTTATAGACATCGCAACTCGACGACGCTCGATGACGCCAAGTTGACAAAAGGTCAGACGAAGTATTATAAAATACCATCTCAGGTGCCGTAAGGATTAATAGGGAATCCCGTGGGGTGGAAACGCCGATTCGGGAGCGGGCCCGCCGCTGTAATCGGGGACGAAAGCCAACTGAGCCACTGGAGTAACCCTCTGGGAAGGCTGGCGAGTAGGAAGATCCGGTAGCCAGAAGACCTGCCTGTGATACTCAGTGATATGTTGCTGGTGACGGGAAGATCATTAGGGCAATTCCATAAAATACCCCCCCCCCGTTTTCTACTCAACATTCACTCATCAACCCTCCTTGCCGTGGCTGGAAGGAAAGAGGATGAAGTAAATCAGGGTGCAATCCTCAGGGCATTTTGCCTTGGGGATTTTTTATTTTCAGGAGCAGAAGAAAATGAAACAGTTGCACCGCGCCTCTTCGCTATTGCTGCGCACCTTCCATTTTTTACTGTCATTCGGTTCGCTTATTATCCAGCTCCAAGCTGCTATTGGACCGATCTTACGATGATTATTTGGTGGTATAAAATAGCAGCATTGAAAAGCATGTGGAATATAAGGAGGTATCACATGAAGAAGAAGCTAATTGCATCGATAATGACCCTTTTGTTGATCCCCGCGATGGTGCTGGCTGGAGATATTCCGCTTCCTCACGACCTCAATGCAACGGCATCAGTCATCAAGTCGGAGCGAGATAGTTTGTGGGAAAAGACGCTGATTGTCCGCTTCCCCGAACAGCGTCGAACTCTTTCCACCACCGATGGCTTTGTTGACGCAATGGCGGCCATGAATCACTCAGCCAATCCGCTGTTATGGGAGAAGCTAGGGAAAGAATGCACGACTGCAGACAGTTGTAGTGGGAAGGAATATATCATGCAGGTTCAGGAAAAGATCGCAAAGCATCTCGGACTAAAAAGCACAGACCTAGCTCAGATGGCCACAGCTGCTGATATGGATAACCTTGCCGTCGTCACAAAAGAGTATAAGCCGTTTGTTGTTACTGCACTGGTTACTGCGGGAGCGAAAACGAATGCCATCAGAACCGGTGTTGACGAGGGCATGAATATCGAGGGAGAGGAGCCGCACGGCACGGTGAATATTATGATCTTGACTAATGCTCGTCTCACCGACGGGGCTATGGCGCGGGCGATCGTTACCGTAACCGAGGCAAAGACGGCCGCCTTTGAAGACTTGAAGGTTCCCAGCACCTACACTAAAACAGTTCAGGCGACTGGAACCGGAACAGATAGCGTCATTGTCGTTTCGGGAACTACAGGTCCGAAGGTAACATACACCGGCGGACATAGTAGGATTGGTGAACTGATTGGCAAGGCGGTTTACGAGGCCGTTGTCGAGGCACTGGGCAAACAAAACGGATTCAAAAAAACGGGTAAGTGATTAGATGAGGAATTTCCAGTAAGGGTCGCAACTGATCGGGAACCAGAACGAGTAACCCAAGGGAGGTGCGGTATGAATTACAAATATTTCATTCACGACGATTGTGTCTTTTACCCTTGCCACAACCTTGAAGATTGGAAATCATGTCTCTTTTGCTGGTGTCCGCTTTACTTGCCAGACTGCTCAGGCGACTTTGTAATGAGAGGTGATATTAAGGACTGTTCAGGATGCGGCATCCCCCATACTGAAGAGGGTTACGATTACGTCATCGAAATAATAAACAAGACGTTGTTCAGGAAGACCGCGTAGGAATGATATGTGTTTATGTAGATTCCACTGCTTTCACAATATTGGAATGTCATTCATTATTAGACTCAATATGCAAATATTTTACAAGTGATTTAATTTGATGAGCCAGGTGAATAAATATGGTGTTCTATTTGTCTTGTTTCTTAGTCTTCACTTTTTTTTGTGCACAAACAGTGCCGCCGAAAGTCCAAAACGCATCATTTCGCTTGCACCGAGTACGACCGAGATACTCTTCGCCCTGGGGTTGGGCGACAATATAGTGGGGGTCTCCAGTTTCTCTGATTACCCTGCAGAGGCAAAAAAGAAGCCTACGGTCGGTGGCATGTCAAACCCTTCGATAGAGGCAGTGATCTCCCTGAAACCTGATACAGTCATTATGTCACTTGATGGTAACCCGAAGGGATTCGAAGAGAGACTCCGCTCTCTCAATATAAGAACTTATATGTTTAGGACAAAGCGGATTGCTGAACTGCCACAAGGTGTCAGGGATCTTGGAGTAGCCCTTGGGCAAAGGGAACGAGCAGAGTCGCTGGCGGAGCACATCGGGGCAGGTATAAGAGCGATAAGTGTCAAGGGAGGCGCCACAAAAAAGAAAAAAATCCTGTTTATTATTTGGCCTGAACCACTAATCGTTGCCGGTCCTGGCAGTATAGCAGATGATGCGATATCTATCCTCGGCGGTCAAAACATCGCAGATGAAACAAAGATAACTTACCCAAAGTTTTCAATAGAAGAAATCATTAGAAGATCTCCGGACATTATATTTATCGCTAAGGGGACTGGGATGATGGAAAAAGTCTCTCAAGGCCTTCTTGAAAGGCTGAATAAGGTCCCGGCGGTCAGAAACAAAAAGGTTTATTACGTTGGAGATTACCTTTTAAGGCTTGGCCCAAGAACGGTAACCGGAATCGAGGAACTGAAACGATATATGGAGGAACGATGACGGCGAGGATGGCAATTATTATATTAGTTGCTTTGGTTATCTTCTGTTTCTCAGTTGTTGCCGGTCCGCATGTCATAAACCCGTTCGCTTTGGATGACACCTCCAGGGAAATTCTTTTTTACATCCGTGTGCCGAGGAGCATTGTTGCGGGGCTAATGGGCATGGCGCTCGGTGCGTCCGGAGCAGTTCTCCAGGGTATGCTCAGGAATCCACTGGCGGATCCTTATATCCTTGGTATCTCAAGCGGCGCAGCTCTGGCAGCCGCAGTAGGTATCCTTGGGGGATTTTCTTTCTTCGGCACATTCACTGTGCCTGCGCTCTCCTTTGCTGGTGCTATTATTACCGGCGGCATGGTCGGAATGATGGGTTGGAGAAAAGGAGGGCTTTGGCCAGAGAGGCTTCTACTTGCAGGGGTTGGTCTCAGTTTTCTGTTTTCTGCGCTTCTAATGCTTATTATGAGTCTCTCCAGCGATGATGGTCTGAGAAGGGCAATGCTCTGGATCTTCGGGGATCTCTCAATGGCGGAATGGTCGAAGATACCTTATGGCTGTTTCTTTGTCGTAACGGGAATCCTGGTCGCGACGATGCGCGCAAAAGCGTTGAATGCGCTGATACTTGGTGATGAAGTTGCACACAGCCTCGGTTTTGCACCGCACCGCGAGAGGGTTCTGCTCTTTGTCTCGGTTGCTCTCATGACTGCTGCTTCCGTCTCTCTTGGCGGAATGATAGGATTTATCGGACTGCTCGTTCCTCATATCGTGCGTTTTTTTCTCGGCTCCGACAGCAGGTTGCTCATCCCTGGGGCTGCTTTTAGTGGTGGGGCACTCCTTTGCATTGCGGACTTGATCAGCCGAACAGTCATGCCGCCGATGGAACTGCCTGCAGGTGTAGTAACAGCGATAATCGGAGCACCATATTTTCTGTACCTGCTCAGGGGGAAGAATGTCCTTTCCCGTTAGCCCAGCGATAATCGAAACGAAGGGAATAAGCTTCTCTTATGGGGAAGACTCCGCGTTTATTGAGAACCTGTCGTTTACAATAGGACAAGGAGAATTCATCGGCCTTCTCGGTGCAAACGGCTCAGGTAAATCGACATTCCTCAAGCTTGGTAGCGGTATACTCAAGCCTCAGTCGGGTGAAGTCATGCTCTGGGGAAAACCTTTTCGTTCTTATAAAGACCGGGACAGGGCTAAACTCATCAGCTATCTTCCACAGGCGCTCGATTTTAGCATCCCCTTTACAGTCAGGGAACTCGTCGGTATGGGGATTTATCCCTATGATATCCCTCCTTTGATAGGCATCGACGATGCGCTCGATATGGTCGGCCTAGTCCACCTGGGAGATTCCAACATTTCGGATCTTAGCGGTGGAGAAAGAAGACGGGCTTTTATCGCTATGACCCTTCTGCAGGGTGCAGGGTTACTCCTTCTCGACGAACCGCTTGCAAATCTGGACATAAAGTATCAGATCGAACTGGTCAGGCTCCTTAGGAGACTGAGGGATGAGAGAAACATATCGGTCGTGATGGCACTGCATGATATCAATGTTGCGCTGAAGTTAGAGAAGGTAATGGTAATCAAAGGTGGTCGAATCCTCGGCATCGGCAGCCCCGCGTCGGTACTGACTCGTCCGGTGATAATGGAGGCCTTCGACGTATTGGCAGAAATTAAAAACTTAAGCGAAAGAGATGCTTACATAAGTTTCGAGGAGAATTATTAGACATGGTGCAGCGCGAAGCAGTCAAGCGGAAGATACAGAACTTAGCGATTACTGAGGTTAATGTGGAGATCATGCAAAAACATTCTTGAAGTTGCCTTAAACAATTTCACAGAGGTATTCAGGGGGAATCCCGTGGAATACGGGAACTGCCCCGCAACTGTAAAGGGAGCGAAAACCATTGATCAGTGAAAAACTGACCGTAAATCTCGAGGCAACATAAAGATTACTTGTCAACGCGAGATGAAAGTTTATCACTGTGACAGCCACTGGTGTCAAACCGGGAAGGCTGGCGAGTAGGTTGCCCTGAGTCAGGAGACCCCGAACACCTCAAAAATTACTACACCCTTCGAGGGAAGAGGGAGGTCAGGATGAGCCGGTACAGAGAGTCTAACTGGACTGGATAGCGATTCCAGGGCAACAAAATAGTGAAATCCTTCTATGCATATATTTAGGTCGGCGTCATTGTCAATGCCGAAGGATGAAGGAAATGCTTTTACTGTCAACTAGCCGACAACTGTGTTGCTAATAAAACAATTATTTAAAAATGGAGACTAATTTATGAGAAATAGATGGATGCTATTATTTGTACCGATGATGCTCTTATCACTGTGTCCAGAAGTCAGGGCGGAAGGAGAGACCAAACTTGAAGAAGTGGTTGTCACAGCGACAAGATATGATGAAAATACGGCCGATATCCCCGCCAACGTTTCTGTAATAACAGAAAAAGACATTAAGGAATCCAATGCTCAGAATATCCCCGAACTCCTGAGGAAACAGGTCGGGGTCCTGGTAAACGATATCACTGGAAGTGGAAGATACTATACAGTTGATCTGCGTGGCTTTGGCGAGACGGCGCCATTGAACACTCTGGTGCTCGTTGATGGCAGACGTATAAACCAGGCTGACCTAAGCGGGGTGGACTGGGTGCTTATCCCGCTGGAAGACGTTCACAGGATCGAAATTGTTCGCGGAGGCCAGGCCAGTGTGCTCTATGGCGATAACGCCGCAGGTGGGGTAATTAACATCATCACGAAAGAAGGGACCAGCGGCTTAAAAGCCGGGGCTAATCTCGCTGGTGGCAGCTATGGAACGATCAATGGTGGTTCCTACGTTTCTGGGAGCATGAAGGATTTATCGCTGCGTCTGTCGGGAAATTATCTTACTTCAGACGGCTACAGGGACAACAGCAAAACCGAGGATAAAGACGCCAATTTTCATAGTACCTATTCTGTGAGGGATTTTTTGAAGCTTGACTTAAGCGGTGGATACCACTGGGACCATACGGGGCTTCCCGGAGCACTAACGGATAGTGATTTTGCAGCTGGATTTTCGAGGATGTCTACTCAATTTCCAAATGATTTTGCGCACACCAAGGATTACTACATTCGGCTTGTGCCAGAGTTGTATTTTTACGGCGAAGACATTTTCAAAATAGACACATCTTTCAGAAGAAGGGATGCGCTCTCTTTCAATTCTGGAGACTGGGGGAATTTCACCGGAGACAGTGTGATCAAGACTATTGCCATTTCGCCTCAGGTCATTATCAAAAATAATTTCGGCTCTATGACAAACAGCGTGACTTCCGGCATCGACTTTCAAAACGTGGATGAAAACGTCTCAGATGATTCAATCTTCTTCGGTTCGGAATCACTCGGTACCTTCAAACTGACAGAGGAGACTGTGGGCTTTTACGCTCACGACGAGCTTACCATCAGCAAAGGGTTGGTGTTTTCCTCTGGATATAGGCATGAGATTGCGCACTATAGCTTCGACCCCAGCACGCCTGGCACTAGCGACATGTCGATAGACTCATATACAGCAGGCATCAATTATACATACTTCAAGCAGTCCTATGTCTATGCAAGTTTCTCAAAGAGCTTCAGGTTTCCGGTCCTCGACGAACTCTATAGCTACATTACCAATACGATAAATACCTACCTTCTCCCTCAGACAGCCAAGAATTACGAGATCGGCATCAAACACGATTTCAACGATGTATTTTCTGCACATTTAAATGTTTTCAAAATAGATACTGATCGGGAGATTATTTACAATCCTGTGCTCTACGAGAATGAAAACCTGGATGGCATGACCCAAAGGGAAGGTGCGGAAGTATCCCTTGAAGCTAAAGCTACCGAGTGGCTGACACTAAGGGGCGGATATACATTCCAGAGGGCCAAGATTGAAGGGGGCATGTTTGAGGGAAGCGATGTGCCCAATGTTCCGCGGCATAAGGCAACTATGGATGTGGTATGCCATATCACAAAACAAGCCGACGCAATACTCAATGGGATCTATGTCGGGGAAAGGCGTTTTATCAGCGACTGGTCAAATGACTTCAGCAATCAGGACGCATATGTTCTTTTGAATGCAAAGTTCAATTATCGTTGGAAGTCTGTAAAGGCGTTCCTGAATCTTAATAACCTGACTAATAAAAAATATTCTGAATACGGTGTGATAGGCGGGGTACCTCTGCAAAGGGCTTATTATCCCTCACCAACGAGGAACTTTCTTGTGGGGCTTTCTATTGATATTTGAAGTCATTTGACCTCTATCTTGACAACGATCTCTTCTATAGAGGCCACAGGCTTACCATTCTTTATTGCCGGCATAAACCGCCACTTCTTGAGGCTATCAAGCAATATCCTATTAAGACGTGGATTTGGAGTCGGCTTTACGAGTTCCACCTTCACGCTACCATCGACTGCAATATGGAAACGCGCCAGCGCGGTTACATTGAACGCTCCCTCCCGCAAGTCATCCGGAATTTGCGGCTTAGGTTGGATAATTGCCCGGGCTCCGCTGTTCGCATATATGTTACCCCGAGGAGAGCCGTTATGCGACCCGGCCTGAGTGCCGCTATTCAGGACGGGGTTCCCCTCGCCTTGCGTGGCATGGCTGGCGCTACTTGAAGCGGAAGTGGCAGGTAATGCCACTGGCGTGGTGGTCGTCAATTCCGCCTGCTGGACAGTCTTCACAGGAGACTGCATTGGCCCGATCTGTGGCATCTGTTTGGGTTGATGCACTGGGGTAGATCGTTCTTGCTTTATGCTCCGTGGTACAGCCGGAACTGGCTGCTCAATCAACTGTGCATCTAGAGGAGGCAGCTCCACCTGCTGCTGTGCGGGCTTTCCCATGAAATATGCTAACCCCCATAACGCCGCTGACCAAATCAGCAGTGCCACAGACAGCGTCCAAGGGAGTCGGTGCCAGGGGCTGTCTATCCCCCCAAATGTCTTTAATTGAGGAGTATCACTTATCATTTTTTACCGCTATCAAAAAATGCTGTGCACCCGCATTGCGTGCCTGCATCATCGCCTGAACGGTTATTCCATAAGGTGCCGTACTGTCGGCTGCTACAATGACACTAGTATCCGGTCCATTAAGCATGGGCTGCAACGTGGCCGCAAGTGTCTGCAGTGTCACCATGGTCTTGTCAAGCATTATTGTGCTGTCTTTGGTGATAGTCAAAGTAACTGGCGTCTTTGCCTGTATTGGCGCAGCTTTGCCTTGTGGCAGGTTAACCGGCAGGGAATGCAGATTTTGCAGGGAAAGCGATGCCAGCATAAAGGTTGCCAGAAGGAAAAACATCACGTCGATCATCGGGATGATTTCTATACGGCCGCGCCGGGAATGCCTAGCCTTACGCAGTTTCATGGGCGGCACCTCCGTTCTTTTCCTGATCCATGCGGATATGATCTACAAGGCGTGTGCCAAGACGTTCCATTTCATCCATTTTTTGGGATTGCAGGTGTGAAAAAAAGTTAAATGCAAACAGGGCAATAAGAGCGATGATAAGACCAAGAGTGGTTGCTATGAGCGCCTGAGCCACACCGCCTGTTATTCCGGTGGGATTAACAAGACCGCTTCCACCGATTAATTTAAAGGAGGCCATCATGCCGATAATTGTCCCTACAAGTCCCAGCAGAGGGGCAGCTGTCACAATTGTTTCCAGTACCCACAGACCTCTGTTTAAGGCCTTTTCTATTAACTGTGCCTCGTCCGCAGCCCGGGATTCAACCCACCATGCAGGGTTAGAGCGGTTATTCAGGATCGTTTGTATGAAACGTCCGAAGTAGTTCCCTGGTACAAGAGATGCCATCTGCTGATCCAATTCCGACCACGCAAACGAATAGGTCTCCACCAGCATCAGCAGCGAGGCAGAAAACCGCATGTACCGCCAATAAATGAATGCCTTGTCTAGTATTACTACCAATGCCAATACGGCAAGCACCAATAACGGATAGATTACTGCGCCGCCCAATCTCACTGATTCCACTGCTACGTTTATTTCTTGCATCTCAAACCTCTTTCTCAAAATTATTATTGACGGAGGGGAACGAGTTCCCCCCTGTCAAGCTAGTTTGCTAAAATATTTTGCTGATGCCTGCAAAGCACCCAATGCGCGGCCCGTACTGGGGAGCAAACACACCGATGCCGCTTCCGCTTCTGATTATATTGGCCTTGTCCAAAACGTTTATGATGCTTACACGCGCCTCCATTGGGCCGAAGATGCCTGCCGTAAACTTACGCAGTGCCCCCAGATTGACCTGGATGTCGGCCGGCACGTGACTCTGATTGACGTCTCCACTGCGCAAGCCGCTTCCGTAGGTGGCATCCGTCATAAGAGTGGTGCCCCACAAGTTATAGGAGATACCGGCGGAGGCTGTATTTCTCTGGTCATGGTCAGTATGTATCCAGTTGGTAGCTATGTAGTTCAGCTCAGCTTGCGTGAAGTCAAACTGTCCCGACTCTACCTGTTTGGCTAGACTCACAGAATTAGCATAATTTATATATGAGGCAAAATTGCCGGAGCGGTAATTGGCGGTCAGTTCTACACCATGAATTCTCCCATCATTGTAATTGAAAGGACTATAGATTATGGCCTGTCCGAATTGACCCTCGTCTATCAGATTCCTAACTATCTTATAATAGGCGTCAACACCGAGGGTCAGCGCGGAGGTAACCTTCTGTGTCACCCCTACGTCGAAATAATGGGACCGTTCCGGCTCTACAGGAGAATTTTCACCAGGTGTCGCATTAGAGGTGTTGGCAAACAGGTCCAGTGACTTGGTCTGAATTGTCTCGGTCGGCGGCGGTGTGAATTCTCGCGCATATGCGGCGTGCAGTGTGGTGTCCGGCGTAGCCTTGTACACCAGACCAATTCGGGGACTCAGTTGGCTGGATTCAACATAGGCATCCATCCGATCAAACCGGAGCCCATAGTTTACCGTTAATTTATCAAACGGCTTCCACTCGTCCTGAAGGTATGTTGACAAAAGGGTATTGCCGTTCTTCTGGCTGTTGTCCTGTATCGTTTCGGGCCCGCCGGTAACGTTTCCGCTGGAGTCCACTGGGAAAACCGTGGAGTTATTATTGGTAACGACATCTTCCAATTGCGCAAAATAGCCCATCCGGATAGTGTGAGCACTGTTCAGACGGTAACTTCCGTCACCCTGTAATCCGTTACTAAAACTGCTTTCGTAAACATTCGATGCGACTCCGTTGAAAACAAGGTCTCCTATCGGATCAGGAGTGAAATGGACGCTCGTGTTATGGGTTACAAGTGATACTTGGTAATCGAAGTCTGACCCGATGGAGCTTTGAAAGGCTACGATCCCATAACGATTGGTCTCATACTGCCGCTCGTCCAGTGAAGCAGAGTTGAAGCTGGGAACGCCAGCACCGGCCAGGTAGGCAGGATTTGGAGTTTGTCCTGGATTATTGGGAATTTGAAACCAACCATCGTAGCTCCCGAACAGCAGACTTACCCGTGCCGTCGGATTGATGAGGTATGATACGTACCCGAAGCCCTTGATTTGATCCGTGTGGTCATGGATCGCGGTTGAGCTGGAGGTGGGGTTTTCAATGCCCATGTCGTTTGCCAGGAAGGAGCCGGTCACATAGTAGGTCAGGTTCCCCTTCGAACTTCCTACTTGAAAGCTCGGTTGCACGGTGTTGAAGCTTCCCCCGTACATCTCTACACGCCCTCCTGTCTCATAGTTGGCCTTGGTTTCTATTTCGATCACGCCTGCCGTGCGGAGGCCATATTGGGCTGGAAGAGCACCATCCAGGAGGTCCATCCGATCTACAAATCTAGCGTCCAGCGCTTGGCCGAATCCGCTGATCCCCTCCGGCAAGATAATACCGTTAATGCGGTACTGAAGATTAGCGTGGTCACCGCGCACATGCAGCTGACCGAACGAGTCATTGGCCACGCCGGGCGCTTGGAGCAAAACCTGGTTGAAGGAAGTATTGTCCCCCTGAGGCATGTCGGCAATTGCCTTCTGGTCTATTGTGTATTCGCTGCCTCCCGTCCTCGGTGACAGACCGTTTCGAGCCTGATTCAAACGCTCCGCCTGCACTGACACCTCCAGTGCTTCCTGAGCCGCCATGGTCAGTGTCGTAGCAGCCATTGATCCGGCCTCAACCGTCACGATGGCAGTGCTTGCCTCAAAACCGGGCTTTTCCGCCAGGACCGCGTAGATGCCCGGCTTTACACTAGAAAACACGAAGCGACCGTCTGCATCACTCTTAGTCTTACCTATGATAGTTTCATCGGGTAATTTCAGTATAAGACTCGCACCAGACAGGGGCCTTCCCAGGGCATCCTTGATTGTTCCCTGAATTTCATCAGTAGCTCCAGGGGCGGCATTAACCGCGGCGGTTGACTTTCGCTGCTCATCAAGGATGCCCGCTAGTTCTTCCTGTGTTTGAGCAAAAGCACCTGCTGAAATCGACAGTACTATAAATAGTGTAATAAGCGTGTCAATGAATTTCATACGCTCCTCCTGTTGTAAAAACAGCGACATTATCAATAAAGACCTCACGTTGCTCTGTGCGCCGAGGGGACTGGGTAATTAACCCAGACATCAACCAGAGTCTCGCGTTATGATCAGAAACCCGGAGCTCCTACGATGCAAGGTTCCAGCAGCAGAGCGTGTTACATGGGAGCAATTAAATATTTGGACCATAGAGATTACAGAGGAGAACATGAGTGCATATCGAAGAAAACAAACCATTATTAGAAAAATGAAATACTCTGCGTTCTCATTCCTTTAAATAAACTCTGCGTTCTCTGTGGTTAAACGGATGTTTGATAAAAGCGAGGATTAGACAGGAGGAGCGCGGCTGTCAGGAGTGGATTGGCTTATCGAAAATAATAATAATTTCTTTTGGCATACAACCATGCCCCAAAAAACATAAAAAACGGCGAGGGGAAAGTAAGTGAAAATTACTGAACATATCTGATGTGCGGCTGCGCAGATCGGGCAATCATCGTGTTCACAACCATCATCATGATGATGAAAGGCTATGATAAAAATACTGGCTATCAGGAAAAACAATGCTAAACATATAAAACTTTTACTGCTTTTTTTGCTCAGCATTTATCATCCTGAAGGTATGGTTCTTTATGAGATGCAATCTGTATCATATTACTTAAGATTTGAAACATAACCAAACAACTTTTATAAATAGAAATCAATTCTATTTTAGATTAAATTCCTTCATTTGTAAAGTTACAAAACAACTTGGGAAGTAAAATCGGTAGAATCTGACGAATAACGTCACACTTGATAGCCAGAGAAAACGTTTTGATATTGCAATAAAGACTTCGTATCAACTTCAGGAACGACTTGAGAAAAGGTTTTAGCAGATTATATTGGAAACCAACACTGTCGCTGAGATGGCCGGGGTGTTGTGCTCAGAAGAAAGCAATACGTGGGCGCATCATGAAAATTCCGATGAGTACTACCTGAAATATAGTACGCTGGGTATTAATTAAATCCCATACAAAACACAGTAGAAAATCTAAATAGGCGTTTACTCCTCCGTATAGTCAAGGCATGCCGCATGCAGTCAAACCCGTTTATTTCATCTAGGCTGCAGCGTCGACGAGTGCAGCCTTTGATAGACCAAGGAACCTCCGGGCTGCAACCAGGAAGAGTTGCATTGATAATTTGAGGGAAGTGTAGCACCGTCGAGGCCGACACAAAAGTCCTATTATAAGCCACATTTGACCGCTAGGCAGATCGGAAATCATGACATGAAACAGATTTATCTTGTAATCGGGCACTTTAATATGGAATATTGTTCCGAGGGAAAGGATCAAAAAGGCTAGTTTGCCGCTGGACGGATCCGTATATCATCAATCCATTACAGACAGCAACAACCTATCAAGTCCATTTCTATTAATCTCACCCATTATTCTGTATCGAACCACTCCTTTTCTATCTATAATAAATGTCATCGGAATGCCAGTCACACCGTAAAGCCGAGCGGTCGATGACACTGGATCCAGGAGTATAGGATATGTAATCTTACCTTTTGCAATATATGCCTCCGCCGTCTCCTTAGATTGTCCCACATTAATGGAAAAAGGTGCAATTCCTTTCGCCTTGTATTCATTGTTCAGTGATTCAATCGCCAGCATCTCCTTCAGGCAGTATGGGCAAGTGCTTGCCCAAAAGTGAATTACTATAATCTTACCTTTGAAATCAGTTGGGAGTGTGATACTGCCACCTTTTATATTTTGAAGTGTAACCGCAGGTGGAGTATCTCCTGATTTGATCGCAGCCGATGCACACATATAGTTGCCTGCTGATATGACCAACAGGAGGATAACAGCCAGCATAATGAAAAACGGGACAGATAGAAACGCAGTTTCAAATTTGTTTCGCATAAACTTAATCTCTGGAGCGGCCACTAATCATACTGCGGTTTTCTAAAATCAACTTCTCTGTCTTATCCTTGAGTCCCATCAGCTCTTTCTTAAGAGCAGCCCTTTCCTGTTTAGTAAGTGTATCAGCCATTTTCTCCTGAACGCGGATCATATCCGACAAAAGTTGCAGTATATCATTCATCGACATGTAGGTCAGGATATCTTTCAGAGTTAATTCCTCGCCGTGATCCATCGAATGGCCCATAGAACCCATGGAACACATGGTTCCCATGGGCATCATGGGGCACAGCATTGGTGAAGTTTGCTGACCCTGTGGAACTACTTGCGAAACGGGCGAAGTATCTCCGGCTTGTTCCTGCTTCGGATTGGGGACAACATTTATTGTAGATGGTTGTTGCAATGAGTCAGCAGCAACCGCTAGTCCGCTTAAGGCGACTGGCAAACAAATTGACAGTATAAATAACAGCATTGCGAATAAATTCTTTTTCATAACCTTCTCCTTAGTATTGAAGGATTGCCATTTCTTACTGGATAAACTATATCCCAAGCATAATATGGTGTCAACGCGAAACATGTTTTTTGTCATTTTATTAATAACCCTCAAGTTTGAAATGAGAAAATATAATCTGATACGTCGAAATGCCTGCAAAGACGGAATAAGAGATTAAAGACACCAGAGCAAGCCTGCGAACAATAGACGGGATTATTATCGTAAGGCTGATCTTATTCCTGAAAGGCAGGAGAGTGCCCACACCAAGGCCAGATAGCGACCCACTTAACAGTAAGGTATAGAGAAGATAACCTATATATCCGTAATCCTTCTGCAGGATGCAGAATGGACAATGATGAGTTGGAAGTTCGTAAAAATAGAGGGAGATGAAAGATATGAGCGCTTCTAGAGCGATGAAAAAAAAGAGAGTGCTCAAAAGAGAAAACAGGTACCCGCCTTTTAAGGTTTTGTAAAAGTAGATGCCACTCATGAGAACAAGCGCCATAGCGGAATAAAATACAATCTTCATCGGTATGCTTGGGACTGCTGCAAGGCTTGAGGCCATGCCTGGTGATTCGGTGCTGAATAGACTTCCGCAGCATGAGGTAATAACATTTGGATGCAACCCCTGAAAATACAGTAATTGCAGCACCGTTTCGGCGACAATGAATGGGTTAATTAACAGAAGCATAGAGTATTTTGTCTTTATCAGGGGATAATCGTATGCCTTGTTGTCGGTATGGTTCAGTATGAGCCAGTTGCCGGCTAAAAGAAAGTTGACAACCTTCAGGATCAGAGTTGGATACCCGTAGGGATTCACATTAAGAGTACCAACGGCGCACATTGCCCCGACAAAAAATACGCATAAGTCATTGGCAGTATAAATAAACAAGAAAAAGGAAAGCAGCTGGAAGCCGAAGGCATAGGCGACGATTGTCGATATCAGGTAAGTCTTCCTCTCCAGTGCCAGCTGAAGTTCGCTGCCGCTTTTTACGTCCCAGTTTCTGATAATATTGATTGCATAATAAGCTGAATAAAGCAGCATCAGGCTGATCAGGGAAGAGCCTAGAAGGAGCGCTAATACAGGTGGATAAAGTATCACGAAATCTCCCCAATGTCTACAACCGCCCCATCTCTCATCTCTACAATAGTGTCGATATATCCGGATGCATAAACAATGGGGTCATGGCTCGCTATAATGACAGTCCTGCCGTCTGCTTTCAGTCTTTGAATGATATCCATAAACTCATTGGAAAGCTTCGTATCGAGGTGAGCGGTCGGCTCGTCGGCAATGACTACAGACGGATTGTTGATCAAAGCCCGAGCGATGGCCACACGTTGGGCCTCCCCACCAGAAAGCCATTCTATTTTGGACTGTGCCTTATGACCCATATTGAGAATTTCAAGAGTTGCCATGGCCCGTTGCACCATCATAGAGTGTTTCTCCCCTTCCGGAAAGGCGGGCAGCATAACATTTTCAAGCGCCGTTACACCTCTGATGAGATTGAATTGTTGAAAGATAAACCCGAAGGATTTCCGTCTTATTTCTGTCAGGAACCTCTCTGGGAGGCTTGTAATCTCCCTGTCGTGTAGCATAATTCTGCCCGATGTGGGCCTGGCCATGCAACCGATCATGCTTAAAAGAGTTGTCTTGCCAGAACCGCTAGGGCCTCTGAGCACTGTGCTGCGGCTGACGGATATTTTCAGGCTCACACCGTGCAAGGCTGTAAATTCATTGGGCCGGTTCATATTAAACACCTTTCTGACATCGAAAAGTTCAATCATGATCAAGTCCTCATAACGGCATCTGGATCAATAGTAGCGGCTCTCCATGACGGAATGATCGTCGCCACGGTATACGGAATAACGGTGATAAAAAAGATTGTGAAAAGTTGATATGCATCTATATAAGGGGTCAACCTAAAATCAGGATACAGTACCGACCATCCCTTGAGAAACGGCTCAAAAATAAATGAAGAGACCAGGAAAACATGCGCATACGCCAATAGAATCCCGAACAAAAATGAAGAGAGAGATATCACCGTGCCCTCCCAGAACTTCAGCAGAATGACGTCGGATGTTTCCCATCCTATTGCTTTTAAGATGCCAATCTCTTTCTTTTCCTCAGCGCTCAATCCAGAAGCCTTGTCCCATGCAAAATTGATAAAAGAAAGGACAACGGTAAAAAGAATTATTATCATCGTCCCTCCGCGCCAATTGAAGACCGCATCATATGTCCTCAGTATCTCGTCCCGGAGGATCGGCCTTGTGTCAGGCAGAAGCTGGCTTATTTTAAGGGCTATGGTGTTGAGTTCGCGGGGGTTCCGCACTCTGATTGTGAGATCGGTTACAAGGGGCTTCCGTATGCCGAAGAGTTCACGGAAATCGTTCTCCGACATAAGAATCAGATCAGCTGAAACTAAAGCGGATTCTGAGGAAAGGGTCCTTTGCACCTGCAACAACAATGTGTCACCTGTGTATGACTTGAATGCAAAAAAGTCACCATTGTAGATCTTGCGGTTCTTTGAAATGCCATCTCCTATTATTATCGATCCGGCAGCAGGCGGATCATCCTGGGGGACCATCAAGGTGTAATTGGCGCCAACAACCGGATCGTAATAGTAGCCCCATAGACGTCCGCCTACCGACCAGATGCCCCTTATATCTCTTATCTTTTGCAGATAATCGGCTGGTATAAGATCCTGCCTGCCTGCCGTAAGTTTCTGCACAACCATTTCGGGTGTGCCTTTCAGAACAAGCGCCGCCTCCTTGCGGATCGAATGTGTAAAAAACATCACCGATGCAAAAAGAAAGACCACGAGTGTGTAAACGATTACCAGGGCTGTATTCTTCCATTTTCTTCTGAAAAGTGAAGATAGTGTAAAATCGAGGATGTTTCTTTGCGCCTCAATTTGTCTCATATTTCTTTAAGTGGGGCGGAGGGGGCATTATTGAACCCGATGGGAAATGATCAAATGCCATCGGGGCATCCTGAAAAGCACTATGCATATCAGCCATCGCAGGATTCCTGGTATACCGCGCATCAGTGAATAGACAGAGATCCGTCAGTTCAAGCTTTCTCACTAGCTCCTCACTTTCCAATAGATGTTTTTTTGCTCGCTCGCGTGCATAAGAAGCATGAATAAGCATGAGGAAGATCAGGATTAAGCAGAATGAAACAAAAATAAGGTAGACATTAGACTTTCGCATGAACATTAATCTATCTCCTTAAGCATGACTGATGTGACTTCATTGAATCTCACTAATGCCTTGCCATTATGGTCCTTCATAAACTCTTTTGCATCGGCCTCTTTTGCAAAAGGTATGAGTTCCCTGCCCATCGGGCCTGTGACGTCGCTACCGATCACGAAGTATGCCTTAAGCCCATCCACCGGTGAAAGGGTGTAATAATCGTTTACGTATACTGAGCTTATATCAGCCTTTGTTTTTGAGGGATTATATACCTTCAAGTTTAGATAATATTTGAACATGTCTTTCGGACCGTCGAACATCGCGTATGAGCCATCCTTGAAGATGATCTGTGCGAGGAAGTCGGTATATTTCGATACGAACATGCCACAGACTGGACACTTGTCCTTCCCGGTAGGCTTGATAGGCTTTTCTGATGCAGCAATCGGTGATACGGTAACGACAATGAGGCATAATACTGATATCATGTATCTAAAAAACACAGTAGCCTCCTTTACTTCTTGTCTTCCGGCTCCTTTTCTTTCAGCTGTTCAAGAACAATTTTTTCAAACGCCACCCCGTCTATTTCACCCAGAATCTTTCGCCTTATGATGCCGTTCCTGTCGAGAAAATAAGTTACAGGTATACCGGCTATTCCGTATCGCTTTGTCACCTCACGGCCGACGTCGATAAGCACCGGATATGAGATATTGTAGCCCTTTACAAACTTTTCTACAGTACTCCTGTCCTGCCCGACGTTAACGGCAAGAATTAAAAAATCGCTGTTTGCATACTTCTTGTAGACTCGATCTATTTCTGGCATTTCGGCCACACAAGCTTTGCACCAGTCTGCCCAGAATCTTATGGCTACAATCTTGCCCTTCACGTCTTCGGGTACTCTTATCGTCTTTCCTGTTATGTCGGTGAGCACAAAAGCCGGCGCGGGTTGACCTTCCCGTATAATGACCTCCTTGTCAGAACATCCGCAAAGCAGAAAAACCGCCCAGACAATAATCGGGACAAGTGATAGAACAAAAGTGCATTTTTTTAAACAGTCTTTTTCATTGAACTTTGTGTTCATAATTATTTTAACCAATGACTGATAATGCATTCGGAACAGTAGCTATCCCAACTTTTTTCCAATGGCGACACTCTTCCGATACTAACTGGGGAATGCGCCTTGCCTTATCCTTTATTCATTCCATATCTGTTTTATGTTTCTACTGTGCCGACAGGGGGAAACTCAGTTCTGAGCGATTTTACCCCACTGGTTAGAAATGCTGTGAGCCCTTTATTGGTTTTTATAACTGCTAAAACTGATTCAACTGTCTGCCGTTGAAATCTATAAAGTTTTTTAGCTTCAGTAGTTTTCATTGCTTTCTTCATAGGATTCCGTTCGTTTTCATAAGGGAACATATCCAGACGCCTTCCCCTAGTTCCGTTCTTTGTGCATCCCCTGTTATGGGGACAAGCAACACGGCGATTTCCCATATGGATATTCTCGCCGTTTCCTTTTTTGCTTATATCAGCCAGCCTGTAAAGACCGGGTATAGTCCTTTGGCACAACCTAGCACCACCCTTCGCCCGGTCCGGAATGTACCGAAGGGTGTTTTTGCTGTTCAAGCTGATGCCTTGCCATGTTTCGGGCAGCCATCCATCCCGACGGGTTTAACCCGGGGATGAATGGCTGTATCCATTAAAAAATATCTAAAACATTACCATCATACACGCATTGAGAGTCCAGCTGGTTTTCAACTGAAGGCCGTTTAGGTTCTGATAAAGCGGGATACCGCCCTCAACCCCGACACTGAAGGGACCGTGTTGATAACTCACACCGAGTAGGCCATCCAACTGCGTCCCGCCATAGTTGTTGGGGTCGGCATCAGGCATTGGCGCCCCTGTCATAGGATTGAGTATCTGCTGGATTTGGGAATCCTGTCCCACGATCCGCGTAGTATCGCTATAGGCCAGACGCAGCGAGCCGGTGAAGGGGCCCAAGGCGCGCTGGAGCCAACCGGTCGCCTTGAAGCTATTACCGTACCTCCAGCCTTGATCGTTTTCTCCAGTATGCCAGGTGTACTGTGCCTGAGCGCCCCAGTTCCATTGTGCGTCGTCGCTGAGACCGTTGTAAGTAAGAGCTGGCTTGAGGTCATATGTTCCGGAACCGTTTTGCATGTCATAAGGCGCGCGAAACGACATGCCCATTATGTTTACTGCCTGCGTGACGTCGCCGGTTGGGAGGCTAAGACCGAGGCTGCCGACAAGATAATCGTTGACCTTGTACATTGCTCTAAGTTCGCTGTCGCCAACCCCGCTGGTGGACATAGGGGGGCTGGAAAAGGTTCCCATCATCGGGCCCATGTCCATCATCATCTTCATCTGCATGGCCTGATAACTCGTCATTGCCATCACCGTCAGCCGGTCGGTTATCCCATACATTACCATCACCATATGCATATCCATGGTCATGCTTTGTGGGATCATCATATAGTTATAAGACGTGCCCCTCATCCAACCAACCTCGCTAAGGTTGACATTGTGCGTCCCTGCGCGCAACCCCTGAAAGGCCGTGTGCATGAAATCGTAGTCAACCATCCACATGCCGGCCGGGTGGACATGGTATATGTGATCACTGAAAGCCGGATTGAATAACATTTGGGAGCCCGGCTCCATGACCATATGGCTCATGTCATGACCCCCGTGCCCCCCGGCCCTCGCGATCTCTTCCTCAGCTGCCTGCAGCGCCTCGTCGAAGGTGCTCACTCTGCCGCCGTTTTCTTTCATGAACGCCTGGGCTTCCTGCTGGTCAGCAAAGGCCCATTCCGGTAAATTGGTCATGACACCCGTTTTGATGCCACCAATGACCCAAATTGCGGTCTTGGCATCTATCAGCTTTTTAGTTTCATAATCAGCAACCATTATAGACTTGACCTGCTTATCTTTGTTTTCTTTCATCTCATCGGCTGCACAGTGGAGACTGCAGAGCCCCACGGTGGTCCCATCGGCATAAACAATGAGCATCCGGCTCCGGGCATAAACGTTCCGGTCCATCCCACATACCTTGCAGGTCTTGGGACTCTCTATAGCATCCGCTTCGTTGCCGGCAAATGAGGTACGCACGGAGAATAACAGAATAAGAATAGATAGAATCGCAAAAGATGTTGTGAACTTGCCTAGTAGTCTCATGCTTTTAATTTCTCCCTTTTGTATCAGCCTTAAAGTCTTTAATATTTAGTTGCTATCGTTATTAAAAATGTTAGATTTTGCTGCAATTATAACCCTCCATGGAAACTATCTGATTGCACACGACAAACCTCAACCACGCGCATATTGGGCATTTCCTAAAACAATTTCGAAGTTAACTTGCAGACTCTGGGGGAGGGTATTCTTGAAATACTATCAATAAAGGGCTGGGGATTAACCCCGATATATTATTAATTCCGACGGAATGTAATGGACCAACCGGATCAGCACCTTCGACGACAAAGTCTGTGTCGATTACCTTCTGAATTCCTGCTGTTGAACCGTGGCAGACATCAAGCTTAACAATGAATGGTCCTGTAAAACTTGTTGGGGTGGATATATGCACTTCTGGCAATATTGAAAAAATGAGCCCGATTAAGCTTATAACCGAGATAAGTTTCGCGACGTTTGAAATGCTCAAAAAGCCTCGCAATATCCCCATTTGATTGATATCATAGCATCACGCTAACAAAGAAAGTCAACAATGGAATTGGCTTTGTCGCTGAGCTTGATATGAAAAGAGATTTGATCGGGACAAATATATATCTTCCAGACCACGTAATCATCACCAGCTCAACATCACAAAGACGATAATTTCCCAAATAAACAAGATTGCATAGAGGTGGTCGGGTTTGTTTGGACAGAGAATAGAGGCTGTTAAGTGATAAGTTGCTATTATTCATACTGCCACCTGCCTCGGAGGTGTCATAGTTCAACAAAACCTATCTGGCTTCCTTTCATTGGTTTCGTCCAGATAGTTAATTACACCTCAATTATTAAGATGCCATTGTTGCATAAGCATGGCTGCAGAGTAGCAGCACAAAAGCAACCTTTCAAAACTTGCTTGCGTTTTTTTCGAGTGACGAAACGGCTATTAGATACTTGCCGTCCTGAATGCGTCCCGGAAGTTTGATTGGGTGACAATTACCGTAGCCGGCAGCAAGTTCATCCATTGAGTACTTTTCCCTGCAATAGAGACAGATAATCATACCATTCTCATACTTATAGCCCAGTTTATGTGGGTAGCAAGCATTGCAAGCATCGAGAAATGACGTGACTGTATTGCCAATTTTTACGACAAAAAAGCTTATATTCTTCCCATTCATCTGGTAGGTAAAAAAGGAAGGAAAGCCCTCATTAAGCTTTGAAATCTCAATGACAACATCCGAACCTAAACGAGCAGGAGGAGTATACTTCGGTTGCCGCGAACAGGCAACGATACCCAGGGTGATCATGAGATAGAGCATTGTAAGGACAAAGCGAGGATGTAATTTCATCTTATTCATCAATCCCACTGAGGGTTTCTGCTGTCGATCAAGGCATCCGATAAGCAAGATACATCAATATGTGATATTATCATAGCTGCTCCTCTTTACTAAATAAGGCACTAGGATTTTCTCCGTAGCGCGCTGTTAGCAACTCACGAGTGAGAACAGTTGGTCTTTTTTGAATGTTTCCAGTCTATGGCGTTTCCAGACGGCGCGGAAGGGCTAATGAGTCCTGATGAATATGATTTACAGCAGTTTGCGCTTCCCGAAAATCTCGATTAGGTTTAAAAATCATCGCATACCCTGGCACCGGCGGCACTGGATGTTTTCAGGTGCAGTGAATATTTCCAGGAGAAGAGCGTCAGTCTAGATTGCGGGAAGAAACATTGTACAATAAGCCGTATCCGCACACTGAGGACTTTTAAGTAGCTATGCAAGTCTATAAAAACAGACGCGCCCAGACCGCCATCAGATTCGCAGTAATTACCACCAGTGCTCATGCCAATAATTCTGCAGGTTACTACTAGAAATAAAGTTTAGTAAAGCACAAATTCACAGCCGTGTCCGCGAGTTCCAGCACTTCGTTGTCAATGCATTTCAAATTCACAAGCCTATATAATTAATATAACTAAGGAATTATAGGATAAGTGAAAGTTGTTTCTTTGCCGCTCAGTGCCTCGACAAGAAAGGCTTTCAGGTGCTTTTTATCTGATGCGTTAAGATTAAGAGGCTTTATTACTGTGTTCCCCTCGCCGCCTCCCCTGTTGAAAAAGTCGATTACTTCCTCCAGAGTTGCGAATATGCCGTTATGCATGTAGGGAGCGGTCTTTGCAACTTCGCGAAGGGTAGGCGTCCTGAAGGCCTTCCAGTCTTTTTCATTCTTCGTGATTAGATATCTGCCGGGATCTTCCGAGAGGTTCGCGTAATTATCGTAGTGATATACCTTTGCCACAAAGCGTCTAGTCGCTGTTATCCTCGGATCCTTCTGATGGTCGGGATTCTCCGGGATATGCAGAGCATGAAACTTATCGTCCGAAAGAAGTGCGCCGTCATGACATTCTGTGCATTTGCCCTTGCCAGTGAAAATTTCATACCCCTTTATAGCGTCGGCTGAAAGAGCTGACATATCTCCTTTCAGATACCTGTCTATAGGAGCATTAACTGAAACAAGCGTTCTTTCAAATGCAGCGATAGCCATGGCAACCCGCTCTCTCGTGATATCTCCGCCGAAGATCTTTTTGAAGGCCTCCACATATTCAGGCACGACGCGCAGTTTTTCTTCGAGATAATCGAGATTCAGGTTCATCTCAAATGCAGACATTATCGGAAAGAGGGCCTGATTTTCCAGAGATGTAGCCCTGCCATCGTAAAAAAGATTCTTGAAAAATGCAACATTGACGAGTGTCGGTGTATTCCTCCAGTTCTTAGTCGTAGGATAGCTAAACGAGATTTCCTGCCCGTCGGTAAAGGCAAGTTCCGGCACATGACAGGTAGCACAGCTCATAGTCCCGTCACCAGACAATCTGCGGTCGAAGAAGAGCTTCTTGCCGAGTTCCACCTTGTCTGGGGTCTGAGGATTGATCTGAGAAATAGGAAGCGACTCTAAAGACTCCAGATGACTGCCAGAAGCAGCCGAAGGGACACTTAACATAAAAACAACGACAATAAGGCCACACCAGCTATTTTTTAGCGGCATTAAGTTCCTCTAGGACTATTTCTCTCAGATACTCATATGGGACATTCCCAATAACCCTCCGCCCGTTGATGAAGTAGGTAGGCGTATTGTAAAGATCGAGGGAGAGCGCAAGTTCCACATCACGGTCTATTATCTTTTCGTTTTTTTGCTGATCGAGCGATTCCCTGAATTTATCAGCATCAAGACCAATCTCTTTCGCATACACTATGAGATTAGTCCGGTCGAGCTGCGGTGACCGTTTCAGCAGCAGCCGATGCATCTCCCAGAACTTTCCTTGGTCGTAGGCAGCCAATGCCGCCTCGGCGGATATACGGGCGAAATCCCGATATTTATAAGGATAAAACTTAATCACCAGGCGCACTTTCTGGTCGTAATCCTTCATGATCCTTTCGACGACCGGACCGGCCGCCACGCAGTGCGGTCATTGATAGTCGATAAACTCGACGATTGTGACCGGGGCAGTATTTTGCCCCAAGGACGGAGAATTATCCAGAGGAATGCTATACCGCTTGGTCTCTGCCTCCGCCGTCCCGAAAAGAAGGCCGATTAAAATTAGTAGTACTGTTTTTTTCACTTGCCCACCCATAGTGTTACCCGGCCGCTCCCCAGAAGCTTCGGATGAAAGGATGGCCTCTTTAATCTACGTATAATTAATAACGATTTTCCCCAAATATAGCCCTCGCATACTAGATAATGTGCCAATAGGCAAGCCGCCGGATGCTTTTTACTCACCTATTGACAAGACACCGTACATCAAAAGAACCTATCAAGAAGACAGCTAAATTGCGTGCCCTCTTGATAGGCTAACTATCTAATATTTATTCGTCTACTTATTGTCTCTATTTTCGATATCTAACTGCCCGACTCATTTTGTTTGGTAATTCTGTTAACTCTGTTAATCAGCTGTTGGCCACTCTCCATCATCATCTTGCCACAGGCTATCATTACATCTGCCTCTCTGCACATCATTTCGCCTTCCTGTTTCATGCCACCGCTGATCATAGCATTGCCTTTTTCCATCATCATCATTCCCTTGTCCATCATCGCCTTGCCTTGTTCCATCATCATCATGCCATTCTCTTGCATCATTTGTTTGTTTTTGTCCATAGTGTCCGCAGCTGAAACTAATCCGGTACCTGCGGAAAGCATGAGACCGAAAAGACATGCCATTGCTACGATAGAACATACTATTTTCTTCATGTTGAATTCTCCTTTTATTTTATTGTTAATACGTTCCCAAAATAACATTGCCCTGATCGTCGTGCTCCACACTCTTATTTTGCTTCTCTATCATTATGTGGGTAGCTTGTGCCACTTGATCTAAAATCTAAATATGTAGTTGATTCACCTCCTCTGCATCAAAGAATAAAATAAATGCCACAAGTCTGGAATAGTGAGTGCCCTGACCATGTATGCGTAACCAAACGGCTTTAGCAAACACCGTCTGATTGGTGACGCACGTCTTGTGACAAGCAGAACCTTTTTAGGAATACGGATTAGAGGAGGGGGGTCGGTCTTTTGAGTTCGAGAGAGAAAAAGCTTTGCAAGCCTGTTCGTAGTGGTTAAAAGGATGCGCACAGTCCATATGAACCAGTGTATCTGCGCACTCTACAACAAACAGCATATTCTGGCTGGCAATACCCCCTTGGCCCTGATGACATACATCGAGGGTTACGATGGATGTCCCACCTGAAGCTGGTCTTTCCACACACACGTATCCTCCGGGCACAAGAGGAAAAGCAAGGAAAACTAGTATTACTATAGAAAACAATTTCACTGTTCTCATATTTGTTAAAGCTTACAAATGTTAGCACCCGATGTCAACGGGGTCAAATTATGAATGTCAAGTTATGGACTTAGATTGGTTTAATATAGCTTCTACACCTGTGGAACCCAAACGATCAAGTAGCTAACCAAATGTGAGTTCCCCTCATGTAATCATCGCCAACTCAACAATCACGGAGATGATAATTTTCAAGATAAAATAAACAAGATTGCATTCTCACTCCCGGGTAGATAGGTATCGCCGGGGATTCAAGGTATAATTTAGAAAAAATCAATTTAAAGCAAACGTGTTAAAAGTTGGGGATGGTATGGCATACCTACAAGCATAAGGATGGGAAAAACAGAGAGCCTTCAAAGCCGAAGGGAAATATGCTTGTGCCTGCGGCGAGGAATGCAAATGTCATACAATAAGTCAGAAAACCGGAAAATGTGTTTGTGGAATGGAGATGAAGACGTTAAGGAATAACTGTCCTTTTTAGAAACTAAGCAAGGTGGTAAACTACCGGCTTTCTTTTGATGTGACCGGCTGGACTGAAAATTACTTTATTTTACAAACGTAAGTTTGAACTGCTATATTGAAGTCACTGTGGCTATGATTGGAGAAAGAGGCTTGTGAAAAACAATAGCTTCAGAAAAGCGTGGAAACAAACGGTAACCCTGATATTGCTGATGGTTTTTGTGTGCTCAGTGCTCTCTCTATTGACTGTAATTAATTCAGTACAAGCCGATGAATCTGAACCCTGCATCATCATCCTTGATATTTGCCATACCGGAGAAGCTTCACTTTCGGTGAATGCTGAATCACCTCTGTTCTTTGAATTACCCCCATTAGCACCATTAATTGCAGGAATTAAATTTGAATATCCATCAAATACTGTAACTGCTCAGTCTCAATTTTTCTTTCAGACCGACCGGCCCCCAGAAGTCTAAATCGTCTAATCAATTAGCGCGTTGATCTTTACCAGGGTGAGTTCTCCTATCGCTTTCTGGCGTCGGAACATTCCTTCTGACAAAGGACAATATATTACTGCGGCTCTGAATACCAAACCACGCAGTAGCGCGTCATCCCTTCAGCTTCTCTCCGGACAACTTGTTGTTGCGAAGACCAGTTGAGAATGCATTGTTACATAACTACTAAGACTGCTATAAGGGAGGATAAGTGTGAAACTTTCCAAAAGAACTCAATACGGCTTTAGGTTGATGGCAGAACTGGCTAGACATTTCGATGAGGGTCCGCTTCCTCTATGTGAGATTGCAAGAAAGGAGGACCTGTCCGAGAAGTTTCTGGAACAGATTGTACTTCATCTTAAACCAGCGGGCTTTGTAACAGCAGTCCGCGGTCCCAAAGGCGGTTATTTATTGAGTGTCCCGCCCGCCAAGATAAGGCTTAAGTCACTCTTTGAAGCATTCGAGGGTTCTTCAGGCATTGTGGAGTCCGGGAAAAATTCTTCTGCCTCTAAGGGAGTCCGTTACTGCGCTAGCCGTCAACTCTGGTTGACATTGGAGAGGGGAATCTCCGAGACCCTCAACTCTCTCACTCTGGCGGATTTGATTACTACCAGCCCTAAATGCTCCATTGCAATTTCCTTTGCAGAAAGAGCGTCTCCCAGAAATCTGTGAAATCTAAATGACTTGCATACCGATCTTTGGGGAGGCAAGATCTAATGTATAGTAACTTGATTTCAGGAAGATGAGAGACATTGTCAAATCAATTCCGAATATTTCTAATTTTTCCAGTGACAAGTATCCATCTTTTCTCTACTGATGGTGATCCAGAAGATTGGCATCGAGTGAGAGAGGTTGATCTGAATAGCATCGTTTCCTCGACCGATTGATTATGCCCTACCCCCGTGGGCTTCTGTCCGCTGAGCATCATTCATGATGGGTGAAGGTTATTTTCGTAAGTCACCAAATTCGTGGTACTGACACAATAGATAACTTTCAGTAGCAGCAATTCAGTCGCCCCGCTATGGCTCTACGATGACTTCGACATGCTATACGTAACGTCACATTTCTGGCATCCAGAGAGGTTACACTTGACAATCATTATGAAGCGGGAAATATGGGAATCGAGCTTTCATGTCGCTATAGCTCACAGACAGAAGATTGACGTTATGTAATCAACATTCTGGTTTTTGATGGTAAGATACCAGTGCTATGAAAAAGCTCGGCCGATCATTTTTTCATCAAGACGCGATCAAGCTTGCGCGCGCTTTGATCGGAACAATTCTCGTGCATCGTGTTCGGGGCAAGGAGTACCGGGCGCGCATCGTAGAGACAGAAGCATATCTTGGCCCCAATGACCTTGCTTCGCACTCCTCCAAAGGCAGGACAAAACGGACCGAGGTCATGTTCGGCCCTGCTGGTCATGCGTACGTCTACCTCATCTACGGGATGTATAACATGTTCAATATTGTCGCGGGTAAAACTGGCAAAGCACAGGCCGTGCTCATCCGCGCGGCCGAACCTCTAGACGAGTGGCAAGCTGATCTTTCCGGCCCTGGCAAACTCACGCGCTCTCTCAAAATCACCCGATCTTACCATAGCATGGATCTATGCGGCGACAGGTTGTATCTTCTCTCCGGTTCCCTAATACGACTGCGGATAAAAAGAAGTAAACGTATCGGCGTTGAGTACGCAAAAGAATGGAAAGATAAGCTGTTACGTTTTTATGATGCGGATAGTCCAGCAGTGAGTGGCAATGTAAGCTGCCGGACACGCTCCAGTCATGCCATGCTGATATAAAAAAGAAAGGAGCAGTAACAGGCATGGACAACACGGAAACAAGCGTAGGCATTACCGTGCTGCGTGCGGATTACCGGGTGCGGATGAGCCTGCGATGCTCGCTCTTCAAAGACTTTCTGGAAAAAGAAGGGAATGTTTTTTTAACAAAGAGATCGAGAGCAGAAGATTAGGGAGAAAAAACAAGATTAGTTTTAGCAAAAGCTTTCTGGTGCTGAGAGGCCTAACAACGGCTTGCAGTCTGACAAAAGCGGCGTGCTTGTCGCAGTGAGTCATGAACCCTCGCCGACTGCGTGAATTTTCTCGATAGCTTATGCTAAGGCTCGCTTTGCATCTGAAGCCGGTGTTCTTGTGTACGAAGGCTTTGAAGAATCGTCCGCTCATCCCAATTGTTTTCTGGGAAAATCTTTCACTCACGGCAGAAAACTGACAGGAATGACTTCAGGAAGTACCTGGTATCTGCTCCTTTTCTTATGGATGATATATCTTCCTTTTTCAGGGTTTTGTATCTTTTCGATAAATTCAGCGCAAAAGGACTTGCTTTCCGCAATAGGTTTAGATTTAAAAAGAAGCACCGACTTAGTAAAGTTCCAAGCTCAAAAAACTAAAAACCCAAGAGAAAATGGATTTCTTAGTTTACGCACTTACTCTTATCCAACCGTGAGATTTTTTTCCGAAATTTTCTGTCCGAGCGATGGAAAATGTTGTTTTTTTGAATTCGTATCTCTCTACTCGTATATGAAGGTGATTAACTATTATTACGTTGAAGGAATTGGGTTCAGTTCTCATCCGGCTTGAGATGGCTGTTCCGGCATGGATGATTAAAGGTCCTTGACGCGGTATCCGATACACCGCATTTCTATATTTATACAGTGTGCTGTGTAAGTGTCCGGATAATATTAAATCTACCCCGGTTTCCCTGAAAGAATCCAGAGCTTTACGCGCCCGCCCCAAAATTTTTCCGGGATAACTGAGTGGAAGATTTATTGGATGATGCATAACGATTATTTTTACGCTTTTTTTCGGAAGTTCAGAGAATTTTTTTTGAACTTGCAAAAGCTGTTGAGTATTCAGTCGTCCTTCAATAAGCTTTGATGGGCGCACGGAATTAATCCCAATAACTGCCAACTCCTTATCGATGTAAAGAGGCTCGGTTATTTTTGAAATATATTTATTGTAATTTTTGTAAGGATGCGAAAATCGACTCCGAATTTTAAGGAAGGATGGTATGTCATGGTTGCCTGGAACAGCAATTATCGGACGGGGTAAAAGCGAAAAGAATTTTCGGGCCTGTTCAAATTGCTCGATTGTCGCGCGTTGAGTGATATCTCCAGATACAATGATTAAATCAGGGCGGCGTGATTTAATCATATCTAGCAGTGGAATTTCCAAAGCTGGTTTATTTTTTCCGAAATGCAAATCTGACAAATGAATAATAATTTTCATATTGTGTATTGTTCAGATATCATTTCGTGCATTTAACAATTAATATGCTCTGCAGGGTTTTTCTCTCCATGGTTAGCATAATATCATAATGCGCTCTTATTGAAAACTGGTAACCTATCGAAATCACAGGTAATCGCAATTTGCCTTCCGGGTATATCAATGGGAATAAGGACTTAAGGGCACGTTAGCAAAATATAGGGATATTGTCCTTGTTGGTTTCCAAGGGACTGACAATTTAAGGGAAGTGTGCCTTTTCCCTGTCGAATACCTTGACTAGCCCAGGTATTCATGACATAGATATTTAGTCAAGTACCAGCCTGTTATGCTAAAGACAATGCTGAGGTAGAATCCGGTACTAAACCCAATTAAGCCACCGAGCCACCCACCGAGGAAAGCCAGGGCGGTGGACCCAATGGATTTCAATAGAAACCGCACATGGCTCCTTCCATTTCTGGTTCGAAGGCGTCTATATAGAACCTCCGCTCTTGCATAGTTCATCCGTACCCTTCCCAATGAGAAGCTCAGCTATATCGACATATCTCTTGGCAGCAACATAGTGCCGTGGGATCTGAATGTAACCTTTAAAATCACCTTGCAACATCGAGACCAAATGGAGCATGAACCAGGAATAATGCTAACCATAATGTATGGCAACGTCATAGACGATAGCCGAATGTTCCCCCGCAGGGCCGCCTTCACAGCCGAGTTTTCCACATGACGTTATTTTGCGCTTATCGATCATCGAGTTTATTATATCTGTGAAATCAAACCCGCCTTCGATACAATCCTTGCTCAAACAGTCTACCCTGAAAAGAGCAGAACTGGTGGGAAGAAATTAACGGTTCGAGGCAATGACTGCATGATTTCCTTTTGGCTGTATACTATGTTTATGCTTATGCTTTCAACTTCCGGAAAGAGTGAAGCCACGAGCCCTGCATCAATTTTACGCCGTTTTCTTTCTAAGCGTACAGCCTGTTTTTCTCTGTTGTTCATGTACCTCCTAAAAGAAGAGGCCCCTCCACCAGGAAGGTGCCCCCCTTCCGGTTAACTACGTTTTGACAACGTTGATTGCTTTAGGTCCTTTCGGTCCCTTTTCAGTATCAAAGCTGACCTTGTCACCCTCGACTAGGCTCTTAAAGCCATTGCCCTGGATGGACGTATGATGTACAAATGCATCAATGTTGTCTTCACCAGTAATAAACCCAAACCCTTTGCTGTCATTGAACCACTTCACTGTTCCTTGTCCCATTTCTTGTTTCTCCCTGTCTTGGAACTAAAAAGGCCTTTTAAAAAAAAGAGGCCACAAAGTTCAAAGTCTTTGTGGCCTCTTACGAACGCAAATACCCTTTAAAGTTCTATTTGTATGATAACACATCCACGAAATATATATATTCACTCTGGCTTGCTCTACATGTATCTAACAGAAAATCTTATACATATCAAGTATGTTTAATCGAGGAGGACATCATGAGCAAAGAAAACAATAAGCAAAAGCCAAATGCAAAGAAAAAACCTCAGCATAGCCTAGAGGAGAAAAGACAAGCAAAGAAAGAAAAGGCCGAAGGTAAGAGCCCCTCTATATAATGTGCCCGGTTGAACTTGCAATGGGTAGGTCTATTCGAATTCAAGACCTGCCCGTTTTTTTCACTCAGCTCAGGTGCTTATTGACTAATTTGGTCATCTCAAACATCGAGACCTGTTTATGCCCGTCGAATACAGCCAAGAGATTTTCATCCGCATTGATATTTCTCTTGTTCTTTGCATCCTGGAGATTATTTTTCTTTATATATTCCCAGAGCTTCTTGGTTATAACTGTCCTTGGAAGTGGCTCATTACCCACTATCTTTGCCAACGCCTCGCTCGGCTTCACAGCCTTCATAAATGACGGATTAGGAGCTCTATATTTTGAATCTTTCCTTTCCGATTCCTTCATTATTATTCTCCTTATGTTTGTGGATTTAGAGTCTGCATTCCTTTATTTCAGAACGTAAGCATCTAAAGTATACACAATTCGCATCGGAGCAAACAATTATTTGCTTCCGAGAGGTTTTGCCTGTGATATTATCAACTTCTAGAACTCGTCCTGCAGTCATGAAGATTGATGGAGTCTGTTGGATTCCGTGTACATAAAGAGTCATATGATGATGAATTACTCAATCGAATATACGACACAGATAGTTAAGGACATCAAACATGTTTATATGCCATAATGCAGATACAATGAGTTCAGTTATTAAGTATGTTGTCCCCGGGCTTTTGCAATGAACACAAATGTGGTTGCTCGCGATTCTCTATTGGATACATTGGATACGGTCTTCGGGTTTCAGGCCTTCCGTCAGAATCAGGAATCCATAGTTAGGGCTGCACTGGGCGGAATGGATATTTTTGCAGTGATGCCCACCGGCGGCGGGAAATCACTTTGTTATCAACTGCCTGCGGCGATGATGAAAGGCACGGTTGTAGTCATCAGTCCACTTATATCGCTGATGAAGGACCAAGTCGATGCGGCAGTCGAAAACGGGATGGCTGCTGCCTTTATTAATAGTTCAATGAATGTTGAAGACGTGTCTGGAGTTTATCGACGCTTGAGTGCAGGTCGGATTAAACTGCTTTACATCGCGCCTGAGCGGTTTGCAATGCCTCATTTCCTGGAGAAACTAAGAACCCTTACCATCTCTCTCTTTGCGATTGACGAGGCTCATTGCGTTTCAGAATGGGGTCATGATTTCCGACCGGATTATTTAAGCCTTTCACTCATCCCGAAAGCGTTTCCGGATGTCCCGATCGCAGCCTTTACTGCAACCGCAACCCAAAAAGTGCAAAATGATATCATCGACAGGATCGGGTTGAGAAAACCGTATGTAGTACGCGCATCCTTCAACCGCCCCAATCTTCACTACGAGGTAAAGACAAAGTCGAATGTGGAATTTCAGATATTCGATTTTCTCAAAGACCACGCGGGTGAGTCAGGGATCATATACCGTACGACTCGCGATTCTGTGATGGGTACGGCCAGCTTTCTGAAATCAAAAGGGATAGCGGCGCTGCCTTACCATGCCGGATTATCCGCTCAAGAGCGCAATAAGAACCAGGAAGCGTTCAACAAGGACGAAGCTCAGGTTATCGTAGCAACCATCGCTTTCGGCATGGGCATTGACAAATCGAATGTTCGTTTCGTAATCCACGCCGATCTTCCGAAGAATATTGAAGGTTATTACCAGGAGACCGGACGTGCTGGACGCGATGGAGAGCCTGCCCGCTGTCTCCTTTTTTTCGGAAGGGGGGACATTCCTAAAATCAGATATTTCATTGACGCCATGACGGACGAAAGGGAGCGACTGATCGCACTTGAAAAGCTGAAGCAGATGGTTGGATTTGCATCTCACAATATATGCAGAAGAAAGCAACTACTCGGTTTTTTCGGTGAAGATTATCCTCTTGATAGCTGCGGCACTTGTGATATTTGTGAAGGATCAGTTGAGAAAATAGATATAACCAGCGATGCGCAGATTATTTTGTCTGCTATTTCTGCGACAGGTCGGCGGTTCGGAATAGGTCACATTGTTGATATTGTCACCGGTGCTGATACAAAACGTATTCGCGATCTCAAACACAATAAAATGGAGATATACGGAACTGGCAAAAGCAAAGATAAGCGTTACTGGCGGTAAGTTATCGATGAACTCCTTGCGCAGGAGTCAGTCGTGCAGGAAGGCGATCCTTATCCTGTGCTGAATATCACGCAAAAAGGCGCCGGTATCTTGTATGGTAGAGATATAATTTCAGAGCTGAGAAAGGCGGAAAGAAAGGGAACTATCAGAAAGGAAGGAGCAGGCCGAAAAAGGGTATATGACGATTCACTTTTTGAGAGACTGCGCACCCTGAGAAAGAAACTGGCGGACATCCAGCACGTTCCGTCTTACATAATTTTCTCGGATAAGACTCTTTACGAAATGTGCAGTAACTTCCCTTCGACATTGTCAGAAATGAGAACAATCACTGGGGTCGGCGATGCCAAGTTACAGCGGTATGGCGAGGATTTTGTCAGAGAGATAAATTGCTATCTCGAGAAACATCAGTCCTGAACCGACTCGGAGATATCTGCTGCCCATAGCGAGTTTCAGCACCTATGTGCGTAAAATCTAGATTTGAAGGCCTAACTTATCAGGGAACGCCATAAAACCCCGTCATTCATGGATGGGATATACCAACAGTAAGCGCTTTAATCGAGGCGTGGGTTAGAAGACAGGGAAAGCATGATCTAGATCATATTTAAGTTGAGCAGTAATTCTTATAATGTATCCATGAAAGCATCGTTACTTTTAATGCTGTTGATCACAGCATGGCTTACTCCATTCGACCGAGAAGCCCTGGGATGCAACAGCTGCCATAGCAAGAATCCCAAGATGGTCAAAATGCATGAGGCACTGGGGTTCGAAAATTGCTTTAAATGCCATGGACAGGGAGTGGACAAAACCCCCGAAGGCCAGAAGGCGCAGATGATAAGCGACGAGCGCTGTATCCAGTGTCATAAGAAGTAGTTCGTGAAACTTCTGTACACCAAAGATCATCGGACTCCTGATATCCTGATTAATGGGACAAAAAAGAAGAGAATATGAAAGTACACGTTCTTCAACATGTCCGGTTCTAGGGTCTCGCATGTATCATACCCCGGCTTGAAAAAGAGGGGCTCAGATCAACTACACCCGCTTCTTCTAGGGCGACACTTTGCCGGAGCCGATTGGGATTGACTTTATCATCACTATTGGTGGCCCTATGAGTGTGAACGATGAAAAGCACTTTTTTCCTTAAAATGAACGCAAGAGAATGATGATAATCACATTTTTCTGAAAGAAACCGTATCCTGGCGCGAGCGCCAATTTATCATTCTTCACCTTTATGTAAATGTGAGTATAATATAGCCAGTGTATGCTCTTTATGTTCAGTTCTCACAGACTGATATAAGTAGACATAAGCATAAAGATAAGTGGGTGATAAAGCAGTATGCATACAATGCCAGAACCGATTGCATTGGAGATCATGCAGAATGTAGTCATACATAAGAAAAGTTTATCTGCGGCGAGGATAGCTAAAAAGTAAAGATTAATTGATATGGAATTTGCTAAAAAAGGGCGCTATATTTCTTTGTTGTGCATAATACTTCTTACGGCTTGCTCTGAGCATACTCCTTATTCGAAAGCACCAGTGTCGGGAGATGAGGTGAGCATCGATGCTCTAAGCCTAAAACCCGATATCCCCAGATTTTATACCTATAATTTTGGAAACAAGCACATAAATTTCTTCGTTATAAAAATCGACAACGAAGTCCTTTCTTTTTTTGATGCATGTTTGAGCTGTAAATCTAGGCTTGGCTTCACCTTTAGCAAGGGGCATTTTACTTGTAAAGAGTGCGGTACGGAATTTAGCGTGTCGGAAGTAAAGAATGGAATCGGGACCTGTTATCCGATTAGAATCCCAGGAAAGCTTCGAGATGGAAAATATTATATCCCAATCTTGGAGTTACAAAAGTCAGCCTGAGATACAAAGAAAGTAAGTCACGTCCTGTTTAAAAAAGATTTATATATCCCGAGAATTTAAAAATTGCACAGAATATTGGGGTAATCAAACAAATCTCTCCGGGAAATTATTTTTGATGGACCAAACTTGTACCCTTCATAGATGCTTATCAAATCTTAACCCTTTTCATATTAACCGTACTTCCATATACAGTGGCAACGATTGTACCTTCATGGCAGGTCGTTACGATCGATCCCGATTTAGTAATGAGGACGTGACCATAGAATCACATTCTGAAATTAGTGCCAATCGATGACCAGTTAACACACCATGGCATACATCGACGGACAGGCCAATTTCCACAGGTCCGATTCAGAAGTTGTTTCTCGTCTCGATCATGGCTATATTTTATATGGAGACATGCTATTAAAAATAACCAAAAGCTGGGTTAGCCCAGCAACAAAAGGAGGTTTATGTATGGAAGGTATGATGAGGGGTGTTAGTAAGTGGTTGGTATTAGCTATTATTTTAACCTTTACCATGGTTGGTTCGGCAAAAGCAGAAGAGATGAAACATATGCACAAGGGCCATGCGGCCATGGAGATGCACCATTTCCACGTACTGATGAATCACGGCATGTGGATGATAACCGAAGGGGCTAATATGGCGATGGTTGCGCAGATGAAAATGGCCTCTGGAGTCGATGAAAAGATGCTTCAGCATGGACACCACATGATGAAAGCGGGTAAGGAATTGATCATTGCTGTCCTGAACGGACCCGAGATGAAAGGCATGATGGACAAACATGCAAAGTCCCCCATGATGGACTATACTCATCAATTAGGCGAATCCATGCTCAAAGTCTCCGACATATTGGATAAAATGTCCATGGAGGACATGTCTGCTCCTGATATGATGTCGATGCATCATATGCATATGATGATCACCCATGCCTTGCAAATGGCTGCTGAGGGCTCGAATTTGATGATGCTTGGCGAGATGGGCATGGCGGGTGCAATCGACAAAATGACAATCGACCATGGAAAAGAGATGTTGAATGATGGCAAGTCAATGGTGGCCGATGTGATGAACGGTAAAGAGATGATGGACATGCATGCAAAAGGCATGACGATGGACAACCCCATGATGGCTATGACTCACAAGCTTGGCGAAGCTGCCACGAAAGTAATCGATTTACTTTCCAATATGCCTTCCGTCGGATCCAAATAGTCGGATTAGTCAGGGCAGGACTGAACGTTCCTGCCCTGACTTTTTATCAACATATTTAAGCTATTGGTAAGAATATCCTGAACATTCTAATATGTCGTAGCAAGCCCTGCCATGAGAACTATTTTATTAGTCATAGCCCCCGTGAAAGCAACCATCGCGACCACGAAAAGAAACGGTCAACATGCCACTCACTCTGTAAAGATCGAGGAATTTAAGAAATAGAATGGAAACCGACATGTCTGAAACCGCGCTAGTGAAGAACAGAGTCGGGCAAATGATGAAATAACTATGTGGTGAAATGGAACTGGATGGGGACTCATTAATGGATTTGGGGGATACTGCCTTTCTTTTTCATAATCTATTAGGTGGTCGCACTTATTGTGGGCCGGTTCTTTGGTGGCGAAGGTTTTGTGAAAGAACTCCGTCCCGTCATGAGAGCGGTGTTAATAGCCTAAAAAAAGAGATTCAGGCGTTAGGGGATGGGGTTCAAGAACTCAAGAATAAAGATAAGAAGGCGGATTGAAATCATGAAAAAGGTTGCGTCGTTTACCATTCTGCTTATGCTCCTTGCATTCTCAGTCTTTGCTGAAGACATGGTGAAGGATTTCACATTCCGAACCATCGACGGCAAAACAATAGCCTATCGCTCATTACGGGGCGCCCCGTTGGTGGTCAACATCGGGGCATACTGGTGCCCTGATTGCAAAAATGAAGCCCCCGATCTGCAGCAGGCTTATATTACTTATAAAGACAGAGGCGTCCGCTTCTTAGGCGTTTTCGCCCAAAGTGGAGAAGGCGATATAAAAAAATTTACGGATACCTTCAAGATAACCTTCCCAGTCGGGAGGGACAACGGGTTGGCCAAGGACCTCGGTGTACGGGTAATACCGGTTACCTTGTTCATCGATAAAAACGGAAGGATCATGAAACGGTATATTGGCGCCATAGATTATCAGCAACTTTCCTCAAACATCGAGGCGATCCTGAAATAGCTGATGCGGTAAAGATGAGGACTGACTGCCAGCTTCGGTTAAGCGTCCTTTCGCTGAAAATTTGCGGAATTTCGCTTAACCGAAAATTTGATGGGCAGATACTTCATTTTGGTTCGTATCGTCCTAGATGCGTGTATTAGAATGAATAACGCATGCCGAAAGAGGTTGTGACTTGTGGCGCAAGTTGTATTCCTCTAACATCCTGATAAACCGGCAATTGAACGAAGGCGTACATTGTAACATGATTGACAACCGATACAGAGACACCAGGGCTAAAATACAGCAATGTTCCACCAGTGTTGTTCGAATCCGACTGATCCCCCGTATCGTGCAGAACGTGCTTAAAGTTCATCTGAACCTGGGGGGTAACATTGGGGAATCCCATGTAGCGCAAGCCCACGTTGAGGTTGAGGCCCTCACCTGGCCTGTACTGATCGGTTGCGTAAAGCGCCGTCTGGAAAATAGCTTGCGTGAAGTAACCCAAGTTCTGACTTATGTAATCGGCATAAAACGCGCCGACTATTATATCGGTAGTACCAGTCCCCGGTTGCAAGCCACGGTCAATCGGAACCGGCCCAGGGGCAGTCGGGTCAGTCGATGTACCTGTCTCAGTATAACTGCCGGTCGGCAGCTTGAATCCCAAAAGAATACCAAGGTTACTGCATCCTGGAATGAATCCTTGATAGCGCCCTACCACCTTTACATCACCAAAACTTGTAGTATGTGAGTCGTATTGCCCTCCTCCTGGGCCTCCATCGATCCCGTTCGATGCTGTTCCTTGTGTGCTATGACTACGATCGATAAAGGGGACTTGAACATTGACTCCCCAATTGGGGCTAGTGCTGTAATCGATTCCCAAAGTATAATAGTTGTTCCTGGTGTACTTCTCGACTTCCGCAGGGCTGCCGTTTTCTATGACCTGGCTGGCGGCCGATGGAGAAATAGTTCCGGTCCCGCTCCGCAGCTGATTCTGATCTATAAAATCCCAGCGTATATCCAGTTTTATTCCGGGCGCATAAGAAAACTGCATATTCTCCCAATCGGAACTCAATGTGCAACCACAACTTGCACAGGCCATGGCACTAGCTGAAGTCATTAGCCCGATGATTGAGGCTATACCGAGCACAACAGCGCCGTTAAGTATTTGGCGCACAAATTTTTCATTAAAGATTAGACGATCGAAAACTCTTTTTACTTTCATGTTAAGCCTCCCTGTTAGGAAAGGACATCTTTTGAAGTCCTTTGTTCATGTTAGTCGCAAACACAATCTGCCCCGCTCGAATAACAAAGAATCAATATCTCATTCGGGCTGTCGGGAATAGGCACGCGCTCAAAACTTTGATGGTGGACTTACGCTCTGGGGGGCTTCTCTTCTTGGAATGCAAACAACGAGGACTTGAACAAAGGCCGCAAAGCTATAGAAAAGCCTGCGAATTCTGGAATAGAAAGGGAACAGCAGATTTGTTCAAAAAGACAACAAGATAGCACATCGGCATTAGCGGGCTGTAACGGGCTTGATGCGTGGCATGGATCAAACGTAACTATCACTCTATTATTGTCCAATAGACGAATGGAGGTAAGGTTTACAGGCGAGACTATGGATAAAAACACGGCTCCAAAAATCAATAAGCTGCTCACTCTCCTAAACATGTTACATTTTAATCGTAAATTGCTACGGTGTCAACGTCTAAGTCCGACAAAGCGGGAGCAAGGGATACTAATTAGATCGGTAGCCAGTGATGCACAATACACTCCAAGTCTTTGCTGAATTTGCCTAAATCCAAAGGCTTCTGAATATAATAGTCGGCGCCAGCAGCAATTGCATCTGCCCTGTCAGATTCGAGTGCTGAAGATGTGACCATCACGACGGGGATCTCTTTAAGACGAGCATCGTCCCGTATTTCACGGAGCACTTCGATGCCGCCCATACCGGGCATCTTCAGATCGAGCAATATTAGTGCGGGCATCCCCAGTCCGTTCCTGAGCATTGCCAGCGCAGACTTGCCGTCCGAGGCGGAACAGACACTTATTTTTCGCTCTGTCGCCTCTAACGCTATTGTAGTCAGCTCTATATCGGTCGGACTGTCATCTATAATAAGAACCATTCTCTGCATCTCCATCTGCACCTCGGGGTATGTCGAAAAAGGCGGGAGAAACTTCTTACAAGCATCGTTCAATGCTACGATCATTCTGCTTACCTCTCTAATAATGCGCCAATCTACATTCACTGCTCAATTCCCCGAACTGCTGCAGCAGTTACTCCCGGCGCTGATAATAACCATTGCAGAGACCGTAGGGTTCTCTTGTCTGTTGACCTTAAGGTTAGCGTACTCTCAATTCCAAAGAGATTCTGTGATGGAAATCACGCCACCGGTTTGCCGGAACGCGACATGCACAACCAATTCTACCTGTGGGGATAAGCTTTTTCTTAGGATACATACATTCCTTGCGGCAAAATATAGGATACAGTCTGATTAATCTTAGGACAGCCTCTAATCCTGGCAATGTATCAATCAGTAGTGATATTAATCACAATAAATCAGTTCATAAATATTTAATAATAATGGATACGATAATTAGAGAGGTTTTACCTCGCAAATCCTACAATAGTGAAGGAGTTGTCATGAAGAAAATCATCGCTACAATACTTACCGGAAGTATCTCTTGTATGTTTGCAGTCGCACCCGTTTTCGGAGCAGATAACGATCCTGGCATTCAGCAGAGAGAGATTAACCAGCAGAATAGGATCAACCAGGGTGTCCAGAGTGGCCAGTTGACACCCAAGGAGACCGGTAAACTTGACGCTCAACAGGCCCGCATCCAACAGAGAGAGGATCGCATGGCTGCTAAGAATGGCGGCAATCTCACAGCAAAAGATAAAGCAAAGCTTACCAAGCAACAGAATAGAGCTAGCAAAAATATATACGACAAGAAACACAACGACAAGACCGCAAACGTCGGTAAATAATATTCAGGATGTAAAATTAGAAAGTGAAAGCTTCTCTCATGGGCGGGGCAAATCACAGAAATGATTCCGCCTCGTTCAGTTGCCGAGAACAGAGGCATTATTCCGCAAGATTCTATTTGACCAGCCTAAGGACAAAGCCATTGGAAATTTACAGGGAGTGGCAATTAGGCGATAGAGGACCTATCGAAGAAATATGGGAAGCTGAAATAGGGTCAGTAAAGTTGCCTATTAATTTCGCTTAGCTGGAATGCGATCCTTCTGTGTAAAAAAGGACTTTCAAAGATCTGAGGAGCGCGTTTTTCGGGGCCAGCATAGGGAACTAACGTGTGAGCTGTTTTTCTCATTGGATCTGCGCCCACCGTAACCCATCTTCTTTCGGAATTGCGATAAAACATTTTGATCTTTTTGCAATCGATACCGTGTTGTAGGACAAAAGCAGGAATAGTATCGTACGTATTATCGTGGTATACAACTTTTATGGTCATATTGCCCCCTCCCCAGGATAGGCTCGCCTCATCATTATCATAGCTCTATTTGTATCAGAGAGGAAGACCCAAAATGATGATATTTTGGATTTGGTGATGCAAGTCACAAAAGATAATAGTTGCAGGATAAAATGCGACAGTCAGGTTGGCATATTCTTACACCTTTTTCGGACAATGACCGATATACTGACACCCGATTGACGAATACAATTGAAGTATCCGTAAAAGAACAGGAAGCATACGAACTAGATTTGAGGTCGCATATGTCTTGGCCCTTATTGTGACATCCTCCCCTGATTGAAATCAGGGGCATCCCCTGAAGACAACTCAGGTTCCGCGCTTGGCGCTTTGCACTAGCAGACTGATTGCGGCTCATGTGGCAACTCCGGAGTGTCCTGAAGATGCTCACAAGTCTTGCCTTCCACGGTAGGTTCCCCATCCGTGGTACTTTGTCCCCACGCCTGTAGAAGTTGACGCTTCCAGGAGGACTCTGAAGCCGGGATGACCTCCGACTCGCACAGATGGCTTTCGCCACGCAGTGCCTTGTCCTCTCCACGTCTGACGAAGACCTGCCCGGCCTCCGGAGAGTGTGACCCCGCTCCCAGGGTAAGACTTGCAAATCCGAATGCTATGATTGTTACGATATTGGCCGCCACATGGTCACGACCGGCAGTAAGCCCGCATGCCGGACAGTGGTGGACCCTGTCTGAAAGTTCCTTCGGGACAGGTGCACCACAGGTGCAGGTCTGTGAGTTGCCGCCGTTCTCCGTCTGGTTTGGCTCCGCAATGTACCGCTTGTTACCAAGCTTGCTCTTGAGCAGGAGCTTTTGCTTGTGGATTGCCCGATCGGAAGCCACTTTCGCAAGCTTCCGGTTGCGGATCATAAAACCCACGGAATGCTCCTCTACAGCTACCTTGCGGTACCGATTCGAAATAACTGAAGCATTCTTCTTGTGGTGATGGTCCCTGATGCGCTCTATCTTGGTATGTATCTTGGCAACAACCTTGATCTGGGCCTTCAGCCGGTTGGAATAGGGGATGTCCTTGAGTGCTGAGATTGGCCGACCGGCAGCTTTCGCCAGTTCAACCTGATTCTTGTACCCAAGTTCTCTCGTTTCAAACTGCCTGGACAGTTTCTTTTGTGCAGACCGGAGTCCTCTGCGGTAATCGTACCAAGCTTTTGGCGGATCGTACTTGACGCCTTCGGAATCTGTCAGCAAGGCAGTCAGTCCGGTGTCTGCCCCAGCGTCAGGACGAAAGTCCGAAGAGGTAAGCATATCCAGAACATCTTTCTCCTGGGCCTCGGCTGTAACTACGCAGTGCCATCTGCCCTGCTTGAACTTGATCGTAACGGTTTTAGGTTTCCCCTTGACCTTACGGTAGTCGAACAGCCGAAACTCTCCGAGGCCCGAAAGGTGCAGCTTGCCGTTTTTGATTTTTGCAGCAGGACCGTACTGCGGGAAGGTGATGCTGCGGTACTTCTTTCGCTCGATGAACTTGGGCGGGTGGACATCAGTCTTCCCTTCTTTGAGAGCTTCGAAGAACCGTTTATACCCTTCAGCAACTCTAACAGCCACATTCTGTCTGACCTGGCTGTGGACTTTAGAGAGTGCAGTGTCGTGCAGGACGTATTCGTGAATGGCCGTATACTGGTCTGGTTGGGTGAGATAGTGAATGTCCGTCACACCTTGCTGCTTAAGAAGCTTATTCGCTGTACGGTTGTCAGCGCGATCGGCAACCAGGTCATTGCGCAGTCGCCAGCAAGCGCCGACCCACATCCACAGCCGGTCAGCCTGCTTTGCGCTTACCTCCATGGGGAAATCAAACGCACGGGTGACTACAGTATGTTTCGGCCTCTTGGTGCGCTTAGCACGCGTATGTGTAGGTGTATCGTTAGATAACTCGCGCATCTTCCTATCTAAAAGCAATTCTGGACGTTTGTCAAGAATAAGAACTGTAATAACCAACAGCGGCGCTTTCATCCCGGCAATCAATTACCGGGAATTCCCGCTTTATGTCTTAAATCTCTTCGTACCATCGGAGTGTGTAGTGCGTCGCCTGGCTTCCATGTCCCTGGCCTCGATGAGATGAGCCACCTCTGCTTCAAAAAGTATTTTCGTGGCTGTACCACTTTACGTAGATGCATCTCAGAAGTCGACCTTCCACCGAACAGCAGTAGCGGAACAAGCGATAAGACTATCTATCTGCACGAATATGAGTCGAATACTTCAGATTGTTTAAGAAAAAGAAAAAATCAAACAGTTGTTTCATGCAGTGACCTTAAAAGATAGGAAATAGTAATCAGCAAAGAATTGCCTGCGCTATAAAAAAGTGTGTACAACGTTGGGTCACTTTATTTAAGTTGCGCCCTGAGTGCATCGATCTGTGCCTCCACGTTGGCAAGCCATCCCCCATCCTTACCTATCACAGCCTCTCGTAACCGACGAGGCGTCTGCTGAGATTCCAGAGCATCAATCTGAGCCCGGATCTGAGCATCTGAGGCAATGGGGGACGCTACCGCTGCAAATGGGACTACAGTTCCATTCTGCACCATATAGTGTTCACCATTATTCCGCAACTCAAATTCAGCATCTGTGCACTCGTGAAGTCGCGAACTGTCTGGTAAATTGTAATTTTGCCGGCTTGTGTCAATCCACTGAAGGATTACACCATCGATCGGGTTAACATATGCATATTTCATACATTTTCCTCCCTGCCATTCTATGATAATAATACCATGAGCATTTGCATCAGCGACACCATCCATAGCTAAATCCAGCTGAGTGTTAATCGCCAACACCGGTAGATCCCCACTTTTCTGCCTCGCTGCTATCACCAAATGAAGATGGCGCACTTGTCGTCTGTTGAAATAGATAACACCTCGTAATCTGAAAATATTTCCTGAAACTTTTCCAGGAACTTTCCGTAGCTCGCAAGGGCGCTTTTTTTAACCGTACTCTTATGCTATCAACAGACTTCACCTTACTGAGCAGTGGTACGCATACCTTTATTTATTTAATTTTCACTATCTGAATTAGATTGCTGTAGTTATCAGTCCAAACCCTGAGCCCCGGCTGCGATCTAAGTTCCATAGCAACTTTTTTTAATTCAGGTATTTTAAGCAGATCGCGGCTGGATGTCATCAACACCCAGTCGGTCCTATAAATTCCTTTATCATCATCACCTTCGCTGTGTATAAGAATGGCCTGCTTGTCAAGTTTAGACCTTATCTGTTCAATTACGGGGGCAAGATCCAGATGATGATTGGAGATATGAAGAGCCAGAATGCCATCAGGTTGAAGGTGGTGGAAATAGAGCTGAATCGCTTCAACGGTAAGGAGATGGACTGGTATGGAGTCGCTCGAAAATGCATCTACAACGAGCAGGTCATAATGCTGGTCGCTCTCCTGCTCCAGAAGGAGCCTGCCGTCTCCTATCAATATATCGACCTTTGCTTTGCAGTCTGAGAGATAGGAAAATTCATTTAGGGCCACATTTTTCACAAGAGGGTTTATGTCATAAAAGCGATAAACATCACCCTGACGTGCATATGCCGACAAAGACCCTGCGCCGAGACCGATTATTCCTATGCGTCTCGGACCTTGAGGTAGATATTTGATCGCCAGACCGATGCCAGACGAAGGCGCGTAATAAGATACTGGTTCATGACGTCGCTTCGAATCGAGAAACTGCACTCCATGTATTATCGTTCCGTGGACCAACCATCTGTGCTCTTTATCAGTGCCTTTGTCGAATTCATCCACCTTCAGGCAGCCATAGAAATTTCTTGCCATGAAACGTGATTTTTTTGTAAAGGCGGATATATAAATTCCGGATTCAATAAGAACGCCGGCAATTAATGCGGTACAGACGATCGCGGTAAATCGGTTTCTCCTGAAGTTAACGATAAATAACAACAAGGCACAGGCGATCAATGCCAGTGCCAGTTCAAAAGGCCCAGTAAGTAGCTTAGGCACTAGAATGCCGATGAAAATTCCGCCTAAGGCGCCGCCTATAGATATCATCAAATAGAAGGAGGTCAAGTGTCTTGGAGCGGGCTTACGGGCTGCGAGTTCTCCATGGCAGAACATGCAGACCGCAAAAAGCCCTGCGCAGAAGACAGGGATCAAAATACCTATGGGGTATGCTTGCTCCCATTCTGCGAGCGCATATGACATTCCGCCAAGGACTGCCGATATTATCCATAAGTACCACGTTCGACGGTACCATCCGTTGCGATCGAAACAGAGCGTGAAGCTCAGCAGATAGAGGCTCAGTGGTAGAATCCAGAGAAATGGTATCGATGCCAGATTCTGGGTCAGGTAGTTGGTTGTTGAAAGGAGCATTATCGAAGAACATGTAGAAAGCAGCAGCCACAGGATTTTTTCCACAGTCCTGGGCGGACCAGATACCTCAGCCATCAGCTTATCGGTTGCATCGACCTGGATGACTACATCATTGCTGGTTTTCAGGCTATGTAATGCTGCCCCTGCACAGGCAACGGCGAATACGATATAAAGAGCCGACCAACAATTAGACTGCTGGGGCAAGGTAAGGTTGGGTTCCACTATAAAAGGATATGCCAGCAATCCCAGAAGTGATGCGAAATTCGAAAGTGCAAATAACCTGTATGGCATAGCCCTCTGATATGTGCGTGAATACCAGCTTTGCAGTAATGGGGTTGTTGTTGAAAGCAAAAAATATGGCATACCCACAGACGTCAGTAGAAGAGCAAGAAGTTGCAACACCGGATCGAGATTGTCCGCAGTTATAAGATGCCGGTTCGGCACAACAGGGAGCAGAAACATACTGAACGCTAACAATAAAATATGAGTCGCCATTTGATTTTTCGACTTGAGATTGTTGATCAACCAATGAGCGTATATATATCCGCCCAGAAGAAACAGCTGGAAGAAGAGCATGCAGGTGATCCATACCGCGGCCGCCCCACCAAACCATGGCAGTATCATCTTGGCAATCAGGGGCTGAATTTGAAACAGTAAAAAAGCACTCAGGAAAATCGTGAAGTTGTATAGCAATTTACCAGACACCCGGGCCCCCAGTCTAAAAAATCTATGCAGGTGATTGTCAGATAAAGAGCCCGTCATTGTCAACAGCATAGCGCAGCCTTGAATCACTCTCGTAGGTTTTGCGAACGCTGTCATGAATAATTTGGTGATTTGCAAAAAAATCATCCCATCCTTGTCTATTATGCCTCTCGTAACCGACAATCTTGTATTTGAGTAGATGATTTGCAGAATCTACTAGTCCTCTCCATGAAAGGACGTAACGGTAAATGAAATGAGAAGTGATATGATGCTCATAAGCTGCATTGTACTCATTGCTTATGCGACGATAGGATGGGAATATTCCAAGACAGGCGAAATAAGATACCCAGTAACAGAATACTTCAAAATTAGTGTGGCTGATGGTTTTTTCGTGTATAATTAAATTAGATTTATGTAAGTTTGCAATATCACACTAATTCCTTAAACACTCCTTAATTTGAAAGGCGACAAAGTTAGAGCAAACAAATTGGAGGGTTAGCATGTATATTATCAGTGTTCAATATACTGACGGCAGGGATGGTGGTGTTCGTGCTGACTTATTGGATGTTTTATTAAGAGAAAACAAGATCGCAAAGTTTTTTAGATATTCCGAGAAACGATGGGTTACCGTTGGATCAGATCCCATACGACAAAATAGTAGCATAAATCCCGACACGACAAAGCGCAGGCAATCTGACGTGAATTCACGTAGAAAGCTTTTTCCCTTCAGATGAATCCACATGTTATGACAATCTCACGTTTCTGGCAAATACGGCGGTCGGTTTCCTAGCAAACATCATAGCCACTTCTGTGAGGATCTGCGGCAAATGCTAACACCTGCCATAAACAACGCCTCCGGTCAGCGAAAGGCAGCCATCGAAAAGCATAATCCTTAGCGAGCTATCTATCCACTCTTCAACAGCACCCTGCTCAAGCGATTGCTCAAGAAAGTATCCGAAACTCCGGTCAACGTTGCTTACAATGCCCTTTTGGTGGCATCAGAGAATTCACTCGCTCAGGTGAAACGGCACGCTCGTAGATACGATCCCCCGCTTGAATGTAAGCACGCCCTTAATGAGAAGGGCGGTCTGGTTATGAAGCAGATGATGCCACCATCTCTGGGGAACGAACTCCGGCATTATAACGGTGATAACACCCATTTTATACCTTGTATGTACCTCGTCCAGGAAATCGAGGAACGGCCTCATTATTGAACGATACGGTGATTCGAGTATTATCAGCGGAACACTCATCCCGTAATCATGCCATTTTTCTTTTATCTTTTTTGTCTCTTCGGGGTCCAAGCATACATAGACGGCCGAGACGTCGTCAGAAAGCGCCTTGGCATATTTGACTGCATGAATTACGGCTTTCTGCACACCTGATATTGGGATTATCACTGAATGGTGATTAAATTCCGTTTCTTTGACATGCCCTTCGAGAGAGAGTTGGGCGGCTACGGAAAGATAATGGGACTTGACGTTCTTGGTCAGATATACAATGGTCGGTATTGCAATTATGACTAGCCATGCCCCATGCATGAATTTAGTCGCTGCGATGACTATCAGTACAAGCAATGTCGTGATACCTCCTATACCGTTGATGACAGCCGATTTCTGCCAATGGTCTCCTTTCTTGTCGATCCAGTGCTTTACCATGCCAATCTGCGACAATGTAAAGGCAAGAAAAACGCCGACCGCGTAAAGCGGGATAAGAGCATGCGTCTCTCCTCCGAACCCTATAATAAGGACGGCGGAGAAGAGGCTAAGCAGAAGTATGCCATTTGAAAATACAAGTTTGTCACCCCGGTTGCTGAGCTGCCTCGGCATATAACCATCCATGGCCATTATTGAGGAGAGCCTCGGGAAATCGGCGAATGAAGTGTTTGCGGCCAGAATAAGTATCAGAAACGTGGATACCTGCACTATGTAATATAGGACTCCATTTGAAAACACGGCATGAGCTAGTTGCGAAAGCATTGTCTCGTTCTCACTTGGAAGTATCCCATAGTGGTTTGAAAGAAAGGTTATCCCAATAAAGAACGCTCCAAGGATCCCCGCCATCCAGGTAAGCGTTACGCTGGCATTCCTTGCCTCTGGTTTCTTGAAGGCTTTCACTCCATTGGACACGGCCTCAATCCCGGTCAATGCCGTACATCCTGAAGCAAAGGCCCGCAGGACTAGAAATATCGGCAGTATGCCGCCTGCCGGAGCTGGCTGGTATTCGGGCAATGGGGGATGGGGCAAATAAAAATATTTAAAGAGGCCGTATATTATCAGAGCGGTTATGCTACCGATAAATACATATGTCGGCAGCGCAAATATCTTGCCGGACTCCTTGACACCTCTCAGGTTGCCTATAGTCAGGATCATCAGCGAAATCATGCTCAGCACGACTGCATGGCTTTGAAGGGCAGGGACTGCCGAGGTAATCGCCTCAACTCCTGCTGTGATACTAACGGCAACGGTAAGCACATAGTCGATCAGCAGTGCCGCTGCTGCCACAAGGCCAGCGTTGATACCGAGGTTGTCCTTTGCGACAATATAAGACCCTCCCCCCGATGGATATGCATGGATAGTCTGGCGATATGATATGGCTACAATGGCAATTAGTGCTGCTATCCCGATGCCAATCGGCATCGAATAGTGAAGCATTGTAGTGCCGGCAAGCACGAGTACGAGAAGAATTTCTTCCGTCGCATACGCCACGGAAGAGAGTGCGTCTGATGCAAAGACTGCCAGACCGAGGGTTTTCGGAAGACGTTCGTGTTTTTCCCTGACCGTTTCAATGGGTCTCCCGATAAGAATACTTTTGAGTGACATCTCTCCTCCTTAAAGTAGGTGAGAGCAAGGGGGGGGATCGCTGCGAAGCAGCGGGGCTGAATATCCTACCATTGCCCTTCCAAATGCCGGCGAGGTTAGCTGACGGGCTCAGGCATGGAAGTGCCCTATCCTAAAAAGGAATACGCCCCAAAAAAAGGTTCCCCCGCATCCATCCCCGATGGATTTAGGCTGCTAATGTTTTGATTGACCATCCGGGTCCCCAAGGGATTCTTCCGGAAGCTGTCGCATCCATATTATATAAAACTTCCCTAAAAAAGGGGCATCTTTTCTCTGGGATTAAGAAAAAGCTGCTCAAGGGGGGGGAAGCAAAGATAGGATAAGCTTGTTGTCTTGCACGAAGAACAAAGCTGACTTGAGTCCGACAAAAAAACGATTGCCGCTCTATTTCTTAAATCCTATGCATCAACATTTGCTCTAAAGTTAAGTTGATTATAGCAAACCGCCGAGATCTGTCTGTATAATATAAGCGGAGATGCTTGGATTCCATTATGACTCGAGATAGCGGACTTATTCTGCTCATCGAAGATGAACCTCAGATGAAGCGCTTTCTGCGTGTGACCCTCCAAAGCCATGGGTACAACCTTGTGGAAGCAGCTACTGGGCGAGAAGGTCTCACGCAAGCTGCAACGCGCAATCCGAATGTGATCCTACTGGATTTGGGGCTTCCTGATTTAGACGGCCTAGAGGTCTTAAAGGGGATACGCGAATGGACATTGACCCCAGTGATAGTAATCTCCGCTAGGGAGCAGGAAAAGGACAAAATAAATGCTCTCGATTATGGAGCTGACGACTACCTCACCAAGCCCTTTGGCGCAGGCGAACTCGTCGCAAGAATTCGAGTCGCGCTACGCCATCAGGACATCCAACGTGGGGGTCGGCCAGAACCTAAATTCATTCTTGATAAGCTCCATGTTGATCTGACTAAAAGGCAGGTCTTCCTGGATAATACTGAAGTCCATCTTACACCGATCGAATACCGACTGCTTACGGCTTTAATCAAGAACGCCGGGAAAGTCATGACCCATAAACAGCTGCTGAAAGAGGTTTGGGGTGCATCTTATGAAAATCAAACACAATACCTTCGGGTCTACATGGGGCTGCTCAGACATAAGCTTGAAGCTGATCCTGCTCGGCCCACGTTCCTGATCAATGAGCCTGGTGTCGGCTATAGGCTCAGATTTGATGGCTAAGAGGCAACCGGCCAGTGATCAGTAGGTGCCGCCGATATTGTGAGCCGAGCTTTTCTGCCAAGTACGCCCCGACTTTCGGGCATGCATGTGCGGTGATCAATTTCATGATTATGCGGTGATACTATCCGGGACTGCGGGGATGCTCTGCTTTTCTCAACATCAGAAGATATTCCAACTTGCAGGGAAAGAGTCACTGGAGTTTCACTAATGTGTAGCAGACAATTGCTTGTTGTATCGTTTCCTTGTAGGAGCAGCACCTATTGACTGGCAAAGGTTATGCGATACACTTTAAATAACAACTAGTGGGAACCCGATTAGACGGGTCCAAGTAAATTATGAGCAAAATGTTATACACAAAAGGGGATTGACATGAAAAAAAGTGTTTTCATTCTTATACTTGCCGTCTTGGTACTTTTCTCAATAAGTGCGCTGCCTGGATCTGCGACCGCTCGAGTTGTGGTTAGTGGAAGCGTTTGGGTTGGTCCTGGATGGTGGGGGCCGTGGTATGGTCCTTCATACTATCCATACTATCCATACTATCAGCCTTATAATCCTCAACCAGTTATCATTCAGCAGCAGGCCCCTCAAGCAGAGCAACAGAGCTACTGGTATTTCTGTACAAATCCCAAAGGTTACTACCCATACATAGCCAAGTGTCCTAGCGGCTGGCTAAAGGTTGTTCCTTCTACTGTGCCACCTGACCAGGGGATGGATGGGGCACCTACTCCTTATTCACCGAGTGATGGGAAATAAGTACATGGTTCCACTTAGGCAAATCAGCGTTCCCATTCTGGTATTACTAATGTTGCTATTGCTAGGTGGATGTGCAACCATGCCGACAGGTCCCAGCGTGACAGTGATGCCCTCGCCCGGAAAACCCTTTGAGGAATTCCAGGCCGATGACGCTATCTGCAGACAGTGGGCGTCGCAACAGATTGGACAGACCCCTCAGGCGGCGGCCAACCAAAGCACCATCAAGGAGCGGTTGCTGGCACAGCTATAGGCGCGGGACTTGGTGCGGCCATTGGTTCTGCAGCAGGGCATATGGGAACCGGCTTAGCCATCGGTGCTGCAAGCGGACTTCTTGTCGGCACAGCGGCAGCTAACGCAGGCCAGGCGTCTGGTTACGCTGCACAGGGCCGCTATGACATTTCATATTCACAATGCATGTACGCCAAGGGCAACCAGGTTCCCGGAATTGTGACGCCATATAGCCGTGCCCGGAGAACGCCTCCACCGCCACCTCCTCCCCCATACCTCGACTCTGAACATCCGATCCAGCAACCGCCGCCGCAGGCTCCGCCAATGCAGTAGAAGTGCGGGCGAGAGTGTCTGAACACGGATTGTTTAAATTCAAGCCCATGCGATCTTGACGTGTCAGAGCAATAGAAAAAAGGCGGAATACATTAAGGACATGTGAGATTAGTTCTGCTTTGCAGACTAACGGAATAACATATAGAAATCATGTTCACATCAATAGATTCTCTCATCTGTAATCTGTTCTATAACAAGTTTACCTGATCCGTTCTGCTCCTAAAAACAACGGTCATCTCTACTGACTTGCTCATATATGTTGTCGCGAAGTTCTCGCACAGATAGTATGTTTACAGGAGTAACTATCACCCAGAGGAAGCCTTTTCTTGTCGGTTTTTATCGGGTTCAAAAAATGTGCAACTATAGCGTGATGATATAAAGAGCTCATGACGGTCACATATGCCAGACTCTGCCCTCACGGATGAATAGGCGGAACTCAGGGAGTTCAAACCTGGGAAGGCTGTTTCGATCATCACAGGACTGTTCTGGAAGAACCGGCAGTCAATGCATTTGGCTCTCATATTGTCTCCAAACCTCACCGCGGTCATAAGACCGGGATGTCCCGGCCTTATGACGAGATATATTATTTGCCGAGGGTCATCCAGTGACTGCCGAATACATAGACGGAGAGGATAAAGCCAAGCGTCACATTTACCAAAACCCCAATGGTGAATGAGATGAAGGCTTTCGATCCGGCGGACTTGAGCTCCTTAAAGCGCGACGTGAGCCCGATACTCATGAAGCAAAAAATAAAGGCCCATGTGCGAAGCCCTGCTATGGGTCCAAACACACCCGGTTTAAAGACTTTATTGAAGTCTGCTGCCGAATAGCCAGCTGCTACAATCGTCATTACCAGCGACGCCAAGAAAAATCCTAACACAAATTTCGGGAACCTCCACCAGATCTCCATGGCACTAGGCCTTACTCCACACTCCTCTTTCTCCCATTTCAGGCAGGCGATCAGGGCAAAGACAAACGACCAGATGCCTATCCAGATGTCCCTGCCGATGACTTTCATCAACGTAAAGCCCTGAATAGCCGCGTCCTCATTGCCTGCCATTTTCCCATAGGCGCTGGCAGCAGCAAATCCCGCGGCATCGGCAAACTCTGATGTCCCTACCCATGCTCCGGCTATTCCGGGATTAAGATTGAGTGTCTTTGACACAAACGGGATAAAGAAGACCATGACTATAGCCCAGATGACTACGAGGGTAATAGACGTATACAAATGCTCCTTTTTGGCGCCCACCGCGCTTGCGATGGCCATAGAGCCGGATACGCCGCATACGGCGCCTCCGGTGCCAATTACCGCTGCAAGACGCTTATCAAGTCCGAAGACCTTAGTTGCTACAAAGTAAATTGTAAGGCATGTAGTTAGAGATATTAGCGTTGCCTGAAAGAGAGCAACCGGTCCTGCCGATACCACAAGGTTGATAGGGAATGTTGCGCCGAGAAGAACGATGCCTGTCTTGATATAGTATTCCACCCTGAAGCCGGAATCCATCCATTTGGGAAAAGGAAAAACGTTTGCTATCACAAGGCCTATCAAAAGAGCCGCAATCGGCGCCTCCAGCATCCACCTGCCTGCGTCCTGCCATCCTGAAATCAAAAAAGCCAATATTGACAAAATATAGAGAACAATGAACGCTGGAATAAACTCCGAAGTCTTTATGCGCATGATCTTTGTTGTAATGCTGAATAAGACCAGCCAGAACAGAAATTGAATGCCATACATCCCTATATTATTTGAAAAATGATCAACCACCTTGCCGAAAGAATCGGAAGTCCATTTCAACCCGCCCGGATTGATTGCAAGCGATTTTGCAAACGTCGAGCCGTTTAAAAAAGCCACAAGGCAAAGCAGCACGATACCAAAGCCGACATAGATTGCCCACCAGTCCTCCTTTAAATACAACTCGTTCCATCCCATGCTCCGAGGCTTTTCCGTAGCCCCATCGGTCACCGATTTCCCAAGCTCTGTCGACATATTCCCCCCTTTTCTGTCTACTAGTCTAGAAAAATATTAAAATCCCTGTAAGTGTTGCACATACCGTCACACCGGCATAGCCTTACTATTTGATTCGTTTTCCATCTGTACTCAACGAAATTATAGCATAATTGAGGCTGCGGACTCGGGAAAAATTCCCACTGCTCATCACTCAAATGCATCCTTTATGATACATCATTTTAATTTTGAGATAGGTTCTAGTATGCTGTCCCATTAAATTCTTATATAAACTAAATCTGTTTCTTATAAATAATTCTATAGCTGACGCCAGTTTCATGTCCGATACAATAAGTAGTATTATTAATGGGCATACTAGCAACTATCTGAGAATTTCGACAGATTATGATACAATTGATTCATGAAGAATACCCTCTTTTTTCTCATCTTTGTCTTGGTCATAGTCGGTATCCTGTATTCCCTTTCAGGCAAGAAATATCCGCAGATGCCATCTGACCCCGTACATAGGGGCGCAACAGAGGAATCCATGTGCAACGAATGCCATGGCCCACAAGGCAAGTTTCCAAGGAAGCCGGAACATCCGCCTAAAGATGAATGTTTCAAGTGTCATAAGACAATAAAGCTACCTTCTGCGGTGCAAAAATGACGTCAATAAAAGTATCTGAGAGCAGGCAGGATGGTATGATTTTAGCTAGTAGCATCCCTAGTGCGACCTTACCCGTTTTGTGCAGTTTTATCATATAGTTCCCGACTGGTTTTTTATTTCAAAGATATGATAGGATTCTTCCCACACGGTAAAGGGTAGACGCCGGCAACACATAAGAATCTCCTGTACCATATCGCGTATTGCTGGTGAATATTGCATCTGGATTTGATTGAATCGCTTTAATTAGCAGTGTGATACCGAATGCCAAGAAATAAATAGCGGCAATATTCGGGTATATTAGTAACATTTGATTGTTCAGTGGAGATAAGAAATATGACCGATTTGGGCGCCGGAATGAAGAAGTTCTTTTTCCTTGCACTTCTGTTGTCGATTATTGGATGCACCTCCATGGAAAAAAAGGTCGATGAATATGGTAGTTCATGGATATCCAGACCGCTTTCTGAGCTTAAACAAGAAATGAAGAGTCCAGACTCCTACGCGTCTCAAATCGACTGGGATGAGACTACTTACCAGCTTGCTAACGGGTATTATATCTTCGTCGAACCTTTCAGCAAAGATTGTTTTATTCATTGGAAGATTAACCCGAAGGATACAATAATCGGGTACTTCGGCAAAGGGACAGGGTGCAGCAGCAGGCACGAAACCGCTTCAGATGACAGTGAAAGTGTCATTGAAACGATTACTAAAGAAAATCAGCAAGGCAACTGAGGACATCAGCAGAGCAAAAAACAATATTGAGCCCCCCAGATTATGACTTCGCCGCCGCCCCGAGCCACGATGGCTAAATCGCTCATGCCATAGTTCACATTACATATGAACCTTCCGCAATTTTAAGAAGCACAAACGAAGAGGGCTAAGATTGGAAAATGAAAGTTTGATAGCTCGTATTAGACTATCCATTCAGTTGACATCATCCGCAAGCCCTAATGAAGTTGCGTGCGCGGCAGGTCCGCCAAGAAGCAAAGTCTGTTTGAATGAGCACCGCCGGGTAAGCAGCGTTTCGACGTCTCGGACTTAACCCGGCGTGGCAGTGGTCACTTCTTGCTTATATCTATTCCCGATAAATCTTCCTTTAATGCCTCGGCTATACCGCGCTCTATCACAGGATAGGTCATTGAGTACCATGCATCACCGAAATGAGTGGAAAGCACATTCAATGTTCTGGGGTCATCCGTTTCAAGAATAAAGAAAACCTTTACGGGGGAGCTTCCTACGACTTCATATCTCTTGATTGTTTTGCACTTCTTTTGAAATACCTTCTCTCTCTTTTTCAGCCACTCCGACCTTTCATGATAGATTTCCTTCCGGACAACATCTTCTTTTGCATCGAAGACAGCGACATACCACATTTTCAGACCTCCAATTATAGCTCTGAGTTAATAACTCGATCTGATAGTGGACTCAAGCGTCCCTTTCACCACTACCTTCCCTATATGCTGAGAGTTTAATCCTTCTTCACCTATATAATTTATACCGCATAAGAGGCTGGAGTTCAAGTTGAACTGATAAATGCGCATTCCCTTGAGGGGTCAAGCAGTGTTGGTGACTTTTCCAAAAGTATCAGTGGCCGAGTATCCGGTAACCGCAAATCGAATCAAGCTTTCTGATATCATCGGATAGATTATACGGTCCCCGCACACGCATGTCGTCCTGACGATGTCGGCAGCCTTGATTTTTTGACAGGCTTGCCGTTACAGATATTTATAGTTTATATTATTAAAATTTACTTTTGCCTTTCAGCCTGGGGTAATTGGAGATTTCCGGAAAAGGACCTGCAACTTATGGGAATAAAACAATATTCCATGCATTATGGTAAAGGTGATATGCGTTTCAGTCTTTCCGCATCGCTTATCACCGCAGAGCTTAAAATCAAGGAGTATCCTCCGCTTGTCGACGCTGCTACTGCCATAAGAGAGGCAATTAGAAATCCCATAGGCTCCGCTGCTCTCCGCAACATAGTGAAGCCCGGTGAGAAAGTCACATTCATCGTTAACGACAATACGCGAGTTGCAAACAGTGACGTATTCATGCCCGTAATGCTGGATGAGTTAAACGCAGCGGGTGTTGACGATAAATACATGCAGATCATTTTTGCCCTTGGAACGCATCGCCCCATGACCGAAAAAGAAATGATCGAGGCTGTTGGCAAAAACGTCGCACGTCGCGTAAAGTTGCATATGTATGACTATAAGGATGAAGGCCAGTTTGTATATTTCGGCACGACCTCCCGGGGTACTAAGGTTGCATTCCACAAGGTAGTGGCGGATTCTGACCACATTATCTGCACCGGCAGTGTGGTCCACCATTTCTTCGCCGGTTTCGGAGGCGGACGCAAAGCGTTGTTCCCTGGCGTCTCTTCTTACGAGACAATCCGGCATAACCACAGTTTCATGATGGATCCCAAGGCAGTGATCGGCAAGCTTCACGCCAATCCGATTTATGAAGACCAGATCGAGGGGGCTGAAATGTGCCGACCTTCGTTTCTTATGAATGTGGTGTTGAATGAAAATTACGAATTTCTTCAGGTTTTTGCAGGGGATTATATTACCGCGCATCTCGAAGCGTGCAAATTCGTTGAAAGCGTGTATAGTACGGAACTGGAAAAGGAGGCCGACCTGGTGATAGCCAGCTGTGGCGGCTTCCCAAAAGACATCAATATATATCAACTCCAGAAGACCATGGACAATGCCTGGTGCGCCGTGCGCGAAGGGGGTGTCGTAATCATCCTGGGAGAATGCTGCGAAGGCTCCGGATCAGCCCTTTACGAGCAGACCATGAAGGAGTGCAGGACCCCAGATCACGTCGCAGCAAAGCTGCAGGACAATTTCCAGATAGGCGCTCACAAAGCCTACGCCGTAACCCGGCTCATGAAAAAAGCCCGTTTTATTCTTGTTTCTTCGCTTAACCCGGAATTGGCCGAAGCATTGTTATTCACACCGGCAAAAGATATGGATGAAGCCCTCAAACTGGCATCCCAAGTTGTCGGGCCGTGCCCAAACATTGTTCTTATGCCACAAGGTAGCCTGACCGTTCCGCTGATCAAGAGGTAGCGCCATCACATATTAAGAATGTTTGATTTAGCAACTTGAATTGCCCCTGTTTTCCTGAGGTCTCGCACAGGATTATTTTCAAAATGATGCTATTACAATAGATTTGATAACAAATAATCATTATTTTTTACCGGAGATGAAGATGGAAAAGAAGCTCACTCAATTGGGGAAATCACTCGAGGGCGACTTATTTTGCGATGAAGCAACCCGAATCCTCTATTCCACGGATGCGTCAGTGTACCGGGAAATGCCCATGGCCGTTGCACGGCCGAAAAATGGCTCAGATATAAAGAAACTTATCCGGTTCGCCAGTAACGAAAAGGTCTCCCTTATACCGCGCACAGCAGGCACATCTCTCGCCGGTCAATGCGTCGGAAGCGGCATAGTTGTGGATGTTTCTAAATATATGACGCAGATTATTGAGGTAAATAAGGAGGAAAATTGGGTGCGGGTCCAGCCAGGAGTGGTGCTGGATGAGTTAAACAAACATCTCAAGCAATATGACCTCTTTTTCGGCCCCGAGACTTCGACCTCCAACCGCTGCATGATCGGCGGCATGATCGGTAACAACGCCTGCGGGGCAAATTCTCTGCTCTACGGCAGCACCCGCGACCATACACTGGAAGTAGCTGCCATCGTGAGCGACGAATCCGAGATAGTCTTCAAAGCCATCTCAACAAAGGAGTTCGACGATAAATGCACCCTTCTAACCTTCGAGGGCTCCATTTACCGTAATGTCAGGAGCATGCTTTCTAATCCGCTTAATCAGGCTCAAATCCGCGAAAACTATCCAGATAAATCCAATAGGCGCCGCAATACGGGGTACTGCATCGACCTGCTCTTGGAAACTGATCCATTCGCGGGCAGCGGCGAGCCTTTCAATTTTTGCAAATTGCTGGCTGGATCCGAAGGTACGCTCGTCTTTTTTACCGAGATTAAATTGCATTGCGATCCTCTACCTCCAAAAGAAAAGGCAGTCGTTGTCGTCCATCTGAATAATCTAAACGACGCCTTCGAGGCCAACCTCATCGCATTGAAATACAATCCGGGTGCTGTCGAACTGATGGACAAGACTATCCTCGACTGTACGAAAAACAACAGGAAGCAGAGAAACAACCGCTTCTTTATTGAAGACGATCCGGCTGCCCTCCTGATTGCCGAATTCGCTCGCGACACCAAAAATGAGATAGAAAGGGTGGCCGCTGACCTCATTGCTGATATGAAACGACACGGATACGGATATCATTTTCCAATCATCTGGGGCAATGACATCAAAAAGGTCTGGAGCCTTCGCAAGGCTGGTCTCGGAGTGCTATCCAATATACCAGGAGACGCTAAGCCGGTCTCTGTTATAGAAGATACGGCTGTCAGCCCGCAATTCCTGCCTGATTATATAAAGGACTTCCAGGAGATGATCAAACGCTATAACATCGAGGGCGTTTATTACGCTCACATTGGGACAGGCGAACTACATCTCCGACCCATGCTTAACCTCAAGAAACCCGAAGATGTTGAATTGTTCCATACCATAGCTATGGAAGTGGCAAAGCTCGTCAAGAAATACCGGGGTTCTCTCAGCGGCGAACACGGAGTCGGGCGCTTGCGTGCCGAGTTTATTCCCTTCATGATCGGAGAGCACAACTATGGACTGTTAAGGCAACTTAAAAAAGCCTGGGACCCTCATAACATATTCAATCCGGGCAAGATTATAAACGCCGCCCCCATGACGTCGAATCTTCGCTATGAACCCGGAAAGAAGACGAGAAAATTCACGACATATTTCAATTACGAAAAGACAAAGGGCATGATGAGGGCGATCGAGCAGTGTAATGGTTCGGGAGACTGCCGCAAATCACATATCATAGGCGGCACGATGTGTCCAAGCTTCATGGTCACGCGCGATGAACAGCACCTTACACGCGGTCGTGCCAACATGCTCCGTGAGATATTAAGCCATACTACAAAATCCAATCCTTTCGACCATAAGGAGCTATATGAGGTTCTGGACCTCTGCCTTTCGTGCAAGGCATGCAAGACAGAATGCCCCTCAAACGTTGATATCGCAAAACTTAAGGCCGAATTCCTGCAGCATTATTATGAATCCAACCCAGTCCCGCCAAGGACGCTTCTTATCGCAAACATACATTACCTGAACGCAATGGGCTCTCTAATGCCTCATCTTACCAATTTCATGTTCGGCAAGATGACCTGGTTCATGAAACGGATTGGCTTTTCGGAAAAGAGATCGATTCCGAGACTGTCAGATACAACACTCGCTGCATGGTTCAGGAAGCGGCCTTCTGTAAAGAGTACCAACAGACGTGTCTATTTTTTCAATGACGAATTCACGAACTACAACGATACCGCAGTCGGCATCAAGGCTATAATGCTACTTACAAAACTGGGATATGAAGTGATAATCCCCAAGCATTCTATAAGCGGCAGGGCATACCTGTCGAAAGGCTTTCTGAAAAAGGCCCGGCAGATAGCCAATGACAATATCCGTCTTTTGAAAGACACCATCACCCATGACGCACCCTTAGTAGGTATAGAGCCTTCGGCCATCCTGACTTTCCGCGACGAATACTCCGAGCTAGTGGACCCCTCGCTCCATGCCGAGGCCGAAAAATTATCTAAAAACGTTTTCATGATCGACGAATTCATATCGCGACAGATCGATGGGGGCCACATTACCCACGAGCGATTTACGAAAGAAAAGCGCCTAGTCAAGTTCCACGGCCACTGCCAACAAAAGGCGCTGACCTCTACTTCTGCAATGAAAAGAGTTCTATCCCTGCCTGTCAACTACACGGTCGAAGAGATTAATTCGGGTTGCTGCGGCATGGCGGGTTCTTTCGGATATGAGGCGGAGCATTATGACATCTCGATGAAGATAGGTGAGATGGTCCTTTTCCCGGCCATACGCGCGGCCGATGCTACAACAATCATCACAGCCGCCGGAACGAGCTGCAGGCATCATATAAAAGACGGGACAGGAAGGACGCCGGTGCATCCTGTCGAAGTGCTCTGGGATGCGCTGATAAAATAACTTAGGCTGGTATTGATCGCCCGGTCACTTCGATTCTCTAGTTTCTATATTTTCCATGGGGGCCTGAAGGTTGTAAATATGCTTCCCAGTGTCGAGAAGTTTAAGCAGTATCTTTATGCAGCGGCAAGAGTAGTGCGTAGTCTAAATTAAATGCTTTTCTCATAGTTACTGCCCAAATATGGAGTTGGAATCTGGAAAAGTAAGCATGAGATGACTGACGTCGGAGCCATGATCATCTCAATATGCCCTGGCATCGAATACTCTCTTAGTCTTCTTTTCGGATCGGGGCAGGCTGCCGTAGGGCATAATCTCCACCACGCAGGAAACCATGAGTCTGTGCTTTAGCTTTTTTGAGATTACCTCGGCGATTCCTTTATCTCCGCTCTCATGGATATTTTCTTCCCTTTCCACTTTCAGCGTCATGTAGTCTCTGCCGTCGGAGCGGTGTTCAAGGTGCACCTGGTATTCGCTGCCCGCACCCTTGATTCCGGATAGTACTTCGTCGAGCTGCCCTGGATAGATATTGACGCCCCGAACAATGAACATGTCGTCGGACCTTCCAAGTATCCTGTCATGCCGCGGCAGGAGGCAGCCACAGGGGCATTCGTCCGGCACCAACCGTGTCAGGTCCCTTGAACGATAGCGGATTAGAGGAGCCCCTTCCTTTCGCAGCGTCGTGAAGACCATCTCTCCTATTTCACCAGGCCTGATCGATTCTAAAGTAATGGGGTCCAAGATTTCGAGGATATAAAAGTCGGCCCAGTAGTGAATGCCGTTATTATATTTGCAGCTCAGGCCTGTTCCGGGGCCGTAAAGTTCGGTCAAGCCTGTGATGTCATAGACTTCTTCTATTCCCAGCAGTTGTTTTATCTTCTTCATCATCGCGCTGCTGGTCCGCTCGGCACCCAGTATGATTTTTTTGAGATTGATCCTGTCCTGCAGGCCGCAACGATGGACTTCCTCCGCTAGCAGCAGCGCCATCGAGCCCGTAGAGCAGACAACTGTGGATTGCATATCTATAAGGAATGTGCATTGAAGTTCCATGTTGCCCGGTCCGATCGGTATAGCAAGCGCCCCGAACTTCTCGCAGCCGAGCTGGAACCCTGCTCCTGCCGTCCACAATCCGTAACCCACGCATATTTGCACCCTGTCTTCGCGGGTCACACCCGCTAACTCGTAACACCTTCCGAACATATATGCCCAATCGTCTATATCTTTTTGGGTATATGAGAGTATCTTCCTTTTGCCTGTTGTGCCTGAAGATGAATGTATCCTGACTATGTCAGTCAAGTCAGCTGCCCTGAGCGGCAACGGGTATTCGCTCTTAAGGTCTTCCGCCGTGGTAAAGGGAAGCCGTTGGATGTCCTCTAGACTCTTTATATCTTCCGGCTTGACGCCGGCCGCGTTGAGGCGCTCACGGTAAAAGTCCGAATGGGCATATGCGTGCGATACGGTCCATTGCAAACCCTTTAACTGGTGCTCCTTCAACCCTTCCGGCATACTGGTCATAGGAGGAAACCTTTTCAAAGTCGATCCGGCATTCATATATTCACCTCTTCGCCGCGAAGAACGCCGACGTTAAATGCTGACAGGGACGCCTGAAGGAGTTTGTCGCTGCCCGCAAGTTTTTGATGGAGCACCGCCTTGATATCATCGGGGCTGCAGTATAGTTGCCTGCCTGCCCTGAAGAGGGCCGAGAGCGCAAAGCCAGTTAGTATAAGATTAGAGGACCGCGGCTGTTGGATTTGCTTTGCCAATGCAGCGGCATCTACGCTGATCACTTTACCGGCTTCTATTGCATCGAACTGCGACGCCGAATTGACAACGGCGCCCCCCCCATGAACTAGGTAATAGAGATGGCTCTTCAGATTTTCCTCGTGCAAAAGCAGGAGTATGTCAGCCTTGCCCGGCCGGATAAGAGGGCTCGAATATCCACCCACCTTAAGGTGGGACATCACGATGCCTCCGCGCTGGGCCATGCCGTGGGTCTCTGCGGTCAGCACCGGCAAGCCTCTATAAATCGCCACATCTGCTAGAAGCCGAGTTATAAACAGAATCCCCTGGCCGCCTACCCCACTAATCAGAATCTGCTGTTTTTCAGAAGTTGAAATCACTCCGTATCCATCTTTTCTATCGCCTTCTTTGGGCAGACATGAATACATATACCGCAGCCACTGCACATAAGTCGATTGATCCTTGCCCTCTTGCCGATTTCATCATATTCTATGGCGGGACATTCGAATTGTTTGATACAGTACGAGCATCCGTCGCACGCTGAAGATACAGCTACATCTATGCGCTTCCGCTCCACGTCTTTTATTCGCTTGTCGACAAGACATGGCTGACGCGAGATTACGACAGAAAGTCCCTTCTCTTTTGCATGCTGGCGGGCAGACCTGAGGAGTTTTGTAAATGCCGGCATATCATAAGGATCCCCGACCCGGCAGAACTTTACGCCACAGCTCTTGACAAGCCTTTCGAGCGAAATCTTAGCGAGCGGGTTGCCGCAGGCGTCTATCCCTGTCATGGGCGTAGGCTGACTGCCTGTCATCGCGGTCGTAGAGTTATCAAGCACAACCAGTACAAAGCGAGCATCCTGAACAACAGCGTCGATAAGAGCCGGTACGCCTGCATGGAAAAAGGTCGAATCTCCGATGGTAGCAACAATGTCAGTATACTTGCCACCCAGCTTAAATGCCTGAAAAAAACCGGCCGCCTGGCTGATGGAAGCCCCCATACAAAGGGCTGTATCGATCGCGCCGAGATTAAGGCCCAGGGTGTAACAGCCTATGTCGCTAGTATAGATTGCGCCGGGGACAGCCTTCTTTATCGCGAAGAAACTGGCACGGTGTGGGCAACCGGCGCAGAGGCTGGGCCTTCTGGCGCTTGCAGGGGGGATCTTGATATCAGGCTTAGGAATAGAGCAAAAATCCGACAATATCCATTCGATAACTTCAGGCAGAAGCTCTCCAGCAGCAGGGATAGCGCCATTTAGACGTCCCCTGACTTTGTGCCTTGCAGCTATCTGCATCTCTATGACAGGCGCGCTCTCTTCGATCACCAAAATCTCTTCATATCTACCGAGAATATCTTCAATGAAAGCTGAATGCAGAGGAAACGGCTGTATAACTTGATATAGGGCAACTCCATTTAAAAGATCCAGATCGGCCATTATTTCCGTCGCATGTGCAGCTACTACGCCTGAGGTTACGACAGCCTTTGGCGATTTAACGCCGGGGTTTAGAAGACGCGGCTTTGTATCCTCGTTGGCGGCTATGGCCAACAGTTTATCGTTTAGTTTGGAATGGAGGATATAACGAAACTTGGGAGTTGCCGCCCACCTGGCAGGGTCTTTCCTGAAGTCAGCTGCGCGTTCTGTATGCTTCACTTCTTTTAGTTCCACATCCTGACCACCGTGGCATACCCTAGTGGTAGGCCTAAGCATAACCGGTATCTCGAAGGCCTCTGAAAGTTCGTAGGCGAGCCCAATAAACGCTTTTGCCTGCTCGGGTCCTGCAGGATCGAGCACCGGCACCTTAGCGATCATGGCCATCAAACGGCTATCCTGCTCGGTCTGGGAAGAGTGCGGCCCGGGATCGTCGGCACTGACCACTATGAACCCGCCATTTGCGCCCATATAGGCGGCACTCATAAGCGGGTCTGATGCCACATTGAGCCCAACCTGCTTCATGCTAACAACTGTGCGCAAACCCGCGATACTGCCGGCATAGGCTATCTCAAAAGCTATCTTTTCGTTTACGGCCCACTGCGTATGGATCGACAAAGAGAGTTCGGTCTTCCATTTGACAACCCCTGGGAGGATCTCGGAGGCCGGCGTGCCCGGGTATGAAAGCACCATTGAACAGCTGTTTTCCACAAGCCCGCGAGCTATGGCCTCGTTGCCGATCATAAGTATGCGGTTATTCAATTATTATCTCTTCTTGACTTCAAATAGTGAAAGCGCCGAATTGATATACTAATTTCAGCTGCAGAGGTCTGTCAACACCCGAACTTATTTTAGCCCCGATATCAGGAATACAGGGAACTTTTTATTTCCTCCTCCTTCAATATCACTGATGATGACAGATGCAGTCGTATCGCGCACATCGTGGAACCCGGCATCTCCGAGGAGTTTTTTAAGTGTTTCCCGGTCAAAACCCATGTGGTATACACCGGCATTGTCACTATGAAACGATCCGTCCTCGGAGTCCAGGTCGGCGAAGCATAGCTGGCCTTGAGGCCTCAGGAGGCCGTACCACAACCTGAAAAGCGATGCTGTATCTGGAACATGATGTCATTTCCAAAAGATAAGTTAACTGAACAATAAATAACTTAACTGATACACAAGATAACTTAACTGCTTTCTCGCTTTATTTTCCCTGAATCGGTCCCTTGCGTAAAGATGTTGCATTACTTTCAACAAAGGGGGTCCTTTGGGCAAAAAAACCGGAAAGAACCATGACAGCGATGCGTGACAAGATGGCAGAAAAAGGACAATTAAACGGGGGATTAAGTGGAGTAACAATCCCCGTAGACTGTGACTCACTGTCCCATCTTAGGGGTTAGGTAGACTTTTATGGCACTCGTGGCTACAAGTAATATTAGAACATTTCGTCTCAAAGTAGGATTTGAAGAGCGCGACGACAAAGGGGTGTTCACAGAAGATGCCGACGTGCGACATATCATAACCGCCAGTTGCAAAGGTGACCATGACACGTTTTCCGCCATCAATAACAACCCTCACATCATCATACGATCCTTCACATATTCTTACTCCGGACTTGCTGAGCTCTTCAATCATATCCTTAATTTCTGCGCGTTCTCGATCGTTGCTGATTTCTTCAAGAGGGGCGCCTATTATCATTACCGTTGATCCAGGGTTCTGCGCCCTTTTTTTGATCTTGCCCCGATTGTCCAATATAGTAGTGTATCCCTTGGTGATGATGCGCAACTCAGCGGATTGACTATCTATTAATTCGCCGATTTTTTCTTTTATTCTAGTCACTCCAGAAATAAAATTAATCTTAACCGGGAGTTGTTCGGTCAGATCAATCAGTCTATTTTTTCTTCTACGGTGCATGAGGATGGCACGCTGCCTGCCAAATATTGCTAGAATGGGGTCAGTAGCAAGAGGAATGATTATCGAAGCTAAAGCCGCCATCCCAAGGGAACTCCAATTGAAGAAATATTTTGTCTTAACAGCAGTGATACCAGGAAGTGTGAACGGTTGAGTATGAAACCACGGAGGAACAGCATTGCATAGAATGTAGGCAAGAGAAACAACACTACTTATCAGTATGGCTAGGAAAAGGATACCCAGGTGTTCTCTAGCCACCCTGGGAGAGAGGAATCGAACAGTACTCCTGGTTAAAACAAATAGTATCCCCGGAATCAATGCGCTAAACGGTGAGGCCTTTATCTCATTCCCAATGCCAAAGTGGTCCGCAACCAGTTCTAGAGAAAATAGACAGATCGCGGAGAAAGCAAAGACAGACAACATAAGGACTAAAAGACGTTTTCCGTTGAATTCGAATGAGGGATCAACCAAATGGTCGACAACAATGTAGTCGAATCCTACAAACAGCACAAATGCGACAAGAGGTGTTGACAGGACCACTGCTATCCAAACGAGAGCCATGGCGACTATGCTGTTAACGTCGCCAAGAGTAGACATCTAGGACTTTAAGATTCCCATTAGCAAGCTAATCACGAAGCACAGCCCTCCGGTACAATACCTAATGACGTCTGGAGTGAAGTCAATAAGAGTAAAAAAGAGCAGAATACACAACACCAGCAAGGTGGGAAACTTATAACGAAACTCACATCTGCTCATGCCATCCACGTAATTCTCGAAAAATGTCGGATTGGCTTTAGAACTTCTTGTCGCTTCCATATTGGAATCCCTCTCTTACGTTAATCTGCACAATTAAAAGTATATGATGCCGAGGATATTACTCATGCCCCCGATCCACTTTCTCCAGAAAGCTACTAACTCTACCAGATGAGCACAATTTAGTCAACACTCTCTATGCTTAGTATACTCTCCAAATCGGAGTGTTACAAGCAGTTTATGCTATACCTTACCTGCCAGCTTCATGACCGTCACACACTTTGATATATCTCTTATTATCGGAAAGTCAACAGAATTCTTGACTTATTGACTTATCCATTGCAGCGGCACCTTCTCTAATACATATTAACATATTACCGTTGAGGTTGGGAGTGAGTTAGCTATCTCAATTATATGGCATATTTACAAATTGGGGAGCAAAGGATATTTCGGAAAAGCTCGGGCAGATGGTGGTAATTTTCAAAATAGTTGAAGATCAATTTCGGTTGAAGCCAAGAGGGGGTGATATTGCGCTGTCAGGTCACACTAAGCTCGATCCAGGCGGCTATGTCACTGATTGCACTTCTTGCCTGCCGATCCGCTTGTCCTGCAATGTGTGTCGCGGAACCATAGCTTGACCGTTTGGACAAACTATGATCTTTTACACGGATGGACAAACTATGCTTCCAGCCATTATCCTCGATAGTCGACTAAGACGTTAGCTAGTGACTCGTGAGCGGGGGATCACCAGGGCAATTAAATGGAAATTCTGTTTTCCCATCCCATAGTGCAAATTGGGGATTCTGATCATCAACCGTTCCTTTATCTATGTTCCATGGCTTCAATTCATTTCTGAAAGTAGCGTATGAATCCCCATTATCAAGGCCATTTAAAAAATCTTTGAGTTTTGTTGTGACTTCATTCACAGCTTTGTTAAAAACTTTATTCTTATAATCACCAGTTGTCCCATCCGGTAATTTTACATTTGAGTAACAATTAGTTCTTTCGTCATCGTGGATATCGGTTGTTACATGGTATGCCATCCCAGGCTCAGCAAGTCTTGCTAGGACTTTCGTGGCGATATTAGCCAGGTCTCTATACTCTTCGTACCATCCTTCGATGTCAGGCGGTTCATCCGTATAAAAATCCGCATAGTTTAGGCTTAATATAGAATCCCAAAAAGTTTCTATGTCATTATCAAAAACATATGTTGGTGTGGGAGATAGTAGTTCATTATCAGGTCCCGGCACCTTGCAACTTTCAATGATTGTTTTAAGAAATGACGAATCGATCAATTCTTGAGGAGGATTGCGGTAAACATCATAAAATAGTAATGAATCCTGTACCACTTCGGAATGCAAGTGCTCAAGTTTGTGGGTTTCATAACAGCCTCCTACGATCTCATATACGACGGCATGGATAACGAGGTCGGTTATAATGTGGGCACAATATCCCATGAGCCATGCCGTTTTTTTAAGAAATTCGTCACTGGTTTTATCCGCAGTGCCCCGTAATTGACGGATTCCTATATCGATAAAATTTCCGGTATTTTGCTTGTGAAATTTATCCCCCCAGGTCCACCCCTTACTGTCCTCTTTTGTATTAATGCCAACGTGTAAAGCGGGATAAGGGAAATCCGGACTAACGCTCCCCAGACAAACGTATGGAAAGAATTGAGCTGCTTCGTCAGGATTAAGAATACTACGATACCGGGCAAGTGAGGTATCGTTATAAAGGTTTTTCAGCGACTCTCTTGTCACTAAACAATGGACATAAGGTCCTGCCATTTTGTTCCCTCCTCAAAACAATTCTTTTTAAGTTGCTCTCAGATGATAGGAATTGCCTTTCATTTCTTGTCACGAAAGCAGAGCCACTAGTCTTTGATATTGTAACAGATTCCAGGGTTTTGAAGTGCAGAAGCGTTGACGATATGAAGCAGCAGAGACGACCTGTTAACTGGCAAAGCGATTAGGGGAGGTCATAGCTCTTTCCATTTTGTGTCGTGGAACCATGGATTGACGTCCATGACAAGATATGGTTCATTCCAGGTGCGCGGGAAATAACCTGCATCCTTGATCTCAAGCAAGGGAACCTGCAGGAATCTCAAGAACTCGGCACATAGCGATGTATACTTTAGATATGTATACTTTAGATATTGACAGCGAACGATCGTTCGCCTATAATACAAGTATGGCAAAATCAATTTCTGCGGACTCACTTCAAGAGAGAGCTGACAAAATCAGATACTTTTATGCGTCCAGAGATCGGATGCCCAGCTATTCTGAAATTGCTGGGCTATTGGGATTCAATTCAAAAAGTTCGGTATTCAAACTAATTGCCAAGCTTGAGCAGAAGAAATATCTTCTACGAGATGAAAGCGGCAGGCTGATCCCCGGGCAGATGAAACATTCTCTTCGCGTACTAGGCACCGTCGAAGCCGGTTTCCCAAGCCCAGCCGAAGAGGAACTAGCCGACACACTTTCGCTGGATGATTTGCTCATTAAGAATCCTCAGGCTACATTTCTTCTGAAAGTATCCGGTGATTCCATGTCAGAAGCGGGGATATTGCCGGGTGACATGGTTATAATTGATCGTTCCTTGGAACCTAAGAATGGTGATGTGGTTATCGCCGAAGTGGACGGGGCTTGGACAATGAAGTATCTAGATAAACAAGGAACCGACGTAATGCTGAGACCGGCGAATCAGAAATATAAACCTATTAAACCGACACGAGAGTTAAAGATCGCCGGGGTCGTAACTTCAGTCATACGAAAATATCAATAAGCTTTTGGGAAGATCATGAGCAAGAAACCAACTCCTAAATTAAGAGACTTACAAAATATTGTTAATGAACTTCCCGACCTTGGCCTGGATGCTGCTAAGTTTATGAAGGATGTTGAAAAGTTTAAAAAGTCGCGGGCAAAAGGCGATGTTATAACAATACTATCGGAACGAACCAAGGAAGTCATCAATATGGAAGTTGAATTTGAACCTTGGGCCTACGCCCTGCTTTATCAACATGCAAAAGACAATATGCCGAAGCAGGTTCTTCGTGACTTGATGGTTAATTGGGCTGTTGCAGATGCTTTGAACAAATATATAGAGAAAGAAGCTGCTAAAGATGTTGTCATCAGAAAGAAACCGGCGAAAGGAAAGGGTTCGAAAGCCGCTGCTAAGCGCAAGCCGGTTAAGATCAAAAAAACTTAATTTATGGCAAAGCAGAATAAGGATAGTAAGCGCGGCAAGGCGAACACAACAAAAACATTCAGAAACACTGTCCGTAAAAGGGCCGCCAGAGATCCGGAGTTTAGGGAGGCGCCGAACCGGCATGGTGATGTAGATTTCGAGCGTTGTCCTATGGCATTAAAAAGAAAAGCAAAGGTATGGATAGCAAGCTGCCCTGGTTTGGATATTCACTCTCAAGGTGCAACAAAGGGCGAGGCGAAAAAGAACCTCGGCGAAGCTATTCGTCTTTTCATAGAAACATGCTCTGGCAGGGGGACTCTAGCTGAAGCCATTAAAAACCCAGATCCCATAAACCTGTGCGTAAGTTGTCACTTGGCCGAAAAATTGAAAAACCCAGAATTCAAAAAGGCATATGAAAACGAAAAGGTTATTGCAGATAAGAAGGTCGCTAAGGCGACAAAAAAACAGAGTCATGCTATGGCTGTGCCAAGCGAAACCGCAATAGGGTTGCATAAAATTGAACTCATCGATAATGTAACCCTTTTTAATTCAGCTAATCCCACGGCCGGTGAGATCCTGCTTGAAGAGTTTTTAAAACCGATGGGGATTACGCAAGCACAGTTAGCAAAGGCAACATTTATATCACAGAAGCGGCTCAGGGAATTTATAGCAGGGAAGCGGGCCTTTGACGCTGATATCGGCCTGCGGTTATCTCGCTATTTCAGTATGTCAGATGGTTTTTTTGAAAGGCTGCAACTTGAGCATGATCTATCTGAGGCTAGAGGTGAAATTGCTGAAACGCTGAGCAAAATTAAGCCTCTTAGGTACAAAAAACACGATGTAACACTTGAAAAGCTTGCTGGAACGTGGTCTGAACAAGACGCCGCAGAGTTCCAAGAAAATATTGAAGCCCTTGAAAACATCACGAGTGTCTCACGGGAAGGCTACTGCTTCAATCCTAATAGCCAGATTGGCCCGATCCAATTTGATGCAGAGGGGGCAAAGGCTCTCTTTGAACTGATGGAAAATCCGCCGGAACCATCTCCGGCACTAAAAAAGGTGATAGCTGGAGTCAATAAAAGACATAAAGCCGGACGGCGATTAAAAGAACAAGAGAAGCGCAGATTCTTTGAATTGGCAGATCGGTTAGGCGCGTCAACGGACACTAAAGAGCAGCAGGAATTAAAGGAACAACTTGCCCGAATGACTTTCGGCGCAGATGACCCTATCGTGCAAGAAGTTCGTAAGGCCGGCGAAGAACTCGCAAAAAAATCAAACTACAGTCTGCGGGATATGTTTAAGCGCCTGCGGAATAATGAGAAGAAGAGTAAAGTTACGAAGGGAACAAAAAAGGTATGACAACTGAAGAGTTTCGATCTAAGTGCGGTCTTGGATGGGAGCCGATCGTTAAGGACCTATTGAATAAAATAGGCAAGGAAGTCAAAAAGTCCAAGCTTTCCAATTTCCGAGTGCTCCAGATAAAAGAGAAATTTGGGGACTTGTGCATTTATGTCAGTGGCAGTAATGATGCCATTTATGAGCTGATCTATGTGGCTGCGAAAAAGGCTTCGGTAACCTGCGAGGATTGCGGTAACCCTGCCGAAAAAAGAGTAATTAGTGATATTGTCCATCCGTGGTATCGGACACAATGTTCTAAATGTTTTACCAAAAGGGAGGCTGCCAAAGAGAAAAACTTTGTTGAGTTTATGCAGGAGTCTCCTCTCTATGGTGCCGATATCGATCTATCGCGCGAGCAGACTTCAGCAGGGCTCGAGGTAAAGATTAAATACATCAAATGCCGGAAATGCGGCTGGGTACATTTTATCCAAAACGATATCGATGCACCGTGGAGCTGCTTTCATTGTGGGAATGATGACAGAAAAACACTTGTGAGAGCCTTAAAAAAGGATGTCCTGCGTGTATTTGGTAGCACTATACAGCCGATCAATAGGCGTGTTAAGCAAAACGAACATGTCAGCAGTAACCTCGATAAGATTCAAAAACAAAAACTTCACAAACAGATGAAAAAGGCATCGCAGGATCCGATGTTTATAGAAGACCTAAAAGATAGTATGAAGGCTTTAGAAGCTGCTGATACTAAAACCACATCCAGAAAAGAAAAAAGAAACAAACACGTTGGCAGTAACTTCGATGATTTTCTTGAGGAAGAAGGAACGGTCAAAGAATCCGAGGCCGTAGTGGCAAAACGTGTCGCAGAGCGAGCAACCGCGATGAATGACCCGGCGGGCCCCGGCGAAATCCTGCTTGAACTTTTTTTGAAACCCCGGAAAATCTCGCAGGCTCGCCTTGCAAAGGAAACGGGCATACCAAAAAAGCATATCAAGGAAATTATCACCGGACAGCGTTTGATTGACGTTCATGATGCGAAAGCTATCGGGAAATTCCTTAAGACCGGCCCTGAGTTCTGGATCAATTTACAGGCAATCTCAGCAACCGCCAGTGCAATAAGAAAGTGAGGTAATATGGAAGGTATTCTAAAGTTTAAGCTCCCAAAAGATGCAGTGGAATTTAGAATAGCAAGTGAATCGATGCGTTTATACTTAGCGCTGCATGAAATAGATGAAGCCGCAAGACAAGCGCTTAAGGGCAATGCGGATGCCGATACAACTCTTGAGGAAATCCGCCGTACTATTGCCGAGTTACATTTGCCGGAATAGTGACTATATATAAAGGGTTGAGAAAATGACCAGAAAAGAAAAGATATATAAATTTTTAGCAATAGCCTACAATGTTGATCCTGAATTAGTCGATAACAGGACAGCCCGGCTAATGAAGGTCAAGGCTTTACGATCGGATTCTGCAGAGAAAATCGCAAAGAAGCGAATTGAGAAGCTGAATAAGCGGACAGGGTATAAGTGGACCCTTCACAGAGAACCTCACAGATTGTCGGACCGCCAGGAGCGGGCAAATAGAGTGGCCAGGCTTATAGGGCGAGCGAACGACGCTATGTGGGAGACCATTATGTCGCATCGGGATTTCTGGGGCGAGATTGAAAAACTGATACAGTCAGAGAAATATATGGCTGCAAAAGATCCTGACCGGGTGCTTATGGAAATCGAGCTGCTGCGCGGGAAAGTCGGAGATACAGAATCACTCCGGGAAGCTGCTGAGTTTGCCAGGATAGCTGCGTTGGAGGCGTCGCGGAAGGTGCAGCGCCAGGTGCCCCAGAAGCGAACTTTCGGAGAAGAATAAAAGAAAACATGAACATGAAACTTAGGAAAATGGAATCGTGTTTTTGTTACAGGTGACACACATGGGACTGAAGACCTCCGCAAACTGGATGGGAACAAGATTTTGGAAGGTCTTACGAAAGAAGACTACCTCGTTATCCTTGGTGACTTTGGACTCGTTTGGGGCGGAGACCTCGAATGGGAACAGCGCTGGCTGAAATGGTTGTCTGATCAGGAATATACAACGCTGTTCGTTGATGGGAACCACGAGAACTTCGATTTGCTTTACTCCTATCCGGTCCAAGACTTTATGGGAGGCAAAGCTTCTCAGATCCATGATTCCGGCTGGTGGCTGCGCCGTGGAGAGGGCTATACGATCAATGGATGCAAATGCTTCACATTCGGTGGAACCCTGTCGATCGACAAGCATTTACGCATCCCTAGCACGGCTGGGTATAAACATTTGGGTGCGTCCTAGTGGCCACAAGAAATTTCTTCAGAGGCTGAATTGCAGCACGCCCTGGATACCTTGGAAATGAATGCATGGAATGTAGACTATGTTTTTACTCATACATGCCCAGAACGCATCCGGCGCATGCTTCCTCAATTGCCTCTCAATGACTATATTCAGGCTACCATGCCATATAAAGGCACCGATGCAGTGAATGAAATGCTGGAAATTATCAGCGAAAAGCTAGTATTCAAGCATTGGTATTTCGGTCATTTTCATATGGATGCCGATATGGTGTCGCCTCTCGGCGTGGATGAGAAGTTCACAACTCTTTATTGGCAAATCAGGCGTATTGGTATGTGTCCTATGGGTCAAGAATAAGTATGTCTTGAAAAACGAGAAATAAATTGACACAGTTTGAGCAGTCTGCTAAGCTTTGTGCTGGGAGGGGGGATCAACAGCCTGAGGTCTCAAGATGTCGGCTAGGTGCCCCCTTTTTATTGGTTATTAAGTATTAATGTGTCGGCATTGTGAGAGTCCATTAGAATGGTTAAGCTGTTCTTTTCATATTCGCATAAGGATGAGGAACTTCGCAACGAGCTAGAAACTCATTTGACACTACTGAAACGCCAAGGGGTGATATCGTCTTGGCATGATCGTCGCATCGCCGCTGGCAGGGATCTCAACGGGGCTATCAGTTCCGAGCTTGAGTCCTCTCAAATCATCCTGCTTCTTGTCAGCGCTCACTTCTTGGCGTCGGATTACTGTTACGATAAGGAGATGAAGCGGGCGATGGAAAAACATGAAGATGGGAGTGCCGTTGTAATTCCAGTGATTCTGCATCCTTGTGATTGGAAATCTGCTCCGTTCGGTCATCTGAGAGCGACGCCGACTGATGGAAAACCAGTATCGATGTTTGCCAATCAGCACGAAGCCTTCGCTATTATTGCTAAAGACATACGCGAAGCTGCTGAGTCGATCCCAACCCAGAAAATGACTTCAAGCGGTAAGAAACACCGTGTTGTTCCTGAAACTAAGGTCCTAAAAGGAGACCGCTTGAGCAATCTAAGGATTAAGCGGAAAATTGATGACCATGAACGTGACCAATTTTTAGAAGATAGCTACGAATACATAGCACGTTATTTTGATGAGTCTCTGCAAGAACTTGCCGTGCGAAACCCGCACTTAAAAACGCGGCTTAAGCGATTGAGCGAAACAAGCTTTGCGGCGTTCATTTACGACAATGGTGAGCGAGTTGCACAATGCTCGGTCTGGTACGGTGAAGGCAGCTTCGGCCCTACGGGCATAGCCTACTCCCAATCTGGCGAATCTCAGAGAAACAGCTACAATGAGTCTCTTAGCGTTGTGGATGATGGATACACGCTTCAACTCAAGCCTCTAGGTATGCAAATGTTCGGAGGTCACTATGAGGAAACCTTATCACAACGAGGCGCAGCTGAGTATTACTGGAGCCTGTTTATCAGGCCACTACAGGAATAGCGCTTCGCGCCGTTAGGCTAGCGGCATAACCTCTACGGTAGAGGCCGACGGAAGGAGAAGAAACATGCTTAATTGGGATCAACTATATAAAAACTTAGTTAGAGTCTCAGATAAACACGGTAAGCTCGCAGCAATATTTGGAGCGTTCGCAAAGCTGGTAGAAGCTCAGGTAAATGAGCCAACATTTCATATCAAGGGTATCACCACGTCATTGCATCTTGCCCAAAGTTACTTCACTACTACATTTGCGGGCCGCACAATATTGTTTTTATTCACATCTCTGCTTGAGAGTAACGGAACCCTAAAAGGCAACGTACAGTGCTATCTAATGAAGGAATGCCCTGATCCTTTACACGTTAAGCTTGGCGAATTCAATTTCAGCGGCAGTGGGCAAACCAATTTAAAAATGCCAGATGACGGCGATGAAATAATTATCACTATTGATGTGGCTGCACTCTATGTGTTTCTCCACTTTATTCACGAGAGCTTATCCCCTAAAGAGGATAACGGAAAATGAGCGACCTCGGCTTTGCTGAAGCATTTGCGGAATATGGAGCACGCCTAAAGAATGTGCGCTGGTCAGTGTGTGCCGAAGCCCCGGACGGATATCGCTCGTAGTTAGCTGTTGGGCACATCTCTTTGGAAAGTCGCATGACGGCATTATCCCGTATTCTGACAACCTTAATCGGTGGGCTCTTAACCGGTCGGGTAAGGCCGGGAAGGAAGAACTTCGCGAGCGCTTAGCACACGCGTTCGAGCTGGGGCAGACAATTCGCGTTGTCTTTGTCAGGACAGACGATACTGCCGCTGTCGAGGCCGGTACTGATGCGGGCAAAATCCCTAATAAAACTTTCTATGTGAAGAAGGATTGGATCGGGAAAGTTAGCGAGTTTGATGGAGCCCAGTTGCTTATCGAGTTCAAAAGGAGGACACATGTCTGAGAAATACAAAGTTGATTTGAGTGCATATGATTCAAAACACAACGACCGTCAAAAAATAGAAGAGGGTTCAGCTGTTCCGTGCCGCATATGCGAGAACGTTTTTCGTCGCATTCGTCTCACTTGGCGCTACTGCGCCGATTGCAATCAAGGCTTCTGTGAGGGTGAGCACGGTACATTTGCACGTGGCGGCAGAGGCTCATGCGTTCAGTGCGGTCCCCACGCTTGAAGTTGCACAATGCGTTATATGGCAGCCTATTGCCGCTGAAATGATGACAAGATAAGTTCGATATAAAGCAGCTCGTTTCAGTGCTCGATTTTTCGATTGGAGGGACCGTGTCAAAGGCTTTCATTATCATGCAGATCGGCAATATCAAACTTGACCAAATATATACGGATGTTATGTTGCCGGCAATAATCGCCTGTGGACTTGATCCTAAACGAGTTGATAAACATAATGAGGGTGGACTGCTCAAGAGCGAAATTATAAAATTAATTCAAGAATCTGATATCTTAATCGCCGATATAACAAACGAACGACCAAATGTATACTTGGAAATAGGCTATGCAATGGGGATCGATAAGTTTCGTAATCTCATTCTAACTGCACGAGAAGATCATTTTCCTGAAAGTCCTAATTATGCAAAGGGTGGGCAGAAGGTTCATTTTGATTTGGCTGGCTACGATATACTTCGCTGGAACCCGACTGACCTCGCCGCCTTTCGAATAACCCTTGAGAAGAAAATACGACACAGGCTTGCGCTCATTACAGCTTCGAGAACTAAAGACGAGACGATTTGGGACAGCGACTGGGTTAAAGAGCAGCGTGATATTGCGAATAGTGGCATCAAAGATATGCAGCTATCTGCATTCATGGAAATACGTGCAGCTCTTCACGAGCCTAAAATTACAAAGACACAGACAGAACTAATGGAAGCTGCCAGAACAGCGCCTATAAATGTCGATGGCTGGCCATTTGCTGTTTTTCTCACGAATGCCGATAGTCGTCCAAGACCAAGAGCTGACGGGATTTTCGCTGAAATAAGCTCAACAATGATGGGGCGGTCCTATGATTACTGGAGTATTCGTCGCAACGGAGACTTCTTTTATGAAGGTTCGCTTTTTGAGGATCGACGACCAAGCAGAGAGATACTGTTTAATTACAGAATATCCAAAGTTACCGAGGCCCTCTTGTATCTTTTGCGCCTTTATTCAAACCTGAGCGTAGATCGCTCTTCGCGTCTAAGCATAGGCATCAGTCATGGTGGTCTTCGTGATCGAACCATTGTAGGTAGCGGATTGTTTTCACTTCATGTCCCGAGAATAAGCAAAGAAGACTATTGTTCCGAAGAGACCTCTGGCACTATAGATGAATTCGAATCAGAGCTTGTTGTAAAAGTGGAGAAGTTGCTATCGCCGCTTTTTATCCTGTTCGACTTTCTATCATTTGATCACGCACTGTACGATGGAATCGTTAACGAAGTCATCAAGAAGGCAGGAGCAACTCGAACTTGATCTTCAGAGGAAATGCGCGGTGGATATGAATTACCAATTGATTGCTACAGAAGTTGGAGAACTTGTGAAATATAATAGTACTGTCAATGAGATCAATCGCATAGCAAATGCGCTATTTCGGTTTCCCATTGAACCTTTCCCAAATGATGCCATTACCTCCATAAGAGCACAAACCGTTTTTAACTGCATTTCATCTCTTGCCAGACAAAATATGACTAATGAAGAGAGGAACAAGCTTCTTATCACGTTCTGCAAGAAAATTACTACAGAAGACCAAAGAGATAAACTGAACCAGATATTAGAAGACGGTTTGGGTCCATCGCAAAGCGCCGAAAGGGAAGCTTATAGCGAGTTCTTATCTCGAGGGTTTCATTCGGAGGTTATTGGGCATTGTAAGCGTCTCTTTGCTCAGGGCAATTACTTTCATGCGGTATTCGAAGCATGTAAGGTTTACAATAAAGCGGTTCAAGCTAAGTCGAACAACGTTAATGATGGCGAGGCGCTCATGATGAACGTTTGGAGTTGGGAAAAGGGAGTTTTGAAACTGACGCCATGGCAAACGGAGACAGATAAGAACGTACAAGATGGAGTAAAGTTTCTCTCAGCCGGACTTATGCGTGCGATTCGAAATCCTACCGCACACGAACCAGCCTTACACTGGCCCATAGGAAAACAGGATTGTTTGGACATGCTTAGTTTTATATCTTTTCTCTTCCGGCAACTAGATAAAGCATATTACTTTAAGCAGAAATCATCATAATGAGAAGGACTTCTAAGGTATTATTTTTAATTAATATATCCCAACTCAATATTTTTAAATTGGCAAGACGTCGGATATAGGGCGTGAAATCAATGTTGATGGAATACTGGAGAGATGAGTGGAATCTGGGAGTAGGTCTAAAATAGCTTATCCGATGTTTACAGAGAGGAAATTGCGTACTGCCGATGAGTTATGGGAGGCGCTTAGTCCTACTAAAAAACTGGCAGAAGGAGTGTGCCATTTCATTTATAAGGGGGCAAGGTAATGCTAAATGGCCCCTCATTCCGCAGATTCTAAGGAAAAACAAAATTACTTCTGCAATTAATATGTCTGGTGACTGTCCTAATGCTGATGAACGAGTGGGAACAGAGATGCTTTTGTTGGATTCATTCGTTAGATATTGCGATCATGTTGGGATTAAATTACCCGGCGATAGTTTAGTATTCCGCAATACGTTTCTCAATATGCAAGCATCTTCTGCGTTTAACAAGTGTCTTATAAATCCCTTGCTATGGCCCAATCCAGAACTGTTTGAGTTGATGGCTATGGCGCAGCATCATCGTGTGCCCACTCGGTTGCTTGATTGGACGAATAACCCATATGTGGCTGTATATTTTGCAGCGAGTTCTGCCGTCGCCACATCGACCCCCTGGGGCAAGAAGAAATTGGCCATTTGGGCCTTAAATACTGAGTGGAAATTTCTCGCTACAAAAATATCGAAATTATTAATTTACCGAGATCGATAACTTCCCAGCTTTCAGCACAATCTGGTCTTTTTACATTACATCAGCTTAACTGCTACAGAGGACAGCCACTACGAATTGTTGGGTTAGAGGATGAGTTTTCGACTAGGCTTAATACGCCTTTATTAAAACTGACTGTTCCAATGTGCGAAAGCCTGAGATTGCTTGATTTATGTGATACGGTTGGGCTAAGTGCGGCATATATGTACCCCTCAGCTGATGGAGCTGGTCTAGCCGTAATGGACATGATCAATCGGAGGGCAAGGAAGAAGCAGTATGACTTGGCATAGATCCGGAAAGATAGGCGTCCTAACTGTATGCGGGTTTTTTCGGTAACCTTTTCAACCGAAGGCATTTTCAGAAAATTGCATCTTATGCGCCAATTCACCCGCTTTTTAGCACTATATGCGCCAATTTCTTGCAAAGTTATGCGCCAAAATAAATTATAAGTCGTTGATTTTTATAGAGTGGAATTAGCAGCTTATGCGCCATCCCATAAAAAAATATCCCCTACCGACCAATTGACTTTACATGATTTCAGTAGCAAAAGGTATTCTCCCCCAGACAGCTTCTCCCACCTAAGGACTCGAGTCTTCTTCTGACATGAAACTGCTGAATGAATAAGAGGGGCTAGATCACAAGCTGCCGTTTGCGGTGCCAATCAGGACACCAATGAACAGACTGCCTTGCCAACCGGTGCAACGAAGGGCAATCTCAAATGAACTTTGGCTCTCGCGCTAGTGCGGTGACATTGTCGACAAAGACATCTCACCACATCCAGCCGCACTACTCAGACAATGGAAGATCGATCATGAAGCAATGATCGCGGAGGTACGCACCAAGGGTTATGCTAGCGAAATGGTGCATAATTTTGGTTGACCTTACCTGTAGATTGCGGTAGAATTTTGAAACAATGTTTCCGGCTTGGTTAGCTCAGGCATTCTCGCCCCCGCGATAATCGTGGGAAAACAGGGGCTTAAAAGCGCCCCGCCTTCGGCGGCTCAGTCTCGAAAATGGCTTCACAAAAGAGGAGTAAACAGTGGGTTCACGACTATATCGGAAGGACAGGAGTAGGAAACCATCTGAGCCGCTGAAAAACCGTTTCGGTGGTGCGATCTACGAGCTTCTTGGTGCCTTAAAGAAAACTGACGGATTCAGACATGCCCAAACGAAAGGCGTCTCACGCGAAGTGCCGGTTCGCAATCTTCTTAGCGACAACTTGCCGAAGTGTTATGATGTTGTCGGGGGCGAGATCGTCGATGTACATGGGAATACTAGCCCCCAAATGGACGTTATCGTATACAACGGCCACAGGAATCCAGTCCTCCTAGCCGGAGATGCCCACATTGTTCCTGCAGAAGCGCCCCTTATCACAATGGAAGTGAAAACACTTCTCAACGCAACTGAACTCACAAAATCAGTCAAAGCAGCCCAGAAACTTAAGTCGCTGAAACCCATGGGAAAGGACCTCCGGAGTAGCCGACATGATGGAAAGACCTCAGATGGGGCTTTTAGATACATGCATTGTCTCTTTGGGTACAACACCGACCTCGTGGAGGGCGATGACTGGGCAGAAAGGGAATACAAGCGCTATTGTGACACAGTAACAGCCTGCGGAGCCGAAATGGATAGCATAGACAGAATTTATATCGCCGACCGTGGGCTCATCATGACAGACAAAGGAGTAGGCCTAACCGAAACTGCCGCGGAGGGTGCTGCCCTACTGAAACTGTTCTTGCACAGTCTGAACTTTTGCATAAGGGAAGACGAAAGAAGACCCCACGTGGATTTTGAGAATTATGCAGGGGTTTCATCGAAGGGATGGCGTTCACTCAAGAAAAAACAAAGCTGAGCAGCTCAGAGCACCTTTCGGGCAACACTTTTTGTAAGGACCTGGCGCTAATGCTTGACCTGAAATATTTAATTTTCCAAAAGAATCTAACACCATAGTCAATAACTTTGCGGACTCTGATACATGTCCAGGTCTGCGATGACCGAGCCGAATCACTGTTGAGTCTCGGCTCATGTTCTTCCTGCAACTGTTAGCCAGACCTGTTGATGCATATAGGCATGACTTTGCCCTGAGAATAATCGCATTTCTCGAATCGAGCCATACATTGCCTCACTGTACCACTGGGGTCGGGTGTTTTTCAGCAGCTAGGCATAGCAAATTGGAAGGCTTTGGGGACCTTTTCTGAAGCTTCACCGCTCAAGCTCACTGGGAGGCATGGGCAGTTTCACGCCAATCCAGTGCAACGACTTGTTGGGCAGTCTTTCGTCTCGCTTGATTCGATTTGATCAGCAAACTACCTACTTATTCATGTTCGTTGCCCTCCATACCCCAACAGGCTCAATCCCAGCTTCTTAATTCAGGAATTGGGGGCTTCCCCGCCATAACGGGATCAGATTTCAAGTCCAATGCACCTTTCTGCTTAAAATTGGAAGCACTATCGTAAAGATGTTCAAACCCGGCCTGATACTTTTCGAGGTAATTATCCCCAGTCTTCCCTGCCGCGGCGTCATGACTGGCTGACGCGAGTCTGTTACGTCGCTCTGCTTCTATTAGGGGTCTGAGGACATGCCAGTGGTCAATAATCGGGCGGCATAGGATCGTAAGAAGAAGCTTCTCCTCGACGGCCTTCAATGCAATCATGTTGCCAAGATAGTCACAGAAATACGAGACGCGAATCACGTGCAGTTTATCTGCTTCGGTCAGACCGGCATAACCCTTTTCCACGAAGCTCTCGCCGCCTTCTTTGCACTTCCTCAACACCGTCCTTAGCACATGTTGCCGAGATTTATTGAACTCGGGCTGTCGCCACTCATTAAGAAATTCCAGCGTTAGTTTGCGCTTGGCAGCCTGAAGGTTGGCTCTGCCAACGGCGAATTGAGTCGCATAATAGACGGCTGGGATAAGGATTGTAAGAGTGCCGGCGCTGCCCAGCCAGAAAGTGTGCTCTGATAGGTTGTGCAGCCAATGTGAAGGAGTAATAGGAGATGAGACGAAATCCCAGACTTTGTGAATGAAATCCCCAATCGGTAGCAACCAATTGAGAATATATACCCCAACTGATGCACAGCCTGCCAGAATGCCTCCCGCTATCACTTTTCTCCGGACAGGACCGCCCCAGAACTTAATCTTCATCGCCCATCACGTCTCTTTTTGATGTGTCTAACGGGCGGGATCGTCTGCACGAAAGACAAACGTGAGCCGTCGCGTTCGGCCTTCGTGACGTAATGCCTTTAATTTCTTCTTTCATGCTTTTATTGCCTCTATTAATTTTTATAGCTTTATCTCGTCTCTATCTTCGCCGTTATGGTATTTTATTCATTATGACTTTGCAATACTCCGTGTTGATCGGCACCTGCATACCATCACCTGCAAAGTTATGCTGCTCGTCATCTAAGCGCGAACTCAGCAATGATTGCCGGTCTGCTTGCAAGCAGCCAGCTCCAGATGGCTTTCAGGCCACATCTTCATTCGTAAGGCACTGTGAGATTGATTGTTGCGCATATAATATATAATACAAAATCTTGAGTTGTTTAGGCATGAGATAATATGCGATTTTAAGAATGCAATTACCCCCCCATCGATAGGAGGATAATAAAATTCTATGAGATTACTGCGTCTAATTATTTTGAGTTTTGCACTCGCATGCAGCGGTTGCGCTACAGGTTGTATGTTTCAGTTGTGATATAATCCTAATATGCGGGGTGGTTTTAAAACCGTAAGAGTTCAAATCTCTTCATCCGCATTATATGAATTTATGAAAAGATACTTTACCAATTGCCATTTCCTCTTAACTTATAATGTCTAATTAACTTTCCACTAGTTCCACCCAACATGTAGTTTAGTTTGATGAGTGATATTATGCGGAACCTGCTAAAACTAAATTAAAGGAGTTCAAAATGAGTGACCAATTAGAAAAACATTATTTTATCGACTCTCGATATATTGGTATTGGAAAGCAGTATGAAAAGTATTGCGAGAACGCTCGTTCGACTAATTTATCGGAAAGTCTTTTCGATCATGATGAGTTTGTAAAGGCGCATACCTTATTATTGGGTGTCATTGGAACGATGCTGGAAGATAATGCCAATATGCCTGTTTCTGGAAATGAAACTGATAAGCGCAGATTTGTTTTAACTGCCGCTTTTATTCAAGGAATTTCTTTTTGTGAAGGAAGTATTTTGCAGTCTTTATATTTACAAGCGGGCACGCTTATTAGACAAGAGTTCGAAAATATAGGGTTAATCACTGAGGTCAACGTAAACAAGAGAAGCGATGGGAAACAAGTTAACGCTAGACATGCTCCTTGGAAGGGAAGCAAACATTACGGAGAATTAAGTGCGCTCGCTCATTTATCCAATCATAAAATATTAGAATCAATATTAGGTTGCAAAAATACCTGGGGCGATTTCTCATCAACTGTACCACAGTACAAAAAAGAAACAACATCGCGACTTTATGGCTTTCATTTAGCCATGGTGCTTAACTTTGTATATGAGTTAAAAGACTTATATTTCGATATGTATAAATATGACTTAGATGAAAGTCAATATGCAGTGCTTGATAATGTAAGTGGAATATTGAAACAGAATGGAATATTCAAAGCACAACAAAATTAGGAAAGACAAATAGATCGTCAAATTATGCACTTTCTTTCGTCATAATAACACTGATATTTTGATTTGTCGATGGTGCCCGAGCGCAACATATTCCTGTAGTTGATTATCGATACTAACGTACGCATTTAATCTCTAGCAAGGCAAACTGATGAGCATGTTTGAGTGTTACAGTTCTCTTCTTCTCAGAGACAGTGATTATATTTTTGAGCCATTAATAAAGCGTTTAGAGTTAAAAGTCTATATGGTAACAGTGTAGCATTGACAGCGAACGATAAGGCTAGTCTGTTCACAAAGGTGTTGATGGCAGCGCACAGGAATTAAAGATGCTTCTAACTTTAAAGAGTTAAGAGGTGGACCCTGGAAATCGGACAGTCGTATAAGGTGTAAAATATACGATTGACAGGAGGTCGCACCGAGATGAGCAAAACAAAGAGGAATCGATATTCTGGGGAGTTCAAAGCGAAGGTCGCGCGTGAAGCGATGAGAGAGGGATCGACGATAGTAGAGATCGCAGCGCGGTACAATATTCACCCCAATCAGGTTAGCGAGTGGAAGAAGCAGGCCATTGAAGGGCTTGCTGATGTATTTACAGGGAATAAGGGGAGTAACGAAACAGCACACGAGGCTCAAATCACGGAACTACATGCTAAAATTGGGCAGCTGACAGTGGAGCGGGATTTTTTAGCGAAAGCCTTCAATCGATGAGCCGCGATCGAAGGAAAGAGATAATTGAACCGGAGCACCCGAGGCTCAGCATCACAAGACAGTGCAACCTGCTTCAAATCAGCCGTTCGTCGTGGTATTACGAAGCATTGGGAGAATCGGCACAGAATCTGGAGTTGATGCGTCTAATTGACGAGCAATTTCTGAAGACCCCGGAATATGGAGCCCGGCAGATGGCTCGATATTTACGGCGGCATGGGTATTGGGTAAATAGGAAGCGGGCAAGGCGATTGATGCAGAAGATGGGGCTCATGGCGCTGTACCAGAAACCCAACACCAGCAAACCGCATCCCGAGCACAAGGTCTATCCCTATTTGCTTAGAGGCTTGGACATTACGGAACCCAACCAGGTGTGGTGCGCCGATGTGAGTTACATCCCGATGCGACGGGGATTTTTATATTTGGTAGCAATTATGGACTGGGCGAGCCGAAAGGTTTTGAGCTGGCGGCTCAGCAATACCATGGAGGCTGATTTCTGTGTAACAGCCCTCAAGGAGGCCCTAGTCAGATATGGCAAACCAGGGATCTTCAATACCGATCAAGGCAGTCAGTTCACTAGCATTGAGTTCACACAGACGCTCCTGAATGCCGGTGTAAAGATATCTATGGACGGAAAAGGGCGCTGGGTAGACAATGTGATGGTTGAAAGGCTATGGCGATCACTGAAGTATGATTGTGTTTATAGATACGCATTTGAGACCGGCAGCGAAGCAAGAAACGGTATCGGCGAGTGGATCAAGCAGTATAACGAGGAGCGTCCACATTCTTCTCTGGACGATAGGACGCCCCATGAAGCATACTGGAATCTGCCAAAGGCAGGTTGCCCGGGAAAACTGGCGGCATGATGACCGGTGGCTTCCACCTTAAATCAGCCCCAAAGCTGTCCAACCAATGGGGTCCACCTCTATGTTTAAGATTAGAGCGAGTATTGCAATTATGCTAACTGCTATTTTCTTTTGACCCATTAGATTCCCTCTCAATCTCATCCCCTGTTATGCATCTGACAACATGCTCAAGGCTTATAGAAATAGGGACTTCGATATCTGACAATGTTGCTTTAAAATTCGTTTGTAGTTTTAGAATGCTTGGTTTCTTGCCTTCCGATACTATCATTAAAGCGTTTTGTTCCGGATCAACATGCAGAGCCGCGACTTTCGGTATAGGAATGGCAAGTCCACGGCTTTTACCACCAATAAACAATATTCTTTGATTCGTAATGAGGAAATCCCCATCATCTGCTTCAACTAATTCGGTAAATTCGGATGACTGAACAGAAGTTTGCCGCTGGCTGGCTGGAGCGCTTTGACCAGTGTGGAAGTAAAGCCCCCTTGCAACCCTGAATGAAAATCCGGCGTAGTTTCGCCTTCCTCCACCAGTGGTAGTCCTTTGAGTGATTTTCCTCTTCCGCTCTTCTATAACTTCTGCCTTGGTGCCAAAGACAGGGAATTCATCCTTCTTAAGGATAAAGCAGCTTAAATTTATAGGCATAAACTGAAATTTCTTTTCTTGTATCTGTTGCACTAGATATTGACTAAGTTGATTCTTGATAGCCGAGATCTTTTCTTCCTTGTCATAATTCTCGGATTGTACCCTGTATTGAATTATTGCTTTCCACTCCTCAAGTGTTAGACTTTTATCTTTGTGAGTCTTAAAAACATTGTAAGGATCGACAGGAGCGCTGATCAAAGTGGCCTTGCTAAAATGTTTTTCAAATTCCGCCTTGCATTGTCTGCATATAAAATACTTATGCGGAATAAATCCGAATACCTTGCCCTTCTCAGATTCTTGCAGATATCCATCCTGGCATACAGGGCAAAGCATCTTCTTGTTTAAAGTAATCTGATTATCTTCGATGGTCTTTTGGAGGTCTTTGGCTTGAGTGATAAGAGCTGTGATTTTATCAGAAACGGTTAACGTAGTCGTCCCGTGATCACTCGACTCAATTCTTTTAGGGGTTTCATTAACTGTCTTTACTACTTCCGATGTCAAGTTATTTATATCATCCATATATCCCCTCTTCTTCTTTAACTCTATACAAATTACTTACTAGGCCATCCGCCAGCAGATCAAGCAGGCCGGAAAGCTATGTATCCTCGGATATATCTATTTCACAGCTTCAATCAGTTTTTTCGAGTTACACCTCGCCCTTTTGCGCATTCCCTGCATCCAGTAAATGATATGAAGTTTCTGCTCATCTCCGATCAGCTCGGTAAGGATCTGCGTGAGTTATGGGAGGGACACGTCCTATGGCATCCCCTATCCCGATCATTCCTCCTATTCCTGGTAGGTTACAGGGGTGAAGTTGATTATGGCATTTGTCGGATCACTGAACTGCACCGGCACGGTGATCGAAGCGCCAGCTGCCAGTCCACTGGTCGAGGCGGTGATATAAGGCGCGCCATTGTACGTATCAACCGCGTTAATCAGCGTGACTCCGGGAGTAAGGTTGCTTAGGGCCACGTCAACCGTGCCGGAAATAGCCGCACCGTTATTGGTGACAATCAGAGAGCCAGTAAACTTTTTAGATAGGCGGCTATACGCAAAACCGGTGCTCTGTACACTTACCTGGGCGGACACGTTGGTAAAGTCACCTGAATCCATTTCGACGACGCTATTGTTATCAACATCTGTTATATAGAGATTGTTGCTGACACTATCAAAGCAAATATCAGCCGGATATCCAAACTGGCCATTCCCTGAGCCTTGACTTCCGAATGTCTGGAAGTTGCCGCCGAAAGTTGTGCCATTGCCGCCCGAATCCATTTCTACGATGCGATAATTATTACCATCCGCTATATATAGTTTGTTGCTGTTGCCATCGAGGAATAATCCACCAGGACAATTAAATTGCCCAATCCCTGAGCCTTGACTTCCGAATGTCTGGAAGTTGCCGCCGAAAGTTGTGCCATTGCCGCCCGAATCCATCTCGACGATAGAGTTGACGCCACAATCTGATATGTATAGTTTGCTATTAACACTGTCAAGGGATATTCCTACTGGATATCCAAACTGGCCACTTCCTGAGCTTTGATTTCCGAATGTCTGGAAGTTGCCGCCTAAGGTTGTGCCATTTCCGCCCGAATCCATTTCTACGATGCAGCTGTTAAACCTATCTGTTATGTATAATTTGTTGTTTGCGCTATCAAGGGTTATGTAACCCGGATATCCAAACTGGCCATATCCTGAGCCTTGACTTCCAAAAGACTGAAAGTTGCCGCCTAAAGTCGTACTGCCGCCGCCTGAATCCATTTCGACAATGCGGCTGTTAGAACTATCGGCTATGTATAGTTTGTTATTAACACTGTCAAGGGCAACACCCACTGGGGCATTAAACTCTCCGGTGCTTGGGGGTGGAGGTATAATATGGATGTCGGGTGACACACCCTCTGGGGTATTGAGTTGGCCACTCCCTGAGCCTTCACTTCCGAATGTCTGGAAGTTGCCGCCTAAGGTTGTGTTACCGCCGCCTGAATCCATTTCGACAATGCGGTCGTTAGCATTGTCTGCTATGTATAGCTTGTTATTAACGTTGTCGAGGGCAACACCTTCCGGGGCATTAAACTGGCCACTCCCTGAGCCTTGACTCCCGAATGTCTGGAAGTTGGATCCTAATGTTTCGCCCAATTGCGAGATCTGGTATGCTATACCGGCTATGCTTATGGAGCCTGTGCGTGAGGGCAAAGCGTTGTTAGGCATCACCATGTAGTTTACTGTGCCACTACCGGATCCATTTGCACCTGAGGTAATAGATGCCCAGGACGTATTATTCGTGGTGGACCACGTGCAGGAGCCTGAGGTCGTTACAGATATGCTTCCAATACCTCCGCTGACACCGAAAGATTGAGACATGGGGCTGATCGAATATGTGCAAGGGATCCCCGCCTGGGTGACCGTTAAGGTGAGACCTGCTATGGTCATGGAACCTGTGAGCGCGAGCACGCTGTTGTTAGGTGCCACCGTGTAGTTTACTATGCCGCTACCGGATCCATTTGCACCTGAGGTAATAGATGCCCAAGACATATTATTCGTGACGGACCAGGCGCAGGAGTCTAAAGTCGTCACAGATACACTTCCAGTACCGCCACTGGCGCCGAAAGATTGAGACATTGGGCTGATAGAATATGTGCAAGGGATCCCCGCTTGGGTGACCGTTAAGGTGAGACCTGCTATGGTAGCTGTGCCGGTGAGAGCGGTTGTTGTATTGTTGGCTGCAACTGAATAATATACCCAGCCGTTACCGGAGCCACTTGCTCCTGAGGTAATAGCAAGCAAGGAACTGTTGCTAGAGGCGCTCCATCCGCACCCTGCAATAGCGGAGACCGCTACAATGCCTTCGCCGCCGGTATAGGGCATCGCGCTTGAGTCAGGGTTAATGGCATAGCTGCATTGTACGCTGCCGCCACTCAGTGATACCGAGACTGTCGGACTCGAAGGAGCATTTGAAACGATCTGCAGAGTTGCAGCTTCAGGAGCTGCAGGAGCTGCTGGAGAAAAAACAACGCCGACAGTACATGTGCCGTCAGGCGCTAGAACTGTACCCGAACAATTATCACTCTGTTTGGGAAACTCAGCGGCATTTGTGCCGCTGATACCGATACTTTCGATTTCTAGTGAGCCGGTGCCAGTATTGATAATGGTGATGTTTTGTGGTGCAGAAACGGATCCTATTGCTGTCGGGGCAAAATTAAGCGACATTGGCCACAATGAAATCACTGGCCCTGGCTGTGAACCCGAGACTGTCTGAGACAAGCGGTTTCCCGATCCGTCATAGGCGTATTGGACTGTTGCTCCACTACCAAAGACAGCCGTATTTAATGCACCTGTATCGTCGTATGTGTAAGTGATTGTCTCAGTGGTGGCAAAGGAGAAAGAAGACAGAAGAACTAGGCAGACCAAAACACCAAATGAGCTTAAGATTTTAGCGTTGCTTGCGATGCTCCGAAGTATATGCATAAGCCTCTCCTCGAAGAAGATTTTATAAATACTTACAGTCAACGGTGTGCCTTAACCCAGTCCAAAATGAAAAGATACGCTAGTCATTTCCCCACCTTTTTTAAACTGGCATCCAACCGATGTGTGTTTGCTCAAACCCACTGCTAACTCTATATCTCCAGTACCCCCCAAGAGTAATATCTAATTACGCTCCACCAATTGCAGTAGGTGAATATGAATCATTCTGGCCACTCATACTAGTGGTTGTGCCTAATACAGTATATGACGCATCTATGCTACCTGTTGAGCCTACTGTTGTGTAGGGATCATAATTATCCATAAAGGGATACGCACCTTCTATCCCTTCAAGCTCCAGTGGATCTATTTTATTAACCGGGTTATTTGCGGCAATAATCCCGTAAGGCTCGTCCATCCTGATAGGCGCCACGCCAAAAGCATCAGCTGTTTCCGAAGGATACTCCATTATAAGGACTGTTCTAATTTGAGGCTCCTTTTTGAGGTTTCATATGTGTAGTTCAGTACATAAAACGGTAGCTGTCCATACTCGATAGCAGAGAGCTTTTCCAAGAAAGATCCGAAGTCCTCCTTCATTACCTCGATGTTCTCGTCAATAAGACGGCATGCATAGTACCAGACCAAAGTAGCTTGTCCTTTTTCATAATGTAAGCGACTGCACTCATTTAGTATTAAAAGATGAACCTCAATAAAGATAAGCATATGCAAAATAAACCAAATAATCTGGTTCTCGAAGGTGTAGTTTTTAAAAAAGAGAGAAATTCAGGAACCGAATAATTATATAATTTAGATAACACATTCGCAGATAATATATTTACAAGCCCGACAAGCATGAACACAATATTAGTTTGATTTCTTCGCGATATACTCGTATCAACACCATATGCGACAAATAAATAAATACAAAGAAACAGTACAATAAACATCCACTCTAAATAGAATTTTCTATGCGACATATCGATATGATTACGTTCGCCACTTAGCATATTACCCATGGTCTCACCCCATAGAGTTTAATAGAAGGATTATTATTCATTTCTCTATCGTAATTTTCTAAAATGGTGCTAATCAGATGCACCACCAGTCGTGTTAAAATCAGGCCAGTCTCCCCCAACAGCATTGGGAGGGTTCGCCGTATTCGGAGTAAAACTATCGGGTAAGCTAATGTTAACTGGGAATCCTAAAGACGGAGGACCTGCATGGATTGTAATGCCTGAAATTTTGCCGCCTTTTTTCATTTGACATCCTACACCAAGGTGTCTCCATCCGTAGCCGATCTCAAAATTGCCTGTGTGCCCCAGCGTTATATCAACTGAGCCTCCCAGTGCAGTAGTCAGGGAATATCCGTTCTCGTCGGTACTAAACGTACGGCCCAATACAGTCGCAGATGCATCTACGCTTCCTGTGTAGCCCACTGTCGAGTAGGCGTCATAATTATTCATAAAGGGATATGCACCCTCGATTCCTTCAAGTCCCAGTGGATCTCTCTTATTGATGGGATTATTTGCGGCAAAACGATATAGATTTACGTCTCCTCTTTCCCCCAGCGGATCTCTATTAATCCATCTACCGAGAGTCGGATTATAGAACCTGAATCCATAATAATATAGTCCCGTGTCTGAATCGTATTGCTTCGTCGAAAATTTAAAGGGCTGATCTGAAACGCCTTGACCCAGGGATGTTTGCATTGGTATACCAAACGGGTCATACGCGTAGGCTGCAACAACATTTTGATTCACATCAATCAACGACGTAACATTGCCCTTACCATCATAGAGGTAATAATAATTATTGCCGTTCTGACCCCGGCTAAGCAATCCTCCGATGCCGCCACCCATATTGTTGCCCCACAGGTATTCCGTTGTAACATTGTTGCTTGCAGTCCGTTCCTGTATTGGCAAAAAGCCTGCTCTAACGTATCGGATGTCGCTAGTTAGCGCACCTGCCACCGTCTTTGTCATTCTTGCCAGAAAACCGTCTCCGCTGTAATAATAAGTCGTAAGATGAATCTGGTTCTGACTGTCAGTAAACTGAGCTGACGTTAATCTGTTCTCTTCGTCATACCCCAGAGCCATTTGATAGCCGGCAGGCGTGAAGGCCTGGGTCATGTTGCCGTCGTTGTCGTACGCATATGTCAATGCAGGATTAGTCGAACTTATGAGCTGGTTCAGGTTATTGGGGGTATAGTTCGTCGTTCCCGCAACAAGAAGGTTGTCTATGGACAGGCCATTTGTAATCGTCTCGGTGGCCCGCAGGTCAAGATTGTTGTATGTGTAATCATATTCGCTCAGAATGTTGTTAAGCGGGTCTTTGTTGATAACCGACGTCAACTTCATAAGCGGGTCATTGTACTGATACTGCGTCATGCCGCCTCCAGGCCGCATAAGGCTGTTGATCAATGTCGAGTTGCCAACATAGTTGTAAGTGAAGGTGTCGCTCCCTTTAGTGATGGTCTGCAGCCTGCCTAGCGGATCGTTATAGCCATAGGTTGTCTGACTTCCGACTGAGGGAGTGATAGTCGTAATCCGCCCCAGAGCGTCATAGCTGTATTGAATGGTAGGGTTACCATTGTCCCATGGGTAGGCCACGGATATCGGCCTACTGTTGTTATCGTAGGAAAATGTGAATTGTCCGATGCCATCGGTCCTTGTTGCAAGCCTATTGTATGCATCGTAGGTCAGTGTAACATTCGGCGTAATGCCATCGGAATAACTGATCGAGGTCACATTGTTGTTTGCGTCATGCCAGTACGAAGTGGTTTGGAGTCTGCCATTTGTACGGGTTGAGAGCAATCCAACCGGATCAACAGTGTAAGATATAGATGTCCCATCGGCATAGGTCTTATTAGCAAGCCTGTTTTCCAAATCGTAGCCGAAGGCCGTAATATTATTGCTAGGATCTGTTAAGCTCACGAGATTGCTGTTGGCATCATAACCATATGTAAAGGTGCCATCAGGTCCCTGCTTCTGTGTAAGTCGCTTTAGTGCATCATAGGTAAAGTTTGTTGTGAGTGAGGCACGGTCGGTTATGCTGTCGACAAGGTAGGGACATGATGTGTTGTTGGCAATCTGTACGGTCTTTTGATCAGGATAAGTGATGGTCCGGATCTGGTTCAGCCCAGCGTAGGCATAGTTGATAGTCACCCCATCCGCATATGTTGCACTTGATAGCCTGCCAATGTTGTCATGTGTGAAGGAACCGATAAGATTGCCGTTCTTCATGATAGTTTGCAGTGTGTACGCAGCCGGGTCGTAATTCAGGGTCATTGTGGTTGCAAGCGGGGTGTTAGCAGCCTCGACAACTGAGATGAGCTGGCCAAAGCCATTATAGCTGAATGCTGTCCGGACATTCATACGGTCCGTCATCGCCGTCACAGCATGGGACGCATTATATGTATAGGAAATAGAACCCAAGCCGTTTATGATATTCTGAACATCGATGTCGTTTGGATAATAAGTATATGAGATGGTCGGCGCGCTGGTAGTCGGTGTCTTTGCGTCCCAGAAATTAGTAACTAGGCCGTTTGAGTTATACTGATAATTCTTGGTGTTGTTATTGCTATCGGTGATACTGGCTACCTGTCCGAAAGTCGGCAGAGTGCTGTCTTGATAATAGGTGAATGTCTGGGAGTTGCCTAACGGCGTAACCGTTCGCAATATCCTACCTTTCGGGTAGGAAGTCGATTCGTCATAAAAATAAAGTGTTTTTGGCGCGTTTGTGTAGTTATTGGTCGTTGCATTAACATATGCGACATAATCCCTCGGGCTGACATGCCATGCATAAGGGCCGAAGTAAAAATACTCTTCCTTGTTTTGAGTTCCATCTGGGTTATTCGGGTTAGTAATGGTAAGCCGGTATTTGTTGCCCATGTAATTCCCAGTGCTCCCAGGTGCCGGATATGCGTCTGGGGAGGTAGCGCTATCGTTCGGCTCTAGCAGAAAACTCCAAATGCGATAGTCTGCATCACTTTGAGGATTCGTTATTTTGGGGCTTTTAATCTCAGAGAGGTAATTTTTTACTGCATCATAGATATATATGGCAGTAAAACCTCCCATGTCTGTAGCCCCGGTAAGATTACCAGTACTTGGATCATAGCTGAATTGAGCCTGACGATTGAATGGATCGGTAACGGAATCTACAAGACCTTGACCGTTATAATGAAATGTTGTCGTCCGGTTAAGTGCGTCGCGAACATCTATAAGTTTGCTAGTGCTGTCATAATCAATGGACAAGCTCAGGTTGTAGGCATCAGTGATGTTGGTGAGAACGATCCTGGACATTCCAGAGGGTACCGCATATGTATAAACAGTACCGTCAAGGAAAGTTACGGTGTATTGTTGACCTGTATGAGTCAACGTGTTGAAAATACCAAATGGCTGGTTGTATCCACTGTTGCCATTAGGCGTGTAAATATCTTCTCTGCCATCAGGCATGACGATCATTACCGATCCGACAGGGTTATTGGCAGGGTTTTCAACTATATAACTGGCATAGTTAAATTGCCACTTTGGGCCAAAGGGAGAATTGGGCACAGGTCCGCTAAGCGCTGTTAAAGAATTATAACTGATCTGTATATCTACCGAAGGGCCATAAGCCGGCTTATACCACAGAGGGGTATCGGTAACATAGTGATTGAGGTTTACCTTGTTAACTGACCAGACTGGAAAGCCATCGCCTGCAGGGGCCCCACTATTCCCCGAACAGGGATCTTCCGCGTCCTCTGGCTTCCCAGTGTCGCTTTCAGGTTGATCTTGAGACGAATTTGGGTTGTAATAATAAACAGCCGAAGTAACTGTCCCTGCATAGGTTATAAGTTGACAGTTTGCCGTATTTGGAATCGAACAATTATATGAATGATTTACAGAACCAATTAACTCAAAAGTAGGCCCACTCGCAGTTAAAGAGCCATACACTATAGCGCCCCCAAATTGATTTGTTGGTGGTGTAGAACATCCGCCATTAACACTATCGCACCAACTCTCCCCTTTGCCGAGACAATCATAGTAACATATCGTTTGTGTCCCTCTCACTTCAGGGATAAATACATAGAGACCATCAGCACTTGCTGTATATGACTGAGTATAATTTCCGCAAGGAGTTTCCGGAACCCAAGGGAGCGGATTAGGATCAAAATATTGCATAAGGTCGATTGTTTGATTCGAAGTCAATCCTACTAAATACGCGTTATCATTAAGATCACAGTCTTCAGCAGGAGAATCTTGAGGGGTGGAAATATGACTAAAGATAATGCATAAAATAAATAACAATAACTTGAATTTTTGGTATCTTTCCACGATGTAAGGGTACCTCCTGCTCCATATTGAGCTATTCCTCAAATTTTGTATCAAAATATTGTCAAAATAGGTTGCGTAACATAGGTAAGTAATAGTATCGATAGAGAGTGAAGCTCAACAGCTTAATCATACATTTGACACCGTGGAGGAATCAGCATATATTGGAATTCGTCTCCATTTTATGAAACCGGCATTCTTGTACAACAAAAAAATACCACACCCATTTAGCTTCCGGATGTGGTACCTATGGAATTTACCCAGTAATTATTGGCTATGCTACGTCTAAATCCACGGTTGCATATAACTATTTTCTGGGCTAAAAAATTTCCTTTAGCGGTAATTATCACCCAATCTGCCTTTGCACAATTATTACTGCCCAACAACCGTTTCAAAAGTTGCATTCTGCAAAAGTATCCCATAGATTGCATAGCATGTCAAGAGATTTTGGCAATTTTGGCGGTAATTCATGAAAGTATTGATCAGTCTTTGATAGTATCCGATTCGAAATGGTTTCTTCGAGACTAATGGCAGTTTTATTTTGTCCTATTAGGATCACCTCTCAATGACTGAGTCACCCGACGACAGCAATCCTAGCAGGCCAGAACTCACGGATTCGCTAGTCATGATTTTCATGATGCTAACTAAACTATTAAATTGATTCTGTTGGTTGGCAAGATTGCCATGACGACTGGAGACATGCTGTAGGCGATATTTACTTTATTAACCAGTCTGCACTTAGAAAGTTTTCTACTACTTCCGGGTCAAAATGTATCCCCGTCTGCTTGCGAATATATTCCAATGTTTTCTCTTTTGTCCATGCCGAACGATATGGCCGGTCGGATAGCAGCGCGTCAAACACGTCCACAACAGAAAAAATGCGAGCTGCAAGGGAAATCTGCTCACCCTTCAACCCGCGTGGATAACCCGTGCCATCCCATTTTTCGTGGTGACAATATGGAATATCAATTGCCTTTCTCAGGAAGGAGATGGGAGAGAGTATTTCGTATGCTATAATCGGATGTTTCTTCATGATCGCCATCTCTTCATCGGTTAGCTTGCCGGGTTTGAGTAGGATACCGTCCGGTACTCCGAGTTTGCCGATGTCATGAAGCAAAGCCCCTCTGCGGACCTGAACCAGATCTTCATCGCCTATGCCCATTGATTGCGCCATCTTTACTGTCATCTCAGTAACACGTTGTGAATGACCTTCTGTCTCTTTATCGCGGTAATCGAGGGCACGGGACCAACCTTCCAGCGTAGTGTCATATGCAAGGGCAAGTTCAGTATTAGAACGTTCAAGCTCACTAAACATCTGCGCATTGTCTATAGCGATCGCCGATTGGACCCCTAAGGCTTCCAAAAAGTTCAACCACTGCTGGTCGGGGTCGATAGCGGAGCGATGGAAAATTTCGAGTACTCCCTTTACATGTCCTCTTGAGCAGAGAGGGACTGCAAAATATTCAACAAATCCTTCCCTAGCCAAGAGTGGAGAGCGCGTAAACCCACCTTTTCCAACTGATAAATCCCTGATTCTAACCGTGTGTTTTTCAAGGGCAGCAACGCCGGCATGGCTTTCGCCCAGTTTTAGTCGGGTGTATCTCAAGGCATCGGTATTGAAGCCACGACCGTCGATGTATTCCAAGGTTTGTGTATGGGGATTTAGGAAGAGAATATCGCAAGCATCCGCATGCAATTGGCTGACCACTTCATTGAGGATAATCTTGATGCTCATATGCATGTCGAGACTTGAAGTAATAGCCATGTCGATGTTGCGAAGGGCTGAAAGTCTTTGCATTTGAGTCTCAATCTGCTGCTCTACCTGCTTGCGGCCGGTGATGTCCCTGACGATGTGTATCAGGCCAACTAGTTGATGATGGCTGTCAAACCGCGGGATGGCACTTGTCTCAATGAACCTGTTCAGGTGGGGTTCGAACATCTCAGACGTATTCGGGTCTCCTGTTAAGATACTCTGGCAGCCAGGGCATCCTTTGGGGGGAGCTCCTGTGCCGTGGTAATGCTCATAACATTTTGTCCTGAAACCTTCCAGACGGGGAAGACCGAGTATCCTTTCGGCAGCCTTGTTTGACCGGATGATATTGAAGTCCTTGTCATGGACTGTAATCATGTCAGTTATGGTGTTAAAAGTTTCTTCCCAGTCATGCGATATCTGGAATACTTTTTCTTCCATTTTTTTACGTTCCGAGATGTCGGCAATTATTGCCACCAGTGCCTTGAGCTTGCCATCAGGCCCCTGTAGTCTCCTGGCAGAAACATAGCCCCAGAAATCGCTTCCATCTTTTCGGATGTAATGCCGCTCTGTGCTGACTTGATCAATTTCTCCGGTTATATGTCGCCTCATGGTTTTTTTAGCAATTACTCTATCCGATACGTGCAGATGGTTGAAATAGTACGTACCGCTAAGTTCAGGAAGAGTATGGCCTAGCATTTCGGCCATTCGGTTGTTGGCAAAAAATATTTTACCTTCAGGATCAAATAGGAGAATGCCTGCCGGCGATGCTTCAAAGATTATTCGCAGCTCCTCCTCTCTCTCCTGCAACGACTCCTCGGCACGCTTTCTCTCAGAGATGTCCTGCAGAGTTTCGATAACGGCAACCATCTCGCCTTTTGTGTTCAGAATAGGCGATGCGTCAAAAATAATATATCTATCCCGGCCATTTAGGTTCTGATACCAGCCTTCTGACTGCAATCCATTTTTCAGGAGGGTAGACTGCGCATATTTGCCATAGAGAGAAGGCATGTCGCCGAAACTGCCGTCGATTATGATATCTGCAAGGACAGGACGTTTCTGCGTATAAAACGGTTTCCATTGATGATCAGTGCCTTTCATACAGGAGGCTGGAATTCCGGTAAGCTCTTCGCATGCTTTGTTCCATATGACTACCTTATGGTGCCGATCGAGAACAAAAGTAGCTACTGCTGAATTCTCTATCAATTCTTGTGTGAATCGTTCCTGTTCTCTTAGAGACTCTTCCGCTAACTTCCGTTCAGTATTCTTTTGCTCCGATTCGACAATATTTTGACGAAGCGTTACCAATTCATCGATAAGTTGTTTTTTCGTTTTAGCTTTATCTTTCATGCTTACCTATCAAAAAAAGTGTGGCAAACTGGGTACTCCATTTCTTCATAATTTGTGTCCCGGTTCCACGTGCTCTTTCAGCCTTCATTTCTCACGATCGGTTGTCTATCCTTCCAGTCGCGGAACATAGATTTATTCTTACGAGCAATGCAACAATGTATGCTTTGAATTAGATCAGAAATGCTGCCTCTCCCCAAGCAACATTATTTAAGTTATCGTAAAATTAAGTGATCTCTTTAATCTAACGTGCTAATACAGGAGATGTGCGGCCTTCCATTGAAAGTCTGCACCTGAAGAGTCAATTTAAGTTCACCGGTCTCAGGTAATAGGTCCTTTTGGCAATTTTAGTTTTTCTTATTGGGACAAAAGTCGTATTGCTGGACGAGAAAGGACATCTGAGCATTAGCAGTCGAAACAGGACGTCTTCAGTGTGTTGGGGGCAATGTCTACTAGCATGTCGAAGTTGAGGAGCTGATTTTGTTACGTATGACTCACAAACCTTGCCTCAGGGAATATCGTGATTTCTGATGGTTTGTATAAGCGCCATTCAGCAACTGCGCCGCAGAATAACGCTTATACAATGTCTTACGTGGGCTATTTTAATTGATCAATAACTCTACAACGCTTGGAGGCGTACTGCAGAGACATGCCTCCAAGCAACGAACAACTATTTCTTACCGAGAATGGCGTCTTTGGCGGCCTTGGCCACCCTAAACTTGACGACCTTCTTTGCCGGTATTTTTATTGCCGCGCCAGTTTGAGGGTTCCTGCCCTTCCGTGCTTTCCTTTGTACAAGTACAATCTTGCCAAGACCGGGCAACGTAAAGCCTTTCTTAGCTTCCTTATATGCCAGCTCCGCCATTTCATCAAGAAACAGCTTTACCTGAACCTTCTTGATATCCACCTTGTTTGCCAGATATTCCACAATCTCGGACTTAGTCATTGCTGCCTTTGCCATTCTCTCCTCCTTGGATTCATTCCCTCGGTAATATTCTTTAGTAAATAGTATAATCCATTACCTTTTCAAACGGAAACGTTTAAAGAAGGCTTTTCTCCAATCAGAAAATTATGGTACGGCAGAACGGAGTGTTTTTTAATATTCTTAAAGCCGCAATCAAGCATCTGACGCTCTATTGTTTCCTCTGTTACTCTTATTGCAAATGGCGGACCCTCAGGTGTTTCCTCTTTCTTCCAATCTATTATTATGAGCTTGCCGCCATCTCTCAATAGCCGAAAGGACTCCTTTATTACCATGACCGGATCTTCAAGCTCGTGGTGAAGGTTGATCATGTAAATCAAGTCGGCAATGTCGTCAGGCAGTGGAACAAAACTCTCCTCCATTTTCAGTGGAATGATTATACCCCTCGATTGCATAGGAAGATTCTTCTTCATCCATGAGACCATCTTTTCGGAAATATCGCATGCGTATACCTTTCCCGCTTTTAATTTTCTGCTGAAGGGGAGAGCAAAAAAGCCGGTACCTGCACCAATATCGACCAAGGTTTCAGGATCCCTGAGATCAGCCTTCGCCCATATCACTTCCGGATTCAGGATTTTCAACCTTTTAGGATCGTTAAGCTTGGCAAGTTTAACTGGATCAAATTTTTTGGATTCATTCATAATTTAATGCCTCCACTCCGTTATTTGAATTCGCGCCCTTAAACCATTCCGCACTCGTGAAAATCTTGGCGGTCAACCACCACCGTTGCCCTGACATTTTGTCCGAACTGGTCTGTAGCGTAGCCGAACTCGATCGGAATAGGCGCCGGAAATGGTCGCGATATGCATAGGTTGCACTCCTTGGAATCTCAATTTTCCGTCTGCAATTGCCACGACGAAACAAAGTCATATTTTCCCCATATGTCGTGATAGTCTAAGCCTGGAGATTACCCAATGGCATATCAGCCCACCTTTATGTATCTGCATCTCGGATAATTTCTACATCCAAGGAATGGTTTCCCCGCAAACTTCCCACTCTTGGCCACGCGCTGTATGAGCTGTCCGCCGCAACGGGGACAAACGGTTGTCGATTCATAGCGTTCCCGCAAAGAATTGAGGTGCGTATCACGGCTAATTGGGCTATCTCGTTTTAGGCTACTCAGGGATGTTTCTATCTCCAAGACTTGTTGCAAGGCTATGCAGGGCTGTCTGAAACCCTTGACGTATGGGATAAGGCCCCCATGCAATACATTCGCTGGCATAGGCGTCTTGAATTCACAATCCCCAATGAAGAAGACCACTGGCCTGAATAGCCCGTGATCAATCCGGAGGTATTCCGCCAATGATCGGGTATGCCGATAGTTCTGCTTAATAGGGTTTTGAAAATGGCTTTTTTTGCCAAAGATTGACTGGGTCCATTTATCGCTGTCCGCTGAGCCGAATATCCAACCTTTCATGTTCTTTGTTTCTATTACAAATATCCCGTAAGCAGAGACGATCACATGGTCAATCTGTGTTGTGCCATTTGAGGTGGGTACAATTACGTCATCGATCCTCCGATAAGTATCTTTATCCAGGAGCGACCATATTCCGGCAGAAGTGACCTTTTCGCCACACCAACCCTTAATGAGCTTATTCTTCAGCAGGCTGATGAATGCCAGAAGAATGACCCCGAGCAGAATTGAGGTCCCCAGTGTCACGTTGCAATTCTCCTTAATAATACCCAGAAATTCACTAATGAGCGTAACACAAAGGCTTCATATTAACAATCGGGAAGGCCAATTATCACAATAGCAATTAACAGATTTTGGTTCATTACACTATGCACGGTAAAATATCATCCACTATTCATGGCTGTGGAGGCATAATGTTCACATCCTAAGGCTAAAGAGTTCCTATATCATATGAAGTCGAGATTTGTCAGTACTGTAAATGTTCTGATTTAGTTCGGACACCTTTCCGGCTCAGTTCTAAAACCTCATTTTTTGAGAAGACTATCACCCATAGCATGGGACTTTGGGGAGAACTATGCCTAAGATGTCCTTCTTCCTGTAAATTACACATTCCAGATAAGCATGAGGAGTGTCACTTTCGAGGGGAAATCGTTGCTGACAAACCTCTGTGAACGGGATGCCCGGCGCGAAACAGGAACCGACCTTTTCTTCAGGACGGCTTCAACCCGCGTCAAAATATAACATAAGTCTAGCTCGCATAAATTTTTAAGATGACTAACATCACAAATATCGCATTAGTTATCGTAACAGTACAATGACTAATAGATATGTCACAAATAGATATACCAATAGTCTTTTGTTTTTTATATTTTTTATATCTTTTATATGTTTATATCTTTTATATTGAACGATACAAGGCTTTCTGATATATTCGTGTACATGATTGAAATCGGCCCAATAAAATTGCTTATTACTGGTTTTAGGGGGTGCGCGAAAAAATATAAACGCTTATGACTTTAGATGGAGGAGGAAACGGGCGTATGTATTTTAGGCTATTTGATGAGAACAAGAGATTTTCACCTGAGCAGTTGCAAGCCTTTCTTCACAAGCTAGGCATAGTACAAGACGGCGAGTCATTTAATGCCCCAAATTTGCTTTTTCTCAGTCCTCCAGGCACTTCCAATAGAAAAGGTTTCATAAAAGAGTTTCACCAAAAATTTTTTGCCTGGCACCCCACGCTACGACTATTACATCTCGAAACTGGCGATAATTCTGATATTGAACATAACCTCCCCAAAACAGTTATGACGTTCTTGCCAAAGCTAAAATCGCGTAGGTCGCGTTCATTTTTTCTTATTAATAAGTTTGAACTTGCAGCCATGTCTCTCGGAATAGTTGCTTTTTTTTGCGTTTACTCCTTCCTCAGTGATATGTCGCATAGCGCTGAACCATTCCAAGTTTTTATCAGCAATATAAACTGGAGACTATTTTTATTAGATAATGTTTTTCATAATGCGAAATATTGGGGTCCTGCTATTCTTATTGTTGCGCTCAGAAAAAATATCATTAAGAAACACTCCCCGACACGTGATGCGGATCTGGTTGTTCAGCACATTATTGAAAAACTGGAAGAAACTAGTTACGATAAAGTCGCGCAAGGCCTTTTGAACAAAGCCGATGGCTTGCCATTTGCTCTTTACATTGAAGACCTTGATGCGCTTACAACAATAGATCGCAGCATTCTGTTTGACCATGTACTGAAAAGTAGTCGCTTGATAAACTCTCGAATACAGTATTTTCTTATTGCATTCAGCAGTGTGCCAAGTGAAGCCCGATCTCAGTTCATGAATCTAAATGAGGCAGGAGGATTTCATATCTTCGAGACTTTTATCGAGGAAGGTGAAATATTGCCACAAGCTCCTCCATCATCTGAACTAAACCGACTTATCGAAGCCTTTTATCGCGAACATCATTCAGACAATGCACAGGATATTAAATGGACTTTTTTTGAAACATTTTATCTTTATGGTGTTACCTGCCGCTTGATGGGGGATCGCCCAATTCAACTTTTTGAAGATCACATTGCATCATATTGCGAATCGGCTCTCAAGTCTCCTACGGCCATTCTAAGCAATCTTCAGACATTAGCATCAACGAGCAATATTGTTGATGCTTTAAAGCGCTGCTGTGGCGATTTCAGTCTTCATATGAACACCTCTAAAATCATTCCAAGAGTGATGATTTACAAGGAAGGTAGACATCATATAGATTGGTACACTCTTAAAGAGATTAAGTCTCGGATTCCCGATGGCTTAAGGGTTAGTTGCAATGTAATGATACTGGATTATTATAGGCATTGCCTTGAGAGTGGCAAATTTCGTCATCTGTCGGTAGCCGATTCGCATTATATAGTAGCTTCTTTATTAACTGAGATTATAGAAATAGTAACATCTGCTGTAAATACAGATGTTGTTTTATGGAATACGCTTCAGGTGCTCTGTGAACATTATTTAGAACTTCTTGAAAATAGCGGATGTGACAACTATAGTGTCCCTATCTGTTTTTTACTTTTATTGTGTATGGCAAAATGTAACACAAGTGAACTTACTCCACTTTATTTCAAGGCTATTCATAATATTTTTGTTTTTGAGAAACAAAGCTCGCCTCAATTCGATAAATTTAAACGGAGCATAGGCACAGAGACAACTGTGGGGCAGTTGATTCATTCAGCGTTATCAAACCATCTTCGGTTAAGTATTCCCGCTATCCTAACTACGAGCACAGGAACGAAGAATGCAGTTGTTGACCATCCGCGTAATCATTTTCGGTCTTGGCTTAGACTGTCCCACTTCGAAAATTCTGATATTCTGCCGTCCTTACCCATTTTATTTATCGACGCAGATGGTTTTGGAAATGTTGCCGTTACGAAGAATAAACTAGAAGTTCAAGAAGATTTAGTCGTTGATTCATTTCAGACCGGGGGAGGACTATACTTTGCGACGTGGGTTCGCATGCTTCAGATGAGGATCTGTCTGAATAGTGGAAGATATTCTGATATGCTGACAGTTTTAACAAAGGTAACAAATAATATTAGGACTATTAAAAGACAGACAGTGGCTAGTTCACTTAAGGTCATATGGGCTACTTGCCTGAACCTTTTTCTCATTATCGAGATATACGAAGCCATTTTCAGGCTAAATCGTTGCCGCAATATTCCTGATTCCTGGCCTGCGGAAAGTATTACTGCATTAAATAATGCTTTTCAGAATATAGGCATAATATTAACACTCAAGCCCGGAGATGATATGCCTCAAAACCTTGGTGAAAACATTCTGCTTTGTCTTAATAAATATAAGGTGATATTTGAATTGCGAGAGATGCGTCTATTTTCATACATTTTAGAATATTACAGAGGTCGCTTTCTTTTCTTACTTTTCCGACCTGGGTCTCGATTGCTTCTAAAAACAGATGCCCGTGGGAATGACACCGGTCTCAAGGAAATGATTACTAAGTCATATCTAACCCTCTATTCTATAAGAGATGAAAGCGAAGTGGACTATGCCATCTGGCCGGAATTTTTTTACCACATCCTTATAGTTAGAGCATGCTTGGAGACAAGCGTCCATTGTGAAATAGGCTTCGAAACTCTAAGCTTCTATTTTAAATTGATAACGCTAATGCCAGCGATTGACCATCATCATATTGAGACGATTAAGTTGTGGTTTTTTCACCGGTTGAGATTGTACTCATCTAGAAAGTCTGATTTTTTTCATAATCATCTAAAAGATCTCTGCATTGATCTTATAGGCAAGCTTAAATTTATCACCACTGCTGGCGAAATCAAAGCTGCACTTGGGGAAGCACTCTCAATTATTCCAGATTTAAAGCGGGAACAAATGATCACAGAGTTGCACGATATAAATGCACTGATTAATGAGACCTTTGAACGCCTTAAGTCTGGTGCTGTTGAGCTCCCTAGCAAGGATGCTTTTGATTCGGTAGATATTTTAGAAAATGACATGCGCGACTTGGCAATGATATGGAAAGAGCGCATGGCGGATGGTTTAGTGCCTTCTAATAAGTCTAATACTGCATCTGATTTGACTGCTGAGTTGCGCTGCCTTCAGATTCTCAATGATTGGATACTATATAATGATGGCAATCTAGGGTATACCCCCACGATACCGCTTGAAGAACTGCTTGAAAATGAAGCCTTTGCTAATAGTGATAATTATGGGGTTGCCATTTCTCTCTACTTGGATCATAAAGATATTAATTGTGATCTTGTGAAGTATATAGGCAATTATGCGGCTTTACCGATTTCTGGATTTACTTCGTTGGTGTGGAGCAGAATTCTCGATAAAATTGCGGTAAAGATGATCGTAGCAGATGATAAGGGGAAGATAAAACAGGAGAATGACATCCAAGATTCTGAAGCATTAGAAGATACAATCGAACTTTTGAAAAATGTGGTCGATAAGATTTGGCTTAATTATGTTGATTTAGATCGATTTGCAGTATCTGTACCAATTATATTCGAGTATAATTATCAACGAGGTTCTGTGGCTGGGCGTGTCGGACGTGACCCTGATGACCAAACCCTTTCTTCTCATGCTTATACAGGATTATTGCTCAGGAAGATTAATGTCTATCGAGTTAGAAAACTGCACTTTTTGAATTTGCGTGCAAACATAACTGAAAGCGAATATAGAATCATCTGTTTTGAGCTATATCAAATATTTGGACGCTATTTCAGTCTAAGCAAGGAGATTAGTTATTTATTACAACAATGGCGAACTCTGAGTAAAGATATTAACTTGGACATTGATGAATTGTTCACTGCGTCTATAAAAACTATTTTAGGTAAGTTCAAGAAGGAATCTGAAGGAATCTATGAAGTCATACCACTCTTGGATCAGGTCGAGCAGGCTTGCGCGCAGAAGATGTGCAACGAACGTCGGTCGAAACATATTATGAAGATATGTTCAGATATGTGGAATCTTTTAGGCTACTTAATTACCGAGAATTTGTTTAAGCGTATTATGAAAGAACAGGGCATAGGGAATAATGTTCTTCACGAACTAGGTGAGTTCTATAATTTCTTAACTGGATCGGCGGCTGGAATGCCACAGAGTGAAAACATTATTGAGGCGATTGATGGGCTGGACAGCCAATGGTCGAGCGAGACAAAAAAGAAGGGCGTTTGATTATCCAACAAATTGTTCCGCTGGAGACCAGGCTGAACTCATTGTTGCACCCGCCACTGCGCTCCGATGGGAATATGGCGCTTAGAGGTTGCATTGTGCAGGGTTCAACCGCAAGACCTCAATAGTTTCGACTGTTGATCCCCGCTTGCTTGTCGGTGTACTCGATCTTTGATGCTAAATGATTTGTCTGTCGGGCGTTGAGATAACCAAGGCACCCGTGACGGTTTCTGTCCGAACTAAATCATGATTCCCGTCCGAACAGTTCCGGTATAGCAATGCGGTGTTTATGTAATTGTGACAGAATCCCTTGACACAGAATCCCTTTATTATTGACCTGGACTAGACATTCTGATATTATCCTTAAAACTGTTTGATAACATGTTAGACATACTAGAAGCAGATTGATATACAATTCCAGGTACCCAAGTGATGGATAGAGTTATAGATGGCCTGAAACTGCCTAAATTATGTGATGACAAATATAGAGATCGGATATTCAGACTTTGCTGGATCCAAGACATATTTAGAAGTTGTCCCTTTTTTCGTTGAAATAGAAAGGACCCGGTTGCATTATCTTATGCAGCGGCCTCCTTCCTGTCAATGGATCTCTGCTGCAATGCAGCAATGAGTTTCGGTATCTCCCTGTAGCCCTTTATACGCCTGAATTTCTTTTCAGCCCTTAATAGGGAAGCCATTGCCCACCGCTGGATCATATCACCGCCTCTCCACCGTTTGACCCTGCTGGTGATCGTCCTTGATACTGAGAAGCAGGACTCTATGGGATTGGTAGACTGGAGGGTTTTCCTAACACGCGGGGGCATTCTGGCATGGCCTCGGTAAACCTTTGGTCATATAGAACCTCTTCAGTGGCAATTATTTCTGCAATGTTTTTTCATACATTTCCCGGCAACTCCATATGCCGGTGCATCTGCACTGTGTCGGCGGCCGGATTAAAACCAGCCAGGTAGGGGCGGTTTAAAACCCGCCATTTTTAGGTTCTATTTTTATTTACCATTTTCATTTTTGTTTTTGCAACCGCCGTCTCTCAGTCGATAGCTTTTCCCGGTGATTTGGATTACGTCAGCTCGGCTTAGGAAACGGTCGAGGATGGCGGTGGCCGTAGGGACATCGCCGATCAGTTTTCCCCATTCATCAAGAGGCCGATTTGAAGTCATAATCGTGGACCTAAGTTCATAGCGACGCATGATGATCTCAAACAGATATTCCCCGGACTGTTTCGGCAGCTTCTTAAGACCCATGTCATCGATGATGAGAAGGTCAGGCCTGAGATATCTCCTCATTGCCTTGGCGCTTTCATTGAGCGTTTCGGCCTGAATCAGTTCGCCCACGGTGTCGAAGATCGAACGATACATGACGACATATCCCATCTTTGCCGCCTGATGTCCGAGAGCCTGAGCCAGATGGGATTTGCCGACGCCGGGAGGCCCAGTGAAAAGGATATCTCTCTGTTCACGTATAAACCGGCATGTGGCCAGATCCATTATCTGCCTTCGGTTTATAGCCGGATTGAAACTGAAGTCGAAGTCCTCGATGCTCTTCGTGTCTCGGAAGCCTGCAGCTCTGACCCTCCTTTCGATGGCTCTGTCCTCCCTTAGAGAGATCTCGTCACCGATGATCAGTTCGAGGAACTCCAGGTGACTGAGCTGGTTTCCCTGGGCCTCCTGCAATCTGACCTCCAAAGAGGATAGAAGGCCGGAGAGCTTCAGACGTTTCAAGGCACTCTTAATTTGTTGATTCATTGTCACTCCTTTCATCTGTTGGTTTGAACGACACTGTTATAAGTTTCTGGTATTCCGACAGAGGTCGGATGATAGGATGGATCTCTGCAAACTCCAGCTCTTCTTGTACGTGATGTCTCTTAATAAGCTCTCTTAAAGGGCGCAGCCTGAACATTCCTGCCGCAAGAGCTGTCTTACTTGCCCGATTGATGGCACGGGCGGGGTACTTCCTGGATAGCTGTATGAACCCCTGCAGTAAGCGGACTCCTTCGATTCCCCGGGTATCGAGCATGGCCTTTGCCCACAGAGCAGCCTCAGTGCCGATACTGATTGTTTTGCGCAGCATGTACTCTGCTCCTCGTTCCACAGCTGATATCTTCTGATCAGCAAGATGAGAACGATTGGTGTTGAACTTACCAGGAGCTACCAGTGGATGAACAGCTATCTGCTCGAACTGTCCATTGAATACCCTGACCAGACGGCTGTCCCAACGAACCCATACCTCACGTCCGAGATACTCAGGCGGAACCGAGTAATAACCTTTAGCCACTTCCACATGACCGTCACGATGTACTTTACGTTTCCCTTCGTGATAGAACGGAAAGGGCTCAGCAGGCAAAGGCTGGAGAGCTTGCCTTTCCACCTCATCGAATATACGACGGACCTGCCTCTTGGTTGTACCATGGATGCGGGTGTCGGCCACATCTTTCTCCCACTTGATGAGAAACTGTTGCTGTTCAAATAACGAAGAGAATATCCTGCCTTTCAGCGCGTTGTTCTTAACGTACTTGATACCACCTTCAATCTTACCTTTGTGTCTGGGCGTGTAAGGTTTGGTGGGAAGAATGACAATGCCGTAATGCCGTGCGAACTCTACCACTTTGGGATTGAGATCCGGATCGAACCAGTCAGCATTCGTTACGGCTGCTTTGAGGTTGTCTATGACCAGCGTTTTGGGAACTCCACCGAATGCCCGGAAAGCATTCTCTAAAGCGCGAATGAAGTTCTCTGTGGTCTGCCGCCATATTGGTTCGCTGTAGCTCTTTCGGGAATGGCTCAGTGTTATGCGCAGGATATGCGGCCGGCGTCTTTTGCTATCCTCAAATACCCAGGCCCCAGCGCCAAAGTCCACTTGGGCTTCCTGACCCGGCTCACATTCCATCCTTCGAAACGGCAACGGTGTGGTTGCGCCAAGTCTGCGGACGAATCGCTTCACCGATGAATATGAGCCACTGAATCCGTTTTCGCTGACAAGGTCTTGCCAGATCCGCTGGGCGGATAACATATCATCGAGCTTCTTGTTGATTATGTCGCTGAACGGATCGCATTGGCTGGGTCTCCCCAGTGGATGCCCAGAGGCTTCGATTAAGATCAAATCTTCCACTAAAGACCCGGCGGTCGAAATGGCTGGGTTTGACCCCTCAGATTGCTCAGAGCCGGGGGTCACAATGGCTGGTTTTGGCTGTTTACGCCGTAACCGGTCATATCGCGCTACTGTCTCCCGGTTTACACCAAGCTCCCGCGCTATGCGTCGATGCGACCAATCCCGTTCCAGTAACCCTATGATTGCGTGGATGTTTGCCATCTTGAGTATGTTTGACATGTATACCTCCCTTGCAAACTGCACAAGATGGTATACATCATCTCCTCTCAAAAATGGCTGGTTTTGATTCGACCCTGAGTGGCTGGTTTTAAGCGGCCGCTAACATGCACTGCAAATGATATCGAGATGCTATACAGAGGAAGTTCTGTGATCCGGTAGCAGTTGCCTACAGTGTACAGACATTTCATGAGTTTTGAAGTGTGTTCTTTGCCTTTTTATGTAGAGGGTACAGAAACACTAATTTAATATTATTATGTTTGGTATGCGATTTCCCGTTTTTCTTATGACCGCTAGTATTCCCGACATGTATCCAGTTTGCGGCTTTATAACACGTTCCGATAAATCGATTCTGCTCAACAAACGTCTCGGCTAAAAGTGGTGATATGCCATAAAAGGTATTCCAATCTTGAACTACTCGCTTTAAGTTGACACTAAGGATTTTTGAAGCAAGGTTAGGAAGTTTCACCCAAGGTAAGATAAGAAATCTGGTGTTATTGATTATTCTGTAAATATTTTCTTCTCTTTGATCCCTGCTCCAACCAATCCACTTGTCTCGGCCAGCTACTGCCCATGCAGCATCACCCCATCCAAGACACGCTACAGGTATATTATCCAAGAAAGCCATATACTTTAGATGTCTGCCCACTATAACTTTATGCCCTAAATAATGATATTTAGAAATGAGTTCATTCCATTTTTTATCATATTTTGTTTGTCGAACCATTATTATCTTCAAATTATTTATGTCACCAGAAATTATAGGCTCTTCTGATTCACCTATCCCTGCATTTAGTGGACTATCGATTATTGTTTTAGCAGTTCTGGTTACCTTAGAAGCGGGAAGTTTTATTAGGTTTCGAGCTTCTAAAAACAAGAGAACATCTCTGCAAGCCCGATCTTTTGGCCAGCCATTTGGCTGAACCCATTCCAATTTATGGCATATTAGCTGAGAGATATGTGTTCTTCCTGATTCCGGATTCTTATGAACGATATTTTTGATTAAAGTAATTTCTTTTTTTGAAAATTCCCTGCCACGAATTTTCAGCGATGTTTGAGCCATGCTCTCCACCTCCTGATTTGCATAAATAGTGTTACAGCATTTGATTGGTCGGCGCCAGCCGGGATTAAGGTAAATATCCCGTATTTTCTTCGATATTCTCATTATTTCTTCTAATTTTGATAAATCTCATAGATTTTTACTCACCGTGAAAATTATTTGACATTATATACGTTACGATCTACAATTGATCATTGTTATTGCTGGATAACAACCTTGTGATGACTAAACTCGATTTGCATCGCAATTTTGGAATTTTAGATCCAGAGACGCAGGGCGTAACGAAACGAAGAAAGATTTACTAGCGAAGCTATTTGTCGTTTGGCGCATTCTGGACTGGCTGAAGGTGAGGCGCGAGCATGCCACAGAACTATACCCCGGTCTTTCGATCGGCTGTTGCTCATTAATTATTTTTTTAGATTTACTTAGAAATCGCAAACTATGGAAAAAAGAATTGAATTGCCTTCAGAAATAAAAGAAGCCATATATTCTGATTATTTCCTTAAAAAAAACTCTGAGATTAAACTTAAAAATCGTACTTATGTATTACAAGAAATTATCGGAGATGGATTCAAAAGCGTAGTATGGAAAGCAGTAGATGATTATGGAACACTGAGAGCGGTTAAATTGGCAGTCCTCGATGACTATAAAGATAGATCATATCTCTCTGAAGCATATCTGGCAAAAAAACTTGATCAATTCTCTGACTTATTTGCCGAATTCATAGATGTAGATCAAATCGATCTGCAAATATCCGAAGATAATAAATATACCTTCGTAATTTTCATTTCGAAATTTATTAGAGGGATGAATTTACGTGAATATTTAGATAAACATAAAAATGATATTTACTGTAATTTCTTGTATTTTTTTGTTAAGAAAATGTGCGAAGCATTAAATGCATTAAAAATTTGCGAATTAGCACATGATGACCTTCATGCTGGAAATATTATGGTTGAAACTCCTAGTGAAGCTACTCTCGATAAAGAAACACTTAAAATTAAAATTATCGATACGGGTTCCGTGAAAAAACTGAAAACCATTAGCAAAGCAGTCGAAAATGGGACGCGCAAAGAATACAAAATTCTTGATTTTGACAATTTCATAGATACCGTAATATTAATCTTAAATCATATTGTGCAGAATAATCGCCACAGACTCAAAAAGTTTGACAAGCATTTTTTAGGCAAAACGAAAGAAATTCTGGACTGTATGTTAGACGAGGGGCGGAAGCTTGATGATCCTGGCCATATTTTTGATAGTTTTGTTGCAGCGTATGACAGTTGCTACATTATAAAGAAAGGCGCCCTACCGTTAAACGATGCATTTGATTACATTTCAGCTGAACATATTCAAGACGACACGTTATTGACAGCGCTTTTTTCGAACAAATGTCCGTGGTGGGCAAAAATTACCAGTCCCGATCCAGTAAATCTATATGGGCCTAGAGGATGCGGCAAGTCCACGGTATTTCGGATGCTTAGATTAATGACAGTGCTACACAAAGATTATAAGGATATAGAAAACCAGCCCTTAATAGGTTTCTATATTTCCTGCAGTGCTGATTTGAGGAATAGATTTGCTCTTATAGATGAAAACAAAAGCAGGCGCTTTTCAAAAGAAATAGTCCATTATTTCAATCTGTTACTCTGTTATGAAATAACCAATACCCTTAAAAAAATCTCACAGAGAAATGATAAGGCTCTTTTCGGATTTAATGAAAATATCGAGAAGAACTTTTGTTTATTTATAATTAATCATTTGAACAAGTCGGAAGATTCTTTGCAAAGACTTACTGGAATACCACCTGCGGAGCAGCTGGCCCATATACTGCAAGTTGCAATAGATGATACGTATAAGCACATTCTGCTAGGTAAGCAACTTTCTTTTGCAACTCCGCCGAGTTTTATAGCTGCAATCACTAAATATCTTCAAGAATACATATCATTTTTTGCCAATCGACAAATCGCCTTTCTAATTGACGATTTATCCAAACATCGTATCCCAGAACACATCCAGAAAATATTAAATCTTGTTATTTGGGATCGTCAGGGCAGTCATGTCTTTAAAGTATCATCGGAAGTGAGAGGAGCTGTATATAGTGATATACTCGATTCAACTGCCGAAGAATCCAGAGAATATCAAATCATAGATTGTGGCACAGAATACATTAGCTTAACAGATGCCAATATGAAGGCAGCTAAGGAGTTTTCAACTGAAATATTAAACAGAAGATTAGAACAGGCTGGGTACACTGGAAAAATAGAAGAATTAATCGGCGATACCAATTTTAAAGATGGCCTGACGCTTTCACAAGCACTTTATAGGGAAACTGAAGATACAACATATCCGAGGGTTTATTATCATGGACTGGACATCATAACTAATATATGCTCAGGAGATATCAGTACCATGCTTGATGTTTACCGGCAAATCTTTAAGGCGGCTAAAATAGAAAAAAGGCAATCGCATAAAATTCCGGAAAATATACAACATACAGCAATAACAGAGACATCTCGCCTATTTTTTAATAAGATAAAAGATTATCACCCGTGCGGAAAACGAATGTATGAGTTGGTCGATCGGTTTGGCTGGCTTTCAAGAGAGCTATTATTACGGAAAATTAGGAAGGGTGGTAAACGGGAGGAGCCGTGGTCACTGATTCGGATTGAGGCCGAAATGACGGAGAAATTCAAAAGAATAGAACAAAATCCGGAAGTGATGTATTTGTTAAATGAATTGGTCAGAAGGACAATATTTATCGAATTGAACCCCGGAAGATCGTTAAGGTCAAATACGACTCTAAGATTACAAATAAGAAGAATATACTGTCCTCATTTCAAAATGGCACTTGTTCATTCAGCGCCTCTTAGAATCACCCGGGAAGAAGATTTCTTTTATTTTTTAACAGATCCCCAATCTTTTTGTGAGAATGAACGAGCAAAAAGAGGACCGTACAGTCAGTTAAATTTAATTTGAATATGGATGGACTCGTCAGATGAATTTACTAAAAACAGTTCAAATTAACGAGCTAATGATAGATCTGCCAGACATCAAAGAGATTGATTTCGCATCAGACGTCATTATTAATGATGACTTGTTTCTTTGTGCCTTAGGGTTTGAGCAGAGATCCCTTAATATTCCGGAAAAATTGGTTACATCTCAGTATAAATGCAGGACGGCGTTATATCTTGAATATGAGACAAATGTTCAGGACAATGCCAACAATAGTACACGTCTAATAAGTGCATTAGAAACTATCTCAGACTCTTTAGAAAGTCCGATGAGGCTGCAGGAAAGTGATTTTATTGAACAATTTAACAGATATATTTCTGCGCTGTCTGAGGGCAGAGAATGCCCTCCTCAAATTAGTATTGATATTAGTACTTTTTCATCTCCTTTATTACTCATGACTTTATCAATCATTTTTGAATACAATATTTCATTGAGAATCCTTTATTCAGAAGCGGGTGAGTATTATCCTACGCAGCTAGAATATGAGCAAAAAAAAGATCTGTATAAGTCCAATGAAGACGAAGGAATTTCTCACGGCGTCTCGAAGGTTATAACGCTCCCGACGAATAGCGGAGAAAATTTAGACAATCTGCCGGAGATGGTCGTTGCATTTGCTACATTTAAGCCAGAAAGGACAAGAAAAGTTATAAGTGATATAGCACTTTCTGAGAAGGATATGTTTTGGATTATCGGAAAGCCTCACTTAGAAATAAATTATTGGCGAGCGTCCGCTTTATTTGAAATAAACGGACTTTCTGGCGAAGTGTCACAAAATGTAGCCGAGCTGTCGACTTTTGAATACAAAGACACTATTGGGCTTATGGAATCGATATACAAATCTTATGAAGATACGCATCACATAACCATTTCGGCTATGGGGTCGAAACTACAGAATTTAGGGTTGGCAGTGTGGTCTTACATCCGGAAAGATGTAACGTTATGCTTGGCAGTTCCAGCCAGTTATGATTCAAAACGCTTTTCAACTGGAGTATATAAAACATGGGTCATTGACTTTGGCCCAATCCAAAGAATTGTTGCTTTATTAAATAGTGTGGATACAATTGTTAGATATTGAATAATATGAATATCCCGATGTGGCTGCCTATTATATTACTTGCCGTTTTTAGTCACCGAGTGAGTGAGTGAAATAAAGTCAGCTTTCGGACTAAAGATCCAGGCGACTAACTGATCGAGATTGGGAACAAAACAATCCGATTGGGTGGAACCATAAAATGTCGCTTCGTGCACGGAACCATAAAATGTCGCAAACGACAAATTATGCTTCCGCCGACATCCGCGACACATCTGTGACCGCAATTGCAAAAAATATTAGTTGCGTTGTCAAGTTGAGACCTGACAAAAGCCCACCATTCCATACCTCTTATGCATCAAAGCCGTTATAGTAATAGGCAAGTCGAACTTTGGTGACGTTGAGAGCGCCGCCTGTGTGATGGTGGGGTCTGGCTTTCAATGTTTCCATATGAATCATAAGTATAAAGAGGTGGACCCCATTGGTTGGACAGCTTTGGGGCTGATTTAAGGTGGAAGCCACCGGTCATCATGCCGCCAGTTTTCCCGGGCAACCTGCCTTTGGCAGATTCCAGTATGCTTCATGGGGCGTCCTATCGTCCAGAGAAGAATGTGGACGCTCCTCGTTATACTGCTTGATCCACTCGCCGATACCGTTTCTTGCTTCGCTGCCGGTCTCAAATGCGTATCTATAAACACAATCATACTTCAGTGATCGCCATAGCCTTTCAACCATCACATTGTCTACCCAGCGCCCTTTTCCGTCCATAGATATCTTTACACCGGCATTCAGGAGCGTCTGTGTGAACTCAATGCTAGTGAACTGACTGCCTTGATCGGTATTGAAGATCCCTGGTTTGCCATATCTGACTAGGGCCTCCTTGAGGGCTGTTACACAGAAATCAGCCTCCATGGTATTGCTGAGCCGCCAGCTCAAAACCTTTCGGCTCGCCCAGTCCATAATTGCTACCAAATATAAAAATCCCCGTCGCATCGGGATGTAACTCACATCGGCGCACCACACCTGGTTGGGTTCCGTAATGTCCAAGCCTCTAAGCAAATAGGGATAGACCTTGTGCTCGGGATGCGGTTTGCTGGTGTTGGGTTTCTGGTACAGCGCCATGAGCCCCATCTTCTGCATCAATCGCCTTGCCCGCTTCCTATTTACCCAATACCCATGCCGCCGTAAATATCGAGCCATCTGCCGGGCTCCATATTCCGGGGTCTTCAGAAATTGCTCGTCAATTAGACGCATCAACTCCAGATTCTGTGCCGATTCTCCCAATGCTTCGTAATACCACGACGAACGGCTGATTTGAAGCAGGTTGCACTGTCTTGTGATGCTGAGCCTCGGGTGCTCCGGTTCAATTATCTCTTTCCTTCGATCGCGGCTCATCGATTGAAGGCTTTCGCTAAAAAATCCCGCTCCACTGTCAGCTGCCCAATTTTAGCATGTAGTTCCGTGATTTGAGCCTCGTGTGCTGTTTCGTTACGCCCCTTATTCCCTGTAAATACATCAGCAAGCCCTTCAATGGCCTGCTTCTTCCACTCGCTAACCTGATTGGGGTGAATATTGTACCGCGCTGCGATCTCTACTATCGTCGATCCCTCTCTCATCGCTTCACGCGCGACCTTCGCTTTGAACTCCCCAGAATATCGATTCCTCTTTGTTTTGCTCATCTCGGTGCGACCTCCTGTCAATCGTATATTTTACACCTTATACGACTGTCCGATTTCCAGGGTCCACCTCTCTCCCTTGCAAACTGCAAAGAAGATATAACATCTCTCCTCCCAAAAATGGCTGGTTTTGATTCGACCCTAAGTGGCTGGTTTTAAGCGGCCGCTAACATAAGTGGTTTGCGGTGTACGCCCCGCAATAGGCTATTAACTTATGAAATGCGGAGTACAGCCATTATGTGGAGTTCCGCGTTATGATTCAGTAGCTTATCCTCGACAGGTGCCCTTTAAATAGGTGAATCTTTTATGCCTTTGACCTTAATAAATAACATTCCTATTAACTGATAGAATATTACCTGAGTGACAAGTAATGTTACCCCATATTGAAATGGAGATAGCGTGAATTTGCCTAATTCTTTATAAAATATGTAGAATGGTACGCTTAAACTGGTAAGATTCAATAAGAAGTGTAGCAATATACATGCGGACAATGATTCAGTTTCATAGTATATAAACCCTAACAATAAACCGAATATAAAATGGCCCAAGTTGACATTTCCATGCATCAAAGTCCAAATAAGAGAGGAGAGAAAAATAACTGTTCTACGTCTATTGAACTTTTGTTTCAATGCTTTAATCGCGAAGTATCTAAAAACTAATTCTTCGCCTGCAGTCCCTAATATTTCAGTAAGAATTACAATTGGCACAAATATAACCGGATTCTTATTAACGGTACTGAATGTCATTATAGTAACTTGTTCCAGTTCGTATATTTTTCGTCGAAATAATCCAACATCTACATACGAAAGTATTGCGTCGAAGAGAAAAAAGAGTAAGATTGAAAGATAAACGCTGGTTTTTTCCCCAACCACCGGGGAAATTATAAATGATTTCACAACGTTATGTAATGAAGAGAATATCGTGACTGCAAAGATAAATGCTGCCGTTAATGCCATATGGACAGATATAAAGAAATAGAGGTCATATCTTTCATCTGTGTGCAATTTATAGTATGAGAAACCAATGGCATAATAGATAATTAAGAGAGATATTATTTTACTTAGATCAGTAAGTTTATAATCTACATCTACCTCCCTCCCTTTGGTTCTTTCAGCCACTAGAGGAATTAATATGGCAAAACAGACACATGAAATACTAAACACTGAATAATTCATATCCCCTCACAAAGACAGATAGTGCATTCATTCAACGAGTTGGTACCCTTTTAGAAGTGCTGCAAGCAAAACCAAAGGTTGAAACTCAGCGATGACCATCTAGGCGAAACGGAACACGGCCCAAGCCTATGTGGCACAAGTTTTCTCGAAACATTCCGCCTAACGGAAGGTCCATTCCAGCTATGCCACAGGACAATGCTTCGTCTTTAGACTGGGCGCCATACACTATGTACCACCGCAATAGCTAATTCATGACATAACTGGAAGCCCTTACAATACACAGTATTATTATTGAATTCAGTTCATTCTCCAGAATGGCAATCGACACAGGGGCTCATATACTGCTTCTGCCATTCTTCAGGACTTTGAATTCTATACGTTGGCTTACCCTTGCTATCAGCAACCGTCTGTAGAAGCTCGACAGCCGCATTTCGCCACATCTCTAACGTTTGCTTCCAATCTATTTTTGGTGTATCATCCCCAGCGACATTTTGCCAACATAATAGACTGGATCCGCATCCGCTGCCTCCGTTTCCATCATCCATAGTTGGAGTGTGGCCGTGCAATAAATCTAAATCATTAAATATAAACGCAGCTGCCGCTGTTTCTCCGCCTCTAACAAAACCTTTCTCAAAGCCTTGACCATATATGTCAGAAGTGATGCCGCCCGTTGTAGCTCCGATTGCTGACCGCCCAGCTAACTGATAACCCCACGCTTCATTCTCTATAAAACCTCCTGCGAACTTAGCAACACCTGCAGATATCGCTCCAGTTAACATACCCAACCCAACATTACTACGATTTATGGCAGCACTTAGTCCTCCCGCTAAAGCCCCCGCTGCAGCATGGATAGCTGCCATAGATACCGGGCCTACATAGTTGATTGTTGCTGCAACTGGCACTCCATTAAAGACACATTCCTCTGTCGCCTCCTCAAGATAAGCTGCATTTTCAAACGCGATTAGCGCTCCTGCCGCATAAAACGCGACAGCGGAAATCGCGACTGAAGCAATCACTTCCCAGTGTTTTTCAATTGCTTTTTCAACATGCCCAAAAAATTTACCGAAATCAAGTCTGAAATGCCCACTGGGGTCCGTATAAATCAGTGGATTATTGCCGCAATAAGAATATCGGTTGAAAGACTGAGGATTCCTGAAATTGGGCACCACTGTGTCCGGACTTATGAATCTGCCTATTGTAGGGTCGTAATACCTTGCTCCATAGTAATAAAGCCCTGTCTCGGGATCAAGCTCTTGGTCCGTGAATTTGTAGTTAGACTCTATTGCCCCAGTATGTACTCTCATTCCTCCGTAAGGCAGGTAATTAGACGTCTCGACAATGTTGGCGCTTATATCTGTCATCGCAGCTGCGCTACCCAAGTGATCGCCATGGTAATAATATATCTGAGTCGGCGTTACTACTTTTGCGATTCTTATATTGCCTGCAAAAATATACTTTGTATTTACTCCGTTAATCACCTCGAAGTGCTGTCCCACATAAAAGGTCGTCCCCGACGGACTGACCTTTGTAACCCTGCCACCATTACCATCATAAATGAAGGTGCTTACTGTCCCACCTGTCCCACCGTAGTTGATGCTAACCGGTTTATTATCGGCATTGTATGTGATCGTGCGTGATACGACGTTAGTAGGATTGGTAAGGTCATACCCGGTGGTCATATTGCCGTTTGCATCATAGGTGAAATTATACTGCGTCCCGTTGGCGGTTATCGCAGAAACTGCATGTACATGGCTGGTATTATTATACTGGTAGGCAAGACTTATGTTGCCGGTGCTATTCGTAAAAATATTGGTCAAGATATTGCCGGTCGGATCATAGGTCGTTGACTGCGGCTGATATGTGCCGTTTGTGGTCGATTCGCTTGTAAGCCTGTGCAGATTATCATAAGTATATTGATACTGTAGTGCATTATTTGGGAGGCCCGATTTGGCACCCTGCACATAGTCAGTTATAGTGAGCATATCACCAGCCATTGAGTACTGATATCCTCTGTTGATAATCTGCGTAGCTGGATTAGTCGTACTATTAGGTGTCGTTGCAACGATACCCAGCAGTTTTGTAGACCAGACATCGTAGGTATATTGTGCCACTGTGTTGTTTCCGTAGGTTATCTGCCCGATTTTCCCGGTAGGCTGATAGTTTGAGTTTGTTGCGTAAACTGTACCGTCAGAGCCGGTTACCGACTCCAGAAGTGCTGAGCCAGGGTAGTAGCTATAGGTAACATAATAGCTATCCGGGTAGGTCATCTGAATGGGCTTACCCGAGTAATCATACTGAGTAAGGGTCGTATAAGAATTAGACGGCGCCCCATTTATCGACTCTGACACGCTGGCAACCTTGCCCGTTGCGTCGTAGGCATTGTAAGTAGTCTTAGCATAAGTAGTCGTAGCTTTTGCATTGCTGACAGTATAGAGTCTTCCTATACCATTGGCATTGGTCGCCGGATTATCGTAAATATAGGTAACCGTGGGATCGCATGTCGTCGTGTAAGTCTTGCTACTAATCCGGTTCAATGGATCGTAAGTAAAATTGATATATTGCGTCTTTGCATCGATCTGCTGGGTCATGTTGCCGTTATTGTCGTAAGCATATTGCCAAACCCCCATGTCGGGGTCCGTCATGGTTGTTTTTCTTCCGAGCGTGTCATAAGTGATTGTCGTTAAATTGCCGTTTGTATCCTTAACAGTTAACAGGTTTCCAGCTGCGTTGTATGTTGATAGAGTAGTGTAAATTGCGTTATTGTTTCCGTATTCTTGTACTTCTATGATTCTTCCCAGATAGTCTTTTGTCTCCGTCTTGCTCTTTCCGTCCGGATCTGTGACCGTAGTAGATAGGCCTGAAGTAGTAGGTAGGCCTGAATAAGATATCTGCGTTGTAACAGTACCATACTGTACATCGGGTGTTTGAATGGCGACGGGGTGTCCGAAATAGTCGTAACTTGTTTGGGTATATGGATAACTCGATGGCTGCGGATAATAAAACGGTCCCCAGGAAAAATATGGCCTGCCCATATTGTCGTACATTACTTGTGACACTATCTCGTTGTTGTTTTGTCCGTAAGTAATTGTCTGAATTTTCCGATCAAGACCGTCATAACCGTCGAACTGTGTTATGTATTGGGCGACTCCGCCATTGATTGATTCCAGGACGCTCGATTGAATATATCTGGGGAATGAGGAATCATAGTATACCTTTAAAGCTTGTGTAACTATGCTCCCTGTTACGCCGCCGTTATAGACTGTCTGTTGAGTCACTCTGCCAAACGGATCAAAAACATTTGCGGTCGTGTTGCTGTTTTGGTCAACCGTAGACTGTGCAGCGCCATACCGGTAATCGTATTGAGATGTGGTTACCTGGTTAAGAGGATTGGTGATTTGGTACGGATATGTGCTTGTCGTCTTATCATAAGATATCGTCGTCGTATTGCCGTTTGCATCCGTACTTGTCTCGAGATTGCCCTCAGGCCAGTATGTCATCGATATTTGAGGGTATGTGCCGCCATTAAGCCAGAATGTCTTTGACTTGATATTGCCGTTAGCGTAGTAGGCATATATCGTCTCCCTTATTTTGCCACTTGCAGTACCTGTAACGGTCGTATCCGTTACCCTCCAAAGCCATGTGCCGTAATTGGCGTACAAATTACTGGTCGTGATACTCTCAGCGTTGGTAGCGTATGGGGCGCAAGTTGGGGGTGTGGCGGTGTAGGAGCTGAAGGTACAGGGGCTTATATCGGAACTTGTTCGAGTCGAAAGGTTCCCTTGGGCATCATAAGCGCTGTACGTTAGGGTAGTTAGCGGAATTCCTCCTATATAGTTTGTTGAGTATTTATCTGTGAGTTGAATAAATGCAGAGCCGTTTGTCACTGTTTCAGTCCATGCATAATCAGTCTCGTTCAGTAAATTTGAATTGGGATCCTTGAATAACGTTTGCCGGGGTTGTCCTTTATAGTCTGCATTGTCCCCAGTAGCGTGACTGTTGCCCTGATAAAACCACGTCTGAAGCGTCGTCCCATCGGGGTTTGTCTGGGTTACATACTCAAATCCCCTGAATTCACGCGTTGGATAGTCATAATAACCGCCAGAATATGCATAATTAGTTGTCGATATATTTCCAAAGCCGTCATTAACCGCTATCGATGAAACTGTTTGCACGACAAATGGTAATGGGTGGTTATTCGTATACACGGACGAAGGTTTGTAAGAAATTGTCGTTGTGCCACCGAGGCCGTTTGATATAGCTTGAAGTGCTTCGGTACCGTCATGAGGTGAGTTCGAGCAATACATACCCTGAGAACCCCTGTAACAGATGTCAGCCTTGCCATCTCCGTTGGTTTTGGGATATTGAATAGTTGAATAATAGATCGGGTTGTTAAAGCCGCCAGCATCCGACAAAGCCGGTCCCCTGAAGTTAGAGGTAAAGCTGCTGCCGGTTCCAATCCAGCATGAGATACCCATGGCATCCCTGTAGCAAATATCAGCCATGCCGTCCCCGTTTACGTCTGGGTACTGAATCGTTGAATAATAGATCGGGTTGTTAAAGCCGCCAGCATCCGACAAAGCCGGTCCCCTGAAGTTAGAGGTAAAGCCGCTGCCGGTTCCAATCCAGCATGAGATACCTATGGCATCCCTGTAGCAAATATCAGCCATGCCGTCCCCGTTTACGTCTGGGTACTGAATCGTTGAATAATAGATCGGGTTGTTAAAGCCGCCAGCATCCGACAAAGCCGGTCCCCTGAAGTTAGAGGTAAAGCCGCTGCCGGTTCCAATCCAGCATGAGATACCTATGGCATCCCTGTAGCAAATATCAGCCATGCCGTCCCCGTTAAGGTCTGGGTACTGAATCGTTGAATAATAGATCGGGTTGTTAAAGCCGCCAGCATCCGACAAAGCCGGTCCCCTGAAGTTAGAGGTAAAGCCGCTGCCGGTTCCAATCCAGCATGAGATACCCATGGCATCCCTGTAGCAAATATCAGCCATGCCGTCCCCGTTTACGTCTGGGTACTGAATCGTTGAATAATAGATCGGGTTGTTAAAGCCGCCAGCATCCGACAAAGCCGGTCCCCTGAAGTTAGAGGTAAATCCGCTGCCGGTTCCAATCCAGCATGAGATACCCATGGCATCCCTGTAGCAAATATCAGCCATGCCGTCCCCGTTAAGGTCTGGATACTGAATTGTTGAATAATAAATCGGGTTGTTAAAGCCGTTTGCATCCGACAAAGCCGGTCCCCTGAAGTTAGAGGTAAATCCAGTGCCCGTTCCCAGCCAGCATGAGATACCCTGAGAATCTCTATAACAGAGATCGGGTATGCCGTCCCCGTTAAGGTCGGGAAACTGAATTGTTGAATAATAGATCGGGTTGCTAAAGCCGTTTGCATCTGACAAAGCGGGTCCACTGAAGTTGGAGGTAAATCCATCGCTTCCTCCCGCATAGGTAAATGTCACAGGGGGCAAGGCAGTTATTCCATCGCTGCCATATTGGGTCACTGACGTTAAAAGAGAACGGGACGTATTATTACTGTAACTATAGTTCATACTATATTGTCTTGCTAACTGGTTGTTTGCGTAAACATATATATTCTGCAACCTGTGAGTTGTCAATACGGGATAGTTTGAATTAAGCATCATCACAGTGTCTGTCCGATTCTCGAGTTCGAAAGATACATAGTTTGTCGTGCTCAGGCCAGTGCTGCTATTGCCTGTATAGTTTATCTGCTGGAGATAGATTTCCCCCTGATCCTTAAAATAAGATACTGTCATGTAATTGCTGTTTGCGTCCTGAACATTGTCCAAACACCACTTAAAAATACTATATGAATTACCCTGTAAATTATCCTGTCTGGATGCAGTAGTATCTCCGAATAAGTATGTCTTGCCATCTTTATCAAGGACACGCCAGCGAAGATTGCCATCCGATGGGGACGTTTCCAAGTAAAATCGCATGAAACTGCCATCTTCTATCTGTGTTCTGAATTCGGTTCCCCCCACATACACTAGGGCTTTCGATGATCCGTCTTCAGTATAAACAAAAGCATTGTTAGCATAGTTGTTAGCGTAGTTCACTCCGTATGTAGTGTTTCTTTGGATTGAGCCCAAATCAAGTGTCCAGCCCGCGCCCAGCCAGCCACTACCAAGCTGGCTATTGTAGTTAAGCGCAAGCTTCGGAGCAAGCTCAAGCCTGCCGGGAGGCACCGATATAGGTACGCTGTATGTTGCAGCCCCAGTAAAGATAAAATTGTCAGACCCGCTTCCGCCGCCGTTTGTGGTGCCGTCCGCTTCGCTAAATCCAGTTATCCCCAGAATCATTGTTAACAAAACAAGAATGGCACATAAATTGACGGCGAAAGACTTGCGTTCATTCTTAAACATGGAATTACTCCTTGGTAAACATATTTAAAAATTGGAATCATTTTTTAGTATAGCCGTCACGGTCCACTTATGCCGCCGGAAGTCTAGATAAAAAATCCCACGCTGGATATTTTTCCGAACGTGGGATCAATATGTTTCCATTAAATTACCATCTCGATCACAACCACAAAATAACCAATAGGCGCACTCTTTACACAGATAAATATTCCTTCTTACGGAAAATACCACGCTGCCTGCCGCCTTTTATACAGCTATTGTCCCTCAGCAACTGTGACGAAATTTGATTCAATTAGAGCAATCATCCCATAAAATAAAACAGTTGTCAAGTGAATAATTTTCATATGTAAATAATTTTCATATGTCAAGGCAATTTTCATACCCCAATGATCACATGTTTCTTGTTGGATGTTTATTAATTTCTCCATCCTGTTAATTTCTCTATCAATGCGATCAAACTCTGAATGTGGTACAATGATGGGAGGGTTAGGTCCTTATGGAGAGCAAGAATAGCTACAGAACTTCCAGTGGTAGAGCTTAAAGGGTTATCATGACTACTGCTTGGTCTGGCAACTTCACCTATGATTATTTCGTGCGCATCCTCAAGACTGTGCAAGAGAAATTCACTCTACGCCTTCTTGGAAATGGTCTGGCCGGGGACAGCGCACAATCTCAGCTGTTTCTACGCCATGATGTTGATGTTAGTATCAACAGAGCTCTAACTATGGCTGAAATCGAGGCTGAACACGGCATTCAGGCCACCTATATGTTTATGCCACACTCAAGGCTATATGACATCCAGCGTGATCGTAAGCTTTTGCGGAAGTTCATATCGCTAAGACACGAAGTTGCGTTGCATTTCGATGTGGACGAGCACAGGCGTGTACAGCACACGACCATTGCTGATGTGCTTGCGGACATTGATCAAGACTGTCAAGTCATTTCAGACATAACGGGAGAGTCAGTGCGCTCTGTTTCTTTTCATCGTCCGATGTCGCAGTTTATCAAGGGTGAGTTCACTGTTGCCAGTCTGACGAATGCCTACAGCGCTGTACTTATGAAGTCATATATTTCAGACTCCAAGGGTGAGTGGCGCAGTGGTGAACCCCTTCCATATTTAGAAGCGTCGGTCACGCCTGTTTTGCAGCTGCTCATTCACCCGATCTGGTGGGGCGTGCAACACATGAAGCCGCAGGAGCGGTTGGAACACTTTTACATAGAGGCGACAGTAGAACTAACCCACGTGGATCGTACTAGGTTCGATGCCGACCTCGCTTCAACTATTCCGGCAGTGCGCCGGTCGCATTACACGGAGGCATAGTGGGAAAGATAGGCAGATTTGATACCGACTCCAGAGCGTTAACTACACGCATAAAGGCACACGCTGTCTATGGCTCACGCAATCTCGAAGAATGGGCCTTCAGTCAACTGGACGTACAACCAAGGCAGCGTATTCTTGAGCTTGGTTGTGGTACTGGCAAGCAGACCATCCCATTAGCTCACCTCGTAGGAGCGGAAGGGCATATCACAGCAATGGATAGTGCCGTCGAGTCGCTTTCCCTTCTGCGGACAGAAGCGCTCTCTGAGGGTGTAATGACGCGCATCACCCTAATGCAGTGTGAACTGGATGAGACCGAAAAGTATGCGAGCGGTACCGACCTCTTTGATCGCGCGGTAGCCTGCTATTCGATCTACTACGCTAACGACCCCGAACGCGTTCTTGCTGAAGTACATTGCGCACTTAAAAAAGGCGGACGGTTGTTCTTCTGTGGCCCTGCCAAGACTAACAATGCTGAACTGAAGGCGTTCCACCACGCTTTGTCAGGAAGCAGAATTCAAGCAGGTGCAGCACCATTTATGGAAGAAATGGGTCAAAGGTTGGCGCGGCAACTGTTCAAGAAAGTAGAGGTAAGCACTTTTGAGAATCCCTTATCCTTTAGTAGCGCGGCAGCACTATATGAGTATTGGCGGTCATACAATCTATATGATCCTGAACTTGAATCAGCCTTTAAGGCATCCGCAAGTGAGTATTTTCACGCTCATAGTGTTTTCACTACATATAAACGAGTCTTGGGTGTGCTCGCCGTAAAGTGACGCCCAATATCTGCGATCAACGTAACTTTTTTACCTTTCTTCAGTGTCGCCTTGATACCGTTAAGCATTGCGTAATTTTATTTAACCTTGTCTTCTTAGTGGTTAAACCCTACGAAAAGTATCAATCTCATCCCAGATAAATTTAGTATATTGGCAGAATATTGCAACTGCGAAACATGCTTCTGTATACTATAAGCCGATAATCCTACAACAATAGCGACCACTATAGTGAGCAGTTTAGTTACTAAATCAAGAAGATCTTTATTGGACGAAACCAGTTTTTCATTACGCGACGCTTATGCTGAAGACGATCCTATAGTTCTGTTGAAGCGTTCCTTGTACTGTAAACGAGATGGGGAGTGCAGTCAGCAATTAAAGATCTTGAAAAAGATATTATCAAAGTACCCCGATTTTATCTAGGCTTATAAATACCTAGTTATCGCGGTTAATAATCTTGCAAAGCAGGGAATTGCTTCTCATGACGATCTTGTCCTGGAGCGCGATATTGCCAACGAATTTCTCAGAAGAGAAGTGGACCCCACTGGTTGGACAGCTTTGGGGCTAATTAAGGTGGAAGCCACCGGCCATCATGCACTTTTGCTAGGTACTCCATCTTCTTGGCGTATTTCTTCCGAATATCGCTAGGGTCTAGAATAAGCAGCATGTCTTTACTTATTAGATCAGAGGCCAACATAAGAAGATTTTGCTGCACCTTTTGCCCCAACCCCTTACGTAGCAGTTGCCGCGACAGTCGTTCCTCAACTTTCTTTATAGCAGTCTGCTCCTCTAACGTCCTAGCAACTTTCGTAAGCACAACCGACTGGCTCGCTTGTATACCATATATCATCTCTCTTACAAGACGCTTTGCAACTTTTGGCAGTCCAGCAGAAAGTTCCCCCGAAAATCCTGCTATCTTAGCCCTCAACTTCCTCGCCATTCTGCTATAATCCATTAGACCTCCTCCCTGATATATCCTTAGTTGCTCGACAGTTCTAAGATATACCAAAGGAGGTCTGCATTTGTTTTCTCTCCTGCAAAAAGTTCCCCCATTTTTCCAAAATATATCGAGTCCACTTCGTTGATGATGTCTTCGCTACTCCTGCAATAGTTCGCGCGAATTATGGCTCTGTTATTGGGGGAACTGCTTATACTTTAATGAGATGCCTCTATTGATCGAAACAACGGTTCTTTTAGAACCTATCTCAAAATTAAAATGATGTATCATAAAGGATGCGTTTGAGTGATGAGCAGTGGGAATTGATACGAGATCACTTTCCAGAGGAGAACATTCCTGATGGACGTGCTGGCCGAAAACCTGTTCCAACGCGTAGGGTTTTGGACGCTGTTCTTTGGATACTGAATACTGGTGCACAGTGGCACATGCTGCCACAGAGCTTTCCTAATTACAAAACAGTTCATCGTCGTTTTCAGCACTGGTGCAGAAACGAAGTGCTCCGTAATGTACTGACAAGTCTTGCTAATACGCTTCGAGAGCAAGGAGAAATAGATGAACGGGAGAGCTTTATAGATGCCACGGTTGCCTCTGCAAAAGGCGGTGGTGCAGGCATCGGTAAAACCAAGCATGGCAAGGGTGTGAAGATCATGGGAATCGTTGATAGGAACGGACTTCCTCTTGCAGTTTGTACGCATGCAGCCAATCATCATGAGGTGACATTGGTTCAGCTGACATTTGATTTTTATATGATAGAAGCGAAGCCTGAGAAGCTTATTGGCGACAAGGCATATGACAGCGACGACCTGGATGATGATCTTGGCAAACAAGGCATCGATATGCTCGCGCCGCACAAATGCAATCGTGTCAAAGACCAGACGCAGGACGGAAGAAAACTTTGTCGCTATAAGAGGCGTTGGATAGTTGAGCGCTTCTTTGCTTGGCTGCAATGGCATCGTCGACTCCTAGTTCGATGGGAATACTACGCCGAGAATTTTCTCGGTCTTGTACAGCTTGCGTCCATATGTGTACTACTCAAACGATTTTGAGATAGGTTCTAGTAATTTTCTCTTGATCGGCATGTCCTTTTGACCCACTTATGGGCCAAATCGGCGTTCAACTTTGCCCCGTCTATGAATATCAACATGTTGTTATTTACGCAGTAATGTTGATTCTAAGCGGGTCATGATTGGACGCCGACGGTGGATCATAATTCGATGGCGATATACATTGAAAGCAGCGAACCGAGTGTTTGGTATCCCAGAGTTTCACTATTACAGCATAGCTGACGGTTTGTCGAGCATCTTTATGAGGAATCCAGGACGAATCTTAAGACTGCTGCCACTTGACACGGCTCAAGTCATGCTATTTCCGTCTAGTGCCTGAAAATTTTGGGGGAACTTCTTAACTAGGGAATGCTCATGAAAAATCACAGCCGACTGCATGGGCGTCGGCTTTTTTCGATCGCCCCCCATATTTACCTATCAATTCAGCTACTTATTATATTTATTCGGTTTCTTGTCGGTATCATTATGTCCCTAACACTAAGAAGCTCTTTCGTCTATCGATTAAAATTCAATGTAATTTCACAAAATACAGAGAAATACAGAGAAATGCGGCAATAATCTGTCGTGATTGACCTCATCTGGACTGGCGCCGACTAATCTAAGAATGCCATCATTTTAATGATAGCTTTGAGCACACCTAAGAAAGAGAGGTAAGAATATTATGATACCAGCATCTATGAAAATACGAGGCAGAGAGTTTTCACAAAATGAAATTAAACTAATAAAAAATATTATCCTTAAAAATCCTGATTCTGGAAGAACACATCTCTCTCAGCTTATATGTCATAAATTAGAATGGATACAGCCTAATGGTTGGTTAAAGGATCGTGCATGCAGAGATGTTTTATTATTTTTGCAGGCAAAAAAACTTATACAGTTGCCAGATATCAAAATTAAAAGAACGCCGATCTTCAGAGAGACGGCTGAGCCAACAGAAATAGAAGAATCATGGGAACCCATAAATTCAGGAAATGTTAATAGCCTGAAACTGTTAATGGTGCGACACACAAAATATGAAAAGGAATGGAGCAACTTTATTTCAAAATATCATTATTTAGGTCATAAAATAATTGTTGGTCGCCATCTCAAGTATATGGCTTTTCTCAACGAACAACCGGTAGCTTGTCTCGGATGGGGAGACGCCGCATGGGCGGTAGCTGAAAGAGATAAATGGATAGGATGGAGTAGATACCACAGAGAAGAGAATATTCATTCGATTGTTAACAACACAAGATTTCTAATTTTACCCTGGGTCAGAATTCCCAACCTAGCCTCAAAAATTCTGAGTACAAATGTTAAACAGCTAGTCCAAGACTGGCATAAGTTTTATAACATTTCTCCCCTTTTAGCTGAAACTTTCGTGGAACAAAATAGGTTTTTCGGAACATGTTACAGAGCTGCAAATTGGACATATGTTGGCAATACAATTGGTCATAGAAAGAATGGCAAGTCACATAGCAGGCACGATAATATTAAATTAGTGTTCGTTTATCCTCTCATTAAAAAAGCTCAGCAAATTCTTCGGGGCACGTAACATGTACATTACAGGATACATATTCTGATTTCAGGATAACGTGCAGCGTGTGGATGCTTTCGCACTACGTGCCACCTCTAAATTTCTAATGATCTGAGCGCCAGTTTTCTTGATAAGTCATCTGAAGCCTATGAAATGGGTAACCCGAAAATTTAATATATTATGTCATCAAAAATTACAGGGATTCTTTTTTTAAATTCATCCAGCATGGGGCATGCGAGCTCACGCATCTGCGGATGAGCAGCCTTGGATGTTCTAAGCCTAAAAAAATGCCGCCACTCGCGGAGGTTCATTGTCATGATAATTTCCGTTTTTAAAGAATTCGGCAGGACACTTCTAGCTTCCTGTGGTGTAGCTCCTAAATCAATCAATTTCAAATATGCCCTTTCAACTTCTTCAACAGATTGCCTCCATACTTCGTACTTCTGCTTATTTTTTTCGGTTTCAACTTTCCAAAAGCATGGGGCGATAACAGTAATTTCCGCTCCAAATTTACTCTTGCTATAATTACAATAACGTGTACTTTCCTGACTATAACTAGCTATGCGATGTCGAACAATTTCATGAGTAACACCTCGATCGCAGATTACTTTAACAGTGACTTTCTCATGTTCGATAACAGATTCGTGTCCGCTGTCTAAAATCGATCTCACGAATTTTCTTGCTGACTCCGATGTAATTTTACTTTCACTTTTATAACACGTTCGCCCAGCCTTTTCGAGCTTTGCCAGTATTTGCTCTCCGTTAATATCATCTTGTATATTAAAAGTCGCCTCAATAATTTTCATCATCGCTCCATATTATCATAATAGCTTATAACCTATTTAAAGGGAAACAATCACGCACTGTATGTCTAGAATATGCTCAATTGAGCTTCCATCTGAAAGTCAAATATCTTTCCAATAAGTTTCGCAGATCCGATGTTGCACCAAATCTGATTTGCCAACAATCGCCGGCTCCCTCGGAAAATCGACTAGCCCGAAATTCCTTCGGCTCAGTGAGCAACAATCCCACGTCATGGTGTAAAGCCAAAAAAAGAAACGTGCCTAAATGTTGATTCTTGCTGCCAAGAGTACCCACAGTCAAATGATATCTGTATCTTAAATCACTCCATACGTCTTCCAGTGCCATCACCATTTCTTTATAAATGAGTGTTGAAACATATTCCACTTTTGATGGTGGTCGACTAAATAAATTGTTTGTTTTCATAACAGCCTCAATTCGCCACTCGTTCTTTTGTAATGGAGTCTTACCTATCAACCAAATGATGTCATCATATTTGGTTTTGTTCAACTCATTATCACGGGCGATAATTGCATTCATCCTTTTACAACTAAAGTTTGGTACTGCAACCAAAGTACAAGGTTTGTTGCCAGGATTAATTTCTGAAAATAAATTATACGAATAAATATCATCCACGCCCGAACTCTGGAAATTAGCATTTTCAAAAGACTCAACAAATAAAACATTCTCTGATTCAGCCTTCTTATTAATATCATTCCATTCATCGCATGTTGGATAATAGGTTTCAGCTTCTGAGTATCCGACCACCAAATTAATGTTGAGATTAAACAATTCTTTCATCAATGGATAAAACACATAAGATGAACAAGTGCTAATATCAAATAGGACTCTACTTTTTTCATTTAAGTCCAATTTTGAAAATATCGTCGAGAGATTACGAGAAAAATCCTTTCTTGAATATGTAAGACGAATAAGTTGGGAATTGATTTCTTTGGAAGCATTTTCAAAATACTTTAGATTTTTAATATTATCTTCTTGATTCGTCGGATAAGTTATCAGCAATATATTTCCAAATCTCTTCTGCTGAATAGTCAATTTATCAATAATGTTGTGTGTTCTATCCTCAAATCCCAAAGTGCATATTAAAAGATCGAGGTGGTCGTCTATATTTAGAGGTTCAAGGTCGGGTAACGACCCTAGAAGATCGCTAATATCGTATCTATTGATTTCCATATTATCTTACAGAAGGCCGAGCTATATCACCCATCGCTAGATCTAGCTGTTTCTCATCGACATCGGCTTTCTTTAGTTCTCTTTGTGCAAATGTCCTCGGATTTGTCAACATGGATAATAATTGTTCCATGTCATCAACCTTGATAGGGACATCCCTCTTTAGTGGTGCTTTAAACGCCGGAAAGTATATTTTTCGCATTTGAAGCCTTTCTGTGGAACCTTCAATCCTCGATCGGCTTGTATATAAACTAACGAGTATCGCCCTCGATTTCAATAGATCGTACATTTGCCATGCATTATTATTCTTTTGTTCAACTCCCTTAATGGCATCTCCTCTAATATCCAAATGAGTCATGCAAATAGGATCCCCAGGCTTATCTTGGCGATTACTTGTCTTATTCATCACTACTGCGCGTGCTAAAGCTCCTAGATGAAGGATTAGCTCATACATCTCTGGACCAAATGGGACAATATTTCGAATTTGTCTGATTTCTCTAAATGAAAATTCCTGTATAGCTTCATGCTGTACATGAGCAGGAATTTCATTGATCGATTTATTATCGACTTTGTTGGCGTCAAAAATCCTTTTTATTAGATCTAAAGCCAATGCCACATCACCAGAACACAACTGATGTACAATATCAATCCCGTGATAATAAAACTTTTCTCCCACAGTCTCACCAGCAATGGCCCGTGAAATACTCGCATAAGTAGAATTCCCAAGTAGTTGATCAATTAAACCCACATATCCAGCCGCCTTTAGTCGCAAATTCATTATATCAGATAAAAATTTATCTCCACCCGCCTTGCTTAAAGAAGTATATTTTTCTCCTACATTCAATTCTGTCACTTCACGTCCTTCTTGTATGCCCTCAAGGTCAACACCTTGATATTCTGAAGACACCTTAAAAATCGGAGTGCCCTGCTTGCTGAATGAAATCGTTTGATTCAATTTTCGTTGCAGGTGTATAGGAATCCTTTGGTTGCTATAATCGTCAATCAGAAAAGTTATATGCCTATCTTTAAAAAACATAAAATATGTTGGAAGTGCTCTACAGATATCAGAAATTAAAGCAGAATATGGTAATTTATCGCTTTGCTTATTTTGCTGTATTTCTGACCATGTATCCCATCTTAGCCCTCTTATAACACTCTTCAAATAATCAAAAGGGTTCTGACCTTGCAATCTGAAATAAGTCCTTTTGCTATTTAACAAGCTGAGTACCCATTGCACGAATTCAAGTTGATTACTAGTCTCTAATGCAAAAACATATTCACCTGACAACTCTTTTTCATGCATTAACCTGAGAGTGTCGAATAACTCCTCCAAAAGCAACAAATTGAAAAAAAGAATAATCGAACTTTGCAACCTATCAATAGTTTCATCATTAAGCAACCAAAAGCGCGAACGTAGTTCGACCGAGCATGAAACATATATTCCTATTTCTTGCAAATGATCAATATCTATATTTCTCGATGCATCCGACAAAATAGTTTTAAACGAAAGCCATCGCAATACTGAAGACTTCCCACATCCTCGAGGACCATATATATAGAGCGGTTCCAAGCTTTTACACTCGTTAAGCCACGGACATTCTTTTGAAAACAGTTCCGCAAATTGGCGATCATTCGTAATCATTTCAGCAGATATGAAATCAAACGGAGTAGATAGCTTAGCTCCTTTGGCAAATTCATCGAGTTTACTATTGCGTTCAATTGATTTCAATTCGTTTATAACATTAGACGGGTCGTCTAGTCGGGATTGCAAATTATTATCACCAAGACGTTGAAACAGCGGTAGCAATTGATCTGTAAATTTCTTTTCCCAAAAGTCTAATCGGGAGTAATTTTGATTCAATTCATTCGCAACATATAGAAGACATTCAACGATTCTCAGATGATCATCAGGGGTTTTCCATTCCAAGAGCTTTTCCAGGGTAATTAGGTCAGAATTCTTTCCAGAGGAAGAGGCCTTTTGCAATAAATCAATTTTATTTCTTAGGGCGTCAATTAATTTCTCTCTCGTAGAAAGCCTTTTTATTGTACCGGTATCTATGACTCTTAAAATCAGTACCTTATCATTAGCCAGTACATCTTGTTCTGTGCTCATAAGAATATTACCTGGATGCAAATCGTCGTGACAAAGACCTTTATTTTTTAATGTCGCAACGGCCCTGAAAAGTCTTTCGGCGATCAAAATGAAATCTTTTACAGTGTGTATATTCCCTTTAACAAATTCATTTAACGGAGTCCCGCTTATCCATTCAGTCGCGATCGCTTTATAATCATGCCTAAGTCCATTTGGCAGAATTAGATCTCCGAAGGCTTTAATCGCGGCAAATGTATCTGTAGGAAGCTTGCGGGCCTCAGTCATTTCATCAAGGAGTGTATATTCGGTGTATTCCACCGCAGGTATAATTTTTAATGCTATATCTTCACCCAAATCATCCTTGCATCGCCATACGACGCCTTTCATTCCATGCTTATGCTTTGTCTTTAGGATAAATTCGGCAGTCGTCCGTCCTCTTGAGATAAGAGCAGTTTCACCAATTAACTCATCATCTGTCAGTTCTTCAATGTGCGCTTTGGACAATCCAATCATCATTAATCCTCAGATTTTAATGAAGCAGAACAAAGCTTACATGTGGTTAAAGGTTATTTAGCCTCATCTAATTATAACATCTCTATCTAACATCTCCGGATGTTTATCCAAGATTCGCAGCAACTGATCCGCGCATTTGCTTTGCAAACCTACACATATGCGTTAATAATTGAAACAATACCAATAAACAAAAGGACGATCGGCAGCAATCTTGAGATTTCAGGCAGTCATTTCCCTCCTGCAGCACAAGCTTAGCAGTCTACTCATACTCTGTCAATGTATCTTTTGTTCTGGAGTTTCCTGAGTTTTTATCCGAACTCGAAGAGAAGTTGGAAGTCATCGCTAGCAGCGGCTGATAATCCCCTTAGTGCTGTCTTGTCTGGAAACAGGAGATTGTAGATTCCATCGGCTATAGCGTAGTTGAAGAAGCTCGGCACACCAAAGAATCTTTTGGACACCAGAAAGACACGTTCCGCCAGCAATCGAAGCTCTATATTGTGCCCGAGATACACAGCTGCAAAGTACGAAACTGCAAGAACAAGCACTACGATATTTCGTATGCTGATATAGCTTCTTACCCTTATATCTTCAAGGTTATAGCACTGTTTGATGTATCGGTACGACTCATCACATTTCCACCGGGTAAGATAGTATTCGACAATCTTCCAGATGCTTTGCTTCTTGCGGATATTGACCGCACAGTTTGTTAACAGCATCATCGGCTTAATCCCGAATCCTTTTACCACGACCATGTAAAGGGGATGGGCATAGCCTGGAAGATTAACCCCAACCGCATTGTACTGAACGGCCCGACGTTTTTCTTTGCCATCATCATAGAGGATCAGAACACTTTCATGCGGCGTCGGCATAGTCATTGCCATATCAACACAATGTTTGCGCTTTCCCCTGTGCATCAGGTCCCGTTCCTTCAGTCGAATTACAAATCGTTGAGGCTTAGCCTGTGTGAAATCGTACTTATACAGAACGCCTCGGTCACCACCGCGATCTATTGCATGGATTCCCTTATCTCCTATATGGCCGCGTACTGTTTCTATCGACTTCAACAGCTCAGAGTTCTCGCTTTTGACGTCTGCAGCCTCATAGGAATACGCTTTGCAATAAAGAGGTATTACCCGCGTGGTCTCTATATCCGCCGCTACTATTTTGCATAGATGATAACCGTCACCTGTTTCATGTTCACTGCCATCATATATCTTGCTTAACAGTTCCATCTTCTTGGCATATTTCTTCTGTATGTCACCAGGATCAATCGCTATAACCATATCATCAGTTACCTTTGACGCTCCAAGCCGGCAGATCTCTTCATTGATCGAATCCGTGAAATCTTCATCGTCAAGATTGCGAGACAGGCGGTCTTCAGTCTTTATCAATGCCTGCTCTTCTTTCAGCGTTCGAGCTATGTTGCTTAGCTTTACGTCTTTAGCCGCCTGTATCCCGTACAGCATTTCCCTGATGAGCTTCTGCTTTGGCTTATTGCAGCTCTTTGAGATGATTCCTGAGAATTTAGATAGCTGTCCCTTTAGATTGGCCATTGTCTTAGAGTTCTCGCTCATGGCACCTCCATCTTAGCCACAGATAAGGCTTCCACTATAATAGAGCATCAGAAACTCAGGAATCTTCCAAAAAACAGTCCTCGCCAGATGCTTATCATCAGATATCTTGGTACTTCAACAGGTTAGCTCAATCATGACCGAAAAACTCAGGAAACTCCAAATCCCTTTATTATTGACCTAGACTAGACATTCTGATATTATCCTTAAAACTGTTTGATAATATGTTAGACATACAGGAAGCAGATTGATATACAATTCCAGGTACCCAAGTGATGGATAGAGTTATAGATGGCCTGAAACTGCCTAAATTATGTGATGACAAATATAGAGATCGGATATTCAGACTTTGCTGGATCCAAGACATATTTACCAAGCCGGCCCAAAACTATTACAAGGTCCTCTTTCAGGATATATATTCAGGGATGTACCTACGAGAGAATATGTTCCCTGAACAACTTTCTTACTACACCATAGGATCTTATTATAAGAATTGCATCCTATACAACAACTGGCCTGCAATAGGAGAAACTATCCCTATAGAAATAGAATCTACAGAAAATAATTCTATTAAAAGAATTTCCGATGTCATTACAAATGATAACTATGATCTCAGAAACTTTTTCACCAAAAACCCTAGCATAGTAATAGATTATACGTCTGAGAATAAAAGGCAATACTGCGTAGTATTAGAAACAGAAAAACAAATTATTATTTTCCCCTGTGCTGTAATAGGAGCCACTTATTATTTTACGTCCACTTCCATAAGGAAGCAGATATTTGTAGGGAACCTGTCAGGGCTCTATGAAAAAACTATCGATATTGATGACAAGATTAAAGCAGCAAGGATAATTATGAAACCAGGATCGGCAAATGAAGACGCAAAAAATATTGTCAGGTTCGAGAAAAACAAGTTTGCCATAGAGAAATGGAAAGACATCAGGATTAATCTTTTGGGCGAACAGAAGTCGGCAGCGGCAGTCGGCAAAGAATCGGCCTTTGTCCCTCTCAAGATCGATTTTCCAGTAAAGCAGAAATTTAACATGCAGGTCAGGGCATTGATATTTCCCGGAATCACAGATTCAAAAGAGAAGATATTAGTCCTTGAGATAAAGAAGGAGTATAGCCGCTACGACTTTAAATATCTCATCCGCATGAGGAGGAAACAGAGTGATGCAACCTCGATCGAAAAGGAGATCATACCTACATTGGCCAAGGAGACCAGCAGCGCGTTAATTAATGAGCCGCCATCCTCCAACCTGAGCACGGTCACTATCATACACAACCTTGAAGAAAAGAATTCCAATGTCGAGGATGTAAAGGTTTTTGATGTGCCCCTAGAAGCTAAGGACTCCACAATCCGTCCATTACGCGAAATCCTCAAGGAATATGTGGACATAAGTTTAATTCAATCCGAATTGCACGGAGAGGAGTCCATAAGACCGGGATCTGTCGAACAAGCACATAAAGAACCGCAAAATACGGAAGATAAATCGGCTTTTACTATCGAGAATTTTCGGTGCATGACTGAGATGCTCAGCAGCCAAACAGGCGTTATCAATTTACAAATACATGAACCGCGGTTAATGCCAGCTAGACACGAATCAACTCAAAAATTCTCTCTGAAGGAAGCTTACAATAAGGTAACAAAACAAAGGAGAGAATATCTCCATGTGGCATTCACATATCTCACCCTTAGTGTATGCCTAATAGAAATAGATCAAACTGCCTTGCCAACCGGTTGTGCCACTTATGGATTGGTGATCAAGGGTGATTACACGTTTACTCAAAGCCACGTCGCAGATGTTCTGGATGCCTATGTAAATAACAAAACAGTAGGAACGATTTCCGAAAAAATGAAAAAACAAGGATTCAGGTTCTTGTCTAAACATCATCCCAGAAAGAAAGAAAACGGCTATTATTATGAAGGGTGGTGCGAGGAGCTTTTAAAAAAAATAAATATTTTAGTATGAAGTTTGTTTATTTGAAACTACGATCGGGCCAGTAAAGCTCACTGGATTTAGCTTCCATAATTTACACTTATATGCCAAGGTGAGTCCAGGACTCACCATGTGCTACACTGGATGAATATAGCCTTACCTGGGGAGGGGGCGATAATGATCACAAGATTCCTTTGTCTCGGCATATCCATTGTCTAATCTGCGATTTTACTCTTTAGCGTACTGTTGCTTGCATAGAGCAGCAGATTATGGCTTTTTTGGACTGGACTTGCAAGCATAAGACATTTAGCCTTATAGAAATTACAGATATCGGGGGAAGATTGTAAAATGCTTAAGAATATGAAGATTAAGACGCTTTTGATTCTAGCCTTTGCAATAATCTGTTTGTCGGCAAGCGCCATCACCTTCACTTCCTTCTTTGGATTTCAATTTGTAGCAAGTGATTTTGGCGCATTAAAAGACAACACCTGGCCTAAGACTATCCTGGCAAATCAGATATATAAAGAGATTAATGAAATAGCGAGGGCCATCCGAAATGTCGCTCTCCTCGAGGACAAGGAGTCCATTGAAAAAGAGACCAGTCGAATAGACAAGGCAATGACAGCAATAGATGGAATCATCGACAAATTCAACAAGATGCCGCTTGACAGCAAGGAAAAGCAGATGATTGCGGACATGGTCGATGCAAAAAACAGGTATGCGACAATCCAAGGAGAGGCTTTAAAAATGACCCGCGAAGGAAAGAAAAAAGAGGTCATAACATTTCTTATCGGAAAGGTCAGGCCTGTACAAGCCGCTTATCTCAATGCCGTGGATGAATTTCTGCAGTATCAGAATTCGGGGATGGAGAAATCCGCAGATATGGTGGGAAAGACCGTTCGGACGATACAGGGATTGACGGTACTCCTTGCAACTTTAGGCACCATCATTGCCGTTTTCATGGCTTTTTTTACAATCAAGGTGATCACGCAATCTTTAAATAAGGCTATATTTATTGCCGATAAAGTCGGCGGTGGAGACCTTACCGGTGAGATAGAGATAGGCAGCAACAATGAAATGGGCCAACTGCTCCTCGCGCTCAAGGGCATGGTCGCAAGACTGAAAAGCGCCATAGCCGATATCAAAATAACATCGCAGCGTTTGACGGAAGACAGCAGGCAGCTGAACACGAACGCCGAAGAAATTTCAAGGACGATGGAAGAACAAGCGATGAAATCCTCGCAGATAGCCACCGCTACGGAGGAGATGTCCCAAACGACGATCGATATTGCCAAGAACTCTTCCAATATAGCCTCATCTGCGACGAATGCTTCGAATGTAGCTAAAGAGGGAGAACACATAGTCAATAAATCCGTCACCGAGGTGCAGACGATCGCTGAAAAGGTGAGTGAATCAGCAGAGTTGATCAAGACACTCGGTGAACGTTCGAAACAGATAGGAAACATCGTGGACGTCATAAAGGACATCGCTGATCAGACCAATTTGCTCGCACTTAATGCAGCAATAGAGGCCGCAAGAGCGGGAGAACAGGGCAGAGGTTTTGCAGTTGTTGCCGATGAGGTTAGAAAATTGGCCGAGAGAACAACGAAGGCCACATTGGAAATAAGTGAGATGATTCAATCCATACAGGGTGAAGTAGATAAGGCTGTCATGTCGACCGATCATGCGACCGCTCAGGTTAAGGTTGGCGTTGATCTGTCAACCCAGGCCGGCGGCGCCCTGATGAAAATAGTCGGTAGTGTCGACGGTTTGCATAATATGGTACAGCAGATAGCTTCAGCAACCGAAGAGATGTCTCAAGTATCTGACCAGATCAGCCAGGATATCAACAGTATAGCTCACTCATCGAAAGGGATCTTATCGCGTTCCGAGCAGATATCGCAATCATCCTCAGATCTGGCGGATTTATCAACCAAACTACAAGGGATTTCGAGCCAATTCAAGGCATAAATGAATGATGCAGTAGGGAAGCAACTGATACTAGGAAAATGATCACGAAAGGGGACAGTACTGCTCGACTAAGTCCATAACCACTTCGGATTTCCCTTCGTAATTATCTCCTTATTAACTCACTTTTATTTATTAAGCTTGGGCGATTAAGGTAATATTGGCGCACCGTCAGGCGTAGACTTGAGCCGGTCGGGGCTGAAACCTACGACTATCGCACCCCAGTGTTTGCCGTCGATGTAAATAGGCATCGACAGGTCATTTAAGATGGCACCCGTATCGCGCATGTACGTCTGGAAAAGAAAAGGGTTCGTATTCGACGACCGCCTCTTTTCGGTCTCGACCGTGAAGAACATCCGCTGCTGCCTGCTGTATATGAGATCCGTCTTTGGATCTCCGGTCATCGGCTTTGATACCTCTTTATGATGGATTGAAAGATATCCGTTAACATCCAGCGGTACGCTATATATGACCTTGAGGTCACGCCGTGCCTCATCGCAGAGGGGCTGCACTTCCTGGGCGAACACCGAAGAGTATACAGTGCTGAACTTCTGAGGGTCAGTGTTCGGTATCGCTTTATACTTGCGATCAAAAACATTCACGCCCCGGCTGCTGATCTCCTGAATTTTCGTCTGCATTTTGTCGCGATGAATGCGGACTTTCTCGATCACCTCTTCAAGAATGTTATTGCCGATCCTGAACCGGGTCACTGCCTCGAGCATACTTTCGGTTATTTTGTTCATATCGGAGGACGAACGGGTCGACTCGTTGAGCAGTTCCGCAACACCTTTGCTAAGCCCGTGAATATCTGTTACCTGCCGATGGATTTCAAGATTAGTTACCGACAACTCCTCAATCGCCGAAGCTATCCTCGACAACTGGCCGCTGTTGTTCTCGAAGTCCTGCACTAGGTTTTCAAAACGGTGTGAAGTCTTGCCAATAACTTCTTCGACCTGTCCCATGCTTTCGTTTATTACTGCTATACCGCTCGACGTGCTCTTTACATGCTGCAGCATCTCGTTAATATTGTCCGATATTTCCTCCGTTGCCTTATTGGTCCTCTCTGCAAGTTTTCTAACCTCATCCGCCACGACGGAAAATCCTCTTCCAGCCTGGCCGGCCCTTGCGGCCTCGATAGCTGCGTTCAGCGCAAGCAGATTCGTCTGGTCGGAGATGTCCTTGATAAGAAGTACCACGTCTTTTATCCTCTCGGAATTGGTGGTCAGGTTGTTCACTGTCTGTGTAAATTCCGAAACATTCTCCCCAGTAGTATATATGGCGTCCTTTACCTTCCGCAGCTCCTGCAGGGAATCTTTAGCGGTAGATAGGTTCTCAGTAGTCGACTTGTAAATGTTCTGAGTGTTCTTCGAAACCTCGTTGATGGCCTGGCTCACATCGTTGCTAGTACTGAAGATGATATCCGATAACTCGCCCTGCCTCTGTGATTTGACTGTCGAATCCTTTACACGCTTAGCCACCTTCGTCGATTCTATAGCTATGTCCAGTCCCATCCTCCTTGTATTACCCAATATATCGCGGATCTTTCCAATAAACGAATTATAGTTTTCGGATAAATCCTTGATCTCATCATTAGTAATAAGCGGTATATTGTTTGATATGTCCTCTTCGCAAAAGGTATGTGCTATGGTTTGGATGGGCCTTACAATCGAATGTCTTAGAATACATATAGTAGTAGCTGCCCCAGCTATAGCGCCTATAAAAAGAAATATCGAGATATCTAATACCACGTTGAGAGTAGATATGTTTTTTGCAACTACAGCCTCGTTGGTTTTGAGGGTCAGGAGAGCTTCTTTGCCTAAACGAACCGACCACCAGCAAAGAACAAACATCAGGCCCGTCAATATGAAGAAGAAAAGAATGTTGCCTACTATCTTCTTTGTCAGAGAACTGAAGAAGTTTTTTTCAAGAGCAGCATACAATGACTGAAACATCCCCATTTGCCCCCTTTATTAATCAGCAACCCTGCAAGGCCGTTTTTGCACTTGTATCTGTAAGATATCCCTTCGCTCGGGCGGGTTTAATGTATTTGTAGCTTTCCTGGCAGTGTTTTCCGGAAAGGGGATTGGTCCGGTGAAATATTGTACATATATCCTGCCTGCACGTCTGCACGAGGACCGCGGCATCAGAGGGATCGACGATAATAATAGGACGCCGCCAGCATCAAAGTTAGCATCAGCCAACATTTCGACGAGACTTATATCTAGGAGATTGGGAAGCCGGTAATAGCTCATTAGCAACCTGCTATGGGTCAAGCTATAATCTGCTGATAAGCATTGTAAAGTTTATCATTCTATCTCAGATTGTATAGCAGTTGAAGCTACAGGTAATATCGGATTTTGTCTGATATTGATTATCGGTTTTTGTCCTAGCCCACATTCTATTTATCGCGTACCTAACATATATCGCAGTCATCGTCCGATCTGTACGGAATAGCGAGCCAATTCAAGGAGGTATAAATCACGCGAATTAAGTTTTGATGGTCTGAATTTATTTAAACGGAAATGCGACGTAACTAGGCGATCTTTCAGGCTTGCCTACTTACTTTAAAGGCTGCCAACTCTGGTGCCGAACGCGAGGAGCTTTAAGCAATCAGACTTTTCATGTTATTATTTTCTGACAGATTTAATAAATCTGACTAATCCACCCAACCCAATCTGTACTCAACGAAGTTGGATAATAGGGGGTGGCTAAGCGTCTCAGACCCTTTATCGGAGGCCGCGTGAAACCTGAAAAGACCATGGGGGACAAAAAGCCTGATACCCCGTGCCCTATTGTTGGGATAGGAGCGTCGGCAGGCGGCCTTCGCTCCCTTGAATGTTTTCTTGAGGCGCTGCCGAAGGATTTCGATTTTGCCGTTGTCTTCATTCAACATCTTTCACCTGCTCACAAGAGCATTATGCCTGAAATCCTTCGCGCTAAGTGGCGTGACTATGAGTTCATCGAGATTGAGGACGGGCTTCACATTTTTCCCGGCAGGCTCTATCTATGCCCGCCGGCAATTGAGGTCAGGATTCATGAAGGGGTATTTCATGTAATTGCCCGGCCTGATGAGCATATCCATTTCCCCATCGATGAGTTTATGGTCTCGCTTGCAGAGGACGCTGCCGAACGAGCCATTGCGGTTCTTTTCTCAGGCGCCGGTACTGATGGTGTTCGAGGAATTCAGGCAATAAGGACCGCCGGGGGCACTGCTTTTGTACAGGACCCCGACACCGCCCATTTCCCCGATTTGCCGCAAGCTGCGATCAAGACAGGGCAGCTAGACGGAGTGCTTCCCCCGCCTGATATCGCAAGAGAGATTGTAAAACTCCTCCAATCGGGCGTTGTGACCGTCACCCCTGACAAGCTTATAGATCCTGCGGAACTAGAACCATTTTACCTGCTTATCCGCGAAAAGACGGGAATCCGGTTCAGCCATTACAAAAAGAGCGTCATCTCCCGCAGGATCAGAAGGAGGATGTATCTGCATGGTATTTCTTCTATCGCCGAGTACCTGAAAGTGGTTGTCGACAAAGCGGGTGAGGCGGCATTGCTTGCTTCCGACCTGATGATAGGGGTCACCTCCTTTTTCAGGGACCGCCTGGCATGGAAGGCCCTGCGTATCGGTGTAATAAGAAAGTTGGTTGTTGAGTCCGGAGATGCTCCCATACGTGTCTGGACCCCTGCCTGCGCAACCGGAGAGGAATCATATTCCATAGCCATGATGCTGCGTCACGAGCTGGACCTTGCCGGGAGTAAGGGCGAGCTGCAGGTCTTTGCCACCGACGTCAACGACTGTGCGCTTGAGAAGGCGAGAGAGGGTAGATACCCGGCATCCATCGCTGCGGACGTGCCTGCCGATTATCTGGGCAAGTTTTTCACATATACAGATGATGGTCTTGCGCTGACCATAAGCAAAGAGTTGCGGCAGCACGTCATCTTCGCGAAACAGGATCTCCTCACTGATCCGCCTTTTTCGCGCCTCGATCTGATCATCTGCCGGAACCTCTTGATTTACCTCGAATCGGATGCACAGGAGAAGTGCATCACACTCTTCCACTATGCCCTCAGATCCGGAGGGTATCTTTTCCTTGGGAATGCCGAGTCCCCGGGCATGAGGAGCTCAATCTTTAAATCCATGGCCCACAAGAAGTGCCGAGTATATGAGAAGATCGATCTGGAGCCTTCTTCAAGGCTGCCGCTCACTGTCCCTTTCGTTGCCGAACAGACAGTGATCCCCATCAGGCAGCAGTCTGTCTTGGATCAACGGCATTCGCTCATCCAGTTAAGCCAGGATACCTTGCTTGAAGCATATGCGCCTGCTGCCGTGACAATAGATCAGAATTACGAGGTCCTTTACAATAACGGTCCCACGAAAAGATATCTGAACCAGCCCCACGGCGCCACGACGAATAACTTGCTCCAACTCATACCCGAAAACCTTCGAAGCAGGATCAGAGGTGCAATTTACAAGGTCACACAGGAGGCGAGACCCGTTTCACTCCGCACCGAAATCTACAGCAACAAAGGACAAAAGCGACAGGTGTCGATACTTGTTTCGAGAATTAAGGAAAACCTTTTTCTGATAGTCTTCAAGGAAAAGACAGGCCCAAGCTCCAGGGCTTTATCAGAACCGCCTGAACCCGTATGCGTAGAAGAACCTATGGTACGACAGCTCGAAATCGAGCTGTCCGCGACCCGGCAGGAATTGCAAACTAATATCGAACAGCTCAAGAGCTTGAATGAAGAGCAGCAATCTTCGAACGAGGAATTGCAGGCCGCCAACGAGGAACTCGAAACTTCACGGGAGGAGCTCCAGTCTCTTAACGAAGAGTTGATTACTGTCAACGCACAGCTCCAGTCAAAGGTCGAGGAGCAGGAAGAGACGAACGATGATCTGAACAACTTCTTTGGAAGCACTAACATACCCACCATATTCCTTGACCGCCGCTTCAGGGTGAAGCGGTACACAGCTGCAATTACTAAGCTTATAAAGCTTATACCGTCCGATGTGGGACGCCAGATCGTCGATATGTCGCAGAAGCTTCTAGGCCCCGATCTCATAGCAGACGCTCAATCAGTGCTGGAGAATCTGGCTCCGGTGAAGAAAGAGATCAGGATCAACGAAACCTGGTATATACGCACCACACTGCCTTACAGAACGCTCGACGAACACATCGAAGGCGTGGTTATCACCTATAACGACGTTACCGATCTGAAACGGAGTGAAGAGAACTCAAGGCATCTCGCCTCTTTCCCTGAACTGAACCCTAATCCTGTCATCGAAGCGGAGCTTTCCGGTAAGGTAATCTTATCGAATCCAGCAACCCACAGACTTCTTGAGACCCTCAAAATAGATCCGGCAAATGCTGGTGTACTCCTGCCCGAAGACTACGACGACATCGTAGCTAAGTGGGACGGAGTAAATGAATCAAGCCAGTATCGGGAAGTTATGATACGGGACAGGCACTTTGGCGAGACGGTCTTTCTCTCCCCCCAGTTCAACGTCGCGCGCATTTATGCCTATGACATCACTGAGCAAAAGAAAGCTGCTGACGAAATAGTCAGAGTCAAAGAAGAATGGGAACGCACCTTCGCCAGCGTGCCAGACATGATCGCGCTTCTCGACAATCATCACAGGGTTCTGCGTGTTAATGAAGCAATGGCGAATCGTTTGGGGCAAAAGCCCGAGGATTGTATCGGGCTTTATTGTTATGAAGCTGTGCATGGCCTGTCGGCTCCGCCTGACTTCTGTCCTCATATACGGACAATGAAGGACAGTAAAGAACATATCGAAGAAGTGCATGAGGAGCGCCTTGGAGGTGACTTCCTGGTCAGCACGACACCACTGCACGATGGGCAGGGAAAGATGATCGGCTCTGTACATGTGGCACATGACATCACGCAGCGCAAGCAGGCCGAGGATGAGATCAAAAAACTAAATGATGCCCTGCTAGCAAGGAACGAACAGTTAGAGTTCTCTAATAAAGAGCTGGAATCTTTCATCTACTCTGTTTCCCATGACCTGCGTGGGCCGCTTCGTCACATATCAGGGTTCGCCGACCTCGTTATGAAGGACATTGCAAACAAACTCGATGAGAAGGGGAAACGATATCTTTCCCGCATCCATGATGGCGCAGAAAAAATGAGTCATCTTATTGACGATCTTCTAAACCTTTCCAGGATTTCAAGGCAGGAGATTCAACGAACAGAGGTTAATGTGAGCACAGTAGCGGACTTAATCATCACTGAGTTGCGCGAGGCCTATCCGGACAGGAGTGTTGAGGTAGACATCAAAGAAGGTATTACTGCCTTTGCTGACCGAGGGCTGATCGCGGTGGTCCTTTCGAACCTGCTCGGCAATTCTTGGAAGTTCACCGCGAAAACCGAGCATGCCCGCATAGAATTTGGAACTACCGAGCAGGAAGGTAAGATCATTTATTACGTGCGAGACAACGGCGCTGGGTTCGACCAGAAATATTCGGGAAAGATGTTTTGGCCTTTCCATCGGCTTCATTCAGAAGAGTCGTTTGAAGGCACCGGGATAGGCCTTGCTATTGTCGACCGTATAATCCGCCTTCATGGAGGAAAAGTCTGGGCAAAGGGCGTAGAAGGAAAAGGGGCAACGATCTATTTTAGTTTGTCCTGAAGCTGTCGATAACTGAATAATTACTTGCAATAGTGGATTCCTGCCTATTTTGTTATACTGTTCGGAATCGTGAGGTAAAGAAGAGAATGATTTTTATTGTTGATGACAATCCGACCGATATCGAGCTTACGACAATCGCGCTGGAAGCGACAGGGCGAGAAATAAGTGTCCGCTCCGCAACGGATGGCAAGTCCGCGCTTACAATGCTCAGGAATGGACTCGGGGTACCAGCCCTAATATTGCTCGATCTTAAGATGCCGGGCATGGGTGGCATCGAAGTACTTCGCGAAATACGTGCCGACGGTCGCCTTAGAGAGCTCCCAGTTGTAGTGGTCACGTCTTCACCTCTCGAATCGGACAGGGCAGAGGCAATTGCTGCCGGTGCCAACGATTATATTGAGAAGCCTTTAGCTTTGAGCCAATTCAGCAAAGATTTACAGTCTATTCTGCATCGCTGGCTGCCAAACTAGCATTCACCTGAGCACCGCTATTTTCAATCGCATGATAAAGATTACTAAGTTGAATTCGAATCCTGAGTCGCGAGTCCTGACTGACGTCTAACGTTCATCTGATTACCTCAACTACTGTGAAGTTTAGTTTTGGCCGCTATCTTGAGTTTGCTGCTGTTGTTTTGGAGGAACTACTCTTTATATGGCTAACAAGATTCTTCGGGCTGGTATTGCTCTTGAAAAAACATTGTATTCCGATTTCCTCAAACTGCTCCCACGGGACATCATACCTGCTTGTATACATAACGACAGGAAAGTTTAGCCTTTGTTTCTGTTCTTTGATTTCCCTGAGGATCGAATATGTGTCTTTGCCTCCAACAACATAATCGCTGACCACACTTACAACATCAAAGTGCTCCATTGAAGAGATTACCTTGTCTATGCTCTTTACCTCCAAAACCGCAAATCCCGCTGCTTTTAGCTCGTGCTCAAGAATTGAATGCGATCCATTGTCGCAAAGAAGCATTACAGTCTTCATCTGTACTGCTGACAAAACCTTTGCCCGTTTTGCCTTTGGAATAAAGCTTGAAATTACCTTGCGATGTGCCTCATTCATACTTCCAAACTCCGCGCCAAAGCCATTTGCTGTAACTCGACGCACCGTAGCTCCGAACATAATATTTTGGCCGGAAAATTTAATTATAACAAAGCTGCCCTCCTCTGTATGCTTGTTTGTCTCTACGAAAAGCCCTGTCTCACTAATATCAGTTACGCGACCTTCGTGCTTTTTGTTAATCTGCACCGACACCTCAACATTAACCTCGACAGCCACACGAGTGTGTCGCCTTCTTTCATTTTTCACGCGTATCTCCCCGTACGAATTCCCAGAATAATACTTCTGGTCTGCTTGTTTTCACAAGAGGAGGAAGACATATATTCATTTTCTTCTCGGATCATCCGTATCATATCTGCATCTACAATCTCATCTCTTCGAAGGGATAGAGATAAAAATCTTTCAGCCTCATAGCATTAATCACGCTACAGAATAAAATTGCAGATTATTCCATTGATATGATTGTGACGCAGGACTCCCATAATCATGATTGCCCCCCTCCCCAGGTACGGCTCCAATCGTCAATTGTAGCACATTGTAGTACTGCTTGAAGCGCATATTTTATCCAAAAGTAGAGAATTTGCATAAACCGTGACGCCTATCACTACCGTGACATCACTTCCGGAATACACTACCGGATTTAATCAATTGACATGGGATAAGCAGCCTGCTAAGCTTTGTGCTATGGGAGGGGAATTGACTGCCTGAAGTCTCGATATGGCGGCCGATTGCCCTTTTTTATTGGCATTGTTTCAGGTATTAATGCATACGAATGCGCCAGGAGGCAAGATATGGCTGGAGCTTTTACTCATTGGATGGTAATTGAAGAGGCGGTAGACAAGTTACCGGATGGAGACTATTCGACCATATTAGAGGAAAAGATAAACTTTGTCCGAATAGGAGCGGTCGGACCTGATTATCCTTATATGAGTGAACTCGCTGGGAATTTTTTTAAGATCCATAGTTGGGCGGATAGGATGCACTATGAGAACACTCTTGTGTTCGTAAAGAACGGATTATCCGCTCTGTTTACACTAGATAGAAGCGGAGAAATGTTTAAAATTTGTCTGTCTTGGCTCTGTGGATATGTATCTCATCTGTTAACTGACGCTATCATTCATCCCGTAGTCAATGCAAATGTGGGCGGCACCTATATTTTTACGGCACATGATCATAGAATATGCGAAATGACTCAGGACGCGTGGATTTTCTTTGAACAGAAAGGCGTAGACCTCTCAAATGCGGCGTATATCAAGCTCCTTGGAGATTGTTCGGATCCTGGAGATAAGGATCGTATACATCCAGCCATTAGAAGTTTTTGGCCTGCGATTTTAAAGAATGCCCATCCGGGCGGAGCCGCATATTTCTATAAAATTGATCCCGACAAATGGCATGAAGCTTACCTGTCAAAGTTGGGCACAGCATCGGATCCCATTCCGTTTTTTAGGCATATCGGCGAAGAGGAACATCTCGTGTACAAAACGAGGAGTGAAATAGCCAATACCACCGAAGAAAAAAAAAATGTCAGTGAAATTAAGCTTCCCAATGGGAATACGGGGAATTTTAAAGAACATGCGTTTGATAAGACGGTGCTAACACTGGTTGCTATCTGGCAGGCATTATTCGCCGATATACTTAAAAACGACGCCTCCCATTGCTCACAGTATCTAGGTAATTGGAACTTGGATACAGGGCTGAATGAAGACGCTATTATCTTCTGGGGATAGATCTTTATCTAGGAGGAGCTAATGAGAAAAACAGCAGTCATCATAATAACGTTCCTATTGCTTACAAGCTGTACATGCCTCTTGAAGAGTAGTGAAGTTTGCAAGGACGAAAAATATGGCCCGACGGAAATTAGACTGTCCGAGTTTTCAAGGCAGGTTGTCTATTATTATCACGCTAAAAAGCAGGTTATTCCGGCTAATTTCGACGAAAATCAATATGTTCAGGTGCTAAGGCAATTGCCTTCCGATCAGGTCGACCAGAAGGATGTCGATTCAATGGTGGCAACATTTAAAATGACGGCGCATGCGATTAATGACGGTTTTTCGGTGATGTTGTGTGACAACCCCGATAAGAAAATAATGGAGGACTTTGCTAATCATCCGTCCTCGCCGTGCAGATTCGATTTGAAGACTGTTGAGATCAAATCCTGGAACGAGAACAATCCATGTACCTTCGAGATGGATTGGCGGAAATATTGTTCCCCGCCCTCACAATAATGGTTAAATAGCATTACTTCTATTAATCGTCGGGAATAAGGGAAACATTATGGTCAAGCTGTTTTTATCATATTCACATAAGGATGAGGAACTCCGCAACGAGCTAGAAACCCACTTGGCGCTACTAAAACGCCAGGGGGTGATCTCATCTTGGCATGATCGCCGGATTACCGCCGGTAGTGATATCAATGAAGCTATTCATCTGGGCGTTAATATCCATGGCCGCGTTCATTGTAGCCACGGAATCGCCAGTGTCATCCTGATTCGGCCGCGGTGAGACTGAAAATTTGAATGGTAAAGGCTTGGCCTCAATCCGATCAACTGACAAGATTGACCCAAAATGAGCAGATGAATGCATATCGACGCGCCGTTGAGACTGCAGGTTCACGGATAAGCAGCGCTCGTGCGTCAGGTGCCAGCCTCTATCTCGCTGACATTGACGCCAAGGATTTTGCGCCGATACTGCAGCATGCGTCCGATATGGTCGATAACTGGCTTGAGGGCTCCGTTACTCTCACATCGGATTTTCGACGCCGTGTTTGTTTAGCCGAACCGGCTTTTCTAGCACTCTGCGAGGCCCTCCTTGCATACAACGCGACAAGAGGCGTTCGGTTGTGGCGCTCACTTCATGTTACTATCACGACACGCTACATTGGCTGTGCAGATGTGGATGACCTCGTGCACATGGTCTTTCGCGTTCCTGACTCCCCTGAAATAACAGCGCTCAGAGAGGAGTTGGTCGGGCTGAATCGTTGTAATACGGATCAGGCCCTGTTCGACCTCGCGGTCGCGGCATCTTACAATGGTAAGTCCGATTGGCTTACCACTGTCATTGAAAAGGATCGAGCATCGACTTTAGTATGGACACGTAAACGAGGAAGAGTCCTTGCAGGATTTAGTGCTAACAATACTTTGCCTGTCACGGGTGCATGGCCGGAGGGAGAAATCAGGACTGGATACGCTGAACTCGAACGCAAGTCAGCTCGTTTTCAGTGTATTGAAGCTTGTGCCCATCACTGGTGGCGGGTCTACCTTAAAACCCAAGATCCGGCTGAGGCTTACGCCGCCTGGGTGCTATTCCTCCTCTCAGCGGATAGTCGTGCTTGGATATGGATGCGAGAAGATATTAAGGCCGCAAATGACACAAGTACTTTTTTCAATCTAAAGCTTAGCCATGCACAGCTCAACTCAACAAAGCTAAAACGAACCATGAAGAATCACGCTGAGAAGTTCGATAAGAATTTTGTAAACCGTGAGATCTGCGAAGGCGTGGGTCCATGGGGCAAAGAGCCTAATTCTTCTTATCCCTCCATTTGATAGGATCGATCAACTAATAATGCTTCAACCCAAACAACGGGTGCATTTTATGTTGGTCTCTCCTCTGACTCAGGCTTCGTTTGCACCCCGACCATTACATTGTTTCTGGCAAACAAATCTCTTACGTCCTTTCTTTCATCAAGGCGTAGGAATATCCCCATCGTTTTGCACACCCTCTCCCTGCAAACTGCAATACGTTTCCTCTCTAAATGTTCGATCACGCTCTGTATTTCGTCACAGGTCACAGGATTATACTCCATACTGAAGGGGTCGACAATATCCTTATAAAAAAAGGGCACGTATAGCAGATCCCTCGTCAGTTCTGTCTTTCCCAGTTCATTCCTTTCGCAGAATGTTATAAAATTGGCGGGAAAATTCTCAAAGATCTTTATTAATCCCGAAAATAGCAGGTACTGCACCTTCAGAGGGATATCATCGACATAAATATGTTTTCGTTTAATGACCGGAAGGTCGATTCTTTGCGCCATGGACTCATGGTCCAAGAGCCCCTTATCAAATCCCCAGTTGTAGGCTATTTTTATAAACTGCCGCAAGACACTGAAAAAGAGAAACGAATAGGCATAGCGATCGCCAAAACTGAAGATGCCGCTCTCAAGTACTTTGTACAGTTCCTTTATAGCATGCAGCCCATATGAGTCTGGGTCTACAAACTCTGGTTTCGATTTGGCGAAATCAAACCCGCACTTGTAGCAGACAGGGAAATTCTTATAGTAATAACTTCTTCTAAGCGTGACCGGTATGCCGCACTCAGGACATCGGTCTAATAAGAAGCATCCATGAACAATGCAGGCAGTCGAAAAAGAGAATCTCCACCGCTTCCTAAAATACCTGACTTTCTCTGCTTTCAAGCATAGCGGGCAAAACCGCTGACCGTATCCAATAGTTAGCCTACTATGTAAGACTATGGGTTGTATGAAGGGGGTACTTGTTCTGACCATTATCTCTTCGGCAAGATAACCCTGGTAGGACTTGAGAGTAAGGTTGTAAAGTATTTCCTTGCACAATTGACACTTATGCGCGAGCGTCTCCAAAAGTCTTTCGTCAGCTGAGATATCCACATCTCTAGTCCACAAGGTATTTTTCCATTCGGGCAGGTAAAGGTTTACGAAGGTAGCCGGATCCGTCAAGTGCGCAAGGGCAGTTCTAGTTAGCCATGAACTGAGGAGTTCATCATCCTGAGGAGTAAGGCAATATCGGAATTTGTTATTGGCGAAATTGATGCGTTTACTATCTATCTTATAAGCGAGAAGGCTCATACATCTATCAAAGCTAGCCCGCGTCTTAGTGACGGCCTAATAAATCCACACTCCTTTATGACATCCTCCGTTATTTTCTCGCTTCCCGATCTTATCCCAAATATAGCCGCCTCGCTGATGACGCTCACAATTTCCCCTATCAACCCTTCGCTTAATTCCAGGATAGTCCTGCCTATTTTGCTGTTTGTCGATATCTTAGAGAGTTTTCTTAACGGCAACATCGTCTCTATGCTTGCAAGCAGAGATGCGTAATCCGCATTGAGTCTCCATAGCGGGAGCAACATTGGCCTGAATCTACTGCTGATCTGCATGTCAGTACTGGTAGCATTTAGAGCCTCTTTTATTCCAACAAGGACTATCGGTAGCATCAAAGCATTGCTGATATTCTTCACTGCGTTCATGAAAGCTCTCTGTTTTGAAGCCGAACCGCTTAAGATATTGTGGATCTCATCTACAATGAGCACCTTAACGCCCATACTTTCAAAATGATATTTTATTTCCGATGCCTTTTTAGTGTAAGAATCGCCCTTTCTGTGGGGAATTAGTATTGTGTCCAGGATTGCATCATAAAAACCATTGGGATCGGGGGTGATCGGTGCCTGTACAAAAACTATGGATATTGTCGGTTCTTCCCTTCCATCCGTCGGCAGATGTAATCTCTCAAATTTCTTAATCAAGCTCGTTTTGCCGTTGTGACTATCACCAATAATCAAAAGACATGGCATCCTCGATTTCTTCGGTTCATTTAACAGGTCTTCCATCTTTAGGAGTATGCTTTCAGCCTTTGGATACATGATGAACTTGTCCGTCTTAATATATTTTATCCGTTCGTCGTCGGGGCTCCACAACAGTTCCGCCGCTTCCTGGATTAGATCTATTTGCTCCGTCATAATATCCTCACCGTCTTTCATCCTCATCCGACTTTCTGTGAATCACTTCTATGTCTTTAAAAGGCTTGGGGTTTGCAAAAATATCATCAACCCGCGCTTCCACTGCTTTCTGAGTGCTTTCTGGCTCGCTTTTAACGGCGTCATGAAGAGCTTCCCCTTTCCCTTCATCCACTGTGCTTTTACCCATTTTCTCCTTATGGTGTTGTTTGCCTGCATGCTGTCTCCGGACAGCCTTAGTTTTTTTGACGGACTCCTGCTCAATTTTCTTTAGTTCGGCATTTGCCCTGAAAATATCGTCCTCATTGTAATCCTTCATGTTCTTGTCTTTGAGATATTTTTGGCTCTTTCTTAGATCCCATATAGATATCGGAGGTAACGAAACGTTTCTGTAAGGAATTGAAAAATACTCTTTAAGATCAGGCGCATAAAAATAAAGAATGCTTAAATCATACGGATTGTACTTGAATATGTATTTCGTCTTTTTTTTGCCGGGCGTTTCCATTTCACCGTATTTTCTGAGGACATCGCTATAGTAATGTATGTTTTCCCATACAACGTTGGCTCTCTGAATAGTCCGTTCTATCGAGGGGAAAAGAGAGATTCTCAGTCTTCGGGCCTCTTCTCCCTGGATTATCTCAGGCAGCCCGGTACCAGGGGTTGTTTCGTCCCCGAAGATACCCATCTCATATTTCTTATACGGCATCATATAACCTATCCCGGAGTGAGGAGTCTTATGATATTTATTAACGATAAGTTGCGTAGCCCATTTCTCGATTTCTTTTATCGTCATACAGGCCTTTGCCTGCGAATCGTATTCTCCTTTGGCCTGCGGATTCGAAAATGTCGTCCCGGGAAGGCCATGTACTTCCTCGGCCAAGGTACCGATAAACCGCTCGATGTGGCCTCCGAATTTTGGCTGCCGTCGAGGCCTGAACTGTACATCTAATGCGTTCTCTTCACAAAATCTCTTCAGGTCTTTTCCCCTGTACCAACTGGCATTGTCGGTATATATGATTATGTTTTTCGTCAGCCCCCATACGTTCCATTCCCCATCGACACCCACTCTTTTTAAGAATTCCTGCTTCGGCAGAGCTCCCATGTAAATGCATTGCCCGATCGTAAAAAAGCTCGGATGGTCCACGGAAAAATCAAACCCATATACCGACCTGCTGAAAACATCTTCCGCAACAACCGCATATGCTTTCCCCATATCTTCTCTGTATTGATCATCTACTAGTATGAGATCAAGCGGTGTCTCATCTATCTCGATAACATCCAGGGGATGTTCGACAGTAAAGGAGCCGACTATAGGATCGTAAACGGCCCTGGCTTTTGCGGCTCCTACGTTAAGCTTCACGATTTCTCTCTTTGGCATCTCATCAATTCTGTTCTGGATGGTATTTGTATGAGGAGCCTTTAATTTCGCATTCTTACACTTTGCCTTTACCTCTTCATGAATTTTCTTTATCTTTAACCTTTTCCCTTGTTTTATATACTCATTGATAGTTTCGGTTATGACGACCTCAACTGCCGTATCTATTCGGTGAGTGTCCTTTCCTCCTCTCTCGTTATAGCGGGGGGCAAGCGAGCTCACCTGCCCTGTTTTTTCATATTTTTCTATCCAGTCATATAAGGAAACATCACTGAACCCGAACGCCTTTCCCCTTGCTATGACCTCGGCTTTCGTTCTATCCGACCTTAGAAGAGGCTTGATAATTTCGTATTTCCGTTTAGCTATTTCCCAGTGCTCTTCTTTTATGTGTTCTGCAGGTTCCGCTTTGTCATTGTCGGCAGGCGCGCTCTTCGGGGTAATCCTGAGTTTTGAGATGGGGAAAAGCCCCGTCTCGCCGCTTTCCGGGTCTCTTAGAAGAACTTCCTTGAAATTGACCGCGTTGATGACCTCATACTTCTTGTCACCTTTGTAAACAATGCTCCCTTTGGATAAGGATAATCCTCTCATAAGTTTGCTCTCAAAATTGAGCTGTTGGTCAAAGGTTTGTTCAGGTCAGTCACCAGGATCTTTGTCCAGACAAGGTGCCATATGGAAGGGAGTATCCATGCACGCTCAAGCCGGTCTTTCGCTGTAGCATCGAGGATATCCGATACACTCATGCCATTTCCGTCAAGATTAATAAGTATCCGGTCCTTATGTGATTCGAGAAGCTTTGGCGGTTCTCTGTATCCGTAAAGAAATTCAAGATTATCGAGTCGCTGGCCCCTTATATCAGTGTCGAAAACTACTTTGAAGTCCATATTATTAGCTGCAGCGTATTCTTCACATGTCGCAAACTTGAGTTTTAACAGAGGGCCCTTCTTCGGATCCTTCAGGTCTTTCTCAGATTTGACCTCCACAAGAAGCGGCCTTCTGCCAGTTTCCGGTTTGTAAAATATGCGGCAATCCGGATAATAGGGTTTGTTTGGGGTTCTCGGATTCGGCACCTCAACCGATTGAGCTTCGTATCTTTCTATCGCGTCCACAAACTCCAGCGTCTGATAAAAATCCCGTTCCAATGGAGACTCATAATCCACATGACCTTTGTTTTTCGCACTGTAAAAGTAGCCCGTGGGAACTCTGTTGCCCGGCGGTATTTTCCTGATCTTCATGAGTAAATTATAGGACATCCGGGGTTGATTTGCAACTTTTGTAATTTGGTTAAGCTATTTACTGTATTATTGTAAGTTAGTTAAGCTATATTGTGTGTTAGTTAAGTTATTTATTGTTCATCCTGAAATTTGGGGGGAAAGATCATCTCTGGGCGTATCTTACTGATTTTAGGTGATAAAAAGGCGTATTATTGAAGGCAGAGCGGTAAAATTAAGTTAAGCTATCTTCTGGAAGTAACACATGATGCGCTGTCATGCTGCTTACAATCAGGTCGTATACGCCCGTCACACATTCTCCCTTTTCAAAATCGACCAACTCAGTCCGGACATTGTAAAGTTCCCGCTGCTTAATCTTATCTTTAAAAATGTTCAGCATGCCCTCGGAACTATCAGCGCCGACAATTTCCCTTACATGGGGTTGCAAGCATAGTGTTACCAAGCCGGTGCCGCATCCGAAGTCGAGCACATCCATATCTTTTGAAAGAGCAACCGTTTTAACTATCGCATCGGCAACATTCTGCGCAAGTATTAGCCTCTGAGGCTTCTCGTCCCACCCTGCAGCTTCCTTATCAAAATCTCTTCGTTCGCCTGTTTTCATATATCCCCTCATTTCCCGACGTGGCATATGCACAATTATATCATGCTCTGACTGACATGACTCTAAGTGTTATCACAGAGCACACGGGCGAAGCGGTGCAATTCCCTAAACGTACCACACACTACGCCCAGCCCGGCATTCCTCAGACTGACAGAAGGCAGAATGACAAGTTGTCTGGTATCGGAGTGGATTAGCGGCCCGGACACGCCTATGTTGTCCGGCTGAACCACAGTCCCAAGCATCTGGCTTCACAAAGCCCCGCAAGGATCTGTCCAACAGTGGCCTTCTCCTAGAAGCCAATCCGCCTCCGGGTATGGATAGTATCACCCGGTTCATTTTTATTTATTTTCGTAATCCCTATAATCATGATTTACTTCGAACAAAAAATGAGATACAATTAGGTCATGGACGATGGGGATTTTTGTTGATACTAATCAAAGTATTACCGTCTTACGAGGGGTAGAAATTTATGCGATTTTTCGAGAGTAAAATCAATCAGAGGCGGGATGATACCTATGATGAAGAAAGATTTTGGCCCAGATTCAAATGCAAATTGACCACACAATTTTCCGATGATACCGGGACCAAGTGGGAGTGCGACATAATCGATATAAGTGAAAGCGGCTTCGGTATCATGACCTCTGCCAAGCTTAAAAAGGGCAAGACATTGAGTATAGTTGATCCGATGGTCAAAGCAAGGGTGGTTTGGGTCAGGAACAACATGGCCGGTCTTATGATTTACGATTAGTCCTTTGATCTGTGCCGCAATAGACTCCTCGGTTCATCTGGCAAGAGAATCGATCTGTGCCAGCTTGGGGAAAAAACGCATCCACAGAATGACAACTATTATTGTACCGATGCCTCCTATCAGCACAGCAGGAACCACCCCGAAAATAGCGGCGGTAACACCTGACTCGAACTCTCCGAGTTGGTTCGATGTCCCGATAAACATCGAGTTCACAGAACTAACACGTCCTCTCATCTCGTCTGGGGTTCCGATCTGCACCAAAGATTGCCTTATGACGACGCTGATGACATCTGATGCGCCGAGCACGACCAGTGAAGCCAGAGAAAGAATGAATGATGTCGACAAAGCAAATATAATCGTGGCCGCGCCGAAGACCGCCACCGCGATAAACATTGTCCTCCCAACACGGCGCTGGAGCGGACGGCGCGCCAGCAATACCGACATCATCAGTGCTCCTACCGCTGGGGCTGAACGCAACAGTCCCAATCCCCACGGACCAGTCACAAGGATGTCCCGCGCATAAATCGGCAGCAACGCCGTTGCGCCGCCTAGCAGCACGGCGAAAAGATCCAGTGATATGGCACCCAGTATCTCCTTGCGGCTTCGGATAAAGGAGATACCTGCAAACAACGACCGTATGCTGATAGGCGCATGTTTCGACGTGATGCGTTCGATCCTGATCAAGGCAATAAATACACTGGCAGCCAAGAACAATATTCCTGCTGTTGCGTAGACGGCAGAGGGTCCCGCAGCATAAAGAAACCCGCCAAGTGCTGGCCCAATGATTACAGCTGTCTGCGTTGCCGAAGCCGACCAGGCAGCAGCACGCGGAATTAGCTCTGTGGGCACTAGCCCAGGCAGTAATGCCTGCATGGTCGGCCCTTCGAAAGCGCGCGTCGCCCCGATAATGAAGATGCTAACAAGAATGCTCGCTTTACTCTGCCATCCGCTGAAGCTCGCCAGTGCCAAGGCCCATGCTGCCAGCCCTTCGACTGTCTGGCAGATACGAGTGATCCTGCGACGGTCATAGCGGTCGGCGACGTGGCCGACAACGAGTGTTAAAAGAAACATGGGCATAAACTGAACAAGCCCAATGAGACCAAGATACAGCGCGCTGCCGGTGATTGCGTAAATCTGCCACCCAACGGCCACCCCCAACATCTGAAATGCCATGAAGGTCGCCGCGCGTGCGCACAAGAAGAGCGCAAAAGGCTTATGCTGCAAGACTGACGGGGATGATACAGGATACATCTTATCATGATACATTACCGCAGCTATTTTATGCAGATGACAGGAATGAGGCGCCGGATGAGAGCCCCGCTCAACCTGACTATTATATGTTACACGCAGGCAGCTATCGGTTTGTAGATAATGCTATTCGTCCATCTTAACCCTGTGCCCATTTTTACAAAATATCTGGCCACGCTTGGTATGCATTTTCATCTCTCCACATTTCTTGCATTTAAACATCCTTTTATTGGTATGTTCCTTTGCAGAGAGCACCGTACCAATGCACAGTGCCGTAATACCCATCGACAGTAATCCCAAGTGCGGCAGTACCACAGTAGACCTCCCGGGTACCTAACATATGCTTTTGGGCACCCCTTAGTCTATTTATAACGTATAATTATATCCCTGTATGTGACAAAGCTCACAAAACACAGCCATGCATACCCGGCAGTTGACCCTAGCACAATTGCCGCTGATGAGAATATATCCTTATATATCAAGGTGATTTAATCCTGAATCTAGAGGTATTTGATAGCTATATCGTAGGCAACATTAGCGCATTCTGGAGCAGAGCAACCATCACATGTAATTTTACCCTTTGACGCCGTTTTTTTGGCCTTGATCACATCGCTTATTATCTTGGTGAAATCAAAGACGCCTTCAGCACATTCCGAGCATAGACAATGCATCTTGAAAAAAGCAGTACTGCCAGGGTAGAAATTAACTGCCCGCGACAATGGTTCCAATACACCTGTCTGATTGTACGTCATGCTGATAGCGATTTCTTTTACTTTGGGGAAGATCTCATAAACTATGCCCGCATCCATTTTTTGCTGCTTCTTTTCTGCTTTTGCCGCCGTAATCTTAGCTCTGCGACTCATTTTGCCTCCCCAAATCCCTCTTTCGCCAGAAAGGGCCTTCCTTTTGCATTATTTTATACATAATTACTTAAATTCTAATCAAATCTCACAGACGATATTCGACAGTTCCTTTGAGAAAGTCTCGTAGTTGGGTGAATAGTCTATCGGGCATTCAATAAGGACAAGCCTCTTCATTGCAAATGCTTTCCTCAAAAGCTCCGCGAGGTCATCCCCTTCATTGACTTTCATGCCTACGGCCCCGAAACTCTCCGCGTATCGGACAAAGTTCGGATTCGAATAATCGAGGGCAAAACTAGCAAAATCCCTGCTCTGCTGCTTCCATTTGATGAAACCAAAAGCATTGTCATTGAGTATCAGAACGACAAGTGGCACCGCACACCTCATGGCTGTCTCTATCTCGCAGGCGGTCATCATAAACCCTCCGTCTCCGACAACAGCAAGCACTTTGTGGTCTTGTTTGAGCATTGCGGCCAACATCGCCGATGGAAGCCCGGCGCCCATCGCCGCAAGTGCATTGTCCACGATGAAGGAATTAGGAGCATAAGTCCGATAGAGGCGCGAAAACCATAGTTTGTATATCCCGTTGTCGAGGACGACGACATCTTCAGTCGACATCGCCTCGCGTACTGCCCGCACGATTTCCTGCGGCATCAACGGATATTGTTTATTGAAATAAAGTGCCAGTTTCCGGTCAAGAAATTTCCGTACCGCTTCGAAGGTACTGTCATTCTCTCTCGGGGCGATCAAGCGGGCAAGCTGCATCAGTGAAGACGAGATGTCGCCGACTATTTCTATGTCAGGATTGAAGTATTTGTCAACCTCAGCCTCGACGAAGTCGATGTTTATGATATTCTTGTCAAGATTGGGATTCCAGACATATGGAGGATATTCTACAATATTGTACCCGATCGTAATGACCACGTCAGCCCGGTCGATTCCGCAGTTAACATAATCGCGCCGGTGAATCCCTGCCGCGTATAGGCTATATGGTGACTCGTCGCTCAGGACACCTTTTCCCATCTGCGTATGCACCGCATAGATCCTCGTCTGCTCGACAAATTGCGTCAGATGGCGGTTGATCATGTTTCTGTTTGCACCGGAAGAAATAATGATCAAAGGGCGTTTAGCCTTGTTGATCAAGCCGGCGGCCAGTTCAACGGCCCTGGGATCAGGCGCAGGTCTTCGTGTGTAACCACGCTTCTGTATCCGCGCATCAGTCTGACTGTCTGCAATATCTTCGGGCAACTCTATATGCACCGCACCAGGCCGCTCTTCCTGCGCCACCCGGAAGGCATTACGCACGATGGTAGGTATAGTGCCCGGATCAACGATTGAGACAGATTCTTTGGTGACAGGTTCCATCACCTCTACGACATTGATGAGCTGAAACCGCGCCTGCCAGTTCTCCCTGAGAGCCTTCTGCCCCGAGATCGATACAAGAGGCGCGCCGATAAGCTGCGCATGGGCAACGCCAGTCACGAGATTCGTAGCGCCGGGACCGAGAGTTGAGAAGCAAACACCTGCCCTGCCTGTGAGCCTGCCGTAAGTCGCAGCCATGAACGCGGCAGACTGCTCGTGCCTGGTAATTATAACCTTGATCGACGATGTACGGAGGGATTCGAGGAAGTCCAGATTTTCTTCCCCCGGCAAGCCAAAGATATACTCCACTCCCTCTTCTTCGAGTTGCCTTACGAACAGATCGGATGCCTTCATCATTACTCTTTCACCACCACGCTCTTGATATTCACGAATTCCTTCAGTCCGTAGTGAGATAGCTCTCTGCCAATCCCGGACTTTTTCACACCGCCGAAGGGTAAGCGAGGGTCTGACTTAACCATGTCGTTGATCGCGACTGTTCCAACCTCGAGCCGAGCAGCTAGCCTCTCTGCCCTCTCGATGTTCCTGCACCAGACAGATGCGCCGAGGCCGTATTCCGTGTCGTTTGCGAACCTAATCGCTTCGTCCTCATCCTTCACAACGATGACTGGCGCGATCGGGCCGAAGACCTCTTCAGTCAGGACCTTCATGTCCTTCGTTGGATTATATACGGCGCATGGCGCAAAGAAAAACCCCTTACTGAAGGAGTGCCCGGGCTGTATGACTTCAGCACCCTTCTCCCTTGCATCCTTGAGCTGTTCGTTAAGGGTAGCAACTATATCAGGCCTGGCGAGAGGGCCAATATCGGTCAACTCGTCCATAGGATCGCCCACTTTCATCTCCATGAGGCGGGCGGAAAATATAGCTTTGAACTCGTCAGCAATCTTTTCGTGAATGATAAAGCGTTTTGCTGCAATACAGCTTTGGCCGGCGTTGATCATCCGGGCGCTAACCGCCATCCTGCCCGCCTTTTCGACATCAGCATCATCGAGCACAATGAACGGATCTGAACCTCCAAGCTCCAGTACTAGCTTTTTTATCCTGGCTCCGGCACGAGCTCCAACATCCTCACCAGCCTTATTGCTTCCCGTAAGTGACACTGCATCGACCTTATCCTGATAGATAAGTTTATTCGCTTCCTTTGCACTTATAAGCAGAGTAGTGAATACATGGTCTGGAAAAGAGGCTTTTTTAAATGCCTCTGCGATGGCAAGTGCACACATCGGCACGTTTGATGCGTGCTTAAGTACAACAACATTACCGGCACAGATTGCTGGGATGCCAAACCTAAAGGCCTGCCAGAATGGGAAATTCCATGGCATGATCGCAAGCAGAATGCCAAGGGGCTCGAATGTAACGTAACTCTTCGCCGCCTCGGTCTTGATGTACTCGGTCTCAAGAAACTGCGGAGCCGCCTCTGCATAGTAGTCGCAGAGCCATGCACATTTTTCGATCTCAGCCAACGATTCCCTGATAGGCTTGCCCATCTCCTTGGTCATCAATTCTGCATATGCCTTTTTTTCGGCCCTGAGCTGTCCAGCAAGCCGCTTTATATAACCCGCCCGTTCTTCAACCGGCGTGAACTTCCAAGCTGAAAAAGTCTTTCGTGAAAGAGCGATTTCACCATTGATTTTTTTTGGGGAGAGAAGTTTAAACTCATTCATCACATCACCAGTGAACGGGTTTATCGACTGAATCTTCTTTATCATCCGAATCTCCTTTATCCGTGTAGACTTCCTTTGGGCCAGACCCATTAAAGTACAACCTCTTACGGTTGCTCTTGCTCTCTCTCTTCAATCAGCGTGTAGATACATCCGGTTTTTCCGCAGTAATGTCCGATATATTCGGCTGCTGGCCGGTAAAGCGCGGGCTTCCCCTGGGCTTCGCCGAACTTCTCCTCTATGATGTGTGCGGTCCATCCCGCAATCCTCGACACGGCAAAGACCGCCGTCATCAGGTCATGTGGAATGTCCATCATATGGTAAACCGGTGCGCTGTAGAAATCGACATTCGGTTTGATCGCAGTCTTGCCTCGCCTGCCGAATTCCGCAAGTGCACTCTCTTCGATTGCCGACGACAGCCTGCACCATTCTTCCTCACCGAGTTTTTTCGCGAGCCTGAAGCACATATCCTTAAGGAAGACGGCCCGCGGATCGGTTGTCTTGTATACTGCGTGACCCATACCCATTATCTTCCTGCCACTGTCCAACTGATTCCTCACCCATCCGTCAATGTCTTTCTCCCCCCTCATTTCCATTAGCATCTTCATCACCTGCATGTTAGCACCCCCATGCAGGCTGCCGGAAAGTGCCCCGATGCCTGCAGTGACCGCTGCGTATATATGCGCCCTCGTGGAAGCCACCTCGCGGCACGCAAACGTAGACGCATTGAACGAATGGTCGGCATGCAGAACCAGAATAGTGTCAAGGTCTCGCGCTATATCAGGGTGGGGCTGAATGCCTGTGAGCTGCCACAAGAAATTTTCGGAATGTGAAAACAGGCTGTTCGGTGACAGGGGCTCAAGGCCTTTACGGATCCTATGCCAAGCTGTCACTATGGAGGGAATTCGAGAGATAAGCCTGACGGCCATATTGATGTTTGCCTCGCGCGTCTCGGATTCCAGATCGGCATCTGCACTTGCAAGGAGAGGTACAGCAGCCTGCAGCACATCCATCGGATGGGCCGTCTTGGGCAGCAGCCGGAGACTATCGCATATGAAATCAGGGACTGCTCTCGCTTCAGCTAATTGCAGCTTGAACCCCGCCAGTTGTTCCGATGATGGTAGCATGTCGTGCAGAAGCAGATAAGCGGTCTCCTCGAAGGTCGAATGCCCGGCTAGGTCTTCGATCCGATAACCCCGGTAAATAAGTATTCCATTGGTGCCGTCTACGTGGCTGATCCTTGTGTCTGCTACCGTCACTCCCCGCAGACCTATGTTTTTTACATTAGATGTGTCAGTCATCTTAACACCATAAATAGACCTTTAGAAAGTAAATACCTTCGACTCTGCGGCCAGGCTGATCAGCTTCGTAGCCTTCTCGAACCGGGCCGACTTGACAAGATCTTCTTCTCCCAGCTGTCTGGCGTTTGCGCATGGCGTGCAGACAAGTATAGGCACCTCAGCTCTGATGAGATAGTCCAGCAGCGGCTTCAGTTCGTCGCCGGTTGGAGATCTCATGTAATCGACCATGCCAATTTTGGCAATCGCCACACCGTCCTCGATCAGAAAGATATTCACGTCATGCCCTTCCTCTTTTGCCACTTTCGCCAGATGAATGCATCTCGTGGCTCTCACCGGATCGTCCGTGCCCCTGCTCAGGACAAAAAGAAATTTTGCCATTTCAGCCTCCTCAGATGTCTGTTCAATGTTCCGAATTAATTCGACGGGTTAACCCATTTAATTATTTCACTCTTCACATAATTCAGCATTCCGCCTGCGAGCAGATGCCTTCTCTGTCTCTCCGACACATCCAGAATTGTAAGGATATTCCGCCCGTTCACCTCGACAGGGATTTCTCTGCTACCCCTCTTGATTATCGACCTGATATCACGTAGAACCACCCTGTCGCCCTCATCGAGGAGATCATATTCTTCGGGATCAGCAAAAGTGAGCGGGATAATGCCAGCGTTGCAGAGGTTAGCTTTGTGTATGCGGGCAAAGCTCTTCACGATCTTCGCGCGGACCCCAAGATAGCGCGGGGCCAGCGCCGCATGCTCACGGCTCGAACCCTGGCCATAGTTCTCACCTCCTACGATGATTGTTGTGCCTTTCATCCGGCATTCCGCAGCAAATTGAGGTGCGATCGATTCAAAGACGTGTTCGCTTATGGCAGGGATATTCGACCGGAACGGAAGAACTTCATTTCCTGCAGGCATAATCGTATCTGTCGATATATTGTTGCCTACTCTGATCACCACCTCAGCCTCAAGTGTATCAGGAAGCGGCGCCAGTTCGGGCAAAGGCTTGATGTTCGGTCCACGCACAACTGCTGTCTTCATAAGTTCCTCAGAGGGAAACACTATCGACCTCTCATCTATGTGATACTTCACCGGGTCATCGATCCTCGGGTACTCTATTTCTCTTGCAAGGTCGCGAGGGTCAGTGATCATCCCTTTCAATCCCGCTGCTGCTGCAGTTTCCGGGGAGCAAAGATATACCTTGTCACCACTGGTCCCAGACCTTCCGGAGAAGTTTCTCGGAAAGGTCCTAAGGCTCACTTCGCCGGTTCCAGGTGCCTGACCCATGCCGATGCATCCCTGGCAACCAGGTTCATGCAGGCGTACCCCGGACGACAGGAACGCCATTAAGCCGCCCCTCAGTGCAACGTTTTCAAGCACCTGCCTGCTGCCCGGATTTACATGAAAGCTGACCTCCGGATGAACCCGGCGGCCTTCTAGAATCTTCGCCGTCACCATCAAATCCCTGAAGGATGAATTGACGCTGCTACCTACGATAACCTGGTCCACCTTGGTCCCTGCCACTTCGCAGACAGAGACAACGTTGCCTGGCGATGACGGCACCGCGATAAGGGGTTCAATCTTTGCGAGGTCGATTTCATCATGCTCATCATATTCAGCTCCATCGTCTGCGGCAAGCGATACCCAGGCGTCTCCTCGCCCTTGCGCCACCAGATACTCCTTCGTCCTCTCATCGGATGGGAAGATTGAACTTGTTGTTCCGGTTTCAGCACCCATGTTGCCGATGGTTTCACGATCTGTTGCGGATAATGATTGCACTCCGGGGCCGTAATATTCAATAATCATGCCGATGCATCCTTCGACGCCGCGACGCCTGAGCATCTCCAGAATAATATCCTTGGCGCTAATCCAATCCGGAAGCTTGCCGATGAGCCTGATGCCGAGCACCTTCGGGCAAAGAAGATAATAGGGATATCCGGCCATGGCAAGTGCCACATCCAGGCCACCAGCCCCGATTCCAAGCATAGACACGCCGGCCGCACCCGGGCTATGACTGTCGGCACCCAAAAGCATTTTGCCGGGGACACCGAAGCGCTCCATATGAACCTGGTGAGAAACCCCGTTGCCTGGCCTGCTGAAATGAATGCCGTATCGCGCGGCTGCAGTCTGCAGAAACCTGTGATCATCGGCGTTCTTGTTGTCAGTCTGCAGCAGGTTGTGATCCACGTATTGTACCGCCAGCTCAACCCTCACCCGGTCTAGCCCCAGAGCCTCAAACTCCAGCATGGCAAGAGTCCCTGTCGCATCCTGAAGCAGTGTATGATCTATCCTGACAGCAATCTCCGTACCCGCGTACAAATAACCTTCTGCGAGATGGGATTCCAATATTTTACGCGTCAAGTTTTTTTTCATGAGTATGCACCGTCGGAATCCTGCTTTGAAACAAGCAGTTTGCCGTACAATTTCATGATATCCACGGTAACTGACGGAATCAAGATTTCGATCAGTCGTATCGCTGAGAACTTGCCACCTGTAAATGTAATTATATTTTAAAGTTACATCTGCAGGTATTATATTCCATATTAATTTTTTTCATTGTATGTATTGACAGATAGCATGCAAAGTGCTACAGTTGCTTAAAGCCTAGTATAGATCAGGTTGGAATTGCATAATAAATGATATCCCCTTACAATCAGACCGCCGGAACGGAAAAACAATGAAATTCCTCTCTCTTGTTGCGTTTTTCGCCTGTATCGTTTACATCTTCCTCGGTTTTTACACCTATCGTCTTTCCCGGCGCTCGAAGCTGAACTGTATATTTTCCTTGCTCTGCATGGATTTTGCACTTTGGGCCTTCGCATGCACCTTCTTTTATTCTGCACCAGATAAGCAGACAGCCTGGTTCTGGTACCATGTTTCATCCCCGGGCTGGTGCTTTTCCCCGGCGCTGACATTGCACTTTTTCCTGATTTTGACAGGACATAAGACTATACTTGAAAAAAAATGGGTATATCAGCTTCTGTATCTGCCCGGTGCTATATTCATGTATAAAACACTTACTGGCACCCTCCTGGTATCCGATTTTCTCTATCGGGGACTCGGCTGGTGCGCAATAGCCCCATCAGGGACAATGTGGTTCTGGGCATACGTCTTTTATTATTCCGGTTTCGTACTGACCTGCTTCACATTGACATACAAATGGCGAAGAAGCGCTGACAACAATAGATTGAAAAAACAGACAAAGGTGATCCTCGCCCTAGCGTTCCCTGTTTTTATAGTAAGCATATTTACTGACGCTGTTTTGCCGGCACTTGGAATCTATACGATGCCATCAGTCGCATGCGTACTAATCCTTGTCTGGATATTGGGAATATGGTATGCCATTGTCAAGTATAAGCTAATGAATGTCACAACGGCCATGGCAGCCGAGGATATCGTTTCGGCCATGTATGACCTCCTGATACTGGTGAATCATGAAGGTGCCATCATAAAGCTGAATCGAAGGACTATTGAAATGCTCGGCATCGACGAGAGTGAACTCATAGGCAAGCAGTTGGACATTTTATTCGAGGAGAAAGAATTTATCAGAGAGAAGTTTAACAGCGCGGCTCACTCGAACCATTCACCGCACTGCGAGCTGAACATCAAAACAATAAACGGTCAATTGATACCTCTCAACCTGTCATGCTCGGCGATTAGAGATGACTCGGGCGACCCAATCGGTTACGCTATCGTCGGGCAGGATCTGAGGCAGATGAAACAATTGCAGGCAGAGATAGCCGACCGCAAAAGCGTGGTAGCACGCCTGCACTATATGACTCTATTTGATCCCTATACAGGGCTGCCAAACAGAAAACTGTTCTTTGACCGAATGACCCAAATCATCGCAAACTCAAAGCGTGGTAAGTCCATGTGTGCTCTGTTATTGGTTGCCCTAGACGGAATTGAGCATCTAACAATTTCATCCGACCGAGAAACAGGCGGCATCCTGCTTAAAGAAACTGCGGCAAGGCTCGAAAAGTATGCACGGGATTCGGATATCGCAGCACGTATCAGTGAGGATGCGTTTGCGATCATGATGCCTAAAATCCACGGCAGCGACGAATTGCAGGAAGTCGCCGGCAGAATCCGCGCCTCATTGCTGAAGCCATATGGCGTAATCGATCAAGAATACCCTATGTATATCTCTATAGGGACAGGCATCTATCCCACTGATGGCGAAAGCGTAGATGCATTATTGAAAAAAGCCATAAGGGATAAGCAGACTATCAAGACTTTCGGGGCTCATACCGACCCCACAGTATCGGATTTACCCGGGTCGTTCCAGGCGGATGATGGCTTTCTCCAGGCATTCGAAAGCATCGACTGATTAACTCGGGATAGCACCTGTTATAGAAAGGCATTTTTGCTCACACTCGACCTTGGTTCATTCTCCGTCACTACCATCTGAACATCGGCAAGCACATAGTGCACAAAACTGGCCCAGAGTTGCTCACTTCTATAAATAGGAGGATGTGAATTCCGGTCGCCAATCCACAGCGGGAGTTTTCTGCCGCAGGTTACCGAATGAGGTCCGAGGTAGAACATATGGATGAGTGAACCTATCCTCGTGACATCCTCCCCTGATTGAAATCAGGGGCATCCCCTGAAGACAACTCAGGTTCCGCGCTTGGCGCTTTGCACTAGCAGACTGATTGCGGCTCATGTGGCAACTCCGGAGTGTCCTGAAGATGCTCACAAGTCTTGCCTTCCACGGTAGGTTCCCCATCCGTGGTACTTTGTCCCCGCGCCTGTAGAAGTTGACGCTTCCAGGAGGACTCTGAAGCCGGGATGACCTCCGAATCGCACAGATGGCATTCGCCACGCAGTGCCTTGTCCTCTCCACGCCTGACGAAGACCTGCCCGGCCTCCGGAGAGTGTGACCCCGCTCCCAGGGTAAGACTTGCAAATCCGAATGCTATGATTGCTACGATATTGGCCGCCACATGGTCACGACCGGCAGTAAGCCCGCATGCCGGACAGTGGTGGACCCTGTCTGAAAGTTCCTTCGGGACAGGTGCACCACAGGTGCAGGTCTGTGAGTTGCCGCCGTTCTCCGTCTGGTTTGGCTCCGCAATGTACCGCTTGTTACCAAGCTTGCTCTTGAGCAGGAGCTTTTGCTTGTGGATTGCCCGATCGGAAGCCACTTTCGCAAGCTTCCGGTTGCGGATCATAAAACCCACCGAATGCTCCTCTACAGCTACCTTGCGGTACCGATTCGAAATAACTGAAGCATTCTTCTTGTGGTGATGGTCCCTGATGCGCTCTATCTTGGTATGTATCTTGGCAACAACCTTGATCTGGGCCTTCAGCCGGTTGGAATAGGGGATGTCCTTGAGTGCTGAGATTGGCCGACCGGCAGCTTTCGCCAGTTCAACCTGATTCTTGTACCCAAGTTCTCTCGTTTCAAACTGCCTGGACAGTTTCTTTTGTGCAGACCGGAGTCCTCTGCGGTAATCGTACCAAGCTTTTGGCGAATCGTACTTGATGCCTTCGGAATCTGTCAGCAAGGCAGTCAGTCCGGTGTCTGCCCCAGCGTCAGGACGAAAGTCCGAAGAGGTAAGCATATCCAGAACATCTTTCTCCTGGGCCTCGGCTGTAACTACGCAGTGCCATCTGCCCTGCTTGAACTTGATCGTAACGGTCTTGGGTTTCCTCTTGACCTTGCGGTAGTCGAACAGCCGAAACTCTCCGAGTCCCGAAAGGTGCAGCTTGCCGTTTTTGATTTTTGCAGCAGGACCGTATTGCGGGAAGGTGATGCTGCGGTACTTCTTTCGCTCGATGAACTTGGGCGGGTGGACATCAGTCTTCCCTTCTTTGAGAGCTTCGAAGAACCGTTTATACCCTTCAGCAACTCTAACAGCCACATTCTGTCTGACCTGGCTGTGGACTTTAGAGAGTGCAGTGTCGTGCAGGACGTTATTCGTGAATGGCCGTATACTGATCTGGTTGGGTGAGATAGTGAATGTCCGTCACACCTTGCTGCTTAAGAAGCTTATTCGCTGTACGGTTGTCAGCGCGATCGGCAACCAGGTCATTGCGCAGTCGCCAGCAAGCGCCGACCCACATCCACAGCCGGTCAGCCTGCTTTGCGCTTACCTCCATGGGGAAATCAAACGCACGGGTGACTACAGTATGTTTGGGCCTCTTGGTGCGCTTAGCACGCGTATGTGTAGGTGTATCGTTAGATAACTCGAGCATCTTCCTATCTAAAAGCAATTCTGGACGTTTGTCAAGAATAAGAACTGTAATAACCAACAGCGGCGCTTTCATCCCGGCAATCAATTACCGGGAATTCCCGCTTTATGTCTTAAAGTGGTCGTATCAATTGTCTATTGACAAGGGGCACCCTTCGCAGACGGGCTGGGGACTGCAGTGTTCCTTGCCAACCTTCACCAGCAGCGCGTGATACTCGTTAAAAACCGTTACGTCCTCATCGAGGTCACGGTGAAAGATCTCCTGGTATTTTTCATAGGAAGCGTTCACGTCCATTATGCCGTGCCGGGACAAGACCCTCTTTGTGTAAGCGTCTATAACGAAGACCGGTTTACAGAGAGAGTATAGGAGGATCGAATCTGCGGTTTCCTGCCCGATCCCGTTTACGGCAAGAAGCTCCCTCCGGAGCGTTTCAGTCCTGCCCTTTTTCATCCGCGCCATACTGCCGCCGTACCTCCCAATAAGAAAATCAATGAAGGCCCTAAGTCTATTCGCTTTAACGTTGTAGTAGCCAGAGGATCGGATACGGAATGCAAGCTGATCAACCGGCATATGATTAATGACCTTTGCGTTGAGCATTTTATGCTCTTTTAGGTTGCTGATAGCCTTTTCGACGTTGTTCCAGTTGGTGTTTTGAGTAAGAATCGCTCCGACAGCGACTTCAAGAGATGTATCTCCGGGCCACCAATGCTGTGGACCGTAAAAGCCATAGAGCTTATCGTATATTTCCCTGAGGGAAAGGTCTTTTAGCGGATGTGTTTTTTTATTCATTATCTGTAGAGATCCGCAAGATTAAACACTAATCCGATTCAAACCTCCTCCCCATTTACCTTAAATGGAGGACAAGACACTAACCGCTGTTCACGCTTTCTATAGGCCTATTTATATCCTGAATACTTGTCGATATTTTGCATGAATTCCATCCAGATGGGCAGTGCCGCCCTCGCCCCGGTCTCTTTATTCCCAATAGGGACATGATTGTCCCTGCCGACCCAGACGCCGACGACGAACGAGTCATCAAACCCGATGAACCAGGCATCCGAGAAATCATTAGTCGTGCCCGTCTTTCCATAGACCATCCGCGGTATCTCCTTCGCCCTGATCGCAGTTCCGTGCTCGACTACCGCCCTAAGGAGGGTCTTCATCTGTACCGTTATCTCCTCCGAAAAGACATCTTCCGAAGACGGCTCTTCCTCTTCGAGCACAAAGCCATCGCGGCTAAGAATCTTATCATAGTAAACCGGCTTGATTCTCTTGCCCGTTGCGAAGGCAATATATGCGCTGGTGATCTCCATCGGCGTTACGTCGGCAGCGCCAAGAGCGGTCGAAAGATACGGGGGTATTGCACTGGTGATACCACACTTCTCAGCAACGCCGATGACGTCCTTGATGCCTACCTGATTGGCAAGTCTGACGGTTGCAGTGTTCAGCGAAAGTGCGATGGCTGTCGACAGGGGTACATATCCGTGGTATTTTCTGTCATAGTTCTGCGGCGCCCAGATCTTGCCTGGTACACCTCCCGGAAATGACACAGGTCCATCCAGTATCTTGCTGTCAGCCGTCATGCCTTTCTCTATCGCTGTGGCGTAAACAAAGGGCTTGAATGCCGACCCCGGCTGCCTCACCGCCATCGTCACCCTGTTAAATTGAGTCTCCCAGAAATCGGTCCCCCCTACCAGTGCCTTGATGTGGCCGTTCCTGAGATCAATAGCGATCAGGGCGGCCTGAACACCAGGCGTCACCCGCTGCTCTAATGACTTGATGCCGTTGGATACAGCTTCTTCTGCAATCTTCTGCATAGTAAGATCTATAGTGGAATTGATCTTCATCCCTGCAGTATAGAGGTCGGGATAGCGATCCTCAAGGCGTTGCCTTATTGATTCGATAAAGTAGGGGGCTTCAAATTTCCTGAAGAAGGGCTTGGACGGTAATGGCTCTGACTTGGCCTTGTCGGCTTCCTGTTGGGTTATAAAGCCGTTTTCGCGCATATTTTTAAGAACTAGATTCCTTCTGGCAAGGGCCTTCTCCGGATTCTTAAAAGGAGAATATGACGAAGGTGCCTTCTGGAGGCCGGCAATCGTGGCGATCTGTCCGACAGACAATTCATCGACCGACTTCCCGAAATAGGTGCTGGCCGCAGCATCTATCCCGTACGCTCTCGTCCCAAAATAAGTCTGGTTAAGATACATACCTAAGATTTCATCTTTAGTATATAGTTTCTCCATCTGGACCGCGATGATGGCCTCTTTGATCTTGCGTTTTAAGCTCTTTTCAGGCTTCAGAAAGACCATCTTAGCGAGTTGCTGCGTGATGGTGCTCCCCCCTTCAACCACTCCTTTTGCCATGATGTCCTTAAACACAGCCCGCAGTATACCCAACAAGTCGACTCCATTGTGCGAGTAAAATCTCTGGTCTTCGATGGCGACAAAGGCCTGCTTTACCTTTAGCGGTATTTTATACGTCGGGATATAGGTTCGCCGTTCGAGATAAAACTCCGCGAGGACCTTACCATCGGAGGAATAGACTATCGACGATTCCAGCGGAGTATAGCTTTCGAGCTTGTGAATGTCGGGAAGATCTGAAAATAGCGAATAAAAATACCCTCCGGCACCCCCTATCATAATCATAAAGAGGAACAGAATCGTGACCTTGAACCACTTGGGAAGACGCATTCTTTATTATAGCAGATAGCAATTGCACGGCACTGTAGGATCAAAGGTAGTACTCAGCTGTGTGTTATATTTATGGTATGATCGTTGACGTATCACAGGTGCCTACACAATCCGGGGTATATCTTTTCAAGACCTCCGGCGACAGGATCATCTACGTCGGTAAGGCGAAGAACCTGAAGAACCGCCTGCGCAGCTATTTCCAGGGATCATCTAAATTGGATGCGCGCAAGTCATCGATGGTAGGTGAAATAAAGGATTTCTCCTACATCGTAACCGCCAACGAACTTGAAGCATGGATACTCGAGGCCAACCTAATCAAGCAGTATAAACCAAAATTCAACATAGTCCTCAGGGACGACAAAAATTATCCATACCTTAAGGTTACCATCACGGAAGAGTGGCCGCGGGTAGAGGTGGTACGTAAGATTGCGAAAGACGGCAATCTATATTTTGGGCCGTATATCCCGGCGCAGGCCATGTGGGAGGCACTGGGGTTCATACGAAGAAACTTCCTGATTAGAACCTGCAGCCACATCCTCGACAAGCCCATGAAACCCTGCATCCAGCATCAAATGAATCGCTGCTATGCCCCGTGCTCCCGGAAAATCAGCGCGAAAGAATACATGAAGATGGTGAATGATATTATCCTCTTCCTCAAGGGCGAGAAGCGGAGCCTTCTGGAGCGGCTCGAAAAAAAGATGCAGCGCTATTCCGCAGAGATGAAGTATGAAGAAGCTGCCCGTATTAGGGACAGCATCCTGCGGCTGCGAAAGGCCTTCGAATCACAAAAGATCATAGCACCCGAACTCGGCGACCTCGATGTAATCGGTTTTTTCAAAGACACGAACAACGTCAGCAGGGATGCGGCGATAAACATCCTGTTCATCCGGAACGGCATGATGATAGGCGCAAAGGACTTCTTCATTGACAACCAGCTAAATTCGGATGATGCCGAGATCATGAGGAGTTTCATAGAGCTCTTCTATTCTAAAGAGATTATCCCAGCTTGTACCATCATGATGAATACCTTGCCTGCCGATAAAGCATCGCTCCTGTCACGGCTTAAAAGCCGGAAAGCTCTACGGGTCAAGTTTGAGGTTCCTCGCGAAGGCAAAAAGCTCGAACTGCTAGGCATGGCAAACGAGAATGCGCGCCTCCATTTCGGGGCAAAGAGAAAGACCTACAAAGAGGAATTCATGGACGAAATGGCGGCACGATTCAACCTGCGGAAACCCCCCGAATCGATCGGCGCCTTCGATGTATCAACCCTGTTCGGAAGTGAATCGGTCGGCGCGCTGATCTGGTGGGCGCGCGGAGATTTCATGAAAGAGAATTACCGACATGTACGGATTAAGTGGGTGGAGGGGATGGACGACTATTCAATGATGTACGAGACTATCATGAGGGTCTTCAGAAATCTCGCCGGAAACGCGCCTGACCTTATCGTTATCGACGGCGGGACCGGCCAACTGGAAATCGCTCGCAAGGCCCTGAAGGATTCGGGCCTGGACAGGGATATTCTCAGTGTGGCCAAAAAACCCGACCGCGCTTTTCTTGTTGATGGCAGCATTGTTGATCTCGAAGATAAAAATAGGTCATCATTACTGCTGAAGAAAGTTCGGGACGAGGTTCATCGATTTGTCATTACCTTTCACCGCAAGCTGCGTGACAAGAGATTAACTGAGTCGCTCCTTGAAAAAATCCCGGGTATCGGCAAGAAGAGAAGGCTCGAGCTGTTAAGACATTTCGGCAGCATAGAAAACATCAGGAGGGCCGAGCCCGAAGAGATAGCGAAGATAAAGGGGTTTAACTCAAAAATATCGGCAACTATAATAGCACATTTAAAGGAGACAAATTCATAATGAATATTTACGTTTCCGGCTCGTTGGCTTATGACCGCATCATGGATTTCCCTGGTTTTTTTTCGGACCATATACTGCCGGACAAGATACATATCCTGAATGTCTGTTTCACTGTGAACAGCTTGCAGGAAAAATATGGGGGCACAGCTGGCAATATCGCTTACTCGCTCAGGCTGTTAGGCGAGAAGCCCACCATTCTGGCGACCATCGGTAAAGACCATGCGAACTATTTCCAATGGCTTGAGATCAATGACATTTGCGCTGATGGCATCAAGATCATACAGGACGAATTCACTGCGGGCGCCTATATCACCACCGACAGGGCCGACAATCAGATTACAGGATTCAATCCAGGAGCCATGAAGCACCAGTCAGAATATTCATTCCCTTCCGGAGCTAATAAGGCAATAGGCCTCATCGCACCAGGTAACCTCGGTGACATGATGGAGTATGCTAAATTTTACAAAGCCAACGGGATCGACTGCATCTGCGATCCCGGCCAGTCCCTGACCGCCTGGGATGGCAAGCACCTTACAGAATGGATCAGCGGTTCGACCATGCTAATATCGAACGACTATGAACTCGAACTGATCTCTAAGATGACTGGCAAAAACAAGAAGGAATTACTAGGCCTCACAAAAACTATTATCACAACCCTCGGAGAAAAAGGATCTCTCATCAGCACAGCCGATGGCAACAGCGTCATCCCGGCAGCAAAGGCAAAGGAGGTCGCCGATCCGACCGGCGCAGGAGATGCTTACAGAGCAGGCCTTCTCAAGGGGTTGGTCAACGGTAAGGATATTGAGACAGCGGCAAAGATAGGCGCTGTCACCGCAACTTACGTGATAGAAAAATACGGCACCCAGGAGCACCGCTTTACTTTGGACGCAGTCAAAGAGAGGTTTAAGACTAATTTTGGGGAAGAATTATAGGCACAGTATTTTAACTGGCTCAACTCCCATCATTCCTCGACTATTGCCTCTTGAGCTTGCCGATAATTTAGGAATTACGGTTCTACCCACTGAAGAGGATGAACTTCTAGCAGACTGCCGATGCTTTGGGCAGTCCCATGAGGGACACGGATAGCCCGGTGCCGAGGGCAGCAATTCATCCAGACAACATAGGCCCATGTTCAGACTACACTGCGCTCCGATGCCCGCCAGTTGTTCAGACACGCAGACTTCCGCAATAATAATTTTCTTTTTGCTCACCGCACATGGTCAGCCGCAAAAATAACTGTACTATCCGTAGCCACATTGCATATAGCAACGCAGAGGCAAGCCGTTCTAAAACCCGATCTTGCCTATAGTTTTACGAGCCAAAAAAATAACAATAAGCGTTTATTCTTTCACCGGCAAGACATGTATTGCCTTGATAATAAGCTGGACCTGATCTCCCTTTTTCATCTTCAAATCCTCTAGTGATTCGGTTGTAAGCACTGATGCCATCTCGGCGGGCACTGACACCTCAAACTTCACCAGTGACATAATATCGCCCTTTTTGACAGACTTGACCTTTGCAGTGAGAGTATTCCTTGCTCCATATTTCATATCAGCCTCCGTAGCAGTGAAATTTCATGCATAATAACATATCCCCTGTGCTTTGGGGGTCTCTCAGGCATCCGACAGCCAGAATGCCCATCGGCTTTTGAAGGTTTTCGATTAAGGGATACAATACTAAAAAGAAGTGATTCATACCGATCTGGCGTACTCGGAGCTTTTTGCGATTATTGAAAACATGCAATCGTCAAATCTTGTGAAAAGAGGTTAATTTATGAAAAAAAGACTGCTTTTAATCATCTTTATTATAACGGCAGCAATGGCGCCGCTTCTATCAGCGGCCACTAAAGACGTGACAATCCTGGAATGGGATGTGCCGACGCCGAACTCCTTTCCACACGACCCTGCTGCGGCGCAAGACAGTACTCTTTGGTATACGGGGATAATGTCTAATGCAATCGGACGGCTCGACCCTGAGACAGGTGAGATAAAAGAATACAAATTGAAAACTCCGGACTCGGGGCCGCATGGGCTGATGATAGACAGTACCGGCGATGTATTGTTCACCGCTAATTACAAAGGGTACATAGGAAAGTTGAATCCTAAGACAGGTGAAGTGATTGAATACCGCATGCCTGACCCGGCTGCGCGAGACCCTCATTCGCTTGTGATCGACAATAAGGGGATTATCTGGTTCACAGTCCAGAGGGGTAATTTTATTGGTCGTCTTGATACCAGTACGGGAAAGATCAAATTGCAAAGTTCACCGACACCTAACTCTCTGCCTTATGGAATAGCTCTCAACTCAAAACAGATCCCTTTCTTCTGTGAGTTCGGTACCAATAAGATAGGCAAGATCGACCCAGTAACCATGAAGATTATGGAATATGCGTTGCCGAAAGGCTCGCGCCCCAGAAGGCTCGCGATTACATCCGATGACGCAATTTATTATACGGATTATGCGCGCGGAAAAGTGGGACGACTTTTGCCGGAAAACGGCAAAATCGAGGAATGGTCTTCGCCGGGCGGGCCGAAATCCAAACCTTATGGAATAACATCAACGCCCAATGACATTGTGTGGTATAGCGAATCGGGTGTGGATCCGAATACTATGGTTAGGTTCGACCCGAAGACAAAAACATTTGCAAGTTGGCCGATCCCGTCCGGAGGCGGCGTAATCCGTAATATGGTCTCAACCCCAAAAGGTGATATTTTTATAGCCTGTAGTGGCAAGAATAAAATCGGGATCGTCAAAATCAAGCAGTAAAATACTATAGAACCAAGGTAGCGGAACAGAAATAGCATCTCTGTTATTGACTGGTAATCAAAGGATTTGTCTGAAATGCGCACTTTTAACGCTCTATTTGCCGCCGTTGTCCCTTAAGTGACATCCTCCCCTGATTGAAATCAGGGGCATCCCCTGAAGACAACTCAGGTTCCGCGCTTGGCGCTTTGCACTAGCAGACTGATTGCGGCTCATGTGGCAACTCCGGAGTGTCCCGAGGATGCTCACAAGTCTTGCCTTCCACGGTAGGTTCCCCATCCGTGGTACTTTGTCCCCGCGCCTGTAGAAGTTGACGCTTCCAGGAGGACTCTGAAGCCGGGGTGACCTCCGACTCGCACAGATGGCTTTCGCTACACAGTGCCTTGTCCTCTCTGCGTCTGACGAAGACCTGCCCGGCCTCCGGAGAGTGTGACCCCGCTCCCAGGGTAAGACTTGCAAATCCGAATGCTATGATTGTTACGATATTGGCCGCTACATGGTCACGACCGGCAGTAAGCCCGCATGCCGGACAGTGGTGGATCCTGTCTGAAAGTTCCTTCGGGACAGGTGCACCACAGGTGCAGGTCTGTGAGTTGCCGCCGTTCTCCGTCTGGTTTGGCTCCGCAATGTACCGCTTGTTACCAAGCTTGCTCTTGAGCAGGAGCTTTTGCTTGTGGATTGCCCGATCGGAAGCCACTTTCGCAAGCTTCCGGTTGCGGATCATAAAACCCACGGAATGCTCCTCTACAGCTACCTTGCGGTACCGATTCGAAATAACTGAAGCATTCTTCTTGTGGTGATGGTCCCTGATGCGCTCTATCTTGGTATGTATCTTGGCAACGACCTTGATCTGGGCCTTCAGCCGGTTGGAATAGGGGATGTCCTTGAGTGCTGAGATTGGCCGACCGGCAGCTTTCGCCAGTTCAACCTGATTCTTGTACCCAAGTTCTCTCGTTTCAAACTGCCTGGACAGTTTCTTTTGTGCAGACCGGAGTCCTCTGCGGTAATCGTACCAAGCTTTTGGCGGATCGTACTTGACGCCTTCGGAATCTGTCAGCAAGGCAGTCAGTCCGGTGTCTGCCCCAGCGTCAGGACGAAAGTCCGAAGAGGTAAGCATATCCAGAACATCTTTCTCCTGGGCCTCGGCTGTAACTACGCAGTGCCACCTGCCCTGCTTGAACTTGATCGTAACGGTCTTGGGTTTCCCCTTGACCTTGCGGTAGTCAAACAGCCGAAACTCTCCGAGGCCCGAAAGGTGCATCTTGCCGTTTTTGATTTTTGCAGCAGGACCGTATTGCGGGAAGGTGATGCTGCGGTACTTCTTTCGCTCGATGAACTTGGGCGGGTGGACATCAGTCTTCCCTTCTTTGAGAGCTTCGAAGAACCGTTTATACCCTTCAGCAACTCTAACAGCCACATTCTGTCTGACCTGGCTGTGGACTTTAGAGAGTGCAGTGTCGTGCAGGACGTATTCGTGAATGGCCGTATACTGGTCTGGTTGGGTGAGATAGTGAATGTCCGTCACACCTTGCTGCTTAAGAAGCTTATTCGCTGTACGGTTGTCAGCGCGATCGGCAACCAGGTCATTGCGCAGTCGCCAGCAAGCGCCGACCCACATCCACAGCCGGTCAGCCTGCTTTGCGCTTACCTCCATGGGGAAATCAAACGCACGGGTGACTACAGTATGTTTGGGCCTCTTGGTGCGCTTAGCACGCGTATGTGTAGGTGTATCGTTAGATAACTCGCGCATCTTCCTATCTAAAAGCAATTCTGGACGTTTGTCAAGAATAAGAACTGTAATAACCAACAGCGGCGCTTTCATCCCGGCAATCAATTACCGGGAATTCCCGCTTTATGTCTTAAACGGTTGCTTACAGGCGATTTCCTGCATAGTATCTTCCTTAGTATCATGTTAACAGGATGATCAACGAAAAGGCACTTAGGGCTTATCTGCTCGCTAAATTTCCGGATGTCATCGATATCGATATTCGCAAACTCGGCTCGGGCGTCCAGGGTTCTGGCTTTCTAATAAGCATGTGCACCTCGGGACAATGCACCTCGTATGTCGTGAAGACCCTTTTCCCCGTGGGGCTGGGACACGATTACCCCTCTGACCGGGCAGGGGTCTTTCTTCTGGATCTCGATGAATACCAAAACCTTCCGGGACATGTCCGCGCCCTCGACGTCCTTGCTGAACTCGAAGGCGGTAAAGTGAAATCCATCGGGGGAGGAAAGGAATACTATTTGCTCATGGAAGTAGCCGAAGGAATAGACTACTTCAAAGACCTCCAATCGTATAGATACAAAGAACATCTGGATACAGCCGACATCTCCAAGATAAAAGCGATGACATCATATCTCGCTCGCATTCACTCGGAGAAAAAAGAATCGCGTTCTCTTTATTTGAGAAAGGTAAGGGACACCATCGGTCACGGCGAATGCCTCATGGGCGTCTTCGATACGTATCCTGATGGAACATTGAGCATCAGGGAAATGGCTGATATTGAAAAAATGTGCATAGACTGGAGGGCCCGGCTCAGGGGAAAGGAATATCGCCTCTCGAAAATCCACGGCGACTTTCATCCCGGCAATATATGGTTTCGGAGCGAAAATGAGTTCGTCCTTCTCGACAGGAGCCGCGGTCCCTGGGGTGAGCCTGCAGACGATATAGCGGCACTCACTATCAACTATATCTTCTTCTCCCTCAGATATCACGGCGACGTTAGGGGTGCATTCCTCGAAGCACTGAGACTCTTTTTTGATGAATATCTGACATTAACTGCGGATGAAGAGCTCCTCGGTGTTCTCGCTCCATTCTACGCCTTTCGAGGGGTAGTAGTGGCGAACCCTGTTTTCTATCCTGATGTCAAACAGGATGTGCGCCAGCAGATTTTAGCATTTGTAAAAAAAATCCTGTCTGTCGAAACATTTGATTTCAATGCAGTCAATAATTATATCGCCTCTTGATCCTGTATGGATTGTATCGCTTTCTTCACCTTGCTCTTCGAAGATCGATTGCCGTACAGCCGTATGCAGAAGGACGTAAGTACTGCAATCATGTCCTCGACGAGATCGTCATTCGACTCCGCAGGATCGATAACAACATTTTCCCTCCCTGTGCCGTAATCGTCCCCGTCTTTAAGCTATTGAGAATTCTTCCCGCAGACAGATCCCATGTCCTTATCGCTACGGAATTTTTCCAACCTTTCTTTGTCCTTCTGAACCCCTTCCCCCTTGGTCTTCTCCAGTACGGAAATCACCAGAAATCTTCTGAAGATATCTGAATCGTTGAGCCGATAATGAATCCATTTTCCGTGTTTTGTATCATTTACCAAGCCTGCATCCTTCAGTGTTGCAAGATGGAAGGAGACCTTCGGTTGAACAATATCAAGAGCGGCAACTATTTCGCAGACGCAGAGTTCACCATGTTCGAGGAGTTTAAGTATCCTGAGTCTCGTCTCATCGGTAAGAGCCTTAAAAACTTGTATCATATCCTGCATCTCTATGAAAACCCCCATAATTATCGCATAACCTTAAATATATATAAACTATACCATAATTATTAAACTTTAATATCAATAGATCCGTATATCTATACTTTACATGGATTATCATTACCATCCGGTGAATTGACAAGAAATGTTCATATAGATAATAGTATATATATTATCAGCAGGATCTCAGTGGCTATGAAGGACGCGATGCGCGCATGAAAATGATTCTAATTATCTTATTATCGGGAAGCTGTTGTGCCACCCCGGTAGGCAAACGTGGTGGAAAACATATCGGTTAGCAATGGAAAAAGGCTAGCGCACCTTGGGATGTGAGGCAATTTAATGAGCACGATCGCGAAGAAATTGTCTTTTCTAGACCGTTTTTTAACCCTATGGATTTTTGCAGCTATGGTCCTGGGCGTCGGAATCGGTTATTTCATGCCCGGCGTGGAGGGACTAATCAACAGCTTTCAGGTGGGTACAACCAATATTCCAATCGCGATCGGCCTGATCCTAATGATGTATCCTCCTCTTGCCAAGGTGAAATACGAAGAATTGGGGGAGGTCTTCAAAAACAAAAAAGTCCTGGGGCTTTCCCTTGTCCAGAACTGGATCATCGGTCCGATATTAATGTTCCTGCTTGCAATAATCTTTCTTCAAGGGTATCCGCAATATATGGTGGGCCTTATTATGATCGGCTTGGCGCGCTGCATTGCTATGGTAATTGTGTGGAACGACTTGGCCTGCGGCGATCCTGAGTACGCCGCCGGACTGGTCGCATTCAATTCGATTTTCCAAGTGCTCTTCTTTTCGGTATACGCATATATCTTCATCACAGTCCTTCCGTCCTGGTTCGGACTCAAAGGCGTTGTTGTGCATGTGACTATCGGCCAAATAGCAGAAAGCGTCTTTATATACCTCGGCATACCTTTTCTGGCCGGTATGCTGACCCGGCTCATTCTGCTCAGGATAAAAAGCCGACATTGGTATGAACGCGAATTCATTCCGAGAATAAGCCCATTTACACTCATATTCCTTCTCTTCACTATTATTATCATGTTTTCGTTAAAGGGTAATTATATTGTCAGACTTCCTATGGATGTAGTACACATTGCAATACCGCTGCTGATTTATTTTGTGATCATGTTTCTTGTTTCGTTCTATCTGGGAAGAAGGATAGGTGCAGATTATGCAAAGACCGCTACACTATCATTTACCGCGGCCAGCAATAATTTCGAGCTAGCTATTGCGGTTGCCGTCGCCGTATTCGGGATCAATTCAGGCGCGGCCTTTGCGGCCGTTATCGGCCCCCTTGTCGAAGTGCCCGCTCTGATTGGGCTCGTAAATGTGGCACTTTATTTTCAAAGGAAATATTTTGCAGACCAATTCTGTAAGGTGGCAGGCGTTAAGCCTTCTTCGTAACTTAGTAAAAGAGAACAAAGGATAAGGGCTGAAATCCACGCAGCTTAAAAGCTCAATAAATATATCCCGGAGGCATAAAATGGAGAAAAGACGTGTGCTGTTCGTATGCATTCATAACAGTGCCCGCAGTCAGATGGCGCAGACATTTCTGAATATGTTAGCGGGCGATCGTTTTGTAGCTGAGAGTGCAGGACTTGAGGCTGGCACATTGAATCCCCTGGCAGTCGAGGCCATGGCCGAAGTGGGCATTGACATATCGGGGAATACTACCCGGCGAGCGTTCGACTTGCTAAAGAGTGGCCAGCGTTACCATTATGTGATTACGGTTTGTGATGCGGCTAATTCTCAGAAGTGCCCTATATTCCCCAATACTTTGCAGTACCTTAACTGGAGTTTCCCCGATCCTGCTCAATTGCAAGGGACCCATGATGAAAAAATGAAAGAAGTCAGAAAGATTCGCGATGCAATCAAAGAGAAGCTGCAGGCATGGATATCAGCGCCGGAAGAAGATCGTGGCACCGGGGCAAATATTCCACCTTTCAAGGTCGGAATGTAAAGTAAGTTATCGATACACACCTATGGCAGAACTAAAACTTATATCCATCAGTGACGCTCCATCAACCATCACTGCGCCAGGCGCCACCTGAGGCACCAAGGAATGCTGCCCCGGCGGGGCAGACCGTAAAGAGCCATGGATCACAGGATTTGTCGAGTCAGGCATCGGCAGCGTCCCGCTAGTCTCGACTGACATCACACGCACTGATAAGTGGGAGCATCTGAAGTGCCGGACAAGTTCCTTCAGGAATAATTATACGGTCATTCCGGGACTGTATGCTGTAGGAAGTCCCAGCGCCGACTCCGACGTAATCGTTACCGCAAATTACAAATACAGTTTTGACATAGTCCGCCATGCTCTGAAAGGGTTAAATATATGGATACTGGTCCTCGATACAAATGGTATCAATGTCTGGTGTGCTGCGGGGAAGGGGACCTTCGGGACTGAGGAATTGGTTAAGCGGATTAATATTGCACGATTGACAGAGCTCGTCAACCATAAAAGGGTTATAGTGCCTCAGCTTGGCGCAGTCGGGGTCATCAGCTACAAGGTGTCAAAGGCAACGGGATTCAAGGTGCATTTCGGCCCTGTGCGTGCTGAAGATATCCGGAGTTTTATAGCGAAAGGATATAATGCAGGACCTGAAATGCGTACGATCCATTTCTCAATAATGGACAGGCTTGTCCTTACCCCGATGGAGATTAATCCTGCAATTAAAAAGTTTCCTCTCTTTGCGCTGATCGTGCTGCTCATATTCGGGCTACAGCCTCAGGGGATTTTTTTTAAAAATGCCCTGCTAGGGGGTTTGCCATTTCTTGTATTAGGACTGGCTGCTATACTGTCTGGAACAGTTCTGACACCTGTTCTGCTGCCCTTTATCCCCTTTCGGTCTTTTGCCATAAAAGGCTGGATTGTAGGAATGGCTACAATCTTAGTTGTGACAGGAACGACGACAATTCTTGATAATGTGGACGCATTGCTGTCTGCTGTGACATACATTTTTTTCCCCATGTTATCTTCTTTCTGGGCGCTTCAGTTTACAGGGTCGACAACATACACAAGTATGGCCGGTGTGAAAAAGGAGATGAAGATCGCAATTCCAGTTTACATAGGTTCACTTGCAGTGACAGGTATTTTGGCGATGCTATACAAAATGAGGCAATGGGGAGTGTTGTGAAATATTTACTTAATGTTACGACACTGGAACTGAGTTCTGAAAGATGCAAAGGCTGCGGCACCTGCGTAGAGGTCTGTCCTCACGGTGTTCTGGCAATGAACAATAAAAAGGCTGTCGTCGTTGATAGGGACAAGTGCATGGAATGCGGAGCCTGCATGAACAACTGCTCCTTTGGCGCCCTTCATGTGAACAAGGGAGTCGGCTGCGCCGCAGCTATTATCAACAGTATGATTTACGGAGGAGAACCATCCTGCGATTGCAGCGGCAATTCAAAGAACAAAACTTGCTGCTAAAAAACTCCACTCCAATAACGGAAGGCCAACTTCACTTCTCATGCTCATCCCCCTTGCTGAATTATTTTAATAAATCACAAAGCTTTGATCGCCTAATTTACATAGATTTTACGGCGGGGAGACCCCTCCACTTCAGGAGAGGGGAGGAAGCGCCTGCCTCCCGTAATGGAATGAATACCCATCGTTCCGCTGCTCAATGCGGCAATAACGATGTGAGACTACCTGGACAACTCCCATATACGTCTGGATGTTAAAACTACCCGATGCTCGTATCGCAACGCGACCCTTGTGTTCGCCGGTTTTCTTCCCTGATCCCCAGCACAGATCTCAAGCATCCAGGCTATGGAGTTTTACCACAACGGCGGCCAGCACTGCCGTGGACCAGCCAAACATAAGCATCGCCGCCATCGCCTCAAAACCACCTATGCCCCGCCAGTGGTCGGCCAATGTGACATCTTCGGCGCCTAACGTGGTGTAATTGGCGACTGAAAAATAAATCGCCGTCAGCCGGTCCGGAACCACTCCTCTCAGCAAATAGAAGAGTGCCCAGATTAGAACTTCGATAAAATGCGTGCCCATCATGATCCCGACGATACCGACCATGGTCAGTTGGTGAGGCTTTAACGGCCCGCGAACCTTCGCGAGCGAAGCAAAACGTCTAAAGTAAATACGCACCCAGTTCATGCCGACTGAGTGGATGACCACCGTGATGCTCGTCAGAACCAGTGCAACAAGGAACTGCTCAGCGTAACGAAATTCAAAGTTCATCTTCGTTTGTCCTCCTGTGAGGCATATTACAAAGAAAATGTTAGCGTCCCTGTCCTCTTCATCACCCTATCCACTGAACACCAGATGTTTCAACTGGTCGCTCAGTGCTGCCTGCATTGGCCAGCAGCAATCATTTAGAACCTTGGCATCTCGCATTGCGTCAGCAATCGCTCTCCGATTTCATCGGGGGCTCCTTTTCGTTCGTTTCGATAGGATAAGTAGCCCTGTTTATTGTCGAGACACTCTTTTTGCAGTATGCGGGCTTTATTCCAGAGAAAACGACTACAGCCTGTAAATTGACGCATTAGCACCTCCTCTGCCGGACTGGTGTTTAGCCTGAATTTATACCCTTTGCGGATTATCATGCCTATATATAAGTCACTACCTTTGTTTTGTCAACCACGGCACGCCTCGCTTAAAGCGCCTACTGTCGGTATATCCCCGCCATGAATCACGGGGTTTTATGGCGCTCCAAGATAACAGCCACCAGCAAAAACAATGGTAAAACACATTGCACTTTATCCTGCTTGGTGACCCTTTCAATATAAATATAGTGAGGTGCTGGTGTGCTTGCAACCAGGAAAAGTCCTCGTTTTGCTATCTATGCATCCTGGGGGAAATTCTCGTGCTCTATCGGATACTGGAGCAATTCAACCACCATTTTTATACCGGAATCTTCCATCATCCGGTACGTGGGTATTCCACGGTCTTTATGGATATGTTTAGAATCGTGGCATTCTCTTTTCCCGTATGGCCTTCTGCCAGGAGCGTCTTTCTTCCAGGAGAACTCAGATAATCGCTGAGAGGATTATCCGCTTTGCTTATCCGAAGGGGTCACCCAAATCCTGTTTGCAGCAACTCCTCGTTAAGAATACGGATCACCCGCGGGGATGATATAATATACTTTAGCAGACTAAATATGACACTATAATATATGGAAAATTATAAATTAGTTCTTCCACCACATCTTAATCATTTTGGCTACTTGTTCGGCGGATACCTTTTAAAATGGGTTGATGAAGTGGCTTGGATAGCTGCAAGTCTGGACTTTCCGGAATGTCAGTTCGTCACCATCGGAATGGATAAAGTCGAATTTCGAAAAAGCATAAAAGAAGGCACTATCCTCAGATTTCTCGCGGAAAAAGTGAAAACTGGCAACACTTCAGTTCAATACACTGTAAATGTATTCAACGAAGCCTCAAAAGCTGGCGATGAAGAAAGGGTATTCTCAACAAACGTGACCTTTGTCTGTCTTGATGACGCAGGAAATAAACAAAGTATACTCAAACGGTAGGAACTACTTGCAAATTTTCTAATAAGTTTGATGCAGTAGAATTAATGCCCATGGGGATTATAATGTCACGCCAGCCGTCGTGTTATGCCCCACTTTGATCATACTGAAAGATGCAGTACAATAACAGTAAGTCTTATCAAGGAGGCCATCATGAGCAAAGAAAAAAATAAGCAAAAGCCAAATGAAAAGAAAAAACCTCAGCACAGCCTGAAAGAGAAAAGACAGGCAAAGAAAGAAAAGGCTGAAGGCAAGAGCCCCTCTATCTGATGTCCTGATGAGCTAACAATGGCAGGTCTATTGCCGATTCATGGACCCGCCATTGTTTCCCCTTAGCTCAGGTGCTTACTTACTAATTTAGTCATCTCAAACATCGAGACCTGATTCTTCCCGTCGAATACAGCCAAGAGATTCTCATCTGCATTGATATTTCTCTTGTTCTTTGCATCCTGAAGATTATTTTTCTTTATATATTCCCAAAGCTTCTTCGTTATATCTGTCCTTGGAAGCGGTTCACTACCCACTATCTTTGCCAACGCCTCGCTCGGCTTCATGGCCTTCATAAATGCCGCATTAGGGGCTCTTTTTGCAACTTTCTTTTCCGTTTCTGTCATCATCGTTCTCCTTATGTTTGCGGATTGAGAGTCTGAATTCTGTTGTTTCAGAACCCATGTCTCTAAAAGTATACACGAATCCAACCCATGATCAAGGATGAGGCGGAGTCGTGTCAAGGCGGAGTCGTTCTGCAAGGGCGTAGTCATCAGCACCCTTTTTTCAGCCTCTTTAATAGCTCAATCAATATCAATTCTCAAATAGCGTCTCATCCGCAGCGCGGTAAGACCTGTCCAGAATTGTCCTTGCATTCCGTGTCCCTTTGGTATCGGGATTCGTTTGAAGACAAGCATTATCCAAAACAATAGAGCCGCCAGAATAAAACGGGAGGCAGCCGTCCAAAAAGGGGCTGATTCAATGTAGGTCCTGCGAATGGCAACGGAGGCATCGCCACTGATGAAAATGAAAACCAAAAAAGCGATCCATACTGATCGTTCGGGTAAAACTAAGTGCGCATGGTTCTGCTTTGTCATTAATACAGTATAACTCCGACATTCAGTTCCATTTAATTTGTAACTCCCTGAAACTTGCTGTCCAAGTTGAAAGGGAAAGGTCAGAAAGGGCTGGCACTGTACATGGCAAATACACTGTCACATTGTGTTTTCGGTGAAATACTGGAAGCATTATGTGGATGCAGCAGTGGTGGAGATATTGCGACAAACGGGGATAGCTTATACCTAGTTATTTGTGACGGATGTCACGTCCGTTGAATGGTGTTTATTCTAAACTTATAACAGATGCTGGTGGCGAACCGGAGATTGCGGAGAAACGCTCGAAGACAAACGCCCTAAACACCTGCAGAAATGAAGTGGACAGACGGCCATTTGTAAGGCTACCGGGAGGTAATGATGGACTATATAAAATTGTATGAGACGGAGATCTTCCCCGATGAGGGACCATCTTTCAAGGCCGTGACTATTCCAACACACTCGCTAGCTGACATATCAGCAGAAGAAATTATCTCTTCTCTTGACCTTAAGTCAATTGATAGCGTTGAAAGCGGTCGTTACATTAGAGCAGTTGTAACAGCCTTAGCAGCAGAGAATGAGAGTGACATAAGGAATTGGCGTTCATTCCAGGAGTCTGCCTTAAATGAAAAGATTCAAAGAAACCAATATTTATATGAACTTGCGGAGTACGTCACAATGTCTCGTATTCTAGCTTTTGGGAATTCTCCGCTTACGGGTGAATCTATCGGCAATTTACTGACATCCGCATCAGGACCAGTCGTAGGTGCCCATATCGGGTTTGTTCTGGCGGGATCTACTCCGTTGCTCTTTATCGCGGTTCCGGCGGGTATGATTTTCTGCGGAGATGCTGCTGGAGTTGTCAAAGCTTTCGAAGAAGGGCTAAAAACAAAAATTATAGCCCTTCTTAGACAAAAGAAGAAGACATAGTTTATAACCAGTAGCCTCACGAGACTCGAATGATATGGGGTGCCTGACTGATATGGAATTCAAGTGCTATGGGAGGCGGAGTAATTGCAAATGAAGGTGCGATGAAATAAGAATGATATATGTATCGACATGATTTCCAGCGGAGGGTGCTATGATCGTAGTTACAACGGAAAATGTCCCAGGCTATCGGGTCATCGCAGTCAAGGGACAGGTGTTCGGATTGGTGGTTCGCAGTCGTGGACTTGGAGGTAACATTATGGCAGGTCTGCGTTCACTTGTTGGCGGCGAGATTACCGAGTACACGCAGCTCCTCGAAGAAGCACGCCTGCATGCCATTGACCGCATGGTAAAGAATGCGACTATCATGCAGGCAAACGCCATCGTAATGATGCGCTTTGATTCCTCGGAGATTGGGCAGACCATGAGCGAAATCGTTGCTTACGGTACAGCGGTGGTATTAGCCAAACAGGACTAACAATTATGCTTCGTTCTTTACTGCTTGTATTAGGTTTAGTGCTAACAGGTATTGGTCTGGTGTTGTCGATAGTGTGTGGCACGCCTTCCGGACGCCCGGCTCTGACCTTTGGGGCGATTGTCGTAATTGCAGTCCTTTGTGAACGTTGGCGCTACCATCGTATTGAACACTGCGTAAGCGGACAGTGGCAGCGAACAGGTGAATGTTTCGAGGATCCTGAGACAGGACAGACAGTGGAGGTTCTTTACGATCCAATTTCCGGAGAGCGACGATACGCTCCGGCACATTCCAGGAATACGCAACTAAAGCAGTAAGCTGTCGGCATTGCATTCTTGCGGGATGCTAAACTATGGCAGCAGACAGCCATCGGAAAATCGCACCATAAATACACTGATGAATAGAAACGGAAAGCATCGGTGGTCGTTTCAACATTCCACTAAGAAGTCTCTAACCCACGTGCCAATACCATGAGGTCCTTTGTATGAGCGATGAATATTCCTGTGCTCACTCAGCACGCACCTACCGAGGATCCTAGAGACATTTTACTCAGCCATACGATTTTCCCCTTGTTTTATCCAAGTACCGCAATTGAGATAGACTCCGTTTTATGCAATAGCGCTTGCTTGAAATGTACACTTTGTAGATTAATCTGATATTTTATAAAGATGAAAGCAAAAAGTATTTTCAAGAGCGTATCCTTGATCCTGCTTATGATCCTGTGGATTTACCTGGTCAGCCATTACAAACTTGTCAGTTACATAATCCATCCCAAAAAGACAGCTACAATTATTCTTTCCTTCCACCCATATGACGAAGTGGTTTTCATTTTCATTCAAATTCTCCAGGTCTTAAGTGCAGGACTCATCCCCGGCGAGATAACAGAATTCATCGGCGGTTATCTTTATGGCCCGTTCATTGGCACGCTCTATTCCGTTATAGGTATGAGTATCGGGTCACTGTTAGCGTTTTATCTTGCAAGAACATACGGACTGCCACTTGTCAAAAAAATAGTGAATCCCTTGATACTAGAAAAATATGATAATTTTATGGAGGAACGCGGGGCTATAGTTATCTTAATCTTATTTCTGATACCAGGCTTTCCCAAATCTGCACTGTGTTACATCATAGGCTTGAGCAACATGAACATCTATACATTCATTATTATTGCCACTGCCGGCAGGCTATTGGGAACCATTTTGTCGTCAGTATGCGGGTACTGGGTGAGAAATGAAAACACCGTAGCATTCCTCGTCCTAACGATAATTTTTATTATACTATTCATATTAGCTTACTTTTATAGGAAACATTTGTTTGAGATTACAAAAATAAAGAAATGATTTATCCCAGAATTGTCATTAGCTAAGAATTTCTAATGGCCGCCATTAGGAATTGTGCTGGATAAGTTACTGAAAAAGCGATAAGATATTTCAATGCCTTCGGCACAATCGGAAGCTAAAATAGCGTAAGGAACCGATACATGGCACGAGAGCTTGAGCTGAGCTTTAGCGACAAAGAAATAACCCCATGGGGCGGCATGGCGCTAATGAACCGGATGCTTGGGAAAATGGACTTTCGGGGAGCATTAAAGCGGGCAGCACTGCCGATGCAAGGTTCCAATCGGGGGTATGCACCTGAACAACTGATAGAACAGTTTCTAGTAAGCGTGTGGTGCGGAGCCAACCGATTTGAGCATTTGGAAGTCACTCGGTATGATGAAGCGATACGGAAGATATTTGATTACAGACGTATGGCCGGGCATAAGTCAGTTCAAAGATATTTCAGGAAGTTTGGGCAAGCAACGAACCAGAGAGTGTTTCAGGAACTCTATCAGTGGTTTTTTGAGCACCTGCATTTTGATAACTTCACCTTGGATTTGGACTCAACGGTTATGAGTCGGTACGGGCAACAGGAAGGAGCGCGGCGTGGCTATAATCCTCAGAAGCCAGGGAGAAACTCCCATCATCCACTTCTAGCATTTGTTGCAGATTGTCGAATGGTGGCCAACTGCTGGCTGAGATCTGGTGATGCCCACACGGCAAATAACTTTGAGGGATTTTTGCAAGACACTCTGGAGCACCTTGCCGGCAAGAAGGTTGGTCTGTTGCGTGCAGATAGTGGATTTTGCCAAAAGACAATACTGGAGTATCTTGAGGAACCTCAGCATACAATCCCCTATATTATTGCGACACGACTACATGCGCCTGTGCAACGCATGCTTGCGGCGCATCGGCAGTGGTTTGAGGTTGAAGAGGGCATAGAAGTGGCTTCAGTTCTTTACGGGGCCAATGGCTGGGGTAAAGAGCGCAGAATGGTCATGGTGCGACAGCGGGTTTCCAGAAGGCCGAAGGCAACTGGCAAAGTGTTGAGATTGTTTGCAGAGGAAGTGGAGATCAGGGACTATCGATATGGCTGTTTTGTTACTAGCCTGGAGCTTCCCGCTCATCTTGTATGGAAAATCTACCGGCTGCGAGCGGATGCTGAAAACCGGATCAAGGAACTGAAGTATGACTTTGGTGCTGACAGCTTCAATATGCAAAGTTTCAGCGCCACTGAAACAGCAATGAACTGCGTAATGCTTGCCTATAACCTGATGAGTCTGTTTCGCCAGGTGGTCTTGTGCAGTAAGGTCCAACCAACTTTAAAGACAATGCTATACAAGATATTTGCTGCCGGCGGCTACTTAGTCAAAGATGGGAATAGACGTATTCTTAAGCTTTGCCTGGCGATGCGACGACGGCAATGGTTTGAGGGGCTCTGGGGCAAATCAAAAGATTTTGATCTGCCCGTTCCATTCACTTCTCATCTCTAATGACAATTCTGGGATTAATGTTTTTTAAAGTTAATATCATCAATTGTTGCCTTAGGAGAGAGGATGTTTAAAAGAAGTCTTGCAGAATCACCAAAACGCATTCGTTCAGGCTTAGTGTCGCACATATTGCTACAGTCCGGAGATACACCAACTGATAATATGGCAATTGCCAGGGTGGAGGTCGAGCCAGGCTCGAATCAGCAACCTCATCATCATGTGCCGGAACAAGTCTATATAATTATCAGTGGGAATGGTCGCATACAGGTTGGCTCTGAGATTGCAGATGTTCAGACAGGAGATCTGCTCTATATCCCTTCAAGCATGGAGCACGCAGTTGAGAATGCAGGATCGGAGAAACTTATCTATATCTCCGTTACAGTACCCGCTTTTGACATCGAGGCATTGTATGATACGGGGCAACTCAAGAAATAGGATGGGGTAGGTGCTATATTTATATCTTAAATATATTAAAGGAGAAGTGGACTTCATCTCGACTCCGGATTTTATCATCCGCGTTCCGATGGTGAAAAGCACTTCAAATTGACCATTTGCAAATGACAGGCAGAACTAATGAATCTAAAAAACATCTCGATTAAGGAGTAGCTATGAATCTACCATTCCGAAGCATCGTTGCAGTAATACTCACTGGTATTTGGGTGAATGCATCTGAGTTTTTTAGAAATGAGGTTCTTCTAAAAACATATTGGGTTGACCATTATCAATCACTCGGAATGACTTTTCCCTCCAAACCGCAGAATGGAATGATTTGGGTTGCATGGGGGTTTTTATTTGCCATAGTAATTTATCTCATTTCCAGAAAATTCAATATCATACAAACGACTTTAGTTAGTTGGTTTACAGCATTTGTTTTGATGTGGGTCGTCACTTGGAATCTGAATGTACTGCCAAGTGCTATTCTTATTTATGCCGTTCCGCTCAGCCTGCTAGAAGTGTTCATAGGTTCTTCTATTTGTACAAAGATTTCTCCGAATCGATAAAACATGGAAGAAGAAGGCGCTAGCGGCAAAATCAGTCGATATGCAGACACAGTTCGTACAGAGTGTTCGGGCGGCGTTTCAATATAGTACTGGATCAACTTCTTGCGGCAAGTTGAGACCGGCGCTCGCAAACGGAAGATGTTGGTGCCACCTGTTAGCCTGATAATCGCGGGAGGGTGTTTTGCGCATACTAATGGCTACGAGTTCGCACTTGTGGCCATATAGGCAGACATTATGCACTAATGAAGAACAAGAAAATTATTGTGTTTGCGTGGACGATGTCTCTCTCATGGATAAAATGTCACACCGATTTCCATTTCTGTCGATGGCGGAGGAAGCTGAGCTGCATTGTTTATGGCCTTGAGGGCAGCCCTGTCAAATAAACCATTGCCGGACTTCTTTTCGAAACCCAGTATGGTAACGTTTCCGTTTTCTGTAATTCTACAGTTGATCATGGCAATAAGGCTTTTATCGACATTTTCGGGGGGCACCCACTGTTGATGAATTTTATTGCCGATAAGTGTTAGGTAGTCTGTACCTGCGGCGCCGTTGGCGGCGGAAGTAATGACCTTGGAGCCTAATGTCTCTTTGGTTATAGAAACCGTGTTGGTCTTTCTTTGAGAGACAAAGTTGCCTTTTTCAAAATCATACCTCAGCTTGAAGCTGCCACTGGGAATCGATGCAGCAGCATAGCCTAATGAATTGAATTGATGTATCAGGGTGCCCCATTCATTCTGATTGATATTATATTTACTGAATAATTCGCTAAAGTCTTTTTTATATTTCACGATCTTCACAGTGCGAATATTTCCGTTTTCATCCATGGTATACATGAATTTTGCAGCGGCTTGCCCATCTTGGGAAATATATATTCCCTGACCCTTGTGCTGATTCATTGAATTCATCAGTCCATCCACATAAGTACTAACTAAAGATAAGGGAAAGTAATGAGCCTTTTCTGCAAGGTCTCTAACATTGCCTGTTACTACTTTTTTCACTTTTTCTATTTGATCAGGTGATTTTGGTAGCCAGTCGCCATCAGCAAAAACCAGAGTTGGAGTAATAAGCAATACAATCAATGTTCCCCAGATTCCTAAGCGCATAAGCACGCACCCCTTTGGCTTTATAAAGCTCAGTCCCGGCTATTACTTATCCAGAAACATTTGCGGTAACAGTCAGCAGATTATAGCAAATCGTAGTTATGAAAGTTGGTGATTCCATGACAAATTGTTCACAACGTGAAGCTATGATGTAATTGTGCCGTTGTATTAGAATATTTTCCTATTATAATTTGATTAAATGTAATGCAGCATATATCTTTGATATAATTCCAAACGGGGGATGCTATGGGAGTCTTGTTTGAAGTAAAAGAAGTTCTAGATTTTGCTGTGTATATTGAGCAAAACGGATATGAGTTTTATAGCGAAGCATCAAAGAAATTTAATGATCGCAATATTGTTGCACTTTTTGATTACCTTGCACTGGAAGAGATGAAACATGAGAAGCTCTTCAAGGATCTGGCAAAATCGGCTGATAAATTTGATGCAGAGGAAAGCTACGAAGGTGAATTCAACGCATATATGAAGGAATTCTGCGCTTCCCATTCACTGGCTAACCGAGATACGCTTAGAACCACTCTGGACAATCTAAAGACATTTGAAGATGTCCTGGACCAAGCCCTTTCGTTTGAAAAGGATTCGGTAGTGTTTTTTTCGGAACTGAAGTATATGGCTGTCTTTGACAGAGAACAAGTAATCGAGACGGTCATTAAAGAAGAGCTGGACCATCTACGAAAGCTCCTAAAGTTCAGAATAAAACACTAGAGTATATTTTCCAGTGAACGGAAAAGGCCGTGCTACGAGAAACTGCTCATCGCATCGAAGTCAGGAATGGCCATCTATCTTGCTGCACTTTAGGCAAGGATTTCAGCTGTGCTGTTCCTATGCAGTCATTACTTGAAAAAGATATGCAAAGAAATGCCTACATCATTTTGAAAATTTTCGTTCGTCAGCTTTAGAACTTTCCTTGAACACTTGCGGATTAATGTTGCCAGACGTGGGTCCGCCACACTCGGGGAGATAGCAAGTGACGTCAACATATTCACACTTTTCTTTACAAGAAGGACAGGTATCAGGATAAACAGCTGCTTCTATTGTATTGCCACATTTATTACATTTCCAGATTGTCATGTTTTCCTCCACTTTAGAAAAGATTAGATTCAACTACTTTCTAATAAAGTATAACCCCAAAGTAATGGTTGTCAATCATTTGGGATAATACCTAAATGCATATAATTACTATGCCAACGGACGTAATTTAACATCAAATATGCGAATGCGAATCGGAAAGATTCTGCGAGGTACGTTACATCTGATGGTTAATTATGCGCAAAGGTGAGGTCGTTTCGGATGTGCATATGAATATAATCTACATATGATGCCCGCACAAAGAGCTGCAAATTTATTTCTCCTTTTGGTCTTCTTGATTATTTCAGAGGGTTGCGTGAGTATTTTGGTGGCTGGCGCTGGCGGTGGTATAGCTTATACGATTACCAATGTCGCATACAAAACGGTAAGTTATCCTTCAGGTGAGGTCGAAGCTGCGGTTCATCAGGCATTGATAAAAATGGAGATCAGGGACCTGTGGCGAGAACAGACAGCGGATGGCATGAAAATTACCGCTGAGACACCAGACTTGACGATTTATGTCTATATCGACACGATAACACCTAAAGCGACCAAAATCGGTGTGGATGCAAGAAAGAGTCTCATCATGAAAGATGTGGCAACTGCAGCCGAGATCATAGATCAGGTAAACAAGATACCGCGAAGTAAAGAACTTAGTGCAAGCGCAATACTGTGTTATTCGTAGTCTTAGATTTACGAATCATAGCTATGGAACTATTCCATCCCCTGACCTTCATCTCTTAATTAATCCCTTCTCAACAATCTATTTCCAAATATAACTACCAAAACAGCGTTATCAATGTCTACTCCTAACCATTTACCTTAACTGCGCTGCTGAGTTATCATATAGGGTTGTATTTTTGCATACTTTTTTTTAAGGAAGGTCTAAAGAATGCTACAGGTCGCGAATATCGATAAATCCTACGGCAAGCAGGTGCTGTTTGACGGCGTCGGCTTTACCGTTAACCCGCGTGAACGTGTGGGCCTTGTGGGCCGCAACGGCCACGGCAAATCAACGCTCTTTCGCATGATCCTCGGCGAAGCGCGCCAGGACGCCGGCACGATCACGGTACCTTCGGGATACACCATCGGCCATCTGTCCCAGCATATCAACTTCGCCGAGGACACGGTGCTCCAGGAGGCCTGCCTCGCCCTCCCGAAAAACGAGGACCACATTGACGAAACATACAAGGCCGAAGCCATTCTCCACGGCCTGGGATTCACCAATGACGACTTCGATCGGCCTCCGTCGTCGTTGTCCGGCGGATACCAGGTGCGGCTGAACCTTGCCAAGGTACTTGTATCTGAGCCCAACCTGCTGCTCCTCGACGAACCGACAAACTACCTAGACATCGTCTCAGTCCGCTGGCTGACACAATTTTTGCGCGCATGGCAGAACGAGATGATCATCATTACGCATGACCGCGAATTCATGGATAGCGTCACGACGCATACGATGATCATCCACCGCTGCAAGATGCGAAAGGTCCCCGGCAACACGCAGAAGCTATACGACCAAGTCCTCCTAGAAGAAGAGATCCATGAAAAGACGCGCCAGAACGACGAGAAGAAACGCAAGGAAGTGGAGCAGTTTATTAATCGATTCCGAGCCCAGGCAACCAAGGCCAGCGCGGTCCAGTCTAGGATTAAAGCGCTTGCGAAACACCAACGGCTCGACAAACTCGGAGAGATCAAATCGCTTGACTTCAAGTTTCGGTCCGCCCCGTTTGAAGCTAAATGGCTGATGACAGTGGAAGACTTGTCCTTTTCATTTTCCGAGGACGGCCCGAAGCTCATTGACAGTCTGAGCTTTGCGGTCGGGAAAAAGGACCGGATTGCCGTCATCGGAAAGAATGGCAAGGGAAAGACTACGCTTCTGAACCTCCTTGCAGGAGAGATATCCTCGTCAAGTGGAGAGGTAAGACCCCACCCGAATACGAAGATCGCCTACTTTGGCCAGACTAATATCAGCCGCCTGCAGAACGACAAGACCGCGCTCCAGGAAATCATGGACGCGCATCCGGACCACTCCCATGGCGAATCCCGCGCCATCTGTGGGCTCATGATGTTCAATGGCGACAACGCGCTCAAGAAAGTGAGCGTGCTCTCTGGAGGGGAAAAGAGCCGCGTACTGCTAGGTAAGCTCCTTATCTCTCCGGCCAACATGCTGATCCTCGACGAGCCTACAAACCACCTGGACATGGAGTCTATTGACTCACTGATCGAGGCGATTGAAGCTTTTGACGGCGCCGTAATCATCGTGACACACAGTGAGATGATCCTAGAGGCCGTAGCGACCAAGCTGATCGTGTACGACAATGATGAGGTGAACGTCTTCGAAGGTACCTACTTTGACTTTCTCGAACGCATCGGGTGGCAGGACGAGGGCGGGGTTCGTGTAAAGAAAGCGAAAGGGAAACGGAACGGTGCCGACAAGAATGGACACAGAAAAGCCGCGAAAAAATCACGTAGCGCTGTCGCTTCCGATAAATCAAAAGTCCTCGGACCCCTCAAGAGCCGAATCGTGGACCTTGAGGCAGAGATCACGAAGCTTGAGTTTAATGTGGCACAGGACACACAGCGTCTTCTTGGGGTAGCTGGCGAGGGCGAGGCCCTGGTGATCGAGAAACTGTCCCAGACCGTTCGCGATAATAAGACACAAATAGATGCACTCTTTGTGGAAGGGTGTACCGCCTCGGACACTTTTTGTTCTGTCTGAATTTATATCTTAAAGCGCCTACTGTTGGTATCAGTCACTTATTTCACCACCGGTCAATTCGACAGCATTATATTTCCTACACATCTCTATGATCGCCTCTCGCTTGGCTTCGTCCTTAAGTTCATAGGCATAGCTCAATACAGTGGCGTCTTCTCCGTTCGTTGCGTTAACATCGGCGCCAGCTTCAAGAAGTAGCTTCACCATCTCAGTACTGCCTTCATAAGCCGCAAACAGTAGTGCTGTGTTGCCATGACGGTTCTCTCTATTTACATCTGCACCTTTCCCGAGAAGGAATTTTACTGTTTCAGTGTGGCCATAACGGGCTGCCCACATTAGAGCAGTCCAGCCATAATTATTATTAGCATTAACATCAGCACCCGATTCAAGAAGGAGCTTTACTGTTTCAGTGTGGCCATAACGGGCTGCCCACATCAATGGGGTATCTCCAAGATTATTCTTTGCATTCACATCAGTGCCTGCTTCAATAAGCTGCTTAACTGCTTCAGTATTGCCATTGCGGGACTCAGCTAACATCATATTTTTATATTCCACTTTTTATCAAACCTCCTATTGTTACAAAAATAGATAATAAATATAAATAACAAATAGTAAACTATGTTTTTCCAAAATAGTGTTACCTGCCATTAATACTTTAATTGTTACACCGATCACTTCCGCTTGAACACCTAGATATTCTACTGAGTTCGGGCACCTATTCCAAGCAAACCTGTCAGTTTTCTGTCATAGTAAAATATTCTTTTAGAACTTGTTATCAATGAAAAGTCGCCTCGGTATTGCTTCTGTGCAGTAACAATCGATCTGGTGATCCATTTTTTGAATATCTGGTCAATAAGTTCAGTAGAGTAGAGAACTGGCGTAGTAGCCCGAAGGCCCTATCTCCAGTTCCCCCTCGTCAATTCCGTGCATGCGGTTTTCCCGCACACGGCTTACCGATTATCTTCTTCCAGAAGCATTCGCAGTCCGAGTCCATGGAGCAGTAGTTGGAACTTTGTACAAACCCAAGGAGTCGTAGTAGTAACTGTCGGGATACGTCCTATACCCAAGACTGTGGTAATGGTGTTTCCGACGAAGATACACTCTCATCCTGTAGACAAGATAGTATCGCAAAGCAGACATGGCCTTTGTGCAGTGGCCGTAATAAAAGTAACCCACCCATCCTCTGACAACAGAATTGACTCTATGGATAACATCCTCTGTCGGCGTTGCACTGTATCGTTCAGTCGTCAACTGCTTGATCTCTGACCGAATGTGCTTCATCGCCTTCGCGGATGGCTCAGTCAAAGGGAACATTCCTCTGCTCTTCATGCTTTTCCGCATTACCAAGCGAAACCCCAAAAAGTTAAAGCTATCGTGTCGTGCATCCACCACACGTGTCTTTTCCTCATTGAGGCTGAGGCCAAGGTCATAAAGCACGGCCTTGACTCCCTTCATTATCCGTTCGCTATTGCCTTTGCATAACACCACGCGGAGAGTAGACCGGCGGAACTTCACCGCCAGTCCCTCGCAGAACCGGACAGGAACCTCTCGGCTCATCCGGCTCCCATTATTCAGTCGGAGACCCTAAGGCAAGTTCCCAATGTACGAATAATCCAGACATGCGTTTGCACACACTGCCAAGATATCTACGAGCATTTCGACCATGCCTTGCGAGGCTCTTGTATTTCCGACGCGCCCATAATGTTAGGTAGTTCTCCACGTTACGAAGCACTGGATACATTTCGGATTTGTAAAACCGTCCATAGTACTGATACCAACCACGCACTACCGGGTTTATCTTTTCCGCTATGTTTTCCAGCGACGTCCACGTGATAAGATGAATGCGCCATTCCCTTATGGCCTTGCGAATCTTGCTTTTGGCTTTGTTGCTAATAGCCGGAAGAAACGAAACAAAGTACTTCCCATGTTTATTCTTCGCTCTCCTTGGCCGAAAAGTATAGCCAAGAAAGTCGAAGCATTCTCTTGGATAGTTCTTTCGCCGATCATCATCCTTGCAATACACGATAAGTGTCTTTTCAGGATGAAGTTCCAGCTTGCATTAAACGCTCTTCAATCGCTCGGAGCATAAGTATAGCTTCTCGCTCTGTTTTGCAGTGCACGAGCACATCATCCGCGTAACGCTCAAATACCACCTGCGGATAATTTTGTCGCATCCACTCATCAAAGGCGTGGTGCATAAAGATGTTTGCAAGCAGCGGACTGCATACTCCCCCCTGTGGAGTGCCTTTATCCCGATTCTCCAATGTGCCATCTGCTCTTAGCATTGGGGCTTGAAGCCACCGCCCAAGGTACAGAAGAACCCATCGGCAATCGGTATGCTTCCTCACCGCCCGCATCACCAACTGGTGATCAAGATTGTCGAAAAACCCCTTAATGTCGAGGTCTATCACCCAATCTGATCTCCAGCACCTTTTCCGCGCTGTCCCCACTGCATCCAGTGCCGATTTCCCCGGACGATACCCGTAGGAATCTGGATGAAAGCACGGCTCAACCAACGGCTCAAGGTACATCGTGACTACCATCTGGGCAATACGGTCAGCAACTGTGGGGATTCCAAGAATCCTTTCCCCTCCGTTGGCTTTTGGTATGGAAACAGCTCTCACTGAAGGGGGAATATAACTCCCTGACGACATCCGATTCCATAGTTTGTAGAGATTGTCTTTCAACTTCTCTTCAAATTTGGTTATCGATATCTCGTCAACCCCTGCCGCACCCTTGTTTGCTTTTACACGCAAATACGCTTCCCACACTGCTTGCTTAGAAATACTAAATGACTTTGTCTTATCCAACAGTTCCTCCCATTTCTGGTTGACAGCCAAATAAAACTGAATAACGCAACCCCTTCGCTCCATTCCAATTACGGAACTTCTAAGCTACTACAAGTTGCTCCGCCCCTGTTCTCCGCATCGGTACTCTCATCCTCGGGGATCTGCCCCTTGAACTTCTTCCTTAACATCGGAGCGACAGGTTCCCGCAGTTCCACACAAGAGCCAGAATCAGACTCGCGTCACCTTCATGCCGGACACCATCCACCCAGTAATCAGGTTTCCGATGGATTTATCCCAGGTTAACGACTCCCCCCTGGTTTTGATGCCGTCCCTACGCTTTCGACACGTCATCGGTGATTCATTTTCATTCGCCTTTCTGATTCGTACATGACGCATTTGTTGCGCCTTTTCCATGACGCTCACCACATCGGCTCTTTACCAACGCAGCTCATGGTTGTTTAAAGCCTGCCCCTGCAGGCCGGCTTTGGAGGGCCTTCCTCCATCTCCTGTGCAGCTTGTACACAATCGGTTCTCTTACATAAGAACCTCCTTGTGCGCCTGCGGCGCACAATCGTCCGCATAGCGGACGAGTCGTGCCCCCAACCTCTCCTCTACTTCCCTGATCTTCCAAATCATATCAAGTACGTTCAGGTAGATGTTAGCAAGAAGCGGTGATATCACCCCTCCCTGAGGCGTCCCTTTGTCATTGTCCTTATACTCAGATTTCCCATCCTCACGTTCTTCTACAATTGGCGCCTCCAACCACATCTTGATCAGCTTTAGTATGTGCTTATCAACGATGCGCTTGGCCACCAACTGCATCAGCCTATCGTGGGGAATGGTGTCGAAGTACTTGGAGATATCAGCATCAATGACATCTGTTTTGCCTTTAAGAAGGTGCTTCTGCACGTCCGCCACCGCTTGATGGGCATTTCGCTTCGGTCTGAATCCATAAGAGTTGTCCTGAAAGTCGGCTTCAAATACAGGCTCAATCACAATCTTTACTGCCATCTGTACTACCCTGTCTTTGATTACCGGTATTCCAAGCGGTCGCGTTCCTCCGCCTGCCTTTGGGATATATACCCTCCTGACAGGTTGCGGTTTGTACGTTTGCCACTTCAGTTCTCCTGCAATCTCTTCAAGATACTTCTCTGCTCCTCCGTCCCTCTCCTCTATGCTCGCAAAGGTCTCGCCGTCTACTCCCGGCGCTCCCTTGTTTGCACGAACAAGACGGTAGGCATGGTTCAGGATGTCCAGCCTGTATACCTTGTCATAGAGAAGATAGAAACGGTACTCCTTTTCCTGCTTGGCTTTCCGGTATAGTTTCCTCTGAAGTTCCCGGATCTTTTCTGGAGTTTCCAGCACGTTGTGCAATCTCCTGTCCTTTACTTCTTCAAAAACATGATAAAAGTATTGCCCCTTCCCTCTCCCAAGGTTATGTTGTTCTTGAGATACAATCGGTAATATGGGCAAATCCGACTCCCGTACCAACCCAGTGAAATTTCGTTTCCTTATATCCACCGGTTTGCTTCCTGTACTGCATCGGCACGGGTCTCCCGTGTTCATTGTCGTATGGCTTCCTCTGGGTGTCACCCCTGACACCCCGGAAGTTCATCTATCGGTTGCGGTAGTTTGCGTTAGGATAGATGCAACGGCCTTCCCCTTTCTGTGACAGGGTCGGCAACTCCGTTTCGATGTTTCGAGGCTACATCTGGGTTCGCAATCGCTGCGACCCGCAGGTTCGCTCAGCTCCCTTTCGGAGCCTTTGTCAGGAAACTTAGTGCTTTAGATTGCTCTTCACACCTCCCTCTAGCTACGCGGGTGAACCACCGAACTCCCGCGGTCGGACTTTAACCGACTAGTCATACGTTTTACACGGCATACCCAAGAAGCTATCGATTTGGGCGATTATTTACTATCGTTGATTTCCTACTAACCTCGCATCGAGAAATATCTCTACGCTCACTGCCGGCTCACAGTATTCCTTCTTTCAAAAGAGTCTGAAATGGTGATGATTTTTTTTGAGAATCGTCAACAGATTGTATAGTCTTGACTTGTCGCGGTTCGGCTAGGATACAACTCAACTTTTATTTTGGTAGACATTGAAAATTAGTATTGCGATAATCTAAAGACACAGCTAGAACCACCCCAACCCTTTAGCCGATGCGATCATGCGCTATACCCTCATGCTATTAATCGTTTCCTGACTACAACAAACAAATTCATAAAGTATGACCAGATAAGACAGCGCCATTTAGCTTTCTATGCTATGTGAGCTTGCGGCCTCGACCTTTCTGACTTCGCGTCCCCTCCAAAGCATGTAGATGGCAGGATAGATGATGAGTTCGAGGATCGTGGAAGTGATAACGCCTCCGACCATCGGCGCAGCTATGCGTTTCATTACATCGGCACCCGTGCCATGGCTGAACATTATCGGTATCAATCCTGCAAGGATGACAGAAACAGTCATGACCTTTGGCCTGATCCTTTTGACTGCGCCGTCCATGACAGCATCTTTCAGTGCGACCATGCTCGTCAGCTTCCCTTCCTTTTTCCACTTCTCATAGGCAAGTTCAAGATATAGCAGCATTACCACGCCGGTTTCTGCATCGAGGCCCGCCAGTGCTATGATGCCGACCCATACCGCGATGCTCATGTTGTAACCGAGTAGATAGAGCAGCCAGAACGACCCTACGAGAGAGAAGGGTACGGCAGATAGCACAATCAGAGTTTTGGCAAAAGACTTCGTGTTGAAATAGATTAGGATGAAGATAACGAAAAGTGTAAAAGGTATAACCAACTTTAGCCGTTCGTGGGTTTTAACCAAGTACTCAAACTCGCCGCTCCACTCCAGATGGTATCCTTCAGGAACCTTCAGCGATGTGATTTTCTTTTTGGCATCATTAACATAACTTCCGACATCTCTACCGGAGAAGTCGATATAGACATATGAGGTCAGCAATCCTTCTTCACTCTTTATTGCAGTAGGTCCTTTGACTATCTTAATATCTGCGATTTCGCCTAGCGGCACCTGTGTAGTCCGCGGCAGTTGCACCGGTGTCGCTGAGTCGGAAGTGAGAACGGGACCTTCCATTACGGGGACGAGCACTCGTTTAATGTCTTCGATGTCGCTCCTCATATCCCTGAAGTACCGCACGTTTACCGGATAGCGTTCTCTACCCTCTACGGTCATAGTGAGATCCATGCCTCCGATGGCTGACTGAATGATCTCTTGGACATCTTTCACGGTCAGTCCATACCTGGCGGCAGCCTCTCTATTCACATCTATGTCGAAGAAGTATCCGGTTGTAACCCGCTCCGCATAGGCGCTCCGCGTGCCCGGGACTTCTTGTATCCGTTTTTCAATCTCCTCACCTAAATGTTCTATTACGTTGAGGTCTCGGCCCATGATCTTGATGCCTACAGGAGTCCTGATGCCGGTAGAAAGCATATCGATACGCGCCTTGATTGGCATCGTAAATGAATTGGCCACACCAGGTATGGTAAGGGCATCATTCATTTCGGATTTCAGCTTCTCCACGGTCATGCCAGGCCGCCACTGGGATTCTGGCTTAAGGTTCACGACCGTCTCGAACATCTCAAGGGGGGCGGGATCAGTCGGTGTCTCAGCTCGGCCTGCTTTTCCGAATACTTGCGACACTTCCGGTATCTTCATCAGGATGCGGTCCTGGAGTTGGATGAGTTTTGAGACTTCAGATATCGATGCGCCCGGCACGGTCACCGGCATATAGAAGAGAGAGCCTTCATACAGAGGTGGCATGAACTCCGAGCCGAGCTTTATGAAAGGATAGGCAGTCAGCGCCATGATGATGACGGCAATTATAATGACCGTCTTTTTATAGTTGAGTGCGAGGCGTGCCGCAGGCTCGTATAGCTTTCGAAGGATCATGCTTACGGGGTGCCGCTCCTCGGGATAAATTATAAAGAGGTATTTCAGTACCGGTACCTTGCTGAGTGCGCTCTCTCTGATAAAAAGTGTCATAAGTACCGGCGTCAGTGTGACAGCCAGGAATGATGAGAAAAGCATAGCGAAGGTCTTTGTATATGCAAGCGGCTTGAATAGCCTTCCGGCCTGGCCCTGCAAGGTGAATACCGGCAGAAACCCGACGGTGATAACGAGAAGGGAGAAGAAGAGCGATGGCCCGACTTCCTTGGCGGCATCGATTATCACATCCAGTCTGCTGCAATATAACTCGCGATCACATTCCCAGAGTTCCATCTTTTTATGGGCGTTTTCAACCATGACGATTGAAGCATCAACCATGGCCCCGATAGCTATGGCTATGCCACTCAAGCTCATAATATTGGAAGTGACTCCAAGGTAATGCATGCATATGAAAGATATGATGATCGCTATAGGAAGGGTGAGGATGACCACTAGGGCGCTCGGCAGATGGAACAGGAATATAATGCAGACCGCGCTCACGGCAATCGACAACTTTATGATCTCTTCCTTAAGCGTGTCGATCGATCGATGAATAAGGTCTGAGCGGTCGTATGTTACGACCAACTTTACGCCTTTGGGCAAGCTCGGCTCGATATCGTTATGAATCTTCTGTTTGACCCGGTCTATGACATCAAGGACGTTCTGTCCGAACCGGACGACAACTATGCCTCCCGCGACTTCACCCTTGCCATCCAACTCGGCAAGTCCTCGCCGTATCTCAGGCCCAAGTTGCACGTTGGCGATGTCACCCACATAAATGGGTGTACCGGATGCGCTGGAACCGACGGCGATATTTTCTATGTCGCTCAGACTTTTTATATATCCTTTCCCCCTGACCATGTATTCCGTGCCGGAGAATTCAAGCACTCTTCCTTCCACATCCTGGTTACTTTTCTTGACTGCATCTAGCACTTTTGGCAATGGGATGTTATAGGCAAGAAGCTTGTTAGGGTCGATAGTTATCTGATATTGTTTGACGAAGCCCCCGATGCTCGCAACCTGCGAGACGCCCGGAACGCTTTCCAAGGCAAGTTTCGCGTTATAGTCCTGAATGGAGCGTAATTCCGCGAGATTGTGGCCGCCGGTTTCATCGACCAACGCATATGAAAACCCCCATCCGACACTGGTCGCGTCAGGGCCTAATACGGGATTCACGTCGGCAGGGATCTTGTTCTTTACGGCCTGCAAATATTCCAAAACCCTGCTCCTGGCCCAATAGATGTCGGTACCCTCCTTGAAAATAACATATATGAAGGAACTCCCCAGAAATGAGAAACCTCTTACTGCCTGCACTTCGGGCGCTGCCAGCAAAGTTGAAGAGATAGGATAGGTAATCTGGTCTTCAACCAGATCAGGACTCCTACCCGGCCAGTCGGTGAATACGATCACCTGCGTATCGCTAAGGTCCGGAATCGCGTCGAGTGGTGTCTTTCTGAGCGCCCAATATCCCCATACTATGAGGAACGCAACAAAAAGGAAAATGACGAACTTGTTCCTGGCACTGAAATCAATAATCCTAGCGATCATTATTTGACGATACCCTGCAGCTTGGCCTCGGAATCTATTAGGAAGTTTGCGGCTGACACTACATGCTCGCCCGCTTTCAGCCCCTTTGTGATCTCAACCATCCTGTCAGATCGCATGCCTATACTCACCTCGCGAGGTTCGAAATTCCCCTCTCCCTTGTCTACATAGACTATCTGGCGCTTCCCTGCGTCAAGGACAGCATCATCGGGAATAATCAGCTTATTGCCGAGGTTGACCTTCACATCGACATTGGTATACATTTGTGGCCTCAGCTTGTTGCCCGGATTGGGAACAGCAAACCTTATCTTTGCCGAGCGTGTATCTCCGGCGATAGTAGGATAGACATAGTCGATAGTCGACACGAACTCCTTGCCCGGAAAGTAGCTGAGGCTTATATTGGCCTTTTCTCCCACCTTGATGAGAGGGAGCTCGTATTCGAAGATGTCTGACAATATCCAGACAGTCGAGAGGTCTGCGATGTCGAAGAGCTTTTCTCCCGGCATGACGCGCATGCCTTTAATGGCGGCTTTTTGCACTACATATCCGCTGACTGGACTGTAGATAGTAAGAGTGCGCACTGGCTTACCGGTATGTTCAATCTTATCAATCTGAGCATCACTGATATCCCATAAACGCAACCTCTGTCTGGCTCCTTCAAGGATGGATTCGGAGTCGCCTGCGAGCATCGAGCCTATGGTGCTGTCCTTTGCCGATTTGCTCTCTTTTTTCCATTTCAGGAGGTTGATGAATTCCTGCTGAGTAGCCAGCAGTTCCGGACTATATATCTCTGCGAGGGGCTCTCCCTTGCGAACATACCTGCCGGTAAAATCTACATGGAGCTTTTCGATCCAACCTTCGAATTTTGTATTGACGGTGGCGAGTCTGCGCTCGTCGTAAGTGACCATTCCGACTGTCCTTATGGTCTTCCGGAGATTTTTGACCTCGGCAACAACGGTCTTCACCCCGATAAGCTGCTGTTTTTCGAGCGGGATTTCTACGGTGGGTGCTTCTTCCTCTTCCTGTGCCTCTTCGGCTTGTTGATGGGATTGCGCTGTCGGAGCTACCTGTTGAGTCTGAGGTTGCTGAGGCTGCTGTTGTCCCATGCCCGGCATCGATTGCACTGGAGCTGGAGTCGCGCTTATGGTATTCTTCGCAGGCGACGAGGCATTTTTCAGAAAATAGGCAAGAGCAACCAGAGTGACCAACGCCATTCCTGCGGTGATAATAAATATTTTTTTATTCATTTCAGTTTCCTGTCTGACTATTTGTGGTGCTGTGTGACAGGCCCGCAATAGCTTCAAGCTTTGCGACGGCCTTTTCATGCTCAGCGAACTGATTCCAGTAGGATATTTCGAAGTCAATAACTGACTTTAATCGCGTGATGACGGTGAGGGCATCGACACTGCCAGTCATATATCCAGAAAGAGCAAGCTCGACATCCTGTCTGCTCTTAGGAATAAGTCCGTCCTGATATAACGCCATGAGTTTATCAGTAGCCTGGACCATTGAGTAATTATCCTTGATTGCAGATGAGATTATAAGTCGCGTCAATTCTTGTTCGCTCCTGGCTTCCGCGAGAAGTGCATTTGCTTCATTCTCCGCATGCCGTTGTTTTGTGCGATAGAAGATAGGTATGTTGATGGCGGCCTGGAGGCTCCACATGTCCCCGAAGTCATTGCCACGAGGGAAATAGCTGCCCGTAATCGTGAAGTCAGGAATGTAATCTTTTTTTGCGAGCGAGACCTTTGCTTCAGCTGCTGCAATCGTCTGATTTTTAGCCTCAATCTCTGGAGATTGCGCATATGCTATCTTGATGAGGTCATTCAGTGAGTGAGTAAGCACAGAAGGCTGGGTATCTGCTGGTCGGCCGAGAGGCGCTTCGGCAGATCTTCCGATTACCGAATTGAGCATGGCCTCCAGAGATTGTATTTTTTGTTTCAGCATTTCTTCCTTTTCAAGGAGCATATATTTCTCTGTCTGGGCCATCAAAACTTCCTGCTGCGAACCTTTGCCGGTAGAGTAACGGGAGAGGGCTGCGTCTTCGACGCGATTCAATAGTGACGTCCTTTCGTGTATCAAATCGATGTCTTTGTATGTAGTATATAAATCGAAATAGAGTTCTTTGACCCGGGATATAGTTTTCAGGCGCATGGCCTCTTGGCTTGCATATATGCTCTCCGATTCCCTGGATGCGATATCTCCCTTTAGTGACAGCTTTCCGGGGAAAGGAACGGTCTGCGATACCGAAAACATCCACCAGGCATCATTGTCCTGGCCATAGGTATATTTCTGGAACCCCACATTCTGATAGCCAAATGAGAACATCGGATCGGGTAGGGTCTTCACTTGTGGAATCCTGTATTCGGACGCCGCTGTCCTTGAACGTGAGGCCTGCAGCTCGGGGCTGTTCCGGAGCGCTTCGTCTATCAGCTGCTTCAGGTTAAGGTCTTCGGCATGGACCTTAGAAGAGGAAAACACCGATATTGTAATAATGAAAAGGCAGGAAAGCGTAATGAGCAAGCGCTGCTGTTTGAGCGATCCGCATATCACCGATTTGCTGTATTTACCCATTACGACTTCCCTCCAATCTATTAATTACCCGTTATTACTGAACATCAACATTGAATTTACCAGTTGAGGTCTTCCCGCCCCGCGTTATCTTGACCGCAAAATTCCATGCCCCAGACATTGAAGGATTTACCTTGGCAACATATTTGTCGCCGCTCACTACCGCATTGGCTTTGTAATTAACTGCCGGCATTCCGGGCATCGCAGGCATCGAATAATCTACTCTCACTCTTGCATCCGTAATGCGAGCACCTGTAGCGTCCGTGATCGCTATTTCGACATCGTTATTACCGACTGAGGGGTTCCGTTCAAATTTCGTTGCGACAGTGTAAGTACCAGCCTTCTGGGTAAACTCGGGACCAGCTGCGTGGGCAAGGCTGACTACGATCAAAAGCAAGGCTGCCATCATCAGAATTATTTTTTTCACTTCTCCCTCCTAAATTTCCTTCAATGTCATTTGCTGAATAGTTTTTTTCTATTAACGAGTATAAGCATCTAAGATGCTTGTCCATACTCTAATCTTGTAATGATTAACAGGTTAACACAGAATTTTGAAGAAATTATGAAGATTCGTCGAGGATCAATAATTGATATGATTAGGCCGATGAACGAATGGTCTGCTTTGTATTACACGTAGCGGGTCATATACTGTGATCAAAAGAAGCTTTCTATAGCATTCGCTATGCGAAAATAAATAGTGGAGATTTAGATTCCTGTATCGAAAGAAATTTGCAAGGAGGCAAAATGATGCGCTGGGCAATTATGGCCGGGATATGCGGTTCGGCTTTGCTTGACTACTAATGCTTTTTTTCTGGATATCGGCTATCTAGTTAGCGTGTATCTGATCAAAATGCTTCCCGCTCGGGTAAATTTGAGGATTATTAAAACATACCGAAACTGCGGTCCTTTCAAATAGTTGTAGCTATTTTATGCCTTTAGCGGCAGCGATATCCTGACACTTGTTCCCTCTCCTACGATGCTTTTTACCGTAATATTTCCACCCATGACTTCCATAAGCTCTTTTACTATGGCCAAGCCTAGTCCGAGGCCTTCGACCCTTGACTCTTCGGACCGATAAAAACGGTTGAATATAAACGGCAGCTCTTTTTCGGGTATCCCCCTTCCGGTGTCTTTAACTTCGATAAAGAAACTATTGGCATCCGTGCCGAAATCTATTGAGACGCCACCCACATCGGTGAATTTAAGAGCATTTGATAGGATATTTCTCAGGATTCTTTCGAGCTTTTCGATGTCGGAGGTCACATGCAGATCGCTTTCCTTCAAGATTTTGATATAGAGCTCGCGGGATTGAAACGACGGCAGCAGATCTTGGCGAAGCCCTGAAAGGAGATCTTTCAGGTTAATCTCGCTGGATTCTCTCTTCGCGAAGAAACTAGCCTCGGCCGCTGTTATATCCTCAATACCTTTTACCAGCTCGATGAGTCTTCCTATCTCGTGCTCTATGTTAACCAGACCTTTACTTGTGTCAGACACTATGCCGTCAGCCATCGCCTCGACATGCGTTTTCATTATGGTCAGGGGAGTCCTTAGTTCGTGGGCGACATTCGACATGAGACGTTTCCTTAACCCCTCCTCCTTTTGAAGAGATTCAGCCATCCTGTTAAAGGTCTTTGCCAAGTCTCCGACTTCATCGGAAGATGCAGATTCAATTCTGACCGAGAAATCTCCTCCTGCGACTTTTTCGGAAGCTTTTTTAAGACGCAGCAACGGTTTGGAGAGGTATTGAGATAGAAGCAGAGCTATAAATACCAAGCCGAGGCCTGCTATAAGCAGGTATACGTATAGGAAGTGAGTGACCCTGCTCTCGAATATGGCCTCTTTTTCGGCGAGTTGCTTTTTCTGAAAAGAGCGCGCCAGAAGAGTGCCTATCCTGGTCCCGTTGGAATTAATCGGGAACTCATCGTACTTGCGCTCCAAAGTCATGTCCAGACGAAAGAGATCGGCCATGCGCTGTTTCATGCCGGGTGAAAGCGATTCCATTACATTATGAGAATGCACGACTTCCATGCCTCCGGTCTCGACTATTTTAATGTCAAAACCCATCATCATGGCCCAATGGGTGGATTCAGCAAGCTTTTGCCTATCCCAAACGCCATCCATATATGCACCTTCCACGGAAGCAATGATCCAGTAGATCTGGTCTTCTTTGACGCCGGTCACGTAGTTGTCGAAGTCTTTCAGAATCAGGCTTTTGAAAGCGATTGTGGACAATAAGGCGGCGACTGTAATGATAATGAATGCTATGAAGAGTTTCGTTCTCATTTGTCCGGCTCCCCGATGAACTTGTAACCCATGCCGTAGACGGTCTTGATAAAGGAGGGCTTCTGGGGATTGTCTTCGATCTTGTGCCTGAGATTTTTGATATGAGTGTCGACTACCCTGTCGAAACCTTCGAAATCGAAGCCCTGCACTATATTGATTAACTGTAGGCGGCCGAAGACTATATTTGGCCGTTCAGCAAGGCTGAGCAGTATGCTGAACTCGGTGTTAGTGAGGACCACGACAGAACCATTTTTTTTGACTTCTCGCGAGAGCGTGTCGATAACCAGTGAACCACTGTTAAAGGATATTTGCTTTTGTTCATCCTTTTTTGAACGTCTTAGATGGGCTTGCACCCTGGCTACAAGCTCCCTGACACTGAACGGTTTAATTACATAGTCGTCAGCGCCTATAGATAGCCCTTTCACCCTGTCATCCTCGGCACTTTTTGCTGTGAGCATTATTACAGGCATGTCTGAAATCTGCCTTATGGATTTGCAGATCGTCTCTCCATCAATATCTGGAAGCTTTAGGTCGAGTACGGCAAGATCGAACCTGTTCCCAATTTCCCTGAGGGCGGCAGCACCTGTAGAAGCGACAGTCACATCGAAACCATCACGCTCGAGATAGGATTTTATGATATCGGAAATCTTCTTTTCGTCTTCTACTATGAGGATCTTCCTGCGCTCCATATGGTTTATATTATCATATAAACCGAGGCACAGCAGCGATGTCTAGTTATTCATAAATGCTGCAATAATTTATCGAAAGACAGATGAACCCTATCTTCGGTCACACCAAAATTTCTCATTATATGAATGTGGTACATTTCTTCCCTCAAATATACATGGGGCAGATATCTCATTGCCTCACGGCGCTGATTAGGCCTTTCAGGCCAGATTACCATTTTCCTTTCCGCACTTTATTCAGGAAAGTAGGCTACCTCTAACGGAATACAAGCCGGTAGCTTAGGGTGTTGATAAAATTATCCTTCTATGCCTTTAACGCTACAATATCAAAGCTTTGGGGCTATGGTATCTGCATAAGATTTATCCTGATTGATTATGCCTTCATTGTCGCAATTTAACAATGAGTTGCAGCAATCTATCAACACCCTAAGCTACCGGCTTGAACGGAATAGAGGGTTCCCTCAATCACGACGCCCCGTGATTTGGAACAATTACACATGCGACTTCTTGTCGCACTTGATAATAAGTAGCAGTCTCTATTCGTCAGGCAGGTGTCATCCCAGACTAATGCTCAACTTCTTACCGAGCACAAGCGCGGCCTTTTCCAAAGTATTTAATGTGATCGAAATATTTTCGGGATCAAGCAGCCTGTCCACAGCTGTACGACTTGTCTGCATCCGATTTGCCATCTCAACCTTAGTTAACCCTTTCTTCGTCATTTCCTTTTCTATCTGGAAAGTGAGCACTCGCTTCAATGCAACGGCCTGAGCCCCGGCAAGCATGTCCTGCTCCCTGAGAAAATCATCAAAATCGCCGCCGATATGTTTGCTTTTCATCTTAACCTCCAAGAATATTTCTCATTCTCCGCCTGGCTGTCTGTAGTTCATTGGGCGGAGTTTTCTGCGATTTTTTGACAAACCCATGGAGCAGCACCATAGTGTTTGTATCGACCGTGAAGAACGTTCTGGCAATGCCGTCTTTTATATTGGACCTGACTTCCCACAGATCCTTTTCAATTTTCCTGATAAGAGGCATGCCAAGTGGCCATCCGAACTGAGCAGTTTTTATATCCCCGCCGACTGCCTTGCGGTCTTCTTTCCGTAACTCTTTGAGCCATTCTCTCACGGGTTCAATGCCGTTTTCGCTTCGATAGAAGATCACTTGCAGAACAGGTTCTCTGTGCTCCATAGATATATGTACCATAATTGGTACATCTTGTCAAGCTGTCCATAGGCAAAAGATACAACTTCGCGTTTGTTTGTCAAACTTGATAATGGTGTTGCCAGTGCAAAATAGACGGAGATTACCGGAAGAAACCTCGCATCTTTACTGCGGCTGGCGAAATCGCGATTATAAGTAGCAACTCTCAGTAGTATCTTCTTACTGTCACCAAGGAGTCATCGGTAAGGGCGATGCGCTCCAGCTGGTCATTCCACTAATCATCACGCATGAAGAAATATCGAGATGCACACTCAACTGGTCACAGCAATCCTTTCGAACGGGTATCCTGCATACACTGAAATTTCTGAGCTAAAATCATCGTGGATCCGCTCGGATTTGCCGTAACTAATATTAAACAGAAACTTGATATACTATCAACTAAAGACCATGTGCCTACAACGTCCTTTTCAACTGAATGATGCAACGGAGAATCTCATACACATTCACATGTTGTCTCAGAAAACGTTTGCAGACCACCAACAACTCCAGAAAGGAGAAATATATGACACGAATGCCTCACTTTTTCTCACTATATCAATGCTGTCCTAAAAGGAGGAATACCTATGAATAATCGAACCTGTAACAGTACCAACGGCCGTCTGACGCTTCCGTTATCCTGCAAATCACCCGAACGCTTCTCGGCATGTCGAAGTAATATTGCGACAATAGTAATATGCCTGTTCGCCATGGTCGTGGCCGTTGGGTGTGCTTCAACCAAGGTGAGCACCGAGCCACTTGTGACCGAGCAACTACTGCGGCCAGCTACCATCTGGGTGTACGACTTCGCTGCCACGGCAGCCGATATGCCAGCCGACTCCTCGCTTGCCGGCCAGTATTCAACGGACGACACGTACCAAACTGCCGAGTATATCGAGACCGGCCGGAAGCTAGGTGCTCAAATTGCGGCTAAGTTGGTCGGATATATCAACACCATGGGACTTACTGCACAGCAGGTAATGATCGGAACTACACCGCCGGTCCAGATCAACGACATTGTGATCCGGGGCTATCTCGTTTCATTTAATGAGGGCAGTGCCGCCAAGCGTGTAGCTATCGGATTTGGGTCTGGCGCGTCTGAGCTGAAGGTGTATGCTGAAGGCTTCCAGATGACGGAGCAGGGACTGCGCAAACTGGGATCTGGTACAACCGATTCCGGCGGAGGCAAAGCTCCGGGGGGTGCTGTAGGAGCTGCCACACTGATTGCCACAGGAAACCCGGCTGGACTCATCGTCGGCGGAGCGGTCAAAGTGTATGGGGAAAAGAGTGGTAAGAGTAAGGTTGAAGGTAGGGCCGACCAGACCGCCGAGGCAATTGCCGATGTGCTTAAGAAGCGATTTCAAAAACAGGGTTGGATCAATTAAATTGCATCGAGGCGATTGGCTAAATCTGGCGGGCAGCTACTTTCGATCACGGGCCCTTGCTTACTGAATGAATGAGTGAGTGGCCAGTGCCAGCATAAGATCCCGGCCGTCGGGCCAAAGAAGACATAGTTGTGATACCGTGGTGCAGGCGCCCTGTGGTATCACAACTATGTCGACTGTGGTGACTTCTCGGTCTACGGGGGGAGTACCACGACCCCTCGGATCGACAATTGGCAGGGTGGCGAAAATATGAGCACTTCAGAAAATAGTTTGGAAATAGATAGTGACAGGAGAAACTATGACGCTAACTAAACGCCGCACGCTGGGGTCAGGGAAAAGCAGCCTGCAAGTGTCAGCACTTGGCTTGGGCTGCATGGGAATGAGTTACCATCGCGGTCCTGCTCCCGACCGGAACGCAATGATAGCGCTGATCCGCAAAGCTGTGGAGCTTGGCGTTACTTTATTCGATACCGCAGAAGTCTACGGCCCGTTTATCAACGAAGAACTTGTGGGCGAAGCGCTTTTCCCTTTTCGCAAGGAGGTGGTCATTGCCACGAAATTCGGGTTCAATTTTGAGAATGGAAAGTTGACAGGACTGAACAGCCGATCGGAGCGTATCCGTCAAGTTGCAGACGAATCTCTCAGACGGCTCAAATCCGAAAGCATCGACCTCTTCTACCAGCATCGCGTTGACCCCAACGTCCCAATCGAGGACGTAGCGGAGACCGTGAGGGATCTAATTCGGCAAGGTAAGGTGAAGCATTTCGGTCTTTGTGAAGTAAACGCACAGACGATCCGCCGCGCACATTCTGTTCAGCCCCTTACTGCTGTTCAAAGTGAATATTCTATCATGTGGAAGCAACCGGAAGAGGAAGTCCTGCCGACACTCGAAGAACTCGGCATCGGTTTTGTTCCTTACAGCCCACTTGGCAGAGCTTATCTCACCGGCAGTTTGGATGAACACACTAAGTTTGACAGCAGCAACGATAACCGCGCCACCTTGCCTCGCTTCACAGAGGAGGCGATGAAAGCTAACAGGGTATTGGTGGATCTGCTCAATAAATTCGGTAGACAAAAGAGAGCGACATCTGCCCAGGTCGCATTAGCTTGGCTACTGGCCCAAAAACCTTGGATCATTCCCATTCCGGGCACAACCAACCTGGAACGTTTGGAAGAGAACCTGAGATCTGCAGACTTGGAATTTACTCCGGAAGAATTGCATGACCTCGATCAGGCCTTATCGAAGATTAAGTTACAGGGTGATCGGTATCCTATGGATCAGGAGAAACAGGTCGGACACTGAAAACTTTGTTACAACACGTGATTTTCTCAAATTATATCATAATTCCGAAAAGAGGCGGCTCAAAGCGATTGTCAGTGACCCTCGATTACCGAAAGAAAGCTCGAATAATGAGTTGTACCTCCGCGGTAAGAGTTGTAAGTAGTTGTCACGAAATCGATTTCATTAATTAACCCAGAATTGTCATTAGCCAAGGATTTCTAATGGCCGCCATTAGGAAATGGTCTGGATAAGTTACTGAAAAAGCGATAAGATATTTCAATGCCTTTGGCACAATCGGAAGCGAAAATGGCGTAAGGAACCGATACATGGCACGAGAGCCTGAGCTGAGCTTTAGCGACAAAGAAATAACCCCATGGGGCGGCATGGCGCTAATGAACCGGATGCTTGGGAAAATGGACTTTCGGGGAGCATTAAAGCGGGCAGCACTGCCGATGCAAGGTTCCAATCGGGGGTATGCACCTGAACAACTGATAGAACAGTTTCTAGTAAGCGTGTGGTGCGGAGCCAACCGATTTGAGCATTTGGAAGTCACTCGGTATGATGAAGCGATACGGAAGATATTTGATTACAGACGTATGGCCGGGCATAAGTCAGTTCAAAGATATTTCAGGAAGTTTGGGCAAGCAACGAACCAGAGAGTGTTTCAGGAGCTCTATCGGTGGTTTTTTGAGCACCTGCATTTTGATAACTTCACCTTGGATTTGGACTCAACGGTTATGAGTCGGTACGGGCAACAGGAAGGGGCTCGTCGCGGGTACAATCCGCGGAAGCCTGGAAGAAACTCCCATCATCCACTGCTCGCATTTGTTGCAGATTGCCGAATGGTCGCCAACTGCTGGCTGAGATCTGGCGATGCTCATACGGCAAATAACTTTGAGGGATTTCTGCAAGACACTCTTGAGCACCTTGCCGGCAAGAAGGTTGGTCTGTTGCGCGCAGATAGCGGTTTTTACCAGAAGACTATACTGGAGTATCTTGAGGAACCTCAGCATACAATCCCCTATATTATTGCGACACGACTACATGCGCCTGTGCAACGCATGCTTGCGGCGCATCGGCAGTGGTTTGAGGTTGAAGAGGGCATAGAAGTGGCTTCAGTTCTTTACGGGGCCAATGGCTGGGGTAAAGAGCGCAGAATGGTCATGGTGCGACAGCGGGTTTCCAGAAGGCCGAAGGCAACTGGCAAAGTGTTGAGATTGTTTGCAGAGGAAGTGGAGATCAGGGACTATCGATATGGCTGTTTTGTTACTAGCCTGGAGCTTCCCGCTCATCTTGTATGGAAAATCTACCGGCTGCCAGCGGATGCTGAAACCCGGATCAAGGAACTGAAGTATGACTTTGGTGCTGACAGCTTCAATATGCAAAGTTTCAGCGCCACTGAAACAGCAATGAACTGCGTAATGCTTGCCTATAACCTGATGAGTCTGTTTCGCCAGGTGGTCTTGTGCAGTAAGGTCCAACCAACTTTAAAGACAATGCGATACAAGATATTTGCTGCCGGCGGCTACTTAGTCAAAGATGGGAATAGACGTATTCTTAAGCTTTGCCTGGCGATGCGACGACGGCAATGGTTTGAGGGGCTCTGGGGCAAATCAAAAGATTTTGATCTGCCCGTTTCATTCACTTCTCATCTCTAATGACAATTCTGGGTTTATTTCCAGAAATCTCTAAATTCATGTTGCTGGCAAAATAGATTGTTATTAGTAGTGACTAACGCAGGGTCCTTCCTCATAAAGCAAATGCACGCGACAGAGCAAGTCATTTTATTTGGAGTTCAAATATTGACACCCTTAATCTGCTTGCTAAGCTTTAAGATATGGACTTTAAGAAATACAGCATGTCTTAAAAGGAGGCATTTAATGGCAACTGCGATAGCAGAAGGATTTCACAGTGTAACACCGATGGTTGTATTCAAGGATGTGCGGAAGGCCATCGAGTTTTATAAGCGGGCATTGGGAGCGGTTGAACGTTTTGTCATGCCTGGACCCAACGGCAAGGGTGTAATGCACGCAGAGATATTGATCGGCAACTCTATAATCATGATGAGTGAGGAGAATCCGCAGAATCCCTGCAAGAGCGCGGCGACGGCAGGCGGTTCTCCCGTTAGCTTCTATATTTACACCGAGGCTGTTGACGAAGCTTTCAAGAAAGCGGTTGAAGCCGGTGCAGAGGTGAAGATGCCGGTTCAGGATATGTTCTGGGGCGACAGGGCCGGAACTGTCCAGGATAAATTCGGCTACAGCTGGATGCTGGCCACTCATACAAGGGATCTGACAAACCAGCAAATAGAAGAAGGCGCCAAAGCATTTTTCGCACAGATGGCCAAGAAATAGATCTTCGAACTAGTTGGAGGGTTCCTTGAAGGACAGGATGCCGGTCTTGTTCGTAGGGCATGGCTCGCCTATGAACATCATCCTCGACAACAGCTTTACCCGAAGCCTGGCTGCATGGGGAAAGAGGCTGCCAAAGCCGCGTGCTATCATGGTCGTTTCAGCCCATTGGCTCACTTCAGGCACTTTCGTCGCCTGCACTGAGAAGCCGAAGACGATTCACGATTTCTACGGGTTCCCTCCGAATCTTTACAGCGTCAACTATCCAAGTCCCGGTTCACCACACGATGCTAAATCAGTGATATCGGTCGTTCGTAAAACAGATGTTGAGTGCGATGAGGAGTGGGGACTCGATCATGCGTCATGGTCGGTCCTGAAGCACATGTATCCGGATGCAGACGTCCCGGTATTCGAATTGAGCCTCGACTATTCGTTCAATGATTGGAAGCCGAAGCCGATGCAATATCATTACGACCTTGCGGCTGAGCTTTCAGAACTGCGGACAGAGGGGATAATGATTATCGGAAGCGGAAACATAGTGCACAATCTTTCAATGATCGACTGGAACGTCGATGCGCCTGTATTCCCCTGGGCAGCAGAATTCGATGAAAAGGTGAAGAGGCATATTCTGGACCGCAACCACAGCAATTTGATCATATACCGCAACATGGGACATGGTGCCGAACTAGCTGTTCCGACACCCGACCATTACCTGCCGATGCTTTATGTGCTCGCCCTGCAGGAAAAGAGCGAGTCTGTAACATTCACCTACGAAGGCTTTCAGCACGGTTCGATTTCGATGAGATGCTTCCAGATCGGATAATAGTTTTGGACGAATTCAGAGCTTAGCCTCTTTCGTCGGGAAGGCCACACTGAAGCTATTACTGGGAAGTATCATAAATACACTGATGTACGAGCGAAAAGCCACAAATCTGAAACGGTAGCGATAACACTACCGCAACACAAATAACACGTCTACATTTTGTCCACAACTTTCTCATCATAATAATCTTCTCTCGGCTTTCTGGGCTAGCTGAAGCAACCATGTTATTAACAACTCTTGTCAAATTACAGCGGAAAATGGCGACGTTATTACAACAAGCTCATGAATCTGTCGTTTGTTTGACAGCGGCCTTGCTAGCGTCAATCTTCATACCACTCAGAGCAATAGCCTGAGTAAGCACGGTCGCGAGCCCTTCAGATGCGCCGCCACTGCCGATTGTAAGAATATCAGGCATAATCTTAATCTTGCCCGTAGCGATATGTTTTGCAAGTTCGATAGCCATAATGGCCTGCGGCCCAATGGCTGTTTTCTGCTTTTCATAGGCTTCTGCGGTAGCCGTACCAATTGACTCGATTGCCTTGGCATCACCTTCGCCTTTAAGTCTTGCACTTTCAGCGTTACCTTCGGCGAGTGTAACTGTCTCCCTTTTCTTTTGATCGGCAACTTTGACTGCAATCTCCGCCCGAACAAGTTCCGGCTGTTGGTCAGCTGTGGCCTTAGTCTTTTCCATCTCAATCCTTGTAACTTCAGCCTTCTGCTGTTCCGTGTACTGTTCAGTCTGTTGCTGAGCAATAATTTTCTTTGTCTGTGTATCCATCAGCTCCTGTGGAAGTTTTATCTGACAAATAAGGACTGACACACACTCAACATGATACTTTTCAAGTTCCATCCGAGCCCTTGTTTCAGCCTTTGTCTGTTCTTCTTGTCTGTCCTGCATAAAGTTCATGGCTGAAGTTGTTGATGCTTGATTTCTGAAACTGGAATCAATCATTGGATGAATAACGTGAAGAATGAGGTTGTCAATCGAGCCGACTTTGGCAACCATATAAGGAGCCTGATCTGGTCTGACTCTTACAACTACTTTAACTGACACGCCGATAGGAAATCCGTCTTTTGAAATAACACTCAATGGGTCAAACCTTGTCTCTTTTGAGTCATCCCAGTCTATAGTAATGTTAGTTGTGTCGATGATATAGGGCATAAAGGCTAACCTATTAAGATAGTATTTGCCAGGGCCGGCCACTTCTTCCTGGATTCCTCTATATCCTTTGGGAACCACATATTTCTCTTTGCCTTCTTCTTCGGTAGCCCCCATTTGAGTCGAGCCGAGTCGTTTCTTCATGTCAGCCGTTGGCTCTTCACCTACGTTCGAAACGACAACGGCAACCTGTCCACGCTCAACAACTGCAACATCATCAAAAGCGACATTAAACATTAATGGGTTTATATAGTAGGTGCCGGGTTTAAGAACATCAAGCTGCGGGCCACGTTGTCCGCCGCCTTTAAGAAAGGCATTAGCATCCTGAAAATCGGAGTGTCCGGCTACTGATTTGGCAACATATTCTTTCTCAGGGAGTGGATCTCCGTCCTTGGCTGTAACCAAGCCAACTTTGGCAGACTCAATCACTGCGGCCGGCTCAGTCGCCACTTGGAATAAATGAAGGTTGATACGATATGTGCCCGGGAGTAGGATATCTAGCTGTGGACCCTTTTGGCCGCCATTCGTGAGAAACTTTTCACCGTCTTCAAAATTATGATGGTCAGGCACACTGGCTGCCAACAGTCTCCCGGATGCTATAGGGTTGCCATCTTGCGATGTAACAACACCCACCTGTCCCTTTTCAATAACAACTGCATTAGCTATCGATACCTTGAATAGATAAGGATTGATTCTGTATTTACCAGGAGGGAGAATATCAATTTGAGGACCTTTCTGACCTCCGTTTTGCAGGAACGCCTCTCCGTCCTGAAAAGAATTATGTCCCTGTATTACTTTTGCGAATATTTTCCCAGGCGGGATTGGGCCGCCATCGACTGACTCGATAAGACCAACCTTTCCGTCCATAATCTCCACAAACTCGCTCTTTTTTGCAGTATAAATAAACGGAAAAAGAAAATGCATGCCTGGACCAAGTGTCCTTGCCTGAATGCCAACTTCGCCGTTCATGGCAACAACCCTGCCTTGGGGCATCTTCTTACCTAACCACCTCCGTTCAATAAGAGCAATCTCTTTACCGCCGACAATAACAACTGATTGATACGCCGAGATTAACGCCAAAATCCCTATTAATAGTCCACCTACTGAAAGTACGCCGATAAAATGTAAAATACTTTCCATTGTGCCTCCATAATTATTGGCTGCATTTACCTTTGATTTGCCACAATATTATGAATCTCTAAGCCTGACTATTTTCAATAGCTATTTAATTCTCGATTCCCCTTCTCTGTGCTTGATTTTAGACTAATCAGGCCATTTTGTCCATAAGCGTAGCCATTTTCTTGCCTCCAGATATGGATAATATCGGCTGACTCGCTTAACTACAAGAAGAGTATCACCTAAGAGGGGGAAAACAGCATGAACATTCACGCCTTCCGATTGTACTCACTATAATAACCAGGATGATTAGATATGTTTGTTATGAGTAGTACCCGAGATCTGTGCAAACAAGGATAATACGCAACTCGATAGAAATCGACAGGCAAGATAGAAATGCGTTATCATCCGCGTACTTATGATGATTCATTCACCGTTCATCGTGCCGGCTGTAATTTTCTTAGTTGCCTCGATACCGCTCATTCTAGGTGTGGTTCCGAAGAATCGTTGGTACGGTATCCGAACAGCTAAAACCATGGCAGACGATCGGGTCTGGTATTCTGCCAATAGATTTGGTGGATGGATGCTCACACTTTCCAGCCTCATCTATCTGAGCACGGCAACTTTGCTTCCATACAGTAAATCAGCGCAGAACAATTTCTCTATCTGGGCAGTTCATCTGGCTGCATTTGGCCTACCCTTAGCAATCAATATATTTTTGACTCTTCGATATATTAGAAACTTGTGACACGTTATATATATCCCAGTACAGCCGATGATTGCCGGTAGAAAGCTCGCATAATCAGCCTATCGCTAAGGCGATGAGCATAAGTAGGAAGTTCGACAGCCGCATGGATCTGGCAACCGCAATGATAGCGACATGGAATAGATCCCGTCAGTTTTTTGTCAACAAATGCTCAATTCCTGAGCAATCTTGTTGACTGGCATTGGACCTTTTTCCGTAAAATCCTGATGATTTCGCTCTCAGTTCTATCAATTGCATCAAACCCATCTTCAGTAAAGCCGTCCTTGCCATCCGGTTCCGCCTTAGAGGAATCTTGTCCTAATCGCTACTCCTTTTCTTGATTCGCAGTCCGTGGATAATCTCCTTCCGTTTTCAAAGAAATTGGGTTAACGCCTTCTTCCTCTAAGAACTTCCAGAGCGCATCTAATGACTTTCCCTTATTTCGGTAGAAGAAACTTCCGCTTATCCTCCAAAATTTCCAACCCGCACGTCGTAACTGTGCTTCTCTGCGCTGGTCATATTCCCAGCTGTCACTTCCATGCCAACGGTCACCATCGCATTCAACAGCCACACGAGTCGTATCCCCTTGGACAACTAGATCAATCCGATAATTGAAATCACTTGGGAATGGGCAAAACTGTGGAATGACCTTGTAACCCCTACTTATTATACGCCCGCCAACTTCGATCTCGAATTCACTTTCTGCTCTTTTCTTTAATATCTCAATTCCAGCAGTCATCTCTGCTATCGGGGGGTTCAGATACCAACTCAGCAACTTATACCTGACACATGATGGATTCTTTATATCATCTAACCTAGCAGAATGAAAAAGATGCACCTGGTCTCTCGCTCTGCTTGTAGCAACATTGAACCTCTGTCTATCCGCATCTCTTACCAGCGAGGCAAATGGTGCATTCGGCGCAACCACCAACGAAAGGAACATAACATCTCGTTCATCCCCCTGAAAAGCATAAGCGTCACCGCATATAATTCTGCGTTCTGCTCTTTCAGTCTCATCAAGCCTCTCCGCAATAAGTTCCGAAATATACTTTGCTTGTTTCTCTCCAAGAAGCGATATAACCCCCATTGTCCGTTTCCGATTGTCCTTACCCCCACTTGAATAAAGATCATTCTTGCAACAATTCATCAATTCCTCGACTAAGACTTCTGCTTCTGGCCTATTTACATCATTGTTATCTTTAAACCCTTTTTCTACGAATTTAGTAACAATAGCAGGTTCAAGCATCTCTTGTGGGTTTGGTTGACGTAAGGGTTCGAGTTTGCCAGCATAACTTGGGCATAAATGATTATTGAATCCAATAATATGTGGCACGCAGCGAAAATGTTCGGTAAGAAGAGTGCGGCTTATGCCCATAACTTCTGTAATGTTGTAAAGGCTATTGTCAATTACAAATGTTATATCGGAGTTGGGTATATCAGAGAGATAGTGTCTGTTCAGTTGAAAAACCTTGTCTCTTTCAATCCCAACATGAGACGGACTTATTTGTTCCGGGTCGCCAACAACCAATACTTTCTTTCCCCTAAACAAAACTGGCAAAGCTCTTAGATCACACTGACTCGACTCATCAACAATGATCACGTCAAAAACACCGGGTTCTGCAGGGAATGATTGCACCACTCTATGTAGCGGCATGACCCATGCTGGTACCGCACCAACCGCATCTGCCATAGCCTTCGTTGCCGCTAATAGATAACGTTGAGCATTCTTGCCAGTTCCTTTTCCGTAAAGGCGCATTGCATTTGCCCATGTTGTTAGGGACCTGTAGTGATATTCCTTTACGTTTGCGAGCTGCCTCTGCCAAGTTCTTTCTTTAACCAGATGCACTAGTAAGGCGCTTTCCTTTTTTCTCGCTCTTTCCAATTTGTTCTGGAGACTTTCTACACTTTCTCTATTGTGAAGACTGCTTAGCCATTCATCCAGCCGACGCCATTTCCATGCTAGTAACCAATCCTTTTCCAAAGCATTGGAACCGATTTCAAGTGCCTTTTCAAAAAGCGAGTCACACCACTTCGGGGCAACGTTGCTAAGTCTACCAGCTAGCTTTTCGAGCCTCCTTACCTTTTTGCCAACACGTAGGAGTCGCACCGACTCATCATAGGCTTGCACGTATTCAACAAGTGAGCGCCTCCTAACAGCTTCGGAAAGCATCTGCCATAGCACGTGGGCATTCTCTTTTTTGGACTCATTTGCAAGAAAACTTGCGTATTCTGACAGCTTCTCCTCGATAGCCTGCTGTGCTATTTCAGCTTGCCGGCTCTTCAATACTTTAAGAGCACTGACGAGAACCTCATGCGTATAGAAAGCCTGTTCTTGACATCCAGCATGTGTCAGGACACTCTCCAGAGTCCTATAATGACCGTTCTTCCATTGAAGAGGGTAACGTAACCACTTTATCTTTTCATCTATTTCGGCTAGAGGCATCAAGTTCCCTCGGTCTAAAACACATCCATCAACAGCACCGATAGTTTTCTCCCATACAGTGTATATTTTCGTGATTTGAGACGTATACGAGCAATGTGCTTTGGCGACTTTTACTCTTTCGGAAGTGAGTAGCTGACGTCCATCAACCTTTACTTTACGAAAGACTTCCTTGGCAGCCTTTGAAAGCGTTAACTTAGCTATCAGACCAGTTGGCTTTCTGCCCTTTGAGATGAGTCTATCCAGTTCCTCAAGCGCAGCATTCACTTCTAAATCGGGCGATAGTCCACCAATTTCGATTTGGCAATCCTGAATCAGCTGGTAAGACTGCCACGCAGAATTACGATAATTCTCACACATCTGTAATACATTCTGCCAATAATCATGCTGGTTCTTTTCTGTAGTTATCAGTTCCAAGATCTTGAATTGCCAAGAATCTTTCATCTTTTCAAATTCGGACAAGGCTGCTTCTAGTATCGAGATTATCTTTTTAACATCTTGCTGTTCTGTTTTATTTATTCTCTCATCCCAGTGATCTCTTAAATTCTCTGATTCGACTAAAAGCTCTAAAAGAGCCTTAAGTTCAGAAATCTTTTCTGCAAAATCTTTAGGCTGCAGAAGATTGGTTGGATCAGGAAGGTACTGTCCCCAGGCCTTTCTATCCGCTGGTGATAGCTCCTTAACCAGAGAACACATCTCTATCAATTCCTCGTTATTTGATGGAGGCTCAGTTTCCGGTGAAAGGCTATCGGGGAACCAGGCGTGCTCTGACACATTTTCCGCACAGTATCGTGCAGCCGCATACGCACTGACAATCTCCTCACCTATTTGTACATGCCAGGAATCTATTTTTACCCAATCCTTTATCTTGTTGCGAAGTTGAGCCTGCTCTTCCCGTAACATTCTCAGTTCTTCTTTTAATTGTTGTATTTTCTGTTCTACTGCCGAACTGTCCTTTTCTGACATGTGATTGCCAATCGACTCGACCGCCTCCCCGAGCTGCCTTTTGGACTCAGTATCATTTCCCAATTGGCTGACACAAAGGCTTCTAATCTCCGGGGGAATATAGTCTCGCAATACTTTTAGGGCATTCTCCGTTTGACTAGTTACTAGCACTCGTTTCCCGCGTGCAAGTAATGAACTGACGATGTTTGCTATTGTGTGGCTCTTTCCTGTCCCTGGCGGGCCTTGAACAAGGACCCCATAATGTCCCTTTAATTTTTTAACGATTTCCTCTTGCTGGTCGTTGTAAAGAAGCGGTAATAAATGTTCACCTTCATCTTCGTCTTTGCCTGTGTAGTCTTTGTAATCATCAGGATTTGGCAGTTCGCTAGTCTGCGGATCTGCCGTAAGAGAACCAATAAAGGGCGGAATCTCTGAACCGTTTTGGACAGCCTCCGCCACTTTCTTAGCATCGTCTACCCACAATCGGCGAGTACGCTCACGAATAAAAATCACCGGTGCGTTGTAAATTGCAGGATAGTCCGTCGTCGGTGGACGCAGCATATCATTTGCCACGTATAAATTCGATTTATCAGCACTTTCATTGCTTAGAAATCCGGTAATAGTGGCGGAACACCATCGCATTTGAGTATGGTTCCAAGCATCGAGTGACATATCCCCGCTGTCGACCACTGGTTCACCAGCATTTACTATTCTTGCATACTTTATGAGTTTATCTTTAGACGGGTAGTCAAGGTTAGTAAGGCAATCTAAATCCAACTTTGTTGAAATGGTCTGACTCGGAGCTAAGCTAATAGTTCGGTGTATGGGTTCAAAATGCAAGTTCATCGGGGTAACTACTAAAGGATGATATATATCGTTGTCAGCGCTGTGATGCCACGACAGGAAAAGATGTCCCCAAACAATCTCGATACGGTCACCCTCCACGCTCAGTCTCTGGTAGAGCGAGAAAAGTTGATCGTACAGCATATTTGCTTTAAAAAGAGGTAGTACCCTCTCGGACCATAGTATCCAAGGCCCTTCAATATAATTCTTCAGTGCCTCGACTCTGTTCTTATCATCCTCGAACTGCTGGATAATTTCACGTTTGTCAAAAGACGCTAAATTGAAAGGAGGTTTAGCCAATTGTGATAAATCAATCCAACCACGAAGGCTTTCCGGTATCGGAGGGGTTGTCTTCCCCTTTCCCGCTGCTTTCCAGATTCTCAGAGATTCCGCATATCTTTTAAAAGCATCTGTTCGTCGGGAGTCTGAATCAAAAGATATTACCTTCGGGATTGAAGGCTTTGGTGCCGGGATTTTTGAAGGAATGGGAGAAAGGTCAACCCACTCTCTTATGATTGAAGGTAACTGAGGAGGTTCATCATAGGAACGTTTTGTAACAGAGAGCCATTTTTCATCGGCTAATTCATCACTCTGCTCATCGCTTATTGCATTGGTGCTTTCGATAAAATTCTTAATTTTACATTGTGCTGAGGAGATGATATCAGATTGCCACCAAAGTTCATTCCCGTATTTACGTACATCCCGGTTGATAGGCAGATCAATCGCATATACTTGGCTGATATACTCAAATAGACGCTGTGTTTTGTCGCGAAGAAGCATCTTAATAGTCGCTTTTCATTTCACATATGCCAATATGCTCAATCCTTTCCACAATCATAGCACAAGTTTATAATAGATTTCAGACCGTTGCTGCCATAACTCCAAACCTTGAGCACCCCATCAAAACACATCTTTTGTTCAGTACAAATATCACTTACGCGCTGCTTTGCCACTATGCAAAAGACAATGCAGACAGCTGTCGCTACCATCCCACTTAATGCTCTAGCTATTTCAATGTTACTAATTGCAGTTTTAATGGCACAAATTGCAGCTTCTAAGATAAAACAGAATCATCTATGGGATTGCGCATAAGTTGCAATTTCACCTCTAGGGAAACCAACGACTTGCGATCTATTTTGGCGCATAACTCTGCAAGGAATTGGCGCATATACTGCTAATAAACTGGTGAATTGGCGGATAAGATGCTTATTTCCGAAAATGCATACTGCCATAATAATCCCAAACCCAGCAAACCATTTTCCGCACCGAAGGAAGCAGCCTCGTTTTGCAGAGCGCGGCTCCCAAACCGCAGGAAATAATTAGGCAATCCGACGACAATCAATTCCATTATTATAAAAACGCCCGACCTTAGAGAAGAGGTATTATCAATAGTTTGCGGAATCTAATTATCGGAAGTCATTCCGTTGTCAAACAGAGTCAGAATCTTCTTAACTCCGCGTATTTTTATAAGAATCAGCAGCATACTAGGTCTATCAAAGAGGCGTTAAATCGATAGCGAAGTGGAATCAATCTTTTTTATGATCATCATATGCAACTCGTTGGCCGACAGCGTGTGTTTTTATTTGAGTGTTGCAGGCAAAAAATGTTACATATAGCCCATTCATTGAGATTCCAGCTATCTGAATGTCTTTGGATAACATATTCTTGTCGTGTCCTTTCGAATTCTTCCAAGCCAAGAACAGTTCTTTAGGGTTGCTGTAGCCTTTTGCGATATTCTCAACGCAGCTAGTATGTCTAGATTGGTCGTACCGCTGATCAAAATTGTTATGGCTGAGCACTCGACTCTTGCTCATCTCAACGCTGTGGTTCTTGGCGATTGCTGTTAGTTTCTTGTCGAAGGCAAGGGTTTTCAGCCCGTTGTGCGCTCTATAGCGATTAATCTGCGACAGAAGATCTTTGTAAAACACAGCCTTCTCGATCGTCTGATAAGAGTCACGAGTTGCATCTCCCGACAAGTGCAGTGGCTCATCATAGCTATCACGTACAGGTTCGTGATTACAACCATATAACAGAGAAAATATTAATAATGCAATAATGACAACTGAAGAGTTCATACTATCCCCCCAAATCAGGATCCATCAATCCTTCTGCATGATACTACTTTAGGACCCTTGGAGACTGTGTGTTAAATCACATTGATTCGGACTAAGAAATATTTGGATGAACTGAGGGTGACAACTCAAAATCTCCATTGCGACATATGCGACCCGAGGCAGATATTTTTCTGAAAATAATTACTGCCTTGTTCCATAGATTCTCCCGAAATGACTTTGTTGACTTGGATTCGATATGCCGCGATAGGGCCGCCTAAAATGGTAAGATTACTGTACTTTCGAGTTTTAACGCTCATTAGTTGACAGTAGCATTCGTTTAATACAAAATAAGCCAGGGATGAAAAGATGGACCAGAGGAGCAGTGACATCCTCCCCTGATTGAAATCAGGGGCATCCCCTGAAGACAACTCAGGTTCCGCGCTTGGCGCTTTGCACTAGCAGACTGATTGCGGCTCATGTGGCAACTCCGGAGTGTCCTGAAGATGCTCACAAGTCTTGCCTTCCACGGTAGGTTCCCCATCCGTGGTACTTTGTCCCCGCGCCTGTAGAAGTTGACGCTTCCAGGAGGACTCTGAAGCCGGGATGACCTCCGACTCGCACAGATGGCATTCGCCACGCAGTGCCTTGTCCTCTCCACGTCTGACGAAGACCTGCCCGGCCTCCGGAGAGTGTGACCCCGCTCCCAGGGTAAGACTTGCAAATCCGAATGCTATGATTGTTACGATATTGGCCGCTACATGGTCACGACCGGCAGTAAGCCCGCATGCCGGACAGTGGTGGACCCTGTCTGAAAGTTCCTTCGGGACATGAGCACCACAGGTGCAGGTCTGTGAGTTGCCGCCGTTCTCCGTCTGGTTTGGCTCCGCAATGTACCGCTTGTTACCAAGCTTGCTCTTGAGCAGGAGCTTTTGCTTGTGGATTGCCCGATCGGAAGCCACTTTCGCAAGCTTCCGGTTGCGGATCATAAAACCCACGGAATGCTCCTCTACAGCTACCTTGCGGTACCGATTCGAAATAACTGAAGCATTCTTCTTGTGGTGATGGTCCCTGATGCGCTCTATCTTGGTATGTATCTTGGCAACAACCTTGATCTGGGCCTTCAGCCGGTTGGAATAGGGGATGTCCTTGAGTGCTGAGATTGGCCGACCGGCAGCTTTCGCCAGTTCAACCTGATTCTTGTATCCAAGTTCTCTCGTTTCAAACTGCCTGGACAGTTTCTTTTGTGCAGACCGGAGTCCTCTGCGGTAATCGTACCAAGCTTTTGGCGGATCGTACTTGATGCCTTCGGAATCTGTCAGCAAGGCAGTCAGTCCGGTGTCTGCCCCAGCGTCAGGACGAAAGTCCGAAGAGATAAGCATATCCAGAACATCTTTCTCCTGGGCCTCGGCTGTAACTACGCAGTGCCACCTGCCCTGCTTGAACTTGATCGTAACGGTCTTGGGTTTCCCCTTGACCTTGCGGTAGTCGAACAGCCGAAACTCTCCGAGGCCCGAAAGATGCATCTTGCCGTTTTTGATTTTTGCAGCAGGACCGTACTGCGGGAAGGTGATGCTGCGGTACTTCTTTCGCTCGATGAACTTGGGCGGGTGGACATCAGTCTTCCCTTCTTTGAGAGCTTCGAAGAACCGTTTATACCCTTCAGCAACTCTAACAGCCACATTCTGTCTGACCTGGCTGTGGACTTTAGAGAGTGCAGTGTCGTGCAGGACGTATTCGTGAATGGCCGTATACTGGTCTGGTTGAGTGAGATAGTGAATGTCCGTCACACCTTGCTGCTTAAGAAGCTTATTCGCTGTACGGTTGTCAGCGCGATCGGCAACCAGGTCATTGCGCAGTCGCCAGCAAGCGCCGACCCACATCCACAGCCGGTCAGCCTGCTTTGCGCTTACCTCCATGGGGAAATCAAACGCACGGGTGACTACAGTATGTTTGGGCCTCTTGGTGCCCTTAGCACGCGTATGTGTAGGTGTATCGTTAGATAACTCGAGCATCTTCCTATCTAAAAGCAATTCTGGACGTTTGTCAAGAATAAGAACTGTAATAACCAACAGCGGCGCTTTCTTCCCGGCAATCAATTACCGGGAATTCCCGCTTTATGTCTTAAAGCCTATGCTTTGCCTCGGCGTGTTGCATCATATGACACAGACATGGATCTGATGCACCCTAATCGAGGCAAAGCAGTTCAGATAGCTCTTGAAATCCTCCCCTTCCCACCGGAATCAGCTCTTGTCGCGTTTGACCTCGGAATAGGAACAGGTTATTTTACCGAGCGGTTCCTCAACCATTTCCCGAACAGCAAGGTAATCGCTATAGACGGAGCCAGAGCAATGGTCGATCTGGCAAAGACGCGGCTTGGCCTTTTATCGAACAGGGTGAATTTTCAAATTGGTGATTTCAGGAACCTTAAAGAATTTGTGGGGTCTCAGATTTTCGACGTCATTTATTCTTCATACACTCTTCATCACCTCACGCGTAGAGACAAATTGTCCGTAGTAAGTGATTGCATTGGGATTCTGAGGCCTGCAGGCTGGATCATTAATGCGGATATCCACGTTGCTGAATCGCCTATCATAGAAAAACGCATTCAGGAAATGAGGGTCGACGGGATTGTGAGCCGTGCGAATGGAAAGGACCCGAGATTTATCGATCGGATTTCGACGCGACGGTTTCTTGATGATCTAGAAAAAAGAGATGCTGACCAGCCTCTTAGATTGGCGGAGGATCTGCAGATCCTGCAAGAGGCCGGCCTAAAAAACTCTGCCATCTTCTGGGTGGAATACCGCGATACTGTCTATGGCGGACATATTTAATCGGCACTGCAACCGGATTACAGGACAGTATAGACCACTTTTAAAACTAATTTAGAACGGCTGCAGAGCTTTTTGAGTCTCGAATAATTTCTACTCCTATAATCATCGCGGCAGCGACATGATCCGTTACTCAAGCTTTCTTCCTATACCCGAGACCGGTTTCGATTTTTTGAACCTGTCTCCTTCCATTTCTACTCCACACGTCAGGCCAACTGGGGCCGATGTTCAATACTACCTTGCGAGATGCGCATGGCATCATCTGAAATATTAAACATGCTTTTGTAAAACTCTTGTCGTATCGGCTACGGCGTTTCATTTTGTTAATATGCGATTATTTGATACAATTTCTTTCATAGTTATTAGTTTGTGCCGGAGAAGACACTGATGGCTCTGAAAGAATGTTTACATTGTAGATCCCTGATAGACAAGGATAGCGAGATGTGCCCGCATTGCAAAAGGCCTCAGGGATTCAACTGGAAGTCCATAATAATTTTACTCATTCTAATCTTCATTCTTTTGTTGATTTATGTATTCTATTCCAAATGAACACTTGTGCTTATCATGCTTAATATATAAAATTCCCTTTTATCTTTCTACTACTAAAGCACAATTTTAGCTCTTTCTACTCATAATCTCAATATCGCCGTCCGTATTAATGATGCATGATTTTTTTTCGGTAATCGATACTTGCGCCTGTCGGTGGAAAATGTTTGTGCCTACTGAAAATAAACGTTGCTCGCAGTATGGCAGTATGGCAAGATCGATGATTAACGAAAGAGCTAATAATTAACCCGTCCTTGATTATTTTCTGCAGAACGTGCCTTAATCTGACTCACTGACGAGTTAAGTGGATCAATGATCTCTATGCGCCAGCTGTAGTAAAGACGGTTTATTTAGATCGAAAGTCTAGACTGACATTCTTCTCCTGAAAATATTATGTGCACCTGAAAACTTCCGGTGCCACCAGCGCCAGAGATGTGATGATTTTCTAAAAATATCTCTAGTGGCCGCTTCGTCGAGAGTCTCTTGTACCACGCCTTAATCTGGACTGCTGAGACATGCGATATTCCACTAACTAAGACAAATAGGGGGGCCGACACCAACACTCTGCCCTGTTTGTTTCAAAGATAATCTTTAATTTTCAGCCGGTCATTGAGGAGAGGATAACCTGAATATCACAAGCATGGATAATAAAGAGGCATGGAGGAGAAAGAGCTCATACCTCAAAAACTATTCTTCTGCTTGCAGCGATATCATGCGGATAATGTCAACAAGCTCCTCTCTACTGAATAATGAGATTCGCAATTGTCACCGTTCCACCGCTTATGGTCACGCTGCCATTGATGGTCGATCTGCCAGGCGGGGCTGATGGAAACCCACATTCATATCCCCCCTGCAGTGTAACTTCTACAGGGCGTTCCAGATCGAGTGTTCCGGAGAATACCGTTACTGCCTGCATCAGGATAGACTGCCCAGTGACGGCTGCGTCATAGGCGTCTAGAAACGAACCGTAAGGAGTGTCTGTGTCTTCAATCTCCACAGGGTTGTTTGCGGGACATGTATCAAGCTGTAATTGCAGCACAAAGATGTCACTGCTACCACTACCGCTTATACCGCTAAAAGGATTGAGCGGGCAAGGCGGTATCCCTGCTGTCAAACACGTCCCCGGGCCCTCCCAGTTTTCGTAACTATACCCTGTGACATCCACATTACCGCTGCTGTCCAATCTTATACCAAAGCCGTTATCATAAAGTTCAAACTCAGCATAGCCCGAGCCATAGAACGTGTTCCACTGATATGCTCCATCGCTGTTGAGTTTCAGCACAAAGATATCACCGTAGCCGTTAAAAGCGTGTAGTGGAGTGCCCCATGTTCCTAAGCTGTATCCCGTAACATACACACTGTCACTGCCGTCCACTGATATGTCATAGCCCGTATCCCCTTTGCCCGAGCCGTAGAAGGTGTTCCACTGATGTGCCCCGCTGCTGTTGAGCTTCAGCACAAAGATGTCCCTTGAGCCACTAAAAGCGTTAAGTGGAGTACCCCAGGTTCCGTAGCTGAATCCCGTGACATACACGTTGGCGCTTCCGTCCACAGTTATGCCATAGCCCTCATCAGCACTGCCCGAACCGTAGAAGGTGTTCCACTGATATGCCCCGCTGCTGTTGAGCTTCAGCACGAAGAACTCCTCGCCGCTAATAGCGTTAATTGGAGTGCCCCAGGTTCCGTAGCTGAATCCCGTAACATACACGTTGGCGCTTCCGTCTACAGCTATGCCGGAGCCGTAATCACCATTGCCAGAACCGTAGAATGTGTTCCACTGATATGCTCCACTGCTGTTGAGTTTCAGCACAAAGAAGTCGCCTGAGCCACTAAAAGCGTTAAGTGGAGTGCCCCATGTTTCGAAGCTCGATCCCGTGACATAAACACCACCGCTACTGTCCACGGTTATGCCGTAGCCGTAATCATAATCGCCCGAACCGTAGAAGGTGTTCCACTGATATACCCCGCTGCTGTTGAGCTTCAACACGAAGAAGTCCTGTGGGCCACTAAAAGCGTTAAGTGGAGTGCCCCAGCTATCGTAGCCATGTCCTGTGACATAAACATTACCACTGCCGTCTACTGCTATGGCTTCGCCGTAATCACCACTGCTACCACCGTAGAAGGTGTGCCACTGATATGCTCCGCTGCTGTTGAGTTTCAGCACAAAAATACCCTCGTTGCTGCCATCGCTATAGGCATTGAGTGGTGACTGCCCCGAAGGACCTTTCCACGTTGCGGTGCTATATCCCGTGACATACATATTGCCATTGCCGTCTACTGCTATTTTTACACCTGCATCGCCATTGCCCGAACCGTAGAAGGTGTTCCATGAATATACAGGGTCTATTGTAAGCGGTCTGTTTTTGTCATATTTGCCTATGCTAAACCCGACTTCGTACCGCGAGATGTTAAATGACACTGGAACCAGTTTACGCTTTCCGTCTATCTCCTGCCATGCAATCGGTGCAGATTCAGTCATGTTACCATTATCAAACCTAAACTTGATGGAGCCGTTCTTCTGCAGCTCGACAGGAACGTTGTACTTCAACTTTATCTTTGAGACGTCCGCACCTGCTGCTACATGATACGTGCTTTCGGTTATACCTTCCCTTGTCGCATTATACGAAAGGCTGATGCCCTCCCATAAATTTTGATAAAAAACCTTTTTTAACGCTTGAGCTTCAGTCCCTGCACTAGTTGCCAGCAAATCCCCGTCGGCTTCCGGCATAACCCCCTCTGTACCTATAAACTCAAGGGTTAAGGCATGATCAAGTGAAGCAAGGTATACCTTTGAAGAAGCAAAACCGAGTACGTGATTGCCTGCCTTAAACTGTATCAGGTTGTTGCATTGTTTTATTTTGTTTAATCCAATGCTTGCTGAATCCTGAGCACCGCAAGCATTATTAGAGCTTAATAGCGATAATAGAAATATTGCGACAATACTTGGGGAAAAGGCCTTTAATATCCGCATAAATTTCTGTTGCATTTGATCACCCCTTCCTGCAGAATGAAAATCAGCAGCACATAATTAATACTTGACCCATGTTATCAAATATAAAAAGCAGGATCAGCTGAAGTTGAACTATCCAGCAGTTCCGCCGTCTTGATTCCGCTACCAGTCGCTTTCCGCCCCATCTTCACGAAAGATTTGTCCTTATCTGGAATATTATTTTATTGCTACAGTATATATATGTGCAGGATCATTTCCTAATGAACCTTGCTGTCTGTCAAGGAAGCATAAGGCGAATTTGCCTTTGGGAGTTAGATGCCAAAATATTGTGGTAATTGTTATCGGTATTAAACAACCGAAGAGATTCGTTCGCGCTATCAACTTCTTGGTGCTGTTGGAACCGACAACTCAATGTAACTACTTATTATCTCAATTTTGACCAACAGGACTGGAGATGCTATATACAGTATCAGAGTGGGGGTTGGCTTTAATTTCTAGCAATAACGGAAGGAGAGAGTACCTACCCTGGAGTTGAAGAGCGAGTGTTCTCTCTCTTGCAGTAAATATGAGATCGAAATAGTAGAAATGCTTTTATCGTGTTCTACTCCATTTAGGGAATGCAATTCTTTGCACATGCTTTCTTTCCGAAATCAAGATGCTAGCCTTCTACGTTGTACACCTGAACTTAGCACTTTTCAAAATGTTCAAAATAGTGTAAGTTATTATCGCTAACCAACTACGTAGACGTTTCGGTGCAAATTTAAGGATGACAAGGATAACCATGAAAATTGACAGCCTTGACCATCTCGTACTGACCGTTAAAGACATCAAGGTCGCCTGCGAGTTCTATTCAAGGGTATTGGGTATGGAAATCGTGACGTTCGGTAGTGACCGCAAGGCTCTATTTTTCGGCTCTCAGAAAATCAACCTGCACAAATATGGAAACGAGTTCGAGCCAAAGGCTCATCATCCAACTCCCGGCTCTGCCGATTTGTGCTTTATCACTTCAATTCCCATGTCCGAAGTGGTGACTCATCTCTCATCATGCAAGGTCGCCATAATCGAAGGACCCATTCAGCGTACGGGGGCCACAGGACTAATTTTATCAGTCTATTTCCGTGATCCGGACATGAATCTCATTGAGGTCTCGAATCTTATATTGGCCTAACAACGCATTTAAAATGGACGCTACTGACCTTCACCGTTAAACAAGGTTCCATAAGACTATGCTCCAGCACAGTTTCTAGTTATACTCATCGCCCTAGCGATAGGGTTAATTATGCGAGCTTTCTACCGGGAGTCAATACCAGCGTTTGTCGCAAATAATCTTGCTGCTATCTGAAAGTCATCGATTTTACCTGCACGGATGCGATAATTTCCGGAAGGAACATTCATGTCGTTGTCGATCTGGCTATTTTGCAAAAACAAAAAGCGGGATATACAATAGTACTATGATTGAATGGACGCAAGACCTTACTGTTGGTGTTGAGATAATAGACAGTCAGCATCGCGAACTGTTCGCTCACATCAATACTCTCCTGAACGCACTTGATGACAAAATGGCTAAGGAAGAGCTAAGTAAGCTATCCACCTTTCTTGATTCATACATCAACAATCACTTTGGACTTGAGCAACGATATATGGGTGAATATTCAAATCTTGGCTATGCTGACGCAGAACACCACAAGTCAGAACATAAGGCCTTTGTGCGCTATTTTCCCGAGTTCAGGGTAGATCTTGAGGCGGGGAACCCAGCGGTTTATGGCAGACTTTTCCAGGTGGATAATGCACATAAAGCGCGTGGATAAGGGGCTTAGCGCTTTTTTGCATAGCGTATTGCCAAAGCCTTAACTGCGTGGACTTTAGTTTCGGTGCCACTTATGAGAAGCTATTGCGAACTTGTGCTATATATTGGCAGATGTCTGTCAGATGGTCTTGCGCCCGGCAGGTTTTACCCTGAAAACAGCGATCCCTTTTCACGGAATAGAATGTCAGTTGCTCTTAGAATCATCGAGAGATACATTTTACCATCTCAAAGCTTTGGGCTGATAATTGATTATAACGATCTCGTCAAGGATAACGGTGAGGCAGACAAGTTGATGGCGTACGCAAAGAAACAGTTCCCCGATGCTGTTGAGATTATCAAGCCACATATGTGCATACATGGGCGAATAATTTTTGCCAGAAAGATAAGATTTGATCCCTGCTGTGAAAATGGCGTTGACGGTATTATTAAGACAATGAAAATGTCAGGTCATGTGCCAAACAAGTTAATTCAGAAAGGGGCGTGGATACGAAAGAACAGTGGGTCTGAAGCAACTATAAGAATTGAATTGTATGAACTTAACAAGACGGAAGATGAAATCTGGAGAAGTGTTCTCAATACATATCTTTTCCATGAAGACCTTCCATAAACCTCTTTATTTCTGCAGTCAGCCTATCTGGCTCAGTAAGAGCTGGTGAGCATAACTTTCCCGAACAAATGTAAGCAGCTTCCCCCTTTGGATAGCCGAGTGACCTGATTCGGTCTTTTTCAAGTTTTAAAGATAAAATTTTAACTGCCTTTTGAGGAATGTAATTCCTATTGATTGGCATTAGAAACCTGACTACGTTCTTCTCACGCGCAACTATCGTGATGACAATAGGTGCTTCCACGCTCCATCGCAATGCCGTTCCATAGAGGGCCGCAGAAGGTCCGTAATCTTCATAGTGTGGGCGGCGCTCGAAAGGAACCGATTCCGGCGGCGCCGGTTCTTTTTTGGAGTTGATGAAGACGCAAGACCCCGTCGAACACCTGGCGCCGGGGCGAGTTGTCCCAATAGGATGAAGATTATCGCGAGGCCGTGTCTCATCAGTTAGGACTGCCTATTGTCTACTCCTATAAGACCTCCCTTCGAAGGTGATGAACCTTCCGCTCATGCTGAGCCGATCCAGAATCGCCGACGCAGTCACGGTGTCGAACACCTTACCCCAGTTTGATGGCACAAGATTAGTGGTGACGATGGTCGTCCCCACTTCTGCCCTTTTCGAGATTATCTGGAAGATGCAGTCCGCCTGTTCTTTGCTCGGGATCACATAGCCAATCTCATCCAGACACCAAACGGCTGCCCTTGAATGGTATTCGATGAAGCTGTATATGCTCTTGGCTTTCGCCATTTTGGCGGTGAGATCGAAGAGTGTCAGGAAGACCGTCTGCTGGCCTTTGCTCAGGGCATCGTGACATAGTGCTGTCGCAACATGGGTTTTGCCGACGCCGGCAGGACCTATGAGAATGAGGTTGCTTGGTTTCTTAAGCCACTGCGTGTTCATGTATTCCAGGATCTTGTCCCTCGGTATCTTAGGATTATATTTCCAGTCGAAGTCATCGAGGACCTTTGTCCTTTTTATACCGGACATGTTCATGAGATATTGGATTCTTTTTTGTTCCTTGCGCTGATACTCCTCGGTGAGGAACTTCAGCATGAACTCCTTTTGTTCTTTTGACAGAGATTCCTGGTCCGCAAGGAGTCTGAAGTGTCTCCACAGTTCAGATAAGTTCATCATAGTCGCTCAGCTGCCTCCCTTCATATGAGATGTGTAACAGCCCATGGTTCTGAGGATGCACGGGATTGTCATGATTACCGGCAGGCCCTAGAAGCCCCTGGATATATGTCACTCTGTATGTATCGATGCTGATCGCGGTCTTTACCGCCGATATAAGCGTCTCTCTGGCTATGCCTTTGAGCAGTTTGAACAGGTCGTAAGAGATCTCAAGAGGATCCTGTCCTTCCTGTTCGGCCCGCCTGAGGAAGTGTTCGATGTTTTTGTCCATGGACTTCAGGAGCTGGTACATCCTTTGGTATTTGAAGTGGGGAGTGATATTGAGAAGCCTTTCGCGGTGAGAAGGATGTTCTATCTTTTGTTTCCTGTCGAATACTCTGTTGTGTGTCGCTATCTTTTTGCCCTGAACCAGGATTTCTATCTGATGAGGATAAGCAAAGATGTCACAGGGCCTGTTGCTGTACTGCGACGGCACCGAGTAGCGGTTGGTGTCGAACTCCACAAAGCATGTCTTATTGATAGCCGCCGGCTCTTGCCGGTAAGGTAGGTAATGGATCTGAGGAAGATTCCTGAGACGTTCCTGTTTCAATGCCTCCGCGGGCGTTATCCCCAGGGACCGGTGAATCTTGTTGTTTCTCTGTATCCGCCACTGCCCGAGTCTTCTGTTGAGGTCGCCGATATCACTGAAGGTGTTGGCAACGAGGAAGCTTTCGATGTCCCTGATAACCCTCTCAACTCTGCCTTTTTCATTGGGCTTGCCGGGATTGCAGGCACGAATCGAAAAGCCATAATGTCTGGCGAAGTCCACAAACCTTGCATTGTATGTGATCACGGGCTTTCTATTTATGACTACGGATTTGAGATTGTCGTAAGTGTGTCTGCTGACGATTCCTCCGATCTCCTTTAGAGCCTCTATGTGGCCGTCCAGAAAGAACTCCATGGAACTCCTCAGATAGAAGTGGGCGTAGAGGTACCGCGAATAGGACAGGATATAGACAAACCCGTAAACAACGCCGAAAGGCATGGTCCGCTGCATCCAATCAACCTGAGCTTCTTCTCCAGGAAGGAACTCCAGAGCATGATAGGAGGTGTTCTTTCGCTTATTCCTGAACTGAAGAGTACATTCCTTTACCGCTGTATACCCTCCCTCATAGCCATAGCTCTTCAGTCGTTCCAATACCTGAACGGCTTTGAGGAGCGGATATTCCTTGTACCACTGCTCTATCAGTCGTTCATAAGGAGTAGTTACGGTCTCTGAAGACTTTCTTTGCAGATCATCCTGTCGGACGAGACGGGTAACCTTCTTCCTGGATATGCCAAGTTGCCTGCCTACCTGGGTCAGACTCAATCCTTCAATTTGGTAGAGATGCCGTACCCGGCTCTGAAGTGATTCTTCCATTTCGGCCGCTGTCTCCTTGCTTGTCGTGATTCCCAAGTTTACATCGGCACTTTGCCGTAGTCCATCGTGTCTTGTATCACGGTCCATAGGCGGTAAACGTAGTACTATCAACCCTTCGCAGCCGTATCTCGTCTTGTATCACACCTGTTATCGTGTCCGGTATCAGCAGAACCAGTTGCTGGTATGACTTTGAAGGGGGTATCGCGTCTTGTATCATGGACTGAGACCGGAGGGCAGCACTCTGTTGGCGCTTCTGCTGTCGCCATTCCTTCACATACCAGTAGCGGCCTTTATAATATCCAGGATTCTTTACGTTCCAAGCCTGCTGGGCACTTTGCTTGCGTTTCTTCTTGCACTGATCCCGGCTACATGCTTTTTGCCGATCGCCCAGCCGTCGATCAGGAGTAAAATGTCGCCCGCAATAGATACATCGCTTCGCCAATGACCCACCTCCGCTCTTACGTCAGAGGTAATCATTGCATTAGGAAGGAATAAAAAGGTAGGTCTTATCTTTGTTGCAGCACTTACAAGCTAACAGCTAAAGACCGGCTCCCAAGGCGACGCTTTCGGTTCCACCGGAATCGGTTTTTTTTCCCCGCCGCCCACACATAGCCAGTGCTCAGCTTGGCAATTGCACTCTCAATGATGTTTTTCAGTCCTTCCTTCCCATTAAAATAATAAAGTCTGTTTAATAATATTACTGCCCTGTAATTTGCCAGGTAGGTGTTGTAGTCTGCAAGCGCACTTGCTTTCTCAGGGTTGACTATGGTCGTTTCAAGAAACGGAATGAAATGGCCGTTTGTCTTATCATAAAATTTATCTATGATAAGGCGAGAAATATCTTCAGCTATGCTTATGTATCTTTTTTCACCTGTCGAATTGTATAAATCAATAAGTGCCAACCCAAAGAGCACGTTATCTGAGAGCAGACCACTCACATGCTTCTGCCCAGAGTAATAATGATACGTACCGTCATTATCTGTATAGAGATGTATAATGATAAATTCAGCAGCCCGCTTCGCCATTCTAAGAAACCTTTTCTCACCGGTTGCTCCATACGCGTCAATAAGGCCCGTTATCATCTGGGCATTTGAGTCAGCGTAAATAGTGCTATCAACGTGTGGTGGCTTAAGCCCGGATCTCTCAGTTGTCCCGTAGTACTTCTCCTCAGCATCCTGACTGCCGTAAAAAGCTCCAGTTCTTTTGTCATAGAGATACTTCTCTATATAAGCGATCGTTTTATTCAAGACCTTCTTATCGTCACTCTTAGCATATACCATATAGGCGGATGCATAACTCCCGATGAGAGCCGCATTCAAATCCAGCATTTTCTCATAATGCGGGGCCGACCAGTCACGCCCGGTGGAATATCTGAAGAAGCCTCCTTCGACACGGTCATAAATTTCCCCCCTAGACATTTTCTCAAGAGTCGTGGAAATCATTGTAGCCAGCTCGGAAGTTCTTGTTTTCAGATACCCTGAGAGTAGAAAATCTATTGCGTCTGGATTAGGAAACTTTTGCGAGAACCCGAAGCCACCATACCTCTTGTCGTATGATGATTCAAGCAAATTGGTTATCTTGGTAATCTGAAAAACATCTGGAGTAGTGCCTTCCTGTTGTCGAACCGTCTCTTTTCTCTTCTTATTTATTGTTTTGCTTCTTTCTTTGAATCCATTTTTATCATCCTTGAGCATCTCTAGTGCATCTGAAAGCCAAACAATCATAGACTCCTGTGAAATGTAGTTTCCTCCCTGCACTATTTCTCCCTTAGGCGTAAGGACAACTGTGCTGGGCCAGCCTCCCTGGTTGTACAGATTGTCTATATCGGGTCTCATGTTTGCATCCACCCTAACCGGAATAAAATTACTATTAATGTAATCGATTACATCAATAGCAGAATAAGTTGTTTCATCCATTACGTGGCACCAGTAACACCATACTGCACTTATGGAGAGCAGTATGGGTTTACCTTCTTTCTCCGCTTCGTCAAAGGTCGGCTTCTCCCAGTGCCTCCATTTTATGAGATTAGCCGTGTTGGGATGCGGCGAGAACCTAAAATCAGAGGCAAGGACAATATTATTAAAGAGAAAAATGACGAGGACTGCGCTTATGGTAAGTTTTCTCATCATAAATAGAAATATGTTTCAGATAGATAACATACATTAGCAGATGAAATAGCTGTTAGTCATGCACTGTTTTGATAAAGAAAGTACCACTCCTCTTAAAGCCTTTAATCGAGTCAATTCTAGTATACTAATAAAGTACTGCTCAGGAATTTCAGTAAAAATCACAGCAAAGTTTATCGGGACCCATCATTAGTACAAGAAGCTTCGCATGCTGAGTGTCATTTATATAGTGCATCCTTTCCAACCGGCGCAAACCATTCGATTACGGTCTGCTGCCAATAGTCATTGTCTAATAGAAGACACGAGACTTTGGCCAAGACTTTCAAATTCTCTATCCTGACTGTATCGTGCGCGTCGAGGAATTATTGCAATTTAGATTCCAGATGAGGTGCAAGCTTCTTTATGTCGCAGCCCACGTTTACATTCTGGCTGGATGGAGATAACCGCACAAAGCAATTAGCGAGGATGCACTCCTGTCAGTTATAGACTATACTTTCTCAAACAAATCTTTGGCAGCACCGCAGACAGGGCATACCCAACCTTCCGGAATTTGATCAAAAGGGGTACCGGGAGCGATACCTCCATCTGGATCGCCCATTTCATGGTCGTAGATATATCCACAGATAGTGCATCCCATTTGTCCATAAATCAGTGATCCTCCTGGTTTTGATTTCAGAAACCACCGAATAACTAACTTCATTGATGAATACTCTGCAATACCATAGAAACAACATCAGCATTTTTTTATGGTTTTTCTCTTTCAGCTGTTCCAGAAGGTTATCATTCTGCTGATTATGGCACAGTGATTCCAGAAATAATGGAAACACGCCACACATTCTTATCTCCCGTATCCTGCCTTACCCTGACCCTTGCATTTGAAAAAGTAATTTGCTTGCCCTTCTTGATATCAATGCCTTTATCCACGTTTGGTTCAAGGGTAATGGAAACAATATCAACGACATAACCCGGAGTCCCCATATATGTCTTTTCAGACAAAGGCATACCCTGTATCTTTCCAATCTTGAGATCGACAACTTTATATTGTCCACTTTCAAAATAATCAGTGATCGTTTTCGCCACTGTGCTTTCAGATGGTGCAACAGAACAGCCCCACATGTCGGCAATCACACAGATAAAGATCAAGAATAACAATTGACGGAAGGAGCCATAACTTTGCGAGGTTTGCTTAATGGATCCGACATTGCTTGTCATATCTGCTCCTCCCTATCTGAATCCATGATCGACTAAGTAACTCCGGTCCGACCTTGATCATGTCGGATTCTTAGCAGCTTGAACTCCATAGTAGTGTCCCTGCCTTGTTCTCGAACTAACGTCCGCTTTCAGTATGCCTCGGCGAACAATTCAAAATATGCCTGCGGATGATCGCATGCAGGGCATTTCTCAGGTGCGCTGGCTCCTTCATGAACATACCCGCAGTTGGCACACTTCCATGAACTCTTAGAATCTCTTGTGAAGACACGGTCAGTTTCTATGTTGGCTGCGAGCTTACGGTAACGTGCCTCGTGACGAGCTTCGACTTCAGCAATTTTACGAAATACGATAGCAATATGGTGGAATCCTTCTTCTTCGGCAACCATGGCAAAAGAAGGGTATAGCGTCTGCCATTCCTCATTCTCGCCGTTTGCGGCTGCCATGAGGTTATCATGCGTGTTTCCCTGTGCCACAGGATAGGCGGCATTGATCTCGATCATCGCCGGCAGTTCGTCCTTGAAACCCTCCAGCAGAAGCTTATAAAATCTCTTTGCATGCTCCTTTTCATTATCAGCTGTCTCCAGAAAGATATTCTTGATCTGCTTGTATCCCTGTTTGTCGGCCACAGAAGCATAAAATGTGTACCGGTTGCGCGCCTGGGATTCCCCTGCGAAGGCTTTTAATACGTTTTCGGCTGTCTTTGTTCCCTTCAGTAAGTTCATGCTGCACCTCTTTATTTGCAAAAGAGTTTTTTGGGCTCTATTGCATTGTATTCAGAAAAAACTGGCCATGCCTATGTGTCATATATGTACTATGATCTATAATTGAATCAAAAGTCATGCTACTATAAGAAAAGAGGATAATCATGGAAGATATAAATGCAGGCAATAAAATTGAAACTCTGGACGTCGACCAGGCAAAAGAATTGCTTGGCAACAAGGGATCAGAATTTATTATTCTCGATGTTCGACAACCTGAAGAGTATAAATCTGGCCATCTTCCAGGAGCTGTTTTTATTCCGCTACCAGACCTCATAAACAAAGTGGGCGAGCTAGATCGTACTAGGCCAATTCTCACATACTGCAGGAGTGGCAACCGGAGTCGGGCTGCAGCAGCTTTCTTATTAGCTCAGGGGTTCTCTAAAATTTACAGTATGGACGGAGGCATCACAGCATGGAACGGTCATGTAGCCACGGGAAGCTACAGTCAACCACTCGGGGTTAAAACCGAGAGCATGTGTTAATTCAAGCATGCTCTAGTTGACCAGGCTCAGTGTTGTATTAACTACGTTACCGGCGAATACATAGGCACCTCGGGATGCTTGCCAGTCCCAAGCTCTGCGGCAGACAGTTAAACAGGTGTAAGGGTTAAGCCAGTGCTGTCTGCACACCCAACAGCAGGCGCTTTAAGCGAAACCGCCGGATAACATTGCCGAGGCACACATTACCCACGAAAGTGGAGATTGAAGGAGTAATTCGATGCAACGTGTTTTCGTAGTAAGCAGTACCAGACAGCATCTCATGCCCTGCACTCCGGCAAGGGCCAGGATGTTATTAACGGAGAAGAAAGCTGCGGTGCTGAACCGGTATCCGTTTACGATCATTCTTAAAGATCGAGCAGACGGAGACACTCAGCCGATTGAATTCAAAACGGATCCAGGCAGCAAGTTGACCGGAGTAGCACTTATTGCCGAGTACGCCAAGCGAGGGAAGACGGTAGTCTTTGCCGCAGAGATTCACCACAGAGGGCAGGCTATCAAAAAAGCTCTTGATTCAAGGCGCTCTATTCGCAGAAGCAGGCGCAACCGCAAGACCAGATATCGTGCTCCACGTTTTGACAATCGGACCAGGCCAGAGGGATGGTTGCCGCCCTCTCTCATGTCTCGCGTTTACAACACGATGACTTGGGCGCAGAGGTTGCAACGGCTTGCCCCGCTAACGTCTGTTGCGGTGGAGACTGTCAGGTTCGATATGCAGAAGATGGTCAACCCTGAAATATCCGGTGTCGAATACCAGCAGGGGACACTTGCTGGATTTGAGGTCAAGCAGTACCTGCTCCAAAAATGGGGCCATAGGTGTGCGTATTGCGGTACAGGCAATATTCCATTGCAAATCGAGCACATAATTCCCAAGTCCAGAGGAGGTACTGATCGTGTTTCAAACCTCACTCTGTCCTGTGAGGATTGCAATCAGAGAAAGAACAATCTTACTGCTGTGGAGTTTGGGCATCCGGAGGTGCAGAAACAAGCTCTTATGCCGCTCAAAGACGCGGCAGCGGTTAACGCTACCCGATATGCGATTGGCAATACTCTGAAGTCTCTTGGATTGCCGGTGACATTCTGGTCCGGTGGGCGCACTAAGTTCAACCGTAATCAACAGGGTTATCCGAAGGCTCACTGGATAGATGCGGCCTGCGTTGGCGAGTCCGGGGCGCATGTAAAGCTCGATTCGAATATGGCTGTGCTGCAGGTGAAGGCTTGTGGTCATGGCTGTCGGCAAATGTGCCGTATGGACAAGTTTGGGTTCTCACGGACTTCAGCCAAGTCGACTCGTGTGGTCGAGGGGTTTAGAACGGGGGATTTAGTTAAGGCTAGTGTCCCGACCGGCAAAAAGACAGGCATACATGTCGGCAAGGTAGCAGTGAGAACGTCTGGTTATTTCAATGTGTCGAGTACTGCTGGTGTTGTTCAGGGTATCAGCTATAAACACTGCTCTGTGATTCACAGGGCTGACGGCTATTCCTATCAATCAAAGACAGGCGCTCCTCTCGGCAATGCATTACCGAGTATCCGCGCCTAAGGAGTTCTCATGAAAAACTTAACGACGATATTTTGAATAGAGAGCCATTAAAAGGAGTCATGGAGGGTGGCGTCAGGATTGAGGATGTTGTTAGCTTCTTGCAGGGACGGGACAAGACCCTGCTTGATATCCTTGAAGTCTCAATGCAATTGGGAATTAACGCTCTTGACCTATATATCAAAATATTAAGAAAGATAGAGGACGTGAGGGCAAAAAAAGTCTTCGACATACTTATTGAAGAAGAAAAGAACCACTTGTCTAAATTAGGCAAGCTTCTTGGTGAAAGGATAAATTAGCTTTCGTATCTTCGTAGCAAACAAGTGTACGATAGTTATATGGCGGTACTCAAATAGCAAGCTTGCTTTTAGCAAGCCGACTCTTGAGATAAATTAAAGAATCGGAAGTAAAAAGGTTTGTGAGCAATATATTGGAGGATATATTCCATGGATTATAGTGTAATTGAGCTAAAGGCGGAAACGTGGATGTCCAATGTAGAGCAATCTGTTGGAATCATGGTCATTTATTTCTGGGCCCCCTGGTGTGGACACTGCAAGATGTTTACTCCTGTATACGCAGAGGCTGCTGCGGAGATGGCCGGCAAAGTGCGTTTTGCGAAGTTGAACTGCGATGAAAACAGTTCTATGGCTGTTCAATGTAATGTGACTGGCACACCGACGGTTGTTGTTTATGTCGACGGCAAAGAGGTGGACCGCATAGTTGGTAGCTTATCGAAGGATGCATTGGTTGGACGGATCAGCTTGAGACTGGGCAAATAAGCAGTATAACTTCGACTATTTGAGCAAGAATTAATAATTTCCAAAATAATATTCCACTCACGGCAGAATATTGACAGGATCGTTTGTGCACAGGTTTTCGATTACTTCTAAATCAACTCAGAATTGCTAACTACAAACTGCTATAATTGTTGGAGTATCAGAAATACTATTAGCATAGACTGGAAACGGATCTTTTTTTGCGGATCATTAAAAGGACTACACTCATGGGAAAAGATAGCAGTTTCGGGAGAAGGTTATTTCTCAAAGCATTGGGACTCTTTACCATTCTGCTTGGCATTCCTTCGACCCTCAAGGCCTTTTTCGTAGAGGAGTTTTACATAAGGACGGTCGAGCGGGATGCCTTCCACTTTGATCCTAAAACGGGCATGGTGAGATGGGAGGGAAAGAAGGATGAGCCCTACAACCTCTCCATTGAGGGTTTGGTGGACCAGACATTAAAGCTATCCTATGATGACCTTCTTGCCCTTCCAAAATCACGTCAGATATCGGATTTTCATTGCGTGGAAGGATGGTCTGTGGCTGATAACCATTGGGGTGGTTTCCGTTTTCAGGAGATTGTAAGAAGGGCACGACCCAGAATTGGAGCGGATTACGCGGTGTTCTACTCTCTCGGCGAAACAACAGACAAGCCTCATGGACAGAGCTGCTACTTGGAATCGCATCTCGTTAAAGATCTACTCGATCCGAAGAAAGAATGCCTCATGACCTTGTGGATGGGCAACGATCCTCTTCCACACGATCATGGCGCGCCACTACGTCTAATAGCGCCTTACAGTCTTGGATACAAGAACATCAAATATATCTACCGTATCGAATTCGCACGGCAACCTCGTCCTGGATGGTGGACACTAGCTAACCCCATTTACCCTATGCAAGCGCCAGTACCTGCAGACAGATTGCGAAAAAAAACAAAATTATAATAGAGTATGATTATTCATTGACCCATTGTTTCCTAAATCCATTGTGATTGCGCATATTTCCGGCTCCACACTTACAACACACTACACATATTAAATATTTTTCAGGATCGATATACTGGACATTTATATTCAATCCTTGCAGAGCGCCTTGCTTACACAGATCAGTATTCTTGAGGCATCTCCCGCAACTGGGCCATCGAGAATACTGGGCCGTCTTTGCAAACATACTCCGGACCTACGTTGCACCGGCCGCATATGCCTATGCCGCATTTCATCCTATTTTCAAGGGAGGTGATAGTCTGCTCCGGCGTAAAGCCGAGTTTTTCCATAACAGGCAGCGTAAATTTAATCATAATTGGCGGCCCGCAGATCACAGCGATTGCATTGTTTGAGGAGGGTGCAACCTGCTCGGTTACTGCAGGTACAAAGCCGACCCTTCCGCTCCAGCCTGGCGCGTCCCTGTCTACGGTTACGTTATAATTTATATCGTCTCGCTTGGACCATTCCTCCAAAGTGTCTTTGTAAAGCAACATCCCCGGTGTCCTTGCCCCATAAATAAGAGTGATCTTACCGAAATCAGCTCTGTTTTTCTCATCAAGCATGTACACAATTGTAGCGCGTAGCGTTGTAAAGGCATAACCACCACCTATAATGGTAACATCCTTTCCCTTCATCTTTTCGAAAGGATAGGAGTTTCCAAGCGGACCTCTCACACCCATTATTGATCCTTCGGAAAGATTGTGGAGGGCGGTCGTAACCACTCCCATCTTATTTACGGTAAAAAGCAGGTGGTCACCTTCGGTTGGAGACGAAGCTATCCCGATGGGGATCTCACCCTTGCCAGTAACCGATAGCTGCGCAAACTGGCCAGGAGTATAAACAAAAGCATTGCGGTCCTCTTCTTTGAGAAATACAAGCTTGAACGACTTGATATTCCTATCTTCAGTTTCGATTACCGTTTTTTCTATTCTTACCGGATAAGGCAAATATGGGTTTTTCATATATCGCTCTCTCTTGTCGTATTTAGTCTCACGAATTAATCTGTTTTACTACTTCACGTATGTCTATATTCACAGGGCACATTGTTACACAGCGGCCGCAACCTACACATCCAATCTCCCCGTTCCTCTTCATCGGTATGTACTTGAACTTGTGCATAAACCGCTGTCTCACACGCTCCTTCTTGGTCGGCCGTGGATTATGCCCTGTTGCATGAACGGTGAATATCCACGTCATGCACGACTCCCAGTTGCGCATCCTCTGCCCTCCTCCCCTGAACACCTCGTCCTGTATATCGAAACAATGGCAGGTTGGACAGACATAGGAACAGGTTGAGCAGTTAAGGCAAGGTTCGGATATTTTTTGCCAGTACTCTTCATTAAAGAGTGCAAGCACGGTCTTGCCATTCACCTTATCAGTGCCGAACTGTACAGTCATGGCGTTTTCAGCATTCTTTCTGATGGTGTTATAGGCCTCCATGTTGGCTTCACTGGGTTCTCTCAAGGCATGGCTGCCTGCAAGCAGTTCCCTGCCTTTCTTGGTCAGGGACTTAAAGAGGTAGTGTTCGCCGAGATCGGAAACCATGACGTCCAGCCCAGTCTCGTCAAATGGATGCGAATTGACCGATGTGCAAAAACAGGTGCTGCACGGTTCTTTGCAGCCAAGCCCTACGATAGTAGCCGCATCCCTCTTTGACGACCAGTAGTTGTCGGTAAACTGATCGTTCTTGAATATCATATCCAGGAGGCTGAAAGCTCTTGCATCACAGGGCCTTATGCCGAATATGACCTTCTTTGAGGGAACGGATTGTTCGTCCCTGTAAATATTTGCCTCCTCTCCCTCCCGCTTAAATGAAAGCATTATCTCCGATTGCGGAAAGAAGATATCCTTTGGCGACATGGTCGTGTTCCTAAAACCTTCCAGGTTTATATCCGATGCATTCGAAATAGGCGCGAACTTTACCTGCTCGCCCGCTTTAACTGGCGCCCAGACCTCGCATTTCTTTTTTAACTCCTCAATAAAAAGTGCCATTCTATTCTTATTCAGTCTCATGTATTCCATGGTCAGTCACCTACTCCTTCACGAACGGTTGAGGGTCGTCGCGCTGAAAGACTGTCAGCGGCGGCAGAGCTTTCAGATCCTTCCATGCCGCATAATCGTCAAAGGTTTCCCTGACATCTTTTTCCACCTTGCCTGAGATCAGCCTAACCTTAATACCCATGGGGCAAACTTCCTCGCATGCCCCGCATTCAGTGCATCGCCCCGCAGTATGAAACGCCCTGATCAGGTGATATGACAAAACGTCCATGCTGTCTTGAGATTTTCCGCACCACTGGGGGTTCGCCTTGTCAACAAAACACTCCGGACAGTAGCACAACGGACAGGCATCGCGACAGGCGTAACAGCGTATGCACGGGCTTAGGAGTTCATCAATAAACTTCGCCCTTTCTTCAGTTGACATCGCCTCTACCGCCCTTATTTTCTCATATCGAACAGGATCTTTTAGTTCGTTAACCTTTTCTACGGCGAGTTCATCAAAAAGCACCGGGTTTCTGACACTGCATCGGTCGCAATTCCGGTTCAGCACGTCACTGCGATTCATTGTAAGCTCGAATCCCTTTCCTCTAGCAGTAACATACAAGTCATCTTCTATCGCTTCTGTAATCTCTCCGGGGACGGCTGCCATGATCTTTCGAGCGTCAAGCATCCCTGAGCATGGCATCCCGATGATATAAATATTTTCGCCGTTTACCTGTTTCTCTTGAATTAGGCCTACTACGTTTCTGCTTACACATCCTTGTGCAATGATGGCAGTGCGTTTAGCTGCCGTTCTGGGCAGATAGATCGCCAGGTTGCCAACGCAATTGCCATCCCAAACAAGCTGGTCTGCCTCTTTCGAATTGGTCGCAAAATATGGAATGTTTCGCAGCGGAATAGTCCCCTTTTTGAAGCCTATCACAACATCGACTTTGTTCTTGTCCAGAAGCTTCTTGGCTATTTCCCTGATCTTATTTGTTCTGGTATTCATAATTCTGCACCTCTGCCGCCGACCTCAACTGTATCTTTTACAAACCTTTTTATCGGCCCTAATGCAGTTACACTCTCTACGACCGATGTTGCAAAATTAGCGAATTTCTCGCCTTCAGCGGAGGAAATCCAGGAGAAATGAAGCCTGCCTGGCTCCAGACCAACATATTCAAGAAGGTTCTTCATAATCGCAAACTTGCGACGGGCGATCAGGTTGCCACTGATATAGTGGCAGTCGCCCGGATGTCAGCCAGATACCCAGACGCCGTCAACTCCTCTGCGGAATGCGTCCATGATAAATTCAAGGCTCATACGTCCTGTGCAGGGAATTCTTACGACCCTTATGTTTACAGGATATTTCATCCTGCTTACCCCTGCTAAGTCAGCCGCTCCGTAACTGCACCAATTGCACAGAAAAGCCACGATAGTTGGTTCGAACTTTGACATGAAATACCCTTCCATTTAGTTAATGCAACGGGCATCATAAGGGCCCTGTTGTGTTACGGTTGTTACACCACTCCTTCCAGAGCGTCGAGCTGAGCTATGACACCTACAGTTGTAAATCCTTTCAGATCAGGGGCTCCCGACCTGCATGAGGTGACACAAACTCCGCATCCCTTGCACAGCGCGACATTTACCTCAGCCTTCCCTTTATCATCGAATTTTATCGCCTGGAACGGGCAGAGGTTAATGCATACGCCGCAACCTGCGCAACGCCTCTTTTCTATATTAGAGGTGCTCCCTCCGACCACGATGCTGTCCATCGAAAGAACTGTAACAGCCCTAGCTACAGCCGCCTGGGCCTGAGCAACGGCCTCATCCATAGCCTTTGGATAGTGGGCCAGCCCGCACAAGAAGACACCGTCAGTTGCAAAGTCTACGGGCCTCAACTTCTGGTGTGCTTCCACGAACCAGCCATCGGCATCCATCGGTACCTTGAACTGTTGTGCAAGTTCCTCTTCACGGTTGGAAACTATCGCTGATGCCAGGACCAGATAATCAGCATTAACCTTGATGTCCCTTTGCAGTATGTGATCAGTGAAGGTGACGCCGATCGTGCTGCCGTTGTCCTCGACCCGAGGTTTCCTGTTTTCATCATATTTGGCAAAGAACACACCCACATCCCTTGCTTCCTGGTAAAGGTCTTCGAGCTCGCCATAGGTCCTGATGTCCCTGTTCAGGATGCAGACGCCGGCCGCGGGGTTTCTTTTCTTGATCTCGATTGCGCTTTGCACAGAGTGTGCGCAGCAGACCTTGCTGCAATAGGGCCTGTCCTTATCCCTGGACCCTACGCACTGGATGAATACAACCTTTTTCATATCTTTGAATGCCTTGGAATTATCTTTAAACAGCCTATCGAACTCCGTCTGAGTCATCACTTTAGGATTCTGCCCATAAAGGTATTCGGAAGGTTTGAGCTCCGAAGCACCGGTTGCAATAATTGCAACCCCGTGCTCGACTACAACCGATTGTTCGCCGTTTCCGGCTTTGCTCAATGTAGTCTTGAAATTGCCGACAAATCCGTCGACCTTTGATATTACGGAGCCCAGATGCACATTGATGCGCGAGTCAGAGGATACGCTCTTTGCAAGTTCATCGACGTAAGGCGCCACCTCCTCTCCCCTGGTCGTCTTGTACAACTGTAAGGCGTGCCCGCCAAGACGCTCTGATCGCTCTACAAGCTCGGTTTCATAACCCTGTCTCGCCAGCTCCTTGGCGGCGTTCATGCCGGCAACGCCTCCGCCTACCACCAGAGCCCGTTTGGTGTTTCCGAGCACGGTTTGACTCAAAGGCTCAAGCAGGACGGCCTTAGCTACCGCCATGCGGACGAGGTCTTGAGCTTTTGTTGAGGCGCGTCTGGGCGTGTCTGGATGCACCCAGGAGTCCTGGTTTCTGATATTAGCCATCTCAAAAAGATATTTATTAAGTCCCGCACTCTGCATCGTATCTTGAAACAGCGGCTCGTGCGTGCGCGGCGTGCATGCTGCAACCACGACGCGATTGATGCCGTTCGCACTGATCGATTCCTTTATCCTGTCCTGTGTGTCCTGCGAACAGGTAAACATGCTCTCCTCGGCATACACTACAAACGGAAGCCCCTTTGCATACTCCACCAATTCTGGCACCTTCACTACACTGCTAATGTTTATGCCGCAATTGCATACATAAACGCCAACCCTTGGCGGCTCCCCTGCAACATTCTTCAACTCCGGGGCAGCCGGCTTTAATGTCAGCGTATTGCGCACTTCAGAAAGATTGGCCGTGGCGGCGCACGCCGCTGCGCTTGCCTCCATGACAGACACAGGAATATCCTTTGGGCCGCTGAAAGCGCCGCATGCATATATTCCCGGTTTTGAAGTGGCAACAGGCTTGAAAGATGACGCCTTGTTAAAGTTGTTTAGATTAAGCCCGATGCCCATCTGCTCCGCAAGCACTACGGTCTCAGGCGGAACGTCAAGACCGACCGAAAGCACGGCCATGTCAAAAGTCTCGTCTATGAGCTTTCCGTCCTCGGCGGCATACCTGATAATGAGATTTCCGGTGCCGGGATCTTCTTGTATGGCAGAGATCATTGCCCGCTGGTATCGCACGCCGAACTGTTTTTTAGCGCGCTCAACATATTTATCGAAATCCTTGCCGTAAGCACGCATTTCCATATAAAAGATTGTGGGTTCTATATGCGCATCGTGCTCTTTTGCGATGACCGCCTGCTTGGTAGCATACATGCAGCATACCGAGGAGCACCAGGGATTTGCATTGTGCGAATCTCTTGAGCCTACACACTGCACCCAGGCAACCTTCTTTGGATGGCCGCCGTCTGATGGCCGTGTAACGTGTCCCTGATATGGGCCGGACGGCGACAGGACCCTTTCAAACTGGAGGCCCGACACCACATTCTTCCAGCGCCCGAGTCCGAGTTCTTCGCGGACCCTGGCGTCATAGGGTTTGAAGCCGGGGGCGAGGATGATCGATCCGACGTTTACCTCAACCTCTTTTTCCTTGTCCTCAAAGTTGATTGCTCCCGTCGGGCATTTCTTCTGGCAGATGCCGCATTTCTTGCCAAGGCCCAGGATGCGGCAATGATCCTTGTCTATTGCATATTTAAGTGGTACTGCCTGTGAGTATTTCACGTAAATGGCCTTTCTCGGGCCAAGCCCTTCGTTGTGCTCATCAGGCACCTTGGTGGGGCACTTGGCAGCACAATCTCCGCATGCAATACATTTATCCATATCGACATAGCGTGGATTTTCGATTATCTTTACAATGAAGTTTCCTTCACTGCCCGATACCGACTTGATGTTTGAAAGCGTATGGAGCTTTATGTTTGGATGCCGGCCGACCTCGACCAGTTTGGGCGAGATTATTCACATCGCGCAGTCATTGGTCGGGAAGGTCTTGTCCAGCTGCGACATGACGCCGCCAATAGACGGCGACTTCTCAACTATGTGGACGTAATATCCTGAATTCGCCACATCCAGGGCAGCCTGCATTCCTGCAATGCCGCCGCCAACGATCAGAACCGAACCTTTCTTGTCGCTCATAGCAAATTTAGTCCTTTCAAGAGTTCTATTGCTTCTATGACGTGTTTGTCGATCTGCAGCTCGGCAACCCCAATTTCCATTGAGATGCCGATCAGTTCCGTAATAAAATAGACGGGCAGTCTTTCACTGATGCCGTATCGCTCGCCGACTTTCTGCTGGTATGCATCGAGATTCAATTGACACATCGGGCAGGCTGTAACGAAACAATTTGCACCCCTTGCCACTGCATCCTTGACTACTTTGGACATCAGCCTGACCGAAAGATCCGTGTCATTCAGAGACGCAGATGCACCGCAACAGCCCGTCTTGTATCCCCATTGTATCGCCTCGGCTCCCAAAGCCCTGCATACAATCTCCATCCCCTGCGGGTTCTCCACACTGTCACCTATGTCGATATCCATCGGATAGCGGGTTTGAAGACATCCATAATAACAAGCAGGCTTCAACCCGGCCAGCTTTTTTCCAGCTGCCGCTGCAAGCTCCCCCGATGTTACCTTTCCTGCCAGAACATCAAGGATGGACCGCAGCTTGATTTTTCCCTGTACTTTCTCCGAAAGCTCCGCATTGATACTGTTCCGCAGGTCCTTGTCCCCTTCAAGCGCCTTTTGCGTTAGCAGCGTCCGGCTGTAGCACAGCGCACATGGGATCATTATCTCCTCATACCCGCTTGCATCAGCTATCCCAAGGTTCCTTGCAGGCAGCGCCACCGCCAAGAACTCATTCGTCTTTGCCGCCGACGTCGCACCGCAGCAGTTCCAGTCCTTGATCTCTTTGAGATCGACGTCAAGTCTGCTCAATACTTCCCTGCACTGCACATCATAAAATGCTGAAGTAGCGTGTAGCGAACATCCAGGATAATAAGCCATTTCCATAAATTTACCTCGTTATTCAGGCGGGTATGGCCGCCTTCAAAGTCTTTGAACTGCAACATTAATGCCCTTTCGCAACACCGCGATAGTTTGATTGCTCATAAATAGTGCCTGGTCCAGGGCTACTTCAGGGCATGGTCTGCGGTGTTGCATCAGTTCATTTCCAAGCAACCACACGCGCCTGTCTACTATTGCTTCGCCCTTGCAAAGAATCTTCTTATTTCACCCAAGCCCTTGATCCAGTCAATGCTGAAGTGAATCCTCTTCAGCTTCATCATCACCATGCCAAGTCCCATCTGAGCCTTCATCTCATCCACTATCGCTTTTACCCCACCGCCCTTGACGATGTCATTCTTCGCATTTTTCATCTCGTAAATTGCCATGAACTCCATCTCGTTTACCCTGCCGAAGTGAGATATCGACGTCAAAAAAGAACCATGGAAATTCGCCACCTTTGGCACCACCGGCTCCAGGTGCTGCTCCTTGATCATATGCTTCAATGCCTCCGTTATCTTGGCAGTATGGATGTTGTTCGGACACCTCGTTCCGCAGGTATAACATGCAACGCACCTCCAGACAAGAGGGTTGTTCATAGCCTCTTCCTTCAAATCTAAAATTATCATGCGTATCAGCTGATCAGGTGTAAGTCCCGTGTCGTCCCCTACGGGACACCCTGCGGCACACCTGCGGCATTGGTAACAGGCGTTGAGGTTCTGGCCCGATCTGGCTGCTACCTCCACCGACAGTGATCCGATTGCTTCATCCTCCATAGTCAGCGTCTGCGATGACATAAATTATCTCCTCGCGCGTTTTTTTATTAGGCTGAATAATGTGATTGATGTCAGACAACGATGGGTACAACAAATTTAGATGGATGTATTGAAATGAAATCACTACGGTTGCTAAATGTGATACTCGGAGGCCATTGGCCATCCCCCACCCCTGTAACTTTACAGTCCAGTACTATTGTTAATAGTTGCACGCAGCTTTTCGCGTGGTGCCGGTTCTCGGGTAGACTTCTTTCTACTGCCTTTGATTGTAGGGCTGATGAACCGCGATAATTTTGTGCTATGTTAATCCATCAGGTGCAACTTCCGCAAGCCATTAACCCTTCAAAAGAGCCATTATAAAATCCCTGCCTTCTTCAATTAGCAGTTTAAACTCTCTCCGCACTCCCCAGCAAAACCATACTCAGATACGTTTTGAGCCATTTCTGATGCACTGTCTGAATTCGAGTGTTGTTAATCGTTAAATAAAAAAATACAATAGTAAAAGCTGGAAATACGACGCGCCCTAGACGTCAATTGCCGATGCACAGCTCCGAATTTGATGGCATAACTGATATTATTTCACGAATAGAGTCGAAGGTAGATCTTTTGTTCTGTGACCGGCAAAAAAGCATTAAAATCTATCCACGCTCTAAAATAATGCTTAATAATGATGCGCTTTGTCGTTTTTCAGCTGCATTCCCCAGTTTATTTTTCAGGGTCATTCCTCAGGTGTAGCCTCTATCTGAGATTTTTTAGCATATCTGATAGTACATAATCAAACTGCAGTCTGTTTTCTTCTCTGTGGCTGTTTTCTTTTCCTGTAGCTTTCTCCTTCGATGACGAGTTGATGAGCATTGTGGGCGATACGATCCAAGGCCGAGTTTGCCATGATCGGATCGTCGAAGAGCGCCATCCATTCGTGGACATCCCGATTGCTGGTGATCACCGTTGAAGCCCGACCGTATCTTTCGATGATGACCTCGTAGAAGTCGCCGGACTGTTCTTCGGTCAGCTTTTGAAGTCCGAAGTCGTCTATGATCAGCAGTTCCGGGCTTATGAGTTTCAGCAACTCCTTGCCATATGAGTTGTCGGCCCTGCTTTGCAATAGCTTTTTGAACATCGCGCTTGCCCTGAGCATGACAACCTTGTGTCCCCTTCTGCAGGCGCTGTGAGCCAGAGCGTTAGCGATGAAGGTTTTGCCTACACCAACGGGACCACAGATAAGCACGTTTTCTTTTCGTCCGACAAACTCAAGACTGAAGAGTTCTTTGAGCTTTTCCCTATCAACTGTGATAGCGGCATCCCAGTCGAATCGTTCAAAAGTCTGATCGAGATCGACCGTTGCGCTCCTGAGTCTTCTTTCTATATTTCCATCCTCTCTTCTTTGGATTTCGTCGTTGAGGACGAGCTCCAGGAACTCCGTGTAGGCGAGTTTTGTCCCTTTTGCATAGGCCACTCTATCAGGCAGTGTGGCCAGCATTCCTGAAAGCCTCAGTCGCTTCAAGGTTTGCTTCAGTTCGTTGGTTATTCCCATAGTGCTTTTTGATCCTCCTTTTTATGCTTGAAGTACTCCGCCGGACGACCGAACCGGCCCGGCACTACAACTCCTTTCTCACTTCCTTTCTTTGTTGTTGCCTCCTGGCCCAGGGCCTGTTTGATGATGCTCTCAAGCCGATAGACATCAATAAGGCTGAATGATAGAGCACGGCTGCATGCCTGCTCTATCCGCTGCGCCCCGTACTTCTCAGAAAGACGGATAAGCTTCTGTGCCTGCCTTAGTTTGCTCCATGGAAAGACCCCCGACAGCAGTTCCTCCGCAAAGCTGCCGCAATGAGTTCCAACCTCCTTTGCCTTGCCGATGTAGTAATCACAGTTTCTCATCGCATAAGCTGTTTTGTGCTTTGGGTAATCACTGTAATCGGTGGATCGCTTGCCTTCGGCCACGACAGGATGCGTTTTGATCACCTCCCCTCCATGGTAGATACGTGCTAGTTTGCTGTCGACGCGGAAGTCCAGGTTTGCGCCGATATAATCGTGGGGTACTGAATACATTGCGTTGTTGAAACGGATGTGATGATCGGGATGTGCTTTGCCGCAGCCCCACTTAGGAACGTCGAAGCGCTCTTCTCTGACCGGCAACAGCAAACCCTGCTCCTGTTCTTCAAAGATGATACGAGGCCGCTTCCTCGTGGTGCCGTGGATTCTCATCCCTGCCGTATTCATACACCACTTCACGGCCTCTCTCTGAACATGATCCCTGTCGATGAACGTCTCGCCCTTGAAGAAGTTCTCCCGCACATACGGTATCTGCCGCTCTACGGTCGCCTTTCCCTGAGGATGGTGAGCAACGGCTGGGTCTATTATGAAACCGGCATATTGGGAATACTCAAGGAATGTCTTGTTGAATATGGGCTCGTAACGATCCGACTTTACGACGGCCGCTTTCATGTTGTCGATTATGAGGCGCCTGCTGACGCCGCCGAACAAGTCCCAGGCATCTTCGATCCCTAGTATGAGTGCCGGCAGGTCCTGTTTGTGCGTCACGTGGACATATTGATACCGGCTGAACACCAGCGTCACCACAAGGGCATACAGCAGTCTCAGCCTGTTGAGGGCTTTATCAAAGATATATCCGAGCCTGCCAAAATCGACTTCAGCCACTTCACCGGGTTCCGTCTCAGCCATGCGGACAGTTCCGTGGCTGCCTACCCCGATATGTTCCTGTACGAACCGATACAGAGAGCTGTAGCTTATCTTGACGCCGGTCCGCAGTAGTTTGATATGCGCCTTGGTAATGGTCAGCCGATCACGTTCAATCCACTCTGCAATGCTTTCTTTGTGCGGCAGCAGAATGCCATCTCTGATATTGGAATCCTCAGCGTTGCCTGCATTGACTTCCTTGAATACGTCATAGGCAATAGCTTCGATATCGACATCAGTCTCTGTTGCCAATCCCTTCTCTTCGGCGCTCCGGATATACTTGCGGACAGTCTTGCGATCCATTCTCGTAGATCGCGCTATAGCACTGATGTTGTCTCCATCAGCTCGTCTTCTTAAAACATCTACAATCTCAATCACGGTATACTCCTTGTCTGACATGCTACCCCCTTTGTATTGGCAAGAGAGTAGTATGCCTATTTTTGAGATTGCTACACCTGGTTGCCACTTATAGAGGTGGGGAATGCCCTGAAAAAGGGGTGGGGAATGCTCGTGAAAAACTAGCCCTTCAAGCTGGGGAATGCTCGTGAAAAATCACAGCTTGATTGGCGAGAATGGAAATTGATGTAAGAATACTACCCGGGAAGAAATGTCACATATGGTCGTGCTGTCAGAAAACAAGTAATACCTGTAGAGTTTTAAAAACTGTTATTTGGATACTCAACACCAGTGCACAGTGGCATATGCCGCCACAGAACTATCACAATTCTAAGACGTATCATCGTTGTTGTCGGGACTAATGCAGCAATGAAGTGCTTCGCAATATGCTTACAAGCCTTGCCTGTTTTGGAACAAACTATGAACTGATACGATCGAGTGCGACGGCACAGTACTATGTAAACTTTATCCGAGCAATCAAAGAGGTTCGCTGCCAATTACGACATGTCATCGAGATTGTTAAATATCCCGCAATAACTGAGGGTGCAGGCGGTAAGAACCATACAGTAAGAAATTCAGAAATCGAGGTTCGCAGGAAATCATCGATTGCAAGAGATCGCCTACTTTGGAGACTTCTTGCGTGCAGTTTCGATCAACCTTCGATGATTACCGATCCTAAGCTTGACTATATTTAGGATACCTTCAGAAATAATTTATGTGAGCAGGTGAGTGTACATCTCTATATTTATGGATGAATGATTACTGCACGTAACCGTTGCATGCAGCTCGCTCTGCTTAAAGCAGCACAGAATCAATGTTTGTATCGGAGGTAATCATCGAGGGTCGTTTCAAGACTAGGCCGAAGTTCCGCATAGCATTGATAGTAAATTCACAATAAGCAATTGAAAAGTATAGGCAATGGGTTTTTATATTGCAAAATACGTACCCATGTAATAATAATATATAGCTTGTAATAAGATAATTAATATGCTACAGTAGTAGTCATGTACATAGACCGAGTACCAAACCGCAACTCCCCGCCTGCAATCCTGCTCAGAGAATCCTATAGGCAGGGCGGCAAAGTCCTTAAACGCACGATTGCCAATCTTTCAGATTGGCCCGCTCATATTGTGGATGGACTGCAAGCGCTTTTGCGCGGTGCAGTTGCCGTTGAAAGCCTTGAAAATACCTTTGATGTGCGCCGTAGCCTTCCATACGGACATGTGGCTGCAGTGCTGGGGACGCTAAGAAAAATCGGTCTTGATAAAGTCATTGATCGGCAGGACAGCAGACAACGACATCTTGTACTTGCAATGATAGCTGCACGCATCATAGAGCCCGGCTCAAAGCTTTCTACTGTGAGAGGATTGTCGGAGGAGACGGCCTTCAACAGTTTGAATGAAGAACTGAGCATCGGTTCTGTTAATGAGGATGATCTTTACAGGGCAATGGATTGGCTTTTGGAGCGTCAGGACGTTATACAAAGCGCATTTGCCAAAAGGCATCTTAGTAATGGGGCATTGGTACTTTATGATGTGAGTTCTACTTATTTTGAGGGGCAGAGTTGTCCGCTGGCGCATCACGGTCATTCAAAGGATGGCAAGGGCGAACATCTTCAGATTGTGTTTGGCCTTCTCTGTAATGTTGAAGGGTGTCCGGTAGCAGTAGAAGTTTTTGAGGGCAATACTGCTGATCCTAAAACTCTGTCCTCGCAGATACAGAAGGTGCGACAGCAGTTTGGCCTTGAACGGGTGATATGGGTAGGAGACAGGGGGATGCTCACGGAGGCAAGGATAGACAAAGAGTTACGAGGGGTGGAGGGGCTTCAGTGGGTGACGGCCTTACGTTATCCTGCAATACGCAGGCTGGTTTTAGATGGGGTTTTGCAACTGTCTCTATTTGATGAACGGGACATGGCTGAAATAATTCATCCGGAGTATCCAGGGGAACGGTTAATTGCATGCCGGAATCCTTTGATGGCGGACAGACGGTCACGGAAAAGGCAGGAGTTGCTTGAAGCCACTGAGCGTGAACTTGAAAAAATAGTAAAGGCAACAATCCGGCACAAGAACCCCTTGAAGGGCAAAGACGCAATAGGCATTAGGGTTGGAAAGATAATAGGGAAATATAAAATGGGTAAGCATTTTGAAATAGAAATAACAGATCAAAGCTTCACTTATCGGCTCAACGTGGAGAAGATTGCCGAAGAGGCTGCATTGGATGGGATTTATGTAGTACGCACAAGCGTGCCTAAAGAAGTGCTGGATGCTGAGTCGTCGGTGTGGGCTTATAAGAAGCTTTCTGAGGTCGAGCGCGCTTTCAGAAGTTACAAGACTGTGGATCTTAAAGTGAGGCCTATCTATCATTATTTAGCAGACAGGGTAAGAGCGCATGTGTTTTTATGCATGCTTGCATATTATGTTGAATGGCACATGAGGGACAAGCTTGCGCCGATACTGTTTGACGACGATGATAGTGAAGCAGGCGAGGCATTACGGGAGTCTATAGTTGCTCCGGCGCAACGCTCTGCCCGTGCATTAGCCAAGGCTGGGACGAAACAGACTGCAGAGGGGATGCCCGTCCATAGCTTTCAGACTCTGCTTAAAGATCTTGCTACCATTGTAAAAAATCATATTGAGCCTAAAATGCAAGGAGGAATTCCCTTTTGCAAGATTACGCGTCCAACTTCACTTCAGAAAAAAGCGCTGGACTTGCTTGGCATAAAGCTGCAATGTACCCAGTAATCAAATACTGAGATCACAACATCATGCTGTAATTCAAGAGAATAGCCTCTTTGTTCATGCGGAACGTCGGACTAGGCCAAACAGTTCTATCGCTTTCATGTCATAATCATCGAGGCAGCAACACCGAGGCTGCCGCATTGGGGCTGCTGATACTCAAAGCCTTTGTCGCCTGAGCAAAAATGTCATATTCCAAGAGTAACTATCAAGATCAGTTTCTAGGCTTCGACTTGCTAATCGACGTTGCACCCGACATGGTGAACATGCCTTGTTAATAACCGGTAATCATTGGGCGTCATATCGCGATCCCGTTTCTAACATGCAAGGAAATGCCAACCAAGGTCAGATTTATTTGGGGGTTCGGCTGAAAGTTGATTTAGTATATATCAGAACGGATTCTAATCTCATTGGGAGCTCACTATGCAAATCCAGATATCTGAGAGGTTATTCTTAGACTTTCTTCAATGTAAACTCAAGGCATTTCTGAATTTTTCCGGGAGGAGCGGCGTTAAGACCGAATTCGACGAATTTAGAGATGAAAACTATGCAGAATATTGCAAACGCGCGCGGAAGTGCCTTTTGAATTGCGATGCCGCTGCAATATCGCACGCGATAGCTTCATTCAAGGAAATGCGAAAGCTCTATATTTCTGTCGAGGCCGGAGTCAAGATTTGCAATGATAGACACTCTCTGATTCTTGATACAGCAGAACTAGCTTCACAGTCTACCTCTCTGAACCCAGTTTATAATCCGATCATTTTTTTACCGCATCAAAAGATAAGCTCACAGCATAAGCTCCTATTGGCTTTCTATGGTTCAGCTTTAAGCCACGAACAGAAAAGAGACCCCACTAGCGGAAGGATTATTTTTGGTAATAATCTCTCTTCAGCAAAGATTCAACTTGCCTCGCTGATTAGGACGGTGGGTACAAAATATGGTGGTAACGATGAATTATTTGCAAAGATAAAATCCAGCTCTTTTAATGTATTATCGGCAATATATGGGCAGCTTTATTTCCCGACATATTCCAATGACCTCAAAAGCATTGCATCATTTTGGGGATTTAAGTGGTCCGAGCCTAATGCGTCAGGGCTGACGAGCGTACTATGGAGAAAACAATGGGAAAAAGCCCATGATGAAACGCAGAAACAAAAAATAATTGAGTACAATAATGATGACTGCCTGACATTACGGGTCGTGGATGCCTGTCTACGAAGGATTTCCGGCAACGATAGTGCCGAGCAAAAAACTTATCCTGCAAAGCACACTGATGAGCTAAAAGCCCAAAAGCCACTTGGGATATTCAAACGAAATCAGTTCTACTATCCCGAGCTAGAGCAAATTAATAAGCGAGCATATTTTGACTATCAGAGATCCAAAGTATTTTTGAGAACGAGTCCGGAAGTAAAGAAATCGATTACAACTAAAATTAAACGAATCAAGCAATTGGGTTATAAAATAAACAGTGAGATCTCGTTTGATGTTCCAAAGCGATGCCCATTGTGCAATACCCTATCTCCGATTAAACACACGAAAGCTTCAAGAATAGTGCACGATCTAAAAATGTTCAAATATGGAATTAAGCGATGGGTAATCAAATATAAGAGTCCCAGGTGCCTCTGCAAGAAATGCAATAGAACGTTCTTTCCTCCGACATATGAAAAAATATCATCGTCAAAATATGGACGTAATCTCTTTGCCTGGGTCATTTATAAGAATATTGGCCGACTAGTTTCCCAAAATGCAATCGTCGAAGATTTGGGGGAAACATTCGGCTATAGGTTTTCAGGGTCTATGGTTGAAGAGATGAAAATAAAAGCTGCGCGCGAGTATCAGAAAACGACTGATAAATTACTACTCAAAATAATGACTGGAAACTTAATCCACATTGATGAAACAAAAATCAGCGCAAAGGGAGCAAATAATTATGTATGGGCCATCACCAATATGGAGGATATTGTTTATCTTTACAATGCGACCCGTGAAAGCGATATGATTAAAGAGAAACTGCGTGACTTTAAGGGCGTACTGGTTTCCGATTTCTATACGGCCTATGACTCCATATCCTGTCCTCAGCAAAAATGTCTTATTCACCTAATCAGAGACATGAATGAAGATATAGTGACATCCTCCCCTGATTGAAATCAGGGGCATCCCCTGAAGACAACTCAGGTTCCGCGCTTGGCGCTTTGTACTAGCAGACTGATTGCGGCTCATGTGGCAACTCCGGAGTGTCCTGAAGATGCTCACAAGTCTTGCCTTCCACGGTAGGTTCCCCATCCGTGGTACTTTGTCCCCACGCCTGTAGAAGTTGACGCTTCCAGGAGGACTCTGAAGCCGGGATGACCTCCGACTCGCACAGATGGCATTCGCCACGCAGTGCCTTGTCCTCTCCACGTCTGACGAAGACCTGCCCGGCCTCCGGAGAGTGTGACCCCGCTCCCAGGGTAAGACTTGCAAATCCGAATGCTATGATTGCTACGATATTGGCCGCCACATGGTCACGACCGGCAGTAAGCCCGCATGCCGGACAGTGGTGGACCCTGTCTGAAAGTTCCTTCGGGACATGAGCACCACAGGTGCAGGTCTGTGAGTTGCCGCCGTTCTCCGTCTGGTTTGGCTCCGCAATGTACCGCTTGTTACCAAGCTTGCTCTTGAGCAGGAGCTTTTGCTTGTGGATTGCCCGATCGGAAGCCACTTTCGCAAGCTTCCGGTTGCGGATCATAAAACCCACGGAATGCTCCTCTACAGCTACCTTGCGGTACCGATTCGAAATAACTGAAGCATTCTTCTTGTGGTGATGGTCCCTGATGCGCTCTATCTTGGTATGTATCTTGGCAACAACCTTGATCTGGGCCTTCAGCCGGTTGGAATAGGGGATGTCCTTGAGTGCTGAGATTGGCCGACCGGCAGCTTTCGCCAGTTCAACCTGATTCTTGTATCCAAGTTCTCTCGTTTCAAACTGCCTGGACAGTTTCTTTTGTGCAGACCGGAGTCGTCTGCGGTAATCGTACCAAGCTTTTGGCGGATCGTACTTGACGCCTTCGGAATCTGTCAGCAGGGCAGTCAGTCCGGTGTCTGCCCCAGCGTCAGGACGAAAGTCCGAAGAGGTAAGCATATCCAGAACATCTTTCTCCTGGGCCTCGGCTGTAACTACGCAGTGCCATCTGCCCTGCTTGAACTTGATCGTAACGGTCTTGGGTTTCCCCTTGACCTTGCGGTAGTCGAACAGCCGAAACTCTCCGAGGCCCGAAAGGTGCATCTTGCCGTTTTTGATCTTGGCAGCAGGACCGTATTGCGGGAAGGTGATGCTGCGGTACTTCTTTCGCTCGATGAACTTGGGCGGGTGGACATCAGTCTTACCTTCTTTGAGAGCTTCGAAGAACCGTTTATACCCTTCAGCAACTCTAACAGCCACATTCTGTCTGACCTGGCTGTGGACTTTAGAGAGTGCGGTGTCATGCAGGACGTATTCGTGAATGGCCGTATACTGGTCTGGTTGGGTGAGATAGTGAATGTCCGTCACACCTTGCTGCTTGAGAAGCTTATTCGCTGTACGGTTGTCAGCGCGATCGGCAACCAGGTCATTGCGCAGTCGCCAGCAAGCGCTGACCCACATCCACAGCCGGTCAGCCTGCTTTGCGCTTACCTCCATGGGGAAATCAAACGCACGGGTGACTACAGTATGTTTCGGCCTCTTGGTGCGCTTAGCACGCGTATGTGTAGGTGTATCGTTAGATAACTCGCGCATCTTCCTATCTAAAAGCAATTCCGGACGTTTGTCAAGAATAAGAACTGTAATAACCAACAGCGGCGCTTTCATCCCGGCAATCAATTACCGGGAATTCCCGCTTTATGTCTTAAAAAATCCATTTGATGAAGAAATGAAGGAACTCGGCAAAGAGTTTACGATGATTCTGTCTCCAATCGTGCAAACTATCGATAAATATGGGTTAAAGAGGCATCATTTCAGTAAGCATAAGAATCAGGTTGCTCTTTTTTTCAAGAAAGTTAAAAATAAGGAATACGCATCCGATATAGCCAATAATTTCAAGCGTCGCTTTACGAAATACAGTGATAAGTTGTTTACATTCCTAGATTATGATGGAGTCCCTTGGAATAACAATAACGCTGAACACGCGATTAAACGATTCGTGCATTTACGGAAGGCAATTGGTGGTTCTTCAACAGCGAAGGGGATACAGGAATACCTTGTGCTTCTGAGTATCTGTGAAACTCTGCGACTTAAGAATGCCAGCTTCTTGAAGTTTCTCATGTCCGGGGCAACGGATATCGACAAATTTATTGAGGGAGAACCGAGCAGGCTGGAATGTTTGACAATACATCAATCTTGATGTATATTGTATATATGAAATGGAGGTGGGTTTGTACAATCTTGTATTCTATACGACAGAGCGCGGCGATTCACCGGTTGATGATTTTTTGGATGGACTGGACAAGAAGGCACGTGCAAAAGTGGCAGCGCACCTATCGCTTTTAGAAGAGCAGGGACCGCATCTCAAGCGGCCCTATGCTGATGTTATCAGAGGGAAGATCAGGGAGTTAAGGATACACCAAAGTTCGAATCAGTATCGTATCCTCTATTTCTTCTAGGTGCGGAATCAGGTGGTGTTGACACATATATTATCTAAGAAGACGCCACAGCTAAAAGAGAAGGACATCGAATTGGCGGAAAAGCGTATGGAAGACTGGCTCCGGAGATTTCCGACGGGAGGAACAATATGAAAGATAGTAAAATTCGGACATTCAGAAGCAGATTAAGCGAAGATCTCAAAGATCCCGAGTTCAAAGTTCTTTATCAGGAAGAGCGGCAGGCACTGAAGCTGTCGCTGAAGATCGCAAAGTTGCGTGCCAAAAAGGGGTTGTCGCAACAGGAACTGGCAAAGCTCATGGGTACCAGCCAGCAGGCGATTTCACGGATTGAAAGCGGCGACTATGAAGGTTTTACGCTAAAGACACTGGAAAAGATAGCTGAAGCGACGGGTACTCGGGTTAAGATCGAGTTCGTTGCTGCGTAATTGACCGTTTTGCCTTACTCATAGGCACGGTTTAGAGAATTTATGTCATTCGATTCTTTGGGAAACAAACAGCTTGGGAGAGTTGCCTGCGAGTTAATTTCGTGGTGGTTTCCAGAGTTGACCAGCGACAATTTCCGATCGTAACAAAGCGCCCTGACTGCTCTGACTTTACTCTCAACTTCATTTAGAACATGCTGGCCATATATAGCTAAAATTAGATTGAGAGACTATTGATAACTGCACGTAACCGTTGCATGCAGCTCGCTCTGTTTAAAGCAGCACAGAATCAATGTTTGCATCATCATCGAGGGTCGTTTCAAGACTAGGCCAAACAGTTCTGTCGCTTTCATGTCGCTATACGTAACAAAATGAATTGATTCTCTGCATTGCTGAGGGTCATTATTAATCCTGCTTTTTCAATGAGAAAAAGGAGGAGCAATGACCAAGCCAAGTTCCAGTCCAAGCGTATTTACTAAGAACATCGAAGCAACAAATCAGTCCACCGTAAGACCTTATATCGATCGCCTTGTTCAGAGGATTCATCAGATGTGGTTACCGGGAGGAAAGCATTTTAAAGACTACATGCGCTACAAGTGGAGAATGAATCATAAGCCCAACACTCTTAGGGGCAGCTTCGCAGCGGTAAGTGATTTTCTGTCTTTCTGTAGCACCTTAAGTAAGAGGCAACTGCAAGAGATTGTTCGTGACGATCTGGAAGCATATATCGAGCACCTGCAAGACCGGGGCCTCAAAGTCACTACGGTCATAACACGCCTCAAGCATATCTATGCATTCCTAAGGTATCTGATCGAGCAAGACATTATCGATGCAAATATTCTCAAGAGAAAGATCAAACTGCGAGAGCCCGATTTTTTACCGAGAGCAATCGCCCCTGATGATGTCAGGAAGATTCTCGGTGCCATTGAAGACCCAAGAGATCGCGCTCTGGTCCTAATACTATTAAGAACAGGCATGAGAATCGGAGAAGTCCTTAGCCTGACTATGAATGACATTGATTTGCGTGATCGAAAGATACATATCTATGAAGGGGAGAAAAACTGCCTTGGGCGAGTGGTGTATCTCAGCGACGATGCGCTGATGGCCTTGCAGATCTGGCTTAAGGAAAGAGATAGGACGAAGGGATACCTCTTTTATGGGGTTAGGGGAAAGTTGTGCTACAGTTCGGCTTGGAATATCTTTGCACAATATTTGCGACAAACAGGACTCCAACACAAAGGCTACACAATCCACAGCCTTCGGCATACCTTTGCAAGTGAACTGCTCAATGCCGGCATGCGCCTGGAATGTCTGCAGCTGCTTCTGGGACATCGCAACATAGAGATAACGCGGCGGTATGCACGCCTGACCGATAAAAGCCGCGCAGAAGAGTATTTCCGCGCCATGCAAATCATCGAGCAGGGAGGCATTCATGGAGTCTACTGATCTGACTGCCAGGTATAGAAGATTCTTAAAACGAAGGAACTGCTCGGCCAACACCGTTAAGAATTACCTCAATATCCTTGATCACTTCAATGGCTGGCTGAGTGTTCCTCTTGAATCGGTAACCACAAAGCAAACCGATTTGTACATGGAGCATCTCTTGCGAAACAGAAAAAAGGCAAAGACGATCAACTGTCACTTCGGCTGCATCCATGCCTTTTACGATTATCTGATCGAAGACGAGAGAATGCCTCTTATCAATCCAGTAAAGAAGAAATATAGGCTGCGGCTACCGCGACCACTGCCCAAACATCTCAGAGATGAACAACTGCAAGCGCTCTTCAGTGAAATCACCGATATCAGAGATCGAGCCATATTCATACTTATGCTGAGATGCGGCTTGCGTGTCCAGGAGGTTGCACTGCTGACGGTGGATGCCATAGATTCCCGTAGCCGGCAGCTCTATGTGTTCAGCGGGAAAGGCAACAAAGGCAGGGTTGTTTATCTGAGCGATGATGCCCAGACTGCCTTAGAGCAGTATATGAAGAAGCGAAGATTGTCGAAGCAAAAAAAGGTGTTCTTAGTACAAAAGGGGCCATTGACTGGAATGCCGATATCAGTTCGCGGAATCCAAAAGAGAATCGAATACTATGCACGGAAGGCAGAGATAAATGTATGCTGTCACCATTTGAGACACACGATGGCCACTCAGCTTTTGAATGCCGATGCCGATCTTGCCACAATTCAGGATCTGCTGGGCCACAGCAGGATTACTACAACCCAGTGCTACTGCAGAGTGTCCAATATCAAAGTGCAACGAGATTACTATAAGGCCATCAACGTTGTCTTGCAGAGAACCTTGCCAATAAGCGAAAATGTCGCTACATTAACTAAAAGAGGGCTACAGAAACCAGTACTAACCAACTGAAAACATAAGAAAAAGCAGGTTATGTTACGTATAGCATGTCGTAACCATCTCGGAGGCCATATCGAGGCGACTTACTTGGTTCTATAGCTCCCTCGCGGCATATGGAGCCTGGGGTAGAGATTACTCCAGGAAATATGTGAGACCTTATATTCAGTTCTCTCCTACTTGCCTCCTTTTTCGATGTGGTACTCACTTTGGTCAGCCTGTTATAATAATCCCTAAAAAAGCACCTGATAGTTTTATCCAATCTAAGATATTTAGGATATCTCCTGCTATATCCTCCTTGGGGAAGGATCTTTAACAGAACTGAATGGAACGCCATGGCTGAAAAGAAAAGAACATCCCAAAAGAGTGCGATCCAGCCACCATGCAAAGCGCCCTTTGTCAGATCCGATGCCGTGACATTTGAAGACGGTGCCGGTCTGCGACAACGGGCTGAAGAGATGATGCTGAAACAGTCCGGGTTAATCGACAAAATTCCACCCTCCGATGTGCAGCGCATAGTCCACGAGCTGCATGTGCATCAGATCGAGCTTGAGATGCAGAATGAAGAACTGCGCAATAAGCAGCAAGCCCTTGAATTATATCGCGAGAAATATTTTGACCTTTTTGATATGGCCCCGGTTGGTTATCTATCTCTTAATGAAGAGGGCATAATACTTGAAACAAATCGCCACACTGCCGCATTGTTAGGAGTTTCAAAAAGCAATTTAGTAGGACAGTCACTGTCACGTTTCATATATGGCGAAGATCAGGACAGGTACTACCTGTGCCGCAGATCTCTCGTTGAAAGGGCAGCGAAGCAGGAATGCGAGATTAGAATGGTCAGAAATGACGGCACCATTCTGTGGGTACGAATCGACATTATTACAGCTCAGGGCATTAACGGAGCCAAGAATATAAGGGCAGTTATAATCGACATCAACGAACGCCAGAAGTCTCAGGACGCGCTTGTATGTGCCAAAGAGGAATGGGAACTGACATTCGACAGTGTCCCGGATTTGATAGCAATAATTGATACGAGATATCGCATTCGTCGAGTAAATAAGGCAATGGCAGATCGTCTGGGGCGAGTGGCAGGAGAGTGTGTCGGCATGTTATGTCATGAAGTAGTGCACGGGCTTTCCACTCACCTTGAGAGCTGTCCCATTGCACGAACTTTTAGGGATGGCCTGCCACACAGTGAGGAGATATACGAGGGTCGTCTCGGGGGCGACTTTGTGGTCAGCTCAACTCCTTTGCGCAACGAGTCTGGGCAGATGATCGGTACGGTTCATGTGGCTCATGACATCACTAGGCGAAAGCATGCAGAAGAGATGCTAAAGGAATCTGAAGCAATGTTCAAGAGTTTTGCGGAAAATGCAATTGTTGGTGTCTATCTCATACAGGACGGCGTTTTTAAATACGTAAACCCACTTTTTGCTGAGATGCACGGCTATACTGTTAATGAATGTCTTGACGAGAAGTTTATGGCTGCAGCAGCGTATCCTGATGATATGCCTCTAATCAGAAAGAATATAGAGAGACGACTAAGCGGCGAAATTCCAAATGTCCATTATGAGGTCAGGGCAATAAAGAAAACCGGAGAAATCATAAACGTCGAAGTATTCGGATCCATAGGCACCTATAAACAGAGACCAGCGATTATTGGAACCATGCTTGACATCAGTAAACGCAAGCAATCCGAGGAAGAGCTGAGAATAGCGCACAATGAACTTGAGAACCGTGTAAAGGAAAGGACTAAGGAGTTACTGCAGGTTAATGAGGCATTAGAAGTTTTGGTTGCTGACCTTAGACGTTCCAGGGAAACCATCTTTGTCCACGAGAAGCATCTTAAGGCGCTTGTGAAGGATTTGTCCTTAACTGAAGAGCGTGAGAGGCGCCGTATCGCAAATGCTCTACACGAAAATATCGGACAAATTCTAGCTCTCATAAAAATAGAGTTGGGAGCATTAGCTGAGTCGACCCACTCAGCGGAGACATACGAAGAAATCGGACAAATTAGAGACCTTATCGATCAAGTAAGTCAATTCGTCCGGACGTTGACGGCCGATATCTGCCCACCTATACTTTATGAAATAGGTTTTTATGCAGCAGTGCAACGCCTTGCAGGACAATTCCAAGGGAAATATAATATTAAGTTCGACTTTTTTAGCGATGGAGAGGAAGAGCCAATAGATGATGAAATGCGTAGTCTTCTATTTAATGTAGTGCGCGAGTTACTGGTAAACATTGTCAAACACGCCAAAGCCGAAAGAGCAACAATATCGCTTCTTGGCGACGCCAATGAGATCAATATAACAGTTGCAGACAATGGGATAGGGTTTGACACGACAGAGAATAGGCCGGAAGGCAGCAATGAAGGATTTGGCATTTTGAATATATCTGAACGGCTAAGCAGTATAGGAGGCAGGATTGAGATAAAATCGGCCATCAATGCTGGAACAACAGTCCTTGTTAAAGTTCCACGGTGTTAGCCAGGCACCAGAGAATGGAAGACATAGTATATTATGCCATAAGGATTAACGTAGGTTGTTGTAAGGGATTCCCTGATTGCACAATGGATGATTGTCTGATAGGGTAAAATTGAATTGTTCTGGAAGATGGTAACCAATAGCCTGAAAGCGAAGGATTAATTGACAGAGACTATGGACACATTATCGTTATATTACAGATAGTCGAGTGATCAGGGAGGGGTAATGTGGGCATAAGAATTCTTTTGGCTGACGATCACAGGATCGTTCGAGAAGGTATTAGAACGCTTCTTGAAAAACAAGCAGACTTACAAGTGGTCGGTGAAGCTTGCACCGGGCGGGAAACAATAGAGTTGACACGTGAATTGTTACCCGATATTATTCTTCTGGATATCACCATGCCAGAGTTAAACGGCATCGAAGCCACCCGTCACATCCTTGAAGAAAACCCTGCGGTTAAGGTTATTGGACTTTCTGTTCATTGTGATAAAAGATTTGCTTTAGACATGTTTATGGTGGGAGCTTCTGGTTATCTTACAAAGGACTGTGCGTTCGAGGAACTTACCAAAGCTATAAGGGCTGTGATGGCAGGCCGGGTATACGTAAGTGCTGCAATAACGGAAAATGTGATGGGATCTTTTGTTACATCACATGCAGATGACGATAGCCTAAAGTTACCACGACTATCTGCGAAGGAACGGCTGGTCCTTCAACTTATTTCTGAAGGGAAATCGACAAAGGATGTCGCTCATGAACTCGATTTGAGTATAAAAACCATAGAGACGTACCGTCTCAAGATAATGAATAAGCTAGGTATCACTAATGTTGCGGGCCTTGTCAAATATGCCATCCGGGAAGGCCTAACCTCTGTAGAAAAATAGCCATACAACTCTCCATAGTAAATTAGCAAACCACTAGTACTTACGCACTCCTCTGGTCAACTTTCAGACAAATAGAAGCTTTTTTTGAGGGATTCCCCTATCTTTTTAACAGAATATTCATCCGATATCAATATTATTGCCACTAAGATATTACACTCGCTGGATTAGAAGGATTAATGGTTTGGCAAGTATTAAATGGATGTCTAAATTGCTGATACGGTATTACTACCGGAGAGTAGGATATGAAAAACATAACAGATCTAGGAGGGAAAAGGATGGATTATATAACTCCATTACTGGAAGTGGTCAAGTGCCTGGATGCGGTACACTCCAGCGGAAATATTCTTCAGATTGACGGCTTTAGCACATTATTTAGACTCGAATCTCGGGTAAATGCAAACCCATTCGGAATAATCGCGGCTGGAACCGGAAGCAATCGAATCGTAGGATGGGCATTATGATGATGAAAGTATGCCCTTTGTTCTATACCCCGTATAGGAATTGTTACTGCGTTGACATGAACAGCAGCACACTAAGGGACGCACTACATTATTGTGGTGGCGAATTTGACAGATGTGAAATATACATAAGGCATTCGCTGACAAGTACTCTAGGAAAACGAGTAACAAAGGAGGCAACAAAATGTTAAAGAATTTAAAGATCGGCTTAAGGTTAGCGGTTGGGTTTAGCGCCGTGATTGCATTTATGATAGTTGCAATTATTGTTGGTATCAGCAGTATGGGGCATATTCAGGAACATCTGGACCGCATAGTCAAGGTTAACAATGTCCGCGCAGTACTGGCGGGCGAGATGAGTGATAGCGTCCGGGAAATATCCATCGCCCTCAGGAATGCACTATTGGTGAAAGGGGACTACAAAAAACAGGAACAGAAAAAAAGGATTATAGAAGACAGGGAAAAATATGATGCCGCATTTAGCAAAATTGACGAACTTACGCCAAAGGATGATGTTAAAGGACAGGACGCCATTATAAAGGTCAGAACAGCACAGGAGACGGCCGTCCCGCTAAATAGTAAGGCACTTGAATTAACTCTGTCAGGGAAGAATGATGAGACACTTGATTTCATGAATAAAGAAGTTCGGCCTGCGGTGCGGCAATGGATAAATTCTGTTGATGCATTAAGCAAATACCAGGATGAACGCAATCAGGAGCGCTATGCAGAAGCAAAGAAAGCTTACGATAATGCTAAGTTGTTCATGTTTATTATTGGAGGTATTACAATAGCGCTCAGCATATTAATCTCCATGTTTATTACGCGCAGTATAGTGCTGCCATTACAGAGAGGCATCGATGTTGCCGACAAGATAGCTCAGGGCGATTTAACATGTAACGATTTGGATTGTAAATCAAAAGACGAGATAGGGGCCTTATCTAAATCCCTTAATACAATGAAGGCGTCATTGAGTAAGATGATCGGGAAGTTTTCTGATACTGCCAGTCACGTTGCATCGTCCTCAGAAGAACTTTCTGCGACAGTCACACAGATAACAAAAAGGGTTGATGAGCAGGCAAACAAGGCACATCAGGTAGCAACCGCGTCAACTCAAATGTCACAGACCGTTTTAGATATAGCGAAAAACAGCTCAGATATCGCATCTTCATCATTAGACACATTAAAAACCGCAAATGAGGGCGCAGACGTAGTAAATAAAACTGTGAATGAGGTGCTAGAGATAGCGAGGACGGTGCAGGAGCTGGCCAATCTAATGAGGTCACTTGGCGATAGATCCAAACAGATAGGAGCCATTGTTAGTGTGATAAAGGATATAGCGGATCAGACAAACCTGCTTGCTTTAAACGCTGCTATTGAGGCGGCACGAGCAGGCGAGCAGGGAAGAGGATTTGCGGTTGTCGCAGATGAGGTCAGAAAACTTGCGGAAAAGACTGCTCATTCGACATCCGAAATCGGCAATATGATAAAAGCCATACAGGATGAGACAGACAAGGCCGTTATTTCAATGGAACAAGGCAACCAAAAGGTAGAAGTTGGCGTTGGTCTCGCCAACGAGGCAGGGGAAGGTCTCCACAGAATAGTAGAAAGTGTTCAAAACCTTCAAGGCATGGTACAGCAAATAGCTTCAGCAACAGATGAGATGTCGACAGTCTCCGAGCAGATAAGCAGCGACATAGAGGTAATAGCTGATGTATCGAAAGAGACAAGCGCGAGTTCGACTCAGATAGCACAGGAGGCAGTTAATTTGTCGAAACTTTCGGTAGATTTAAAAAACGACGCCAGCCACTTTAGAGTCAATGGCAATGGTAACGGCCATTACATCGGCAACAACTAAGTCAGGGATAGTATCCATTAAAAGGGTATGGGAGGCATTGGATGGACTCTTTATTGGTAGCAGAGAATTCGCTGGCAGTAGTCAAATTGTCAGGGAAGACAGGTGATTTGCTGCAACTTGTGACCTTCGGGCTCGGCAATGAGGAATATGCAGTAGACATCCTGAAAGTGCAGGAGATAAATAGGATGAAAGCAATAACGAGGGTGCCCAGTGCGCCTGCATATATTGAAGGGGTCATTAACCTAAGGGGAAAGGTTATGCCAGTAATAGATCTGCGGAAGAAATTCGGACTTGCTGCAAAAGAAAATGATGCGAATTCACGAATAATGATTATGGATATTCGAGGCATAACAATGGGATTTATAGTTGATGCTGTATCGGAGGTATTGAGGATCCCGGCGGGCATTGTTGAGTCACCCCCCGTGGCATGTGAAACGGGCACGGAGTTTATAACAGGCATCGCCAAGTTGGAAAACAGGCTGATAATACTTATTGATATGGACCGGCTAATAGGGACATCTGCAGATATGTTAATGATTTCTTGAATTTAAGATGCAAATTTGAGGGGAAGATGACAATAATCGTAGCATTGTCCGCCTTGCTGCAGTTTGTCGCAGCATATTTGTCTATCAGAATGATTCGCGTTACAGGTAGAATTGGGGCCTGGATGCTAATTGCTTTGGCTATTGCAATAGGCGCTGTCAGGCGAACCAATGAACTCATTATTGCAATATTGGGGAATGCAGGCACATCACTTGATGTTACTAATGAATGGTTTTCACTGGGGACTTCAGTATTCATGGCAGCCGGCGTAGCTTTTATCGCACCGCTTTTCCAGTCTGTCAAACGATCGGAAGACAATCTGCGAAAAGAAATGAGTTTATCAGAGGCGATTATAAATTCTTTACCCGGCACCTTTTTCTTATTTGGCGATCAGGGGAAATTTATACGTTGGAATGATAATCTTGAAAAAGTGACCGGGTATTCAGCCCGGGAGATAGCAATGGCTAAGCCCTCTGATTTTTTCCCTTCAGTCCACAAAGAGCTGATTTTGAATAAAATCGAAGAGGTTTTCTCTGGTGGCGAAGCAGATGTGGAAGCTGATATTCTGACAAAAAAAAGATCTGAAGTCCCATATTATTTTTCAGGCATGCGCTTTAACATGGAAAGTAAACAATGTATTGTGGGAACTGGCATTGATATCAGCAAAAAAAAGCAGGCAGAAAATGCATTACAACTCGCGTACTCAGAACTTTATCAGATATTTAATATTGCGGCTGATGCGATGCGGGTATTAGACAAAGAGTTCAATCAGACGAAAGTTAACAGGACTTTTTTGCAGCTTTTAAATACAAAAGAGAATGAAACCATCGGGAAGAAATGTCACGAGATGTTCTTTTGTCCCCGTCACAATACTCCTCATTGCCTAATGATGAGGATTTTAGCTGGGGAAGGACGGATTGAAGAGGAGATTGCGATACAACGTCTCGACGGGATGAAAATTGAGTGTATTCTGACTGCGACGCCGCACTATGGACCAGCAGGTGATCTAATCGGTATTATTGAAGATTTTAAGGACATGACAGAGCGAAAAAAAGCAGAGGAGGCGTTGCGGAAATCAGAAGAACAGTATCGCAGCCTTTTCCAGGATTCGAAAGATGTTATCTTCATAAGCACTCCCGAAGGAAAAATTATTAAGATGAACACCGCAGGCGTTGAGCTTTTCGGATATTCATCCCTTGAAGAATTTCTGAGTATTGACCTTGAGAAGAATCTCTACTGTGATGCACAGGATAGGGTTAAGTACCGTACTGTGCTGGAACAAAATGGATTTGTCAAAGATTATGAAGTAACAATGAAAAGGAAAAATGGCAGGCAGGTAACGGTTTTTGTTACCGCCACAGTTCTCAAAAATGAAGATGGAGATGCTGCATTATACCGCGGCATAATGCGTGATATGACTGAATATAAACGGCTTGAAAAGCAGCTTCTGCAAGCCCAAAAAATGGAGGTAGTTGGTCAATTGGCTGGAGGTATTGCTCACGATTTCAATAATATCCTTTGTGCGATTAATGGATACGCTTCTCTTATTCAGATGGAGATGGATAATGGTGATCCACTTAAAACATATATAGATCAGATACTTGAGTCGGGGACTCGAGCAGCTGAGCTTACACATAGCCTTCTTGCATTCAGCAGGAAACAGATAATGCATAAGAGGCCGGTTGATATAAAAGAGTCAATAAGAAAATTTGAGAAATTGGTTTCCAGGATTATTGGAGAGGATATCGTAGTGCACAGCGTCTTTGCTAGCCAGGATTTGCATAGTATTGTTGATCCTTGTCAGATGGAGCAGGTACTCATGAACCTTGCGACCAATGCAAGGGACGCTATGCCACAAGGTGGATGGTTCACAGTATGTGCGGAACTTGTCGAGCTGGATGATTCTTTCGTTCAATCTTACGGTTACGGTACTTCCGGCAAATATACACTTATTACTGTGTCCGATACCGGTATGGGGATGGAACAGGAGGTTATGGCGAGAATCTTTGAGCCTTTTTTTACTACCAAGGAAGTGGGGAAGGGCACAGGTCTCGGTCTGGCGATGGTGTACGGCATAATAAAACAGCATGACGGATACATCAATGTTTATAGTAAACCGGGCAAAGGGACGACGTTTAGAATTTATCTCCCAGCAACCGGCTCAAATGAAACGATTCTCGCCAGGATGACAGATGGAGCTTTACCGAGAGGCGCTACAGAGACCATACTTGTAGCAGAAGATGATGAGAAATTGCGAAAACTTGCCGACATAATTCTCACTCAAAGCGGATATAATGTAATACTGGCTAAAGATGGAGAAGAAGCTATAAATAAGTTCATTGACAATAAGGATAGGATTCAACTCATCATCCTTGACATCATGATGCCGAAACGGAGCGGCAAAGAAGCATTTGATAAAATAAAAGGAATCAGACCGGACACGAAAATCCTTTTCTCAAGTGGCTATCCTGCGGATAAGATAGATCGGGATGAGCTGTTTAGCGAGAAGATTAGTCTAATAACGAAACCTGTATTACCCGGTGATTTACTGAAGAAGGTTAGAGCAATGCTGGATGCTTGATTACGTGTGCGCCGGAGCTTAACCAATGTCTCCAAGTGACCAAGGAGTGTCATGAAATTAGTCACCAAATTCACATTAATTGTCTTAGTTCTTATCTCGATACTCTCACTGACTGCGTTCTTGGCATTTTCTTATCACAAAAAAGCTCTGCAAGAAAGTATAGCGCGCCAGCAATTCCTCATGATATCCGAACTTGCAAACGGTATTGACAACAGGCTATTGGCCACGCAGCAGGATCTTATCTCGATTGCAAAAGCCACGCCTTCGGACATAATGAAAAATCCCGAAAAAGCACAAGTATTTTTGGATAGCAGACCGATTTTGCACCGAATATTTGACAATCGAGTTTATTTATTCACTCCCTTGGGTAAAATTTTTGTGGAGTCACCAAATGTTTCAGGCAGAAGGGGGCTAGATTTATCGTTCCGGGAATATATTACAAATACACTTAACACAAAACAACCCTATATCTCTGATCCGTTTGAGTCTTCGCAGCCACATAAACATCCAGTCATCATGTTTACGGTCCCTCTTTTTGACCTTAAGGGGCAAATAACAGGCATATTAGGCGGCAGCATAGATCTTATGAGAGATAACTTCTTGGGCGGGATAAGTTCCGCAAAAATAGGTGATTCAGGTTATCTAATTCTGACGGCAACGGATAGAACTCTGATAATGCATCCAGACAAGAAGAGGATTCTCACAAAGCAAGCCACAGGGTTAAACAGACTTTATGATAAAGCGATAGAAGGCTATGAGGGCACAGATGAAACCATAACATCATACGGTGTGGAAATGCTTTCTTCTTTCAAGCGGCTGAAGGCAAAGAACTGGATACTGGCTGCACATTATCCACAAGCCGAAGCATATCGTCCCATTCAAGTAGGAGAGCATTACTTTTTAATGATCGCTGTCATATGTATCATTGCCGTTTTTATTTTTATTACTTTCATAACAAGGTATTTGATTCAACCTCTTCAACTTTTTACCCGGCATGTAGAGGATATCCCACAAAAAACGGGGGACGACAGATTCCTAAACATAAAGTCAAAAGATGAGATTGGAACACTTTCGCTGGCTTTTAATCAAATGATGATCGAGGTTGACAAGAGGTCAGACCTAGAACGGAGTGAAGAGCTATACAGAACGGTCATGGAGTTTTCTACAGATTTTATATTCTGGAGGGCACCCGACAACAAAATCATCTATGTTTCTGAAAACTGCGAAAAGTTCTGCGGCTATACAGAAGAGGAGCTCTATGCATCACCTGAGCTTTTGGAAACAATGGTTCATCCCGATGACGTGACCATCTGGTCAGAACATGTCCATGACATAAGCAGTAAGGGCGTAGAAGAACGGTTAGAACTTCGTATAATAACTAAAAGCGGTCAGGTCCGCTGGATCGCCCACAATTGCCTGCCCGTATTTGATAAAAAAGGGAATTATAGGGGCCGGCGTGCCAGCCATCAGGACATCACACGGCAGAAAGAGGCGACAAAGACATTGAATCAGCTTTCTACCGCAATTGAGCAGACCTCAGATTGGATACTTGTCACTGATAGGCAAGGAAAAATCGAATATGCGAACAGTGCCGTTGAGAGGATCACCGGCTATAAGAAAGAGGAAATACTAGGGAAAAACCCTTCTATCTTCAAGTCTGGCAAATACAGCAGGGAATTTTACGAAAAGATGTGGGGTACCATTCTTTCGGGGCAAATATTCTCGGGGATAATGACGAACAGAAGGAAGGATGGAGAGCTTTTCGAAGTGTATCACACCGTTACCCCTGTCAAAGACAGTAGCGGCGAGATAACACATTTTGTGGCAAACTCGAAGGACATCACTGCGATGAAACAGCTTGAAGAGCAAATAAACTTTCTTGCCACACATGACGAACACACAGGCCTTCCTAACAGGGCTTTGTTTGTGGATAGGCTGCGTCAGGTGCTCGCAAGGTCGGGACATGACAAAAGGTTTACGGGCATTGTGTTTATAGATGTGGATCGTCTTCAGCTGATTAACGATGCTTTTGGTGCACAAGTTGGAGATGCCTTTCTTGTGGAAATCGGTAAAAGGCTTCAAACGGCAACACGCGATGGGGATACAATTGCCCGTTTCGGGAGTGACGAGTTTGCTATCTCACTCATTGATGTGGCCAAGTCCGACGACATCATCCTGATTTTAGAATATCTCAGAAAGGTCTTGTCCAGTCCTTTCAAGTGTGACGGAGTAGAAGCCCTCATAACTTTCAGCATAGGGGTTTCAATCCATCCCACTGACTCAAAAGATATCAATGCGGTAATAGAGAATGCGGTAATAGCGTGTCAGAAGGTTAAAGGGCTGGGAGGTAACGACTTCCAATTCTTCACGCCGGATATGAACAGCAAAGCTTTCGAATTCGTTTCCATGGAGCGGCATATGTTCGATGCGATAAGGAACGAGGAGTTCATACTTCACTATCAGCCTTATTACGACATGGCGACGCTGGAACTTGTGGGTATGGAAGCGCTCGTCAGATGGCGCCATGATGACGGCGGACTGGTCCCCCCGGGACAATTTATTCCAGTACTTGAGGAGACGGGGATGATTATCGAGGTAGGCAAGCTGGTGCTCAGAGAAGCGGTACGACAAGTAAGGGAATGGCAGGACAAAGGGTATCCTGTAGTGCCTGTCTCGGTGAATCTTTCCCCTGTGCAATTCAAGCAAAAAGACCTCGTAGAGATTGTAAAAGGGATAGTGCAGGAATACGGATTATCGCCCTCTCTGGTCGTCATGGAAATAACGGAGAGCGCCTTTATGGAGAACCTGGAATTCACAAAACAAACGCTTAAACATCTGAGGGAACTAGGGATCTCCATATCGATTGACGATTTTGGTACTGGGTATTCATCCTTGAGCTATCTGAAAAGATTCCCCATCGATAACCTGAAAATAGATATTTCTTTTATCCGGGATTTAGGCAGACATCAAGATGCCGAATCGATTGTAAAAGCTATTATAACAATGGGACACGCCTTAAACCTAAAGACTATTGCGGAAGGAATTGAAAGTGAAGAGCAATGGACGATTTTACAGTCAATGGAATGCACTGTTGCTCAAGGGTTTTACTGCAGCAAACCGCTTGCAGCTCCCGAATTCGAGAAGTTGTTTGAGGAACACGTATGCCACAGGAATAGAAACTTCCAGGTTGCCCATACGCTATACTAGGAGCACGCAGAGAACTTCTGTTGCACTCCGTTCTCATTAAGAAAACTGCGGCTTTATATCTTTGTCTCCGATATGCCGGTAACTTTTGTCTCATCATTGCCGCCAGAAATTGTTTTCAGCATGTTCGTTGCTTTAAAGTAACTGCGATATAGGTCTACTATTTATATGGTGCCAGCATGATAGCTTGCAGCCGCTTGCCCTCTGGATCATAAAGCGGACTCATTGCATTTGATACCACTGAGTGCTTCCAGTCTTAATCACTGCAATATTCATGATGCTCTCAAGTGATGTATCCTGTAAACAGGCAGTCAGCGTCGAGAAATTTCTAGATACAAGGTTAGTAGTAATCATTGCCAGAGCCATATCGAGGCTGCTATCTTGATTGCTATTCATTATCAACACCGCAGCGTGACGATTCGTTATACAAGGTTTTTTCAGGCTATCATCGATATGGATCCTGCTGCGTGTTTTGTTAATTCTTGTTGAATTCGTATGCCAACGTTTGATTCCTGAGATTGTCTAAAAGTAAGACGATCCAAGGAAAAAGCATTAAAGTCGCGTTCAGTGTTTTGAAATTGGTGTGCTATAATTAGATAGATAATAGGATATTTTATCTCCCCTCTGGGCTATTTATGAGCCGCTATGGGAATAACTTTTATAGTACTAAAAGAGACTCGCGATTGTTGCAAATAGGCTAAGCATCTGAGAATGATGAACGCAGTTATTAGATAGAAGTAAGCGGGGCGCTTGATCTCTTTTTCAAACACGCCTTTGGCCAGAAGCCGTCGCCATTCAGTACATATACTCTAACTTCAGGCGACTACCTCTATAAGTATTCATCCGACAGTACAAATGACTGATCCAGGAATATCGGCGATCTGATTGCGCTGCAGATCTCAAGCCGAGACATCAGAGATCGTAAGGAACTGGAGGTAAATCATGGCAGAATCAAATAGGCGTGAGATCCCGGATGATCGTTCAGACCTGCGCCAGCGAGCCGAGGAACGGCTGAAACGGCATGGCGAATTGGACAAAATGTCGCCGGCTAGTTTGAAGAGCATTGTTCATGAGTTACAGGTGCATCAGATTGAACTGGAAATGCAGAATGATGAACTTCGCAGCACTCAACATGAACTTGAAACAGCCCGCGAAAAATATTTCACTCTCTATGACTTGGCTCCAGTGGGGTATGTCACTCTCAGTGGGAAAGGAATCATCCGGGAATCCAATCTCATGGCCGCGGCATTGTTGGGTGTAGAGAGAGCGGATATCATCGGTCAGCCACTGACCCGCTTCATATACATGGAAGATCAGGACTTATATTACACTTGCCAAAAGCAACTTGTTAGAGAACAAGCTGATCAGTGGTGCGTAATGAGGATGATGAAAAAGGGCAGAGCCCCCTTCTGGGTGCGAATCGATATCGCAGCTGCAACTGAATTGGACAACGCGCTTGGGACTCGGGTGGTCATCATAGATATCAGCGAGCGCAAGCGTGTAGAGGCGGCACTGACTGAAAGCGAAAAGCGCTATCACTTGCTGTTTAAAAGCATGTCTGAGGGTGCTGCATACTGCAAAATGCTTTATGATGGTGACGGCAAGCCAATAGATTTCATCTACCTTGAAGTCAACCCAGCATTCGAGCGTCTAACTGGATTGCGTAATGTGGTTGGCAAGAATGTAACAGAGATAATTCCAGGGATCAAGGAGTCACATCCAGAGTTGTTCGAGATATATAGCCGTGTGGCTCTGACCGGTCATCCAGAGAGATTAGAAATTAAATTCAAGCCATTGGCAGTATGGTTTTCTATAACAGTTTATAGCACAGGGAAGGGTTACTTTGTAGCAGCTTTTGATAACATAACCAAGCGCAAGCAGGCCGAACTTCGCAGGGCTCTTTCGGCTGAAATTCTCAGCGTTCTTAATGATCCACCCGCCATGGATGATACGATGGATTGTATTGTCGCTAAAATTAGACGAACTATGGACTTCGATGCGATAGGGATTCGTCTGCAGCAGGGCGATGATTTTCCGTATATTGCTCAGGACGGTTTTTCTAAAGAATTTCTGTTTGCTGAAAATACGCTGGCTGTTCGCAATATGGATGGTGGGATCTGCAGAGATAAAAACGGCAACATCAATCTGGAATGCACATGCGGTCTGGTAATTTCTGGACGGACTGATCCGGCAAACCCTATTTTTACTCAAAATGGAAGTTTCTGGACCAACGAGTCATATATATTACTTGACCTACCGGTTGAGCATGATCCACGTCTTCATCCTCGGAACCGCTGCATACATAGCGGCTTCCATTCCGTGGCGCTTATCCCTCTCAGAGCGGGGAAAGACATCGTCGGTATTCTTCAGCTCAACGATCATAGGCCGAACCGATTCACGCCTGAGCTGATCTCTTTCTTTGAAGATTTGGGCGCTATGATCGGCATAGCGTTCTCTCGTAAGCAGGCAGAGCAGGAGATGATAAAAGCAAAGAGACTGAGCGATTCTTTGAACGTAGAACTTGCAGCAGCGAATGAGGACCTGGAGGCTTTTAGTTATTCAGTCTCTCACGATCTGCGCGCACCCCTTCGTCATATGACAGGCTTTGCAAGACTGCTGCAAAAACGCATGGAGGGACAGCAGGACGAAAAGACCCGCCAGTTTGCTCTACTGATATCCGATGCTTCAGCGAAGATGGAGCGACTTATTGATGATCTCCTTTCTTATGCACGTCTTGGCCGCGACGAGATGCCTAAGAGAGAAGTGAACTTAAGTCAAGTATTAAAGGAATCTATCGAAGAGATTTTGGAGGAAGCTAAAGGGCGAGATATAGAATGGAAGCTTGGCGAGTTACCTATTGTCTACGGTGAACCGTCTATGCTGAAGCTTGTGCTCGTAAACTTCATCTCTAATGCAATCAAATTCACAAGCACTCGTCACAGGGCGGAAATCGAAATCGATTGCGCCAAGAACGAAAACGAAGTTGTATGTTTTGTTAAAGACAACGGTGCTGGATTTGATATGAATCACGCTGACAGACTCTTCGGCGTATTCCAGCGTCTCCACACACAGGCTGAATTTGAAGGCACAGGCATCGGCCTAGCCAATGTTCGCCGTATCATCGCATTGCATGGGGGCAGGACATGGGCAGAAGGATCTGTGGATAAGGGCGCGACGTTCTACTTTGCTCTTCCATTGCCGAAGCAAGGGTCAGCTTGATGTGCTCTCCCCTGAGAATCATCCACACTAAAGATGACTGCATAGATACTGAATTCTCACAATGCATAAATTACCGTGCTGAAGTGCGCCGTTTAGTCATATTGATGAAATCTGGTTGTCATTATTGAAAGATACCGTAAACGATAGTTGGTCCCGTGCCCTTAATGTCTTCCGTATCTTATCTAACTCGTCAAAAAGACAATCGCCTTAAAGATATCCCTGTTGTTGTGGTCACGTCTTCATGTCTCGGAGCGGACAGGACAGAGTCAATTGCCGCTGGTGCCAGCGAGTATCTTGAGAAGCCTTTGGGGTTGGACCAATTCAGTAAAGCTTTAGAGTATGTTCTGCAACGTTTTATGCCGAATTAGTCCTTAATAATCCTGCTGACAGTTCCGGTATCATATCGTGTTTGATTTGTCACGAAAAGGTACAATCCAGTGCAGAATACGGTCAGTACATGACAAATCACTTTTTTTGACACATTTTCTTGAAAACTAACAGTGTATCTGAGATGCCTGAGGCGTTGGTTGCTGGGAAGAACTATCGACCGAACATCCAATAAGTTGAATCAACCGGACTGTAGCTTACTGCACGTAACCGTTGCATGCAGCTCGCTCTGTTTAAAGCAGCACAGAATCAATGTTTGTATCGGAGGTAATCATCGAGGGTCGTTTCAAGACTAGGCCAAACAGTTCTGTCGCTTTCATGTCGTAATTAGCGCGGCAGCCATATCGAAGACTCAATCTTGATTTCTATTCATGATATTGGCCGAAGAGATTTGAATGTTTTCTCAACATTACTTCCAGTAATTGAGAACCGACACTGGTAGTGCAGGTGACATATTTCGCATCCGAGTTTTGATTTTGCTTTGAGCAATAAGACTTTTAATGTTATTATTTTGAGATACATTTCATTAGTCGACTAATTCACCCACTTGGTCCACTCTCAAAAAAGACCGACGGAGAGGTTGACTGCATCGAATAATTTATCGGAGGCCTCATGGAACCTGATAAATCAGTGGAGGAAAGACAGTCTAATACCACTTTCTATATTGTTGGGATAGGGGCGTCAGCTGGCGGTCTACACCCATTTGAATGTTTTCTTGAGGCACTACCTAGAGATTTCGATTTTGCTGTTGTCTTTATTCAACATCTTTCACCGACTCACAAAAACCTTATGCCTGAAATCCTTCGCTCGAAGTGGCATGACTGTAAATTCATTGAGATCGAGGACGGGCTTGGGCTGCTTCCGGGCAGAATCTATCTATGCCCGCCGGCAATTGAGGTCAGGATCCACGAAGGGATATTTCGGATAACTGCCAAGCCTGATGAGCATATCCATTTCCCTATAGATGAGCTTCTGGTGTCTCTTGCCGAGTACGCTGCCGAACGTGCCGTAGCTGTCATTTTTTCTGGTGCTGGCAATGATGGCGTCCGCGGTATTCAGGCAGTCAGGACTGAGGGGGGTACCGTATTTGTCCAAGACCCTGCCACAGCTCAATTCCCCGAGTTGCCACAAGCAGCAATAAAAACAGGCCGGGTGGACAGCGTGCTCCCTCCGCCCGACATCGCCAGGGAAATAGTAAAACTCTTCAACTCTACCGCTGTGACGCAATCTACTGACAATCTTATCAATCCTACAGAACTTGAATCTTTTTACCTGCTGATTCGGGAAAGAACCGGACTCCGCTTCAACCATTACAAGAAGAGCGTGATCTCCCGAAGAATTCGAAGGAGGATGCAACTCCAAGGGATTTATTCTGTTTCTGAGTACCTCAATGTGCTTGCTGATAAGCCCGGAGAAGTAGCACTGCTTGCTTCAGACCTGATGATAGGAGTTACATCTTTTTTTAGGGACCGGCTGGCGTGGAAGGCCATGCGCATTGAAGTAATTAGAAAAATGGCAGCCGAGGGTGGAGATGCACCTATACGTGTCTGGACTCCTGCATGCGCAACGGGGGAGGAGTCCTATTCTATAGCCATGATGTTGCGCCACGAGTTGGATCTTGCCGGAGGGAAGAAAGAGCTACAGGTATTTGCTACCGATGTCAATGACAGTGCGCTTGAAAAGGCGAGAGAGGGTAAATATCCGGCATCCATAGCGGCTGATGTGCCTGATGATTACCTTAGAGATTATTTGACATACTCGGATGACGGTCTTACTCTTACCATCAGCAAAGAACTACGCCAACACGTCATCTTCGCGAAGCAGGATCTTCTTACCGATCCACCTTTTTCTCGCCTTGATCTGGTCATTTGCCGAAATTTGCTTATTTACCTTGAACCAGAAGCGCAGGAGAAATGCATAACACTTTTTCACTATGCCCTCCGGGCTGGCGGATATCTTTTCCTGGGCAATGCCGAGTCTCCTGGCAGGAATAGCACACTCTTCAAATCCCTGGCCCACAAGAGGTGCCGTGTCTATGAGAAAATAGATATTGAGCAGTCAACAAGATTGCCGCTCACCATCCCATTCTCCACTGAACGGGCAACAGTCCCCATCAGACACCAGCCTTCCCTGGATCAACGGCATTCGATCATCCAGTTAAGCCAAGAAACTCTTCTTGAAGGATATGCTCCTGCTGCCGTAACGATTGATCAGAATTACTATATCCTTTATCATAACGGTCCCACAAAGAGATATCTGACGCAGCCCCGCGGGATAACCACCCAGAACCTGCTGGAACTCATACCTGAGAAACTGAGAAACAAGATCAGAGGAGCGATTTATAAGGTGACCAAAGATGGAAAACCTGTTTCCATCCGCGCCGGTATCGCTGAAGGCGAGAGACAAGAACGGCAGGTATCGGTACTGATTTCTAAAATGAAGGATAACCTTTTTCTTGTAGTCTTCAGGGAAAAGGCAGGGCAGCCATCGGAGGCATCGCCTGAAACTCTTGAATCTGTGTGCGTGGAAGAACCGGCAGTGAGGCAACTCGAAATAGAGCTATCAGCTACCAGGCAAGAATTGCAAACCAATATCGAACAGCTTAAGAGCCTTAATGAAGAACAGCAATCCTCAAACGAAGAACTACAGGCTGCGAACGAAGAACTGGAAACATCACGCGAAGAGTTACAGTCTTTAAACGAAGAGCTGATTACTGTCAACGCACAGCTCCAGTCCAAAGTCGAGGAGCAGGAGGAAACGAACAACGATCTGAACAACTTTTTTGGAAGCACAAACATTCCCACCATATTCCTTGACCGCAGCTTCAGGGTTAAGCGATACACGGCGGCAATCACAAAGCTTATAAAGCTAATACCGTCAGATGTGGGACGCCACATAATAGATATGTCCCAGGAGCTTCTTGGCAAAGATCTCATAGGCGACGCCAAATCCGTTCTGGAAAATCTGTTGCCAGTAAAGAAAGAAATCCGGATAAACGACACCTGGTATGTCCGCACTGCACTGCCCTATAGGACTCTAGACGACCGCATCGAGGGCGTTGTTGTCACATACAACGATGTCACGGTGTTAAAGCAGGCTGAGGAAAATGCCATCTTGGCAAAAGAGGAGTGGGAGCGGACCTTCGCCAGCGTGCCAGACCTTATCGTGATCCTTGACAATCAACATCGTGTCCTGCGTGTAAATGAAGCGATGGCAAGTCGTTTAGGGCGGAAGCCAGAGGATTGTATAGGTCTGCACTGTTATGACGCAGTACATGGCTTGTCCGCACCGCCCGCCTTCTGCCCACACGCTAGGACAATAGAGGATGGCAAAGAACATATCGAAGAAGTGCGTGAGGAGCGGCTCGGCGGAGACTTCCTTGTAAGCACAACGCCATTGCATGATGAGCAGGGTCAAATGATCGGCTCTGTGCACGTTGCCCATGATATTACTGCACGCAAACAGGCGGAATTGGAACTCGAAAGGCTTGGCATACAGCGCCAGTTGGCGCTGGACGCCGCACACATGGGTTGGTGGCACTATGACCCGATTACGCGAATCGCGACGTGGGACGAAGGCTACAAAAACATTTTTGGTGTCACAGGCAATCAAAGCCCCAACGAAGAAATCCTTAAGCGCATTCACCCAGAGGACCTGCCCGGGGTCTGGGCTAAGGTGGAGGCGGCCCTAGATCCAGTGAATCCGCAGCCCTATGTGGCAGAGTATCGCATCAATCTCCCTGACGGATCCCTGCGGTGGATAGAGGCTCACGGTATCGCAACGTTTGAGGGCATCGGAAAAAACCGCCTGGCGACAAGCTTCGTGGGCACAGTCGCTGACATCACAGAACGTAGGCAAGCCGAGGAAGCGTTGCGCGAGAGCTCGCAAAGAAATGCATTCCTTGCGAGTGTTGTCCAGAGCGCATCTCAGCCGTTCGGTCAGGGATTTCCAGACGGCCGTCTCGGACTTATCAACAAAGCCTTCGAACAGCTCACTGGATACTCCGAAAACGAGCTGAGGTCTATGGACTGGGCACGGGTTCTAACGCCACCAGAATGGCAGGAGTTCGAGAGGCAGAAACTTGAGGAACTTCAACGATCTGGCAAGCCAGTGCGGTACGAAAAGGAATATATCAGGAAGGACGGTACCCGCGTGCCCATTGAGCTGCTGGTCCACCTAGTGACTAGCCCTGACGGGAACCCGTTGTATTATTATTCCTTCCTCACAGATATAACAGAGCGCAAGAAAGCGGAAGAAACACTGGGTCGCCTATCGGCTATTGTTGAGAGTGCGGATGACGCGATTATCAGCAAAGACCTGAATGGTATTATTCAGACCTGGAATATTGGCGCTGAGAATATTTTTGGATACAAGGCGGAAGAAGTAGTTGGTAAGAATGTTTCTCTCTTGGTTCCACCCGGATATGTAGACGAGGTCCCCGGAATTATTGCACAGATCAAACAGGGAGAGCATATTGAGAATTTCGAAACTGTGCGCATGCGAAAGGACGGTACCATTATTCCTGTCTCTCTGACATTTTCAGCCGTCAAAGATGCAAGCGGTAGGATCATCGGCGCATCCAAGATCGCACATGACATCTCCGAGCGCAAGCGGGCGGAAGATCTGATCCGACGTCAAGTGGAGGAATTGGTTACCGCCAACGAGGAGTTGCAACGCTTCAACCGTGCCGCGGTAGGTCGTGAGCTCCGCATGGTCGAATTGAAAAAAGAAGTGAACGAACTTCGTGCCAAGCTGGATCAGCCGGGGCGCTATAAGCTCGATTTCGGGGAGGAGCAGCCATGAGTATCAATATAGGACCTTGCACATTACGACATTCTCTTAGCATGACTGTCCTAGTAATCTCATCGCTGGCGATTAGTGCCTGTATCTTCTCATGCAGCCGCACGGACAATAAGCCTGTCAGTGGGTCTGAAAAGGTTACCATTGCTTACTCCGCCACCACTGATACGGTTCTGGTCGAGGTTGCCCGAGCGAGGGGTTATTTCCGTGATGAAGGCTTAGAGGTAACTCTGCGTCCGTACCCATATGGGAAACCTGCCCTTCAGGACATGTTGGCAGGAAAGGCGGACTTTGCCACCGTAGCTGAAACTCCAGTCATGTTTGCAATCATGAAAGGAGCAGGAATTTCTATAATAGCCACTATCCAAACTAGCGATAAGGATAACGCCATTATAGCAAGACGAGACAAGGGCATTCGCACTCTGGATGATCTTCAAGGGAAGAAGATAGCCGTTACGCTGGGCACTACCTCGAATTTCTTTCTTAACGCCATGCTTAGTGTCCATGGGGTTTCCATGAAGAATGTTGAGGTCATCGACATGAAGGCGGAGGCAATGCCAGATGCCTTGGCGCGTGGCGATGTCGATGCCCTCGCAACATTTAATCCCTACTTAATCCAGTCTCGAAAGAAGCTGGGCGACCAAACGATTGTGTTCTATGACGAAAATGTTTATACATGGTCCTTCAATATTGTAGGAACGCAGGAATTCGTTAGCAAAAACCCCACTAAGGTCAGGAAATTGCTCAGAGCTCTAATGAAGGCAGAGGAATTTGTCAGGGCATATCCAGCTGAAGCACAAAAAATCGTTGCCGATTCCAGCGGGGTGGATATGGGCATAGTCCGCGATATGTGGGTTGATACAAGGTTCACATTAACACTCGATCAGTCGTTGCTGCTTTCGCTTGAAGATGAATCTCGATGGGCGATAAAAAACAAGCTCGTCAACGCAGCTAAGATTCCCAACTATCTTAAATTTATCTACCGGGACGGTCTGGAATCAGTCAAACCGCAAGCGGTAAGAATAGTAAAGTAAGGCAAAAAATATGCAGGTTAGACAAAGATTAAAAATAAACACCGTTATTTCAGTGATAATGGCTTGCATTATTCTTCTCATTCTTTCCCTAGCGCTTTACCGTATCATTAATGTTAATGAGTCAGCGAAAATAGTCGAAGAGATAATAACAGGCTCATATGAGAGAGTGTCACTCAGAAATGACTATATGCGTAATAGCGATGAGAGGGCAAAAGAACAGTGGTTTGCCAAACATGAAGAGCTAGACAGACTTCTGAAGTTGGCCGCTAAACAATTCCGTGAACCCGCAGACATAAACACTCTGTCCGGAATGCTCAAAGATCAGGAGTCCATAGGTACAATCTTCTCTGGCATCGTGAAAAACAGGGAGAAGGCATTGCTAAGTGCAAACAGTGCTGACACCTTTCAGGAGATCGACGACAGGCTGCTCAGCCAGTTAAACATGCGTGGTTATGACCTTGTTATAAACGCGCGTCAGTTACTGGAGTCGAGCAGGGAAGCCCGCTACTCAGCTTTAAAACTGGCAGGCGCTGGTATAGTCCTCGTGTTCTTGATCCTGACTGTCGCGACGTTGACTAATTCGCGAATGATGAGCCGGCTGATCACGGAACGCCTGCAACGTCTCCGCGACGGTGCCATGGTGATCGGGGGCGGGAACCTTGATCAAAATATCGACGTTAAAGGAGATGACGAGTTCGCCGAACTCTCAGATGCATTCAATAAGATGACCGCTCAATTGCGGGGATCCTACCAGGATCTTGAAAGTGAGATTGAGCTGCGAAAACGTGCCGAAGAGCAACTGAAGAAATCTTACGGTGAACTTTTGATGCATTCTTTCGATGCCATTATTGTCTGGCGGATGGATGGTGGTATCGAGAGCTGGAACCGCGGAGCACAACAGATGTATGGTTTTACTGAAAATGAGGTACTTGGCAGGACCACACATAAATCACTGGCAACAATTTTCCCCAAGCCGTTATCCCAGATCGAGGCCGACCTGCACGAAAAAGGCCAGTGGGAAGGTGAGCTTCGTCACCACACGAAGGACGGTCGCGAAATCATTGTTTCAGCAAGACTTCAGCTCATAAGTGGTGATGATGGTGTAGATAAGGTGTTAGAAATCAATCGAGATATCACAGAGCGTAAACGGAACGAGGAGCAGTTGCAACAAGCGTATAGTAAACTGGAAGAGAGCGGCAGGGAGTTGAAAGAACTCAATGATACTTTGGAACTGCGCATCGTTGAGCGCACTGCCGAATTGCAAGCGGCCAACGAAACCCTCCGCGCCTCACGAGTAGCTGCGCTTAACCTCATGGAAGACGCCCTCGACGCAAGAAAGCTGTCTGAGGAGACAAACGAAGAGCTAGAGTTCTCTAATAAAGAGCTCGAATCATTTATCTACTCTGTTTCCCACGACCTGCGTGGGCCGCTACGGCACATAGCCGGGTTCGCCGAACTAGTAATGAAGGACATTGCGGACAAACTCGACGAGAAAGGGAAGCGATATCTTTCTCGCATCCATGACGGCTCAGAAAAGATGAGTCGTCTTATCGACGACCTTCTAAATCTTTCACGAATTTCAAGGCAGGAGATAAAACGGAGAGATCTAAATATGAGCGAAATAGCAGCATCAATCGTTTCAGAACTGCACGAGGCCAATCCGAGCAGAAGCGTTGAGGTAGATATCAAGGAGGGGCTCACAGTCTTTGCAGACCGTGGACTGATAGAAATAGTTCTGTCGAACCTGCTAGGTAATGCATGGAAGTTCACGGCGAAGACCGAGCACGCTCGCATTGAATTGAAGACTGTCGAGCGAGATGGTAAGATTATTTATTATGTCGGGGATAACGGTGCAGGATTCGACCAACAATATGCCGAGAAAATGTTTTGGCCCTTTCACCGACTTCATTCTGAGTCGGAGTTTGAAGGCACCGGGATAGGTCTTGCTATTGTCGACCGTATCATACGCCGTCATGGAGGAAAAATATGGGCAGAGGGGGCGACGGGAAAAGGGGCGACGATCTATTTCAGTCTGACTTGACCATAAAACATGTACTTAACCAAATATATGAAATAGTTTTCCCTTGCTTATTTCAATATCCTATAAATAGAGTGCGGAAATAATAGAGAATGATTTTTATTATTGATGACAGTCCGACCGACATAGAACTTGCGACAATCGCACTGGAAGCGACTGGGCGAGAAATAAGTGTGCGCTCTGCGACAGACGGCAAGTCCGCACTTTCAATGCTTAAGAATGGACCTGAGTTGCCATCCCTAATATTGCTCGATCTGAAGATGCCGGGCATGGACGGCATCGAAGTTCTTCGTGAAATACGTAACGAGGATCACCTTAGAGAGATCCCCGTTGTGGTAGTCACCTCTTCAGCACTCGAATCGGACAGGGCAGACGCAATTGCTGCCGGTGCGAACTGTTATATTCAGAAGCCTTTGGCGTTGGCCCAATTCAGCAAAGACTTAGAGTCTATTGCGTATCGCTGGCTACCGAATTAGTGCCCGATGAGTCTTTTGAAGTTCCAGTTCCCATATAGTATCTGATGATCAGGCTGGTGGACATTGCGCCCTCGCCGAATCTTCGACAAAAGGACAAATTATTTTTGCTAATCATCAGTTCCGTGATGCCCGGGAGTGAGAACTCCTTGGTGGATTGTTGAAACGACCCCGATGATTTTCGCTCGGAATATTTTACGCAATCAGATGTATCAATTTTGGAGACTTCTGAACGGGCACCAAGCATCGAAACATTTCCTGATGCGAGGGAGAAAATCATCGATACTGCATGATCGCCCAAATCGATGACTAGCGATAACGTATAAGCGTCAATCCGCTGCGAAGTTGCGGATTGACGCTTATACGTTATCGTTGCATGCAGCTCGCTCTGTTTAAAGCAGCACAGAATCAATGTTTGTATCGGAGGTAATCATCGAGGGTCGTTTCAAGACTAGGCCAAACAGTTCTATCGCCAGCATGTCGTAACCATCGCGGAGGCCACATCGAGGCTGCCGCATTGGCTGCTATATAGTTGACTGATAACTATCTACTTTGCCAGTGCTAGGAATCTGGTGATTATGCAAAGAAACCAATTGTTGGCACCTCGTCCATGGCCTCCCGATAAAGGCCTATATCTGACTCGTTGAGTAATGCGGTGTTTACCAGAAGAAGTAATGTTGAGCTTTATCCTATGCTATAATTTAGTGACTGTTTTTTATTTACAAACAACGTCCATTTCTGTTTCAACACTTGTGGAGCATCGCATGAATGATATGAATGCTCGTTACAATGCACCCAAGCAGGAAGAAGTTGATCTACAGCGAACGATCGATGAACTCACTGCGCTCAACGGTCTGATAAGGTCTGTAACTGGTAGTCTGGAAGAATCTGAAGTAATTGATGCAGCACTCACGGAAATCCGGCATATTCTGAAGCCAGACCTTTCGATGGTATTTCTGTCAGAAAGTGGTGATCTGATCCTCAAGGGCAGTCTCCATGCGGAGTCGGAAGCAATGAATACAGCGATACCGCCTCACAAAGTCGGCGAGTGCCTATGCGGTCTGGCGGTCTCTACCGGTGAAGCTGTATATTCAACCGACATACTAAACGATCCACGCTGCACTTGGCATGAATGCAAGAATATGCAGATGCGTTCAGCAGCTACTCTACCCCTCAAGGATCGTGGGGACATATTCGGCATTCTTGTCCTGGCGTCACTAACTCCACGAAACTTCGAGCAGGAAAAAACATTTCTCGAGACTGTGACCGGACAGATCGCTGCAGGCTTGAAGAACGCACGTTTGTATCGGCAACTTCAGTTGCAATCTGACATACAGCAGTCGCTTAGATGCAACCGGGAGTATCTAGAGGGGAAGCTAGCTAAAAATGAGGAGCGCTTCCGCCTTGCCATGGAAGCGACTGACGACGGGTTATGGGACTGGGATGTGAATACTAATGAAGTCTATTACAGCCCAGGCTACATAGCCATGCTCAGCTATAGGGCCAGCGAGGTTCCTGCGGATGTCAGGTTTTGGATGGATCTTATTCATCCAGAAGATAAAGAATCCGTTCTCAATACAAACATAGATTGTATTGAGAACCGCTGTGATAACTTCGATATCGAGTTCCGCATGAAGACCAAGAACGGGGAATGGCGTTGGATACTCGGGCGTGGAAAGGTAGTTGAACGGGATAAAAGCGGACGAGCAATACGGATGGTCGGCACACATACTGATATTACGGAACGCAAGAAAGCAGAGGCAATGCTTCAGAAAAGCCGCTCGGATTTGATGGTTATTCTTAATAATCTCCCATTCCTCGCGTGGCTAAAGGATTCCGAAGGCCGTTTCATGGCTGTAAATGTTCCTTTTGCTCACGCCTGCGGACATTCATCGCCAGAGGAGCTTATCGGTAAAACAGACCTTGATATATGGCCAAAACACCTCGCTGAAGGTTATCGAGCTGACGATAAGGCCGTTATGTTAAGTGGGAAGAAGAAAGCAGTTGAAGAAGTCATTAGCGATCATGGCGTTGACAACTGGTTTGAGACGTATAAAGCACCCCTGTTTGATGTGGATGGGAAATGCACTGGCACTACAGGCTTTGCCAGAGATATCTCGGAACGCAAGCGGGAAGAAGAATCATTAAAGAAAAGGGAAGAAAACTTCCGACAGCTCATAGATCGTAATCCCGTTGCCATGGCAGTGGCAGACAAAGATGGTAAATTTTCATTCTTCAACAATAAGTTCATAGAAACATTCGGATACACTCTTGAAGATATTTCCTCAGTAGATGAATGGTGGCCTCGTGCTTACCCGGATGAAGAATACAGGCAAAAGGTTATCAATGGCTGGAGAACCGCCGCAAATAAAGCTATTCGAGGCATAAAACAGATGGGCCATCAGGAGTGGAGAGTAACATGTAAGGATGGTTCTTTTCGTGATATTGAGTTTAGTATGGCATCATTGCAAGATTTCGATGTAGTTATTTTTCATGACGTCACAGAACGGAAAGTATTGGAACAGCAGTTTATCCAGGCTCAGAAGATGGAGTCGGTAGCGCGGTTGGCAGGTGGCGTAGCCCATGATTTCAACAATATGTTGGGGGTGATCCTTGGCCACGTCGAACTGGCAAGGATGAAGATGAATCCGGAGGATCGAATCAATGCTAATCTTGAGGAAATCCAGGCGGCTGCTCAGCGTTCTGCTAATCTAACCCGACAACTGCTGGCCTTTGCCCGCAGGCAGCCCGTAACGCCTAAAGTCGTGGATTTAAATGACGGCGTAGCGGCTATGCTTAAGATGCTTCAAAGGCTAATCGGTGAGGATATTAATCTTGTATTTATACCGGGCTCTGGCCTGTGGCCGGTCAAGGTTGATCCTACCCAGATTGACCAACTTCTAGCTAATCTTTGCGTGAACGCCCGAGATGCAATCGGTGGGGTGGGCAGGATCACTATCGAGACTGAAAACATCGCCTTCGATAAGGCTTATTGTGATATTCACATAGACTTTGTCTGCGGGGAATACGTGATGCTAGCTATGAGCGACGACGGTTCTGGAATGAGCAAAGAGATAATTGATCACCTTTTTGAACCGTTCTTCACGACAAAGGAGATTGGAAAGGGCACGGGGCTAGGGCTGGCAACAGTATATGGCATTGTAAAGCAAAACGAGGGATTCATCAAGGTCTATAGCAACCCTGGGGAAGGTACAACCTTCAAAGTCTACTTGCCAAGGTTTGAGGGGCAAGACATTGAGCAACAGCCTGGAAGTACTGCAGAAATACCCAAAGGACGAGGAGAGACGATATTGCTTGTGGAGGATGAAGGGGCAATACTGAATGTGGGCAGGGCGATGCTGGAAGAATTAGGTTATAAAGTGCTGACCGCTGGCAAGCCAAGCGCAGCCCTTCGCCTAACTGAAGCTTACGGTTCAGAGATACAGTTGCTGATCACCGATGTAGTAATGCCAGAGATGAACGGTCGGGACTTGGCCAAATTCATCCGTGATATGAATCCAGGGCTAAAATGTCTTTTCACTTCCGGTTACACGGCCGATGTTATCGCTCATCATAGCATATTGGATGAAGGAGTAAACTTCTTGCAGAAGCCATTCTCCATGAATGATCTTGCGTCTAGGGTTAGCGAGGCACTGGAACAAAAATAGGTACGTAGCACAACCGATCTATGGCTGAAAAACGCGCCTCTTCTGAAATCCATAGCATAGACAAGAGCCGTCAATGCGGTCTGCCTTGATAAATACCTCGCTATTATTATAGTGTCACTCATGCTACATACGCCGGGCTTTATTCTTACTCAAAGCTGACTACTCCCAACTCCAGGCCATCGCTTCCATGGTATTTGCTTCTGCTTAAGTGTATAGTCGTCAGTGAGCAGTAGTCAGCAGGAAAACTATTCACCGTTAACTTTTCATCTTCTTTTCCACTTTCTTGATCTTTTCTGCAATTACAATATACGTGACATCCTCCCCTGATTGAAATCAGGGGCATCCCCTGAAGACAACTCAGGTTCCGCGCTTGGCGCTTTGCACTAGCAGACTGATTGCGGCTCATGTGGCAACTCCGGAGTGTCCTGAAGATGCTCACAAGTCTTGCCTTCCACGGTAGGTTCCCCATCCGTGGTACTTTGTCCCCACGCCTGTAGAAGTTGACGCTTCCAGGAGGACTCTGAAGCCGGGGTGACCTCCGACTCGCACAGATGGCTTTCGCCACGCAGTGCCTTGTCCTCTCCACGTCTGACGAAGACCTGCCCGGCCTCCGGAGAGTGTGACCCCGCTCCCAGGGTAAGACTTGCAAATCCGAATGCTATGATTGTTACGATATTGGCCGCTAAATGGTCACGACCGGCAGTAAGCCCGCATGCCGGACAGTGGTGGACCCTGTCTGAAAGTTCCTTCGGGACAGGTGCACCACAGGTGCAGGTCTGTGAGTTGCCGCCGTTCTCCGTCTGGTTTGGCGCCGCAATGTACCGCTTGTTACCAAGCTTGCTCTTGAGCAGGAGCTTTTGCTTGTGGATTGCCCGATCGGAAGCCACTTTCGCAAGCTTCCGGTTGCGGATCATAAAACCCACGGAATGCTCCTCTACAGCTACCTTGCGGTACCGATTCGAAATAACTGAAGCATTCTTCTTGTGGTGATGGTCCCTGATGCGCTCTATCTTGGTATGTATCTTGGCAACAACCTTGATCTGGGCCTTCAGCCGGTTGGAATAGGGGATGTCCTTGAGTGCTGAGATTGGCCGACCGGCAGCTTTCGCCAGTTCAACCTGATTCTTGTACCCAAGTTCTCTCGTTTCAAACTGCCTGGACAGTTTCTTTTGTGCAGACCGGAGTCGTCTGCGGTAATCGTACCAAGCTTTTGGCGGATCGTGCTTGATGCCTTCGGAATCTGTCAGCAAGGCAGTCAGTCCGGTGTCTGCCCCAGCGTCAGGACGAAAGTCCGAAGAGGTAAGCATATCCAGAACATCTTTCTCCTGGGCCTCGGCTGTAACTACGCAGTGCCATCTGCCCTGCTTGAACTTGATCGTAACGGTTTTGGGTTTCCCCTTGACCTTGCGGTAGTCGAACAGCCGAAACTCTCCGAGGCCCGAAAGATGCATCTTGCCGTTTTTGATTTTTGCAGCAGGACCGTACTGCGGGAAGGTGATGCTGCGGTACTTCTTTCGCTCGATGAACTTGGGCGGGTGGACATCAGTCTTCCCTTCTTTGAGAGCTTCGAAGAACCGTTTATACCCTTCAGCAACTCTAACAGCCACATTCTGTCTGACCTGGCTGTGGACTTTAGATAGTGCGGTGTCATGCAGGACGTATTCGTGAATGGCCGTATACTGGTCTGGTTGGGTGAGATAGTGAATGTCCGTCACACCTTGCTGCTTAAGAAGCTTATTCGCTGTACGGTTGTCAGCGCGATCGGCAACCAGGTCATTGCGCAGTCGCCAGCAAGCGCCGACCCACATCCACAGCCGGTCAGCCTGCTTTGCGCTTACCTCCATGGGGAAATCAAACGCACGGGTGACTACAGTATGTTTGGGCCTCTTGGTGCGCTTAGCACGCGTATGTGTAGGTGTATCGTTAGATAACTCGTGCATCTTCCTATCTAAAAGCAATTCTGGACGTTTGTCAAGAATAAGAACTGTAATAACCAACAGCGGCGCTTTCATCCCGGCAATCAATTACCGGGAATTCCCGCTTTATGTCTTAAATCCATGTCACAAAATATTTTGCACATGCATTCAGCCTAAGCAATTTCGTCTCCAGTTCCGCAATGTGCTCTTTTACCCTACCCTCAAGCCTCGCCACATAATACAAGGTATCCTAGTAGATTAAACTGGCAACACCGCGGGAAGTTCACCCTGGGGGTTGACAACGAGCACCGCGCATTGTGTGGTGTCATTGTTATTCATATGGGACGGATTTGACACCAGGCTCTCAGATTAATATCGCAGACCGTAATTACTTCATCCAGCTGCGCGATGAAACTGGCCAGTTCACGGCGAAACAGGTGACCTGCCACTTGGCAAGGTCTTCCTTTGAATAGTCATTGTGACATGTCGGTTTTGTGCCGGTAGAGCGCCATGGCTTCTTGCAGCAGCCGCTTATACATTTTCATAAGCGCCTCCAGGTCCAGCATTGAGCCTCCCCTAGTCAAAGTCTTATTCCCCATTTTTATTTTCTCCGATTCTCACAACAAATGACAGTCCGGGGACAACAGAAGCAGCCTTGATTAGCATACGTTCCACGTAAGCCGCTACTGCTTCTTCGCCGCCCTTTGTGAAGTCCTTAGGCACTTCCAAGTTGGTCTCGATAGTCATTGCCAGCTTGTCAGGAAGTTTTCGTAGTGTACCATTGAGTAACAGTGGGTCCAACTGCGTTTCGGAGCTGACCCCTCTTTCTACTTTGACAATGCCTTTTTCAGTACCTTGGAAGAAAACAAGGTGTTCGGCCAGAAACTTTGCAGCAGGGTCTTTTTCGTCAAATGCTATCAAATCCTCGCCTCCGTAACCGCGCTTATAGGCCCTGTCTTTTGCGATGTCATAATGCTTGCCTTCACAATGCTGGGCCTTAGTGACGTCTACTGCCGTTGTGAATATTTCTGGCGCGCCATTACCGTTATACGCCAAAACTCCTACTTTGATCCTCACCGGGACCTCCTTGAAGTCTTAAAAGTTGATACTATTTGCTCGTCGTTACTCTGTTTGCTAAAAGCTTTATTATAGCTCCCATCACCTCTTCTGTGGTATCTCGCCACTCGCTGGCATCCCAATACATCAGTTCATAGCCTTCGAGGACCACTCTGACATATGAACACTCTTGTGGACGAAAACCTATGGAGTCTTGAGTTAACCCCTAGCGATCTTTTTAAACGTTCCGTCAAGGTCCAACAAACCTCCCCATAAGTACGCACCGTCGATTTCCGCTTGAAATATAGCGTCAGCGACGTAGTTGGCAGACTCGCAATTATAAGATATCGAGGATCCGATTTCGATGATTATTTTAGACGATCATCGAATTGCTAGTACTGATAAAAATCAATGGGTCAGCAGGAGGTGTTAATCCATTCTGTACAGTGCTTTATACTATTGTCTGAAATTCGGTGATCCAACTATTCTTACCGTACACTACTTCACTGCCAGTGCAAAACTCGCCGGCAGCTCGGGCTTAACCACCACTTTTTTCCAATAGAATGGACTGAGAATCAGCTTTAACATATCAGATTTCTTCATATGCCTGCTGAATGTCCGCAGCAGCTGCCACGTCTTTAACGGGCGCATAATGGCACGGTAAGCCAGCAACCTTGCGTAACCTTGCATGCGAAGACTGTTGACAACCTTACCAGACAGCACATCAGGATCAATGTCGGCGCATTTAAAAGACTTATACCAGTCAACTTTATCGTCAATAATGCCACTATTAACATACTCGCGCCACAATGGTGTTCCCCTATACACGGTCAGTCTGTTAAAGCCGAAGGTATCGAGCTGCAACCGGGCTGCAAAGCTGAATGTTTTCATGATGTCGTCCGCTGTCTCGTTCGGTGAGCCGATCACAAAAAAACCATGCACTCTGTTGATGCCATGTTTCTTGGCTTGTCCAATAGCATGCTCTATCTGTTTAATCGTCTGTCCCTTGCCGAGCCTGGTAAGCACCTTTTGTGTCCCCGACTCAACCCCGAATGCGAGCATATCGCAGTTTGCCTTGCTCATTATCGGCATCTGCTCGACGGCCACAGAATCCACACGCCCTTCGCATCCCCATCTGAACGCAAGCTTGCGCTCAATAATACCGGTACATATTTCATTTATGCGCTTGCTGTTCATGAGAAAATGGTCATCGGTAAGATAGAGAGAGCGATAGCCGGCATCATGAAGTTGCTGCATTTCTCCAAGAACATGAGCTGCCGAACGGTATCGCCATCTGCCTTGCGATATGTTAGGTATATCGCAGTATATGCACTTGTATGGACAGCCCCTGGATGTCTGTATGGTGCAGAAATTATCGAAAGAGAGAATAGCCGGAACGTCCAGCGGCAAAGACTCTATATAGTCGATAGGAAGGCTAGTACGGTCCGGATAGGGATACTGGTCAAGGTCTTCAATAAGCGGTCGCGGCTTATTGAGCACAACCTCACCGCTATTGCGCCAAACAAGGCCATCAACAGCTCCGGCATTGTCAAGATTAGCCAGATAATCCTGAAGCAACTCTTCACCCTCTCCAACACCAACACAATCAATATATAGACATTCTTCAAGAATGCGGTCGGCGTTCATGGATGCAAACACACCGCCGGCAATGATCTTGACCCATGGCGATGAGGATTTCAGTCTCTCGGCGAGCTTCTTCATTGCGGGGTATGCGGTCACTGACAGAAATGAAAGAGCAACGACATCAGGCCTCTCTTCTTCAATTGCGGCCGCAATCTGGTCGGTGCGCATATCAGGATGGCAGGTATCGAATAACCGTACCCTGTGTCCGGCACGCCGCAAAACAGGAGCTAGGGTCTGAATGCCCAGAGGCGGAAAAGCCGCCACTTTTATCCGTGCTTTTTCAACTGAATATTCGTCCAGCAGGCGGAAATACGCCTTATCCCTTACATAAATAAGAAAAATATTGCGAACAGATACTGGGGTCCTTTTTACAGATATTTGCTCCGATGCGTTTGCTGATACGACTGAAGTAACGTAGCACTTAGCCGGCCTAGCAGTATTTTCCGTCAATGATCAACCTCTTCTTTCATTAATTCCCAGTTAAAATAATGCCCCACGTCTGCAAAGAGGCGATCTAGGTAAACTTAAGTATAGCATTTCCCGATAAGCCCAAGTAGAACAGTCAGGACGACTCTCTCCCGCTATGTGGTTCCGACATGAATTAGTTAAAACAATTCGTTAGTTTCCAGACATTCAGCAAGACGCAATGTCTCTCCTATTGGCTCATCAAATACGATATGGATTCTGGAACTTTAGCGGAGATCTAATGTTGCTAGGGAGGCCGTTACTATTGCGCTGAATTAATAGAAGTGTAACCGTTTTTCACAGAATTTTTAATTACATACATAGCTTCATCGGCTTGCTTAATTAAACTCTCTGCATCATAGCCGTGATCTGGGTAAAGTGCTATGCCGATACTTGCTCCAATTGTTACCTGTTTCCCATCAAGATCTATAGGTTGGGACATGAACTGGAGTACCTTCTTGGCCATCAGCGCCGCACTGTCAGAAGATTGCAGTTCTGTTATGACCAGCAGAAATTCGTCGCCACCGATACGAGCAGCCGTGTCAACTTTACGTACACAGGAAAGGAGGCGCTTCCCCACCTCTTTAAGCAGGATATCACCTGCTTCATGTCCATAGTTATCATTTATAGTCTTAAAGCCGTCCAGATCTATATACAGTATTGCCGCCAATGTCTTATTTCGCTTAGATCTCTCTATGGCCATTAATATGCGGTCTTTTGCCAATCTTAAACTTGGCAAGTTTGTTAACTCATCGTGGGTTGCTAAGTAGCGAATCTTCTCTTCCGCTTGTTTACGCTCGGTAATGTCAGTATGAGTTCCGATCATGCGTAACGGCCTGCCGTCTGCATCACGCGCCGTGATTTTAGCGAGCGACAGTATCCATTTCCAGTCTCCATCCTTTGTCTTCTGCCTGAACTCCACCTTGTATTCTGGAATTTCACCATTGATATAAGCTCTGTAAACAGCAGCCACCGGCTTCTTGTCATCTGGGTGCACTCTTTCGAGCCATTTCGCAGTGGTCTCGTGAAATTCAGCAGGATCATAGCCAAGCATAAGGGCATACTCCGGGCTTACTATAGCTTCGCCTGTTTTTAAATCCGAATCATAAATAGACTGTCCCGCCGCCTTCAATGCCAGACTCAGACGTTCCTCGCTCTCCCGCAAAGCAGCGCTTGCAGAAGATAATTCATCTGTGCGTTCCTTTACCCGACGCTCCAGTTCGTCATGCGCAATCTTCAGTGCTTCCTCGGCCTGCTTGCGCTCGGTGATGTCTCTGTGGCTGCCGCGACGGCCCTTATAAATTCCTTTTTTATCGTGGACAGGCAGACAATTGTGAGCGATCCAACGGACCTGACCCCTCTTGGTTATAATACGAAGCTCTAAATGTTCGTGAATGCCTTTTCTATTTATGTCATTGTTATGTTCTACCCATATAATCCGGTCATCGGGATGTATCATCGTTTCAAGAAGCTCAGGCGATGCATAAAACTCCTCTTCCGTATAGCCGCAGAACTTTTCGCAGTTTTCAGAAACGTAGAGTAGTGTGTTATCGGGGGCCCTCCAAAAAACAAAATCTGTCGCAAACTCTGTGATCGTTCTGTAAAGCTCTTCACTGCGTTCCAATGCCGATCTCTGGTCGATCTCGGTCACCATCTTATTAAAAGCCAGGGAAAGCGTTCCAATCTCGTCTTTCGTCTTTATGTTTAGGAATCTGTCATCCCCTGTTTTTTTAGGGAGATCCTCCACGTGACGGGTGAAAAGTTCAAGAGGACTTATCAAATATTTCATAATGAAAGAAATAATAATAAATACCGCAATAATCCCTGCAATAGTGGCTATGAAAAAATACTGTTCCGCCCGCCGGATGTTACGATATGCTTCAACCAACGGATAGTTTGCACCCAAGATCCAGTTCTTAGCTTTCATTTTCTTAAAAGAAGAAAGCATTTTTATCCCATAGGAAGTGATGGTTTCGTCGGTTCCCTCAAATCCCTCTATGGCCTTATCGTAAAGCGTGTTTAACCCGGGAGCTTGTTTTGTCAGAACCCTCTTCTTGTCGGGATGTATAATCAATATCCTGTCCGTGGTCGTCATATAGAAATAACCTGCATTACCTATTTCCACAGTGCTTATTCTCCCAAGAAAGTTATCTCTCATTAGGTCGAGCCCGCCAGCTAATATGCCTGTTATGTTGCCTTTGCTGTCAAAAAGCGGTACAGTGAGCATAATGGCTGGATGTTTGTGCGGCTGCGAGGACACATACGGATCAGAGATATAAGGGTTTTTTGTTTTAAGTGTATTTATTATGTACTCTCGAAAAGACACGTCAAAACCCCTTCTGCCAGGAGCATATGGTGATTCAACGAATATTTTGCCTGACGGCGTGAATAGAAAAAGATGATTGTCAAACGTTGTGTGCAGACTCGGCCTATTGTCAAGAAATGCCTGCGCCTTTTCAGGATTATGCATTATGTCCGGAGGCGCAGTTCCTGCAACTGCGATAAGCTGCTGTTGAGCGGTCAACAGTTTGCTATCAATTTCATCTGCAAGCTGGGAGACCATGAGGAATTGCTGCTGAGCAATAGTATCTCTAATGGATTTTTTGTAGTGTGAAAAAGCGAAGAATGCAGTTAGTACAAGCATAGCAGTAACGAAGATCGAGACGATTATTGTGAATTTGACTTTTAATTTCATAGCGACGGTCTGGTCACCTGAAGATCCAAGTTCTGCTACAGAAGGAGCGGTTCACAGTATACTTATGCATCTTCTTTTTAAACTCTTTCTGTCATGCTCACTTTTTCATGCCTCATACCTTTATGCTCATTTGCTCAGATACAGTCAGGGGAAAACTGTTTATTACCAATCTAACTCCGCACAATCAGAGTAAGTAGTAAAGGTGATCATTAAAAAAATGCTTTGCACAATTTTAGCACATCTCAGAGGCTGCTGAGCGCTTAGCAAACAGCAGGCAGAAAACAAAGTAATGTTCTTGATATCAGTCTGCCCCTTTTTGCCTGCATTTTCATTTCTAATTCTTCACCCCTTTAAGCACAGCCTTCTTCCCACCGAAGCCGGGGACCTGTTCAACACTGAATCCTGCTGATGCGAGGCCGCGGCGGACAGCCCCAGCGACTGTAAATGTGGCGCAAGCCCCGCCAGAAGTTGTTTTTTCTCCGATCGCCATAAGCAGCTCAGGCCGCCAAATGTCTGGATTTTTCTTTGGTCCGTGGCCGTCCAAAAACCAGGCGTCACAGCGCGTTGCAAGTGTGTTGACCATTTCAAGGGCTTCACCGATGTAGAGATTAAGGGTAATTGTGCCAAAAGGCCGGGTCAGTTGTATTTGGTGCCATCCGGATCTTGTCGTATCAATGCTGCCGTATGCCAGCACGAGCTGATCTATTAAATGCCCGACAGGTTCAATGAATCCTTCCAGTATGGATGTCATACGCTCGCTTGAGATTGGATGCAGTTCCGCGGAGTTGTAGGTTATCGCAATGTCTGTCATGCCGGAGTCGTCTAAATAATCCATGAGCGAGATAAGCAGGCGACCGGCGCCAAAGCCAGTTTCGCCAATGCTGAGCCAGGAGCGTTTTTTAAGCATGTCGATAATGCGTGCGCCCTCAAAATAGATATGCTTGGCCTCTTCAATGGCATTTACAACATCAAAGTAACGGTCATCATAGTGTTCATTGACAAGATATGGAGGTGTCAGCATAGAGATATCAAATCAGCAGGCTGGATTGGGCAAGGGACAGGATGTTGCTCTAAAAATCAGTATGGATCCTTCGTCATTCATGAGTTATTGTAACATGCAATCGAGTAAAGAATAATCATCGGTTATTTTCAGAAATTCACGTTGACGTTCTATCGCAATATGAGGACCTTCAGTAGCACCAATTCAGCGGCTTCGATATGGCTCCGTCAAAGATCACGACATGCTATACGTAACATAACCTGCTTTTTCTTATGTTTTCAGTTGGTTAGTACTGGTTTCTGTAGCCCTCTTTTAGTTAATGTAGCGACATTTTCGCTTATTGGCAAGGTTCTCTGCAAGACAACGTTGATGGCCTTATAGTAATCTCGCTGAACTTTGATATTGGACACTCTGCAGTAGCACTGGGTTGTAGTAATCCTGCTGTGGCCCAGCAGATCCTGAATGGTGGCAAGATCGGCATCGGCATTCAAAAGCTGAGTGGCCATCGTGTGTCTCAAATGGTGACAGCATACATTTATCTCGGCCTTCCGTGAATAGTATTCGATTCTCTTTTGGATTCCGCGAACTGATATCGGCATTCCAGTCAATGGCCCCTTTTGTACTAAGAACACCTTTTTTTGCTTCGACAATATTCGCTTCTTCATATACTGCTCTAAGGCAGTCTGGGCATCATCGCTCAGATAAACAACCCTGCCTTTGTTGCCTTTACCGCTGAACACATAAAGCTGCCGGTTACGGGAATCTATAGCATCTACCGTCAGTAGTGCGACCTCCTGAACCCTCAAGCCACATCTCAACATAAGTATGAATATGGCTCGATCTCTAATATCAGCGATCTCACTGAAGAGCGCCTGCAGTTGTTCATCTCTGAGATGTTTGGGCAGTGGTCGCGGCAGCCGCAGCCTATACTTCTTCTTTACTGGATTGATAAGAGGCATTCTCTCGTCTTCGATCAGATAATCGTAAAAAGCATGGATGCAGCCGAAGTGACAGTTGATCGTCTTTGCCTTTTTTCTGTTTCGCAAGAGATGCTCCATGTACGAATCGGTTTGCTTTGTGGTTACCGATTCAAGAGGAACACGCAGCCAGCCATTGAAGTGATCAAGGATATTGAGGTAATTCTTAACGGTGTTGGCCGAGCAGTTCCTTCGTTTTAAGAATCTTCTATACCTGGCAATCAGATCAGTAGACTCCATGAATGCCTCCCTGCTCGATGATGTGCATGGCGCGGAAATACTCTTCTGCGCGGCTTTTATCGGTCAGGCGTGCATACCGCCGCGTTATCTCTATATTGCGATGTCCCAGGAGCAGCTGCAGACATTCCAGGCGCATGCCGGCATTGAGCAGTTCACTTGCAAAGGTATGCCGAAGACTATGCATCGTATAGCCCTTATTCTGCAGCCCCGTTTCTCTCAAATATCGCGAGAAGGTATCGTGGGCCCAACTGTAGCACAACTGTTTCCTAATCCCATAAAAGAGATATTCCTTCGTCCTATCTCTTTCCTTAAGCCAGATCTGCAAGGCCATCAGCGCATCGTCGCTGAGATACACCACTCGCCCAAGGCAGTTCTTCTCCCCTTCATAGATATGTATCTTTCGATCACGCAGATCAATGTCATTCATAGTCAGGCTAAGGACTTCTCCGATTCTCATGCCCGTTCTTAATAGTATTAGGACCAGAGCGCGATCTCTTGGGTCTTCAATGGCACCGAGAATCTTCCTGACATCATCAGGGGCGATTGCTCTCGGTAAAAAATCGGGCTCTCGCAGTTTGATCTTTCTCTTGAGAATATTTGCATCGATAATGTCTTGTTCGATCAGATACCTTAGGAATGCATAGAGATGCTTTAGGCGTGTTATGACCGTAGTGACTTTGAGGCCCCGGTCTTGCAGGTGCTCGATATATGCTTCCAGATCGTCACGGACAATCTCTTGCAGTTGCCTCTTCCTTAAGGTGCTACAGAAAGACAGAAAATCACTCACCGCTGCGAAGCTGCCCCTAAGAGTGTTGGGCTTATGATTCATTCTCCACTTGTAGCGCATGTAGTCTTTAAAATGCTTTCCTCCCGGCAACCACATCTGATGAATCCTCTGGACAAGGCGATCGATATAAGGTCTTACGGTGGGCTGAGTTGTTGCTTCGATGTCCTTAGTAAATACGCTTGGAATGGGACTTGGCTTGGTCATTGCTCCTCCTTTTTCTCATTGAAAAAGCAGGATTAATAATGACCCTCAGCAACGCAGAGAATCAATTCATTTTGTTACGTATAGCGACATGCTATAGAGATCGTCAAATATCTGGCAACTATAGAGAGTACTTCAGGGTAATCATCATAACTCAAGAAATGTGGGAATAGAGGTTACTTCTGGTGAAACCTCAATTGCCCATCGAAGTAGATCGCCGGATGTTACAGGACGCAAATCATCATACAATGTTGCGGATCGGAGTCGATACTTCCCCCGTTGTGGCTGGCAGGTCCACTCCAGAAGATGCAGTCCTGTGCCATAGTCAATGCAGAACTTTATTGCACATTTCCAGAACTTCTCTGCATTATATAGCGCTATTTCAATTTATGTGAAAAAAAGTTCCACTTTTTAAGAAACCCTAGAATCATCCCTTAAATCTTGACAATGGAAAGCGGCAATAATTAAAATAGACTAAACATAAGATCATATGATGAATATTAACCGTGATTAAAAAACAGCAACTAGTCGATCAGGTGATTGAGTACTTGAGCAATATGATCGCCTCGGGAACTTACAAGATCGGTGATAAACTGCCCACCGAACCGAAGCTTATGGAAGAGCTGGGGGTGGGACGGTCCACGCTGCGCGAGGCAATTCGAGCACTGGCGCATAATGAGATACTCGATGTGCGGCAAGGTGATGGCACTTATATTCGGTCGCTGCATACGAGCAGGGAATCTCTTGTCCAGCGTTTGCGACGAGCCAAAGTCAACGAAGTGCTGGAGGTTAGGCGAACGCTTGAACTCGAGATTTCGAGGCTTGCATGCCTGCGGCGCGGGAAACGGCATCTGCAGCGCATCCGAAGTCTCCTGAAAGCGCGCAACGCCGCACTGGCTCAGGCCGACATGCAGGCTTTACTCGATGCTGACGTGGCATTTCACTGTGCTCTGGCCGAGGCAACGGGGAATGAAGTCCTCGCGGATCTTTACAAAACATTCGCGCTTTCGATTCGAGAAGCACTGACAACGTTGTGGGATGCTGTAGACCATGAACAGCCGCTGATGGCTGCGCTGCATGAGGAATTGGTCGAAGCAATTGCCGTAGGCGATGCACCGCTGGCGGCAAACATAACCTCATCCCTGCTCGACCGTCATACCTCTACACTGTCTGAAGCGAATAAAATTATAAACTGATTTCAAATCACATGAGGTGATAGATGATTAATCTTCTGATCGGTCTTATAGCGGGCCTGTTCGGCGGTCTCGTCGGAGTCGGCGGCGGGGTCATAATGATTCCCTTAATGGTTGGGGTACTTAGGCTTACTCAGCATCAGGCACATGGGTCAAGCCTCGTCGCTTTAGTTTTTACAGGCCTAGCAGGCGCGATCACATACGCAATGAAAGGCTCGGTGGACGTTGTTGCCTCTGCACTCCTGGCGGTGACTGCCATATTCACAGCACGCTTCGGTGCTCATTTCGCCCATGCCCTTCCCGAGTGGAAACTGAAACGCTCATTTGGAGGTTTTCTGCTCTTTGTCTCCATCCTGCTGCTCCTTAAACCCTACCTTGCACAGGTGGCTAACCCTGTTTCAGCTGGCTGGGCAAAGGTAGTCGTGCTTATGATAGCTGGTGTCTTTACGGGCTTTCTGTCAGGGATGATGGGGGTCGGCGGCGGAACAATCATGGTTCCTGCGATGGTATTGCTTGCTGGGATGGGCCAGCATATGGCCCAGGGAAGCTCCTTGCTGGCGATGGTCCCTGCAGGTGCGGCAGGCGCCCACGCTCACTGGAAACTCGGCAATGTTGTAACGAAGATCATGTGGGGCCTGATTCCAGGCATCTTCATCGGCACTTATTTCGGGGGAAGCTTGGCGCTAATCCTCTCGGAAGCGGTCCTAAGGATCATCTTCGCGGCGGTAATCATCTGGACAGGCATACGATATCTGAGGACGCCTGCGCCAAAGGTGGCCTGTTCTACGCGCGGCGAATTGAATCGATAATGGACATTGCAATTGACGTTACAGAGGCTGCTTTTGCAGCCGTCCTTTTTGCTACGGAAATTTGATATAATTTTCCCAGACTGACAGGATTTCTTTTGTAGCAATCAGGTCGCCAGCGCAATACCTCGCAATGTCGACGTACCTGCCTTCCTGAAAAAGATTCTTTACATCATAGCCCGTGATGCCTTCCGCCTTGGGGCTCTTAATGTCGAAGGTCCTGCACCACATGTCGAGCGAAAATTTTCTTTTCGCCGCACCATAGAAGGAGAGTTGATCGAAGAGGTCAATGTGGCTACTGTTATTGCTATAGCGGTACGGCATCAAATCCCGCGTTGGCTTGATCTTATGAACGGCCGATCGAATCATGATGAACGGACAATCGAACGACCTGCCATTGAAGGTAACAATCTGGTCGTAAGACCTGACTGTGTTCCAGAATTTTTCCAGGACTTCCTTTTCTGTCCCGCATTCATACCGGATGCCCTTTTCATCAAAAGGCAGGAGCATATCGCCTAGAGTCTGGAAATAGACTGCCCCTTTGTCAGTATCAGGATTGAGCATGCCTATTGCTACGATCTCGCCTGTCAGAGGGTAAAAGGAGAGGCTTTCTCTTATCCTCTCCTCTTCCTCTTCGCTTTCAGCCCATTTTAGCAGGTAGTCCCGGACTGCAGGATCGAGCGAATCGATGTCAGCTCCGACGGTTTCGATGTCGAAGATGACACGACCCATTAAGCAGCCTTTTTCTTCAGCTTGTCGATGACTTCCCAGGTCTTGAGCGCGTCAATGGCCCGCTGCAACTGCAGGTCGTCCTTTTCAGAGACCTCCAGTGGCACCCTATCTTCATCAGCCGGCGCCTGGACATTCTTCTCGTTTTCCAAGTGGCCTTCGAGATCTTTCTCTCTGACCACAGATATGCCTGTACCGTCCTTTGCTTCAAGCTTTACGACGATATCCGGGGCAATGCCTACATTCTGTATGCTAACTCCGCTTGGCGTATAATACTTTGCAGTCGTGAGACGGAGCCCGGCCCCATCACTCAGCGGGATAAGGGTCTGGACAGAGCCCTTTCCGAAGGTCTGGACGCCGACTATAACAGCCCTGTTCCAATCCTTAAGGGCGCCGGCAACAATCTCTGATGCACTCGCACTGCCTTGATTTACCAACACTACCATTGGAAGGTCCGGATAAGAGGCTTCATCTCCCTCGGTGAAATACTCCACCTTGTCTCCAGTCCTTCCTTTAATGTATACAACAAGTTTTTTGGGCGGTAGGAACTGCCCGGCGACATCTACAGCACTATTAAGCAATCCGCCCGGGTCATTTCTGAGGTCTAGGATGATCGACTTCATCCCCTTTTCTTTCAAGTCCTTCAGTGCCTTTGCAAGGTCCTCGGCAGTCATCTCCTGGAATTGCGTGAGCTTTACATATCCTATATCGTCCCTGAGGATTTTGGACTTGACGCTCTTTATCTTGATTATGTCCCTGACAATGGGGAAATCCTTAGGTTCCGTCCAGCCTTCTCTGAATATGTTTAGTGTCACGGCCTTGCCCTTGGGACCGCGCATTTTCGATACTGCATCCTGAATGCTCATGTTCTTCGTCGACTCACCATCTATCTTCAGAATCTTGTCTCCAGACTTGATGCCTGCCTTGTACGCTGGTGTATCCTCGATCGGAGCAATGACTGTAAGGATTCCGTCCTTCATCGATATCTGGATGCCCAATCCGCCGAACTCGCCTTTGGTCTCGACCTGAAACTCCTTGAAAGCCTCGGGACTCATATACCCCGAATGCGGATCGAGGGAGGACAACATACCCTTTATCGCACCGTTTATAAGGTCTTTTGTCTTAACCTCGTCCACATAGTTCTTCTGAATTACATTCAGGACATCCACAAAGGACCTTAAATCTTCATACGTGCCCTGCGCATTGACAATCTGGGAACTCACCACTCCCACAGAAAGCGCTGCCGCGAGAACGCCGACAATGGCAACGGTAATAATCAGCAGTTTTTTTTTGGAATACATTATCATCCTCCGGGTTTCCTAAGCCATTGCTGAGGGTCGAGTGGCTTACCTTTATATCGTATTTCAAAATACAGTCCACTTGTTCCGAGTGCGGTCGATTCTCCTACCTCACCTATCACCTCACCTTCTTTTATTATAGCGCCATTCTCCAAAAAAATCTTTGATAGGTTCCCGTAAAGAGTATGATAGCTGCCGCCGTGACTAACGACCACAAGCTTGCCATACCCTTTAAGGTCGGATGCATATACAACCTTACCTTCATAAACCGCAGATACAGGAATACCGGCCTCTGTTCTGATATGTATTCCACTCCTGAAAACAGGCAGATTGAAGAGAGGGTCGACTTGTGATCCATACTTGATCGCTATTTTTCCCCTGACTGGCCAGGGAAGATATCCCTTCATGTGCGTGAAGGGGCTTTCTGCCGGGAGCTCCTCGCGAACAGACTGCGAGCCTTTGGGCCCTTTTTTCCTAACAGTCGTCTTCTCATGCTTCTCAGATTCCTTGATTATCCTAGAAAGCCGTTCGGCATCGTCTTTCAGCTCCTGGATCATGCGCTGATAAGTATCCTTCTCTTTTCTGACTCCGGCCAGAAGGGTCTCTTTCTCATTTTTCTTGGCATTGGCGGCATCCTCGAGTCTTGCCAGTTCGCTTTCTTCTGCCTTGAGGTTGTTCACAAATTCATTCAATTTCCTCTTTTTGGCGTTAAGCCGCCCCAGTGCGTCGTGATAATTTTTAATTGATTCGTTATAGCGGTTGGATATGTCGCTGAGTGACCTCGAGATCCTCAAGATAGTCGAAGGATCATCTCCGCTTATCAGCATCAGGATCACCTCTTTCTCTGCGCTGATTCGCCTGAGTGTGCGCAGACGCATCCTCAGCCTGGCCCTTTGAGATTCGATGCTGCGGGAATTAGCTGCGATATCTGTTTCGAGAGAACCTATATTGGCCTTTATAGCATTGATTTGACTCTTCGTCGCATTCATCTGGTCGTTGAGATCGCTCAACTGCGACTCGATCCGTCTCAGCTCACTAATGACTGACTGCTCCGTCTTCGTAGCTTCAGCCAGCTTCTTTTTCTGATTCCGTATGTCCCTCTGGATCTTGTTGTAATCCTCTCTCGCGCTGGCGGCGTTGGCAGTTGAACTGGAGCATGCAATCATTGAAAATACCAGAAATGTGGAGAGAGAAAGAATGGCGCTACCTAGAAATAATGCAGCGTATTTTTTCTCCATTGCCTTTAAAGCCTGAGTCTGCCCACGGAGATGAGCGATCCAGCCACACCCATCAGTATCCCGACAATGGGCATCAGAATGACGATTTCCACAGGCAGGACCATTGCCTTGAGTATAGGCATAAAGGCGCTGAAGCTCGTCGTCAGAGCGAAGTAAAATGCCGTGCAGCCAATCGCCGCGAACATGCCCCCGAAAAACCCGATGACGCCGCCCTCGATAAGAAAAGGGGTTCTTATAAATCCACCGGTGGCGCCCAGTAGTTTGATGATTTCGATCTCTGTCTTTCTGCGATACAAAAGTATTTTGACGGTACTCGAGATGACAAAGAGCACCACGAAGCTAATTATACACAGGATAATTATGCTCAGATTTTCTATCGAAGTCTTCAGTAGATAAACCGTCTCGGCTATCTTTGCCTCATAATAGACGTCGTCTACGCCTGGCATCTTCTTTATCTCTTCTGAGATCCTTGTGACTGTCGAGGCCGTGACGCTTTCCTTCTTAAGCTTCAGCTCAATCGCAGAAGAGAGCGGATTCTCACCTAGACCTTCCAGGACGTTAGTCACATCCTTGAGTGTACGCTTCATTTCATTCAGAGCCTCATCTTTTGATATGTACCTCGCACCTGAAACATAATCTTCATTCTTAAGTTGCGCAAGCAGCTTCTGGGTGTCCTCAGCAGAGATCGAGTCCTGAAGATAGACCACCATAGTAAAACGTGCCGGCAGCGTTCGTGTAAAACTTTCGAGGTTGAATATGGTTATGATTGCCATAGCACTTACAAGCAGGCTAGCCGCCACAGTAAGGCTGGAGAGCAGATTGATCCATTTCTCTTTCATGAGACTATGGAAGGCTGTCCTTGTCGAATAAGAAAGATGCTCCATCAGCCTATCTCCTCACCCAGCAGGACTCCGTTTTCAATCCTTACGACGCGTCTGCCGGTGTTCTTGTACATATCCCTGTTGTGCGTCGCAATGAGTATCGTTGTTCCATGAATGTTAGCCTCGTAGAAAAGCCTTGCGACATGCTTCGCGGTATCGGGATCGAGGTTGCCAGTCGGTTCGTCGGCCAGCAGCACGGTCGGTTCAGAAACCATCGCCCTTGCTATTACAACTCTCTGTTGCTCTCCACCGGAAAGTGTCAAGGGATAGTTGTCTGCCTTGTGCCGCAGGTGAATGTTCTTAAGGGTCTCCATCACTTGGCCTTTGATGTCCTTTTCCTTTCGTCCCCTCACGCGAAGGGCAAGGGCGATATTGTCATAAACGGTGAGGTTTTCGAGTAGCTTGAAATCCTGGAACACTACGCCTATGCTCCTTCTGAGCAGAGGTATCTCGGCAGCCCGCAGACGCATAATGTTGAAGTCGCCGACGATCACCTCCCCTTCGTCAGGCAGTTCGAAAGCATAAAGAAGTTTAAGGAGCGTCGATTTCCCGGCACCTGTAGGGCCTGTGAGAAAGACCATCTCCCCTTTCGACACCGATAGGTCTATACTGTTTAGGACAGGTTGGTCGTCATAATATTTAGTGACGTTCTGAAATGATATCATCTCAAACTTTCTTTTATAGTGTCCACCATATTTGCCGCAGTGAGCCCATAGAGCTGCAATAGCTCCTTTGGTGAACCAGAACAGCCGAAGGTATCACGAACTCCGATTCTGATGACTCTGACGGGATGGTTCTCCGAAAGAAATTCGGCCACTGCGCTGCCAAGCCCCCCGATGACGGAATGTTCCTCGGCAGTAATGATGAGTTTCGACTTGCCTGCCGCCGCCAACAGTGCCTTGCCGTCCAAAGGCTTTATGGTAGACATGTTGATGACACCGGCGTCGATGCCTTCCTTTGCAAGCATCTCTTTTGCCTCAAGCGCGGCTGAAACCATGATGCCAGCCGCCACAATCGTAGCGTCCTTGCCGAGCGAGTAAGTATACGCCTTCCCGATCTGGAATTTGTAACCTTCTGGCATTACCGCAGGCACCTTTGACCTTCCGAGCCGTATATAAACGGGGCCTTTGAATTCTGCCGCAGTGTCGATCGCCTGCTTCGTTTCAAAGCCGTCAGCAGGGACGATCACTGTCATGCCTGGCAGGACCCGCATTAGCGCTACATCCTCCAGGGCCTGGTGAGATGCGCCATCCTCACCCACAGTAATGCCACTATGGGTTGCTACAAGCTTAACGTTGAGATGAGAGTAACAGAGCGTCTGCCTGATCTGTTCCCATGCCCTTCCCGTTTCAAATACTGCGAAGGTAGAAGCAAAGGGGAGCTTACCGGTGAGCGAGAGGCCGCCAGCAGTGCCGATCATGTCCTGCTCTGATATGCCCATATTGAAAAACCTTTCGGGGAAAGCCTTGGAAAAACCCTTGGTCTTAGTCGAGCCCGAGAGATCTGCGTCGAGTACAACTACGTTGTTGTTCCTTTTGCCGAGTTCCAGCAGCGCGGCTCCATACGCATCCCTGGTAGCGACCGCTTGCCCGGCAAAGTCGGCGTTTTGTGTTTTTTTCCCCTCGTCTCTGCTTCCCATATCAGCTTAATTCCTTTATCGCAATTTCGAGTTCTTCCTTTGTCGGAGTGAGCCCATGGTACTCCGCCTTGCCTTCGAAGATGGAGACCCCCTTGCCTTTGACCGTCTTTGCGAGTATAACGCAAGGCTTTCCCTTCACCTTTTCAGCCTTGTCCAATGCATCGACGATTGCCTGCATGTCATGGCCGTCTATCGATATCGTATGCCAGCCGAAAGCATTCCACTTGTCGTCCACCGGTTCTATGTTCATGACATCGCAACACTTTCCATCTATCTGCAGACCGTTCAGGTCCACAAAAGCGCAGAGGTTATCGAGGCCGTAATGGCTAGCCGACATCGCAGCTTCCCACACCTGCCCTTCCTGCGTTTCACCGTCACCAAGGAGACAATATACCCGCGCCGGGTTCTTATCCAAACGAAGCCCCATTGCTATTCCGTTGGCTATGGACAAACCTTGTCCCAGGGAACCTGTGGAGATCTCGACACCCTTGAGCATCTTTGAGGAGGGATGACCCTGGAGCGGGCAGCCAACCCTTCTAAGTGAGTCGAGCATCGACTTATCGAAATAGCCGGTAAGCGCAAGAACTGTATAAAGAACAGGGGCGGCGTGGCCCTTCGAAAGAATGAAGCGGTCGCGCCTAGCCCATTCCGGGTCATCCGGATGGTGCCTCATTTTGTAAAAATAGAGCGCGGTGACGATATCGGCAGAAGAAAGAGAGCCGCCTGTATGGCCGGAGCCCGACTTTTCGAGCATCTTGAGGATCTCGATCCTCATCTCCCTAGCCGTCTCTTTTAGGTACCCGATATCCCTTGAATTAAGTATCGCTTGCATATTGGAGTCCTTTCCTGTAAATAATCTCTTTAATTATATATCAAGCAGTTAAAAAATTGCTGTCCGTCGGCCAGAGATATGTTGATATTCTCTCCGGCATAAATGCCGAAGATTCTCAGCTTCCGACGGCGCGCAACTGTGCCGTGGTGGCAGTGTCCACTTTTAGACTATGGACTGCATTGTCAGGGTGCCCGAGCGATCAGGCCAATGTATCGCTTGACAGCTGGACAGAAGAAGTTGATTATTAGACAGAAAACTGATAGAGTCGCCGGACTATTTCATCTCATTCAAAGAATACACTGCCACAAAGCAATCCGGTAATCAACATAGAACCAACATTATCTATCAATAATGGCGCTTATCTTCTTGATCTGCCGCAGGAGACTTTCGACTTCGTCGAGCGGAATCATGTTGGGACCATCGCACATTGCCTTGTCGGGATCGGGATGCACCTCCATGAAGAAACCATCGACACCCGCGGCAGCAGCGGCACGAGCAAGAGTACCGGCATATTCCCTCTGCCCTCCCGAGCAACTTCCCTGCCCGCCTGGAAGCTGAAGGCTGTGGGTCACGTCGAATATAACAGGATAGCCGAAGGACCGCATGATCGGGAATGCCCTGAAGTCGACAACGAGATTGTTGTAGCCGAAGGTCGTGCCGCGCTCCGTCAGCATCAGGTTTTCGTTTTTCGTGGAGGTAAATTTACCGATAATGTTTTGCACGTCCCACGGCGCAAGAAACTGACCCTTCTTAACGTTGACAGGCTTGCCGGTATTCGCTGCGGCAACGAGAAGATCCGTCTGCCTGCAGAGAAAAGCCGGTATTTGAATGATATCGAGGACTTCGGAGGCGGGCCGTATCTGTTGGATTGAATGTATATCTGATATTACCGGGACATTGAACTTGCTCTTAACTGCCGCTAGCAGTCTCAATCCCGCTTCGAGGCCAGGCCCCCTGAAAGAGGTCACGGATGTCCGATTTGCCTTGTCGAATGAACTCTTGAAAACAAAGGGTAGCCCAACAGACAGGCAGATCTCCTGCAACCTCTGGGCTGTCTGAAAGGTGATCTCCTCATTCTCGATCACACAAGGGCCGGCAATAATCAATGGCGGATTAGTGCCGCCCGCAGTGATATTTCCTATCGTAATCTCTCTCACGAAAACCTTACCCTATTTTTATCCAAGCCCTGTTTGCCAGTCTGCAAGGCTATTCAGACCTTCCCGGTCTTTGAGAGACAGCCATTGGGGATCTCCTATAACCATTTGCACATGGCGCTATAATGACACAATTGTTCGTAATTTATAAATTATAACTATAAATAGCGGTCTAAAAAAAGACCCGATCAGGCCTCAGGCTGATGGCGGAGTTGGTCATCAATTACCATCACGGATAATTACCGTTCCGTGACATCCTCCCCTGATTGAAATCAGGGGCATCCCCTGAAGACAACTCAGGTTCCGCGCTTGGCGCTTTGCACTAGCAGACTGTTGCGGCTCATGTGGCAACTCCGGAGTGTCCTGAAGATGCTCACAAGTCTTGCCTTCCACGGTAGGTTCCCCATCCGTGGTACTTTGTCCCCGCGCCTGTAGAAGTTGACGCTTCCAGGAGGACTCTGAAGCCGGGATGACCTCCGACTCGCACAGATGGCATTCGCCACGCAGTGCCTTGTCCTCTCCACGTCTGACGAAGACCTGCCCGGCCTCCGGAGAGTGTGACCCTGCTCCCAGGGTAAGACTTGCAAATCCGAATGCTATGATTGTTACGATATTGGCCGCCACATGGTCACGACCGGCAGTAAGCCCGCATGCCGGACAGTGGTGGACCCTGTCTGAAAGTTCCTTCGGGACATGAGCACCACAGGTGCAGGTCTGTGAGTTGCCGCCGTTCTCCGTCTGGTTTGGCTCCGCAATGTACCGCTTGTTACCAAGCTTGCTCTTGAGCAGGAGCTTTTGCTTGTGGATTGCCCGATCGGAAGCCACTTTCGCAAGCTTCCGGTTGCGGATCATAAAACCCACGGAATGCTCCTCTACAGCTACCTTGCGGTACCGATTCGAAATAACTGAAGCATTCTTCTTGTGGTGATGGTCCCTGATGCGCTCTATCTTGGTATGTATCTTGGCAACAACCTTGATCTGGGCCTTCAGCCGGTTGGAATAGGGGATGTCCTTGAGTGCTGAGATTGGCCGACCGGCAGCTTTCGCCAGTTCAACCTGATTCTTGTACCCAAGTTCTCTCGTTCAAACTGCCTGGACAGTTTCTTTTGTGCAGACCGGAGTCGTCTGCGGTAATCGTACCAAGCTTTTGGCGGATCGTACTTGACGCCTTCGGAATCTGTCAGCAAGGCAGTCAGTCCGGTGTCTGCCCCAGCGTCAGGACGAAAGTCCGAAGAGGTAAGCATATCCAGAACATCTTTCTCCTGGGCCTCGGCTGTAACTACGCAGTGCCACCTGCCCTGCTTGAACTTGATCGTAACGGTCTTGGGTTTCCCCTTGACCTTGCGGTAGTCAAACAGCCGAAACTCTCCGAGGCCCGAAAGGTGCAGCTTGCCGTTTTTGATTTTTGCAGCAGGACCGTATTGCGGGAAGGTGATGCTGCGGTACTTCTTTCGCTCGATGAACTTGGGCGGGTGGACATCAGTCTTCCCTTCTTTGAGAGCTTCGAAGAACCGTTTATACCCTTCAGCAACTCTAACAGCCACATTCTGTCTGACCTGGCTGTGGACTTTAGAGAGTGCAGTGTCGTGCAGGACGTATTCGTGAATGGCCGTATACTGGTCTGGTTGGGTGAGATAGTGAATGTCCGTCACACCTTGCTGCTTAAGAAGCTTATTCGCTGTACGGTTGTCAGCGCGATCGGCAACCAGGTCATTGCGCAGTCGCCAGCAAGCGCCGACCCACATCCACAGCCGGTCAGCCTGCTTTGCGCTTACCTCCATGGGGAAATCAAACGCACGGGTGACTACAGTATGTTTCGGCCTCTTGGTGCGCTTAGCACGCGTATGTGTAGGTGTATCGTTAGATAACTCGCGCATCTTCCTATCTAAAAGCAATTCTGGACGTTTGTCAAGAATAAGAACTGTAATAACCAACAGCGGCGCTTTCATCCCGGCAATCAATTACCGGGAATTCCCGCTTTATGTCTTAAAATTTTGACCCGTGTCATCATTCATCGTATATTTCTATTACAGTGAGTTGCTTGCCTCGACATAGAACAAACTTAAGTGTGGCTCAGGTCCGTAGGTAGGCCAATCCTACCTACATGCCTGTCTGCATCTTTGCTCACCTTGTCAGTGAACATAGGTGTAACATCCGGATATGATTCGGATAGAATTTTTATAAGATACGATCAGAGAGACCTTTGAACGTCAACCACTCGGGGTTAACCCCCCGAGCATGAGTTAATTCAAGCATGCTCTAGTTGACCAGGCTCAGTGTTGTATTAACGACGTTATCGGCGAATACATAGGCACCTCGGGATGCTTGCCAGTCCCAAGCTCTGCGGCAGACAGTTAAACAGGGGTAAGGGTTAAGCCAGTGCTTTCTGCAAACCCAACAGTAGGCGCTTTAAGCGAAACCGCCGGATAACATTGCCGAGGCACACATTACCCGCGGAAGCGGAGATTAAAGGAGTAATTCGATGCAACGTGTTTTAGTAGAAAGCAACACCAGACAACAGCTTATGCCCTGCACTCCGGCTAGGGCCAGGATGTTATTAACGGAGAAGAAAGCTGCTGTGCTGAACCGGTATCCGTTTACGATCGTACTTAAAGATCGAGCAGACGGAGACACTCAGCTAATTGAATTCAAAACGGATCCAGGCAGCAAGTTGACCGGAGTAGCACTCGTTGCCGAGTACGCCAAGCGAGGGAAGACTGTTGTCTTTGCCGTAGAGATTCACCACAGAGGGCAGGCTATCAAAAAATCTTTAGATTCAAGGCGCTCCATTCGCAGAAGCAGGCGCAACCGCAAGACCAGATATCGTGCTCCACGTTTTGACAATCGGACCAGGCCAGAGGGATGGTTGCCGCCCTCTCTCATGTCTCGCGTTTACAACACGATGACTTTGGCGCAGAGGTTGCAACGACTTGCTCCGCTAACGTCTGTTGCGGTCGAGACTGTCAGGTTTGATATGCAGAAGATGGTCAACCCTGAAATATCTGGTGTCGAATACCAGCAGGGGACACTTGCTGGATTTGAGGTCAAGCAGTACCTGCTCCAAAAATGGGGTCATAAGTGCGCGTATTGCGGTACAGACAATGTTCCATTGCAAATCGAGCATATAATCCCCGCGAGCAGGGGTGCTACTAATCGTGTCTCAAACCTCACTCTGTCCTGTGAGGACTGCAATCAGAGAAAGAACAACCTTAGTGCTGTGGAGTTTGGGCATCCGGAGGTGCAGAAACAAGCTCTTATGCCGCTCAAAGACGCGGCAGCGGTTAACGCTACCCGATATGCGATTGGCAATACTCTGAAGTCTCTTGGATCGCCGGTGACATTCTGGTCCGGCGGTAGGACTAAGTTCAACCGTAATCAACAGGGTTATCCGAAGGCTCACTGGATAGATGCAGCCTGCGTTGGCGAGTCCGGGGCGCATGTAAAGCTCGATTCGAATATGGCTGTGCTGCAGGTGAAGGCTTGTGGTCATGGCTGTCGGCAAATGTGCCGTATGGACAAGTTTGGGTTCTCACGGACTTCGGCCAAGTCGACTCGTGTGGTCGAGGGGTTTAGAACGGGGGATTTAGTTAAGGCTAGTGTACCGACCGGCAAAAAGACAGGCATACATGTCGGCAAGGTAGCAGTGAGAACGTCTGGTTATTTCAATGTGTCGACTACTGCTGGTGTTGTTCAGGGTATCAGCTATAAACACTGCTCTGTGATTCAAAGGGCTGATGGCTATTCGTATCAATCAAAGACAGGCGCTCCTCTCGGCAATGAATTACCGAGTATCCGCGCCTAAGAAGTTCTCATGAATGTTCTGGAATTTACATCTCTGGTGTGGATCGGCTCTTTTTTCGCCGGCCTCGTGGGATCACTGACGGGACTTGGTGGCGGAGTCGTTATTGTCCCATTGCTGACTTTGGCGTTTGGAGTCGATATAAGGTATGCAATAGGAGCATCACTTGTCTCGGTAATTGCTACTTCAGCAGGAGCCGCTTCCGCTTATGTCAAGGAGGGTTACACTAATATACGCCTCGGTATGTTTCTTGAGATTGCGACAACTCTCGGGGCTTTGTTCGGGGCATTCCTGGCGTCCCGGGTTCATACATCCTTACTTGCAATAATCTTTGGGTTTGTACTTATACACTCGGCATACCTCTCCCATCGACCGCGGCTCGCGAAACAGGGCATTGACCAACCTGAGCCATTAGCGACCCGGTTAAGACTGGACGGAAGCTTCCCCACCAATGAAGGACTCGGCGTCTATCACGTTCATGCCGTCCCCACTGGTTTCGGACTGATGGTTTCAGCAGGCATCCTCTCGGGACTTTTAGGCATAGGCTCAGGTGCGGTGAAAGTGCTCGCTATGGACCATTTCATGAGAATCCCCTTTAAAGTATCGACGACAACAAGCAATTTTATGATCGGTGTGACTGCAGCAGCAAGTGTCGGAATTTATCTCAATCGCGGGTATGTTGATCCAGGACTCTCCATGCCGGTGATGCTCGGCGTGCTAGCGGGATCTCTGCTGGGAGCGCGAATACTCGTAAGAACAAGTTCCCCTCTGTTGCGGCGGATTTTCGGCATAGTAATACTTTTTCTTGCTGTTGAAATGATATACAACGGATTGACAGGGAGAGTCTGAATGAAACGAGAGGCACACGACTGGACCGATGCATATGTTGAACTCGTAGTGGGTTTCTTTTTAAGAGCCGGGGTAATTATTGCCGCTGCCATTGTTTTTGCAGGAGGAATTTTCTACCTGATAAAATATGGACTGGACGTGCCGGAATATAAAATCTTTTCGGGCGAGCCGACTGATTTGCGCAGCGTACACGGGATCTTAACAGATGCTGTCTCACTGCGAAGTCGTGGCATAATTCAGTTTGGACTACTTCTTCTGATGTTTACCCCTGTTGCATGGGTCTCTTTTCTCCTATTTACCTTCTCAAAACAAAGAGATCGAACATATGTCATTGTAACCGCAATTGTGCTGACAATACTCCTGTTCAGTCTTGTCGGAAAATATTTGTACGACTGATTCAATGGAACGCCTCAGGAGCGGGAAGCATACGTCGTATCATTCTCAAAGTCTTTCTCCAGAACACCTGGTGCTCTGAATTCTGATCAGCATTTCCGTCGGTTTTGCAGCGAACTTCATGAGGATAGGCGGTGGAATCATTCACGTCCCGGCACCTGCAGACATTCTCCGATTCCAGGTCCGTGTAGCAACGGCCACCTCACATTTGATCCTGACCATCGTGAATTTAGTATTGAGGTGCCGCGCTAAGGCAGGTAGGTCTTATCCCTGCGGTTAATGAGTTTGACATGCCCATATTTTCCGCCCTTACGGGTTTCTTCGAGCAGCTGCAGGCCTTCATCCCTGCAGCGGTCGCAGGCGCCAAGAGGTACTTCCACGCAGACCGAAGGGGAGTTGACCGTAGAACTCGTCTCTATGACAAGCAGTCCCGCACAATCGTCACATGCCAAGACCGATTCGCGCTGATGCTCGCTGATCATATCGGTGTCGTAGAAGATGTTCTTTTCCCGGGTCACAAAGGTATCCGGCTCAAACTGCCGCCTTTGGGGCGGGCTAAAATAAAGTTTGAGGACTTTCTCACTAACCTGCTTAATGCGTTCCGTCACGGTCTTGTCCTGCTTTAGCCACGCGGGGTCATAATCGGGCTCTCGAAGGTTGCTAAAATCCAGACCAGCCATGGCAAGCGCGATCCCGCAATTCACATAGGGCAGCGCCCCGTGGATCGAATACCCACCCTCCAGAACGGCGATGTGCGGATTCAGTTTTTGATTCAGTAGCGCATAGCCCTGGGCCGTAAACTTCATGTTTGTGATAGGATCGGAATAGTGATTGTCCTGGCCCGCCGAGTTGATGATGAGGTCTGGCTTGAAGTCAGCCAGTATCGGCAGGACTACATTATCGATCACGCTCATGAATCCCTCATCGCCTGTTTCGGGGGGCAGGGGAATATTGATGGTCCTTTTGAGCGCGTTGGGTCCTCCGCTGTCTTCGATAAAGCCGGTGCCTGGGTACAATGTCCTTCCGTCCTGGTGAATCGAAATAAAGAGCGTATTCGGATCGTTCCAGTAGATGTCCTGCGTCCCGTCTCCATGGTGGCAGTCGGTGTCGACTATCGCTATCCGCTTCTGCCCGTAATGTTCCCGGATGTGTTCGATCATTATTGCCTCGATATTGATGTTGCAGAATCCCCTGCTTCCATGCACCACCTTCATGGCGTGATGCCCTGGAGGTCTGACAAGGGCGAATGCCCTGTCGGCAGCTCCTTCCATTACTAGCCTGGCCGCCTTAATGGCTCCGCCCGCCGCGATCAAATGTGATTCTGTCGTTACGGCAATAACGTTTGGAATGCAGAAGTGCACCCGAGACACATCGTCTGGTTGAGCTATGACTGGCTTATGCTCTGTTATCCCTTCTATGTCGAAGATGCCCTCCTCCCGCAGCTGGTCCTGAGTATATATCAGCCTCTCTTCTCTTTCCGGATGAGTCGGGCTGATTGCCCAGTCGTAGGCCGGGAAAAATATCACGCCCAATCTGTTCCTGGCCTTCATCATGACAACCTCACGCCATCCAGATAATCCGGAATGAGACCCGGCTTTATCTGGCTCCGAACCCTGATGTTCCTGCCGACCATACGCGCCCCCTGGACCATGTTGAAAGACGACGCTTCTATGACCTGCACCTCTGCTGCATCAGCCAACTCCACAGATGCCAGCAGATATTGCTCAGAATCAAGCACTGCATCTTCAAGCGTATAGCTTCTATCTATCGATTTCTGCACCGATAGGCGCGGAATAAGAAGGACCTCGCGCTCGGTGTCGGCAAAGAGTTCGATATCCATCGTCGTCCTGGTAATGGCAGCACCAATAGCATTTGCCACCTCATGGAGCTTCGGCACAACAGTTTCAAGTCCGAAGACCCGAGACAAGCTCCCGGAAAAGGCTTTGGCAGGCGCACCAATGATAAAGAGCCTGGAGGGCACTATTCTGTCAGCATGCAAAAGCTCATGAACTGTATAAACCGGCCGCTCATTGATCTCCTCAATCATGGACCACGCCGCTGCTTTGATAGCCTGAACAGCCGTGTCTATTGCCTCTGTGGCGATTGTGCCGGCAGAGCTTCCTGCTTTCAGTGCAAGTTCTGAGATTCCACGATGAGATGCATCGATATCGCCAAATGCTGTATCACCCGAGACGTTCAGTGCATCGAGCAGCGCCGGGCTCGTACCTCCTGCTGCCATGCATGGTCCGGAGCGGTCCGGCCCTACTGTCACTTTGCCGCTGCTGATTCGCAGAATTGAATCGCCCCCGATGGCAATAGAGGAAGTTTTGAGAGAACGCACGAGTGTCGGCCTTCCATGAAGCGAGATGCCTTCCGGTTCGATGAGCGGTACTCCCGCAGCGAATATCGCTATGTCTGTTGAAGTCCCACCGATATCTAAAACCACCGTGTCGCAATCAATTTCGCACAAGGCGACTATGCCCATAATGCTGGCGGCCGGTCCCGAAAAAATCGATTGTACTGGAGTAGTTAGCGACGCAGGGAGCGACATGGTTCCACCATCGGCCTTGAGCACATATATAGGCGCATTGAGACCCAGCCCTGAGATGCTCGCCGCGACGGCGACGGCAAATTCGTTGTACCTTCGCCAGACAGCAGAATTGTAATATGTTGTGGTAATGCGCCGCGGGAAGTTAAGTGCACCCGAAAGACGGTGACCGGCAGATATGACATCCGCATCATCCCTGTCGATGCTAGATTCCATGATAAGTTCATGCTCAGGGGTACGCGTTGAAAACTTCGTTGCAACTGCATAGGCCCGTATTCCCTGGTCTCGGCAGCTCGCAACAGCTTCTTCAAGTTGCAGCCTGTTAAGGGCCTTACGTTCCTCACCGCGGTGATCAATCGAACCGTCAATCACAAAATACGCATCGCCTATTCGGTGATGTGCCGGATCGACTCCCGGGCCAGAAGAGACGATGACCCCAACCCGGTCAGTCTTTCCCTCAAGCAAGGCATTCGTCGTGAGTGTCGTGCTCAAGGTGATAGCCTTTATGCGCTTTGAGTCAACGTTTCCCAGAACTCCGCGAAGCGCTGAAAGGACGGAATTAAGAAGGTCCTCGTGGTCAGTCACCACTTTAGTCGATGAGGCAATCCCCTCCTTGCCGACAAGCACAGCATCGGTATGTGTGCCTCCTACGTCAACCCCTATCCGCATAAAATATAATAAATGTGCTGCCGTTTTATTGCAAACATCATCCGGAAATATTTGAATCAATAAAAAAATGGAATATTAAGAAGAAAAGCCGTTGAAACACCATTGGTTAAAAATATAGAAGAAGGCAGACGCTTTTGAGATTTCTTCCCAGACCGGCATGCCTCCTACGGCATAATCACTTTGCCTTACAGACGCAACCGGATCCCTGAACAGCATTCCTCCTTTGGAACCTCTCTTCTATATCGCGGATAATCTGGTGCCTTGTTCTGCCCCATTGGGGTGCGATAAGAATCTCATCCGGGGCTGTCGCAAAGAGGCGCTCGAGCACTATATCAGGAGAAAGCCTTTCGATGAAATCGACCAGAAAGTCAAGATATTCCTCATACTCAAATGTATGGAAGGGCTGAAGTGCATACTGAGTGGCAAGTACGGTATTCCTGACAACCTGAAGCTGATGGATCTTGAGGAACTCGATCGGCAGAGCCGACAGCTCATCTGCCATGGCGAGCATCTCTTCACGCGTTTCTGTCGGGATGCCAACGATGATATGGGCGCCGATATGGATTCCCTTGCTCGCGGTAAGTTTCAAAGCATTGAGAAAGGTCCTGTAATCGTGGCCTCTGAGTATATAGTCGAGGCTCTTGTCGTAAATAGACTGGATACCGTATTCGACAAGGATAAAATGGTCTTTCGCAAGAGATTCGAGCAGCGCTATTTTTCCACTGTCAATACAATCGGGTCTCGTCCCGATGGCCAGGCCGATGACCCGTGGCTCTGAGAGCGCTTCCCGATAAAGCTTTTCAAGCTCGGCTACAGGTGCATAAGTATTTGTAAAAGGCTGAAAATAAACCAGATATTTTTCGGCTTTATAACGCATTGAGAGATAGCTTATTCCTCTTCTAATCTGATCCCTGATGGAGGACTCCGGCCGGCACTCCGACGGCCTGAAGCTGTCGTTATTGCAGTAGATGCATCCCGTTGTTCCAACCGTTCCGTCCCTGTTGGGGCAGGTGAAGCCGGCATCGACATTGACTTTATAGACGGAAGCACCGAATCTCTTTTTGAGATAAGGCCCGAACATATTGATTCTAGAGCTCATTTTTAATTATCATTTTTAACAATCCCTAATGTCAAATGATCTACGTTCTGATATACTATAATCAAAAAAAATCGTCAGGAGGGTTTCATGGCACTTGCTGATTTGAAAAAAGTTGTCGAAGTAAGAGACGGCTCCCTTGCTGTAAAGGACAAGAAGGGTCTACGGGACATGATGGATAGCCTAATATATGGGGCCGTGTTCGAGCCCGATGACGCAAAGAGAAAATCGCTCTTCATCCTGATCAAGGAGATTGCAAAAGCTGCCGGTGCCATACCAGCATCTATTCAAGCGCTCTACGAAGAGATGGGGAGGAATTATCCCGGCTTTACGGTGCCAGCTATCAACATAAGGGGACTTACCTATGACGTTGCACGGGCCATTTTCAAAAAAGCCCTTGAAATGAAGGTCGGTCCTGTTATCTTCGAAATTGCCCGGTCCGAAATTGGATATACGAAGCAGAGGCCACTTGAGTACTCTACTGTTGTTCTTGCTGCAGCGGTGCGAGAGGGATATGAAGGGCCGGTCTTCATCCAAGGAGATCATTTCCAGGTAGTGCGGAAGAATTTTACGAGCGACCCTGACGCTGAAGTCAACTATTTAAAAGGCCTGATATCCGAAGCCATTGAGGCGGAATTTTATAACATCGATATAGACACCTCCACGCTCGTCGACCTAAACCAGCTCTCGATCAAGGAGCAGCAGAGGCCGAACTTCGAGATGACGTCTAAGCTTGCACAGCACGTAAGGCAGGTTCAGCCTGCAGGGGTCGAGGTATCGATCGGCGGTGAGATAGGCGAGATCGGAAGCAAGAACAGTACCCCTGATGAGGCGCGTGCGTATCTTAACGGCTTAAATGAAACCTTCAAGGGCGGCAAGACATTAAGCAAGCTGAGCGTCCAGACAGGAACGAGCCACGGCGGTGTGGTACTGCCGGACGGCACCCTCGCGACGGTGAAAATCGATTTTGATACTCTCAGGATCCTGTCCGATCTGGCGCGGAGAGAATTCAACCTGTCGGGATGCGTACAGCATGGGGCATCAACCCTGCCTGACGATGCCTTCAACATGTTCCCCGAGACAGGAACCTCTGAGGTTCATCTTGCCACAGGGTTCCAAAATATCATGTATGACAGCAAGCACCTTCCGGAATCTTTCAGGGAAGAGGTCTACACCTACATAAAAACCGACTTCGCCAAAGAGAAGAAAGAGAGCCAGACCGAGGAGCAATTCATTTACGCGACCCGCAAGAAGGGGTTTGGCGCCATCAAGAAAAAATGGTGGGACCTGCCGCCTGCGGTGAAGGCGGATATCTTAAAGGAGCTTGAAAGCAAGTTTGGGTTCCTCTTCGATAAGCTGCGTATGCCTAATTCTGTTGATATCGTGGCCCAAACAGTAAAGCCGGTACTGATTAAGAAAGATTTCGATGCATCGCTGCTAGGATAGGCCGGTGAGCGGGAAATCCAAGGAAATCGTCGGTATCATCGTAGGGGGTGGCCCTGCGCCCGGAATAAACGGCGTCATCAGCGCGGCAACCATCGAAGCGATCAACGAAGGCAAACAGGTGGTCGGTATCGTTGGCGGCTTCAAGTTCCTGTTTGAAGGCGACAAGAGCTGCGCTATACCTCTTACCATATCTTCCGTATCCCGGATTCACAATGAAGGCGGGTCGATCCTTAGAACATCGCGCGAATATCCGGACAAGGTAAAGGAGAAGTTTAAACTGCTAATGTCGACGCTGAAGCAGCTCGGCATCAAATACCTGATCACTATCGGCGGTGAGGGAACGCTCTTCATGGCGAACTGGATCGAACGCGAAGCGCGAGGTTCGATGAGCGTAGTGCATGTGCCCAAGACCATCGATAATGATGTGCCTCTTCCCGGAGGCCAGGCGACATTCGGGTTTCAGACGGCACGCCATTGGGGAGTCGAAATCGTAAAGAACATCATGGAGGATGCCAAAACCACCGGCAGGTGGTATTTTATCACGACCATGGGCCGCACATCCGGCTCACTCGCTCTCGGCATCGGCAAATCTTCTGGAGCAACGGTTGCACTCATCGCAGAGGAGTTCCGCAACGAGGAGAAGCCCCTTCAAAAAGCAGCTGACATTCTTACCGGGTCGATCATAAAGCGCCTCTCGATGGACAAGGACCACGGAGTCGCCATACTTGCCGAAGGCATCTGCGCGGTATGTCCGGCCGACGAGCTGTCTCGTTACGAGCACTGCGAGCTTGACGAGACCGGCAGGCTAAGGCTCTCCGACATCCAGCTAGGAAGGGTTCTAAGAAATTTCGTAAGAAAAAACCTCGAAGAGCTTGGGATATGTGTGACGATCGTAGACAAGAGAGTCGGCTATGAATTGAGGGCGGCAGATCCTATCCCCTACGATATCGAATACACGAGGGACCTCGGATATGGCGCGGTCAGGTATCTGCTCAAAGGCGGCTCCGGTTCGATGATCGTCTTTGATGAAGGCTATCTGAGACCGATTCCCTTCGTTGAATTGTTCGACTTCTCGTCGGGACGGGTGAAGGTAAGAACAGTCGATACGACTTCCGAAACCTATGAGGTCGCCAGGAAATACATGATCAGGCTTGAGAAAGAGGATTTTGTCGGAGAGAACCTCAAAAACCTTGCAAAGATGACGAATCTCTCCCCGAAGGATTTCGCAGATCGTTTTTCATACGTGGCGTAACCTCTTTTTGATATCCCCTTTCCCCTCTTGAAAACAAGAGGGGAAAAAGTGTTTTCTAACCTCGTATGAGTCTTGACGAGTTCAACAAGACCAGCACATCTGGCATTATGTGAGCTACCGCTGCAGCGGTCGGCGAAAGGATGCCGGTCGACGCCAGCCCTATTCCTACCACATTGAAGACTATCCCCATGGCCAGATTCTGCCTGATTGTGTTAAAGGTATTTCTGCCGATCTTGATAGACTCAGGTACTTGCCTCCACTCGTCGCGCATGAGGGCAACGTCCGATGCCTCGATCGCAATATCCGAACCAGCTGCACCCATAGATATCCCAACATGAGATAGTGCCAGCGCCGGCGCATCATTGATCCCGTCTCCAACCATTACCACACGCCTGCCCTCTGAGACGAGTTGCCGTATTTTCTCCACTTTGTCCTGCGGAAGCAGCCCGGCTAGTACTTTAGTTATTCCGAGATGTGAAGCCACTATGCTGGCGGCAATCGGGTTGTCGCCGGTCAACATAACAGGTTCCCTGAAACCCAATTCCCTAAGACTATCCATAGCCTCGACAGTGCCTTCCCTTATAATATCGGCAACACAGATGACCCCAGCGATCTTATCTCCATCAGCAAGCAAAAGTGCCGTTTTACCCTCTGCTTCCCGGCTACGGCAGTACGTTTCCACTGCATGCGTAATTTCTATGTTTCTCTGCAGCATCAATGCGCGATTCCCGAGCGCAGACATATTCTTTAGGACCGATGCTACAACTCCGGCTCCAGGAATCACCTGGCTCTTATCGGGCTCCGGAACCTTTATTGCCTCGTCGGCCGCCTCTTTCAGAATAGCTTTAGCCAAAGGGTGCGCTGAATACTTCTCCATGGATGCGGCAAGCGCAAGCACCTCTTCCCTTGTTTGTGTGCCAAATACTTCTATGTCTGTGACAACAGGATCTCCGAGCGTAAGCGTGCCGGTCTTGTCTACAACGAGTGTATCCACCTTAGCCAGGGCCTCGAGATAGCGTCCGCCTTTTATGATTATGCCCTTCCTTGCCGCATTTCCAATGCTCGCAACAACTGCTAGTGGTGTTGCTATTGCAACGCTGCAAGGGCAGGCTACTACCATGACAGCTATAGCGTATCTGATTTCTCCCGTTATCAGGTACGTGGAAGCCGCTAACAGGATAATGGCCGGAGTAAAGTAAAATGAGAACCTGTCGGCGACCTTCTGAACCGGAGCCTTTGTTGACTCGGCCTCTTCCACCAGCCTCATGATACGCGAATAAGTCGTATCCTTCCCTGTGTGAAGCACCCTTATAAAAAGCAATCCCATCTGATTGATGGTTGCGGCATAGACTGCATCTCCCTCTTTCTTTTCGACGGGAAAAGACTCACCGGTAATAGGCGCTTCATTAACCGCCCCATTTCCGCTGATAATAATCCCTTCCACGGGTATCTTCTCTCCAGCCCTGACAATAACTACCTCACCCTTCCGAACTTCTTCAGGCGGCACCTCAAACTCTTCATCACCTCTGCGTACACGGGCAGTCTTGGGCGCGATGTCTATCAATTCCCTGATGGCCTGCCGCGATTTCTCCATAGTGAAAGAGTCTAAATATTCGGATGTCTGCATAAAGAAGGCGATTATCGCCGCCGATCTGAATTCTCCTATTGCAGTGGCAGTCGCGACGCCCAAGGCCATGAAAACTTCTGCCGTAATGCTCTTATTCAGCACGTCCCGGATTGCATGACTAAAAAGCGGATAGCCGCCGACGGCGATTGCAACGATCGAAAAAATATCCACCGAAAAGGCCCAATTACTGAGGCCGATAAAACTCAACACTATCAGGAAAAGTGTGCCCCCCATCCGCCAGAAAACTGAGATACCAGGGCGTTCCGCGGAGCCATTCCGCACGACATTGTACCCCAGTCCCTCAATCTCTCTTTCGATGCGCCTTCGAGAAATAGCTAAAGGATCAAAATTTACATCGACTTTTTCAGCTCCCAGGTAAACGTTTACTGATTCTATGCCCCTTTCCCTGCGTAGCGTCTTCTCTATTTTCTCAGCACAAGATGCGCAATCGAGGCCCTTAACTTTAATGATCGCCAGCTGCATGGCTATTCTTCGTTCACGTGCCTCAGGCATTCGCCTATGAGGTTGGTTATGTGTTCGTCATCGAGGGAATAAAAAACCATCTTCCCCTCTTTACGGTACTTTACCAGGCGCATATTCCGCAGGAGTCTCAACTGGTGTGAGACTGCAGATTTAGTAGTATGCAGAAGAGCCGCAATGTCGCAGACGCAAAGCTCTTCAATGGAAAGCGCTGAGATGATCCTGGTTCGCGTCAGGTCTGCAAGTGCGCTGAAGGTCTCTGCAACCTTCATCAAGGTTCCCGCATCCTCCATCTTCTTCGCCACCAATAAAACCTTCTTCTGATCAATTGCTGAAACCTGACATACCGGCGTGCCTTTCAAGGATGATTCTGGGGTTGACGATGGTCCCTTTGGCATAGGCCCTCTCATTAGTTGAATAGTTGCTCAACTGTCTAATATAGGTTATCAATACTTGAAGGGGATTGTCAATTGGTGCGATAAAAATCACAACGCTACTAAATAAATTGACTTCCGCATATCCGTGATAGCAGGCGACATATATCTATAGGTCTGAACGATGTAGTCATCTCCGGCACAAAGCAAAACTTGACGGTGAAAGGAAATATTTCGTATAGTATAAATCTATTTTGTTTGGGCCATTAGCTCAGTTGGTAGAGCAGCTGACTCTTAATCAGCGGGTCGCAAGTTCGAATCTTGCATGGCTCACTCTTTTTTTCAATGACTTATCCATTGTTTCAAATAAAGCGTTCACCATCTTTGAATCATGTTCCAACCCCTGCGCCAAAACGCTTTAGGCCATCTTTTCTCAACAAAGACCACAGTCTGTTCGACATCTAACTGAACCGTGGATGCTCCATCGCGAACGAAAAATGCCTTAGCCTTCCCATCTGATATGTATATAGGCACAGAGGCTGGTCTCGAATTAACTACGCATACATCTTTACCATCAACTTCGACTATGGCGGTTTGAATGCAAAGATTGCTTACATCGCGGCCTATTCTATCAGATAGCAAGTTTCTGAAATGCACTTGAAAGCGATCTCGCTTCTTCTCCTTGTCATCACTGCGTTGGCCTCCTTGTACTAAGGAGGCATAATCACGCTCCAGTCCGACTATCTTCTTATCATTAGATATCCCAATCAAAAGCGTACCACCAGTGGGTTGATTAAGAAATGCTACCACTGCTTTGATTACTATTTCCTCTGAAATCTCATTAGTCTTCTCGTCAACCAGCTGATCTTTTTGTTGCCAGTCGCCCCATCTAAGAGATTCTTTAAACTCAGCTGTCGATGATTCTCCTTTTTGCATTGCGCCGCGTAGGAGCAACAGAGGTTCAAATTTCTCTCCAATGTAAGGAAATCCTATCCGTGTGACAATAGATGCCAGAACGATAGAGGACAGACAGTTGACAATCCAGTACAGCAATGAATACCAAGGCTTGGGATTAGCCTCATCAAAGGTTGAAATGAAGCCGGCCATTCGTCCCGACTTGTCGATAAACGTCAACGAATATATACTGTAAATCAAACTGCCTTCTATGCGGACTTCGTCTAATTCGTTCAGATCTAACCCTTGAATTGGTTCGAGCAGTAGAGGAATGCCGCCAACCGCAAATCTCAGGTTAAAATTATCATCGACAATTGCATACTGTGTATATAGATCGGCCTGTTCAATTTTTATCTGTAAAGCAGATCCTACCGTCGAGCCGAAAAGGTCAGCGTTTTCTACCAGTCTCTTGTCAACATGGGTAATATCCTCTGGAGTTTGAATGCCGAGGATTAAAGTGCCATCTTTAAGATTCTTTACAAGAATCCTCCAAGTCTGGCCAGTCTCTCGCACGCAGACCGTCTGTAAGCCGGTAGGTGGCAGATCTGCTATGACACGAAGTTTCATTGCCGGATTGAATTGCTGAATATCAATATTAAGTCCGCTGCTATCTAATATATAGTAGGACAGCACTCTGGGATACCCACGCTCAAATCGCTGTACATACCATCGGTCTGAATAGGTTAGATATTTCTCTAATTCGTGAGCAGCCCCCCGTAGCTTGTAATGTGCTTTTGTATTTTGATAAAACCAGCCAATACCGAATTCGATAATAACAGCAAGTATGAAGGTCACCGTAAAAAGAATTAAGGCGCCATGCCACCGACGCGACCCAAACGGGTTCATCTTACAATAGTTAAAGAATCGGTGACTATAATGTTCAGGTGCCATTCTCAATATTCTCGGCTTCTTCGTTTCTCTCTCGACTCAGCCCCACGCTTTAATGAAAAAATGGGAATTAGGAATGAATGTCATAACGTCGCTATGATGTTTGTTACGCCAAGGAGTCATCGATTTGGGCGATTATATACCATCAATCATTGCACCCTGCTAATCATTGATGCGGAAAAAATCGAGATGCACGCTTATCCACTCACTGAAGTCAGTGCTGAGGGTATCCTGAATACACTGAAGGATAATAACGAAAATCATCAGGGTTGATTCTCACGAGTTGAACTGACCGCGCTCGGCCGCAATTGAAAAGTGAAGTTTAGAAGCGAAGGGGCATCAAGTTTTTGTTTGACGGCTGCGCGTTTTTTATAGCCTCGTATTCCCAAAACTCTGGGGTCATCGTAAATAATCCGAAAAAAGGGACACCTATATGATACCACTAAAAATACCAGCACGCACCGGCCGTGACAAAAAACGCACCGGATAGAAACTTAAAAACATCATTCCAGTTAATTCTCATAGCTAACGTATACTACCAAATAAAAGGCACCAGGTGATACTTCACCTTATTTTGGTATTCCACATAGCCCGACAGATTCTTTGCCAGGAACTTTTCCTCATCAAGTAGTCTCCATATAAGCGCAGGCATTATCAGAACAATCACGAGCAAGCTCAACCACGAGCCAAGCGAGAGAGGTATGCCAAGCAATAAAGGAAGAGCTCCCATATACATCGGATGGCGCACAAGCGCATAAAGCCCCGTCGATATAACATTCTGATCGGGATAGAGTTCTATAGTTGCCGAGGCGAAGGTATTTTCTTTGTACACAAGAAATATGATAAGGAACCCGATCGCAACAAGGGCGTCGCCTAACACGGATGCATACAGGGGGACAGCAGACCATGCGAAGCGGTGATCTAGCGCAGAGACAACCAGTATCGCAGCAAAACCTAATGATGCGATGAACTGCACGATCTTTTGACCCAGCCGCTTCTCAGTAGTTGGTCCTGCATACACCCGCCGCTCCAAAAGCTTCGGGTCTTTTTTCATGAGGTACAAGGTTATTGCGAGCGACGACACACCGAATACGACCAGGAAGGTCCATGCCTGCCAATAATCGAGAGTCCACGCCGGCAGGAACAGCGACGCACCAATAACGAGGAGAAGGAACAAGAGTCCGCCTAATGCTTTTGCGTTAAGGTTTGCCATATTCGTAATTATAATATCGGCAACTGTTTTCTGGACAGTGATGCACATAGCCCTGAAAGAGCGTTTCTTTTTTGCGAATGTGGGGGAACAGCCATTGATATACTTCTGGTATAGATATGATGTTCAACCTCATAGTTATTGACCATGATCGCTTCATCTCCACGATGTCTTTGTGAATAAGTCTTCTATTCTTTCGAGCCCTGTATTATCCGTTCCACATCGGCCCTCTCAAGCATCTCATCCTTTATCAGGGCATCTGCAAGGGCATCAAGGGTATGTCTCTCCCTCGCCAATATTTCAGTCGCCCTTGATTCCGCATCAATGAGCAGCTTTTGAATCTCCTGGTCCATGAGCCAGGCCATCTCCTCGCTGTAGCGCTTCGGCAGTGATAGATCCCTGCCCAGGAACGGATGTTCTTCTCCGCGTCCGAGATTTATCGGGCCAACCCGGTCGCTCATTCCCCACTGCGCTACCATCTTCTCAGCCAGTGAAGTCGCTTCTTTAAGGTCGTTCTGCGCGCCACTGCTAATGTCGCTAAAAACTATTTTTTCTGCAACCCTTCCTGCAAGAGCGATACTTAATTTATTCATGAGATAGGTGCGCGGATAATAATGCCTGTCTTCCTCGGGAAGCAACTGGGTGACACCCATCGCCATACCTCGCGGGATAATGCTGACCTTGTATATCGGGTCAGCGCCTGGCATATCCCATGAAACAAGGGTATGTCCTGCCTCATGATATGCGGTGATACGCTTTTCAGTGTCGCTTATGGTCTCTTCTCTCACTGAACCCATAAGGATGATGTCCTCTGCCTCTTCAAAGTCATGAATATCTATTTTCTCCTTGCCCCTTCTCAAGGCAACGAGTGCGGCTTCGTTTGCAAGATTCTCAAGATCGGCGCCTGTCATCCCCGGGGTACCCCTCGCCAGAGTCTCGAAATTGACATTGTCCGCCAGCACCTTGTCCCTCACATGAATTTCGAGGATCGCTTTGCGTTCTTTCCAGCCTGGCCTGTCTATCACAATATGCCTGTCGAACCTTCCCGGCCTCAAAAGGGCGGGGTCCAGTACATCAGGCCTGTTCGTTGCGGCAATAACTATAACCTCTTGATGTGAATCAAATCCGTCCATTTCGCTCAAAAGCTGGTTCAGTGTCTGTTCCCTTTCATCATGTCCGCCGCCAAGACCCGTACCACGTGTACGTCCTACCGCATCGATCTCGTCTATAAAGATAATGCTTGGATGAGTATCCTTTGCCTTTTTGAACATGTCCCTGACGCGTGAGGCGCCGACTCCGACAAACATCTCAATGAATTCCGAAGCGCTGATACTGTAAAAAGGTACCGAAGCCTCTCCCGCTGTTGCACGCGCAAGGAGGGTCTTGCCTGTTCCCGGAGGCCCGATTAGAAGCACTCCCTTAGGTACTTTAGCACCGATTTTTGCGAATCTGGAGGGGTCTTTCAGAAACTCTATCGTCTCTCTCAGTTCCATTTTCACATTGTCCATCCCCGCAACGTCTTTGAAGGTCACACTCGGTTTTTTCGCATCAAACAGTTTTGCCTTGCTTGCTCCGAACGTAAAGAGCCCTCCAGGACCACCCTGTATCTTCTGATTTCTCTTAGTCATCAGGATCCAGAAGCCTATGATCAGCAGCCATGGCAGTATCGCCATCAGCATCTGCCAGAATAATCCCTGTTCATCTGATTCGATGGTGATAACTACTTTTTCTTCCCTAAGTTTGGGCAGGAGCGTTTCATCTTGAAAAGCAGGCAGGACAGTCTGAAAGTATTTCACCTGTGCGGGCGTCTTTTCTCCCTGGAACTGTATGCTCACCTCTTTCACTAATTCACCGCTTACAAGCAGCTTCTTGATTAAAACGGATTTTATATTGCCTGCGTCTAATTGCTCCATGAACTGACTGTAATTTATTGAATACTTTGGAGGCGGGCTGACGTTAAAATAGCTATTCCATGCAAATATAGCCACCGAAGCGATAAAAAGCGCTGCAATATATCTCCAATAGATACTAGGGATACCGCCTATGTTGTCTTTCTTGTCTTCAGCCACGATTCATACCTATGATCACCTCTCGGAGGAGAATCCTCCAACCTTTTCTATTTATCAATGTCTTGATGGATCGACTTTTCTGAAATCGATATATCGCCGATCAAATGTCTACAGATATAGGCTGCATGTGACTCCGGTTGCCGACATAAAGGCCCTCGAAGCACGGACCAGCTCCCCTTCAGCCGGGATAGTAAGAAGCCGTGTCCATGTTCATTTAGAATAAATGTATTACCAACGTACGCGCCCCTAAGCCTGGAGAGTCCTCCTCACTACCTCCTCACTATAAGTACGGGAATTTTTGTATCTTTGTGGATTACGCCATATGTCACACTACCAAGGACCGCAGCTGCCAAGGCGCTCTTACCATGGGAACCCATAATAATCAGGTCTGCCTTTGCTTTTGCAGCCTCTTTCACAATACTCTCAACGGGATGTCCGGCCGTTATAACTGTCTCTGATTGCACTGCATTTTTGTTACAGAGCTCTCTTATTTCTCCGGCGTACCCTTTGGCAGCCTCTCTCAGATAATCCTCCATAGGCTCCATTATATTCGTTGCAGTCTCCTTGGCCTGAACTATCTGGCCCATAAATGTGCGCTTATCAATAATGCTCAGGACAATTATCGTGGCTTTTAGCTGTTTTGCTAGGTCAACCGCATACCTGGCTGCCTTTTGAGCTGCCTTTGACCCGTCTGTCGCAACAAGAATTTTTGAAATCATACATCCTCCTTTTCATTCTGCGAATTAATTACTACTGTATACAGCCCGATGCCGATGTCGCCGGAGCAGGGCAGCGGCTAATAATCACTGCCGCTAATGCGAATAGTGCTTTCACTTATTTCTAACTCTCTTTGGCGCCGGCGAAATGTCTTTAATGGAAACCTCATGACTGAGCAATACCGCGACCCATCGTGTGCTCTCGCTGTTTTCGCATGCGAATTTCAGCGCCATGGTAAAGGGTACGGACAGGACCATGCCAATCAGGCCGAGCAGGCTTCCCCAAAAAATCAAAGAAAGAAAGACAACTAACGTGGACAGGCCAAGCCTACGTCCCATGAGCCTCGTTTCAAACACATTTCCGAGCATGAACTCAACAACCAGATATCCGATAGCTGCGAGCGCGGCAGTACCTCCTCCGAATTGGATAAGGGTGAGAAGGACCGCCGGGATGGCGGCGATAATGAAGCCGATATTGGGCACATAGTGTAGCAGAAAGGCCAGGAAGCCCCAAAGAATGGGAAAATCCACACCGAGAATGTATAGCCATATCCCGATCAGAACTCCATCGGCCAGACTTATCAGCGTTTTGATGAGCATATAGCGCTTGATATCATCCACAAACCTCGCAAACTGGGGGAAAACCTTCTGAGGATCATCCAGGACAGTGTGGAGCTTGCCGGGAAAGCTCGATGCTTCAAACAGGATAAAGGCTACGGTGAGCAGGATCAGGGCAATATTGGAAAGCGCCGAGCCCAACCCCTCGAGCATGCCAGCAGTCAGCCTCATCACCTCTTGAGGTCTGACATATCCGAGCAGGATTTTATCAATGCCTCCAATCCGATGGCTTATCAAAAACGCATTGAGTGCCGAGACCTGCTCCCGCAAGCGAGTCTGGTAGCTTGGCAAAGCAGCTGAGAAGCTGTTGATGGACGTGCCTACGACAACCCCTATCATCAGTAGGATCGTGATCATCCCTGCCAGCACGATCAACACCGCGACAAGAGAAGGAACGCGTTTCCGCTGGAGCCAGAGGACCGGCGGCATCCCGATGAGAGCTAGAAAAGCAGCCAAGAGGAATGAAGCCAGGACCGGCTCTGCCTGATTGATGCCCCAGATGATGATCACTAGCGCTGCGGCTATGACGAGTGCGTGTGTTCCGCTGCCAGGATTACTCTTTACGGTCATGGATAAGCTCCCCTAAGCTAAAGGTCTTTACACCAAAACAAATATCTTATTTGTTCAAATCAGCCTGAAGTCTTTGCTGACTTTCCAGGTCCTTACTCTTGTATGTAAGATATTCTTCCTTTTTCATTTCATGAAACTGCCTTTTGAAGTTGGCAGACAAATCATACCATTGACTGATTCGTCTCCCAAATCGCTGATCAGAGGGGGCCTCAAGAGTATTGAAGTACGCCAGAATTGCAAGGTAATGGCATACAACATCACGCTCGACTAAGCCCCTCAGCCCCTTTGCATAGACAGGATTACCGTCCCTATCTGCACCGATTATACTGAACCCAATCTTGGAGCCTCCGAATATTTTCATAAGGAAATATCCAAAGGCACTGTAACCAAAGGAATAATGCAAATGAATGAACGTTATATTTTTTTCAAGTGGCAGCGCTTCCAATCCAAATTTGTGATCCTTTGTATGAGAGGGCCCCTCATGTGCGATGAGTGCAATATCAAAATATGCCGGCTGCAGTTTACTTACTAGGTATACGAACTTCATTTTGTAGGCATCTTCAAGAGGTTCTGAGAATTTGTCGGCATGATAGATGTTGAGCAGCCATGTATCATTCACCTTCTTATAGGTACACGCCCTTACATCAGGATGCGACAAAACGATCTGGCACCAATTGGTTGGGACTAGAAGCTTATTTTGGACCATCTCGAAAGGATATTTGATAGTGCCGTAAATATCGACACTGGATCTATTTTTATCCACGGACGATTCCACGTAGAAAGGGGTGGACCCGGAGTGCTCCAGTTCTTTTTCGATCTCATGGTATTTATCGAAAAGAGATACAGGTCCTGAACGCGACGAGTCGTCACCGTATGCTATTGCCCCTGATTGGGAAAATAGATAAAATGCAATCAACAAAATACATAAGACACGGTTTCCGCGCATATAGTGACCCCTCTTTCCCCAAACGGCATGCTGGCGCACGAGAAAAAGCAGTCCTAATTACCCAGAACCTTCTTGACCTGACCAATCTTTTCCTGAGCTTTGCCGATTATCTTCTCAGCCTTTCCTTTGGCCTTCCACTCGGGATTATCGGTAAGTTTCCCTGCCATTTCCTTAACCGTACCCTTTGCTTCGCGGAAAGTGCCTTTCACATTATCCTTTATGCTCGATTTCATAGTATTTCCCCTCTTTATAGTAGCTAGACACGACTGCCTGTTTTTCAGGCGCAGTAAACTCAGCAATTGAAGTGCTGCTAGAGTAAACCTACTTCGTCTTTTCTAATTTCCATCGGAACTTCACGGATTTCGCACTCCTGATCTTGCTCTCCGTTCCTGTTATCAGCATGTACGGTGGAATAACCCCCTTCAGACTACTAAGCTCTTCGTCCCTGAATTACATTGAGCAGAATCAAGACAACGGCAATTACCAACAGGATGTGAATCAACCCTCCCATCGTGTAGCTACTCACCAATCCCAGCACCCACAGAATTATCAGTATCACAGCGATCGTCCACAACATACGTTCCTCCTATCAGTTTGCTTTAGGGTTAATGCCCGCTTGCGCACTCGCTCCAGCAGGCAACGATCCAGAGTCGATTTGGACTCTCCGATGGTCATCTCGTTATTTACACTCTACATATCGTGCATATCGTTGAGGAGCTTGTTGACTAGATCCTTTCCTGATGCATTCCAGTCTTTACGGGCACAGGTGCCTAGTCTTCACACTATTGAGAGTATTTCCAGGCTCCTCACTTCCCAATACGAATCGTTGAGATGTTTCCTAAGATTCCGAAGACACTCAGTAACCAGACAACCACTGCTATAATCACTACCACATTTAATATTTTCTTAATGGTAGCTTGCATCGGGATGTAACTGTTAATCACCCATAGAATCACCCCAACGACAACCAGCACAAGTATTAAATGAATCAATGGCATAATATTTCTCCCTTCATAATTTGCTAGTTAACTTTCAAAAAGCTTATTCTAGCGTAACTTCTAGGGCTTCCCGCAGTACCTGCCGTGACAAAGTATTTGTTTGCGTGGATAACCCCCTTCCTTACTTTTGTGTTTTATTCCTTATAGACACTTTTCGCGACATGGGCCGCTTCTTCAGCAGTCGAGTCTGACACGGTTTCACGTACTACTTCAACCAGATCTTTTCCCTCCAGTTTCATGTTGCTAATAAATAAATCCATCTCCTTTTCAGCCTGTTCACTTGTGTACCCGTATCTCGCGCGCAACAGACCCGGCAGCTTATCCAGTTTCCCGTCGAACGTATCAAGGTCTTTGTCGGTGAGCGCTCCCCACCGCTGCTTTACCGCATCTCTTAATTGCTCCAACTTTTTCTGCATAATGTCTGTACTCATATCTTGTGCCTCGCCTTTCAGACAAATGTTCTTAGTGTTTGTTCGTACTCTAGATCTTCTCAGATCCTCCCAGGGAGCATCAGGACGATCAGACGCAGAAAGATCAATCTGCGTCCTCCGCTGCTGGGATAGAATCCGGCAGTGCCAAATTACTATCCCATTTTTTGTCCGTTTACTACATCCCTGCTATTGAATCTTTAAGAGGCTCTTCACCGATCTTACACCCTTAATCCCTTGGATTTTTGCTACAACCCGGTCCTCGGTCCCTCTGCTATTCACAAAACCCGTAAGCACAACATCTCCTTGCGTAACCGTCACATCGATCTTGAAATAATGAGCATCCGGGTCTTGAACTATTATTGCAGTAGCTTGCGTATGAATCGTGTTGTCATCGACATTTTGACCTGCTGTTTCGCCCGTTATAGAGGCGCAGCCCGAAAGCAAAGCCAATCCAAACACCATCATTACTGCCAACAGAACAATTTTCTTCATTTCTTTCCTCCTGTCATTAAATGCAATGTTAATACATGTAACCCGGTCAAATTGATACCTTTAACTATTTACACAGGTCTTCGTCCCTGAATTATTCTGATCAACACGACAACGATAGCCAGAACAAGCAGGACATGGATGAATCCTCCAATCGTGTAACCACTCACCAGCCCCAAAAGCCAAAGTATCACGAGTATCACAAAAATCGTCCAAAGCATGGCAACCTCCTAATATTATGTGGAGTCTTGAGTCACGTTCTTAAGCATATTCTTACTCATTTTCAGCAGTCCTTTTGCCTTGAGGACGTTTTCTATGAGCTCCATTCCGGCAGTGTGCGACACGGTGTTAAAACTCATTTCAGGTTTCTCACTCAGTAGATCCATGAGTGCGAGCAGCTGCCGTTGATTGTCCTTAGTGATGTGCCTTTCAAGATCTCCCATTGTCGCCCATTCCTCGAACAGAATAAAGGCATTTTTGCTTTCCACGTCTTCATACAGACGATAACTCAGGCAGCCCCTTTCGACCCGCACGGGTTCGAGCATCCCTCGGATAGTTTCCAGGAGATCGCGGCGCTTTTCGGGCTGGACAATCATTCTTAATGTCACAAGTATCTTTGTGTCCACCCGCCCCCCTTATGTTAATGACATCGAATCCCAATTAGTCATCGTCTTAATGATGCTCGCCTCCGCCTTCTTCATGGCCTCCGCCTCCGCCACCTTCATGGCCACCTCCGCCTTCTTCATGACCTCCGCCACCTCCATGATCTTCATGGTCGTGATCCCATCCCCAAAAACAACCAGAACTTGTGAGAAGCAGGATAATTGCAAATATCAGACTAATACGCCGCATCATATTTCCTCCTTATTTGTTGTCGAGCTGCATTTTTATTCATCGCATCCTCCGCGGTCATGATCATCGTGCACTCCGCAATTGTATGAAAGCAGAATGCGTGCCAGCACTGTTATTGCCTCAGAGGGAGTTCCTATAATCTTGAAAACAATGAATTATCAGCTGAGACTACTATGGGGGATGATATTCTGAAAGGTGCTGCCTTTCTGATATATCAGGAGACTCCTGATATATCAGTTCTTCTTATTTCTTTGGATGCCCAGTCTTTGCATCCTGGATGCAAGCGTCTTTGCATTAATGCCTAAAATCACTGCTGCACCGTCTTTGCCGCTTATGCGCCATCCGGTGGCGTTCAGAGCCCCGATAATGTGCCGTTTCTCTGCCTCTTCGAGAGTTTCTGACTGCTCTGCACCTGACTGCGCAATCTTTGGCACTTCCAAATGCAGTACAGGCCCGGTAGTTATGATCATTGCACGCTCGGTAATATTCCGCAACTCTCTTACATTGCCCGGCCAGGGATAGACTTGCAAGGCTTCAACAGACTTCTGCGGTATTGATTCTACCCGCTTGCCCATCCTCTTGCAGAACTCCTGCACAAACGACCAAACAAGCGGCAATATGTCCTCTTTACGCTTACGAAGAGGCGGCACTGTAATCTGAAAAACGTTCAAACGATAGTAAAGGTCTTCCCGGAACCCGCCTTCGCTGACCACTCTAGCAAGATCGCGGTTGGTCGCCGAAATGATTCTGACGTCGACCTTTATCGTCCGGGGGCTGCCCAGGCGCTCAAACTCACCGCTCTCTATTACCCGAAGCAGTTTTGCCTGGAGATCCAACGGTAGGGAATCGATCTCATCCAGGAAAATAGTTGAAGCATCCGCCATCTCAAAACGGCCTATCTGCTTCGATAATGCGCCGGTAAACGCGCCCTTCTCGCGGCCAAATAATTCACTTTCGATGAGGGTGGGCGGCAGGGCAGCACAGTTGACTTTAATCATAAGGCGGTTCTTTCGGGTGCTCAGATTATGGATCGCATGAGCGAGCAGTTCCTTTCCTGTGCCTGTTTCACCTTGAATCAAAACCGTTGAGGCTGTCGGCGCCACCTGTTCTATCTGCTTCAAAACGGTCCTAATCGCCTCGCTGTTGCCAACAATATCCTTATGCGAGTGTATCAGATCAATTTCTTCTTTAAGGTAGATATTCTCCTCATGCAATTGGTTTTTTAATTGCTTTAATTCTTCGAGCGTCTTCTGCAGCGACTCCTCTGCCTTTTTGCGTTCCTCTATTTCCTGCAAAAGTTGATCGGTTGCGCTCATCAAATCTGCAGTCCGTTCCTGAACATGCAACTCAAGCTTACTGTGTGCTTTTCGCAAGGCATCTTCCGCCTGTTTGCGCTCAATGGCGTATCTCATTGCCCTGATTAAAAGGTTGCTGTCAACTTGCCCCTTTACTAAGTAGTCCTGAGCACCTTCATGCAGTGCCCGGATTGCAAGCTCTTCATCACCCAAACCGCTCATCACCACAATGGGGACATTCGGCACAGCAGCATGCATACGCACGACCGTATCGAGTCCTTTGCCGTCCGGCAGTGAAAGGTCCAGTAAAATAATGCGGAAGCTCCCTTTGCACAGCAAGGTCAATGCGCTGCTTAGCGTGCTACAATGGGTCAATTCAAACTGACCAATATTTGTCTCGCCAAGCATTTCCATGAACAAAGCGACGTCGTTGGGATTGTCTTCTACGAGCAGGACGCTGATGGGATTACTGTTCATATTATCTACTTTTATCAATAATTTAATGTAGTGTCAATACAATTTTGCCAATATATTAAGGACGTCCTCACATGATCAATTCCAAGGAAGTGGTATGGCATTAACCTCACTGATGAACTGCAACATACTGCACGTGACATCCTCCCCTGATTGAAATCAGGGGCATCCCCTGAAGACAACTCAGGTTCCGCGCTTGGCGCTTTGCACTAGCAGACTGATTGCGGCTCATGTGGCAACTCCGGAGTGTCCTGAAGATGCTCACAAGTCTTGCCTTCCACGGTAGGTTCCCCATCCGTGGTACTTTGTCCCCACGCCTGTAGAAGTTGACGCTTCCAGGAGGACTCTGAAGCCGGGATGACCTCCGACTCGCACAGATGGCATTCGCCACGCAGTGCCTTGTCCTCTCCACGCCTGACGAAGACCTGCCCGGCCTCCGGAGAGTGTGACCCCGCTCCCAGGGTAAGACTTGCAAATCCGAATGCTATGATTGTTACGATATTGGCCGCCACATGGTCACGACCGGCAGTAAGCCCGCATGCCGGACAGTGGTGGATCCTGTCTGAAAGTTCCTTCGGGACAGGTGCACCACAGGTGCAGGTCTGGGAGTTGCCGCCGTTCTCCGTCTGGTTTGGCGCCGCAATGTACCGCTTGTTACCAAGCTTGCTCTTGAGCAGGAGCTTTTGCTTGTGGATTGCCCGATCGGAAGCCACTTTCGCAAGCTTCCGGTTGCGGATCATAAAACCCACGGAATGCTCCTCTACAGCTACCTTGCGGTACCGATTCGAAATAACTGAAGCATTCTTCTTGTGGTGATGGTCCCTGATGCGCTCTATCTTGGTATGTATCTTGGCAACAACCTTGATCTGGGCCTTCAGCCGGTTGGAATAGGGGATGTCCTTGAGTGCTGAGATTGGCCGACCGGCAGCTTTCGCCAGTTCAACCTGATTCTTGTACCCAAGTTCTCTCGTTTCAAACTGCCTGGACAGTTTCTTTTGTGCAGACCGGAGTCGTCTGCGGTAATCGTACCAAGCTTTTGGCGGATCGTACTTGACGCCTTCGGAATCTGTCAGCAGGGCAGTCAGTCCGGTGTCTGCCCCAGCGTCAGGACGAAAGTCCGAAGAGGTAAGCATATCCAGAACATCTTTCTCCTGGGCCTCGGCTGTAACTACGCAGTGCCATCTGCCCTGCTTGAACTTGATCGTAACGGTCTTGGGTTTCCCATTGACCTTACGGTAGTCGAACAGCCGAAACTCTCCGAGGCCCGAAAGGTGCAGCTTGCCGTTTTTGATCTTGGCAGCAGGACCGTACTGCGGGAAGGTGATGCTGCGGTACTTCTTTCGCTCGATGAACTTGGGCGGGTGGACATCAGTCTTCCCTTCTTTGAGAGCTTCGAAGAACCGTTTATACCCTTCAGCAACTCTAACAGCCACATTCTGTCTGACCTGGCTGTGGACTTTAGAGAGTGCAGTGTCGTGCAGGACGTATTCGTGAATGGCTGTATACTGGTCTGGTTGGGTGAGATAGTGAATGTCCGTCACACCTTGCTGCTTGAGAAGCTTATTCGCTGTACGGTTGTCAGCGCGATCGGCAACCAGGTCATTGCGCAGTCGCCAGCAAGCGCCGACCCACATCCACAGCCGGTCAGCCTGCTTTGCGCTTACCTCCATGGGGAAATCAAACGCACGGGTGACTACAGTATGTTTGGGCCTCTTGGTGCGCTTAGCACGCGTATGTGTAGGTGTATCGTTAGATAACTCGCGCATCTTCCTATCTAAAAGCAATTCTGGACGTTTGTCAAGAATAAGAACTGTAATAACCAACAGCGGCGCTTTCTTCCCGGCAATCAATTACCGGGAATTCCCGCTTTATGTCTTAAAGTGTAATCTTCTTATAGAGCGTTGGCAATAGCTTGACAGTCATTTGACGTGTACCCCGGTTCTTGATACCTTGAAATCATGATTTGTAACATTTGCATGATTTGTAATATTTGAAGGAGGCTGCGACGCGCAAACAGATCACCAAACTTTTTTGTGTGCGGTCAACTTAGTAACTCTCTGATGAATAGGAAGAAGAAAAAGATACTGCTTATTCTTGGCGCGGGTGCCATAGCCCTCGTTATTGCAATAGTCGTTTTCGCCCTCACTTTCGACATAAATTCCTACAGGCACCGCATAGAGGTCGCTGCCCTCGCGGCAACCGGTCTGGAGGTCAAGATCCATGGGAAGATGGGGCTCTCTTTCTTTCCCTTTGGCCTATCGGCTAAGGATGTCCATGTCACTAACAAGGGAGGCGAAATCATTGCTACTGAAACCCTCAGGCTGGGGGCGGAGTTGATGCCTCTGCTTAGCGAGCAACTCAAAGTCACCAGTTACGAGCTTGTCCAACCTGTCATCACTATCGTTAAGGACACCAACGGGAAATATAATTATGAAACAGCCACTGAAGGAGTACCAGGAGCGGCCTTTAGTTTGAATGAGTTAAAGCTGTCCAAAGGAGTACTAGTCTATCTTGACAAAAAAACGGGAGAAAAGACGGAGTTTAAAGATTTTAACCTGACAGTTACGAGTCTTTCTATAGTAGATACCTCAACGAACATCATAAAGAGCGCATCGTTTACAGGAAGCTTCGACTGCAAGGAGGTGCTGCAAAAGGACGTCCAGATGGAAAACCTCAAGGCCCCCGTGAAGGCACTCAAGGGGGTATACAATTTTGAACCTCTTACCATCGGTTCTCTCGTCTTCTTTGACAAGAAGGCTGGCGAAAAGACCGAGTTGAAAGAAATCAATCTGGCTATCAAGAACCTTTCGGCAGTGGATACTTCAGGGGTAATAATAAGGGACATCGCATTGACGGGAACCATGGACTGCAAGGAGTTACGGAAAAAGGATCTTATTATTGGGAATCTAAAAAGTCCTGTAAAAGTGGAGAAGGGATTAATCTACTTCAACCCCCTTACCATGGATATCTTCGGATCGAAGGGTGAAGGAGATGTAACGGCAGACAAGTCAGAAGTGGATGCCGTATATAAAATCAATTTGAAAGTATCGAATCTGGACGTCGCAAACCTTGAGGAATCTTTTGGGGCAAAAAAGACCATCGGTGGTAAGGGTGAGCTATATGCTTCCCTGACGACGCGAGAAAGGGGTAATCGCGATCTGATGAGCAGCCTAGATGGGACTTTTTATCTACGAGGTGATAACCTTGTCATTTATAATGTGGATCTCGACAAGGTCCTCTCATCGTATGAGACCAGTCAGCAGTTCAATCTTGTCGACGTCGGCGTTTTCTTCTTTACCGGTCCTCTGGGCAGCGTTGCGCTCAAAGGGTACCGTTATGGGAACATTTACTATCAGACCAGGGGAGGACAGAGCGCCATCAGACAGTTCATCTCCCACTGGAAGATCAACAACGGTGTGGCGACCGCAACAGACTGCGCCCTCGCTACACACCATAATCGTGTTGCACTTAAAGGCACGCTCGACCTTGTCAGCGAACGCTATGATAATGTAATAGTGGCGCTTCTCGATGACAAGGGCTGCGCAAAATTCAAACAAAGCATCAGTGGTACCTTCAGCAGTCCCAGTATCAGCTCGGTGAGCGCAGTCGAGTCCCTCGCCGGTCCAATCTTAAATCTTTACAGGAAGGCAAAAAGCTTTGTCCAAGGCGGCAAATGCGAGGTCTTTTATAACGGCGCTGTGCAGCAGCCCCGCTGACAAACTCCTTTGCCGTAAATGCTGGACTGCAGCCCATAGAAGCCTGTTCCCATCCAATCTTGTGGGATTCATAAGCAATGTTCTTATATTTCCAGAGTTATGGCGACGCAGGGGGCTCCTTGTCAGTTGGTATGCCAGCCAGAAATCTGTAAAAAGCCACTGCACGGTTGATGTAGGATGCATTATTTCCCAAGGTCAACAGGCTCGCGATCTTGCTTGTGCGCACGATGGCGTAATAAAGCCAAACTTCTTGCGACTCTCGGTCGAAGAAGTAAATCGACTGCATATCTCCCGGGCGAAAAAGAGGTATAAAAAAGTATCGCATTGTGCTGATGTTTTCGGTATCGAACACCAGTCGACCGGGTGAAGCGCTTCGAATGCGCATACGGTAAATAGCCTTACCGGACAGGTTATCCTCTAGCTGAAAGTATAGAATCGCTCCTTCCGTCATCTCTTCAGGCGAGAAGTCTTTGCGACGGTGATCATCAAAAGCCTCCGACAAAGCATAGGCTTTAACAATAAGCGTCTGCCATCGCTTGTGGGTGGTTGACCAATATCGAATGCCTGCGCGTTGGGATATTGCCCCGACACGCCGGAGCAGACCCTCGACTCCGGAGGTGTTGCGAAAACGAGCAGTAATCACCACCATCGTCGTAAAGCCCGAATAAGTCCAGCCGGTGCAGACCGGCGGTGTCCAATCGCGACCTAATTCGGCGCTGTCCCAAACTCTTACGGCAGGTGACTCCTTTATGTCGGGATAGGGAGGAAACGTTGCGCTTCCGCATGGGGGCTGCGGCCCGGCGGAAGCAGCATGGCTCGCAAGTGCGCTGCAAAGGATTGTGGTGAATAATACGAGGGAGACTAGCACGGACGACAATCGGCTGTAAAAAAGCTATTCAACATTGTTCAACAATATCTTATAACCAGTGGGCGAACAAATGTGCCAACCACTCCTCGATCCTTGGTAGCAAAGGTCTTTTTTTCCACTCTTCCCATTGAATATGGTCGGATTCGGCAAGGTCACCGGTAAACATCTTCTCCATTTCGAGGGCAAATTCGTGACTAAGGATAACCGCATTCACCTCATCATCGCTTAGGAAGCTCCAGTAGTCCATATTGGTTGAACCGACCGTGGACCAGACTTCATCAATCACTGCAGTTTTCGCATGTAGCAAGGCGTTTCGGCGTTCGTATATATTGACCCCTGATTTTAAGAGCTCGGAATAATTATACCGCTGCGCCTGTAATGCCATGTTCGAATCTGTCTTTGCCGGAACAATAATCTTTACGTCGACGCCACGCTTGGCAGCATCAGTGAAGGCATCCAGCATCTGATCGTCAGGGACGAAATAAGCATTTGTAAGATGCACCGAATGCTCTGCAAAAGTGATCGCGGATGCATACACAATAAAAGTTATCCGGTTGTTCTCTCCCAGTGTGCTGCCGACCACCCGAACCAGTGCGTTCCCCACTTCTTCCTGTTTTGGGAAATAGTTCTTTGCAGTGAGTTCCGGTCCCTTCTGCTTCTGCCAGGTGTCAAAAAAGAGCTTTTGAAATTCCGCCACGGCAGGGCCTTCAATTTGAACGTCGGTGTCACGCCAGGGCAGCGGCGTTCCTTCAACTTGTTTCCTTCCCGAAAGTCTGCTTGAATAAACCGAACTTATATTGATACCACCCGAAATGGCGACCTTGCCGTCTATGACCAAAATCTTGCGGTGGTCCGGATGCGGCAGGAGCCAGTGCTCGTGGGCCTTGAACGGATTTAACGGATTGAATTCAACTACCTTGATTCCCCCATCCCGCAAGCGCTTAAAAAAAGCAGAAGGGGTGCTGTAACTGCCGATGCTGTCATAGATAAGATTTACCTGGACACCTTCGGACTGTTTTTGCAGCAGCAGATCGGCAAATTTACGTCCTACGTCGTCATCTTCAATGATAAATGTTTCAAGGTTGATATGGTCTTTGGCATTCTGTATTGCTTTGAACATTGCGGCATAGGCATCCTGACCATTTGCGATCAGAGTGACCTTGTTTCCCTTAGTCAGCGGGCTTTCGGTAACCGATTCTACCACGGCAGTGAACCGCTCCAGCATGTCCGTCTGGTCGACCGATCTCTTCAGTCGTTCCATGATGGCCGCGCTTTTCTGGGGAGACAACAGTCCTCTGGATGAAACGATTTGATGAGGCTTCTCCGTAGTTGGCGCCTCATCAATCGTTTCGGAGACATTCGGCAAGGTCGCACATCCATTGCCGAGGCTCAGTATGGAAACGGACAGAAAGAACAAAAAGAAAGGCTTGAAGATTTTCATCATGTTTATCATATCAAGATATAATCTCGTTCGCCATAAATATCCCACTTCCTGTCGCGCAGATGCGACTTCTTCATGTCTGATGGTTTTTGGCATCTTTCTTATGGTATCTTTTCTTTCAATGTCCTTTCAGCACCAGAGACAAAAGGGAAAAGACAAGCACAGCGGCTAAAACGCCCAACAAAAGCAATGGTAACACGTCTGACCATGCCATCCCGATTCGTGAGGGCAACTTTGAAGTAGATGCACGTTCAATGGGGGCTTGGGATTGTCGATTTCGATTCTCTTGTGCTTCTTTTAGACGCAGAACTTTCCACCCCTCATATTCTTCTTTCGTTTTGAATGCATGCATATATATCTCCGTGTTAACGCATCACCGTTTGAAATCTCGCTAGTACCGCTCTCCTAATTCCCTAGAACCTTTTTGACCCGAGCGATCTTTTCCTGAACTTTGCCTGCTATCTTTTCGACCTTGCCTTTAGCCTCCAGCTTGGGATTATCGGTGATTTTCCCGGCCATTTCCTTGGCCGTACCCTTTGCTTCGTGAATAGTGCCTTTAATTTTGTCCTTTATGCTCGATTTCATGGTATTTCTCCTTAAAGCGTTAGATTCGATTCCCGATACTTTGGCAGCTGTTACCAGGGCAATTAAAGCTCTCCCAAGACGACCTACTTTTTCTCTTCCATCTTCAAGAGGCTCTTCACAGATTTGACACCCCTAATTTCCCTGATTTTTGCTACAAGACGGTCCTCTGTCTCTCTGCTGTTCACAAAACCCGTAAGCACAACATCTCCTTGTGTGACCGTAACATCGATCTTGAAATAATGAGCATCCGGGTCTTTAACTATTATCTCAGTAACTTTAGTGTGCATCGTCGCGTCGTCGATATTTTCACCTGCCGTTTCGCCCGTCATGCCGGCGTTGGCACATACTGAAAACAAGGCCAATCCAAAAACCATTAACACCGTAAATAGAACAATCTTCCTCATTTCACTCCTCCTGTCTTTAAATTCCATACACTTATAGCCTAAAGGGCTTGCCTGCATTGGTATTTATTCGTGCCTTAAAAGCGGACATTGGCTATCGCAATCTCATTGCGTTTTTTCTGCCACGTTGTCCGTTCACTTATTAACTAACGACATTACTTGCGACAGCCGCCCAGCTCCACTCAGCTTGAACGCTGGGCAGTCGACGCGAAGCAAACTCCTTAGCGAATCGGCAAAAAGATACTGATGCCCGGCTGTGGAGCCGGTGCATAGACGACCGGCGGCGTGACATAGCCGTAAGAAGGCTGATAATAAGGCCTGCCGCGGTCATGCCTACGATCTCTATGCACGTTACGACGGTTGTCATGTTTATGGTCATCGCCGAGGGCCGGCATGACGTCTATACTGCCAATCATTGCGAGTAAAACAAGCCCCATCATAATTTTGCCCACTTTGGATCCAATAATCCATGTGCCTGATGATTTCATAAAGTCACTCCTCTCTTGGATCGATTCCAACGCCGGTTTGGCGTCAATCTTTCGTTGTATGATCTGACACCGATTATTTCTTCTTGTGTTTGGCATATTTCCCTGTCCGGAATATTGTATCGGTGATCTGCTTCTGTTCATCGGACATACTTGCATAGAACGCCTCGAATGGGGGGATGAGTCTCTTCAGTTCAGCCAAATGGGTTTCAGTAATTTGGCTATGGAATTTCATATTTTCTACAGCGTTCATCGTCTTAGCTTTTTCTGCCCTGTCCATGGTTAGGCCATCCATCTCTTTCGCATTTTCCCGCATCACCTGAGTAAGGTTATTCCATAACGGTTCCTGGGGTTTGGTGATATTGAGCGAGTCTTGAAGCTTTTTGATCTGGGCCTCTGTATACTCTACTGCAGAGGGTCTGGAAACTGTTGACGATTTCTTTTTGCCCGAAGCTGCAAAAGAAAGATTTGGATTGGCGAAAAAGATAGTTGATAAAAACGCCATCATCACAGCAACTAGTGCAACTCGGAAAGCAACCTGATAATCCTTTCGTTTCATTGTCCGTCTCCTTAATAAGTTTTATCTTTAGAGCGTCTATGACGCCTGCCTGTTTTTCTTAATGTTGAACGCAACAAAGTAACCATCATTCAGGAGGAGGGGAAGTAGATACAGCCTTTTCATTATTATCCTCCGTCTTTTTTAGGGTTTGTTGAGATGCATACGACATCCGATAGTCATAGCAATGTCCGTATTTCTCGGGTATTCATTCGAAATTAAATATAGACATTAGCCAGCAAACACGATTTTTGCATCTTCCGCATCATTTCCCTCCTTTCGATAAACGTTCGTATTTGTTGATGCACTTTTTATTGCGGCAAAAGGGAACATGGTTTAACGCTCGCATCTATCTTGAAGATGCACAATGTGTGCCATTGCTGTTGTTGACAGGTAGGAGTCTCTATGCTATTGGAAACATTGAACTATTCGTGAAGACTACAATGGGGATTGATAATGTGAAAGGCGGCCCTTCTGATATATCAGGAGTCTCCTGATATATCAGGTACTCGTCCTACTGACTTGGATGCCCAGTTTTTAGCGCCTCTATTCAAGCGTCTTTGGATTGAAGTCTAAAATGTATGCTTCACGAGGTGGAGGATTTTTAGTGGAGAGGTCAGCTGATAAGATACTTAGGCTTGGGAAGTGTGAAGAAGAATGTGGCGCCATGCCCCACAGAGCCCTCGGCCCATGTTCGGCCCTCATGCAAGGCAATAATGCGACGGACATTAGCCAGACCGATGCCTGTACCATCGAATTCGTTCTGCGGATGGAGACGCTGGAATACACCGAAGAGCCTGTCTACATAGTCCATGTTAAAGCCAACACCGTTGTCTTTGATGGAGAAGGTCTGTTCATTTTCATCCACCCTGCAGCCAATCTCGATTTCAGCATGTGGACGAGTACTCGTGAATTTGACGGCGTTAGAGATGAGATTTACAAGCACAAGCTTCAGCAGCGAAGGTTCACCATAGACAACGGGGAGCTCCCTAATCGTCCATGTAATGTCCCGTCCCATCGGTTCCTCCGGAATCTGATCGACAACCTCTTTTACTAGGTGACTTATGTTTACTTCTCTCTTTTGCAATTTCTCGCGGCCAAGACGGGCTAATGAAAGCAGATCATCGATAAGCTTTTCCATTTTCTTCGCTGAATCGGATATCAAGACCGCATACTCCCGGCTTTTTTCGTCTAGTTGCCCTTCCATCCGCTTTTGCAGCAATTCCATAAAGCTCCTCATGTGGCGGAGGGGTGCCCTTAAGTCGTGAGAAACCGAGAAGCTGAATGTCTCCATCTCCTCGTTTGCAAGCTCTAGCCGGACAACATGTTGTTTTAATATCCTGTTGAGATCCTCAATATCATCATCGCTTTGCTTGCGCTGACTTATGTCGATTACGATCGCACGTAACCCCTTTGAGTTGTCCATGCTCTGCGTTGCCATTATATCTATTCGCACCCAGAAGAAGTCTCCGCCTTTTCTCTCCATTCGCAGTTCACACATCTGAGGCACGCGTGTTGCAAGAAGATGTTTATGGCAAAGGTAGTATATGTCCTGATCTTCCCTATGTATGAAACGAGTCAACGGCCTGCTTATCACATCACTTCTCTCTCTGCCCAACAATGTGGCCACGCTGAGATTGGCCTCAAGTATCGTTCCTCTTTCATTGAGGGAAACATATCCGGCTGGGGCCAGGTCATACAGGTCAAAGTATTTCTCGCGGGACGCTTCCAGTTCCTGTTGCGTGCGGCGAAGCTCTTCATTCTGCATCTCAAGTTCGATCTGGTGCACACGCAACTCGTGGACTAAGTTCTGCATATCGGCGGGTGAGATCTTGTCCAATTCCCCATGCTCTTTGAGAAGCATTCTTTCGGCTCGTCGGCGCAGGTCTGAATGATTCCCAGACATCCCCGGCTCAACCTCTTCAATGTTGTCAGCAGTGCTACCCTTCGGCGCTTTATCCGGTGACTTGATAAGCTCCGCTTTCGAAGCTTTCCTTTCCCGAGCCATTGCTATCTCCTTTTGGCGCTAATATGTTTTATCCCAAGCGTCTTAAAAAGATGCACTGCGAGGCAACGCTTCAAAATAGATTAGACAGCAGAAGAACCTATCGGCGTCTATATTATAGCTTATGTCGAGGTGATATCAATATGGTCAGAATGATCGCCATTACCGATATTGTCTCCATTGATGGGTATAATTAGTGCCTATGGCGGATCAGCATTCGGCGCCGATGAACACACCGCAAGTTATAACAGGTAATCACCAAATTCATGGTACTATAAAATCATTGTGCATCGGGTGCAGATAATATTTCTGGGAGAAGATCGTCGACCTTGATTTGCGGAAGAAAGCTTGCATAATGAGTCAGGTTTCTGCGGCGATAATTTTAAGTAAAATTCGCACGATAATTGCGAAACGCCAATACTTTTTCAAACAAGTAGAACTAAAACGGCTCACTACAAATCCCCTCATTACCCGCTCACTTTCAAATTCCACAAGGTAACTTGCAAAGGTGTGTCTCAGGTGATGGAAATGAAAATCATGTATCCCTGCCTGTCTGCATGCCGCTGAGAATGATTGTTTAATATCCTTATACGGCTTGCCAGTCTCAGTATCGAAAAATACATTAGGGAACATCAAGCCGCCTTGTTAACCCTTGTAGGAATCGTTAGGCTTGGCGGACATATGCTATTAACATTACTGGTAGAAAGCTTGTGTAATGAGCTGTATCCCCAGGTGATGACTTTTAGGAAGCTAGTCTTTCGGAAACAAGCGGCGATACGAAGCTGACCCAGTAACGCTTTCGTGCAGAAGCGACCAGCGCCAAGGGGCAGGCGCGCTGTGAAGCGTCGCCCGCACCCTCTTGTTAGTTGATCGTTTTATCGCCGCCCAGTCAGAAGCTCTCAAAGACATTTATGCTAAGATCAGGCGAGGTCGAAACGGTCAAGGTTCATCACCTTGTCCCATGCCGCCACAAAGTCCTGGACAAACTTCACTTGGGCGTCCGAGCTTCCGTAGACCTCGGCCAGGGCCCGGAGCTGGGAGTTGGAACCGAAGATGAGATCGACACGCGTGCCGGTCCACTTCAGTTCACCCGTCCTGCGATCGCGCCCTTCGAACACGTCCTTGGCGTCAGATACCGCCTTCCACTCCGTGCCCATGTCGAGCAGGTTCACGAAGAAGTCGTTGGTCAGCACCTCCGGCCGCTTTGTTAAGACACCGTGTTGGGACTTCCCGAAGTTGGCATTCAGAACGCGCATCCCGCCAACTAGAACCGTCATCTCCGGCGCCGTCAGCGTCAGCAATTGCGCCTTGTCGACCAGCAAAGCCTCAGCCGATATGGTGTACTTGCCCTTGAGGTAGTTACGAAAACCATCCGCGATCGGTTCGAGCACGGCGAACGAGGCAGCATCGGTTTGATCCTGTAAGGCGTCCATGCGGCCCGGCGTGAAGGGAACCTTCACGTCATGACTGGCCTTCTTCGCGGCTTGCTCGACACTCGCGCAACCGGCCAGAACGATCAGGTCGGAGAGCGAAATCTTCTTGCCGCCAGAGGCCGCGCTGTTGAACTCGCTCTGGATACCCCCCAGCGTCTTGAGCACTTTAGCCAGTTCGGCCGGCTGGTTGACTGGCCAATCCTTCTGAGGTGCGAGGCGAATGCGCGCGCCGTTAGCGCCGCCGCGCTTGTCGGAACCACGGAAGGTGAACGCCGATGCCCAGGCGGTCGAAACCAGTTGCGAGACCGACAGCCCTGAAGCCAGGATCTTTCCCTTGAGGGAGGCTATGTCCTTCTCATCAATCAACTTGTGATTGACTGCAGGGATGGGGTCTTGCCAGATGAGCTCTTCGGCAGGCACCTCCGGACCGAGATAGCGCACGCGAGGACCCATGTCTCGGTGCGTCAGCTTGAACCACGCACGGGCAAAAGCGTCCGCGAGCTGATCCGGATTCTCGTAGAAGCGCCTCGAGATCTTTTCGTAGGCCGGGTCGAAGCGCAGCGAGAGGTCTGTAGTCAGCATTGAAGGCGCGATACGCTTCGACGAGTCGTGGGCATGCGGCACCGTTTTGGCTCCCGCGCCACCCTTCGGCGTCCACTGATGAGCACCTGCCGGGCTCTTTGTCAGCTCCCATTCGTAGCCGAACAGGTTCTGGAAGAAGTCGTTGCTCCACTTCGTCGGCGTCGTGCTCCAGGTGACTTCCAGACCACTGGTGATCGCATCAGCGCCCTTGCCCGTGCCAAAGCTGCTCTTCCAGCCGAGGCCCTGCTCCTCGATGGGGGCCGCTTCCGGCTCGGGACCCACATGGGACGCGGGGCCGGCGCCGTGGGTCTTGCCGAAGGTGTGCCCTCCAGCAATAAGCGCAACCGTCTCTTCGTCGTTCATAGCCATGCGAGCAAAAGTCTCGCGGATATCCTTGGCCGCCGCAATCGGATCCGGGTTGCCGTTCGGGCCTTCCGGGTTGACATAGATCAAGCCCATCTGGACTGCAGCGAGCGGATTCTCGAGATCCCGGTCTCCGGAGTAGCGCTTGTCGTCCAGCCACTTGTTCTCGGAACCCCAGTAGACGTCCTCCTCCGGCTCCCAGACGTCCTCGCGCCCACCGCCAAAGCCGAACGTCTTGAACCCCATCGATTCCAGGGCGACGTTGCCGGCAAGGATCATGAGGTCGGCCCATGAGATCTTCCGACCGTACTTCTGCTTGATCGGCCAGATCAGCCGGCGCGCCTTGTCAAGGCTGGCGTTGTCGGGCCAACTGTTGATAGGCGCTAAGCGCTGCTGGCCGGCGCCTGCGCCGCCCCGACCGTCACCGGTGCGATACGTGCCGGCGCTGTGCCATGCCATGCGGATGAACAAAGGCCCGTAGTGCCCGAAGTCAGCCGGCCACCAGTCCTGAGAGTCGGTCATCAGGGCGCGAAGGTCTTTCTTCACAGCCTCCAGATCAAGACTCTTGAACTCGTCAGCGTAGCAGAAGCTCTCGCCCATCGGATTGGACAGAGAGCAATGCTGGCGCAGGATATCTAGCCGCAATTGGTTCGGCCACCAGTCCCGGTTCGACGTACCTCTGCTGGCCATGTGTTTGTGAGTCCCGCCCGTTACCGGGCCCATGCTATCGTCATTCATAATATTTACTCCTTTTCATTGTGTGACTTATTGAACTGCGCTACTATGAATAAAATGTTACGCTGCCCATCTAGATAACAAGTTATTTGCTGGTTAACACGAGTGCTCGCAGCTGGATACAGGAATCCCAGCATCGGTGGTATGTTTACGGTCCTCGTCCTTCATAGTAATACCTCCTTCTTTGCCATGGGTAATTCTCCTTTCATTTTTTTTGAATTGTTTCTAATGGTGCGGACATTGATTATTATCCGCGGTCGTTTATAGTCTCTTGTAAAAAGCCTTTTGTCTTTGGTAGGAAGATTGTTTTAAATATCAAAATTTACTTAACCCTTATCCGGCCTGCAGGTTTTGCAGTAGCCATAATACTCGTAGCGTATACGGTCCATGACAAAACCAGTTTTCTGTTCCACCTGCTCTTTTAGCATGGGAATCGGCTCATCATAATTTACAATCCTCCCACACCCAAGACAGATCAAGTCGAGATGCTCTCTGACATCGCTCTCGTAGCGGTTTTCTCTATCATAAAACTCAAGCTCTTTTATTACTCCTTCGCTCTTAAAAAGATTAAGTGTAAAGTAGACAGTTGAAAGACTCACAGAAGGGACCTCCTGTCTCACCTTCTCAAAGATAGCAAGCGCGCTAGAATGACTTCGGTCATTAGAGAGAACCTCAACAATAGCTAGCCGCTGACGTGTAAGCTTAAGATTTTTTTTCTTAAGCGTATCAATTAGCGTTCTTTTAATATCCTCTGATGTCGGAATAATCTTCTTCATGATTTAATCCGGAATCATTATTGTTTAGAGTGTATTAATAAAACCATGGCGTGTCAAACCGCACTGGAGAGCAAAAGCAACCTTGCTTTCTTTGAAAATAAGAAGAGAATCCACGTTTTTAAAATGCATTTACAATACATGTAAACAAAAATACTAACTACCGCATCTTAATGAGGCCCAACCGGTCTTACTCAGTAATCACACTGTCGGTCTGGTAGCCAGGGGCCATTGCCGGACCCATTCGCCGACCGCTGCAGCGGTACCTCACATACTGCCTTATGTGCTGGTCTTGTTGAACTCGTCAAGGCTCATGCGAGGTTAGAAAACACTTTTTCCCCCTCTTGTTTTCAAGAAGGGGAAAGGAGATATCAAAAAGAGGCTACGCTGCATATGAAAAACGATCTTCGAAATCCTTGGGGGAGAGATTCGTCATCTTTGCAAGGTTTTTGAGGTTCTCGCCGACAAAATCCTCTTTCTCAAGCCTGATCATATATGATGATCGCATATAGTATTATTGAATATTAATAATACTTTCCGCCCCAGAGATTTAATTTTATATAAATCAATTCTCTGAAAGTCCTGAGGGCATCCTTAACCGGCCTTACCCTGCTTTCCCCCGAATTGTACCAACTAACCGGTATCTCCGTGACGGCAAAATTTAAAAGACGAGCGATGGACAGAATTTCTATATCAAATCCAAAACCGTTTATCCGCATACGACTGAATATTTCTCTTGCCGCCCCATGCTGAAACGCCTTGAACCCGCATTGGGTGTCCTTTACCCCGTCCAGCAAGAGAAATTGAATTAGCATATTCCCTATTCTCCCAATCAGCACCCGGTACCAGGGCTGCCCGACCACTATATTGCTTTCTGAAATATAACGTGATCCTATAACTACCTTATAATCCTTTAAAAGAGGATAGAACTTTTCAAACTCTTCAATCGGAGTGGCGTTGTCTGCATCGGCAAACAGAATATATTCTCCATGGCTTGCTTCCACCCCTTTTTTAACTGCATAACCTTTACCGTGATTTGGACTATCGGAAATGACAATCAAATCCGGAATCTCCTCACGGAAGGCATCTAAAACCTTTGCCGTATTGTCACTGCTGCCGTCATTAACAACAATTATCTGCCTTGTAACAGTCTTGCCATAAAAATAATGATGGATCGCTTTGAGTGTCTCACCTATTCGCCTTTCCTCATTATAGGCGGGAATAACAACACTTACATTATAAGAGTATTTTTCTGTATGCGGTGTATGAAATATCCGGTCTTTGAATGTCCAGTATTTGTTAGCCAGGAAATTCCACATTAAAACCAAGCCAGACGTGATAAGTTTTGAAGCCATATACCAAATCTTCAGGTTATAGACTAAAAGAGCCATAGAGAGTTCTGTCAAAACAAGACCTGTTATTGATACAATCAGAAACTTGATGAGCTGTTTCCTGATATTTCCGCTCCTATACTGAAATGTCCAATATTTGTTAAGTGCGAAATTATTGATTACGGCTAGAGTAAAAGACATGGCAGTAGCCAGAAGCAGATGGATGTGCAGAAACTCCACAAACAGGTAAAGGGAACCTACGTCGATTGCTGTCCCCGTGCATCCCACAACCGCATATTTTAAAAAAACAGCGTATTTTTTAGGTATAAGTTCTCTCATTTTAAAAGCATGACCACGCTCACTGGAAATCAGACCAACTGCCCCCCTCTTTCAACCACGGATTAAGCACTAGTTCGGCAGCCGCAACAGGCATGCAGCGGTCTTATTTTTTTGGAAAAAAGAGCTCCATCCATATTATACTATTGTGCATATATCGAAGAAATCGGTATGTCTTATGGGTATGATAGAAAATCATGTAAATCAATCCCTTCCAAGAGAACAAAGGATTTATCCGAGGCTCAAATGCAATTATGTAACCGAGTGCTCCGATAACATTGGAAACCAGTGGGCCTGCAAAATAGTCGACATAAGTGAACGCGGTCTAGGTGCCATCATGAGTGCGTCTCTGCGCAGGGGAGAGATTATAAACATTACCGAGCCCAAGACAAAGGCTATGGTCGTCTGGGTCGAAAAAGGCAGAAAAGGTAGAATAGGTCTTCTGGCCTGTCTTTAGTAGTTTGACATTCTCTCCGGCATAAATGCCGAAGATTCTCAGCTTCCGACACTCCGAAGAGTAGAGCGCCTTATGCAACGAGCCGAGACCTTATTTCCTGTTTCAACGAGCGGTCCGATTGCACCGGCTCTCTATGCCCTATCGGAGCAGCACCCTTTTCAGGACAGGCGAACAGGAAGAGTCCCTCCCCTGGTATGTTCTTTGCGGTATTGGTATCCGCATCTTCTGTGCAGCCGCAGGCCTGACAGTGAAACACTGCCTGAGATAGCCTGTTGTGGGCATCTATGTGCCCACACTCCGAACACTTCTGACTTGTATACTGCGAATGACGGGGTTTTACGGCGCTCCCTGATAATGTGAGCATTGCCGCGGTATCTTTTCCCCGAATGTGGTAGACTTTAAATAGATAGGTGGATAGAGAGAAACAGTTTCTGGAAAAGGTAACCCTTGAATAATAATGGGGCACAAAGCCACTGGTCTTCCAAAGAGGATAGAGTGGCCGCCTAAGAAACTCTCCTTAATACAGGGGTGTTTTAAGGCAGGAACAACTATAATAGAGGTTGGATACTATCCAAAAAATCGCACCTCTTTTCCCATCGTTGTAATAAGTGCCCGCTTAATCAGCTACTGTTAACTTTTTTGCGAGGATACCATTACTAACAGGCTGATTATAAATCATCATAAGATGCCTATAGACAAGGATAAATGGGGGGGTTCTTCGAAACTTCTTCTTGGCAAGGGAGAGCAGTCACAAATTACTGCAGGATGTTATATGGTCAAAAACCATAAGTTCATAGGATTATTTCAGACTGTATTTTATTATTGGATAAGGATTGTTCTGTTTGCCCTGTTCCAGATCTTTTGCATCGGTCTTGTATTTTTGGGAATTGCACTTGCCGATACTCCATCAAGTCCTAATCATGCGCCTACTGTCCTGATAACGCAAAGTGTTGATGAAAGCAAACTTGTCATGCTGAATGGCAACACGCGTCCTGAGGCTACATCTGAAAACGACCGTGGCCGGGTTGCCGACAGCTTGCCGCTTGAGCACATGGTCCTCCAACTGCAGCGCCCTCCCGATCGGGAAAAGGCGCTTCAACAGTTCATCGAGGAGCTCCATGATCCGGCTTCACCGAACTTCCATAGATGGCTTACCGCCCAACAATTCGGACAGACCTTCGGTCTAGCACAGCAAGACTTGGATGCCATTACCAGCTGGCTCGGTTCTCATGGCTTCACTGTCAATGTAGTCTATCCCAGCGGGATGCAGATTGACTTCTCTGGTTCTGCGGGGCAGATACGCGAGGCTTTCCATACAGAGATTCATTATCTCGATGTGAAGGGAGTTGTCCATATCGCCAATATCAGTGACCCGCAAATTCCAGCCGCGCTCGCGCCTGCGGTAGCTGGAGTTGTCTCTCTCCATGATTTCCGGCCTCGCACAATGCATAAGGTACGTGGCGCATACACTTTCACTTCCGGTGGTTACACCTATGAGTTGGTTGCGCCTGCAGATCTGGCAACAATCTACAATCTGAACCCGCTTTTCAGCGCAGGCATTTCGGGCCAAGGTCAAACTATTGTGGTAATTGAAGACACGGACGTATACAGTACTGGAGACTGGAACACGTTCCGTTCCACTTTTGGACTTTCCAGCTACTCGGGGGCCTTCAGCCAGGTACATCCAGCGCCCCTCAGCGGTAACAACAATTGCAGCGACCCCGGTGTGAACGCTGATGACATCGAAGCTATTCTGGATGCGGAGTACGCCAGCGCTGCGGCACCTAGCGCCATGATCGAACTGGCTTCCTGCACCGACACCGTCACCACATTCGGTGGCCTGTTTGCCCTTCAGAATCTTATAAATGATGGATCGCCGCCAGCCATCATAAGCATAAGTTATGGCGAGTGCGAAGTGTATAATGGAGCAGCGGCTAACGCAGCTTACAACTCCATCTACGAGCAGGCAGTGACCGAGGGCGTTTCAATTTTCGTTTCCGCAGGAGATGAAGGCGCAGCCAGTTGCGATGCCGACGATAGCTACTCAAGACACGGGATTGGCGTGAGCGGTTTTGCCTCTACCCCTTACAACGTCGCCGTGGGAGGAACCGATTTCGGCGATACTTATGCAAATACTAACAGCACATACTGGAACCAGACGAACAGTTCCACCTACGGTTCTGCAAAGTCTTATATCCCTGAAATCCCATGGAACGACGCTTGTTCCGGAGTGCTGCTTTCAACTTTTCTTGGCTACAGCACGACGTATGGATCGACAAGCTTGTGCAACAGCAACTCTGATTTTCTGACAACGGCGTCTGGCAGTGGAGGGCCGAGCGGCTGCGCCACTGGGACATCTACAAAGAGTGGTGTTGTAGGCGGCACCTGCGCGGGATATTCCAAGCCCTTATGGCAATCGGTCGTGGGCAATCCAAGCGATGGCGTACGGGACATTCCGGATGTCTCTCTGTTTGCTGCGAATGGCCTCTGGGGCCACTATTATCCAATTTGTTTCAGTGATCCAAACAATGGCGGAGTGCCCTGTGGCAGTAATCCCAGCGAATGGGTGGGAGTGGGAGGGACATCAGCCTCGGCGCCCATAATGGCCGGCATCCAGGCCTTGGTGAATCAAAAGACTGCTGCGCGTCAGGGCAATCCCAACCAAGTTTACTACAGAATTGCCGACGCCGAGTATGGCCAGAGTGGGAATAGCAGCTGCAATTCCTCTCTCGGGAATGCAGTGAACAGTTCCTGTATTTTCTATAATGTTACCCAGGGCGACATGGATGTCCCTTGCTTGGGCAATAATAATTGTTACGCCTCCACAAGTAAGTATTATGGCGTGCTTTCCACTTCCGATAGCACATACAGTATTGCCTACGGCGCCGCCATCGGGTGGAATTTCGCCACTGGAATCGGTTCCGTCAACGCTTACAACCTTGTGAACAACTGGTCGGCTTTCGTATCGACTACTTATTCTCTTTCAGGGACTATAAGCACATCGGGCGGCGCGGCCATGGCAGGTGTGACTGTGAGTCTTTCCGGAACAAGTACAGGCACAACAACCACCAACAGCAGCGGGGCCTATAGCTTCACAGGCTTGTCCAATGGCCCTTACACAGTTACCCCGAGCTTCTCCGGATACTCCTTCAGTCCGTCAAGCATCAATCTGTCAGTAAGCAATGCCAATATATCAGGCGAGAACTTTACAGGCGCGCCAATCACTTATTCCATTTCAGGGACTATAAGCACATCGGGCGGCACGGCCATGGCAGGTGTGACTGTGAGTCTTTCCGGAACAAGTACAGGCACAACAACCACTAACAGCAGCGGGGCCTATAGCTTCACAGGCTTGTCCAATGGCTCTTACACAGTTACTCCGAGCTTCTCCGGATACTCCTTCAGTCCGTCAAGCATCAATCTCTCAGTAAGCAATGCCAATATGTCGAGCGAGAACTTTACAGGCACAGTAACTTATTCCATTTCAGGGACTATAAGCACATCGGGCGGCGCGGCCATGGCAGGTGTGACTGTGAGTCTGAGCGGAACGAGTACAGGCACAACAACCACTAACAGCAGCGGGGCCTATAGTTTCACAGGTTTGTCCAATGGCCCTTATACGGTTACCCCAAGCCTCTCCGGATACACCTTCAGTCCGTCAAGCATCAATCTCTCAGTGAGCAATGCCAATATGTCGAGCGAGAACTTTACAGGCGCGCCAATCACTTATTCCATTTCAGGGACTGTAAGCACATTTGGCGGCACGGCCATGGCAGGTGTAACAGTGAGTCTGGGCGGAACGAGTACAGGAACAACAACCACTAACAGCAGCGGAGCCTATAGCTTCACAGGCTTGTCCAATGGCTCTTACACAGTTACGCCGAGCTTCTCCGGATACACCTTCAGTCCGTCAAGCATCAATCTGTCAGTAAGTAATGCCAATATGTCAGGCGAGAACTTTATCGGCACGCCAATCACTTATTCCATTTCAGGGACTGTGCGCACATCGGGCGGCGCGGCCATGGCAGGTGTAACATTGAGTCTGGGCGGAACAAGTCCAGGCATAACAACCACCGACAGCAGCGGGGCTTATAGCTTCACAGGTTTGTCCAATGGCCCTTATACAGTTACTCCGATCTTCTCCGGATACACCTTCAGTCCGTCAAGCATCAATCTCTCAGTAAGTAATGCCAATATGTCAGGCGAGAACTTTATCGGCACGCTAATCACTTATTCCATTTCAGGGACTGTAACCACATCGGGCGGCGCGGCCATGGCAGGTGTGACTGTGAGTCTGAGCGGAACGAGTACAGGCACAACAACCACTAACAGCAGCGGGGCCTATAGCTTCACAGGTTTGTCCAATAGCTCTTATACAGTTACGCCGAGCTTCTCCGGATACACCTTCAGTCCGTCAAGCATCAATCTCTCAGTAAGTAATGCCAATATGTCAGGCGAGAACTTTATCGGCACGCTAATCACTTATTCCATTTCAGGGACTGTAACCACATCGGGCGGCGCGGCCATGGCAGGTGTAACATTGAGTCTGGGCGGAACAAGTACAGGCACAACAACCACTAACAGCAGCGGGGCCTATAGTTTCACAGGCTTGTCCAATGGCCCTTATACGGTTACCCCGAGCCTCTCCGGATACACCTTCAGTCCGTCAAGCATCAATCTCTCAGTGAGCAATGCCAATATGTCGAGCGAGAACTTTACAGGCGCGCCAATCACTTATTCCATTTCAGGGACTGTAAGCACATCGGGCGGCGTTGCCATGGCAGGTGTAACAGTGAGTCTGAGCGGAACGAGTACAGGCACAACAACCACTAACAGCAGCGGGGCCTATAGTTTCACAGGTTTGTCCAATGGCCCTTATACGGTTACTCCGAGCTTCTCCGGATACACCTTCAGTCCGTCAAGCATCAATCTCTCAGTAAGTAATGCCAATATGTCGAGCGAGAACTTTACAGGCACGGTAGTCACTTATTCTATTTCAGGGACCGTGACATCCTGCGGCGCGGCCATGGCAGGTGTAACAGTGAGTCTGAGCGGAACAAGTACAGGCACAACATCCACAGGCACAGCATCCACGGACGACTACGGGGATTATAGCTTCACGGGTTTGTCCAATGGCCCTTATACGGTTACTCCGAGCTTAGCTGGATATACCTTCAGTCCGTCAAGCATCAATCTTTCAGTGAGTAATGCCAACATGCCAAGCGAGAATTTTATAGGCACTCAACTGGGAACCCCGGCGTGTACGTCAATTGTTATTACGTCTATTAACCCAGATCCTTCAATAGTCGGTCAGTCCGTAACGATCGACTGCAATGTCGCAGCTTTCTCAGCCGGAACCGGCACTCCAACAGGAACTGTACAGTTTCAATCTGATGGCACTAACCTTGGAGCGCCAGTGCCCCTGACAGCCGGGAGCGCCAGTGTGAGTATAGCTACTTTAGACATCGGCCTGAATTATATAACCGCAAATTATAGCGGTGATAGTCACTTCGCAGCGAGCACAACTGTTTCTGAAAGCAATCTGATAGTCAACCTGGCTTCATGCAGCAACCCAGCGGTGTTGATTGCAGGGACAACAAACTACTACCCTACGATTTCACAAGCTTTATCTAATGTGACAACAGATGGGCAGGTGATTCAGATGCCGGCACTGACTATAATTGATAGCCCGAACTTCAATGACCCATATGCTATCACTCTTCAGGGAGGTCTTGACTGTACTGACTCAACGACTGTCGGTTTTACGACTGTATATGGCACGCTCACCTTCAGCGGAGGGGCTGTTACTGTCGAGAATCTTATAGTGCTTTGATGTTCTCCCTGCTTAAAAGGCGCGGCTTTACGCCACTTTTTTAAATACATCAGGGAGGCATGGAGTTGTGACTTCGCATTTTAATAATTTAAGTTGCTTATACCTAGAACACGCCGTCCAGCCTGTTGCACCGGACCTTTAAAAAAAGATGCTTGTCAGCTCAGAGGTGCTCAAGCGCCGCTGCAGTTGCTCGCACCGCATCATGAATTTCAGCTTCGGTATGTTCGCAGGAGATAAAAAAACGGAGCCGGGCCGTCTTCTCTGGTACTGCAGGATAGATAATCGGCTGCACATTGATGCCCTGCTCAAACAGGACGGCGGAGAGGCGTGTCGCCTTTATAGAGCTGCCGACAATGGCCGGGATCACGGCCAGTCCAACGCTGTTACCGGTATCAATACCCGAACTCGCAGCCTGTTTAAGAAAGAACTTCCCCCGCGCCTGAAGCATACGAACTCTCTCCGGCTCAGCCTTCAGGCATTGCAGTGCAGCAAGTGACGCGGCGGCAACCGGGGGCGACATGCCGACGCTGTAGAGAAACCCGGGGGCAAGGAACTTTAGATGTTCAATAAGAGCGATTTCTCCAGCGATGTATCCGCCGCAACCTGCCAGTGCCTTGCTGAGCGTCCCCATCCAGATATCTATCTCATCTCCATTAATCCCAAAATGCTCCCTGATACCGAAGCCGCGTTCACCCATAACCCCAAATGAGTGCGCCTCGTCAATCATAAGAAAAACACTATGCCTATTTTTAATTTCTATAAAACGCGGCAAATCTGGGAAGTCCCCCTCCATGCTATAGATGCCTTCCAGTACGATCAACACCCGCTCAAACTGTCGCCGCTGCTGACTAAGAAGTGCGTCAAGCGTTCTCCAGTCATTGTGAGGAAAGGATAGCCGTCTGGCACCCGAGAGCTGAACACCCTGAACAATGCTGTTATGGATAAGTTCATCATGGAGCACCAGATCACGGGGACCGAACAGACACCCAATCGTCGTAACATTCGTGGCATGGCCACTGACAAAGACAATTGCATCATCAGTCCCATAGACACCGGCAATTGCCTGTTCCAGTTCGCGATGGAGCGGACGCTCGCCCGATACCAGACGACTTGCCGACACCGAGGTGCCGTAGCGATCAATGGCTGCCTTAGCTGCTTCATTGACGCGCGGGTGCCCGGAAAAACCGAGATAGTTGTAACTGGAAAAATTCAGAACATCCTTGCCGTTAATACGGGTGTGGGCTCCTGCGACTCCCTCATGCATCTTGAAATATGGACTGTCAAGACCCAGCCGTGCCGCTCCCTCATGGAGGATTCGAATCTGTTGGTAGCCAGGGTGCATATTGAATCTATATAACGCCTCCGGGATCTCTCCAGTGTCGCTGCGGTCAATCAGGGCATCTTCGTTTTTGCCTGCAACATTACGCAGCCGCCGCTCCAATGCCTGTTGGATCAGGCGGTCTCTGATCTGGGTTGTAAGTCCCGGGATACCCTTACGTTTCATCTTATTGAATTATCCTCGGTCGCGAATCATTTTTAACTGCACTTATCCCCCTGGCAATGCCGGAGAGTGTATCCGGCGAGACCTCCGCCGCATGTTGGGCCGCAACCTGCTGGACCTGGCTAATGACTGTGCTACCGCCCGTGGTATCGCTCGATGTTTCGCAACCTCGCAGCTGCACCATAATACGCCGTGCAAGCTTGGCTATTGTCGGATTTTCGCTGATTGCCAGCACCGGCAGTCTGATACCAAAGCGAGTCTCCAGCGCAACTACCAGCTCAACGCCCATGAGGGAGTCGAGCCCCATGTCATACACTGAGCGGGAGGTATCGATTTTGTCGGGAGCAACCCGGAGTATCTCTCCTATCTCCTGCTGCAATATTTTTGCAACCAGGGCCGACAGCTCTTCGTCATCAAGTTCGGCCAGCAAGCGCTGCATATCTTCCCCGCGATCATCGCCAGGTTCCTGCTCATTCCCGTATCGCCATAAGTTGCTAAACTTCGGAGCAACCGCACCCGGAATAAAGCGGCTGAGCGTTTTCCAATCGAACTCCAACACTCCCTCTCCCGACCGGTTAGTCAGAATCATTGCTTCCAGAGTCTCGAGCGCTACAGCAGAGTGTATTGCTCTTCCCCCCATACGACTGCTCAGCGCATCCTTGATCTTCTCGTTGCGCGCCAGGAAGCCAACATCATCAATTGCGCCCCATAAAATACAGGTGGCGGGCAATCCGCATGCACGGCGGTATCGAGCCAGCGACTCCAGCCATGTGTTTGCAGCAACGTAATTACCTTGCCCGGGATTTCCGAACAGTGTGGTAGCCGATGAGAAAAGGATAAAGAAATCGAGCTTCATTTCCAGCGTCAGCTCATGAAGATTCTGCGCCCCTCGAACTTTAGGCTCAAGCACCCGGTCTATTTGCTCAGCATCCATTGTGCGGATTAGGCCGTCGTCGATCACCGCTGCTGCATGTACAATACCTCTGAGTGGCGGGAACTGATGCGAAGCAGCATCCAGCAGTTCCGCAAGTGCGGCCTTATCCGTAACATCGCAGGCAGCCGCCAGAATCCGGACACCGTTGCCCTGCATCACCGCAATTGAGCGCCGCGCTTCGTCTGAATCCGGTCCGCTCCGGCTGATAAGGACAAGATTGCGCACTCCGCGGGATGCAAGCCATTCAGCTGTCCGCAGGCCGAACCCTGACAGGCCGCCGGTAACCAACCATGCCCCTTCAGCAGCCAGATCAAGACACATCAACGGACCCCTGTTAACGGCATGGACAGCTGATATTTCATTCCGGTAGGTAACTACGATCTTCCCGATATGCCTTGCCTGCTGCATACAGCGGAAAGCATCGACAACCTCATCGGCTTCAAAAACCTGATAAGGCAGCGGATGCAGAACTCCCTTCGTAAAAAGATCTATGACCTCATGGAAGAGCTTTCGGGTCAGATCCGGTCGCTCATTCATCAGTTGGTCGGCATCTATCCCAAAATAACTGATATTGTTGCGGAACGGCCTCAACCCCACTTTAGTGTTTTCGTAAAAATCGCGTTTCCCCAGCTCCAAAAACCGCCCGAATGGCTTCAAGACACTGAAATTTCGATTAACCACTTCGCCGGCAAGCGAGTTAAGTACAACATCCACACCCTTGCCGTCAGTCTGCGCAAGGATTTCATCGGCAAAAACAAGTGAGCGGGAATCAAAAACATGCTCGATGCCAAGCAGATGCAGGAAATCCCGTTTTTCGTCAGAACCTGCAGTCGCATAGATTTCAGCTCCACACCACTTGGCCACCTGAATAGCAGCGATGCCTACACCGCCGGCAGCCCCGTGAATCAGCACCTTTTCTCCCTCACCTAGTCTTGCAAGATGGTGCAATGCATAATAAGCTGTAAAAAAGGTGCTTGGAATAGTGGCAGCAGCCTCAAAAGACATCCCCGGCGGGATATGGGCAAGAGCATTAGGCGTGGTGACGACCAACGTGCCGAAGCTGGCAGGGCCTAGCCCCACAACCGCATCGCCCGGCAAAAAGTCTCTCGTTTGCGCCCCCGCACTGACTACGACACCAGCAAACTCCAGCCCAAGCGTGGCGCCAGCAAAGCCGTTCTCAATCGCCTCATCAGACAACATCCCCAGCGTATACATAACATCCCGAAAGTTCAGGCCAGTAGCTACTATCCGGACAGCCAGCTGGTTCGCAGCAGGCTCGCTCAATGGATGCTCCTCCCAGCGGAGGTTTCGCAGCTGTCCTGGCATCTCGAAGCAAAGCTTTAATACAGTCTGAGCCTTTTCACGTGCCACAGCAGATGGACGATCGGGGCAGGTCTTCAGCCTCATACGGGGTGCAAAGCGCTCACCTGCAGCAGTAATGATGATTTCCCTTTCGTCATCTGGACAGGCAAATTCGCGGGCAAGTGAGGCCACAGCATCGGTCGACTCTGGTAGTTCAATATCGATAAGACGCAGCGATATATCAGGAGTCTCATTCATAAGAGTTCGCCCAAAACCCCACACTGCAGCATCCGCAAATGCCAGAGTTGAAGACGCGCGACGCCCTGGCAAAAGGTCAACGACAGCACCAGACGTGACAAGCCAGCAGGGAATACCTGGAGAAGAAGCTTCGCACATCTTTACAAGAGAAGCTGCCGCAGCACAGCTATGTACCTGATACCTGATAATTGCTTCTGCAGTTCCCTTTCGTATCTGCTGTCCGGCAAGAAACACAACACCGTCAAGAGAACCTTCCTGCACCTGTACATTCAAAAAAAGATTTTCCACATGCGCTAAGTTGCCATTGGAAACAATTAAGGCTCTATCGCCACGTTCCAGAAGCGCTCTTTCGAGATGCCGTGCAAGTTGCGCAGAAGATCCTCGGTCGGGGGCTATCAGAAGCCACCTGCGCGGTGCAGCTTCTGCTATCAGCGCCGGGATAGCCTGTGAAGTGTCACGTTCGGCTAGAAGAACATAAGGTCCGGAAGCTGACTCCGGAGCAAACTCAACAAGAGTTGAAGCACTGAAGCCGCTCTGTCGCAGTTCCCGCTGCCAGAATGCAGCAGTCTTCTGATGTGAAGTCCCGAATCTCGACGACGCGTCTGCCCACCAGGTCTGCTGCCCCCCGAAAATAAAGTCCATCCATAATGTATGGTGCTGTGCCAGCACCATAATAAACCCGCCTGGGGCAAGATGCGTGCTAGCATACTGCAGAGCTTTGACAGCATCATGAGTGCTTGTGAAATCCAGGGTCACGATGGCCAGATGAAAGACATCTGAAGCACGCGCCGGCGACTCCCCGTCAATTGTCCTCAGTGCGATGGGCGGATAACTTGCTTTCAGGGATTGTGCCTCATCAAGGGTTGCTTCTGATGACGTTGCAAAGACATAGTCTCCGCGGTCGAAATCGATAGCTGCCCCGATCGCATTCGCATACGATGCAATTCCTTCGCTCAGTTCAAGCACCCGGAATCTGCGCCCTTCGGGCAGAAGCTTTTGAGCTTCAACTATCAGATCCGAGAGCATTTGTTCTATCTGCTGCTTCCCCTGAACACCGAGGACTTGTCGGTAGAGAGATGAGAGAGACGCCTCGCGTGGACGGATGCTTTCAAAGGAAACGTGTCCTTCAATGAGCGATTGCAGATGCATGCCAACGCGACCGACAGCTTGTATTATCGGGAAATAATCAGGATAGTCGCCAAATATACTGTTCCATATGTCCTGCGCTGTCGGTGCCTGATTATCAACAGGGATATTCAGCCGCAAGCCTGAATCATCACGCTCTATCAGGCCGTCGTCCTGTAGCACCGCAACAAGGGCGTCAATGAACGAGCTAATCTCCGGTGTGATAGTCTTGCAGGCGTGAATTCGTTCAGAAAAGGAAGTATCGCTACCCCCATCCAGGGCAGCGAAAGCCTCACGGACAAACCGGCTGGATAGTTCATCCAGCAGTGGGTCGATCTCCTCGGAATAGCGCCGATGCGTCCCTTTCAGCACACACCGCCTCACCGCTTCACGCAGAGACTGATTTACCAGTTGAGAAGGCAAAGGCGACCTATCATCAGCAACCAGTGCATGAGGAACTGGTACACACGCATAATCGATACAGGAAAGCCTGCTTGAGGCTGCCTTGTGCAGGCGGATACCACGGAAACGGACATCCTTGATCCTGGCAACCGGCAGACCTGCTTCGTCAAACAGCGTAAAGTCGGCCAACAGCGAGTGAGGAGACTGTCGAAGCAGTGTTGCCCGTGCACTATATGGACGTGCCGCCCCCAAATGAATCGCCAGTCTGCCTATTTTGATGGGCACAAAAACTCTGTTATCATAACGCATTACGTCATCTCCCAGTATCTGGAAGATAAGCTGGAAGGCCGCATCAAGAAGCGCCGGATGTAAGTAATACTGCCCCAGTTCGCCTAACACGGCTTCAGGAATACGGAAAATAGCTGAAGCCGTATTCTGCTCGACCCATCCATGAGAGATCGCGCGGAATGCCGGTCCATATGTCAGGCCGACAGCCTTTGTCATCACCTCATGACGGGAATAATCGAAATCTGGCTTACGCCCCGGGAGAAATGGTTTTTCGTCGTTGAGTAACATGCCCCGGGGTTCCCGCAGAATCCGGCCAACCACACGGAGCGTCCAAGCCTCGTCACGCATCTGCTCCCGCGACTTGATGACAAATCCCCCGTCCTGAGGGTCTATCAGCAGGCGCAGCACCTTTGAATTCTCTCTGCTTAGCAAAAGCGGCGAGCGTATTTCCAACTCCTCAATTTCGATAAAGTCATCAGCATGCCAGGCGTTGGCTGCGGCCAATGCAAGTTCTGCAAATCCGGACCCTGGGAATACTATTCCCTCCCCAACGACATGATCAGCAAGCACCGGATGCGTTTGCGTATCCAGCTGGTTTTCCCAGGTCAGCTCATGCTGCGCAAGACGATAACCGAGCAACGGGTGCTCTTTCTCCCGATAAAGCTGCCGCAGGGATTCGGGAGTAACGTCGTGCCAGTGCCGTTCGCGCTGCCAGGGGTAATCCGGCAATTCGACAAAGCGGCCCGGCTCAGGGAAAACAGACTCCCATGGGAACGGTACTCCAGTCATGATAACCTGACCCACTGCACCCTGAACCCTTCGGGGAGCATCGTCGCCACGCACAGCGGTGGGGATAACACAGCCGGTGATTCCTGCATCTTTCAAACAATCGTTGATGTAGGAACGCAGCACTGGATGGGGACCAACCTCCACAAAAACATTCTTTCCGGTCACCGTCAGGCTATTCATAGCATTGCGATACTGGACGGGCTTGCGAATATTCCTCCACCAGTATTCCGCATGGAGCTCACGACCATCCAGCAGTGTCCCGGTGACGGTGGAGAAGAAGGGAATCACAGAGGCTCCCGGCTTCAGATCAGCAAAGACGCTCCTTACCTCTGACTCCAGCCGGTCCATTGCAGGGCTATGAAACGCATAATCGATATCGAGTCTTTTCCAGAAAATGGCCCGCTCTGTAAGCATCGCCTCAAAGCGCTCAAGATCGCCGGACGTCCCGGCAACCGTTACCCCTCTGGAGCTGTTGATACCGGCCAGACAGAGTGCATGTCCATCACCTAGTTCATGCATAAGTGCACTGGCTTCTTCCTCGCCAAGCCCGACCGCAGTCATCTGCCCATCCCCCTTGGTAGCTCCCTGTAGACGACTTCGATGGTAGACGACTTTAACTGCATCCTCAAGAGAGAGAGAACCGCATGCCCACGCGGCAGCAACCTCACCGACGCTGTGCCCGACAACAGCAACCGGATTTATACCGTTACGGCGCAGCATCCGGGTAATGCCCACCTGGACAGCAAATAGGGCAGGCTGGGCTATTTCGGTCCATGTGTAGCGACCATCGCCGTTGGTTCCCGCCAGCTCGTCTTGCAGGGAATATCCGGCATGTTTACAGAAAAAGCTATCGACCTCCCGAACAGCTTTCCTGAACACATTGTCATGCAGGAGCTGTTTGCCCATGCCGGACCATTGGGAGCCGTTGCCCGAATAGACGAAGACAGGCCCGCACGGCACATCCAGCCCGGTGCCTCTTATAACAGCGGCATCGTCCGCATTCTCTCCGGCAAAAGCCTGAAGAGCGACCGTAATCTCTCGGGACGTTGCGCCGAATACCACCGCACGATAATCAAGCCAGTCCCGGCGGAAAACAGTCTGATATGCCACATCATACAGCGCCTGATCTGGATGGTCTTTCAGAAATGCGGCAACCGACCGGGCAACTGAGATAAGAGCTGCCTCGCTCCGCGCAGAAAGGACAACAGGGATAAACGTTTTGTCCCTGACGGAGAAAGCCGTATCGGTAATCGCCGGCTCGTGACTTTCGAGGATGACATGCGCGTTGGCGCCGCCGAAGCCGAATGAATTCACTCCAACAACGATTCTGCCGGATTCCTTTAGCGTGAGGTTTTCACGTACAATATCGATGTTCAATTCCTGCAACGGGATTTTCGGGTTAATCGTCTTGATGCCGATTGTGGCTGGAATGATGCGATGCTGAATACAATAGAGCGCCTTAATTAGTCCGGAAACGCCCGATGCAGCCTCAAGATGTCCGAGATTACTCTTGACAGATCCGATCAGAAGCGGTCTGCCAGACGGGCGTTTTTGCCCAAGCGCCTCTCCCAGCGCTCGCGTTTCAACAGGATCGCCGACAGCCGTGCCCGTTCCATGCGCTTCAATGTAGTCGATCTCCTCAGGTGCAATACCGGCATGTTCATACGCTTCGGCAAGAAGAGTCGCTTGAGAATTAGCGCTCGGCACGGTCAATCCTGCCTTGCGACCATCGGCGTTTACCGCAGAATGCGCCACGACAGCTAGGATGCGATCACCGGCAGCCACTGCAGCTTCATAGTCCTTGAGCAGAAAGAGCCCGCCACCTTCGGAGCGCACATAGCCGTCACTCGCAGCGTCAAAGACATTGCACCGGCCGCGCTTCGACAGCATAGACGCTTTCGAGAAAATGATGAAACCGTACGGATGGAGATGAAGACTGATGCCTCCTGCCAAAGCGTGCGTGCTTTCTCCGGAGGCAATGGAGCGGCATGCCTGATGAAACGCAACCATTGAAGAAGAGCACGCGGTATCTATTGCCATGCTGGGACCGTGCAGATCGTAAAAATAGGAGAGACGATTTGCAGCAACGCTGGCAACATTGCCCGTGGCAGACGATGTATCTATCGCGGAGAGGTCGTCGGAGAAACGGTATGAATAGTCTGTACTGGCAATCCCGATAAAAACACCGCACCGGCTTCCTTTAAGAAAGGACGGTTTGACTCCCGCACTCTCCAACGCCTCCCAGCTCAGTTCCAGCAACAGACGCTGCTGGGGGTCCATCAGCGCAGCTTCCCGTGGGGAGATGTTAAAAAAGGCAGCATCAAATCCTGTCACATCCCCGATTGATCCGGCGGAAAATGTGTAGGAGGTGCCGTGATGGGCACGGTCCGGATGACGAAAGGCATCCAGCGCCCAACGATCAGCATCTACCGTGCTAACGAGATCAACTCCAGTCAGAAGGTCATTAAAAAACCGGGAACGGTTCGTACCCGGAAGACGAAAAGAATATCCGATCAGTGCGATTTTCTTCATTGTGCTAAAATTGTTGTTCCCATGTCACGATATTGATTAACTACTCTCAATAGCAAGCGTATCGCACGGATGCTTCGATGAGAAGCATGCACACGCTGCAACCGCAATTTCATAAATAATAGCATCTAATTGTATGGATTTCCCAGTTTCGCCGAATTGTTTGGTTTTTTTGGCTACTCGGATTATCGTGTTGATATGCCAAATTCAGTAACTTCATCAGCATTGACGGAGTTTTTCTGATAACCACACCTTGATGAGTGACTGATAAAGAACATCACGCTTGTTGGCCTCGACACGGATAGAATCGAGGAGAGAAAATGGTAGCCTTAGCGAATTGACATCCTCCAGCCCCATAAATGGAGCAGGACTCCCCACAGGCTAAGCCGCGAGTAAGTTCACAGGAGCAGCAGGTCTCTTTGAGTCCTGCCACGTCCCCGGCTTATGGCCTAACGGCCTGGTTTTTCTCCAGGCAAACCGGTTGACTGTAGGCTGTGCCAAACAGCCACTACTCCAGGGGACCGTAATCTCCGGGAGATACTTTTTGAGAATGTTCGCCGCACCGTTCACATCGGCATGGATTGTTGCTCCGCAAGACTTGCAGACATACAATCCCCGATGGACGCGGTTCGCCTTGCCCCTCGTTCCGCATATACAGCAAGTCTGAGACGTGTATGCTTCACTGACTACCACTACGTTGATGCCCTCTAACGCTGACTTGTACCTGATCTGGCTGATGATGAGTTGATATGGCCATTTGTGAAGGTCCTGATTACCAGATGCGCCCCAGTCCCTTGCCTCACCATCCTTACCCGTACGCATGTCCCTGAGATCTCCGACTATAATCGCCGAAACACCGCGAGCTTTGGCATCGCGGACAATGCTGCGGGTCAAGGTGTGTATAAAATGATGCCGCTGCCTGGCGCGCTTGCTATCCAGACGCCTGCGCTTCTTCGACTTGCTGCTTGTGCAGCCGGACTTCTCCTTTTCGAAATACCGTTCCAGCGCCCTGAGTTCTCCTCCTGTGTAGACTCCTGCTTGCCCGTCGGTACAGGCAAACGCCGCCATCTGCTTGATGCCCAGATCGATGGCCATAGTCTGCCCGGCCGGCACCATGACAGGTATGACGACTTCATATACAATATGCACAGTCCATTGACCGTCGTGCTCTATCAGCCTGACGACTTGCACATCCCTGCAGCCTATCCTGGCATTCGGAGGCATCTGCACCTGCAGGAAGATGAACTTCCTGCCGTAGACTGCATCGGGAATACCCAATCGTAATGTCTTTGATAAAGGACACCAACGGACTGAGTCTTTCTTGAACGTAACGGTGGATAAAGATGTCTTTTTGCGAAATCCGGGTGGTTTTGCCTTGGCATCCTTCTTCCTCAGCTTGAACCATGACTTATAAGACTGCCAGAGTTCCTCCAGCAAAGCCTGCGAGGATTGGGCATGCAGACTGCGATACCAGCGGGTATCTTTTAGGGCATGATGAAGGGCGACGTTGCCCGGAATCTTGCCAGTAGATTCCCACTGCTCCTTCGCATGCCATACAGCAGTATTCCACAGTTTGGTTGCGGAGAACCCCAGCAGTCCAAAAAGCAAAGCCATGCCGTCATCCCCAACGATCGCCTGTGTCTTACAGGTTAGAATCTGGATGCCGGTCTTTTTGACACGCTTCTTTTTAGCCTTGTTAGCTTGCTCTGGCTTTTTCACGCTTCTCCTGATCTGCAATGTACCGATGTATTGTCTCCGCCGAAATGTTGCCGGCAGTCCCAACGTAGTATGTGCGCGTCCATAATCCTTCTGAGAACACCTTTTGGAGATGGGGCAGCTTCATCCTGAGCATTCGGGCCGTTACACCCTTAAACACATTGACTATCTCTGCCGGGCTGAGACGTGGTGGTGCCGATACAAATAAGTGAATATGATCGGGCATTATCTCAAAAGAGAGGATGTTCATCTCCTGAGACTCCGCTATGCTACGGAAAAGCTCCGACAGCATCTCTTTGACCTGACCGATCAATACACGCTTCCTGTATTTGGGTATCCATATTATATGGTAGTTACAGTTATAAACGGCGTAGCGTGTTTTACGATCTGTCATGCTTTAAGTATACGATTCATCAGCGATTACAACTACCCACGTTCGCTTTCACCCCATCCCATGAAGGGGACAGGTCCTCCCGCTCACTTTATAGACTGAGTTGAAGGCTTCAGATTTGGAAAACGAGCACGTACAGCTTTCGATAGATCGAAATAATCCGCCGTATCGTGTGTTTCCCAGAATTCGCGTTCCTCCGCTTCTGTTTTAAACTGAGGGATCGGCTTAAGCTGTTTCATAAACTCTCCTTTCTCTGGGTGACATATTACGAGCCGAAATAACCCGCAACTTCGTACCACTAACCCTCAGTGTGAACGCTACTTGTAAAAGACGTCCTTCATGTGTTTTGCCATAAGCGTGATATCGAGATTCACTCTCACTATGCTTTGTATCTAATAGAAGCAACCACGGCTCGTTAAAGAAAGCTTGTTCAACTTCGGATTGTGTTACGCCATGTTTATCATTTTTACAGGCGTTGCCTGCATCCTAATCGAATCTCTCGATTTTGCCAAAATCTATCATAATGGCATATTACCATAATATCAAAATTGCTTCGAGTATCAACATCGGGACCGAATATGCGGCGTTTCTCAATCAACACGAAAATCCGGATACCGTTTTTTAGTGGTCTGGCCCGGTTGTTGCAAAGTGCCCTGTCTTCAAGCTTTAGTGCGTTAATGTAGTCTGCAGCAAAGGCACGTCCGTAGCGACAAGACCCGCAATATTTAGCAACGCCAACGCAAGGTCTTGAACCGGCAAGTCCTGCCTAATTGCCGGTCTCGTATTTCCTGCCTGTCGGCCAGGCGTTTGCCAGATCAGATAGTCCGACGTTCCGTCTGGCTCTCCCAATGCCGAATAGACCTTCGCCATGATCGGCACATGGTCTCCATACCAGCACAAACTTGAAGGTCGATGCAGAGACAATAGCCTCGTACTGATTATCTCCGCCATCCTGTCGGCATTTCCGAGATGACGCAGATATACAGCCAGATCATCGCACATCGGCGGTGGAAGCTCTTTATACAAACAGGCAGCCTCCTCTGTTGGCACTTTTTCGAGATGTAACGGCCCGTGGTTCTCCATTGTAATGACAAAAACGAAAACCGGCTGTGCCGAGGCAGCGGATGCCTCCACCAGTGAGCATACCTTTTCGGCAACCGCCGTATCGCTGACATAGGCGCCGAATCGCTCTGAACCTACAAAACTGCGGATGTCAATGAACTCATCGAAGCCTAAGTGCGGATATACGCTACTACGCCCGTAATAGCTCTCCGGATACGGATGTACACAAACCGTTCGGTAGCCCAGGCCCTTCACAAACCCTATAAGCGAGAGAAAGCTGCATTCAGTCACTTTCCGGTAGGGATTAAACCGATGAACGCCCAGTATCTCATTGTCGATTCCTGAAAGAAAGGAAAATTCGGTACGCACGGTATTGGCACCCCATGCAGGGACTGTCAATTTCCCGTAGGCGCCGGCAGACGCACGCAGCCGATCGAAAGTTTGCAGCACCTCCGGCCGAATCATCGGATAGATGCGTCTGGGATCGAAAAATGATTCGCTTTGGACAACCACGAGATTGGGCATCTGCTCAATAGCCATGCCGGTCGGCTTCAGTTCTGCAAAAGGAGTCGAGACCACCGGACAGCTGCGCTCCGCCATCGCATAGCACCACAGACTTGCCCAAAATCCGAAGGAACGGATGTCTGCGTCGGGATTAAAGGTCACTTCCGGCCTCTCAAGACCTCCGAGCCTCAGGATTACTGCACCCGCAAACATCAGCGTAAAGCCACCCACCACAAAATGAAGGAATGATATTCCCAGTGCAAGCGACGGCTCCAGCACCATCCCGGTAAAAAACACCATACAAAATACGGCGACTAACAAAAGACCGCGCCAAATCCCGAGAAAAGGCAAGAATAAACGCGGATGCTTCATTGTATCTACAAAATATTCAAAGTCCTGAAAAACAAACGGCTCACGAAGTGAGTGGAGCTTGGCATCGCTGACCAGTACAACTATGAGCTGAATCGTCAGCACCGCGCACATCGCAAACCATGGGCGGCGCAAGAGCAACACCGCACAGGAATAAATACTTATCCATATGCCCAGATGAATAGCCAGAGCAGCCCTTGGCCGCCTCCAAAATGCCTTTGGGTGAGGCTCGACAAGATGCTCAATGGCAAACGATAGAAACATTCCGATCACAATAGGCATGACTGATGCTACAAGAACTTTAACCACGATATCCCATATGCCGCACGATCCAGTCGGACATAAACGGGCGTAAAACGGATAGCCACCAAGTACCGAAGTTCAGCGGGAAAGGGAAACTAATACGCGGACGGTTTCTCTCCAAGCCCCGCCTGATCGTGCGCGCTGCCTTCTCGGGAGACCACAGAAAGGGTTTGGGGCCAGGCATCTCGCGGCACATCTCCGATTCAACATACCCCGGCATGATTACATTGACACGAATACCTTCGGGTCCCAGCCAGCCACGTAATGCTTCACCATAAGCCTTCACTGCAGCCTTGCTTGCACAATAGCTCGGAGTCAGAGGCAGGCCATAGTATGCAGCCAGCGAGCTGAACAGAGCAATTTGCCCTTTGCCCCGCCGCCGCATCCCGGGAAGTACCGCATTAACTATAGCCATTGTCGCGCGAATATTGACTTCTAGAAGCGCCTCAACTGAATCCCATGGCTCCCCTACGCCGTCGGAGCCAATATTCGTATTGACGCCTGAAGCAGCAATGACAAGGTCAAGCCGCTCCCGGTCATTAAGTTCCTGCAGCCAAGAAATCAACGTATGGGTGTCGCGAACATCAATGGAGAAGGTAAGCACATCCGATCCTCTTGTGCGACATTGTACAGCCAGCTCATCGAGGCGCTGTTGATTCCGTCCCTGAAGAAAAAGGGTCACACCCGGCCCGGCATACAGGTAAGCAAGGGCTCCCCCAATCGCACCGGTAGCTCCGCTGATCAGAATGGAATGATGGGGAGCAACATAGCTCACAACAATAATTCCTCCAGAGGCGAGCGATCCGCAGTTAGCCTTCTGCAACTATTCCCTACTGCAAGAGCAATCCCTCTGCTGCAGTAAAATCCTCCATTCACCTGTGTGGCATGAATGACAGTATTGCGAAAGCGCCGGAAGAGTTCGGCATCCGGATGTCGGCGGAGCTTCCAGAAATCATCAAGGACTCCCTGAAACGTCAGCCCGGGGATGTTATAAATTGCCGGTCCAAGCGCAATAGTTGGACAATTCAACTCAAGAGCTACCGCACCTACGGTGCTATTCACCGTGACAACACCCCGAGCATGGCGAATCAGGGTTACCAAATCGCCGGTTTCAAGATAATCTACGCGGCCTGCCAGCCCGCTTTGCTTACAAAGTTTGGAAACAATTTTCTCATATGCAACCAGCCCTGCGTCGAGAGGATGATTCTTGATGACCAGACGAGAGTCCGACGGTGCATGGCGAAAGGACTTTATCACAAAACTAATGGCCTCCTGAATGCCCCGAAAGCGCGAATGATCGCGGATCTGGGCATCACCGTCAAGCTGCAGGGGCAGTACATAGAATCTGCAGGACCTTCCAATCAGGTTGTGCACGAGTTCGTTATCTTTTCGCCGCCGCATCCGGAGCAAAGAAAACCGTCGGACATAGGCGGCATATTCGATTGCGGCATTCACCGGTGCGTGGTTACTATAGCGGGGGACCAACACTGGGTTCACTGCACTTGCGACGTGGTACGCGACATCATGCGCTGCTCTCACCCGGAATGGCGCATGGAATGGCTCAAATGCGCTGAACTCCGGTACCCGTCCCTCGATATCGTAGAACCATGCAGCATCCCGGGGCAGAAGGGAATGTCTGTTGACGCCCTCACGTTCCAACGTTACCCAATAAGGACGAAAATATCCCTCTTCAAAAACATGCGTGCGTATGCCAAGGTTCGCTGCCAACTTCACTGCCGGCCGGTGAACCGGTCGGCGGTCGCCAAAAAGAATCTGGTCAGTAATCCCGAAGCGCCGATATTGCTCATCAAGAAACGCCGGCAGCTCGGCAGCGGTACCACGGAAAAGGAGGGCCGGACGCATGCGCCAATAAGCAACGTCGCCTCCGGTGAAATTAATCTTAACCACGCGGTGACCATCAGCGGCCAACTGGGCACCCAGCCGTGCAAAAAATGGCGAGCAGACGCCCTGCAGGAATAGAAAAGAACGCTTCCTGCTCATCGGACCCCTACCACGCGCCGCAGGATCGGCCTGCAAAATCTTCGCCATAACGATAGACGCCCTCCGCTTCTCTCACGCCATGCAATCAGTTCGTTCATCGCCTGCTCCGGGCTAATAAGCTGCCCTGTCTTCCTACTCACATACCTTGGATACAGAATCAACGCCCCTGCTCCCAATTCATCAAGGGATAGCACCCGTGTTCTGCGCGCGACCGGATATATATCCTTGGTGAGTCCCCATCCAGCATAAAACGGCTGCCCATAACAGGTTACTGCCCTGCCTCGCAAAAGTGCTTCAAACCCGGCCAGTGAGGTCATTACATGCACCTCATCGACCTCAGATAATAACGCCCCCATCTCAACATCGACAACCAGCTCATCGCACCATTCAGTCGCCTTCTCTTCGCCAAGCCCACGCGCCCGCAAACCAGCTGTGACATCGGGATGCGGCTTATAGATGATATATGCTTCAGGATTTGCAATACGCACAGAGCGCAGCAGATCAACATTTGTCCTGATGCAGGAAGTCCCATATTGTATCGAGGCGTCACTTTCGACTTGTCCAGGGACAAGAATGACACGGCCTCTGCCCATTGGTCGCTGCCAAACAGCAGAGCCAACATTATATTTCGTTAACCCGTGGGATATTATGAGTTCCCGTAGACTCGCTGCGCGTGCAAGAAGCTCAGACGTAAAATCACGGGTTAAAAGGGTATGTTCCAGGTCTGACCGTTGTGAGGAATCGTAGTACATGCCCTGCCGATCGACAACCCACGACAAGGGCCTAATCAGGTCTGCCCCCAATCCTACCGAACGCAGAAATCCGTCTTCAAGACGCAAAACCGTGATGCCCGCTCGTACGGGGCTGGGAAGCGGCTTGTACCCCCACACTACTAAGACAGCATCAGCCGGGACTTGAGAAGCATCCTTCACAAAGACTACCTTTGATTTCGGGAAGAGGGCTCGTACCACCGGCTTTTTCCAGGATGAAAAGTCGCACGCGTAGAGAAGCGACGATAATTTGGCTTCAACAGAGCTCACTCGGTTTTGCATTAGCTCATCCATGCAAGCACTCCAGAAATTCATCTACGCGGGCAAAATGCTCCTTCCAAGTGGGTGCCTTGAATGTCCCTAACCGTAGAATCTGAGCCTCCCGGGAAGGACTCTGTGGCAACGAATATTCTTCAATAATTTCACCCCATCGCTTGCCATCAAGCGGATCGATATATTCAGGGATATCGCCGGAAATCTCACAAAAAACCGGCAGGTTACTGGCAATTACAGGAACTCCGAGAGCTAGGGCTTCGACCACCGGGAGGCCATATCCTTCCGCAAAAGAGGGAAACAGAAGCGCCTGAGAGTGATGTAACCAGGTCACAAGTTCTGCATCCGGACAATCAGTACGTTCAATCACTCGTCGCTGCAACTGCTCGCATCGCTCAAGCAAATCAATCACGTTTTCGCACTCCCACCCTCGCTGGCCAATGACTACAAGTTTGGGTGCATTGTCACCAAGTCGTTCAATGAGCCGCCGCCACACCTGAAGCATTAGCCAGTGGTTCTTGCGTGGCTCGATGGTGCCCAGCATCACGAAATATGGATCTGCAATCGGCCGCGGCCCGGAAGTAATCTTCGGCACTTCAGGCGCCAGCAATGCAGGAATCGTCAGGGGCATGGCTTTGCCAACGTTACATGCATACCTTTTAAGTATATCCAGAGTCGATTGGGAGTTTGTAATAATTCCCGCAGCGCAACCAAGTGCAGTGGTCATTCGTATAGCATGACGCTGCAGTTCTCCCGGGCGGCAATATTCGGGATGGGTAATGGGGATGAGATCATGCACCAGAAAGATCGGTCTCACGCGCAGACGTTTGAGCAGGGCTGGATAATCCGGTTGCTCAAGGCCGCTATGTCCCGTATTAAACAAAAATCTGCCTGGTATTTTCTGCTGGCAACGCCCTGTCAGAATACCTTTCACCATCGCTGGCCGGATGTCTTCAGCGTTATGCCATTCAGGACTCAACAGATACTTATAAATGCGCTCAGATGCTTTGGCAGATAGCACAAAACACTGCCCTGCCCATCTCACCAAAGCCTGCGAATTGTGTGCATAATGTCCAATATAGGCTAGACTCACCCGGTCAACCCCGGTGGGAAGCCGCCCCTTCAGAAAACGGCCCAGCAGGCGAGTTATATCAATCAGCATAGCAGGGGATCAACTGCTCAATTCTTAATCGTGTTTGACACCGAGATCGCAGTAAGCGCAGGATATGCCACTTCTGTCACAATATTGAGAAACTTCTGGAACTCTGCTCCTGAGGCGTTAGAGACATACAGTACATCCTGATTTTGAATCTGAAAGCTCTGAGCGACAAAGAAAGTTGCCGGTTCTTTCAGATCAAATCTATATATGACTGGGACCCTGCCATCAGGCGTAGTACGCGGTGGAGACTGCCAGGTGAGAGCGTCAGCTTTTTCGAGGCGAAAAATAAAGACCCCCCGTGCGTCAGCCCTGGAGTCCTCAAGCCCTCCTGCACGTGCGAGTGCCTGCGCAAGTGAGATGCCCTGCGCCTCGAAATTAATTTCTTCATTCTTCGTTGTTGCACCCAGCACATTAAAGCTTAGCGGCTGAAACAATGCAGTAATGACATCTCCTGGCTGCAACTGGATGTTCTGGCGCGGGTCACGGATGACTGTTCCAAGCGGCAATGCCTGAACCGTATGCCCACGCGTGATTTGTACCATCATCTTATCTACAGGCTGCTTGACGCCTCCTGCTGCAGCCAATGCATCAAGTAGTCTCTCTCCCTTGGCCGTAAGAGGCATTCGGGTACTTGATGCGACCTCTCCAACAACCGTGACACTGGACGTTGCATTCCTAACCACTGTTACCAATACTTGTGGCTGGTTTGCTTTCTTATTGAGCCGCTTGACGATATCGGCCTCAATCTGCTGTGGCGATTTAAAGGCAACGGTGACATCACCGGCAAACGGTACATTGATCGTGCCATCCGAGCTGACCATCTGATCTGGTAAGGCCGTTACTCTAGCAGTTGCGATACCGGATTTAGGATCAAGCACCGTAGGGCCAAATAGCGTAGCTGGTGGGGCCTCCCAGATAAAAACTTCCAGCACATCGCCAGGGCCAACAACGTAGCTGGCTGCTGCTTTGTCTCCAAGGGTTTCTGAAAAAAGGCTCCGCTTCTGTCTCGCAAGCAACTCCCTCGTCACAGCATCCGTCACGTCAACCACCTCAATGGCGGGCTCTTCCGGTGCAGCATTCCCAGCTGAAAGCACTTCTCTTCGGCTAGGCCCGGAGAATGGGAGCCACGTACGAATACTCGCACAGCCTGCAACGAGAGTAACGATTAAAAAAATACTTGCACATCGGTAAAACCGGGCTGCCTTCCGAAAATTACGTCTACCCGGTACAAATGTCTCCATTTGAAAAGATACCATTTCCTCGACGTCAACTGCAAGCTCACCAGATTAACTATCGATAGGGCCCACTGCTTGAACAAGTCAAGTGCCCTATCTGGCGGAATATCTAGAGAAGCTAATCCGTTTCAAGTAACTATCACCTGGTAATTCGAGCACTCATAAAGGTAAATACCCCATCACTGGAATAACTTACCAATAAGATATCTGATGCTTCTCAATTACCGCTCATAATCTGCCAGTTTGCGCCATCGGAAACTAACTCTGCCCATTTACCTGCGGTGTTCGGCAAGATAGCTGTTCCTGGGGACCCACTGTTCAATGGGGTAACATTTGACGATGCTGATACGATAGTTGCTGCAACTTTTGAAGTGAAATGCAGCACTCTGCCCGTGAAGTCGCCTGCGACTGGGAGTGTGACAGTGCAGCCCGATCCATTAAAAATAATATAGTTATCAGTTAACCCAACGGTGTAAGTAGAAGCAGGAGTAACAACAGGTGCATTTGTGCCGAACCAACCAGTATTGACCTGAAATGCCCCAGCCACTTTAGCTCCCTGGACAAAAACAGCAGTAGTATCTATGTCAACGTGTGACGCACCTGCACCAATATGAACATCATCAGTCGTGTCAAGACTGACCAGAGTTAGATCCCTGATATTTTTAAAGTCGCGCGCGACTAAAGAGGTGTTGTTTGGTATCCTTATCGCCGCGCCAGAAACAATATTTGCAGAACTCATATCAATGCCATATTGATTAAGATGACCATTTAGAACAAGACCCTTTTCAGCACTTGCCGCCCATGTTGCCAAAGAGTACCACTCATCTGTATTCCCAAACAGACCATTATGAGCTATATAAATTGCATCAGTGCCTGCGGCCCCAACTGTTCCTGTGGTGTTCATGATGGCTACGCCAGCTACATCATCATAAGGAGTGTTATTGCGAGTAAGGATAGGCACAACTGAAAAATATCCAGCTATAAGAGAAGGTTTAGTACTAATTGTTACCGTTGAGGCATCTCGTGCCTCAAAATATCCAGCGTAGGCACCCTCAACAGTTGCGGTGCTTCCCAATGATTGCACAACGAAACGAGTCATGGGAACTGTCGTTGATGGAGTACCAGCATCGCCATAGACCTGCAATCTAAGTAGTGCTGGGTTTGAATACCCAAATAGGCTTTGATTGCCTATGCCGAGAAGGCCCGTAATCGTGCCACCGCCAGAAGATATATTCCCAAATAAGGGACTATCTCCTGAAGTATAATACCCAAGAAAGGATTTAATCTGTGGTGATGTTAAATATGCCGGAGTTGCTGCAAATGCTGTATTATTACCAAGCATGGTATTGCCAGGAACACTCGCTAGGTTATATACTCCAATTATTTGATTGAGCGTCGCCCGATAAGTCGTCGACCCATTAGATACAGGAACATTAAAAGCACCAGTAAGTAATCCCGTAGAGTCTGGTAATCCATTAGTCAGACTATTCCCGAATGCGAATCCAGCAGATAAAACAATACAGGCTATTAGTAATGTGGAAAGTAATTTCTTATCCATTATTTTCCCTTACTTATTAGGTAACCCTCAAAAGAGCGTGATGAAATCTGGTATTAGAGCACTTGAGTAATTGGGCAATCTACTGACAGGATGGCTAATCACTGAATGCCGACTCATGCCCGGCGACATAAACCTCCAAAAAACAAAATAAAATTATAACCCGACTCAAATGGTCTTAATAGCTATATTAATAAAGAGCGGGTTCTAACTTGACAATCTCTTGACTAAGGGGTCATTACATTAGCATATCGTTTGCGATTTAATTACTGTCTTTGCATCAATACTCGGCTAATATTCTGCCAGCTGTTTCTTTTAAATACCTTGTAAAAAAATAATTTTTTGAAACGGATCCACGGGGTACAGTTCTTCTTTGATAATCTTCCAACCTTTCCAATGCTCTTCTATGTAATCACTAGCTATAGAGGTATCTCCGTAAGTAATATCTCCGTTTATTGGAGGGCGATTGTGAGGAGCAAATGCAAAGCCTCGGGTTCTATGTTCATTCTCCATTTTTGTTACATCCACTAAACTTTGTTTCTGATCGTAGCTCTTCCAATACTCAAATGGCCTTACCGTAACAGCAAGTATACCCTGATCAGCAATAACTCCTCGTAACGCCGCGATAACAGCAAGTCCAGTTTTTTCAGATAAATGAGTAAACACAGAAAAAGCATATATCAAGTCGAATTTTACATCATTAAATGGTATGCTTTCTGGCACCTCATCACATAATTTGAGATTAGCACGTATTCTGGATGCTAAACAAAGCTGTAATGACTGTTTCCATGCATCACACCCATAAATATTATGAGGTAAGGTGAACTTTAGAATCAGCCGCAGTAGCCTCCCCCATCCGCAACCGTAGTCAAGGATTTTTGCTCCGTGCAATTGTTTTTGGGTATGCTTCTCATAAAATTCTGACATGGCTTTTACAAATGATATTGATTGTTTTAGAAGCGCCTCGCCGGCATTGCCAGTCCATGCAATTTGTATTGCATCTGCTGGCATTTCGGGCAATGCCTTCCTGAGTGAAGGATATTGATCAAGAGAGTTTATTAATAAGTATCCTACTTCTTCAATGGACATTTGCTGAAGTGCATTAAACAACTCATTACTTGATTTTTTAGCTACAGATTCTAGAAAAATATAATTCATATGTGCACCTTATTAAGTAATTTACATAGCTTCTATTATATCTCATAATAGGCAGCAAAATACATAAGATGTCTTTGTTCATCTTTTAAACGATGAAAACAAAATGCCACGGGTTTATTTCGTTCTAGCTTTTTATAAATACTTGCCGACCAACATATACCCTGGGTCTATAAAAACTCAATGCTATCTATAAAACAAAACGGTCTCTCATAAGGACTGAAGCCATTGCAACAGAGTAAGGTTTTGCAGGAGAGACTTCAGCCGGTTTTCCCGTATTTGATCGTCTAACAGTTTAAGCTTATTGACTGCAAAAGAGCGCATTAGACTTGCTGTCCAGTGAAAGCATTGTTAGCGATATTGATCAACATACATTTTTGCCATCTTATCCACTGCAACAGGGATCTGCTCCATGTTGTCTTAGATTTAACTACCTTCGCAGGAACGCCAACTGCTATAGATGTTTCTGGTATATTTTTGGTTACAATTGCTCCAACCCCGATAATTGATTCATGGCCAATGGAAACATCCGGCAGTAATATGCTTTGCCGTCCAAGCCACACATAATCTCCAATGCAAATTTTTCGTCTTATGTTGTTCACAATCTGACCAGACTGGAGATCAACAATTCCGTGATGATCTGCTGATTGGACCAAAATTCCATCGGATACCATTAGACGTTGTTCCGTTGCCTATCGTTATCGTTGACTCTCTCCATAAGCGCAAATCAAAGATGCCGATGTGTTTTCACCTAAAACAACTAGCGTATCGTCTGCACCAATAAAAAAATGGTACTATGGCCAGACACGGATGCTAAAGTTACACTCCCGCGCGGCAAGCAGGCTGTCCGACAATTATCGATACTAAAGCCAACTAGCGGATAGCTCGCTATCCTGAATAACCAACGGGGCTAACTGCTTTATCCATAGTATCCCCAGAAAAGGCTTTCTCGGCGCAAGACGGTAGGTACCATCCTTCGGAGACCTTCCTTTTCCATTCAGGTATTGCCATATTTTCTTCAGATTTACTGCTGTACAGGCAAGATTAAATTCCGATCTTACCGAACTAATCCCTCTTGTCAGCAATGTTCGCAAACCCTTATTCTCCTTGATATCTCCTATTACGGGCTCAACAATCTGCTGGCTAAGCTGATATATATCCTTTGCTACAGGCGTTTTCATTTTTTCCATCATGGCATTGCAGTGAACTTCATTAGGGAACACCTTCAGAAAGCGTATGCCGTCCTTCTGTTTGGTGCACCGTGGTTGATGCTCACATTGCAAGCATCTGTGGCCACGATAGACCCTCACCATCTTGTCCTTCTGTCTGTCAAAATGTTCACCCAAAAATGTTAACGGGTGATTGGCAGGACAAATATACTCATCCCTTTGTTCATTGTATAAAAAGTTCTTCTTGTCGTAAGAGTTGCTTGCCTGTGTCCCACTATTGTCAGGCATTTATGCATCTATCTTCCTGTCCGATAGAAAAGCAATGTTCTCACTACTAAAATATCCAGAATTAAAACTCCAGGTAGTACTCTCAGCAAGTCCTCCGAGATTCTCTATGGTCTGTATGACCTGCGGCTGCAACTGACCTACATCGGCAGCATTCTGCCCCACATCATTAGCTAAAATGAAGCCACCCTTATCCACAGTCACTTGAGGATTGTAAGAAAGCTCTATTCTGCCTTTCTTATTCCTCATAAAACGGCTATCAGGATCCGTTGTGCTCACCTGCTTCAGCCCTTCCTTGTCCACTTCGTCTTGAGCTTCCTGAAGACCTTCTCTGAGCTGTATGATAAAATCTTCCCCATCTTCCTTTAATCTTTTAACGTAGTACTGTGCCGCTTTCTGGACAAGTTTTTTGCCCTGTCGAGACAGTTGGTCGCTACCCCTCAGCTCACCGAACTGCCGATTCTCACTTTCGTCAATCTCTGCCCACTCTTGAAGCTCACCATCGACAAAGCTTGTCAGAACCGCCAACTCCTCCTTCGTTAATACCCTCCTGTTCGATGCATTCGCCTTCACTTTGGTCCCATCCGTCGCCAGATGCGACAAATCCAACAATCCTTCCTCTTTGGCAAAACTGACCGTGTGCTTGAAAACTTCCTTTAGCAGATCAGGATTGTTCTTTCTGAAATCGCTGATAGTCCTGAAGTCAGGGGCTAGCTTCTCCGCCAAGTAAATATACACCACGTTCTCTCTGGTATTGCGGGCCAGGCGACGAGATGATCGCACCCTGTCCAGAACTCCCATGATAAGCAACTTTACCAGTATTCTTGGATGATACGCCGGATGACCGGCCCCTGAATATCGGATATCGAAACAACTATAATCCAGAGAATCGACCAAACCTTCAATAAGATAACAAATATGATCTTCCGGGATCAGATCTTCCAAACTAGGCGGCAGTAGCCAGGATTGCCCTCCGTGCGATTCAATGTATGCCATCCGGTGCACTCCTTGATATCGTTCTTAAATATATTCTACCACCGGATAACTTGATAATTGTCGGACAGCCTGCAAGCCGCGCGGGGCATTCTGGCATGGCTTCGGTAATTATGTGCATTTAATATTTGCGGACATCTGCCATGTTAAAGTATACGAAGCCTTAGCCGTTCAGTTTTCAAAGCCTCCGTGTCTGCGTAGAGATGGTGCGTGCGATAGCTCGAATTCAGTCATTAAGCCTCCTCTCGCTTGTGAATTTGGTGACTGCCGCTTCCTCAATGCTTCAACTAACATCAAATGCCCTCACACAGGAACATAATCACTAGGAACTCACTTTCAAGAATGGCGCCCAAGGTAAAGTTACTCTGGGGATATGTGCAATAGAAAAATCCTCTTTATCTAGGGTGAGATTGGGGCTATAAAATGGATCTGGTATTATATCAGTATGCCAGCGTCTTAATATGTATTTTTTTTCATCATTAAACCTCGCCCTCTTTTTTGCACTATCGTTATCATCACCTCTTGTGTATGATTCACGGTGATACAGTTCAGCATATGGTGTCCATAGATTACGGTAGCCAGCGTTTTGAATGCGCAAACATAAATCCACATCATTATAGGCAACAGAAAGATGAACATCGTCCATCCCACCGACGATATCGAAAACCTCACGCCTTAAAACCAGACAAGCAGCGGTTACGGCAGAGAAATTTTGCGTCAGCATAGCACGCCCAGTATATCCAGGGTGATCACTCGGAAACAAGCGATGCGCATGACCAGCAAAACCACCCAACCCGATAATAACTCCTGCATGCTGTACAAACCCATCAGTGTAATAGAGTTTTGCGCCCACAGCGCCGATTCCTGGTCGAACAGCATGAGAAACCATCTCTGTTAGCCAATCCGGATTGATCACTTCAATATCATTATTCAATAAGCCCAATATTTCGCCTGTTGCACATTTCGCCCCAAAGTTATTTATAGCAGAATAATTAAAGGGCAAGTTATAGTCAATTACATGACATCTTTTATCTTTTATGATTTCAGCTAAGTACCTCAAGGTTTGCCTGTCTCTAGATTGATTATTTAAAATAATAATTTCCCAGTCAGGATAATTCGTCTTATTGCGGATACTTTCGATGCAAGCTTGCAAAATCTCAAAACCGTCTCGCGTAGGTATTAGCAAACTCACCTTAGGCGGCTTCTGAGGCAAAGAATAGAGCACACGATAACTGCCGGGGAAAAGGCCTTCCTTGATCGCCCTTATCTGTTGATCTTTGAAATGATCTCTTAGCGCTCGTAACGACGCATCCGCAGCATAATTTTGCTTCAATGGTTCTGTATCCTTAGACGACCGACAATGATAGATCACAAATGGAATGTGATGAATATGTGCATGCGGTATTTTTTTAATGTACCGCAATGCTACGTCATAATCCTGTCCCCCTTCATAATCTCTACGAAAACCGCCAATTTGAATAAGTATAGATCTTCTGTATACTCCAAAGTGTGCAATATAATTGAATGAATAAAGCAGATCAGGGTTCCAATCACACTTAAAAAACGGGGAATGTCGCTTATTTGCAGCATCTATTTTATCCTCATCCGAATATATGAAATCGGCTTCAGGATGTTGATTTATCTCAACTGTAACATGATACAACGCATGCATGGCCAATTCATCTCTCGGGTTGAGCACGGCGACATAGTCTCCTACGGCAATCTTCAGCGCGCTATTGATCGTGGTGGAAATACATCCATGTTGCGAGCGAAATACCGTCTTGATTCGACCGTCGAGTTGATAGCGCTCCAGTACGTTACGCACCCCAGATTGAGTGGAGGCATCATCTGCTATGCATAACTCCCATCGGGGATAAAGTTGATTACGAACTGACTCGATCGCTCTCACAAGCAACTTCTCTGGAGTATTATATACAGGCATAATCACTGAAATAAGCGGTTTATATTGTACTACCTTCAGATGCTTCTGTATTGCGATCGTATCTGATTCGTGCAGTGTGTCATAATCTCTTATAAACGCCTCATATGATGGAGGTGCAAAATTGAAACGTAACTTTGCAGATGCATCATAGGCACCCTGTAAATTAAACAGTAATGTCGCCAAACTCAACCCGTGAAGTCTAACCTGACTGGCTTTCCGGAATTTCCACAAATCAAATGCTGACCATGAAAACATGCGGATAATGCGTTCGAATTGACCTATTTTATAAATTATAACCGGTTTATGATTGATCATCCCCTCACTTTGCATCGGGGCCCAATATAATCCTCGAACACATTGTGGCAACCGAAACACATGTTTTATTTTGCCTTTGCGTGTCGCCGGAATCGGAATTCCTGTCTGCCCTGAGTAGCCACTCCCGGTGTCCACGTATAAATGAGCGGTGAAATTGGATCCTTTGCGATCGAGTGAAGACTCCATGTACACCCACCCTGACGGATATTTCTGATTATGCGAAACAAGGTTGAAAACAGGTTTGGTGCCCGTAGAACGCCATTCCCCAAGGCTACCCGGTATTGCTTCAAGGTCGTTCTCAGGTATTAAGTCAAATGTGAAGGAGTGACGGTAAGATCTCTTGACAGCCCTCATTAAAATCAAAACACCCGCGTCTTCAAATTGTTTAAAGCCTGAACAACTGGGCCTAAGGCATACTTATAGTCCTCCGTAAAGCCGATGTCGGTAAACTTCCCCTGACTCAGAATAAAGTTGAATTTCTGCCATTCACTTGCGCTGGCTAAGAATTTCAGCTCCAAGTAAAATTTATAGCCTAGTTGAAACCCATCAAGAATATTCTTCGGCAACACATAGCTCCCGGCATTTATTAGATCGAGCCTTACCTCTTAGTCAATAAGACAGAGTCTTGAAGTGAATTTAATTTATCAACTCCATTGGACCAAGTTCCAAATGTAATTTCAGAAACTACAAAGCCATTACGATGACAAAGTCTTCGAAAAGAAAGTTCATCGTAGGCGACGCCACGACTCGGAGAGTTAATATCTAACACCCAACAATCTTCTGATGTATATGGAGCAAAGAAGCACCCCTGGATTTGAACTGAATGGCTCCCGCAATTTATTTCGTTCACCAAGTAGCAAGTCGCTAATAGACAACCTCCGGATTTCAAAACTCGAAAAGTCTGGGCGAGATAGTTCTCAAGTCCAGCAGGCAACAGATGGGTAGCTACGGATGCCATAAAGGCTACATCAAACTGGTCCCTTGCATAGGGGAAAACATAATTTTCAGATGTTGCCCTAGCGTCCTTATTGTACCAATCGCTCATTAGGTCAGCGTAATCAAATTGGAAGTTAGGAAATGCCTTATAATTGGCCTTACACCATTCAACTCCATCCCGAACAATATCAAACCCAATATATCGGCCGGCACTATTAAGATATGTGGTTAGCGGTCGGGCTTTTTGACCAATCCCAGAACCGATATCCAACACAGAATGTGTTGGTTGCAACCTTGCCCGCGCAACAAGCATATTCCACAAAAAACCATTACCCAAGTTTATATATTCTTCTTTTGATCCACTATCCCACTCGAAAAGAAGGTTATACGGAGGCACAAGATCATTTGAACCCGCACTTAGCATTAGCAGCATCCTCCCGAATTTCATTTTGGATTTCATCTATTCTATTCCTATAGATCATTCCAATCTGTCGATAACTAAAGTTAGTTGCCATGTGCAACTTAGCATTTTTGCCAATTTGTCGCCCAACTTCCGGATTTTCAATAAGTTCCAACATGTATTTCGCAGCCTGCTCCACATCAGGATCAGCCCAAACCTGATCTTCAAAATGGGGATACTCTCCATTCCTAACGGGGATCAACTTATAATCCAAGCAATAGGAGACATCACTATTCATAAAATCCATGTTGCCAGAGTATCCTGTCGCAATTACCGGTTTGCCCAAACACATTGCCTCAGCCACACCTCGCCCATAACCTTCAGCACGATGAAGAGAAACGAAACAGTCACAACATCGAACCAAATTCTTAACTTCGTTATCACACATAACTTCATTAAGAAAAACCATATGGTCAATGATATCTTCGAGTTCACCTTGCATCTGTTCAAAAAACTCCGGAACCTGTTCACTACCATGAACCTTAAGGATCAACACAGTTTTTGCATAGGGCTTTTTGGCAAGTAACGATTTGAATGCATTAATGACCCCTCTCGGATTCTTTCGATTCACATAGGAGCGCATATCAAAAAAGAACAAAAAACAATATGCGGCTTCAGGTATTCCAAAATAACGTCTCGACAAAAAACTATTCAGAACAGGCTCGCAAGCAAGCGGCATGTGAAACACAGGCTTTTTACAAGCAGCGTTAAGCGTATCATATATAAAGAGAGAAGGAGCCCATATCTCGTCAAAACGATCAAGTTGCGTTGCCCATTCTCTTGGATAATGAGATAGCTCCCACGTTGGGTAAATTATATTGTAACCACTCCACGGTCTGGTATACGACAAATGTGCCATAGCTTGTTCAACTTCATCCCCGTTAATATGGAAAATATTAATATCAGCCGACTCCGTTAAACAAAAAGCAGAGAACTCCGACATCTCATCTATATTGGGAGTTATTAACTGATAGATATCTCCCACCATTGCCTTTACCGCCACACTACGCAATGCACGATGAGAGCAGCGAACATCCTCCCCCCTACCAATGGGTGCATAGGGGTGGCCCCATAAACACACTTTCAATTCTTTATTTTTGGCCATAGACAAGCCTCTCTTTAGAAGTTAAGATCTCTCCTTAGTAAATTAGGCGACTCAAGAGCATTACTTAGTGCTGTTAGAAATGAATGCCCAAAGCGTCGGTCAGGTTCCAGATAGGCCCCCTCTGCCCACTCATTCCAAGCATTGACAAACACAAGCCTCTCGTCACCATAATGTTGTGTACGTGTCCTTTCTAGCGTCTCTTCCAGCCAAGCTTGAAATGCACCCGGAGTAGCCTGCTCAAAGCAAAAACCATTGTTTTGTCTGCGCGCAGTGTTATCCCATCCGGGCATAACTCCCATAAACCGGGTATAATTGGGTTGCTCACGGGTAGCATAACGAACCGCCAAGTCTCTATAATCAGCAACGCTACCTATGAACTCTGGATTAATGATTGGCCCACTAGGTTCTATTTGGTCTGCTAGGCCTTGTGGTGGAAATTCGACAGCCGCATCACAGCCATACTCCTTGGGATGCACGCCTGCATGAACAAGCTCGAAAGATTCTACCATGGCAACATAGATATCTCCAACTCCCTGTTCTCGACAAATTGATCTCCAGAGCATAACGGTATCTAAAAAATTGGGGAATAAGGATACTCGATAAATAAGAAGAAGTGGACGCCCATCAATTTTAATATACCGCTCATCTCTAAAAAATCTCATCAAGTCATTAATAACAGCTACATCATCGGATCTAGAATGCGATTGTGCCATAAGGATTTCATGATCCTTGCCATCCCACCTTCTTGTCCAGTTTTCATTGGCCCAACAGAGGCAAAATGGAAAATTTGGTTCCCCACTCTTTAGCATTTGTTCAATTGGCAAATCTAAGAGACGTTGTCCACCAAACCAGTAGTAATAAAAACAGAATCCCGACACACCATATCGACTAGCAAGTTCAGCTTGTTCTTTCATTACATTATGCAGACGCAAATCGTAATAACCCAAATCAGATGGCATTCGAGGCTGATAATGGCCAGCAAAGTTAGCCTTTGCCTTGGCAACATTAGACCAATCGGTAAAACCTTCCCCCCACCATCTATTATTTTCTGGAAAAGGATAAAATTGTGGCAGATAAAAGGCGATAATTTTCGAAGCTTGTCTATATATATGCGGAAGCCATTTTTTGCATAGTATTGCAGTATTTTTAGTCACGCTACGCATCTTAAAGCTGTTATCAATCGCCGCAGTCGTTTTTGACAAATGATGAATGACAGTCGCAGCCGGATTAACGTATACAAAATATCCTGCCTCCCGTACCCTTAAGCACAGATCACTATCTTCACAATAGCACGGAAGATAGTCCTCGGAAAATCCACCAAGTTGCACCGCTAATGCCGTGGGCAACATCAAACATGCACCGGATACATAATCTACCTTTCGAGGATATGAATATTTTGCCAACGATGGATCATCATTTAATCCAATCATTTCAGTAGTACCATCTAAACGAAAGGAACCGCCAACCTCTTGCATATATCCATTAGGGTAAAGAAATCGCGGACCAACGGCACCAACTTGTGGATGTTCTGTGAATGTTCTCAGTAGTGTTTCAAGCCAGTTGTCACCGACCTGAACATCATTATTGAGAAATATTACATAGTTACCCTTGGCGTGAGCTAACGCCTGATTACAATTGCGAAGGAATCCAAGGTTACTATCATTTCGCATATAACGCAGATTGGGTATTGTGCTTAACACAACAGATGTTTCATCGCTAGACCTATCATCGGCTATAATAATTTCATATATAACTTTCACTCCTGACTTTTGTTGTATGGAAGCCAGACACTCCAAAGACAAAGCTAAATTATTAAAAACAGGTATGACGATTGACACATCCGGCGATTGTAACAATTCAGGGAACTTCAGTTGGGCCGCAAAGGTTGTAAAGTCTTCTTGACCTAATTCAATAAGCGATACTGGATGCGAAGTAAATGTAGACCGCCCAGATAACTTTATCTCATCAATCCTAGACTTAACAACAGAATAATCACTCCACTCCCACACTCCGTTAGCTTCTACAAGGGCGGCAGTTACTGCATCTGCATTTTCATGCAAACGCGTCTTGTCTGGAGCACATTTGCGTCCTTCTGCCCGACCGGCAATAATCCAATGTTCATAGGGATTCATTCCACTTTCAGCAACATCAGGGTTCTGTTGCAAATAGTAATCAGCATCAAAAACATAATCGTCATGGACTTGCTGTTTAGTACGCGCCAAAAGCTCCTTTATCCCTGATAATTCTCGCTGTGTTGATGCAACCAATTTATCAATATCTTCTAACTTTCTACTCGCAGCGGCTTGAAAAGCAAATACCTGATTCTCAATAACATGTATTTGTTTCATGCGATAATCCTGCATTAGTCTCGCCAACCAACCAAGATACGGCAGACGACGCCATTTATCCCTCTTCAATGCTTCATTCAATCCAGGCACATTCGCAGCATATTTCGCCCCCTCCTTGGATGCTCGAAGCTGGCCAAGAATTTCCAGCTTTCCGACTCCGCTACGAATTCTATTGAGATAATATGCAAATCCTTCTGAATCAGGATGTCTGCCCAATACAGCACGGTATGCAGCATAGACAAAAGCTTCGTCGCCCAATGCTAGGATTTCATCCAAAGAATTTACAGTTACTGATTTATTGCTATGTAAAGCATCAATCATCGGCACCGTCTTGCTTGCTCCTTTAATCGCAGGATGATGAATATTTGCATCTTTTCCCGGTAATGGCAAAATATCCTCAGTTGCAATGTGATTATAGGGGCACGCTTCCCTGGATAAAGGTTTTTGCAACGGATTATGCCATTCCATCGATTTGCGGAAAGGTCTAGTTATTCGCCGGATAAATGAATCTTTGATTTCCGCAATTTCACGTTGCAAAAAATTTCTCATAAATTGCAATTCCAAACTGACAAGCTCCACGGCATGAATTTGTTCCTGTAACTGCTTTTGCAAGATTGCATTGTCTTTACAAAACTTCAACACCTCAGCTGCTCCTTGTGCTAACCTTTCATTACCCTCCTGCTCACGAATATTACATCCTGACTCAGTAGTAAACAACCTTTCGAGCAACGTCTGCTCACGTTCGGCTGCTGCTGCCAACTTTTGCAACTGTTCCTGCATCAGCTTATCAATCTGTACACGGGACGACTGAACCTCCTGAATAAATCCCCGTTCCTGTATAGCAAGCTTTTCTATCCAGATCTGTTCTGTATCTCGCAGTTCTTTTTCTACAGTCAATAACTTTTCGTACAGCATACGTTCGCGTTCTGTGTGCTGGCGGTCCCGCTCGTTTATTTGCTGAGCATGCGCCTGCTGGATTTGTAGCAGTTGCCTGGAGAATCCCTTCTCTCTTTCAGCTAGTTCAATCAAGTAGGCTTCAAGCTGCTGCCTCACACTGGTTAGCTGATTAAGGTAACCTTGTTCGCGTTCTGCATGCTTTCGGTCCTGCTCGTTTATTTGCTGCTCATGCTCTTGCTGGATTCGTAACAGCTGTTGCGTGAATCCTGTCTCGCTTTCAGCCAGCTCATTCAATTTGGCTTGAAGCTGCTGCCTCACACTGGTTAACTGATTAAGGTAACCTTGTTCGCGTTCTGCATGCTTTCGGTCCTGCTCGTTTATTTGCTGCTCATGCTCTTGCTGGATTCGTAACAGCTGTTGCGTGAATCCCGTCTCGCTTTCAGCCAGCTCATTCAATTTGGCTTCGGCTAACACCGCAGCCTGACCGAGCTGATAAGCAACTTCTTCATCACGCATACGGATCATCTGCTCCAGAGCAGTAACCTGCCCTGAAAGATCATCTACTAATCGCAATGTTGATTTTAGACGATCAAATTCTTCAACCCAATGCTCCAGTACAGCATCATCTATTCTCGTGCTATTTGAAGATGCATCCAGCAGTGCTGCATATACTTCATACACAAGAGGCGAACAAGCCTGATCTATTGTCAAGTCGTTTAATGCAAAAACTGTATGCCTCAATCCTATATCTAGGATCTCTGATAGATAGTATTGCAATTCCTGATGGTCTATCTGCAATGCAAAGCGTTCCGCAATCAATTCCAAGCTCTGTTGTGGAGCACTCAAGAAGTGATCATAATCTACGATTATACGTTTGTGTGGTCCAGTATACAAAAGACTGGTGAGCATATGTCCCAGCCAAAGCATATAACTTTTCTCAAGCCTGAATCCATCACGTTTTGCTAGTGATTGTGCTACACTTAGCGGGTTACGTATTGTAAGAACATACTCAATATCAAATCCGCAATGTACAAACACCGGATGCCAAAAAGGTAGAAGTTTAGCCATACGAGGGTCCTTAAGGCCAAAAATAGAAACATTCTCAGTTTTATCTCGAAGCAGTTCAACAGCACGAAGAAAAAACCCTTTTGTGCACAAACTGTCCACATCGCCTGGTTCTATTGGAGCTAGTACGTGCCAATCACTGCCGATCGCTTGAAGCATCTCAGTATCAAGCACAACGAGGTCGATGTCTTCAAAAAACCCTTTGGGGTTGTCAGCTCGTCCAGGTTGCAATTTCTTACCCAAATTGACTCCGATCACATTAAGTCCGCACGTGATTACACTAGAGCCACTTCGATGCATGCCCAATACAACAATTAATCGTTTATTAACACATGCGTTTATATTGTCACTATCAAATTTAGTGAAGTCCTTATTTTTAGAATCTCTTTCAAGATACGGTGAGGCTTTTCTAACATAGTTCTTTATATCTGCTGGATCCATACCAATATAAACTCCTTGTTACTAGATCTCTGCTGAATGTTCCTGATAAAAAGTAAAAGCTTCATCAACGCCGTCAAACGAGTAGAGTCTACCGCCTACAAGTACAGCAGCACGCTTGCAATTTTGACGGATAAAATCAGGGTTATGTGAAGCTATTATAAGTGCCCTGTCACCACGCTTTTCAAAAAGCTCAACATGACTCTTTTCCTGAAAACGACTATCACCGACAGCAATAATTTCGTCAATCAGAAAACAATCAAACTCAACCGCCATAGAAATACCAAACGCCAATCTAGCACGCATACCGGCGGAATACTTTTTAACTGGCTCTCTAAGGTATAGCCCCAACTCGGAAAATTCTTCAACAAAACGAATAGCTGGCTTAATGGGTGCGCCATAGACGCGACAGACAAAACGCACATTGTCAAGTCCTGTCAAACTACCCTGGAATGCACCACTAAAAGCTAACGGCCAGGATACGCTCATGCTTCGTCTAATACGTCCATGTGTTGGCAGTTCCGCCCCACTAATAAGACGGATTAGCGTTGATTTTCCGGACCCATTACGTCCTAAGATACCGAGTCTCTCGCCCCTGCCCACGCATAGATTAATGTTGTTAAGCACCGTGCGGGATCCTCTCCGAATATGATAGACTTTGATTACGTTATCGAGTACGATCATATGTCAGGCTCAACCCTACGTCCGCATTCTTTAACCATGGCCAGCCCGATTAAAAATAATACCATATTGAACAGAATCATATAGATCGGATTTTCGTACGTTCTTACGGCAGAACCAAAATAGCCATGTCTTAGCATCTCTGTCCCATGCACCATTGGTACCCACAGAACGTATTTTTGATAGGCCTTGGGTAACCAGTCAACCATATAAAAACAACCAGAAAACGGAAGTGCCAGATACGTGCCGATGTGCCACGTACGCTCAACCAACTCTGACCGCTCTGAAGCCGCCCCCACTACCAAGCTGAGTGCATATGTGAACCAGGCCAGTAACAGCCACCCCATAAGTGCCGTGAGGATGTCTGCCGGTGGATCCATGAGTCCCATCGCAGAGTATAGGATTGTCAATGCAATAGCTGAAGCAGTGGCCCCTGCAATTTCGACGATTACGCGCGCAGTGAAGACATCGAACACACGCACATTGCGGTGATAGAGCAGGCTGTGATTGACCTCGATCGATTTAACACTGCGGTTACTGCAATTACGCCAGAGCAGTAACGGCGAGTAACCAGTAATTGCAAACGCAGTAATAGGCAAGCTACTACCGTGAGTGAGTTTCATGAGGTTCCAAACGATCGTAATCCCCAGAGTGAATAACATCGGTTCCCCAAACACCCAAAGAAAGCCGATGTTATCACGACCGTACCGAGTGAGAATCTCGCGCATGAGCAGCGCACCAATTACACGCGATTGGATAGCAAAAGAGCGTCTCATCGAGACTGTTGGCAGACTCATAGACTTGTCTCAATCAATGTGTTCACGTACACCCGCGATCAAGATGGCTAGAATACCCCAGGCGATCATCCCTAGCATCATCGTGGTCAGCACGGCACGCAATCTGCGCGGTTCCATTGCAACATCAGGCTTGTTAGGCTGTACAATACGTTCAAGATATAGCTGCTTCCTAATTGCCTCATTGCGGGCCTGCTGCAAAGAAGCAAGTGCAGCAGCAAGCTGCTTGTCCGCGAAATCACGTTCCAAAGCAAGGGACTGATAGCCGGCAGCTGTTCCGGCAAGCGACTTTTCTCCTCCGGTTACCCGGGCACTTTCATTCGCAATCTCAGACTGAAGAGTCTCGACCCGTTTTTGCAGGGCCGGTATTTGAGGGTTATCGCGAGTAAAAGTCTGCAGATGTACCAACTGTGTCTTCGTTGCAATGAGCTCATCCTGCAGCTTGGAGATCTGCTGCAGCTGAATAGTAGACTGACGTTCCGGATCAATAACGCCTTTTTCGGTCCTGAAACGCGAAAGGGCTAATTCAGCAGCTTTTGCCTTCCCTTCGGCCTCAGTTACTTCTGCGGCCGCAAAGTGAATCATATCCTGTCGCCCTCGTTCATTCAGCGAATTAATCAGCATTTCGCTCATTTCCAAAAGCAACTGGTTGATGCGGTAACAGTCTTCGGCAGTAAAGGCCCTGACCGTAACTGTAAAAATCGATGATGCCGCATCAAACTGGATATCTATTTTTTTCAGATAATACCGATAAAGCGCCTCAAAACTATTGTCCAATCCCAGAGCAGCAAAACGGCTAATAATGTCCACATCCTTACTGGCGAATGCTTTCCCGATCGCCAGTTTTTCATTCAGCACCCTGAGCGCATCTCGAGAACGCATGAAGTTCTGAACAGTGTAAGCGTCATCCTGAGCACGCGAGAAGCCGACGCCTTTAAGGATGCCACTCAAGGGAGATTCTACCTGCCGCTCGGGGCTTCGGACTACAAACGTTGACTCCGATGTGTATACATCCGACGCAATGAACCCAAAGTACAGTATTGAAAGAAACGTCGGGAAAACCACGGTACAGACAAAAAGGCGGTGCGTCATGATCCAGCCTGCATTGAATTGTTCAGATACATTTAAAGATTTGACGGAATGCATCAGGTCCTTACCGTTCAATGATATCTCCTATTTCGTCAACCTAATTTATTGGCAGCGTAACACTGATCGAAGGGCTCAACGGTCAGGCAAAACAAAGGTTTTGTAACTTTGTTAACTCTATTATAAGGGTTGCCTCGCATACTTATACGCTTTCCAGTTAAATAGCCGCCATTGCCATCTCAGGAAGGTAGATGGCTTTTTAGCAGTCACTATATTATTCTTGATGTGCCAGACATATTTCAATCCCCGGAATTTCCTAATCAAAAGGCACACGAAAATTGAAGCGGCGTGTTGACCCCGTGCTTGATATTTTATCATAATATTCAATGCACATATTTATTTTTGAAGTTGGCAGATGCATAGCGTCCAGATTTGTATCGAGATATCACATCAATGGCTGAAAAATTCAGTGGGGATATCGCCTTAATTGCGGAAGCCGAGGTGTCAGGATGGGTACTCATGACAAAGCCTGGCGACTATTATCCAGTTCCTACCGTTCGAATAAATGGAAAGAATGTTGGAAAGACAGCGCTGATCGCTGAACGCGCAGATGCTAAAACAGCATTCGGAAGAGACACCGTTGCAGTGGACGCAAAAATTGCACGATATCTTTCCAATGGCCACAACACTGTGGAGATCATTTTTGACGAGACCGGAGAGATACTTGAAAACGGTCGGAATATAGTTGAATTTGATCTGGATAAAGTTGTCGGGGAACACCGATGGAATGCTAAGTACTTGGCTACAGGCGATCGCATTAACTTTGCAATGGAGTTTGATCCAGGAGATCCGTTCGATCTCAAATTTCAGGAAAGAAGCTTCACTCGGGCGTTGCGGTGGTCATAGCCTTACGACAACTGCTTCGCCGTGGAGATACCATGACCGATGCTGGTGCTCAAAAAGGGAATGTAACGCTCCATGCAGCACTGATAATTGGCAAGCATGGGAAAGTAATCGCTTTTGAACCTGATGTCAAATCGCTCGCCATTCTCCAACGAAATTGCTTACTCAACAACGCTTCGCAAGTTGAAATATTGCCGGTTGCCTTGGGGGACAAGCAATCAAGCAGAAGTATTATTAAGTTGTCAAGTCGACTAGGGTGGTCATCGTTCTACCCAAACAAGCGGAATAAACATAAGACGATAGATTCTCAGGACGTAATGGTTGAGAGATTGGATGAAGCCATTGCAGAAAGATTCCAGAAGGATGTTTTAAGCCAATTGTCATTCGTCAAGATTGATTGTGAGAGCTTAGAAACAGAAGTTGTAAGAGGGATGACATCAATTCTTTCAGATATAAGACCTTTTCTCTGGATCGAAATCAATGACCTTTCATTGGCTGCCGCCAGTTCTTCTAAACAGGAATTGTTGAGAGAACTGGCCTTATATGGTTACAATCCGTATATTCCAAATATAAGACAGGACGGATGCAATATCCTCGCTTTAGCAATTACACCTTATAAATGTCCTGAGGGAATCACTTTGGAAAGAGTTTTCGACGTGTTTGCAACAAAAACTGAACATATCCCACAATTAATACGATCCGGGGTACAAGTAATGGACAACGTGTAGATGGGGAGTGCAACTTGATGGCAACTAATATTATAGCCGGTTGTGTCGCAGACAACAACGAAAAGTATCTCTTGCAGGCGCTCCGGCTGCTTCAGTCGTGGCGCTGGTTTGCCGGAGATTTCGCATCTGCTGAATTTATAGTTGCTGTCGTAGACAGAATCGATCCATACTATCAAGCACAATATGAGCGATACGCCGCAACGGTTGTCGCTGTTCCACGTTTCTGCAAGATCCACCAGCCGTCCAACAAACTACGGTTTCTGGAACTTCCGCAAGTAAATGGTAAAGATGCCGTATTGCTTTTGGATTGTGATACTTTAGTGGTTCGTGAACCGATGGGTCTTTTTACCATAGCGGATTTAACGGCAAAGATATCGGATGTGCCTACGGTTTCGCATGCGGTTTTTTCCGACATATTTTCCTTTTTTGGCCTGCCTTTACCCGCGGCGAATCAACGCTGCACGATCCATGGCGAGGCGATTATACCTTATTTCAATTCGGGGGTGTTAGCATTTTCAGCGGATGCCATCAAAACTCTTGCTCCCGAATGGATTCGACTGAATCGGGAACTAGTCAATCATATCCAACTTTTGCAGAATCGTTCCAACTTTTGTGATCAAGCATCCCTGAGCCTGGCCGTGGCCGCCACAGGCACTTCTTTTGTAACTGTGGGCAATGAGTGGAATTTCCCGGCACACTTCCGGGATGAGCCGCGAGATTCAACTTTTTTCGTGACTGATCCGGCTATCATTCACTACCACTGGCTCGCCGATCAGTATGGTATGCTCGAATCATCTCCGTATCCAAATGTTGACCTTAGGATTCAGCAGTTTAATGATCGTCTTAGGACAGAGGAGCGTAGTCTTTTTACCATCAGTAGTTTCTGGAACAATAGATATCTAAATCACCCAGAACTCGGTTCAGGCATCGGTTCCCGTGGCGGCTTCATGTATTATAAAAGAGCACTGTTAGAACAAACGGTGAAGTCGATCCTCCCAGATTCGATATTGGATGTCGGCTGTGGTGATATGGAGGTAAGTCAAGTACTACCGGCTAACGGTTATGTCGGCGTTGATATTTCTCATGTTGTAATCGCGGCAAACAGCACCGCGTTTCAGGATCGGAAATTTATAACTGGTCATTTCATTGATCTAGATTTGGTCGGAGCTGACCTTATAGTGTGTCTTGACATACTTATACACTTGTCCAGTCCTGAGTATTACAAAAACTTTGTGAGAAAGTGCGTCGCCCTTGCCCGTAAAGGTGGAATTATTTCCGGCTATGAATTGCCTCCAGTCGATCGTTCGGTTATTACTTTTTTTCACGAGCCATTAAGTCTAACGCTTGCGGCAGCCGGAGCTAAAAACGTTCGTTGTATAGGCGCTTACCGCCAAGTGAAGGTGTTCCGCTTTGATCAGGCTGGTGAGCCAGAATTACCTCATTGCGTAGATGGCGTTATCCAACACCCAATATTTCTTGTAGGAACCATGCGGAGCGGGACTACATTGCTTGGCGACATGTTAGGGCAATCCCCACATATAGCCCTTTGTCCATTTGAACTGAAAGATATATGGTCTGCAGTAAGCGGAATCCCAATGGCGTCTCCAAAAACCAGGGATTTGGTATGCCCCGAATGTTCGGCCGATGATATCCTCCCTGCAATGAGGGCTTCCCTATCTGAAGCCTTTAGTAGCAGAATGTCGCTGCTTCTCGATAAGGCCGATGGCGCGGTATTCCTTAATAAGAATCCGCATCTATGCAATAAACTGCAGTTGGTTCAGTCTCTGTTTCCGGACGCGAGGTTTATCTGGATACACCGTGATTTGCCCAGGGTCGTTGCGAGCATCAAGCGCCTGTTTGCAACTGTCGTTCAGCGACAAGGAACATGGCATTGGTGGCCTCTTCCCGAAGAGCGCACGTACAATCGTTGCTGGAATGCTTTTCATTCGCCCGATTTACGGTCGGACATTTCACCTGAACGAATTTTTCCAGGAGGTCGAGTCACATATATTGCCGAGTATTGGCTAGAAACAAACCGGGCAGTTTCTGCCTTTTTGCAGAGATTGCCCGCAGCATATCGGATTTCGATAAAAGAAGAGGAGTTAGTTGTCGATCCGTTAAAACATCTTGCAACCTTGGCTGCTAACCTTGAAACTCCATATTTTGAGCCTACAGAATCATTATGCCAGTTAGATTTAACCCGCAACAATGAATGGATCAACCTTTTAGATCACCAGGACATCTTAGATCTTATCGATTTTGTGAACCTTCATGTCGAGGAGATTGACGGAATATTTTCAACAGATGGGCTCGCGCATAAATATCTTTCCCTTTTGTGTGTTTAAATTAATAGCTTAGGAAGGAGCATTTCACAATTCATAAACAATGAACTACACACGGGCTAAAGCCCGTGTTTTCTCGTGCAAATCGTCGGCAGATCGGTACTAACCGCACCGATCACCTCCGACTTAGCGGCGCCTCCGCTACGAGGACTAAAGTCCTCTGCGCTCCGGGCAGATCTGGTAGGAAGTGGCCTCATGGCCACCCCCTCCCAACAGAACGACTCGTACCGGCCAGGTAAGACGCTCTTCGATCGGTGCTGAACTTTCAAGAGTTTCCTCCGTGACTGTTCTCTTCGCTAAAGATTGCCGGGTTATGGGTGGCTTTCGCCGAGAACCGGACCCCTCATAACCGCTTGGATTACTCCATTTGGTATCTACCTTTCGGCCAGATTCAGGTATCCCCACATGATTTTCTGGTTCCATCTTTGTCCACAACTCTAAATCGACTCCCCAGCGCCGTTACTCACACCTTTCGTCTACAGCTTCCCATATCCCAGATAAGTTTGAGATATTCGGGCATGATGAAGTGCTTACTTCTTCCCGATCGTCAGGGTTTTGTCCTCCGCACTGTTACCAGGCTTCATAGGCCCCGAGTCATAAGTACTACCTGTAGATCTGCCACCCTCTGTCCTGCACCGCTTCGGGGTTGCCTATTCGGCTCAGTTTTATAGTGCTAATACAACTTTAACACCAGAGCAGGAGGGCTTCCCTGGGTAAGACGCACTCCATCTCCATATCCCGTCCAGCTCCACATTGGTTTGATAATTCCGGATATTCGGTCTCGCTCATTCGGGCCTGCTCAACCTTCTCCCCAATGCCATATAGCTGGTTCGCTGTTCGCTACGTACACAGATTCTGCCTCATGCTTCCTCTGGACACCCTGTTTCCAGATATGCCCTTGCCTTGTTGGCGTTGTCCTTCCGTCCGGTAACGGTGGAACTACCTTATGTTTCCATAAGGCTTACGGAAAGTGCGCCATGCCAGGCGCACCCATTCATCAGCGGACTAAAATCCGCCGTTTTCTGGCAGTTGCTATAAATGTCTTCTGTAAAAGAGAGAGCATTTAACTCACTGAGTTAAATGCTCTCTCTGCTTTGTTATCACTAAGGGTTCAACACCTGAAGCCACCGGCTGGGTAAAACCCTTATCTAACTTAAATTTATTATTTCTGTGCTGACATGTCCTTGCTCTTCAGTTTATTTATCTCGGCTTCAAGCTTATCAAGTTTAAATGCCAGACTATCGAGAGTTTTCTTCTGCTCATCAATAATTTGACTCTTTTCCTGTACTACCTTTGTCAGAACTGCTACAATATCCATTGGACTTAATGACTTTCGATCCTCACTTGCCACCAAACTAGGAACATCTTCAGCTATAAAACCAACGTGATGCTCATCTTTATTAGCAATATAGTCATATGTTACCGGAGTCAAGCCTTTTAGGGTTTCGTCAGCAGCCTGGGCGCTCAAATCGCGAATGTTCTCCTTATATGCCCTGCTAGATGCATTCTGCCATACGCCACCAGTGGTCAGGACTGCACCAGAAGTTGTATATATCTTATAGCTATCATTTGCAAGTGTTCCGAACCCAAAATTTCCCGCGTAATCAATATGGAACACTGTTGTAGGAGTGAAGTGAGCGCCGACTGCGTTGCCAGTCCCGAGCAAAACCCTATAACCGATAACCCCAGACCCAGCAATTGCGGAATTCCCATCACTGGATTTTTGTATCCAGCCACCGGTGCCGGTCGAGTTATTCCACGCCGCTCCGGAGGACATAAAAAAGTTGTTGTCTTGCAACGATGAAAGCCATCCACCTGTATCTGTACCACTCAACGAGAAATGCAATTGAGATACACTTACTCCTCCGGCAGAGATATCTGCAGTATACAGTGGCGGATCGACCCCCAGACCCATTTGCGAAGCGTCGGTAACCACAAAACCATTGGCGCTAGTCGTGGCATTAACTACAATCAACTTGTCAGCGCCATAGGCTACAAAAGGCGCTATCGCTATCGCAATGACACAAATCATGGAGACGCACACAATACCAAAAATATTCTTATTGCTCATAGATCCTCCTCTTTACTTTATAAACAAGATATACATGCGACCAATTACTGTCGCTTTGTTCCTAAATAATTATAACTAACCAGATTGAAACTAATATAGTGAAGCCACTCCAAATGTTAACTCTATTTCCAAGTATAGAGAATATTCTTATACATGTCAAGATGAATTTGTCTGGAGAATTTTAATGCTTTACTCCAAATTTCACTTGCAAAACAAAAAATATTCTTGATATCATTCATTTTACTAATTGATTTTCTATACATTGAAAATAGAACTAGTATCTAGTATAAAACAAAAATAGACTGCATGTTATGACCCGCTGGGGGTATTTAATGGGTATATCAATGGTGATATCAAGCAGCATGCGAAAGAGATGCGGTTGTGAATAATCTATACATCGTAAGGAATTTAAACTTTATATCTCCAAACATAGAGTCTACTCTACAACTATTCTTCTATATATACAGATCACCACAAGTATTCTTTTTATTGTACTTTATTTTTTGCGAAGTGTAGCATTGCAACGTCGACTCGGCAATCAGGCAAATCTCTTAGGAATTTGCTGACAATAAGCTTCAAGCCCCTCTTGGTCAACTCTTCTATCAGATTATCAAGATCACCATGCTCTTCCTCCGTCTCAACAACCTTACCTTGACAAGCATTCCATATTCTATGCGTATTTGGAACCAGATCGACGGTGAGAAGCAATATACCGTCAGATTTTAACCATTTTTCTATCCTACTCCATAGATCCCTTCGGTCATTGGCTGTCATATGTTCAATCACACTTACCGAATAGATACAATCAAAAGATTTTTCTTTGAGTTCGGCTGAAAGGACATTTTTATGAAGGGAACTAATATTGTTGCTAATGGCGGAGTAATCAAAGGCTCCCCACCCATTCCATGAGGAAGGATCTTCGGAAGCCCTTCGAACAATAGGAGAATTATCAACGGTAAGAACTATGGCTCCGCTTTCGGCAAAAAGGACAGGTAACGGCGAGATACCGGCGCCTATATCAAGGATATTCGAGCCGCAAACAGTACCGGCCTCAACATAGACCCACGGATATTCAAAAGCCCTTGGTGTATGCTTTGTAAACCAACCGAAATGCTTTCTTGATAGAACAACTAAATCACCCAAGATATTAGAATAATCTGTACTATCCAACGCCCATTTTAGCCTCTCATCTCCAATATCATTGTTACCCCAGACTCGTCCCGAGGAATCCAACTTGTCATGATTCATCATTTTCTCCTGTAAAGCCCTCACATCATATTTTTTGTTCGTTTATCACAATCCTCCTACTCCCTTTGGGGCATCAAAATAAGACAACCCGCTCCCCTTCATACACAAATATTGATATATGCTCCAATCAACCCAGGACTGCATGCGTCTTATCGGATCTGCATAGGTCATTCGATTGAATATTGCGGTCATTTCAGATTATGTCACGCTTCTGTTCAGTAGAATATTCCTTAGGGCACTCGCAAATAATCTCAGCAGAGTCAGAAAGCATTGCAAATCCATGGGCAGATTCGGCGATATGCATATAAGACGATTATTGTCTTAAATCAGTTCTGCCCAACCTATTTTCTGTTACGTGGAGATCCCTGCTGTATATCTACCGCCTCAGCAATTCTGTCTAAGTAGACTCTGTTTTTTTTGGGACGGCCTCTTGCCATATAGAATCTTCTTATTTGAGATTCTATATCTACTATATTATTGATGTTATTAATGGGACAGTATACTAGAGACTAGTCTCATTAATGCAATTATTCTTGATTAGATAAGAAAGCAATTTATTTATACACGTTTGAAGGTCGTCTGCTTCAGTATCCACGATTAGTTCTGCACTCATAGGTTCTTCATAAGGAGATGTTATACCAGTGAATTCCAGAATTTGGCCACATCGTGCCTTCTTGTATACGCCTTTTGGATCTCGTCTTTCACACACGTGAATAGGACATTTAACATATACTTCAATAAATTCATCATCCTTCAGAAGTTTTCTCACATTGTCGCGGTCTTCTCTAAATGGCGATATAAAGGCAGCCAGGACAATCAGCCCTGCATCGACCAAAAGTCTGGCCACCTCTCCGATGCGCCTTATGTTTTCTTTTCTGTCTTCTTTACTAAACCCGAGGTCCTTATTGAGACCGTGGCGAATATTATCTCCGTCCAATACATAACTAGCCACCCCGCGTTCATGAAGCGCACTGCATAACTCATTAGCCAATGTAGACTTGCCTGCCGCGGACAAGCCAGTAAACCAGATAACGCAACTCTTATGTTTTAAGCTCTGACGCCGTCTGTCTACAGTGACCGACGGCGTATGCCAGCTTATATTCTTGTTTTTGGGTTCCATAAATACATCTACTTCTTACGTAATCTCTCTCCGCGATCGATAAACTGTCGGGTTAGAGATATTTAATTTGCCGCTTTAATGGGCAGCCATACACATTCGCCAATCACGGAATTATACATTTGATATTCCAAAAGATCGACTGTACAACAACTATCACAGAAGACCAAAGCGTATCCTTTTCAATATATTGTCTGGCACTGAACATCCCCTCCAACACCGACCATTATACCGTTACTGCCGTGACTACCATAACTCAGCATAAACCCTTCAGTTGCAGATGTCGGCGGCGAAGAGGCACTATAGGTCTGTTGATAAGTCCACTGTGTAGTGACCGGATCCCCGGGCATCCTTGTGCAATTGGATGACCATCCCAAACAGGTAAAAGTAGCTGGAGAATCAGTGCCAGTCCACATTTGGTCATATGTAGCGGCCTGCACAGTGCCGGAAAATCCAAATACAACGTTATAGTTCCCCGAATCGTCCGGTCCGGAAACAGTGCAGTTGGAAGACTGGATGGTGATCTCGGGATTTATGAGATTAACAGCAACGGGGAATTTGGTGTAATTGGTTGCACCCGGAGTATAAACATCCAAAACAATCGTTGACCCATAAAGCGACGCATCAGATGCAAATTGCGACAAGACCGAAACATTTACATTAGAGTATTGTCCTCCCACCAAGGCTCCTGTCGCATTTTGAACGTTAAGAAATCCGCCAAGAGCGCCGTCATCCGCCACCCTATAGTTTAACGTGCTACTGCCGGGGCCGGTATTGCCAATGGTTAATGTCTGCGCATAATTGAACGGCAGATCAATATCCAAATAAGTAGGAACAATTGAGACCGTGGGGGCAGACCCCGGTGTGGCTGTCATCGTACTGGAAGCCGGACTCTCTCCTGAGTTATTTACCGCCGTTACGATAAAATAGTAGGGTGTCCCGTTGTTCAATCCCGTCACGGTGTAGGGATTGGTCACACCGGTTATCTTGTTGGCATTACCTGTCCCTGTCAATCCCGATAGAGTCTGCGGGGCAGTTGCTACGGGTATCCTGTTGCCGTAGGCCATAGCAACAGGGGTGGTAAGGGACCAGTAAATGTTATATGAGGTTGCACCTGGCACAAGATTCCAGGCAATAGTAACCTGACTGTCGCCAGCTGTTGCAGTGGGCCCAGTGGGGGCCGATGGCACAGTGGTTGGCGGCGTAGAAGTTGCGGAGGTGATTACAATCTTATCTACGGTCATCGCACTCCCTGCAAGAATAACCGTGCCATGGATATTCGTAAAACCGCTATTGGTCGAATAATCACACGAATATCCCCCGCTAAGTTTGGCCGGCCAGGCGTTGACAAGCATAAGGTCTTCTCCAAAATCGCCCGCTTGCATCTGCACAGTATAGCCACTTCCAGCAGCACTGCACGCTGCCTGGATCGACTCATAATAACTCATCGTGTTCATAATCCTGACAGGCATGTTGATGCAGGAGGCTAAACTAACATCAGCTGTGACCGCCATTGCCGACGTCATACTGCTGATCATACAAGTTGCGGCGCTTGTCGTGCCGCCTGTCGAAGGGCACCCAGACCATGTGACGGCATACCCTGAACCTGCTGTTGCTGTCAACATATCTGAACCACCATAATTAAGCTCTTCAGAGGCAGTATTGGTTTCTGGATAGTTGTAATCGATGACTCCAGTGGTTGAAGTTATCGCTGCCCAGCCGTCCCCTGAGGTATTAACCGTTAACAGGTAAGTCGTGATGTTTGCCGAGCATGAAGCATCGGTGCCCCCATTTTGGCCATTACATGTCCATGACCACGGTCCTGAGCCGTTTACCGTGCTTGTTGTACCAGCGCTGCATAGGTTGCTAGTCGGCGCTGTTGTAAAGGTTTGCCCATTTGAAGAACCGCATGAGCCATCAATGGGCGGAATATTTATTAAATAGTTTGCAGAAGAGACATTGCCTTTTATACCATCGCCGTTCTGCGCATAAAAGTTGAGAGTTTCACTGCTTGGAATACTGATAGAGCCGGTAGGGCTTGGTGATGAAAAAGCTCCCGGCAAAGTAGGATCTGAGCCATCAGTTGTGTAATGTATGGTGCATACGCTGGCGCATGCAATGGAATCTCCCGCTGTCAATACTACATTTTGAGCGGATGTGTAAGTCCCGGACAGGGGATTTGCTGTGACTACCGGGAGGGTGGTGCCCTTTACAGCCTGTTCGTTTACCGCATTGGCGTGGGTTATATAAATTCTTGGCAGAAAACCCCAACCAGACTCAGATGCCGTTACTGTCACGTAGTCGCCCTCGTCAACATTGAGGACGTTAAAAACACCATCTGCAACAGTAGAGGAACCTCCACCGGTATATGTGACTGGATAGTAGTTTACGCCGTGGTACATGCTTGTCGTGGTTATCGTTACTCCGGCCAATGTATTGGAATTGTCGGCTTCTTTCACCTTTGTCCTTATGAGCCCTTTGCCGGCTTCCAGCGTTATTCCATTACTCAAAAGGTCAGCAGTGTTATGGAGAGTATATGCCGAGCCGCTATTGTTTTGCGTACTCTGACTAAAAGCTGTGTAAAGATCAAGGTATGAGGATAAGCTCATGTGGATGCTGAAAGGCAATCCTGACGGCACTGTTATGCTGTAATAGCCTTGGCCGTAGGTGGAATCGGTGTAGGTTTGAGTAGAAACCTCAGGATAAGTTGGGTAGAGTCCGACAGTTGAAACATTGACACTGTTGAGAAGTTGTGACGAATTATTACTCACTGTTCCTGTATAAGTTATGGTCGGTTCAAAGGAAGCAGAACTGGAAGTGGAAGTCCCGCTTACATTGACCGTGATAGGTCCAACTGGGGCGCCGGACGGTACATTCGCCACAATCTGTGTGGAAGAGTTAACCGCAAAAGTAGTGGCCGTTACACCACCAAATTGGACGAAAGTGGATCCGGAAATAAAACCAGTGCCATTGATAGTTACTGGAGTCTCAAAAGGCCCGTAGGTCGGACCGAATCCTGTTATTGTCGGACCGCTGCTTTGCGGCGTGAAGCTTGCCTGGTATTGAGCCTGATTCCCGTATGGATCATTGGCTGTGACAGACGAGTTATAAGTCGTACCAGTTACAAGCGGAGAAGCGCTGCCGTCATCGTTATAGGAAACCCAAAGCTGATCGGCAAGCAGGGAGTTGTTCCTATTCCAGACGGTGTTATAGCTTGAATCCTGCACCTGGATGTTGTAAGAATAAGCACCGTTTGGTCCAGGGCTTCGCCAGGACAAGAGCGGGTTAGTGCTGTCAGGCGCGGTACTACCTGTCGGATAAATTGGCATTGGGAAATTGTCGAGCACCGCAGTAACCGGCAGGGAAATGTTGTCCACCTTATTGTCAGAGTAATTAATAGTAACGCTGTAACTGTCCCCGACCGAAGGCCTTGCCGGAAGCTGTTGCGATAACTGGATGCTGTTCGAATTGCTATTCCATACCAGGTCGATCGGGACAAGAGAGGCTATCTGCGGCCCCGCGGTTACAGCGGCACTAACCGGCATCTTTGCTCCCGAATTTATGTTGACCATAAGTGAGTAAGAATCACCGTTATTACTGCCTGCCGATCTGTTATGCCCTGTACCAACTGTAGCCACAGCATTGTTCACGGCAATAAGTGAGACTATAGGCGCAGCATAAGTACTGCTCCCGTCAACTGTGATGGAGGGCCCATTTTTACCATTACCGTTTGTGTCCGTTATGTCTCCGACATCCTGGATGTGATCGTTATTCATATCGAGCATGGTAAATATCTGGTAGGTGCCGGCTGAGATCCCTGTCATAGTGTACGCCTGGGTGTCTTGCGGATTGTTCACATAAGTAATGAATGGCTGGCCGGGGCCTTTATCCGCCGGCACAAGAGCTATATAGAGAGGCGTGCTCGTACTTTTAGCGATGCCCGTTGAAAATACTGTACCGTTCACTGTGCTTCCAGCCGTCGGGGCGGCAATAGGAGCAGATACGACTCCTGATGCATGGACCTGATCTTCAATGCCCGCAACTTTCGGCACCATCTGCACATACAAGGTACCAGTACTATTTAAGTTGTTCAGAAAGAGGACATCGTTGTTACCAACCGGGACATTATAAAAATTCCCATCAGAAAGAGGAGTGTTGTCATATCCCCAGTAAATATCCACGGATTCCACCACGGACAACCCATTTTGCTGGGGCATTTGGCTGCTGTCAAATACAACAGCGGCTCCGCCGCCAGATGTTGTTACAGTCGTAAGAATCTGCGGTGCTGAGATAGGGGATGAAAGTGACAAAGGAGGGGAAGGCCAGCCTATGTTAAAAGTGATACCACTTGGATTGTTATTGTCGAACGGTATGCTGCCTGATGACCCGTCAGGACTGTTAGCGTATTGGATGCCAGATCCTACAATATCCAGAAATCCGTTGATGACCAAATTGGTAGAGCTGGGGACTGATGGCATCCCTCCAATATTAAAAGATACAGAACTGCCTGGGTTCCCTGCTGCGGCAACCCATACACTTGTACCGAGGCCATTGAACGACCCGCCTCCCTGATTGTTGAGACTCAGATATACCCAGCCCGCAGTGCTTGTAGTGTTCGTCACTTGGCCTGATATGGTATATGCCTGCGCCGTTTCAGCTGCGGTCATTACTCCGATAAAAAGCACAGACAAAAGCAGCCATACTGCGATATTTCGATGCCGAGATTTCCTGTTGCGATGAGCGCAAGTTGCACCACTCGTCCGCATTGGATTGTACCTTGCCCCTGGAATTAATGATTTCACAGCTGCAAATAATGGCGTCATCGCAAACATAGGTTCCCCCCTTGAGTGAACGCAAAAAATTCTATCTTTCTCGAGCTAAGGCCCTGGTTCCTTATCAATACGCCCCCCCTGTGATAAAAAACCAAGCTTAATCAAGTTGATCCTTCAACGGCACGGCTATCTTCTGTCTGGAAGACCCGTTGTTTTCCGTCCCATTCTCACGATGGGTTCTGCCTTATCTGGATCAAAAATATAGCACAATTATAAATCTATACTTGGCGTGAATGCAATAAATATGTTGAGTAAATTTAGTTAGATATTTCAAAGTTTTTCCGTCATTGAAATACATACTAAGAATGATTATCAGCTAACCTTGAATTGCAACTGCCGCAAAAAGGGCAACGACAAAAAACGCTCTTGTGCAAATAACCGATTTCTACCTCCCAGATATAATTAGGTATCCAAGAATTGCATCTACAATACTTCACCAGTATAGACCCTAATATTGATTTATACTATTACCCTTTTAGGGTATTTTTAGGGTATTTATTTTTTGCACATATCTAAACTGCAAGGAACCCCCATGGCAAGACCACGGAGAATATCAAGTGTGACATCCTCCCCTGATTGAAATCAGGGGCATCCCCTGAAGACAACTCAGGTTCCGCGCTTGGCGCTTTGCACTAGCAGACTGATTGCGGCTCATGTGGCAACTCCGGAGTGTCCTGAAGATGCTCACAAGTCTTGCCTTCCACGGTAGGTTCCCCATCCGTGGTACTTTGTCCCCGCGCCTGTAGAAGTTGACGCTTCCAGGAGGACTCTGAAGCCGGGATGACCTCCGACTCGCACAGATGGCTTTCGCCACGCAGTGCCTTGTCCTCTCCACGTCTGACGAAGACCTGCCCGGCCTCCGGAGAGTGTGACCCCGCTCCCAGGGTAAGACTTGCAAATCCGAATGATATGATTGTTACGATATTGGCCGCCACATGGTCACGACCGGCAGTAAGCCCGCATGCCGGACAGTGGTGGACCCTGTCTGAAAGTTCCTTCGGGACAGGTGCACCACAGGTGCAGGTCTGTGAGTTGCCGCCGTTCTCCGTCTGGTTTGGCTCCGCAATGTACCGCTTGTTACCAAGCTTGCTCTTGAGCAGGAGCTTTTGCTTGTGGATTGCCCGATCGGAAGCCACTTTCGCAAGCTTCCGGTTGCGGATCATAAAACCCACGGAATGCTCCTCTACAGCTACCTTGCGGTACCGATTCGAAATAACTGAAGCATTCTTCTTGTGGTGATGGTCTCTGATGCGCTCTATCTTGGTATGTATCTTGGCAACGACCTTGATCTGGGCCTTCAGCCGGTTGGAATAGGGGATGTCCTTGAGTGCTGAGATTGGCCGACCGGCAGCTTTCGCCAGTTCAACCTGATTCTTGTACCCAAGTTCTCTCGTTTCAAACTGCCCGGACAGTTTCTTTTGTGCAGACCGGAGTCCTCTGCGGTAATCGTACCAAGCTTTTGGCGGATCGTACTTGACGCCTTCGGAATCTGTCAGCAAGGCAGTCAGTCCGGTGTCTGCCCCAGCGTCAGGACGAAAGTCCGAAGAGGTAAGCATATCCAGAACATCTTTCTCCTGGGCCTCGGCTGTAACTACGCAGTGCCATCTGCCCTGCTTGAACTTGATCGTAACGGTCTTGGGTTTCCCCTTGACCTTGCGGTAGTCGAACAGCCGAAACTCTCCGAGGCCCGAAAGGTGCAGCTTGCCGTTTTTGATTTTTGCAGCAGGACCGTACTGCGGGAAGGTGATGCTGCGGTACTTCTTTCGCTCGATGAACTTGGGCGGGTGGACATCAGTCTTCCCTTCTTTGAGAGCTTCAAAGAACCGTTTATACCCTTCAGCGACTCTAACAGCCACATTCTGTCTGACCTGGCTGTGGACTTTAGAGAGTGCAGTGTCGTGCAGGACGTATTCGTGAATGGCTGTATACTGGTCTGGTTGGGTGAGATAGTGAATATCCGTCACACCTTGCTGCTTAAGAAGCTTATTCGCTGTACGGTTGTCAGCGCGATCGGCAACCAGGTCATTGCGCAGTCGCCAGCAAGCGCCGACCCACATCCACAGCCGGTCAGCCTGCTTTGCGCTTACCTCCATGGGGAAATCAAACGCACGGGTGACTACAGTATGTTTGGGCCTCTTGGTGCGCTTAGCACGCGTATGTGTAGGTGTATCGTTATATAACTCGCGCATCTTCCTATCTAAAAGCAATTCCGGACGTTTGTCAAGAATAAGAACTGTAATAACCAACAGCGGCGCTTTCATCCCGGCAATCAATTACCGGGAATTCCCGCTTTATGTCTTAAAATGTCAGGTCAGATCCCTCAGGCTCGTGTACAGGATTTCAGCTGTTTCATCCTTCAGCCTGACCACTGCATCAATCGAAAGCTCCCATTCATCCAGCTTCGGACGGGTCTGCGCCGTTATGGCCATCTTGCACCTGATACTTTGCACTGACAACAGCTGTTTCACCGCAGAAGCGACCTCAGCAGTTGCGGCATCAAAATCATCGACAATAAGCAGCGAGCCTTCCTTAAGCGCGACCGGCAGCTCCTCTATATCCCTGAGCATTGTTACTCCTTCGCAGTGAAGTAGCAGTTCTTCGCCGGGAGCTTTTGCAGCGGCATTGAAATAATATATTTCCCACAACCCTTTTGCAGCCCGCAGACACGTGACAGTCTTGCCGGTGCCAGGCCATCCCAGTACAAGAACGATGCTATGTGTCTTGAGAACGTTCCTGAGTATCTCTTCTTTGACAATAAAAGTGATTTCTTGTTCCATCGTTTCGTTTATCTCGCTGCCATCAGAAAGAGTGTTTCTGCTTAATGGCAAGGACTGTCTGGTCTCGGAGCATGGTCAGGTATTTCAGATCCTCTGAGGTGATCCTGCCGAATGCCGATATTTCGCCTTCGATATAAAAAAGGCCGAGGGGCTTTCCATTTATGACGATGGGCAGGATTATGACGAAGACCTTGTCCGGGAGCCGAGTCAGATACCATGGGGGCAGATGAGCCCTTATCCCGGCAGCAGAAATGTCTCTGATAACCAAGTCCGTCGGTTTGGATAATGCCATATTGAAAATGTCCTGCGTCTTGTCCAAAGAGAATTCAAACCACTTTCTGAGCTCGGTCAGGTCTGCCCCGAATCCGAATTTAATCTTCATGAATGCTGTCTTAGCATCCCGCAGAAGGAATAAAACCTTTGAGTTCCCCGAAAACTTGATCCCGCGATAAATCGTTTCAAGCGCGATCTTTATAACATCATTAAGTTGGTAATTATTCAATATCGCAGTGTTTATCTCCATAACGCCTTTCGAGAAAATCGTATCTGGCGTCTTCTCCGAGTCGGCTTCGAGTATACCCTCTATAGTGCTGATTCCGGCTGTCTCCGCTGGCTGCGTCTCAGACGGCAATTCGTCCGTTGTCGCGACTGCCCATTGAGTAAGTGTTCTGAAAAACGGGAGCTCTGTGGTCTTCAGGCTGAACATGTCGGCATATTCCGCCATTGCAGAAGCTGTGTTGCTCAGGATGTCGCTTACTTTAGTCTCCATCACTTCGAAATGAGCTTTATATTGAGATACAAGCTTCCTGACCTGGTCTTCTTTTTCGATCACCTCAGACGGAGAAGCCATGATTTCGGTCACTTCGTTTGAGATATTAGAGATAAGACAAAACCTTTCGATTTCGCTGGAGCCAGGCCTGATATCCGAAGGGCGAATCTTCTTCATTGTGACTATAATTTTTTTAGGGAAATTCCATTTCTCGGCGATCTCCATTCCTAAAGTCTCATACGAGGACCCCAGGACGGACATTGCTGCGATTTCCTCAGTAGATCCTTTTTCGGTGCACAACTTCATTATCTCTTCCGCCTTTTCAGGCATATAGAATGCCACCATGATCTTCCCGAAGGTATGAAAGAGAGAGCAGATAAAGGCCTCCTCCACATTGACGAACTTAGTTTCTTCAGCTATGTTCTGCGCAAGTAAACCGCTGCAAATAGAGCGCATGAGAAGTTCTTTCACCTTCTTACCCGAACTGCCTCCGATGTGTTCATAAAGCAGAAGAGTCAGCGCTATATTGCGTATATTTTCGAAGCCCAAAAGCATGATGGCTCGAGATATCGTCGTCACCTCGCCGAACTGCACGAATCCCACGCTATTGATGAGCCTAAGAATCTTAAGGGTCAGGGCATAGTCTTTCAGGATAACGTTGGAGAGGTCCTCCGAAGACATTTCGCCGGAGGATTTCAGCTTATTGAGCAGGGTTATGGTCTGCGTCATGGCTGGAAAGTCGCCATGCTGGTTCATTCTCGCTATGAGGGTTTCCTTTATCTCCGACGCGTTCGTCGTCATCTATGTTCTCGCTCTCCTTTGTTGTCTCTGCGGTGTAATTCCTTGCGGCATCAGACCGATTTCCCTTGATTAAATGCCCTGCAATCAGTAATTATAATAATAGCACGCACTGTCTCAAAAAATAATGACATTGTCACTGTTGCGCCCTTTGACTGTAAATATAAAGCTTCAGGAGTTGCTTTGTCACATCAAATATCTCAGTTGCCTCAACTCATAATTAAGGGTAAGACACTTAAAACACCCATTATCCAAGGCGGCATGGGTGTCGGGGTTTCCCTTCATCCGCTTGCTGCCGCCGTGGCCCGTGAAGGAGGCCTCGGAATTGTTTCCAGCGCATGCCTCGACAGGCTTGTCTCAAAAAGAACGGGTAAGCGCGTCAACACGCATGATGCCGCTTACGAAGAAGTTTCACTCGCCAAGGCGCAGGGTGGCTTAGCAGGCATTAACATCATGATAGCCCTCGTCAAGGACTACTCCGATTCCGTAAAGGGCGCCCTCGATGCTGGCGCCGATGCAATTATATCGGGTGCAGGACTGCCCCTTTCACTGCCTGCCATACAGCCTCCGAAAGATACTGCACTAATTCCAATCGTCTCTTCAGCAAGGGCACTTGATATCATATGCAAGAAATGGGGAAAGCTCGGCTACCGGCCAGACGCTGTAGTGCTCGAAGGTCCGCTCGCAGGCGGCCATCTTGGCTTCAGAATAGATCAGATAGACCTGGAGTCGAACAAGCTGGAAAATTTACTGCCCCCCGTAAAAGATATGGCCCAGAAGCTGGGGGATTTCCCGGTGATCGTAGCTGGCGGCATCTATACCCATGAAGACATCGTCAAATACATCGCCATGGGTGCCGACGGAGTGCAAATGGGGACTCGCTTTCTGGCAACCGACGAAAGCAGCGCCTCTGAAGAATACAAACAGGCAGTCCTTCAGTGTGCAGAAGAGGACATTGTCGTGGCACATCGTCCAGGATCTCCCTGCGGACTGCCATTCCGAGTGATCAAACAGTCACCTATGTATATGTCGTCACTCAAAGCCCTCAGAAATCCCAAATGCGACAAGGGATACGTCCTTCTCAAGGACGCAGAAGGAAAATTCACCGTCTGTCCGGCAAAAGTAGACAACAAGGATTACTTCTGTATCTGCAACGGATTGCTCAGTTCTGCAGGCTACAACCACCTGGAAGAAGAACCCCTATATACCGTCGGCACCAATGCCTCACGGGTAGATCGGCTCCTGTCGGTGAAGACCTTGATGGATGAGCTGACCGGCCAATCAAATTAGCCGCACCGGATGAAAATACCTTTTTAAACTCCCGTTGAAGACTGTTTGGATGAACAAAACCAACGCTAAAGAAATACACACCTAATAGTGACCGATGCTCATTTCTGCCTGATTTTTGTATATCCTATAACTAACGACTAACCGTGTCGGAGGCGCCATGGACAGACTGAAGGTCCTTTTCCATATTAACGAAAATGAGAAATGGCAGGTGGTGCTGGGGAATATAACCAATCTTCTCGAAGATACGGGACAAGAGAATGTAGATGTCGTCGTGCTGGCCAACGGCTTTTCCGTTTACGGCTATACCGATCCCGATAAGATTTCTTCAATGGAGCAACTCTCTACCCGTGGAGTTAAGTTTATCGTCTGCCGCAACTCTCTTAAGAATATGTGCCAGGAAGGCGTTGCCTGCGTCAAGGAAACACTTCTTCCATCATTCATAGGGGTTGTACCGGCTGGGATTACCGAGATTATCAGAAGACAGCAAGACGGCTACGCATACGTAAAGCCGTAGCCCACACGCTGCGAGTTATTTCTTAATCTTCAAATCCTTCGATATTTTATCAAGAATACCGTTTATAAACGCCGCAGATTCGGCGGTAGAAAATCTCTTTGCAATTTCCAGCGCCTCATTGATGCTGACGGCATCGGGGATGTCGTCGCGGAAGAGTATCTCGTATGCAGCTTGCCTTATTATATTCCTGTCTATTGCCGCCATTCTCAGGAGTGTCCATTTGTCGACGGCTTTCTGGATCAATGGGTCTATATCTTCAAGATGTTCGATTGTTCCTTTGATAAGGCTTTCCGCAAAAGCCTTCACATCAGGATCAGTTTCTCCGGCGCCCACCCAGAATTCATCGAGATCGCGGAAGATATCATGTTTCTTCTGTTCCACGGGTTCAAGTGCAACCAAGTCAATCCCGTAGAGGAACTGCAGTGCGTATTCCCGCGCCTTTCTTCTCTTCGTCATCCTTTAAAGCTGTTTTATGACCTGGGCCATTTCTATGGCGGTCATGGCTGCGTCCCATCCCTTATTGCCCGCCTTTGAGCCGGCCCTCTCGACGGCCTGTTCGATCGTATCGGAAGTAATGATTCCAAAGGCTATCGGCACACCTGTTTCAAGCGACGCAGAGGCTATCCCCTTTGAAACCTCCGATGCAACGTAATCGAAATGAGGAGTCGCCCCGCGGATCACGGTCCCCAGACAGATAATGGCATCGAATTTACCGCCGGCAGCCATTTTCTTGGCCACCAGTGGGATCTCGAATGACCCTGGCACCCTCACAACCTCGATATCTTTTTCGACTGCTCCATGCCTGAGCAGTCCGTCAACGGCGCCATCCAGAAGTCTCGATGTAATGAAATCGTTGAATCTGCTGATGACGATACCGAATTTCAGATCCTTCGCCTGTAGCTTTCCTTCTATAACCTTCATCTCTGCCTCCGGACAGTTTTCGTATATTGTATCATAACCGCTGCAGAAGCACCGGATTTAATAAAACAATTCAAAGCGCCTTGTCCTGATGTTTATAAGAATTCCGGCAGCGATAAAATTGCTCAAAAGAGATGTCCCCCCGTAACTGACGAAGGGCAGCGGTATCCCCACGACAGGCATTATGCCGAGTGTCATACCGATGTTGACCACAAAATAGACAAAAAACATGGCCGTAATACCGATTGCCATAAGCCTCCCCACCTGATCCTTAGCTTTTGCCGCAGTGTCGAGTCCTCGAAGGAAAAGGATGAAGTACATCCCCAAAAGTATGATGGATCCTGCGAAACCCCACTCTTCCGCAAACACAGCGAATATGAAGTCTGTGTGCTTTTCGGGCAGAAACCTGAGGGGGCCCTGAGTCCCGTTTAGATAGCCTTTTCCAAAGAACTCTCCGGAGCCGATAGCAATTTTCGACTGACTGATATGATATCCGATACCGGCAGGGTCGACCTCAGGGTCCATAAATGCGATGAGGCGGTTTTGCTGGTAATCCTTCAGTCCATCCCAAAAGATATGCCCAACGAACGGCAAAGCAATAAGTCCGATTATGATCGCAATAATGATGTTCTTTCTGCTGATTCCTCTTGATATTGAAAGGACCAACAGGAGTGCCATAAGGAGGATGGCAGTTCCGAGGTCCGGTTGTTTTATCAGCAGGACAAGCGGAATGAAGCCGAACATGATCAGGCCTTTAAGCGGTATCAGGCCTTCGCTCTCTTTGCCTAAAATTGATAGATACGATGAGAAGGCTATGATGAAGAATATCCTGAAGAACTCGGACGGCTGGAATGAAAAAAAGCCGAGATTCAGCCATCTCTGGGCGCCCATGGATGTTTTACCCATCACAAGAACAACAAGCAAAAGGATAATGCCCACAGCATAAAGAGGATAGGACAGCCGAAAGAGCCAGATGTAATCGAAGGATGTCATTACAAAAAGGGCGATTATACTCAAGCCGAGCCATATCAGCTGCTTTGTGTAGAAATCCGGCTGTTCTCCCATTCCGATGGCCGGTCGCGTTGCGCTATAAATAGTCATGATACCGACAAGTGTCAGCAGTATAATGACGAGGAACGTCATCCAGTCGAAATTCTTTATGAGTCTTCTGTCTAATAGAATCATTATTTTCTTCTCACTGCGCGGCTTCACTCCCGGACGAATCGCCTTTCGGTAAAGCAACGCCCGCCTTGGCCGTTTTGTACTTGACCTTGTTCAGGAAATAAGCCTCAATTGCCTTCTTTGCCAGAGGGGCCGCTGCAGAGCCGCCGTGACCGCCATGCTCTACAAAGACCGAGAGGGCGACCTCGGGCTTGTCAGCAGGAGCAATTGCGACAAACCAGGCGTGATCCATGAACCGCTCACCAGACAATCCCCTTGTCTTGCCCACCACTTGCGCTGTGCCGCTCTTTCCTCCAATCTTCACAACTGTCGATGCCGCACTCCTTGCTGTACCTCCGTCTTCGTTGACAACTGCCGATAAGCCTTCTCGCAGAAGCAGCAATGTTTCCGGATCAAGATTCATCTTGGACCTCGTATGGATCTCCTTGGGGTCTTTGATCAAAGTTGGCTGCAGTACGCTGCCCCCGTTTGAAACTGCAGCAGTCATTAGTGCAAGCTGTATCGGCGTCACCGCGACATATCCCTGCCCGATTGAGGCATTGAAGGTTTCCCCGAGATACCAGTCCTGCCCCCCCCTATTGGCTCTCTTCCATTCGGTGCTCGGGATCAGTCCAGCACGTTCTGTCTGCAGTCCAAGCCCGGTGGGACTGCCAAGCCCCAGACCGGTCGCGTATTTATGTATCCGGTCGATCCCGAGCCTTTTACCGACTTCATAAAAATAAACGTCGCAGGATTCCCGTATGGCCTTATGCAGATCGACGCTGCCGTGGCCGCCATGTTTCCAGCAGCCGAATGTCCACTTGCCGTAAGTGATTCCGCCTGTGCAGTTGACCTTGGTATCAGGAGTTATGACCTTCTCTTCAAGCCCCGCGACGGTCATTACGATCTTAAAAGTCGACCCGGGCGGATACTGGCTTTGTAGCGCCCTGTTCATCATCGGCTTGTGTTTGTCCTCCATCAGGTTTCTCCAATCCTCTGAGGATATCCCATGCGTAAATAGATTGGGGTCGAAGGATGGAAGACTTTCGAGTGCAAGCACTTCGCCAGTGTCTACTTTCAACGCGACGAGCGCCCCGGCCTTGTCTCCAAAGGAGTCTTCTACGGCCTTCTGCATGTCGATATCAATGCTCAGTACAACATCCTTTCCCTTTACAGCCGGTTTATCCTGCATTAATCGGTGCTCCCTTCCGAGGGCATCGACTTCGACGACTCTTCCTCCAGCTACACCCCTGAGTTCCTTATCATAAAGAGCCTCTACCCCCCACTGGCCGACAGGGGTATCTGGAGGGAGACTGCTGAATTCAGCCGAGCTCGCCTGTGCCGGGGTCATTTTCCCCAGGTATCCTATAACATGCGCGCCCACTTTCCCGAAAGGATATTCTCTGCCGACATCAGTCTGGATAAATAAACCCGGGAAGTCCGAACGCCGTGCTTCGATGCAGGCAACCTCCTGAAAGCTCAAGCCCTGCTTGAGCCTGATCGGCACAAGTGGACTGTGGTCCTTTCTGGTCAGCTGGGATTCGACCTCCTGTTTATCTTCATCGAGCAACGTAGCAAGTGCCCCGACATCCACGCTCTGGGCAGGATCATACATGATATAGGCGCTGTACAAAGGAACGTTCTTGACCAGGGGAACACCATTTCTGTCGAATATGATACCGCGCGGCGCCGGCGTGCTTAGAATCCTGAGCCTGTTGTTCTCTGACAACTGGCGGTATTTGTCTCCTTCGAGGACCTGCAGCTGCCAAAGACGCAGGCAGATTATTGTAAAGATGCCGGCGACGACGAAAAAGCTTAATTGTATTTTCTTTTGCGAAACCATATCTGTTCGGATGCTGTGTCCTTTTGTCCTGGCTTAACCAGCAAACCTATTGGTATGTTCATGATAGCCTGTATTATTATCAGTTCGACGACTGCCCGTCCTCCGGTCACGATATTTGAGAAAAGCAGTCGGACCCCCAAAGCAATGCTGACATCAACCATTGTCAACAAACAAAGCACAATCCCTCCGAGTGAAGACTCCCACAGGAAAAATATGTCCCTAAATACGAAGCTGCTGATAAAGCCCACCAGTCCCTTGCTCAGAACGTTCGGGCCGATAATAGATCCGGTCATGCCGTCTTCTATAAGCCCAACTACTGCCCCGAAAAACGTTGCCTTCATTTCGGCAGAAACATCCGCTGAACCGGTTGCCGCCGAATGCTTCATCATAGCGCTGTTAATGCCAAACGCATAAACGACAGCCACCGCAAGATTAACCGGACATTCGAAAAGTGAAAGCTTGGACTGAAGAAGAAGTGCGAGTATTGCTGCAATAATCCATACGGCCAATGGCATCTTTATTTCACCTTTTCGGCGGGGGCAGTTGATGGAGTTATTGCGTCAGCGGCACCTTTCAGTTCGGCTGAACGGCCGACTAATAATACCTCTTCGATCTTCGACGGAGCCTGAAAGGGGACCACTTCTACATATTGAAAGAATTCTATTCCCTCTGTAATCACCTTCCTTACTCTTCCCACCGGCAATCCCTGAGGAAAAATGCCATCAAGCCCAGAGGTGACAACAATTTCACCTTGCTTCACCTGATTTTCCGACGGCACATATTTCAGGACACAGTAACGCTGCCCTGTTCCTGTCAGAACCCCTTCATAGCGGCTCTCCTTGAGTCTGACAGCAACCGAAAAGTTCGGATCTGTGAGCAGCATGATATTGGAATAGTTATTCCTAACGGCATACACTTTACCGGCCAGCCCCAGTGAGGTGATAGCTGCCATGTCCTTGCTTATACCCTCATTCGTCCCTTTATCTATTACAAGCGTATTTATGAACTTGTCATAACCCTTTGCAACTACTTGTGCTGCCGTACCGCCCCCCTGGACCTGCTGCTTGAGAGTGAGCAGTTCGCGGAGCCTCTGGTTCTCCTTGATAATCTCGTCATACCGCTGTCTCTCTATCAAAGTCGTTTGCATTTCAGACTTGAGCCTTTTATTCTCCTCGGCTGCATTCATGACTCCGCTCACTCCTTCTGAAAGTGAAGCTATGAGGTTGCTCAGAGTATCGTATGGATATGAGAGGGGCTTCAGCGCTGACGGCAGACCATCTTTCTTCTGGGAAATAGGAATCAGGACAAAGACAGCGAGCACCAGGACCACGACGATGAGCAGTCTTTTTTTGGTCCGCGACATTAACGGCATCAGCTGGTGGCTATGGCAATTTTCTTTAACAATTCAAGCCGGTCGAGCATGGCACCGCATCCCCTGACAACTGCTGTAAGCGGATCGTCAGGAACGATTACAGGCACGCCGGTATGCTCCCTGATGAGAATATCAAGACCTTTGAGTAGCGCCCCACCTCCAGCAAGCACAATACCGTGGTCTACGATATCGGCACCAAGTTCCGGAGGTGTATTTTCAAGCGTAACCTTTATCGTATCAAGGATCAGGCCAACGCTCTCCTGCAGAGCCTCTCTCACTTCTTCCTCGCTCACGTTGATCGCCTTGGGGATTCCCGAAATAAGGTCTCTTCCCTTGACTTCCATGGGAGGGATCTTTTGGGTCGGATATGCCGATCCGCACTGGATCTTGATCTGTTCAGCGGTCCTGTCGCCGATCATCAGATTATATTTGCGTTTGATGTATGCAATTATGGCCTCGTCCATCTTGTCACCGCCGACCCTGACAGCCTTGCTGAATACTATACCGTCAAGAGATATGACTGCAACGTCGGTCGTTCCGCCGCCGATATCGACTATCATGTTCCCCGACGGCTCTCCGACGGGCAGTCCAACGCCCAACGCCGCCGCCATCGGTTCCTCAATCAGATAAACCTCGCGAGCACCTGAAGCATGGGCGGCATCTTTTACCGCACGCTGCTCAACCTGCGTGATGCCTGAAGGAACCCCGATGATTACGCGAGGCGATATAAAACTTTTCCTGTGATGAACCTTGGTGATGAAATATTTCAGCATCTCTTCGGTCGCATCGAAATCGGCGATAACGCCGTCCTTCATCGGGCGGATTGTAACTATGTTCGCAGGGGTCTTGCCGACCATTTCCTTTGCTTCAAGTCCCACGGCGATAGGTCTTTTGTTGTCCCTGCGGACTACGACAACTGACGGTTCGCTGCAGATAATACCCCTGCCCCTTACATACACAAGAGTATTAGCAGTCCCCAGATCTATGGCAAGGTCGTTTGAGAACATCCCCAAAATTTTATTGAAAAACACTGAAACCTCCTCTAAAAATACAAACCCTTAATTATTAGCTTATCGTTCACAACGAAAAGATCAGCCCTCAACAACCTTTGTGCCAGCGAACTCATCACCTAGCCTAATCCCTTCGTCGTTGCCAAGGGCCAGCAGAAATTCGAAAGCAAGGATGAGAATGGGAAACACCCATCCAATAAATGGTATGTTGAATAACGCCAGCCCCAGGGCAAATGGCGCATTCCTTATCATAGAGTCTCGGTAACTTCCGTCGGAGGCCGTTGAAGAAGAAACGACCTTCAAGCGCATTACCTTCTTTCCGAGACTCCGTCCGTCAAAAAGCCCGTCGCATATGAGCAAGTATGCCAGCGCAGCCATGAAGCCTACGCGAGGGATCGCCTTCAATGCTGCGGCAATGATTATACAATCAAGCGTCTTTGCCATTACCCTGAGCAGCAAACTCGCCTTCAGCGGGCCTTCAGACATCTTTCATACTAACAGAATTGTAAGAGCTTTTTCAAGGAATGCCCCCAGCTTAAATCCATGATTTTGTGTTGAAAATAGATGGCAGACAAAAATTTCGGCCGCAGCCTGCAAGCGGCATTCCTCCCGAATTTGTTATACCTATGAAAGCCTGATTTATGCTATACTTTTCGAGAATTCAATGTAACTGCCATTACATTCCGTATACGGGAGGCTTATGGTTACACCCACAAGCAGATTTGCTTTCCTGATGCAGGCCGTCTTTCCCCGGCTTCTGATATTGCCTTCCGTATCTTTTTGCGGAGACATCGTGGTACAGCCGGGGGAATTCGACCACTTAGATATAAAGATCCAACAGAAAATGTCCGCCGGAGACAAAGTTCCGGCTGAAATAGCCGCTGTAGACTCCTTTAACAACATCATCCCGAATTTCGAGGCGGCTAAATTTAGAATCCTCAGGAGTGGCAAATCGCTAGCGGTCACGCTCGAACGCTGATACGACCGCCCCTGCCCGCAACTGACAGCAATCATGGGTTTTCTCGATAAACTGAAATCAGGCCTCGCCAAAACCAAAAAGAGCCTTGTCGAACGTGTCGAAACAGTACTGCTGAACCGAAAGATCGATGAAACAGTCCTCGATGATATTGAAGAAATCCTAATTTCCGCAGACGTAGGCGCCGAGGCCTCGAGCCAGATTATCGACATGCTCAAGGACAAGGTCCGCGCGGGTATAATAAAAGATGTCTCAAACTTGAAGGCAGCCCTTCAGGAGGAGATGTCCGCCATGCTCGGCAATCCGCAGCCGCTCACCCTGTCGGCAAAACCACATGTAATCCTCATGATCGGAGTGAACGGCGTCGGTAAGACAACCACCATCGGTAAGCTATCCGCTCGATTCAGCTCCCAGGGCCGCTCAGTGCTGCTTGCCGCAGGAGACACATTCAGGGCCGCCGCCATCGAACAGCTTGACATATGGGCTCAGCGAACGGGAGCTTCCATCATCAAACACCAGAGTGGATCGGATCCAGCTGCGGTTGCTTTCGATGCAGTGGAAGCCGCCAAAAGCAGGAACAGCGACGTCGTAATAATCGACACCGCCGGCAGGCTGCACACAAAAAGTCACCTCATGGATGAACTGAAAAAGGTCGACCGTGTCATAAGGAAAGCGATGCCGGACGCCCCCCACGACAAGCTACTTGTCATAGACGCCACTACAGGCCAGAACGCGCTGCGCCAGGCAAAAACCTTCAATGAGGCTATCGGGCTTACCGGCATCGCGCTCACCAAACTTGACGGCACTGCAAAAGGCGGGATTATCTTTGCGATTTATAAAGAATTGAGAATACCGGTCAAACTGATCGGAATCGGTGAAGGCGTAGAGGACCTGAGAGACTTCGACCCACGCGATTTCGTCGCCGCACTATTCGATTAATCAAAGTCCCTGCTATATCTTTTCAACTTTCCCTTATAAACTTAGACATGGTCTTTAATCGGAGGATATACTCCTTCCTTCTCCTTGCGCTTTTTTTATCGATACCCTTGGCGGGGCTTTGCGGGTGCGCAACCTTGCCGAGTGTTTCAGATATGATCGACACTGTGCCTGTCACCGAAGAACCGCCTCAAATCGCTTCCGCCGAGGGATTGTTGTCTCCGGAAGAGAGTCGCGTACTTATGGAGAGGCTAACTGAAAAAAGCGAATATGCCGACACACTGCAGCGCCATATCGCAGTAATGGAATCCATAAGCGGGAGTCGCTTGATTAGCGGGAACAAAGTTGCACTGCTTATCGACGGTGCCGCAACCTATGCATCAATGTTTGAAGCGATACGGAACGCCAGCGATCATATCAATATGGAAACCTTTACTTTGGAAGATGATGCCATAGGCCGGCGATTTGCAGAACTGTTGCTGCAAAAACAGGCCGATGGGGTCCAGGTGAATCTTATTTATGACAGCGCCGGAAGTTTCAGGACGCCCGCTTCTTTTTTTCAGCATTTGCGGGACGGTGGCATTCGAGTGGTACAGTACAATCCGTTGAACCCCCTTGCCGATAATAGGAAATGGATGCTATTCCATCGGGACCATCGCAAGCTGCTGATCGTCGACGGCAGGGTAGCTGTTACAGGGGGCGTCAACATCAACGCGAATTATTGTAACGGGCCGCCCGCTGTGTCAGCAGAAGGGGGAATCCGGCTGCCCTGGCGTGATACGGACGTTCGGATCGAGGGCCCGGCCGTGGCTGAGTTCCAAAAATTGTTTATCGAAACATGGAAGCGCCAAAAAGGTCCGGAGCTATTGGATCATGATTATTTCCCAAATCTCAGGACCGAGGGGTCGGCCATGGTGCAGGTGGTCGGCAGCACCCAGGGACAGCTGAACAGGCTGACTTTTGTCCTTTACGTCTCAGCGGTTACGTTTGCAGGGAAGGCAGTCCATATGACCAACGCTTATTTCGTACCCGATAATCAGATATTAACAGCCCTCAGGAATGCAGCGCACCGCGGCGTCGATGTCCGAATCGTCCTGCCCAAGGTCAGCAGGCATCCACTGGCATTATATGCCGGGCAATATTATTATTCTGATCTTTTGCGGGCGGGGGTAAAGTTGTACGAACGCAACAATGCCATCTTGCATGCAAAGACTGCGGTCATAGATGGCGTCTGGTCCACCGTCGGTTCGACGAATATGGATTTCCAGAGCCTTCTGCGCAACGATGAAGTCAATACCGTCATCCTAGACCGCGAGTTTGCTGCCGATATGGAGAAGATGTACGCCTCAGACATTGCTGAATCCGACCGGATTGATTGGAGCGAGTGGAAGAACAGACCGCTATGGCCACGGATCAGGGAGTGGTTTGCGCATTTGCTGACCCGGTGGCTTTGACAACTGTTCCCATAGATAATTCTGGGGGATTCGGGGAGAAAACTTACTGAGCTTACCAATCCTAGTTTTCAGGTCTTTGCAGAATTTATGCCGGAGAGAATGTCAAGGTACTGGTACTGCCTGAGTAAAGCTCCCGATCTTCTTGATCTTCTTGTATCTGTCTTCGACAAGTTTGGTAGTAGATTTTCCCTGCAGCGTTTCCAGGTTTTTTTGGATGTACTCGGAAATCTTCTTCGCCACCGCTTCCGGATCGCGGTGGGCGCCGCCCAGCGGTTCTGGGATGATGTCGTCGATGATCTTGAAGCCTTTAAGATCAGTCGCTGTCATCTTCAATACGTCGGCGGCCTTCGAAAAGTCTGCCGGGCTCATCTCGTTGGAGCCCCTTCTCCAGAGTATTGCCGCACAGCCTTCAGGCGAAATGACCGAATAGACTGCATTTTCGAGCATGACAAGCTTATCGGCAACGCTCAGTCCAAGGGCTCCGCCGCTGCCACCTTCTCCGATGACAATGGCTATGATCGGGGTTTTGAGCCTGGCCATCTCCATAAGGTTCGTTGCTATCGCCTCGGCCTGTCCCCTCTCTTCAGCCCCAACGCCGGGATAGGCACCCGGAGTATCGATCAGCGTGACAACCGGAAGCTTGAACCTCTCCGCAAGCTTCATCAGACGAAGCGCCTTCCGATAACCTTCAGGATTGGACTGGCCGAAATTACGGTAGATGCGGTCCTTTGTACTCCTGCCCTTCTGGTGACCGATGATGACCATCGAGATGCCGCCAATCCTGCCGACACCTCCAATTATTGCCGGATCATCGCCAAATCTTCTGTCACCGTGGAGTTCGACAAAGTCCTCGACCATCATGCCAATGTAATCAAGGGTGTAGGGCCGCTCCGGATGGCGCGCGACCAGCGTCCTCTGCCACGGAGTGATGTTCGAGAATATCTCGGTCCTCAAGTCCTTCGCCTTTTTTTCCAGCTTCTTTATCTCAGACGTTATGTCAAGCTCCCGACCGTCGGATAGTGTCTTCAGTTCTTCGATCTTTGTCTCAAGCTCTCCGAGCGGTTTCTCAAAATCAAGATAATACGCCATTGAATTCTCCTGTCATTATCTCCTAATAGACCATGACCCGCTCGCCAGTGATTCTTTCGACCTCAGAGGCAAAATTGCCGCAAGGCTGCAACTGGGTAACGATGACAATGCTGAAATCCTTCATCCTGAGCTTAAGCTGCACCGAGCCATTTTCCTTCCCGTTGGCTGGCGGGGCAAGCAATCCCCTTATGCTCCTAAGCTTATCAATGGAATCGACTCTGTCGCCCCTTAATGATACCTCATATTTGACGGCAATCTCCATACCGGAAATGTCCCGAACCTCGCGCACAATAATCTTGGCCCCCTTGTCGGCCCTCGTAAGCTGCCCTTTGATAAGAATGATAGCGCCTTTTTTCAGTATTTCAGCGTTTTTCCGGTAAAGATCCGAAAATGCAAGCGCTTCGGCGCTGCCGGTCTCGTCTTCCATGAGCAGGTAGGCGGTAATGCTCTTTTCCTTTGCCCGTGTCTTAATGTCGCCTATTATTCCGGCGATATTGATGTCGGTCCTGTCATCGGCATAACCCTTTCCATTGACCGACTCCCCGGAAGGCTGATCCTGGATTTCGGCTATTGCGGCTATCGGTATCACATTCATCTTTGCGAGGGTCCTGCGGTATCTCGCCATCGGGTGGCCGGAAATGTAAAAGCCGAGGGCTTCTTTTTCATTTCCCAGCAGCGTATGCTCATCCCACGCCTGAGCGTTCTCAGTGACGGGCGCCATATCGCCAAACAGGCTCGGCCCCTTACTGGCCGGTTTCCCCTGCGACGCAGCGGCCTCCATCGCCATAGCCCTGATATGTCCGGAATTGAGCGAGCGGCAAGGTTCATCGCTTGTTGCTAACTGCGACCTGTATAGTGAATCGAAGGCGCCTGCCTTGATGAGGCTTTCGATCACCTTCTTGTTTACCTTCTTGTTGTCGATCCGCTTCAGGAAATCCTCGAATGTTCCGAATGCTCCCTTTTCGCGTTCTGCGAGTATCACTTCGAGGGCTGCGCCACCGACACCCTTAACGGCCTCGAGCCCGAACCGCACGGAACTTCCGTCTATCTTGAATTCACGGTCGCTTGCGTTGATGTCGGGTGGTAAAATGGCTATGTCCATTCCGCGGCATTCATTGATGAGCTTGACGATCCTGTCGGTGTCTCCCATGTCCGCGCTAAAATTGGCCGTCATGAATTCAACTGGATAGTGGACCTTGAGATAGGCTGTCTGATATGCGACATAGGCATAAGCCGCCGAGTGAGACTTGTTAAAACCATACTGGGCAAAGGGCTCCATCTTTTCGAATAACTCTTTGGCCAGCTTTTCGGCGATGCCGTTCTTAACAGCCCCGTTGATGAAGGCCTCCTTCTGCTTTGCCATCTCCTCGGGTTTCTTCTTGCCCATCGCGCGCCTCAGCAAATCGGCCTGCCCCATAGAGAAACTGGCGATCTTATTGGCTATCATCATGACCTGTTCCTGGTAAAGGATTATGCCGTACGTCTCCTCTAGCACCTCTTTCAGTTGTGGCAGCTCATAGGTCACCTCAGCTTCGCCTTTCTTGTTCTTGATGAAGTCGTCGATCCAGCCCATAGGACCCGGCCTATATAGCGCAACCAGTGCGATAAGGTCCTCAAAACGGCTAGGCTGCATCCGCGCCAGGATATCTCTCATGCCCGCACTTTCGAGCTGGAAGATGCCGGTCGTCTCCCCAGATATCAGGTATTTGTATGTTTCTTCGTCATCTACAGGAATCGTGGAGAGATCTATATCCCCGCCCTGCTTCTTTATGAATTGAACCGTCTTGTCCATGATTGTAAGAGTCTTCAGACCAAGGAAGTCGAACTTCAGGAGTCCCATGCTCTCTATAGACTTCATGTCGAGCTGGGTAGTGACCACCTCTTCAGAAGGGTTCTTGTAGAGCGCGGTGAAATATGTGAGCGGCTCCGGTGCTATGACAACTCCTGCCGCATGGGTAGAGGCGTGGCGCGAAAGGCCTTCGAGCCTCTTGGCGATATCGATCATCTCCTTCATCTGCGGGTTTGTATTGTATATCTCCTTAAGCCTGGGCTCCATCTTCATGGCGTCATCGAGGTTTTTGACATCCGGGCCTGTCGGGATGAGCTTTGATATCTTGTCGACTTCGGCGTATGGGATATCAAGCACTCGGCCTACGTCCCTCACCGCTGCCTTGGAGGCCATGGTCCCGAAGGTGATGATCTGGGCCACATTGTCCTGTCCGTACTTCTCGGAGACATAATTAATGACTTCCTGGCGCCGGTCTTTGCAAAAATCGACATCAATATCGGGCATGCTTATGCGGTCGGGATTAAGGAACCTCTCGAAGAGCAGGTTATATTTGATAGGATCGAGTTCGGTTATCTGCAGGCAATATGCCACAAGGCTCCCCGCGGCCGAGCCTCTCCCCGGGCCGACAGGTATCCCTTTACTCTTGGCATAATTGATGAAGTCCCAGACAATAAGAAAATAGGACGCAAAGCCCATTTTCTTTATGACCTCGAGCTCAAAGGCAAGCCGGTCGAGGTACTCCTGGGCCGGGGTGTCACTGAACTTTTCTTTCAGCCCTTCCAGGGCCAGCTTTTCGAGATAGACTGAGGGTCGCAGTCCATCGGGAGGTGCATAACGAGGCAGGAGGAACTTTCCGAGCTCAAACTCAACGTTGCACCTTTCCGCTATAGTGATCGTATTTTGAACAGCTTCCGGCACGTTTGCAAAAGCACTTTTCATCTCATCAGGGGACTTGAAGTAAAGCTCGTCCGTCGAGAAACGCATCCTCTTTTCGTCCTTGAACGTCTTTCCTGTCTGGATGCAGAGGAGTATATCATGCGCGCGCGCGTCATCTTTTCTCAGGTAGTGGCAGTCGTTTGTTGCAACAAGAGGGATATGCAGCTCGGCCCCCAGGTCGATGAGCTTTCGGTTGACTTCTTCCTGCTCCGGCATTCCGTTCGTTTGAATTTCGAGATAAAAATTATCAGGGCCGAATAGATGCTTATAGTGGAGGGCAACTTCCCGTGCCTTGGTTATGTTGCCGCTCTGAAGATAGTATGGGACCTCCCCCTTCAAACATGCCGAAAGACCGATTAGCCCGCCGCTGTATTGCTCCAGAAGGTCCTTGTCTATGCGCGGCTTGTAATAAAAGCCTTCGAGATATGCCTTGGCAACCATAGCGGTGAGATTTCTGTAACCTTCGATATCTCGTGCAAGCAGGATGAGGTGAAAGGCGGCCTCTTCGGAGAGGTTGTCGATATTAGACTTCACCCGATCGAGACGGCTATGGGGCGCTACATAGACTTCACAACCGATTATCGGCTTGACGCCCTTCTTGCGCGCTTTCGAGTAAAATTTAACCGCACCGAACAGGTTCCCATGATCAGTAATCGCAACCGCAGGCATCTTATAGAGGACTGCCTGATCTATAAGCTCTTCGATCTTGATTGCACCGTCCAGGAGGCTGTATTCCGTGTGCAGATGGAGGGGTACGAAGTCCGCGTGCTGCATAGAAAATATTACCCTTCCAGCCCTTTTTTAGTCAAACTATGCGCAAGATTTCGGCGATGCCCGATTAACCTACTGTCACAGCACCCACGCTGTTGACTGTTATCCTGGATCCGGTTGCCCCGAGTCTGTGCTTCACAGATGATCCGCTCTGTATCAAGGTTGCCCGACACCTAGTACTGTGAAGCAAGCCCGGAGCCGGCAGGGAATTCCCTGCCACAAGTGCCATCTGGGAGCAGGGAATTCAGGCAAATATGGCTGAAACTGACAATATCAAAATAGTTGTATAATCTGCAACAAAATAGTTTATTATTAGATGAAATATGCATTCTTGGGTATCGGTATCCGATGTCTCCCTAAATGGATGCTTTAGACGCCTAACCTAATTCGGGTTTGCGCTAAAGCAGGGGGAACAGCGTACATGAACCTTATGGAGAAATAATTGTCAATTAAAGCATTTACAGTTACTGACCCCGATGATAAACCGCGCCAGCGTGAAGCCGCGCTGACCAGGGATCCACAACCACATCCTCACACTACTAAAACTACGGAAACCGTAAAAAGCATCACCGATACGGAAGATGAAGCGCGACAGCGCTTTCAAGATTATGCCAGCAACAACGCTGCTTACACGCCCATTGCCAATGAATGTCTCATCCCTGGTAGTCGAGTCCCTTTTAACGTTTATTCTCTGCAAGATCAGTCGCTGATAACAGTTTGCTCCGGCAGTCTCATGTCTCCCGGCGTAATTAGAGGCGACCTGACGCAGAACTCCGGGCATCTATGTATTGAATCCACGGAACTCCTGAAATACACTGGTTATTTGTCAAAAGTCATGGAAAACCATGCTCCCTCCAGTTCTGTGGGCATGGTAGTACTTCAGGAGAAGTCGAAGATTGTCATGAAAGATGTTTTTGACGGAGCTCTCGATGACGAAAAAATTAAAGCCGTAACCGAAACGGCTAATGATATGGTGGAGTGCATACTGATGCGTGATGAGGTACTGTCCGAGCTTCTGACAATCAAACGCCACGATTTTCAGAATTATGTGCATTCGGTCAATGTGGCAGTTCTTTCGTTATCTCTCGGCAAAACTCTCGGACTCAATAGAGAAACGCTTCAATATCTTGGGATAGGAGCATTTCTGCACGATATTGGAAAACGAGAAGTGCCTAAGGAGATATTGGGTAAGATAGGTCTTTTAACCGAAGCCGAATACAAAGTATATAAGAGACACGTTTTAGAGGGGGTAAAGATACTTGAATCGGCGTGGAAAATCCCGTCACCCTCAATCGCAGCTGTATCGCAGCACCACGAGCGGGTAAATGGCACCGGATACCCCAATGGGATATCTGATAGACAGATAGGGATCTTCGGTAGGATAATGTCTATTGCCGACTGTTTCGATAATCTAACGTCTCCCAGACCCAATAAGTCTGCTGTGATGCCTTTTGATGCCGTCAAGGTGCTTGCTGATGAAAAAGGTCATTTCGATCAGCAGATTCTCATGACTTTCATAAAGCTGCTTGGCAGGTCCAACTAATAGCCTCGCTTCAATGATGCGCATAAGCTGAATTTTGCTGAGCTTATGCTTCGGAAAGTCTTTGTTGATACTGTCGTTAGTCCTCTCATCGCCTACCGCACTCAAAAGCGTTGTCGCTTGTGGGCCCTGTGAAATGTTGCAGGGGTTCGAGGCTGACAACCACCACGTTGATGCTATTGTTTGTCTTCGGAGATACTCTTTTTGATATGGCTGACGAGATTCCTCGGGCTGGTAATGCTCTTAGAAAAACATTGTATGCCGAGTTCCTCAAACTTCTTATATGGGACATCATATCTGCCTGAATATATAATTACTGGAAACTTTTGATCATTCTTCTGTTTTTTTATTTTATTGAGAATCGATGACGTGTCTTCCCCGTCAAAAATATAATCACTGACCACTCCTGCAACATCAAAGCGCTCCATTGAAGAAATTACCTTATTTATGCTCATCACTTCTAAAACCGAAAAGCCCGCTTCTTTTAACATATTCGCCAGAATTGCATGCGATCCGTTGTCGCAAAGAATCATCACAGTTGGCATTTGCACTACTGACGACACCTTTATCTGTTCGGGCTTTGGGATAAAGCTTAAAATTGCCTCGCGGTGTGCGTCATTCAGACTTCCGAATTCGGCGCCAAAACCATTTTCTGTTATCCGACGCACCGTTGCACTAAACATAATTTTTTGGTCTGCAAATCTGACTACAATAAAATCGCCCACCTCGACGTGATTGCTGGTTTCTACGAAAATCCCTGCTTCGCTGATATCAGTTATGTGCACTAGTTGAGAAAAGCGTTTACAAGTAAAGACTCATAGAAGTGAAAGAGTCATGGCCTTCCGGTTAAGATAAGTCACCAAACAAAACTTAACCATAGGAGGAAGAACCATGACTCAAAGACAGTATATCATTACTCGCAAGCTCAATATCCTAGAGCTTGGCCAAACCCTTGGAAACATCAGCGATGCATGCCGGAAACTTGGTGTGAGTCGCCAACACTATTACGACATCAAGCAGGCAATAGAAGAAGATGGCCTGGAAGGGCTCCTGGAGAAATCGCGGAAAGCACCGCGGATCGGCAATAGAGTGGCGCCTGAGATTGAGCAAAGGCTGCTGGATTACTCCCTGGAGTTTCCTACACACGGACAGACACGCACAGCTAATGAGTTGAAGAAGATAGGTGTCGTACTCAGTGCTGGCGGAGTTCGGAGCATTTGGCTCAGGCACAAGCTTCATATTAAGGGCTTGAGGTTGAAAAGGCTGGAGCAGTGGGCAGCTGACAATGCGAATATATTGACAGAGTCTCAGGTTCAAGCTCTTGAAACAGCCAAGGAACAGAGGGAGATGTGCGGGGAAGTGGAGAGCCACCACCCTGGTTTTCTCTTTGCACAAGACACCTGTTATATCGGCTATATCAAGGGTGTAGGGAAGATCTACCAGCAAACAGGCATCGACACTCACAGCAATGTCGGATTTGCCAAAATCTATCTTGAGAAAACGTCCTTGACCGCAGCAGACTTTTTAAATGACAAGGTGTTGCCATTTTTCGATGAGTACGGAATTAAGATACTCCGACTCCTCAGCGATAATGGAGCAGAGTATTGCGGTCGTCCAGAAAGCCATCCTTACGAACTGTTCCTTCATCTGAATGATATTGAACACACGAGGATAAAGGTCAGGCATCCCCAGACTAACGGATGTGTGGAGAAACTGAATCAGACCGTTCAGGATGAGTTTTACAAAGTGGCGTTTAGAAAGAAACTCTATCGTACCATCGAAGAGATCCAGGCTGACCTGGACGCGTTTATGGTGTGGTACAACACCGAGCGGACCAATCAGGGCCGGTACTGTCAGGGCAGAACGCCGCTACAGACTCTTATCGACGGTCTTGCCCTGTATAACGAATTAGTCTATGATAATCACGAAGGAGAGGAGGCTGCGTAGCATCGGCTAAGGCGCTTAACCGGAAGGCCAACTGTAAACGCAACTAGCGATTAGTGCAAGTTATGTGCCCATGGTGCTTTTTGTTGATCTGCACCGATACCTCAACATCAAGCTCAATAGACACACGCGCGTATCGCCTCCTTTCATCCGTCATGCGCATCTCCCCCTCAAAAATAGCGCTGAAATCCCTTTGCTCCCCTCTAAATCGCTAAGCCACGTTAGAGTAGAAATTATAGATTATTCCATGGATATGATTGTGATACATGATTCCTAAGGTCACTTTTGCCTCCCCCCCAGGTAAGGCTCTGCGTAAGTTATTGTAACACATTGCAAGTGCAACTTGATGACCGTGCACTGCTGTCATTAGTGATATCCTCTCGCAGTCAGAGACTACGAGCATCCTGGTAGTTCAGGACACAGGTTCGTAAGGACACCCTTCGGTTTTTGCCCGACGAAGGATTCAACAGGAGTCGGGCAATACTGAGGCATTGAAGTGCTCTCAGGCTGTACCACACAGCAAACTGGTAGATGTTCAGAAAATTAAGCGTAGAGTTAATGTCCCGCGATATGGTAAAACCACACATGGGACAGGTGAAGGTTCGCACTGAGGGCGATAAGCCCTCTGCTATAACGTGTCCGCAGCAAGAACAGGTCCTTGTGGTGTCCCGCTCGTTGAATTTCCTGACCTCCTTACAGCACATTGCAGCTTTGTAAGAGAGGTATCCAACGAGTGTCATAATGGGGTTGTTGTTCTGGACCTGCCGGTTGATGCGCTTGTCGATGAATTTGTAGCCGGTGTCTGCAAGCGTCTGGCTTTTCCCCCAGTCTCCAACGTAAAATCCTATTACATCCGGATGATCGGCAAGTATTTGGTTTGTCATCCGGTGCAGATAGTGCTTGCTTTGCCCCGAAATCCGACAGTAGATGTTCCGTATTTTCGAGTTCAGTCGGCGCCACTGTTTTGATCCGCGCTTCTTCTTATCGCGCCGCGATTTAAGCTGGTCAATTAAAATATAGTGGTTGAGGTTCAACTGCCGCAGCGGGTTGATGTCATATTCGCAAATTGTTCCATCTGTTTTGATGCCAGTCAGCGCAGTTTTACAGCCCGGGTCGAAATACAGCAAGTGGACGGGCTCCCTTGTAAACGGATTGTACGCAATTGGAAGAGGGCAGAAGGATTCCGGAGACAATGCCGGCACCCGTCCCGCTATCTCCCTGCTGACAGTCTCCGCATCTGCACAATTTACCCCATGAGTGAAGCTCGCGCTCCAAGATTTAGACACCTTGTCGTAGGCAATAGTGACCGTCTTGATAGTCTCCGACGCGTAATCAAGCCTCGGAAGTTCGATCTCGATCCACTCAGCCTTGTTCTTGCCATGCGCAAGTCGCAGGGTGTTCCCGAAGATCTCAAAAGAAATACCCTGCTGGGGATACTTCTGCGTGAAGAAGTACTTGTACGATCGGAAGTGGGGCGGCCGGACTTCCGCATCACCCTGCCTTTTCTTTGTAAAGTACATCTTCCATGCGCCGGTCAGCGACTTGACCACTTCCTGCAAGGTCTGAGAGCAGGGCTCTTTGAGCCGTGGACAGTCTTTTTTGAGTTCAGGCAGCATCTTTTTGAGGTCATAGTAGCCCAGACCATTGCGCTGCTTTTCATCGTTCAGAATGTTCCAGACATCCTTGCAGATGTATGAAGCCTGCCACAGCAGATCTATGGCTGCTTTTGATGGCTGAACTCGCACCTGATGCGTCAGATATAGCGGTCTGCTCATCCTTTTTTCTGGTCCTCTATATACTTCGTGATTGTTTCCTCAGAGATATGCCCTATTGTCTCAACATATGTTGACGGGTTCCATAACTGCCCTTTCCACAAGCGTTTTGCTATCTCCGGGAATTCCATGAAAAGCCTTCTGCCTGAGATACCCTTCAGCATTTTATAGATGTATGAAGGCGAATACTTTGGATGGGCAGAAACAAACACATGAACATGATCAGGCATTGTTTCAAGACTCTTTACGTCAAACCCTTTGTCCTGTGCAATATCAAAAATTAACTCCTTCAGCCTCGCCTCCACCTTGCCAACCAGAATATGCCGCCTGTATTTTACTGACCAAACCATATGATAGTTGACGTTGTAAACAGATGTCCTTGCATGCACCAAATGACTCATGCATATAGTGTACTACTTCAAGGCTTATTAATCAACTAGCGTATTGGAACAAGCCTTAACAGATAGTCCTATCATCTCGGGATTAAAATACCCGGGGATTCCCGCTCGATCTCCTAAATGCAGCGGCTTTACAATACGCACTCGTGCAGCAATGAGTGCAGAAAAAAGGTATCACTTATTCAGCAAAAAACGATGAGGACCTGTATAAACTTTGCGGCTGCGCATAAAACCTCACCAATTCTTGATATTCTGTATGTATGACTGGTTTTGTATTATGGATAACCGGCCTTCCGGGAAGCGGCAAGAGCACTATTGCGGATGCTATTCATGAGGCGCGGCCGAGTTTTGTAATATTAAGAATGGACGACCTGAGAGAAGTCGTTACCCCACGGCCAACCTATTCGGAGTCCGAACGGGATATGGTATATCGCTCAATAGTGTATACCGCCAAGGTACTTTCCGGTCTTGGCCATGATGTCATCATAGATGCCACGGGCAACCTCAGACGATGGCGCGATCTGGCAAGGAAACTTATCCAGCGCTATGCAGAAGCATATTTAAAGTGCCCTATAGAAACTTGCCGCAGGCGGGAAGAGACCAGGATGAATACGCGCAGTGCTCCGAAGGCCATTTACCAAAAAGGGAAAGAAGGCTGGCCAGTTCCAGGAATGACTACTCCGTATGAAGAGCCCTTGAACCCCGAAATCACTATCGATACTGGCGAGTCATCCATTGATCAAGCCCTCACGCTAATCCTAAGTGTGATCGAAAACAATTGACATTCTCTCCGGCATAAATGCTGAAGATTCTCAGTTTCCGGCACTCCCAAGGGCAGAACGCCTTATGCAACGAGCCGAGACCTTATTTCCTGTTTCAACGAGCGGTCTGATCACGGCACGCCTCGCTTAAAGCACCTACTGTTGTGATATCCCCGCCATGAATGACAGGGTTTTTACGGCGCTCCCTGATAACCGTATCGCGCTTTCACCGCACCCTTTATTGGCTACAGCCGCTTTGCGCCATCAAGCAAAAACTGTTCAGGCTCTGACAGGTGTCCACGCTGGCAGCTCTAACGGCGGCATGGTAGAATTATTTATGCCAGAACATCGGGGAAAAATAATATGAACCGCATACCTGAACCTGAGCTTATGACTGATGACGAACAGGCCGCTGCTTATGCCAAGGCCGATTTCTCAGAGCCGCACAACAGAGTCATTACGCTCTTTAGAGAAACGTTTGGTACCGGCATCTTTAAGGGATATGTGCTCGATCTCGGTTGCGGTCCGGGAGATATTGCCTTCCGTTTCGCCCGGGCGCATCCGGATTGCATAGTTCACGGGATAGACGGTGCCGAGGCGATGCTACGATACGGAAGAAAGCTCCTGAATGAAGCCCCTGATATAAAACACCGCGTAGAGCTAATACATGGCCTTCTCCCGTATGCTTCACCGCCCTTGGCGAAATACGATATCATCATCAGCAACAGCCTTCTTCATCATCTGACGGATCCTTTCGTTCTCTGGCAGACTGTGAAACAATATGCCGTACCCGGTGCACCTATTTTTATCGTTGACCTCAAAAGGCCGGAATCATCCCAAGAAGCGCGCAGGCTCGTTGAGACCTATTCAGGTAATGAACCAGAAATACTGAAAAAGGATTTTTATAACTCTCTGATCGCCGCATTCGATGTCTATGAGATTAAAACACAGCTTATGAAAATAAGCCTCGAATATCTCGAAGTAAAAGAAATCAGCGACCGCCACCTGCTAATTAGCGGATATTTCAAAAGCTAGATGACACCATCAACCTGGCCGGCATCGGTAAGAACCTTCTGGACCATACATGTACAAAAATTCTATGAAGTGCCTTCCAATTGATTATTAACGGTTATCTGAACATATAATCCTAGTTCTTCGCAACGTGGATGCAACGTGGGATGCGACACGAACAGAGCCGAAAAATTTAACTTGACAATCGTCCAAAATGGGGGTATAAGTTAAGTAAGAAGAGCACTCACCAAGTGGTGGACTTGCTCCTCAGGAAACTCAGCGCAAGGTTGTAAAGTTCGCAGGACGTAAGATGTAAGACGCAAAAAGTCTGATGTCGAATGTCTCAAGAAGTTGCAAACCGCTGAGAAGAAAGAGGAAGCAAGCACCACTTTTTATTTGCCTTACAGCTTCATGACAGCTCTCTCAAATCAGAGTGGGAGGAATGCACCGAAGTTCTGGGCATTCCTCCTATTCTGATTGTTAGTACATCAATACTTCCAAATTATATTCCTCTAAAATACGCCGGGTCGCTCGTGTCCTATGTTATAATTTCGTAACCTTTAAGCGAGGAGTCATTTAAATGACCAATTGTCCGTGCGGTTCGAATATTACATATGAAGAATGCTGTCGTCCTATCATAACGGGCGAGCGGAAAGCGGCTACAGCAGAACAGCTCATGCGTTCACGCTACAGTGCGTACGTCAAAAATGAGCTGGACTACATTCTCACATCCTTGCATCCCGAGTCCAGGTCGGATTACGATGAGAAAAGCACCCGTGCCTGGGCTGAAAACACGCAGTGGCATAAGATCGATATCCTGCAGACCGCGGGAGGCGGAGCCGAAGATGTCGAAGGCCAGGTCGAGTTCATAGCGTCATATTCCGAAAATGGTGTTGAAAAAGAGCACCATGAATTGTCTTCATTCAAGAAGGAAGATGGAACCTGGTATTTTGTAAGCGGCAAGATCGCTCCAATCAAGCAGTTTATCAGGTCAACACCAAAAACAGGTCGCAACGACCCTTGTCTGTGCGGTAGCGGCAAGAAATACAAAAAATGCTGCGGTAAATAATTCGGGAGGCGCGCTCATGGACAAGTTCATTCTCTCCCAAGATGATTCTGTTCTTGTTATCGTCGATATCCAGGAGAGGCTTGTTAACGCCATGACGGTGAAAGAACAGGTTGTCGATAACTGCCTTCACCTGATCGAACTGGCTAAGTTGTATAAGATGCCCATCCTGCTAACTGAACAATATCCCAGAGGATTAGGCCCAACCGTAGAGAAGATAAAAAATGCCCTCCCCCTTTATCAGCCTATCGAGAAATCGAGCTTCAGCTGCTGTGGAGAGCCGAATTTTATCGGTGAGACCAGCAAGCTAAGACGTAAGAACGTCATTCTTACCGGCATGGAGACACACGTCTGCGTGCTCCAGACATGCCTGGATCTGCTTCATCAAGGCCTGAATGTCCATCTTGTTAATGATGCGGTGTGTTCACGCTCCAAACAGAACTGGGAAACCGGCATCGCGCTCATGCGTGATACTGGCGCGGTCGTCACCTGCACCGAAACGGTACTATTCCAGATTCTCAAAGTCGCAGGCACAGAGCAGTTCAAAGCAATTTCAAAGCGGATCAAGTAACAAAAGCTTATTCCAGCCTGTCAGCGGCGCAACATCTTGTTCTCATGCTCTATAAATTATATCACTGCCCACATTCTTGATGTCGGCAGTGCCGGTAAGCAGCATCGCCTGTACGAGCTCATTCAGCATCTTCTTCAACAGGAACGATACCCCTTCGCTCGCTCCGCCGAAGGCCCCGATTGCGAGCGGCCTTCCCACCAGCACCGCATCCGCTCCAAGTGCAAGCAACTTCAATACATCGGTGCCCGAACGCACTCCTCCATCAGCGAAGACAATAAGCTTGCCTTTGACGCGGTCGGCAATTTCTGACAGGACATCGGCAACGCCGGCAGTAAAATCCAGCACCCTTCCGCCATGGTTCGACACTACAATCGCGGCAGCGCCTGCATCGACCGCCAGTTCAGCCTCGCCGGGCGTCATAATACCTTTCAGAATGAATGGAAGCTTGGTTGCCTTGATAACATCAGAGAGTTCTTTAAGGGTCTTCGGTCCTACGGGCTGACCCTTCAATGCCATTGTCACCAGTCCGGCCCCGTCTATATCTATTCCAACTGCCATGGCTTCGGCCTCTTCGGCCTGATGTATGCGCCTTATGATCTCGTCCTGCTGCCTCGGCTTGATAAATGGCACGCCCCTGCCCATATGACTGGCGATGGCTGCTATCCCTCCGTTGTACATCTCCGGGTCTGCTCCGTCGCCGACCATCCCGATTGTACCTGCAAGCAGAGATCCATCTATCAGTATTTCCGCAAATTCGCTTTCAGACATCTGCCCGCCCATATTGTACGAGACTCCCGTCATCGGGGCGCCTAGAATCGGCATGGTCAGCTTGTCTCCCCACAGCGTGAAAGATGTATCGGGCTGCTTCACATCATGGATGGTCCTCATGTTAAGCGGACGTCTTGCCAGTGCATTCAGGTTTTCCCTAAACGAAGTCCCTGTGCCTGCGCCGCCCATCCCGGGCACCTCGCCCGCACAGACCACTCCATTACAGGCGGGGCATACACGACAGTACCCTTTCATTCGTTCCCGGGCAGTCGTCCTAAGCGTCTTTAAATCCATGCAATTACCTCCCTGATAACTTATTTGAGTTGCTGTTCCAGTAATTCTGCCGTATGCAGTACTCTGATGTCCTTGTTCTCCTTATCGAAGCCACCCCTTATCTGCATGACGCAGCCGGGGCAGTCCATGGCAACAATGGGCGCCTTGGCATCCATGATATTGGCCAGCTTGCGCTGAAGGATCGGAGCTGAAATCTCAGGTAGTTTCAGCGAGTAGGATCCTCCCATGCCGCAGCACATGTCGGACTCGAACATTTCGGCCAGTTCATATCCTGCCTTCTTCAGCAGCTCTCGAGGCTCGTTATAAACATTCATGGTCCTCTTTAGGTGGCAAGAATCATGATAAGTGAACTTCCCGAGTTGCTGCCCCTCTTTGAAGGTCAATCGGCCTTCATCGACCATTTTTTTTACGAGAGTCGAAAAATCCATAGTCTTTGCGGATAGTTCCCTGGCCTTACCGAGCCAGTCGTTCTTACCCAGACTTTCAAAGGTATTTATGAATTCATGCTTTAGTGCGACGGTACAGGTCGGGCAAGCCGAGATGACATATTTAGCGTCTTCCTTCATTAGAGCCTTGATATTGTCGATGGCATTCTGTGATGCAACTTCATAGGCCCCGTTATAACGCGCCGGTGCGCCACAGCAGGTCTGCTCATCGGGGAACACGACTTCTATCCCAGCCTTGTTCAATATTCTCACAAGCGCCTCGCCCGTCTCGGGATATGCGAAATCGATGAGACACCCGGCATAAAAAGCAGCCTTCTCCTGCAGCCTGGGCTGCCTTATCTCTCGGAACTTGTCCCTGAAAGGCACGTCCGCTATGGCCGGGAGACTTCGGAACTCCGTCATCTCGGACAGGAACATCGGCAGATGACGGATAAAACCCCCCTTCGCAAAAGGCTTCTGCGTGAGGGATGCGGTTCGAAGCATTGAATGGAAGAGACGGCGGTTATTGACCACGGAAAAGATAGCCTTTTGGACAAGCGACTGTCCCTGATCTACAACCAGACGACGCCTAATCTCAAGAATAAGCTCCGGAATGTCGATCTTGCCGGGGCAGACCTGCTTGCAGTTGCCGCACTGGATGCAGAGCCCCTGGATATCCTCGGACTGCTTCAGCTCGTCGAACCATGCGGTGAGGATGGTGCCAATGCCGCCTGTATATACCTTACCGAAGACATGACCACCGACCAGCCTGAAGACCGGGCAGACATTAAGGCATGAAGCGCAGCGGATGCATTGCAGCGCCTGCTTGAACTTGGGGTCACTTGCCATCTCGGTCCTGCGGTTGTCCATTAGTATGATATGGAGATCCTTCATCGATCCGTCAGTGTTTGGCGTCGGTCCGGTGATGATCGACGCATAGCTTGTCAGAAGCTGCCCAGTCGCACTTTTGGGAAGGGCGGTCAGAATAGGGACGATATCTTCGAAGTTGGCGACCAGTTTTTCGATACCTACTACTGCCACGTGTATTTTCGGAAGAGTTGTGACAAGCCTGGCGTTGCCCTCGTTGGTCATGATGACGATGCTGCCTGTTGCGGCCACGGCTATGTTAGCGCCGGATATCCCCATATCGGCATTGAGGAATTTATTCCTGAGTTCCTTTCGCGCAACCTTAACGAGCTTCGGTATATCCGAACTCAACCGTTCGTCTACCTCCTTGCTGAAAAGTTCAGCAACCTCTTCCTTGGTCATATGAATTGCCGGCAGAACCATATGCGACGGGGTCTGACCCGCCAGTTGGATTATCCATTCCCCCAGATCTGTCTCTTTTACCGAAATGCCATTCTTCTCGAGAAAGGGGTTCAAGTGGATCTCTTCGGTTGCCATCGACTTTGACTTGACTACGTTCTTAACCGCATGCTCCTTGGCAACCTTAAGAATGTATTCCTTGACCTTATCCGGGCTATTAGTCCGAAATACCTTGGCGCCCTTAGCCTCTGCATTTTTCGCGAATAGTTCGGAGAGGATGTCCAGATGAGAGGCCGCATAGGACTTCAGCTCCGCTATTCGTGTCCTCAGGGCCTCAAAATCGATTCCTTCGTAGGCCTTGAGGCGACTTGTCCTGTAAGCTTCCGAAAACTTGCCGAGAGCCCTTCCGATATTCGCATTTTCCAATGCCCTGTTTATTGATTCCCTGAATTCTTTTTTCATCAGTTAATGCCCCCAAGCTCATCGACAAAGATAATAATAAGCCGTTCAGGTCCATGGACGCCGATTGTGAGCACCCGCTCAATATCGGCCGTGCGGCTGGGTCCTGTAATCATTGCAATATAGCCGATCTCCCTGGGATCTATTTTCGTCAGAAGAGCGCTCAGGTCAGATAAGAGCTTATCAGTAGCGATAAGTGCGACGTGGATAAAAGTCAAGGACGACGCGAGCCGCTGCTCGACAGCGGTAGAATTTTGCACTAAGGTGCCGGTGTTCGCCAAAGCCCAATCCATCTGGGTAATTCCTATCCTTGCCCCCGCCGCCGACTCACGGCTGACCTCGAATTTAAGCCCCGGAAAGCGATCGGATAGCTGTTTCTTGTCCAACCCCTTTAAGAAGGCACAATCGGCCCATACTGCATATGATTGAGGCGTGTCTGCTATGCCCTCTTGCTGCAGAAGCTGGAGGATAAATGCAAGAGTCTCTGTCTTCGTCTGGAAATGATGAACTTCCGCACTCACCGCTTCAGCCCGTATCTTGAATTGTTCGAACATGGAATCCCTCCCTGGTAGATTACAGCCAATTCATACGCCCGGCAAATCCTGCAGCATACAAAATGACTTGCGCATTCAGTAGCCTTCCACTAAATAGAAGGCGGGAGCAATTAGCCCCCGCCCTTTTGCCCAGCAAGCAACAAGGTGCGATTTAATGGAAATGGATCTTTTCGGAGCCTTCCAGAGCGAGCACCTTCTTACCCACCGCAACCGACAGTATAGAGATAAGCATCGCTATCACGAATGTTCCGATCAGATAAGACAGGCCGTTTGCCGGAGGAGCCACAGCAGCCTTTACGACAGCGGGCGCTCCCGGGACTGTTTTTTCATACGTAGGAATGATCCAGGTTATCACATATGCCTGTAAGTAAACCATGATCCCGATAACGGTAGTCAGCAGTAACGAGTGCTTCAATGTAAAACGGAAGATATCTCCTTCATGTCCTACAAGTCCGGTGGCCGATGTTGCAACAGCGATGGACTGAGGAGAGATCATTTTGCCGCATACGCCGCCCGATGAATTTGCCGCGACAGTTACGACGGGGTCGATTCCTATCTGTTGCGCGGTAACGACATGCAGTTTTGCAAAAAATGCATTTGATGAGGTATCAGAACCAGTCATGAAGACACCCAGCCAACCCAGGAAGGCGGCAAAGAACGGAAAAAGCACTCCAGTGGATGCAAATGCGTTCCCCAGTGTTATGACCATCCCCGAGAAATTGAATATGAACGCAAACCCCAGTATAAGCGCTATGGTGAGAATCGGCCATCTAAGTTTGCTGACTGTATCTCCTGCAACACCCAGTGCAGTACCGACGCTGGCTCCCATAACAGGGATCGAGAAAAGTCCAGCAAAGAGTATCGCAGTCCCAGCGGCACTGAGAACGTTTAATATGTAAACCGCGGGCATCGGTGCTGTACCCTTGATAACCATGTTATGCAGACCGGCGATTGGGAATTTAAATAGCAGCGCCTTATCCAGAGCTACCTTGATAGCGGGAATCCCCCAGGCCGCTACAAAGATCGAAAGGATGATGAAGGGCGCCCAAGCCCTGAATACCTGACCGCCAGTGTACTTAAGTTCTTCCCTGCCGAGACTCGCCTTCTCCTCAGGGAAATGCCAGCTTTCCCTGGGGTGCCAGATCTTCAGGAAAATAACCACAGAGATAATTGAGGCAATTGACGCAAGGATGTCAGGCAGTAGGGGACCGAGATAGTTCGATGAGAGAAATTGCACGATTGCAAACGACGCGCCGCAAACAAGGCAAGCCGGCCATACTTCGAGACCTTTTTTCCAGCCTGATATGAGAATGGTCAGATAAAGCGGTATTATGACACTCAGGAACGGCAGGGTACGTCCTACCATCTGGCTGATAGCCATGTCGGGAATACCCGAAACTTGACCGGCAACAACTATTGGGATACCTATCGCGCCGAAGGCGACAGGAGCAGTGTTGGCTATAAGGCAAACGCCTGCAGCATATAGCGGGTTGAAACCAAGGCCTGTAAGCATCGCTGCGGTAATTGCGACCGGCGTACCGAAGCCGGCAGCTCCTTCCAGAAAAGCGCCGAATGAGAATCCTATCAGTAATGCCTGCATGCGACGATCATCGGTTATAGATGCCAGGGAGTTTTTAATTACCTCGAATTGACCCGTTTTAACAGACATGTTATAGATGAATAACGCGGTAACGATAATCCAGCAAACTGGGAACAATCCGAATAGTGCGCCATTCAATGTAGCCAGAAGTGCATATTGTATCGGCATTCCATATGCAGCAATGGCGACGATCACAGCCAATGTAACAGCCCCCAAAGCCGCCAGGTGTCCTTTCATCTTCTTCCAAGCAAGAGCCCAGAAAAGAAAGAGAACGGGCACCGCTGCTACAAGAGCAGAAAGTCCTATGTTTCCCAAAGGATCAACTACTTGCGTCCAAGGCATAAATTACCCCCTTTATTGAAGAAATATTACTGATGCCACTGCTTTGCATAACCCATTTTATTCCTCGCAGCATGGAACTATCCACCCGTACCCTCCGTGCGAGTTCATCCAGTCCTCTTATATTCACTAACTTCAGACAATCCCCCCTTTGCGATGAATCGGATGTTCCAATGCCAGCTATATTTTGCAGGGATCCTTAGCTCCCATCCTCAGGACCTGATCAAAACAGGAGTGCATATAATAATTCTACCGGCCGCAAATAAATCTCGGTATCAGTGTTGATCTGATTTTTTACATAGTACTTTGTCCTATAGAACATCCGGTCAAATACAATGCAGATGAGATGGAACCTCTCAGAGATTGCATGAGTGCGTATGTGGCATAAAGAGCCAGAAAGATCTATTCAGTGCTTATTCGAGGATGTTTTTCGTCCGTTGGGCAGACGGGTGGGGGGCAGGCTGCAGCCGTTGGAACACAAAGTGGACAGACAACTGCTTGAGATCCAGTCCGGTAGACAGGTGAGTTTTGCCCTGCCTGGCTCTTCCCAAGGCTTTCCCCGCATTGAGTCGAGGGGGAATGTCAGACGGAAACACACTTGAGAAATTTGTCCAAATCGAAATCGCTGCTGACTACCTCTTTGGCACGGTCCACTTTGCCTTTTTCTCTAATCATAGTGTGCCCCATTATCCGCTCAATTCTGTCGACCGTGGTAAAAGTATCGGTTTCAGCCGAGATTATCGGTACGCCTTTGGACTGAGCCTTTGCGATAACGACATCGCTCGTATGGAGTCCGCCGGTGAGAATTATGCACTTGGTCGAAGTCTCCATCGCGACGAGCTGGATGTCAGTTCTGTGCGCACCGGTTATGACCGCCTTGTTCGGGGTCCGCCTGAAATAGCTAAGGGCCGAATCCACATCCATCGCGCCGATCGAGAAGTTCTCCACAAACTCTGTCAGCTTGTCCTCGCAGCAGAGGACCTTACCGTTGAGCTCATCGACGAGGTGACGGACCGTAACAGCCTCCAGGAGCTTGTCTTTCCGAAATATGCCGTAGATAGGCACGCCGGCTTTTTCGATAAAGGGCTTGACGATCTCTTTGACGTGAGGCAGGAGGGTTTCAGGCACTTTGTTGAATACTCCTCCGCAAAATTGCAGGCCGAAAATCTTATGCCCTCCCAGTATGGTATCCATGGAAAGGTCGCCCCTCCAAGGTTCGACCATGATAACCCGTGCATCCATTTCCTTTGCCATAGTTATAGCATCTATATTGAGTGCCATCCCCTCGAAGATATCACCGCCTCCGTGGATGAGGACGAAGTCCTTCTCCTTAAGCGCCTCAAATGCCGCCATCACCTGTTTCCGCTCGTCCTTTATTCCCCCTTCAAGCAGAAGATTCTGCGTTTCGTAGCTCAGAACAAAGGGTGATATTATGTCGAGCGGATCGCTCAGCCCTAGCGCTTCTTTGATAAATACCGCATCTTCATCGTAGACATCATTTCCTTTTTTTACAGGTATCGTTCCGAGTGGCTTAATATAACCGACATTGTAACCGTGCTGCATCAGCTGTTGGGCAAGACCGATGGTAAAAAAGACTTTCCCTGCTTTGGCTCTGTTCGATGTGATAAGTATCGGAATCATCTCTTTCTCTCCTCGCGTATGCTGCGTGTTAATACGCCTTACCCTTACCGCGCCGGGACATAAAATACGCAAAGTCTGCGTTGGATGCAATACTGAGGAAATTACGGTCTCAGTATTGCATCTCAGAGCTTCATGCAGGGTCGATGATCGGTTACTGCCAGTTCAAATTTTCTGGTTTAGCCTGCCCTGTATCGGTCTGCGGGGCGAAGCATGCCTCTTCCCGCTGGAGCCTTATCCAGTAAGCATCTATATAATCCTGGGCCGCCGTGAGCATCCATTCATTTTCGGATGTAAACATATGTTTAAATCGTCCCTGCGGCTTTAGAAACCTCATAAGCTCCTTTTTGTCTTTCGGCTTATGGGTGATCCTCGTAACTCCATTTTCGATCTCAAAGAGCGGCCAATAGCATGTCTCTACTGCCAACCTTGATAGCCTTATCGCATCGTTGGTCTGAGACCTCCAGCCCCTGTTGCACGGCGCGATAATGTTCAAGAACTTAGGTCCTTTTATTTCAAGTGCCTTTCGGACCTTTTTCATGAGGTCCTGCCAATGACTTGGCGAAGCCTGCGCCACATAGGGGACCCCGTGCGCCGCAATGATCTTTGTGAGATCTTTCCTGTGCTGGAGCTTGCCGGGGCTCTTAGAGCCGGCCGGACAGGTGGTGGTGTCAGCGCCAAACGGCGTAGCCGAAGAACGCTGTATGCCCGTATTCATGTAAGCGCCGTTGTCATAGCAGATATAGGTCATGTCGTGGCCGCGCTCCATCGCGCCTGAAAGGCTCTGGAACCCGATGTCGTAAGTGCCGCCGTCGCCGCCGAATGCGATAAACTTGATGTCGTCGCTGATCTTGCCCTGCTTCTTAAGCGAGCGATACATGGTCTCGATCCCGGAAATAGTGGCAGCGGCATTTTCGAACGCGCTGTGCATCCAGGGTATCTTCCATGCCGTATATTCGGAAATGCAGGAGGAAACCTCAAGACAGCCGGTTGCGTTGGCGGCTATCAGTGGGTATTGTGACGCCAGCAGCACCATCTTAACTACGATAGGAGCCCCGCAGCCGGCGCAGAGACGGTGTCCCGGCGAAAATAACTCTTCTTTTTTTGATAGCTCTTTTAAGCTCAGTGATGTCGGCATATTATTCCCTCACTCCGATGTATTCTTTGACGGATTTTACCCTGCCGTCCTTCGCTATCTGAACTAACTCGTCCAGCACATACTCTGCCTGCTCCGGCATGTAGTCCCGACCCCCTAATCCGAAAATCTTGTTGATGAGTAACGGTCTCTGGGCATGTTGGTACAGGGCGCTGGCAATGTCCACATAAAGAGGACCATGCGAGCCACCGAAGCAATCGGCACGGTCCAGCACGGCCACAGCCTTAACATGTTTGAGCGCCTCCCCGATCCTAATATAGGGGAAAGGCCTGAAGAGGCGTGGTTTAAGAACACCGGCCTTAATCCCTTTTTCGCGATACTGGTCGACTATCTCCTTCGTTGTGCCGGCAGCGGAACTCATGACGACAATGGCTACCTCAGCATCATCAAGCCTGTACTCCTCAAAAAGCCCATACCGTCTACCCGAAATCTGTTCGAATTCTTTAGCGATATCGAGCACGACATTTGGGACGCCACTCATTACATGCTCATGTGCCTTGCGGTACTCCATATACATGTCGGCAAGAATCAGCGGCCCGTAGCTTACAGGTTTCTTTATGTCAAGAAGCGGATTCGTAGACTTATACTCGCCGACAAAATGCGCTGCAGTCTCATCATCGATCCATTCCATCGTCTGGATAGCATGACTTGTAATAAAGCCATCCATACCTACCATAACCGGCATCCTGACGTCCATATGTTCGGCGATCCGGAATGCCTGCAGCATATTGTCGAAGGCCTCCTGGGCGTTCTCGCTGTACAGCTGAATCCAACCGCAATCTCGCGCCCCCATGCCGTCGGAATGGTCGCCGTGAATGTTTATCGGTGCAGAAAGGGCCCTGTTGGCCATACCCATGACGATCGGCAGTCTGAGTCCGGATGCGATAAAAAGCATCTCCCACATCAGTGCCATCCCTTGCGAGGAAGTTGCCGTCGCAACACGCCCGCCAGCTGCCGCAGCTCCTATACAGGCGCTCATGGCGCTATGTTCGCTTTCGGCAAGTACCATCTCGGTCTTGACCTTGCCGTTTGATACAAACGTTGTGAAACGCTGCATTATCTCAGTCGCCGGGGTTATGGGATATGCACCGCACACGTCCGGGTTTGCTATGCGCATTGCATTGGCAATCGCCTCGTTACCGGTTGCCGCAACTTTTTTTAGCATTATTTGCCCTCCTCTTCCATGACGATTGCCTTATTGCCCTTCTTGCCGGGGCATTCGATGGCGCAAAGACCGCACCCCTTGCAATAGTCATAGTCAAACTCCGTCCTCTTTCCATCTTTGACCTTTATGGACATGTCCGGGCAATAAATCCAGCAAAATAGGCATTGTATACAGTTTTCCGGAATCCATTTCGGCCTGAAGGCGCGCCACGAACCGGTCTTAAATTTACGCGAACTGCCTGGTTCTGTAATAATAGCTCCGGGAGAAACTTCGTTCCACTTCTTCATCCTTCCAATACCCCCTCGTAGCCCTGCTTGGTCGCATCGATATTTCCCTCGATAATTTTCCGGGAAAACTTCTTGCCGAAGCTCTTCTCAACGTCCTTCATGGCAGCCTCCATGGTGATAAGGCCGGATACCCTCGCAAGCGCCCCGACCAGCGCTGCATTAGGCATAGGGCGGCCTATTGTGTCTACCGCTATCTTCGTAGCATCGACCGTGACAACCCTCTGAGTGAGCTTTGCATGGATCTTTGCGCGGAGATCCTTCGGGTCCTTTGAGCTATTAATGATGAATGCCGCGTTATCCGGTGTGCCGGCGACAATATTGATGCTGTCAAGTAACGTTGCGTCAACCACTACAACGATGTTAGGCTTCATCACTGGGCAGTGCAACCTCAGCTCCTTGTCACTTATTCTGTTAAATGCGCGAAGCGGTGCTCCAGCCCTTTCAGGTCCATACTCCGGGAATGCCTGTACGTACCGCCCGCCGCTCAGGCATGCATCTGCAAATACCTTGGCTGCCGTCACAGTACCCTGGCCTCCTCTTCCATGCCAGCGAATCTCCACATTCTCTGCCATTTTCCCTCCTCAAAGCTATTTTTTCCACGCTTGCGTCTGTTTAGCAGCTATAAGTAACTTCTAAAGTCAAGTTACAAGGTAGATATTTATTATACACAAGAATTCTAACTGAAGGTAAGAGGGACGCGTAATCAGTTTTACTCCTATTTCATGCATCGGGGTTTATCCTATGCAGCGTCTCCCACTAAAGAGGTCTTAGTCGGTCAGGTTTATAACCTGGTATTTGATGGCATAATTCGTCAGCTCGGCATTATTTTTCATGTTCATCTTGTCCAGTATATGGACCCGGTGAGTGCTGACCGTTTTTACGCTGAGATTCAGTTCGTCAGCAATCATGCCCACAGTCTTGCCGGAAGAGATCATGCAGAAGATCTGGAACTCCCTGTCGGAGAGCAATTCGTGCGGCGGTTTGCCCGCATCGGGCTTTAAATCAAACATCAACTTCTCGGCAATCGCTGCCGTCACATAAGTCCCTCCATGTGAGACCCTTCTTATGGCTTCAATCAATTCATCGGATGCGCTCCTCTTCGTAAGGTAGCCCGATGCCCCGGCTTTTATCGCTCGCACGGCATATTGTCCTTCAGGATACATGCTAAGGACCAGGACCTTCAGCTTGGGCCGCCTAATCCGCAGTTGCTTGAGGACATCGAGTCCACTCAGGCCGGGCATGGCGATGTCCAGAAGAAGCATGTCGTACCCGCCTGCTGAAATCTTGTCCATGACTTCATACCCGTTGCTAGCCTGGTCAATCACCGCACCTTCGACATTCTCCTGGAGAATCTGCTTAAGACCTTCCCTGAACAGGGCATGGTCATCAGCTATCAATATGTTCAAAATTCGCCTCCTCGTTCTCTCCGTTCAGCGGAATATTGACTTCCACAGACGTGCCCTTATCCGGCGAGCCACCGATGATGACATCTCCACCGAGATAACGCGCCCGTTCTCTTATGCCAATAAGGCCGTATGAAGTATGGTCAAGAAGTTTTTCCTCTGATATGCCTATACCGTCGTCCTTCACGATTAGAGCAAGGCCGGAATGTCCTTTCGTGAGAGTAATCTTCACCAGCGTCGCATGGGCATGACGAACAACATTCGTCAGCGCCTCCTGGAATATGCGGAAAACAGCGATCGACCGGCTCTGGTCAAGCGTTATATCCTCGGGAACTATCGTAATATCGTAATCGAGTTCCTTCCTGGAACATACCTCCCCTGCAAGCCATTCTATGGCATCGGACAGGCCGAGGTGATCTAAAACACCGGGCCTCAATTCAGATGATATTTTCTGCACCGACTCGATCGTCTTGTCAACGAGGTCAGACATAGACTGTGCGTTTGTGGCTAGCTGGTTGCTCTCTTTCAACAGTTTCGTTTTCATCCGGGAGAGATCAAGTTTCAATGTCGTCAAAACCTGCCCGAGTTCGTCATGGATCTCGCTGGCTATCGATCTTCTCTCTTCTTCCCTGACCGACTGGAGGTGGGCTGAAAGGTTCCGTAGCTCTTCCTGAGAGTTCTTCAACTCATTTTCGAGGCGTTTGCTCTCGGTGATGTCCCGCGTAATCGTCTTAGTCTTCATGAAGTTATTGTCCTTGTCCGTCTCCGTAAAGACGTGAAGGCTTGTGAGAAAACTGGAGCCGTCCTTTCTCACGAACTCTCTTTCAATGACACTGTCCTTCTTTTCGGTCTTAATGCTAGGAAACATCTCTTCATGGAGCTTTACGGAAGCTGGCGTCCAGAAATTGGTAATCGGCTTGCCGATGATCTCATCTTTTTTATAGCCAAGCATGCGGGCTTCAGTTTCGTTGCAGTCGATGACAATCCCGTTTCCGTCTACCGAGTGATACATGTCGGGAGCGTTGTCATAAAGGTCGCGGTATTTCTCTTCGGACTCTCTCAGCGCCTTCTCCACCTTTCTTAGTTTGGAAATATTGGCAAGGAGCACAAATATAATTAACGATAGAATGAATATCGTCGCCCCTATCCAGAAGATAATCGTCTTGTACCTGGCATAGAATGAGTCGGGGACATTGATTATTATGCTCTCATGGGGAAGTCTGTCGACAGCGATCCCAAACCGTCTAAGCTGTGAGTAGTCGAACATGTACTTGTTCGGACTCGTCCTTACGACGGGAATATTCGACACTTTTTCTCCATTCAAAATACGCAGCGCCATCTCGGCAGCAGTCTTACCCTGATAATAACCGCTGGTCAGCATTCCTCCGACCATCCCGCCGCCCAGATAGAATTCCCATACACTGAAAATAGGGGCCCTTGCCTCGCTATAAACAAAGGCAAGACTTTCCTCATACGTGAAAAAATTCCCTGTCTTGTCGCGGTTCACTAAGAGGAGAAGGATTATGCTGTCCGGAGGTATGTTTTTCACCTGCTGCTTGAGTTCGGGGATATCGAAATCCTCGAGAAAAATAAACTTTGCCTTCTTCTGGAAATCGGGCTGTACTTGCAGCACTTCATGCTTCATGGCAATACCGGTTGTAGTCTTATCATCAATCACAAAGACCTGGGTAGCCTCGGGAAAGAGCTTAAACGCTATATCCAGAGTACTCTTAATGTCCGTATCCTCTACAACACCCGTAACCATCGACGGGTCCCAAACCATCGAATCCTGGAAATCGTTGATGCCACAAAAAACGACCGGTGTACCTACGAAGAGGTCATTCCGGTATTTTGTTATGAAATTAAGAGCGTCGTTATCACATGCTATGATTACATCGAATCTGACCTTCGCATATTTAATCTTGTAGGCCTCATACAATCTCTCAAGATATGGCTCGGAATAATAGCGTTTGGTATCCATGTATTCGAAGTTCATCTCAAGATTCCCGTATTCCGGCTGCAGTGCTGACTCTACGCCCTTAACAATATTATCGGTCCAGCTGAGGCCCTTATGGTATGAGTTCAGGACGAGAACATGCTTCTTGGGGCCTGAATTTGCGCAAGCATCGGTACTCACGAGGAGGGCAAGAAAGCCAATAAGAACCAACGGCATCAATAATCGTTGCATTATAATCCTTGCAGGGCCGAAGATGGACGGCATTTTCGAAATATATTCAAAAACTTCCCTCTCCCTATGCTTCTAGTTTAGCAAAGCAGATACGAATGCAGCAAAGAATATTCCAAGGGAGAGACGCTCCCGGTTAGCCCGTCCCGGAAGGGGAGGATACATCCCGCCCGGAAAACTGCAAAGGCTACGCCTTGTATCCTGCCTGGAGGCACCTACTGTTGGCCATGGATAAATCCAGTGACTTTACAGCGCTTTTTGGTAATCAACCCCGCGAAAATGATACAATAGTGCGGTTATGGGAAAGACTGTTGTCATTGCAAACCAGAAGGGCGGAGTCGGAAAGACTACTACCGCAGTGAATTTGTCCGCATCGCTGGCCCTTGCGGATCAGGATATTCTTGTCGTCGATACAGATCCTCAGGGCAATCTATCTAGCGGCCTTGGGATCAATAGAAACGAAATCGGCAAAAGCCTTTATGATGTCTACACCGGCAGGCTAAGCCTGGAAGAGGCGATTAGCGAGACACGGATCCCGCACCTGCATATCGTTCCATCAACTATAGACCTTCTTGCCGTAGAAGTCGAACTCATCAATAAAAACGCCCGTGAAAAGACTCTTCTCAATGCCTTGTCAGGAATCAAGAAGCGGTATCGGTATGTTTTCATAGATTGTCCTCCGTCTCTCGGGCTGCTGACACTAAACGGGCTAGTCGCGGCGGAGTCTATTATTGTGCCCGTGCAGTGTGAATATTATTCTCTGGAAGGGCTCAGCCTGTTGACAAGGACCTTAAAGCTCGTCCGCACCTCTTTTAATCCCAACCTCGAGATAGAGGGTATACTCCTGACGATGTTCGACCCGCGCAATACTCTGTCCCATCAGGTGGCTGAAGAGGTCAGGAAATATTTCGGAGAAAAGGTCTACAAGACCCAGATCCCGCGTAATGTCACGCTGGGAGAGGCACCAAGCCACGGTAAGCCTGCAATCCTGTATGATGCCCGGTCAAAGGGCGCCCAGAGTTACGTAACCCTCGCAAAGGAGATCTTGCATGAAAGCAGCTCTCGGTAAAGGACTTGACGCATTACTTCCGGACAGGGGTGGAGATGTCATCGAGATCGATATCGGAAAGATAGTCCCTAACGAGCATCAGCCGAGAAAGGTATTCAAAGATGATACCCTCCGAGAGCTTGCCGCCTCAATAAAGGAAAAGGGTGTCCTGCAACCTATAATTGTAACGCGCTTAGATGACGGGACTTTTCGGCTTATCGCCGGCGAGCGCAGATGGAGAGCCTCCAAGCAGGCTGAACTCAAGAAAATCCCGGCTCTTGTTAAAAATGTGTCGTCCCAAGATGCCATCGAGATAGCGCTCATCGAAAACATTCAGCGTGAAGAGCTCAACGCCATCGAGACTGCCGACGCCTTCCAAAGCCTCATGAAGGACTTCAACCTCTCCCAGGAAGCACTCGCAGAGCGGGTGGGCAAGGACAGGGCAACGGTCGCCAACTATCTTCGCATCCTGAAGCTACCGGGGGAGATAAAGGCGCTTATCAATAATGGCAGCCTTTCCCTCGGACATGCCAAAGCCCTGCTCTCTCTTGATGACAAACAAAAACAGATTGAGGCATCTGCGAAGATTGTTCGGGAAGGTTTGAGCGTTAGGGCGGCCGAGGCCCTCTGCGCCGATCTCAAGAAACAGCCCTTAGCAACGGCTAAGAAACAGGCTAAAAAGGAAAAGAAACTTCCTGAGGTTGCAGAGCTTGAAGACAAACTCATTCAGGCCTTGGGCACCAAGGTACGCCTTCAGCACAATGGGAAAAAGGGCAAGATAGAAATCGAGTACTACTCTTTGGACGAACTGGACCGGCTGCTGGAGCTTTTTTTCAGGAAGTGACTGAGAAAATCATCCACTTTATCTGACCAGACTTCATAACCCTTCTTACTTACATGGACCCCATCCTCAAGTAGATATTCAACATGTGGATTACCGGCTGCGTCTACAAACAGTGCATAGACATCGATAAATGAGAGTTTCAACGCCTTCGCTATTCCCTTCAATGCCCTGTTGATCTCTTCAATTTGCTTATTGTCGGTCCACATGGTCACAGGCAATAAGCTCTGGACTACGATTTTCGTGGAGGGAAAGGCGGTCTTGAGGCTCTTCAGGAGTCTTTCATATTCATCAAGAATCATAAAATCATCCATGGCCAGATTATTGATGCCGGTCATTATGAAGAGCATATCCGGCGCCGCCGCGGTGCCAATGATGCGGCGTACACGCGCCGAGAGGCCTTGAACGGTCTCTCCAGAGAGCCCGAGGTTGAGCACCTGATGCTCTGGGAACCGCTGCTGCCAATCGAAATATTCTATAAGCGAATCGCCTATAAAAATAATATTTAATAATTCATCCAACTTACCGAACCTCCCTTGCCATTACAATATATAAAATACAAACAAAAAAGCCCGCATACTATATTAATAGCGGTGCCCTTGATGCCGTCAAATCTACCTATCCGAGTCTATGCAAAACTTGCACAGCCTTTAGTGGGTATGAGCGAATCGGAAGACCCAGCCGCCCTGACCTTCAGCATTATGACTCCTTACTGAAATAACTCTCTTTTTTCCCTGATAGCCGCCCCGGTAAAGGCACTGAACAGGGGATGAGGTTCTATGGGCCTCGACTTGAACTCGGGATGGAACTGGCAGCCGAGGAACCAAGGATGGTCGCGAAGTTCCACTATCTCCACGAGCTCATGATCCGGCGAAAGACCACTGATAACCAACCCCCCGGAGGTGAGCAGCTCGCGGTATTTATTGTTGAATTCATAACGGTGGCGATGCCGTTCTGAGATCTCCGTCACGCCGTAGGCCTTAGATGCATGTGTCCCTGCTATGAGCACTGCGGGATAGGCGCCAAGGCGCATCGTGCCGCCCATCTGAGACTCTGCAGTCCTCTCTTCGATCTTGCCCGAACGGTGATTATACCAGCGCTCCATGAGATAGATAAGAGGGTCTTTGACCTTTACGTCGAATTCGGTACTGTTTGCCGAAAGGCCGCAGACATGGCGTCCAAACTCGATAACTGCCAGCTGCATACCGAGACATATGCCGAAGTAGGGTATCTTCTTCTCCCTGGCGTATTGAACGGCTGCAATCTTCCCTTCGATCCCCCTGCTGCCAAAACCGCCTGGCACCAAAATGCCATCAACTTCGGATAGATACTGTTCGACACCGTGGGCCTCGATATCCTCGGAATCAACCCACTTCAAATTCACACGGGCATTGTTAGCGATCCCGCCATGAATGAGCGCCTCTTCAAGGCTCTTATAAGAATCCTTAAGGTTTACATATTTCCCTACAATAGCAATCTCGCATTCGAACTTTGGGCTCTTTATCCTTTCCACTACCTGGGTCCAAACCGCAATATCGGGCTCACAAAGATCGAGCGCTAGCTTCTTTTCGACAAGCTTGTCGAGCCCTTCCGCCATGAAAGAAAGTGGCACTTCATAAACCGTACTAACATCCATGGCGGCGATGACCGCATCTGGATCAAGGTTGCAATGGATGGCGATCTTTCTCTTCATCTCGGGCGGTAGAGGCCGCTCGGTCCTGCATAGCAGCAAGTCAGGCTGGATACCGATCTCGCGCAGTTCGTTCACACTGTGCTGGGTTGGCTTTGTCTTGAGTTCTCCCGCTGTCTTGATGTAAGGGACCAGCGTCAGGTGGACATAAAGCACGTTCTCTTTTCCCACGTGATAGCGAAATTGCCTGATAGCCTCCAGAAAAGGAAGGCTTTCGATGTCACCCACTGTACCGCCAATTTCGACTATGTTGATGTCGTATTCGTCAGAGGCGGCCGATTTGATCGCCTCCTTGATTTCGTCCGTAATGTGAGGAACAACCTGCACGGTATCACCAAGATAGTCTCCTCTGCGCTCCTTGGTGATAACATTGAAATATATCCTGCCAGTTGTATAGTTGTTGACCACAGATGCGCGCAGGTGAGTAAAGCGCTCGTAATGTCCGAGGTCAAGGTCCGTTTCGCACCCGTCGTCCGTGACAAATACCTCTCCATGCTCAAACGGACTGAGCGTGCCAGGATCGACGTTGATGTAAGGATCGAGCTTCTGGATCGTGACCCTGAGCCCCTTTGCCTCGAGCAGGGCGCCGATGGCCGCTGCCGCAATTCCTTTTCCTAATGCTGAGACTACTCCGCCGGTTATGAAGATATACTTAGGCATTTTTCCACCTTTTTCAAATCCATCGGAGTATCAACCCCAATGGTTTCGTAGATTGTTTCTCCGATTTTTATAGCTATACCGTTTTCAAGAGCCCGCAACTGCTCGAGCTTTTCCGTCTTTTCGAGCCCCGAGGGCGGCAGGTTAGAAAACCGTGTCAATACGTCCTTTCTATATGCATAAATACCTATATGCTTGAACATAGCCAGCTCGGAAACTCGGATGTTCGGACGTTCCGAAGTTTTCTGTCCCGGCTTTTCTTCAGCGCAAATGCTCTTGCGTGTTGCCGTACCGAACATATCTCTATGATAGGGGATTGGCGAACGAGAAAAATAGAGAGCAAAACCCTCTGCATTGAAGACGGCCTTGACTACGTTGGGGTCATCGATCTCGGCAGCGTCGTCGATGCGTTTGACAAGCGTACCGATACCGGCCCTGCCGTCCTCCATGAGAGAGACCACTTCATCAATCATCTGGGGCATGATCATCGGTTCGTCTCCTTGGACATTTACGATGATGTCTGCTGAATGTCCGTCTTTGCTTATTATTTCCGCTGCCTCAGAGATCCTGTCGGTTCCCGAAGTATGATTTGCCGACGTCATAACAACCTTTCCGCCGAATCCCCGCACCGCATCGAAAATGGCCTCGCTGTCGGTGGCAACAAATACCTCAGTTATCAGCCTTGCAGCCTTTGACCTCTCATAGACATGCTGGATCATCGGTTTGTCGAGGAGAAGTGAGAGGGGTTTGCCGGGGAAGCGGGTAGATTGATAGCGTGATGGTATGATAACGATAGCAGACATAACTTTTTCTATGATAACATAAACTATTAGTGCAAACTACAGATGATATGGATGTGATCTGATGAAATTACTAGGCCGTCTTGATTTCGCATACCTTTATGCCCTGGTGGGAGGGGGGCTCCTCGTTCTGTCCTTTCCATCTTTCGATATCTATCCTCTCGCGTGGATTGCCTTAGCACCACTGCTAGTAATGTTATACGACAGACCAATGGGCGATTCATTCAAAATCGGCATGCTGTTAGGACTGGTTTACTTCTTCGGCACCGTCTACTGGATTTATTACTCCGTAAATCATTTTGGGTCAATAGCTCTCGTGCCGAGCCTGATCATCGTTTTAATCCTGAGTCTCTATCTGAGCCTTTACACGGCAGCTTTCTGCGTCCTTTATTCGACAATCATCAAGAAGACCGACCTGCCAGCCCTACTCGTAGCTCCAGTTCTCTGGACCTCTGTGGAGCTGCTTCGCTCATACATCTTTACCGGATTCCCCTGGTCAAGCCTCGGATACAGCCAATACCTCTTTCTGCACTTCATACAAAGCGCTGATATCATAGGCATTTATGGTATTTCTTTCCTGGTAGTAGCCATAAACGGAGCCATTGCCGATTTTTTCATTCTGCAGAAGCGCACTCGGGAACGGCCCCTTTGTTCCAGCCTGTACACATATGCAGGGTGGGGTGTTTTGCTTATCGTACTTCTTGCAAATTTCTCATATGGGTTCTATAGGCTCCACCAACACCGGCCTGGCTCTCCTGTGACGGTTGCCGTAGTCCAGGGCAATATCGACCAGGACAAAAAGTGGGACCGCGCTTACCAGGCTTATGTAACCGATGTCTACCGGAAGCTGACTCTCGAGGCAACTGCTCATGCTGAGGGCATTCCCGGCCCCGACCTTGTTGTATGGCCGGAAACTGCCGTGCCTTTCTATTTTGGCGTCGATAAATTGCAGAGCGAAGAACTGCTCGATTTTCAGCGCAATCTCGATACATACCTATTGTTCGGAAGTGTCCTGAAGAAGAGCGATCCTAAGGATGGCTATTCCAACAGTACCATTCTGCTCACCAAAGATGGAAAGGTTTCGTATATTTATGATAAAATTCATATGGTTCCCTTTGGCGAATACGTTCCACTGAGAAGCTTGCTGTTCTTTGTAGACAAGTTGGTTGTGGGCATCGGAGACTTTATACCAGGTGACAGTTATATTAAAGCTGTTACCCCCTTCGCCAGTTTTGGAACACCAATATGTTATGAAATCGCCTTTCCTGGCCTGGTCCGAAAATTCTATGTAAAGGGCGGCGACTTTATCGTTACGGTTACAAACGATGCCTGGTTCGGCAGGACGAACGGTCCCTACCAGCACTTCAGCATGGCAGTATTCAGGGCTATAGAGAATAGGAAACCGCTCATTAGGGCGGCAAACTCCGGTATCTCAGGCTTCATCAACAGCAACGGTGAGATACTGGCATCCACCAGTCTTTTCAGCAGGACAATGATCAAGGCGGATATAATGACCGACAGGACTCTTACTTTCTACACTAAATACGGCGATCTTTTCTCATTTTTCTGTATAGTCCTGTCCCTGTTAATGATCATTAAGTATAGGGGAAAAAGCCATCTGTCAATATTAAGCAAACACAACTAAACTGTAATCAACTTTTCGATAGCGGAGGTAACCACAATGCTTTTACAGAACGAACTTCAGGAAGATATAAGAAAGATCAAAGAGAGACTCGAATCACTTCGAGGTTATCTTTGATGTAGAAAAACAAAGAGAAAATCTTGAGCTTATAGAAAAGTCCCTTTCCTCGGAAGATGTTTGGGCCTCGCCAGATAAACTCAGGGAACTCCAGAAAAAAAAGTCCGATATACTTGAGAATATTACACCCCTCGAATCAGCACTGAAAAGAATTTATTACCTGGAGGAGTCCCTTGAAATCCTTGCTGAAGATGAAGGGGAGATCTTCACCGAAGAGATCAGCCGTGACATCTGCGGGTTGAAGTCATATCTTGATGAAGTAGAGTTGAGGCTGCTCCTCTCCGGAGAAGCCGACAAGAATAATGCCATTGTTACTATTCATCCCGGCGCAGGAGGTGTCGAAAGCCAGGACTGGGCCCAGATGCTCATGCGCATGTATCTGCGCTGGGCAGAAACGCGAGGATATAAAACAGAAATAGCGGATCTGCAGATGGGTGATGAGGCTGGTATAAAGGGGGTAACATTTACGGTGGAAGGGTCGCATGCATACGGTTATCTCAAGGCGGAAGCTGGCATTCACCGTCTTGTCAGGATATCACCTTTCGATGCCAACAAAAGAAGGCATACTTCTTTTGCCGCAGTACTTGTGTATCCTGAAATAGAAGACGACGTCGCAGTAGATTTGAAAGACGAAGATTTAAAGATAGATACATTCAGAGCATCCGGCGCAGGAGGACAGCACGTTAACAAGGTGTCGTCGGCTGTTCGTATCACACATATTCCGACTGGGATTATAGTAGCCTGTCAGAGTGAACGTTCGCAATTGAGAAACAAGGAACTTGCTTTGAAAATAGTCAGGTCAAGAATTTACGATATAACCATTAAAACTAGAGAAAAAAAGATCGAAGGTTTTATTGGCGATAAAAAAGACATCTCCTGGGGTAATCAGATAAGATCATATACTCTCCAACCGTACCGTTTGGTCAAAGATCACCGAACAAATACCGAGGTAGGAGACGTCGATTCTGTTTTGGGTGGAAGAATAGATATTTTTATAACAGCATATTTGAAATTGCAAAGAGAATAAGTGAGTCTTCTCTATTATTCTTTATATATATAAGTCTTAAAGCATCATTAATAGGAGCTGCGTATATGTTAATAAGTGATAAATATAAATTAAATTCAATAACTTATACGTAGTGATAGATTGAGAGGGTTTTACACGAACAAGGCGTGATCAGTGAGTAATTTTTTATTAACAAAATGGCTAACATTTTATTGCCCTGTTTTTTGTGTATAGGCTATAATGAGCGGGTAGAAAAAAAAGGTTTTTCACAATTGTTAATTACTTGTTGATAAATAGATATAAAACCAGATAAGGATCATCAAGGCAGAGGGAATGAGCGGAAAAGAGGATTTCTGGAACAACGCCTTTTCTAAGATACACGAAAAGGTAGGTGATAGCGTTTTCGAGTTATGGTTTAAGCCGATGAAGCTTCTCCAGCTTAAGGACAAGACGGCTATGATCGAGATACCTAACCGGTTTTTCAAGGACTGGGTAGAGGATAGTTATCCAAATCTTATCAGTGAGGCAATGGAGGCAGAACTTGGGTATCAGGCCACTGTCAAGTTCAGGATAGGTGCAAAAGAAGACAATGTATTAAAAAAGATCGATTCTAAAAATGAAAGCCGGCGCACACGTCTTGCTAATCGCGGCATATACTTGAATCCAAAGTATACTTTTGATTCATTTGTTGTTGGTTCATCGAATCAGTTTGCCCATGCTGCGGCAAAGAGGATATGTGAAGGGCCAGGGAGCGTTTACAACCCGCTTTTTATATACGGAGGGGTCGGGCTTGGGAAGACACATCTAATAAATGCCATCGGTAACGATATTGTCGACAAATATCAAAACAAAGTGGTTTATTATGTATCGGCCGAACAGTTCACCAATGAAGTCATCTCATCGATACGGCATGAGAAGATGGGAGAATTCAAGGATAAATACAGAAATGCTGATATACTTCTAGTTGATGATATACAATTCATTGCCGGTAAAACCGCCACGCAGGAGGAATTTTTCCATACATTTAACTCCCTTTACGCTCGTCAAAGCCAGATTGTCATTTCTAGCGACAGGGCTCCTATGGACATCTCTGACATTACTGACCGCCTCAGATCCAGGTTTGGTATGGGTCTTATTGCCGATATCCAATGTCCTGAAGTGGAGACGAAAGTTGCAATTCTATATAAAAAAGCAGAGGCAGAAAGGCTTACCATCCCTGACGATGTCGCCTATTTTATCGCTGCACGTGTTAAATCAAACATCAGGGAGCTGGAGGGCTGCCTCATCAAACTCGGCGCTCATTCATCCCTTACAGGAATGCCCATCGATATCACACTTGCGAAGAACGTGCTCAAGGATCTCATTTCTGACGAGGACAGGCCTTTGACAGTCGACAGCATAGTAAAGACCGTAAGCGAATATTTCGGTGTAAAGCCGATTGAAATCAAGGGCAAGAAGAGGACCAAGGAGATCGTCAATTCACGCCAAGTCGCAATGTACTTGGTGAAGCAGCTTACGCCGCTCTCTCTCAGTGATATCGGCAGGTCCTTCGGGGGCAAGGACCACGCAACAGTCATTTATTCCTGCAAACAGATCGAGGAGAAGAGGTCTGCAGATGAGGTAGTGAATAAGGGGATTGAGAACCTCATCAGGAAAATAAAGGTCTCTTAGGTTATCAAGAAATAAAAGGCTTAAGATTGGAGGAAACATGAAGGTAAAAGTCGACAGGAACGAGCTTCTGAAAAAACTTTCCGATATCCAGAACATTGTTGAAAAACGGAATACTATGCCAGTGCTCAACAATTTTCTCCTGTCAGCCGAGAACGCGGGGTCAACTATTACTGCCACTGATCTTGAAACGGCCCTCAAGGAACCTATTGAATTGAGTGTGCTTGAGGAAGGGAAGATGTGCATACCGGCGAAGAAGTTGTTCGAGATCGTACGCGAAATTGATGGAGAAATTGTCTTGGAATCTGCCGACAACCAGTGGATAAAGGTCAAATGCGGAAAGAGCCACTTCAGGCTTGCATGCATATCTCCTGAAGAGTTCCCGGTCTGGCCTTTAATCACTCCAGCTGAGGCCAGGACTGTCGAACTAGATGCCGCAACGCTCCTCGATTCTATCGAAAAGACTTTGTATGCCGCCGGAGAGTCCGACACACGGTATGTGCTTAATGGACTCCTGTTCCATATCAAGACCGATCAGGTGCTAAACGTAATAGGAACAGACGGCCATCGACTTGCGATGTCGCAGAAAAAGATCGCCAAGACGCTGGACGAAGACATTAAGATTATACTTTCCAGGAAGTCGGTGTCGGAGCTTCGTAAGTTCCTAGACGATGCACAGAAGCCGGTAGAACTGACGATCGGGAAAAACCATATTCTCTTTTCGGTCGGCAGCATCCAGTTCCTGACAAGGCTCATCGAGGGGACGTATCCGAATTATGAGCAGGTGATACCTTCAGATAACAACAAGGACCTCGGCGTCGGCCGGGAGGCTTTCAGCAAAGCCCTTAAGATTGTGTCCATCCTCAGCAAAGAAAGGAGCAGCGCCGTTAAGGTCGATCTAAATCCAGATAGCATGGTCATCTCAACCTCTAATCCCGACCTTGGAGATGCAACGGATGAGATCGCGGTCAAATATAACGGCGAGGCCATGTCGATAGCATTTAATGCTCGCTATCTCCTTGATGTGCTCAACGTAATGGAGGGCGAGACGATCATCCTCAAACTGAACGAAGCCCTCAGCCCCGTTCTCCTTATTGAAGAGGACAAGACCGATTATAAGTGCGTTGTTATGCCAATGAGGCTGTAAAGAAGTTCTGAAGAACGGAAGCGCTTCTGTCAAAAACGGAGCATTTGGCAAGCTTCCAAAGCATTCTTAAAGTGTTGTTGATATAGCAAGCATTACGATTTTTGTAAGGGAGCCAAATGGAAGAGATCAAGCCAGAGCAGTTGTCTCAACAGATGAATGAACAAAACGACGAGGCCTACGGCGCCGACCAGATAAAAATACTCAAGGGACTGTCGGCAGTAAGGATTAGACCTGCCATGTATATAGGTTCTACGAGCATTGATGGACTCCACCATCTCGTTTACGAGGTGGTGGACAATAGTGTGGACGAAGCCCTTGCGGGCTATTGCACCAATATAGAGGCAATCCTCCATCATGACGGAAGCTGTACCGTCATCGACAACGGCAGGGGCATACCTACCGGACCTCATTCAGGCGATCCGGAAGGAAGGACAGCCGCGGAGATCGTTCTGACGGAGCTTCATGCCGGCGGCAAGTTCGAATCCAAGGCGTACAAGATTTCTGGCGGACTCCATGGGGTTGGTGTATCCGTTGTTAACGCCCTGTCGGAATGGCTTGAGGTTGAGATCAAGCAGGAAGGCCAGGTCTTTCAGCAACGCTTTGAGCGCGGGAAGCCGACGGGACCCCTGATCCTCGTGGGAAAGACAAAAGGGAGGGGGACCAAGATCACCTTCAAGCCGGATCCTGAGATATTCGAAGTCACGGAATTTTCTTACGACGTCCTGGTGCAGCGCCTCAGGGAACTGGCGTTTCTCAATCGCGGGCTCAAGATAACCTTTACGGACGAGCGGACCGCCCAGAGCAGGGAATTTTTCTACAAGGGTGGCATCGAATCGTTTGTGGAGCATCTGAACAAGAACAAGACACCTGTGCATCCAAAGCCTGTCTTTTTCACCATGGAAAAGGAAGGCATCATAGTTGAAGTAGCCATGCAATATAACGACAGCTACAACGAAACCATATACACTTTCGCAAACAACATCAACACAAGGGAAGGCGGCACTCATCTTATCGGCTTTAAATCGGCGCTCACTAGGACCTCAAACTCGTATGCTCTTTCGAAGGGGATCATTAAGGAGGGTAAAGAGAGCATCTCTGGCGAAGATATACGTGAAGGACTCACTGCCGTAATAAGCGTTAAACTGCCGAACCCGCAGTTTGAAGGACAGACGAAGATGAAGCTCGGCAATAGCGAGATAAAGGGTATTGTGGAGTCGATAACGAACGAATCGCTTGCGACCTATTATGAAGAGAACCCAGCGGTAGCGAGAAAGATAATTGAAAAAGCGATCCAGGCCTCACGTGCCCGCGAGGCAGCGCGGAAGGCGCGTGAGCTGACTCGCAGAAAGGGAATACTTGAAGACACGGGGCTGCCTGGCAAGCTTGCAGACTGCTCCGAAAAGGACCCTTCCAGATCCGAAATATATATCGTCGAGGGAGATTCGGCAGGTGGTTCGGCAAAACAGGGAAGGGACCGGCGCAGCATGGCAATTCTTCCGTTAAGGGGAAAGATCTTGAATGTCGAGAAGGCACGCTTCGACAAAATGCTTACATCCGAAGAGATCAAGACATTGATAACTGCTCTCGGCACAAGCATCGGCCCCGAGGATTTCGACATAACCAAGGCGCGCTATCATAAAATCGTCATCATGACTGACGCAGACGTAGACGGGGCTCATATCAGGACTCTGCTGCTCACATTCTTTTACCGGCAGATGCCGGAGATTATCGAGAAAGGATATCTATTTATTGCCCAACCACCGCTGTTCAGGGTCAAAAAGGGTAAAACGGAAAAGTACATACAGAATGAAGCAGAGCTCCTGAAGATCCTCTTTGAACTGGCTGCGGAAGATTTAGCCGTGATCACCGCTACAGGTGAACTCGGGGGTAAAAACCTTATTCCTGTTCTGAAAAAGATTGCGAACTACCAGAAGGTGATGGACTGGTTTGAAAAAAGGCGGAAGGCCCCCGAGATTATCGAGGCGCTTCTACAATGGAATATCGGTAAAGAGACGCTCAGAACTCAGGAATCAACCGCCAAACTCCTAGAGAAGATCCTCGCGCTTTTCACCGAGGCGAAAGCGGGCGAGATTATCTTCGACGAAGAACATGACGCATACTCTTTTGAGATTAGAAAGCATAACGGCAAGGTGAATATCTCTTTTAACCTCGTGACTTCGCCGGAGTACAAAGAGGCCGCCAACCTTTACCACGAGATCGCAGAGGCACTTGGAACGCCGCCTTATAATCTCAGGATGAAGGAAGAAACCCGAGAGGTTGCATCTACGAAAGAGCTTCTGACCTTTGCTACCGAGACGTCCAAGAAAGGCCTTACGATCCAGAGATACAAAGGTCTGGGAGAGATGAACCCGCAACAGCTTTGGGAAACAACCATGGATCCCGATAAGAGGACCCTCCTGCAGGTGACGGTGGAGGATTCTGTCGGAGCCGACGAGATATTCTCAGTGCTCATGGGAGATCAGGTTGAGCCGCGTAAAGCGTTCATTCAAAACCACGCACTTGAAGCTAGAAACATTGATATATAATAATAAAGTGTTGTCGGATTGCGCATAAGTTGCTACAAAATTGCGCATAAGTTGCAATAAATGGACGAATAACTTTGCAACGCAAGCCGGGAGTCCTTACTGGATATTGGTTGTTTCAGTAACTTCTTCAGCCAGAGGCAGTTCCAGAAAAAAGCACCATATGCGCCAATTCATTGCAAGGGTATGCGCCAATGCTGAGCGTAAGTCATTGATCTCTATAGAGGGGAAATTGCACGTTATGCGCCAGCCCATAGATGCTATGGGTTTTTTAGGTTTTCTTGAAAGTATCAATTACTTGGTCTATCGCAAACTGACTGTTGGGAAGTCCTACTTCTAATCCACGCCTGAGGTCTTCCTGATTATTCTGGTGAGTACGACATGGAATATATTACTGAGCGAGTAGTAACGTAGAATGGCCGTCATAAATTTAAGTGAGATTAGTCCAAGGTTGGTTTCATTAGCCAATCGCGTAGTGCGTCCGTGACCGCTAGCGGCTGTTCCAGTGGGGTAAAATGGCCGGCATGCTCGATTATCGATAGCTTGGCTGCTGGAATTTCCTCTGCCAACTTCTTATGGACCGACACAGGGGTACGCTGGTCTTCTCGCCCGCATATAATGGCCGTAGTGCAAGATATCTGCCCTAGATCGTACTTGAATCCAGGGTACTCAAGGAGCGCGAGCATCTGCCGGACAGCGACAGCCGGGCCTAGACTCTTTGCCATACCAGCGAAGGTATCCCACAGGGCATGGTCCTGAACACGTTCATGGGCCACGTAGTTGGGAAAGGCGTCCACTAGGTAGGCATCAAATCCACCAGCCTCGATGCTTGCAATCGAATTCTGAAGGTGCTGGCGTACCGGCGGCAGTAGCCCACCGGCGTTGGTGCTCAGCAATGCTAGACGGCACACGCGCTCCGGTGCTCGGGCAATAATCTCCAGTGCGACGCATCCGCCCATTGAAAATCCAGCCAGGGCAAACTGTTCTGGAGCCTTGTCCAGGATGGCATCCGCCATTGCGGCTATGGATTTATAAGAATTGAGATCAAGCGTGCTGCTATGCGCCAAGCCCGCCAGTGCCTTAGTCTGCGCTACCCAGAGGCGCTCGTTGCAAAGCAAGCCTGGAAGCAAGAGTACGTCAATTAGCATGGCAGCATCATTAAGGCAACTTGGTCTTTCCTGCTCAAAAGTATGTCACAGTGTAACAGAAATTATGACATATTTCTTTGATATCATAGCATCAACGAATAACTTAAAATCAATCCTGTCAAGTTTCTGCCGTGAATGAAAGATTCTATTGGAAACAATTGGCAACAAAAAAGTCGCCGCGGTAATGCCTTCGTGCATGTTCGTCACAGGCATAAGGTTTTTCCCAAAAACAAACGCTTATGCCTACTGACGGAACTCAATACACTTTGATTAATCGAGAGTCATTGGCTTTTGCAATTGCCCTAAGATCCATACCCCCCGAAGAAGTGGTTCTCGAGTTCATCGATTGTAAAGTTCTGGTCCGATATGATCCTCTTGACAACGTCACCAAGCGTTATGACACCGATCACATCATCGTTGCTCATAACGGGAAGATGACGTATGTTGTTAGACGTCATCAGGGTCATGGCCTCCTCAAGAGTATCCCTTCGAGTTACGCAAACCACCGACTTCGTCATCAACTCTGCAACTAGCGTATCTTTTGAGGCCTTTCCTCTTAGGATACACTTGCGTGCATAATCGCGCTCGGAAAAGATGCCGACCAGCCTTCCTTCTTCAGTAATGAGAAGAGCCCCAATGTCTTTCTCGGCCATCTTCACCAGCGCTTCATACACAGTCGCCGTCGGCGGCACTGACCAACTCTCCCCACCCTTTGCCCGTAAGAGATCTCCAATCGTGCCCATAAAAACACCTCCTCACAACACTAAGTGCACACGAATCTTTACTAAACAGTTGAGCCTCGGGATACGACTCTTTACTGTTGCCCTTAGTACGCAATGACCGTGCTCGCATTGCCCGTCTCCGGATAAGCCTTTTTGAACCTCACTTGACGCACTTTAAGGTGTGGCAGTATGCACACCTTCTGATTATCATATATCACATTGTGATAGCATTGTCAAGCTTCTCTCACGGGGGTCCTGCCCTCTCTGGAAACTAGATATTTCTGGAAGATCTACCAATATTCGGGGTATTACATCAAACATGCCTCGTGAAGCCGAATACCAGGAAGTACTACCCAGTGGTATAATTAGAAGTAATAAGAAGGTGATCCGGGAATGAAGAAAGAAGAATTTACTGACATCCGCCGTTATCTTGGAAAGAGCCAGATCCAGTTGGCACGGCTTCTGGGCGACTCTATAAGAGCAGTGCAGAGTTTTGAGCAAGGGTGGCGGAACATTCCGATACATGTGGAACGTCAACTCCTGTTCCTGCTCGCCCTGAAGAAGTCGCCGCGTAAGAAAGGCAGACCCTGCTGGGTGATACAAAAGTGTCCGCTGAAGACAAGACGAAGCTGCCCTGCGTGGGAATTCCACCTCGGACGTTTCTGCTGGTTCGTCAATGGAACGATCTGCGGGGGACAGGTGCAGGGAAGCTGGCAGGAGAAGATGAAGACGTGCCGGCAATGCGCGGTTTTTCAGGGCATGACTCTCCCTTAACATTACAATTCTTTAGCAGGAACGAACTGCCGGATTTTGTCTCGGTACCGTTAGAAATCAAGACACTAAGGACAGTTTGTGCGAATCCAACTCTCCTTAGTTCATAGACTGTGGACGTCCTCCCGTAAGGGAAAGTACCCAGATAAACTTCACAATCCTCCAAGGCTAGTTACTTTCCGAAATGAAACTGCCTTGGAAATGATTTTTCAAAACGGTACTTGCAACAGAACTCTACATGTTCCTCTGGAATTTTGTGGAGTGAAGGAGGAAAATTAATGGTAAAATAGCATCATGGAAGAGACAAGAACTCTCCCGACAATATTTCAAAACTCAGATGGCGAAGACATAATAATTGCCGACATTCCCATAGATACAACTATTGAACAATTGGGACAGACGGCAAAGGAACTAAAAGCATCTTCAGTTAAGTTCCCGCATTCCACTGAAATATTCTTTTCGGACTGTCGTATGGATATTACATATTTCTTCGAGATGCCGGACAATATGCACAAGTTGTTTTCCTCACAAGAAGCACTTTGTCTATATCTTGAAAGAGAACTTAAAGTTATTGCTCCTTCAATTGCTAACATTTTCAGCGAAAAAAGCTGTGCCGTATATTGGGATTCAGCATCTCACAAACGGGAATCATTAGAGATCACCTACACGATCGCCAATGAGACCGAAACAGAGAGATCATATTTCAAAGTTAATGATTCCAGATATGAACAAATTCTCAAAACAACTGTGATTGAAACAGCAATGCAACACCTTCAAATTAGCAGGCTATTGGCCCAATTGGTCACAAATCCCACCAAGAATAATTAGCAAAGCATTCAGGTTGCCACATAGATTGCAGGAAGAAAGCTTGCATAATGAGTCCGGTCTCTGCGGCGGTCTGGCAATTCACCAGTTTTTTAGCAGTATATGCGCCAAAACAAATCGCAAGTAATTGATTTCCTAGAAGGGAATTTGCAGCTTATGCGCAATCCAATACCAACCAGACCAGTATACGGCCATTCACGAATACGTCCTACATGACACCGCACTCTCTAAAGTCCACAGCCAGGTCAGACAGAATGTGGCTGTTAGAGTTGCTGAAGGGTATAAACGGTTCTTCGAAGCTCTCAAAGAAGGGAAGACTGATGTCCACCCGCCCAAGTTCATCGAGCGAAAGAAGTACCGCAGCATCACCTTCCCGCAGTACGGTCCTGCTGCAAAAATCAAAAACGGCAAGATGCACCTTTCGGGCCTCGGAGAGTTTCGGCTGTTCGACTACCGCAAGGTCAAGGGGAAACCCAAAACCGTTACGATCAAGTTCAAGCAGGGCAGATGGCACTGCGTAGTTACAGCCGAGGCCCAGGAGAAAGATGTTCTGGATATGCTTACCTCTTCGGACTTTCGTCCTGACGCTGGAGCGGACACCGGACTGACTGCCCTGCTGACAGATTCCGAAGGCGTCAAGTACGATCCGCCAAAAGCTTGGTACGATTACCGCAGACGACTCCGGACTGCACAAAAGAAACTGTCCAGGCAGTTCGAAGCAAGAGAGGATCTGCATGCCGCAATGGTTGCTCAAGCGAAGGCCAAAGATCAACCAATCTCTGCACTCAAGGACATCCCTTACTCCAACCGGCTGAAGGCCCAGATCAAGGTCGTTGCCAAGATACATACCAAGATAGAGCGCATCAGGGACCATCACCACAAGAAGAATGCTTCAGTTATTTCGAATCGGTACCGCAAGGTAGCTGTAGAGGAGCATTCCGTGGGTTTTATGATCCGCAACCGGAAGCTTGCGAAAGTGGCTTCCGATCGGGCAATCCACAAGCAAAAGCTCCTGCTCAAGAGCAAGCTTGGTAACAAGCGGTACATTGCGGAGCCAAACCAGACGGAGAACGGCGGCAACTCACAGACCTGCACCTGTGGTGCACCTGTCCCGAAGGAACTTTCAGACAGGATCCACCACTGTCCGGCATGCGGGCTTACTGCCGGTCGTGACCATGTGGCGGCCAATATCGTAACAATCATAGCATTCGGATTTGCAAGTCTTACCCTGGGAGCGGGGTCACACTCTCCGGAGGCCGGGCAGGTCTTCGTCAGACGTGGAGAGGACAAGGCACTGCGTGGCGAATGCCATCTGTGCGAGTCGGAGGTCACCCCGGCTTCAGAGTCCTCCTGGAAGCGTCAACTTCTACAGGCGCGGGGACAAAGTACCACGGATGGGGAACCTACCGTGGAAGGCAAGACTTGTGAGCATCTTCAGGACACTCCGGAGTTGCCACATGAGCCGCAATCAGTCTGCTAGTGCAAAGCGCCAAGCGCGGAACCTGAGTTGTCTTCAGGGGATGCCCCTGATTTCAATCAGGGGAGGATGTCACTTTGCCTTTTCTATAAATCTTACAATTCTAGTGGATTCGCGGCCAGGCACAAGATTCGTTATGGAAAAGCGAACATCGGTTTCTTTGTGCTCATCAAACAAACTGGGCCCGTACTGCTCTTTAACATCTATGGGCTTATACCCCATGGTAATTAACAAAGTGGGGAATAATCGAAAATGTGTCATCTCATTTTGATTGTTCGTCAAATTTGACTCAGCCAAGGATTGAATAAGCTTCTGTGATTTACCTGTTGCAATGATAAAAATGGGAACTTTCACTTCACTTGGATAAACAGCGGCACTACAGTGCCCAAATTTCTCCCCATAATCCATGAGATTTTCACTATGGTCGGAAGTATATATAATGAGACTATCGGACCGATCAATTAGCCCTAACATTTTTTTAAAATATTGATCAACATTCCAACGAATTGAATTATAGTAACTGTTGCGATAAGCAGCAAGAGTCTCGGCTGATGCCGACATTGCAACCGGTGAAAAGCGTTCTTCTGATGCGGGATAGGTCAATCCAGCGGGGAAATGAGCGCCTGACTTTAACACATAGAAAAAAGTAGGTATATTAGAATTAACCCTTCGCGCAACCTCATCCGCAATATGCATGTCTATCGAATATCTCTCCGTATTGTCGTATACGGATCGAATCTGTATATATTCATCAATATATTTAAAATCTTCTGTAGACATATAGTTTTGCAATTTGTCACCCTTTAACTGACCCTCCACAAAAATCGTCCTATACCCAGCATTTTTGGCATACTGAAATATGTTGGGCTTGCTAAATAATTCATGATCGATCTTCGCAAGAGAATCACTTTTCGGAAGAACACCTGTTTGAAGAAATATATGGGAGGGTGCTGAACAATTCCCCGCAGAAACGGCCACTCCATAATTTAGCAAGGTACCCGTATAGCTGGCAAGAAAAGGAGTGGTATCGAACTTAAACCCATTAATACCCAGTAAATCACCACGGATGCTTTCATCTACAATGTAGATAATCACTGGAAACTGTTTTTTTTCTTGAATGAATGAGAGTTTTACAGGCTCACGTTCACCTCTATAAACATCCAGTTTGCTCGCAAAACTAAGCTGCATTGGGATTTTTTCAACTATGGGCATCTTATCAATCTCAGCTCCTGACCCGAGTAGATAGTATGCAATACTTATGGCCACAATTGGACCGGCTGATACAATAGCTCGTTGGATTCTAAACTTGAGAAATCTGGATAAGAAATAAATCATAAAAACACATGCCAATGACTCAACAGTTCCATAAATAATGGGTTTCCAATACACCATCATAACATCTAAAACAGCCCCAGGGCGGAATGCATCAGTCCAGAGAAGATTGGCATCCGATATCTCAAAACCCAAGCTTGTTTCAAAATTGCCCAGGTTATTTATTTTCAGATAACAAAGAAAAATACTGTATGCAAGGAATGTATAACTTAAAGCAAGGAGCCTCAAAAAACGCATGTTTGATATGTATAGCAAAGAAAAACATAATGAAAAGACACAATAAACTACTATATCTTCGCTATTGAATGTATTATGCAATACAGAATGGGCTTGGGTTATTCCGTACTGAGTGAGGAAAAAAGTAAAAACAATCAATACCCCCCCAATCATAAGATATATAAATATTTTTCTGTCCATTAGATTCTTCTGTTAGGGTTGGTTGCCAAAAACTATTATTACCATAGAACGAAGGGCTTTTACTGCATCGCCTCTCTGTTTTCTACTTATTTGTTGTGTCCTATACGCCAGGATGCTCTCATCCTAACATAATTTGTCCACCAAAGATTAGCCTCAAAGGCATTATATAATATAGTTACCGTCGATGTAAATAGAATAAGGTAATAAATGTCTTCAGCTTCTCATCGAGTGTTTATTCAATAAGTAATCTGGATAGCATCTAGGTTTTATGAAAGCAGCGAGTTCTTGATGAAGTGTGAAATGCACTACTGTGAGCATTTAGGTGCGAGTAGTGATATTTCCGGATTCATGATTTGCAGGGCGAAATGAACGATGGTAAATAATCGCCCATATCGATAGCCTCTTGGAGTACTTGAGACTCAAGAGGTTGAGGTCGCTAGGCGCAATTTGACCAATCAAATCGGTCCGGCCGGCTCCCCCCGCTCCTCCTGCTGGTTTCCATCTATGGGTGGCAGGGCATGCATTGCAGCGCTGCTCTCTCATTTATCCCAGGGTCTGCTAATATATTACTATGATGCCGAAAAAGAAATATTATCTTCACTCTCCCGAACTATGAACTGCAATAAGATATGTCCTGATTGCGCAACCGAGTATCTCCCGCATATCGAGAAATGCGCTGATTGCGGTACGGTCCTTCTATTGCACGAGGAGTATATAGGTGTTCAGGAGGAAAAAAAACGGCTGACGGAGAAGGCCATTCGAAACGCAGTCGTGGTCAGGGAGGGGGATCTGAAGTGGTTGGATGAACTGTACAATGTTCTTATCGATGCCGGTATCTCTTGCACGGTCACTTCCGATACCAGCTGTAATAGAGGCTGTTGCGGCGATAAATGGCGATTGATTGTATCGAAAGAGGATCTTGAAAGGGCAAAGGAATGCATTGAGGAATACTTTATGGAAATGCATCCGGAGATCCGGGCTTCCAACGAGCTGATCAGCCAGGGTAAATGCCCAGCCTGTGGTTCTCCCGTGGCTGCAGGCGCCAATGATTGTCCCGATTGCGGCCTGGCGCTCGTGATTGTAGAGGAAGAGAACGAAGAATAGGATAACAGTGGAATAAAGGCGACGGTTGTATTCAAATGGAAAAGCAAAGCTGAGGACAAACTCGCAAACGGCGTTGTCAAAGATTTTTTGACATTAACCTGAAAGCTGTGGCACGTGCGGATAGATGGATTTCAATGAAGTAATTAAAACCCTCAATAGACTATTAAACCGTTAACAATCCTGCTGCATTTAACTGTTCGTGGATACATGGAAATGCTTCGCGGTGTTATCGTTACATTCAGAAAAAAAATCAAATTGCACCGGCAGATGCCGGTCGATAATCCAGAGCTGAGCCCGCGAGCCGAAGAGCTGCAGCTAAAACAAAGCTTGATATACTGTAAACGATGGAAATGGTAATGATCAGAACCGCTCTGCGCGCCACTAGCTATGCGTTTCTGGCAATGTGCATGTTTCTCGGCGGTTGCGCCGCCAAGACTAAAGCACCTACTACGGCCACGGTTCAGCCGCCGGCCGCTGTCCCGGGTGAGTCGAAAAGGTATGAAGCTGCTCACGATTTATTTTTGGCAGAGGCAAAAGAAGGATCCGCATCTGCTCAATATAATTTAGGTGTTATGTATGCGCAGGGGCTGGAAGTCCCGCAGGACTATAAAGAGGCAGCTAAATGGTACAGAGCTGCGGCAGAACAGGGGCATGCCGAGGCGCAAAATGCTATGGGCTTCATGTATTACATTGGCCAAGGAGTGTCGAAAGATTACAAAGAGGCGATCAAATGGTACAAGCGTGCAGCTCAACAGGGAGTTGCAGGTGCTCAATTTAATTTGGGCCTGATGAACGAAAAAGGCCTGGGAGTGCCGCAGGATTACAAAGAGGCGATCAAGTGGTATACGTTTGCGGCAGGCCAGGAAGATGCCCGAGCTCAATATAATCTTGGCTCTATGTATTACAATGGCGAGGGGGTACCTACGAATCGTAATGAGGCATTTCACTGGTATGAGTTAGCGGGGGACCAGGGGATTGTCAGAGCTCAGTACAATCTTGGCTCTATGTATTACAATGGTGACGGGGTATCTCGGAATCACAAATTAGCAGCTCACTGGTACCGGCTTTCAGCCGAACAGGGCTTTGCCCCGGCTCAAAATAATCTTGGTTCTTTGTATTACAATGGTGACGGGGTATCTCGGGATTATAAAGAAGCGGTTAAATGGTACCGGCTTGCGGCAGAACAGAAAGATGCCGCGGCTCAAAATAATCTAGCCTTGATGTATGAAAAGGGTCAGGGAGTACAGCAGGATTATAAGGAAGCAGCTCACTGGTATCGGCTGGCTGGTGAACAGGGAGTTGCCAAGGCTCAAAATAATTTGGGCTTTATGTATGCAAGGGGTCAGGGAGTATCACAGGATTTCAAAGAGGCAGCTATTTGGTTTAAGCTTTCAGCCGAACAGGGATTCGCTCCGGCCAAGTGCAACCTTGCGGAAATGTATGTTTTGGGCCATGGGATTAAAAAAAATTTGGCAATGGCTAAAAAATTAGCAAAAGAAGGCACTGCTGCAGGCGCCATGTATTGTCACGTGGTATGGAAGAAATATAAATTAGCAAGCCATTAATCTTTGCCCGTGCCCGGCGGTGGTGCAGGAGCCTCTGGTTTTCCTTTGCCTCCGAGCGCTAACACTAAACCGACCGTAATTTCCGGGTTCTGCTTGAAAACGTTGACGTATGTTACATTCCGAACATCCATCCTAAACGCAGTCACATCGGTCAGCCAATATTTGAAACCTACTCCGACATCTGCCAATAATTCGTGTTTGTTTTGGGTTTCATTCGGCCGGAAATACGCTCCGCCGACACCAGCGACAACAAATGGTACAAATCTCTGATAGGGCATAAAATGATAAATTGCGTCGGCATGGTACTGAATTATGACCACTGAATAATCGGGAATCCCGAACTTCAGCTCGTTAGAAAACAGGTTCCACCAGTGCCTTACGTTGTTGTGACTAACGTCAACAGTTCCTTCAACCCCGATGTTCGGGGTGAAATTATACCCGGCCCGGCCGCCTATTACGATGGTACTATTGATATTCTCTTCACCATCATGAAAGAGCCCGCCGGCAAAGGGACTCAGTTCAAAACTGCCTTCTTTAATTTCTGCTGATGCGTACAGCGGCATGAGAGTAACTGCAAACACTGCAAACAACAGCAACCAATTGTTTCGCACCGCCAATCCTCCTTGTTACTATCTATTTAAAAGGTGATTATAGTTATAATGCTGCAACGATGACACTGTCAAGTATTTTCCTGACATGCCATCGACAAGGATTTATTAGGGAGCGCCGTAAAACCCCGTCATTCATGGCGGGGATATACCAGCAGTAGGCGCTTTAAACGAGGCGTGCCGTGCAACCTAAAATGCCCAAGAATGCAATTGATTTTACATAAGGAGAAGCAGCATGACCTTCCGAACAACTGTTACTGAATTGGTAAGGCGACGCTATTCATGTCGCACCTACCAGAAAATACCCATAGAAGAAGGCCGACAGCGCTTGCTGTCTGAATTCGTGGCTTCGAATCTCACTGGGCCGTTGGGCACCGCTGCGCGCTTTGCTCTGGTTGCCGCCACCGACCAGGACCGGAAATCCCTTAAAGGGCTTGGAACCTATGGCACTATCAAGGGAGCTGCTGGATTCATCGTTGGTGCCGTAGAACAGGGACCTAAGGACCTCGAAGACTATGGATACCTCATGGAGCACGCCATCCTTTTTGCGACCGATCTCGGCTTGGGAACGTGCTGGCTCGGAGGCAGCTTCTCCAAGAGCAGCTTCACAAAGAAGATTGCGCCCGCTCGAGGGGAGTCCGTACCTGCGGTGACGGCTGTTGGATGCATCGCAAGTGGAGGCAGGTCCAAAGACTGGATTCGCAAAGGGGCGGGCTCTGACCATCGGTTCCCATGGGCAAGGCTCTTCTCTGAAGAAAGATTTGGGGAGCCGATCATTCCGTCGCAGGCAGGGGCCTATGCCGAACCTCTCGAAATGGTTCGCTTGGCGCCTTCTGCATCGAACAAACAGCCTTGGAGAATCGTCCGAAGCGGAGGAAACTGGCACTTCTACCTTCACCGAACCATGGGGTATGGCAAGGGCACCATGCTCTTCCGGGTACTGCGGCTTGCTGATCTGCAGCGTGTAGACATGGGCATAGCCATGTGCCATTTCGAACTAGTCGCCCGACAGTGCGGACTCAAAGGCGGCTGGGTGGTAGACGGTCCAGGGATCGAAAAGCCTGGCGAAAGTACAGAGTATACAGTTAGTTGGTTCAATGCTATGGATTAGTGTACATGCGGTAACTCCGAATGTGGCCACTGCAGATTTTGCAGCGTTGAGAGGAACAGAGGAAAGAGTATATTGGATTTTGCAACAATACTCTCACTCTCCACAGTTTTGGACCGAGGCCAATTATTAAAATATCCTTTTTAACTTTATGATAATCAATGTAATATTCATAGTTACCCCCGGAACATTCATGGTATAATAACTGACGTTTATGGCTGTACCGTTATTTTCATTGATCACATAAGTCATTGATTTTTTATTATCGTGAATTTCGCGATATGTGAAAGCCACATAATCAAAAAGAAGGGGTCTTGGGAGAATGGCGAGAGTCTCAATCAACATAGAAGAAGAGATGAAGGTAAGCTATCTCGATTACGCGATGAGCGTAATTATCGGGCGAGCGTTGCCAGAAGTGCGGGACGGCATGAAGCCCGTACAGAGAAGGATCCTTTATGCGATGTACAAGGAAGGGCTTCTTCCAAACAAGAAGTATTCCAAGAGCGCCGGTGTCGTCGGCGAGGTGCTAAAAAAATATCATCCCCATGGCGATTCGGCGGTTTATGATGCGATGGTGAGGCTTGCGCAGGACTTTAACATGAGATATCCCCTTGTGGACGGGCAGGGTAATTTCGGGTCTATTGACGGAGACCCAGCTGCCGCGTATCGATATACGGAAGCCCGTCTGGCTAAGATTGCGGAGGAGATGCTTGCTGATATCGAAAAGGAGACGGTCGACTTCATCCCTAACTTCGATGATACGACGGAAGAGCCGGCTGTTCTTCCAGCGAGGATTCCAAACCTGCTCATCAACGGCGCTGCCGGTATCGCAGTCGGCATGGCGACTAACATTCCGCCCCATAACCTGGGAGAGGTAATCAACGGGCTGATCATGCTCCTTGAGAATCCCAATACTACTATCAACGATCTCATCGCAATAGTTAAGGGACCGGATTTTCCTACCGGTGCAGTTATCCACGGAACCAAGGGTATCATCGACGCTTACACCACTGGCAGGGGGCTCATAAAGGTGAGGGCCAAGGCCCGCATCGAACGCGAGGCTAAGAGCGGAGACAGCATCATTGTTTCTGAAATACCTTACCAGTTGAACAAATCGCGACTGATTGAAAAGATAGCTGAGCTCGTTCGTGAAAAGAAGCTTGAAGGCATATCTGACATTCGTGACGAGTCCGACCGCGACGAGACGGTGAGAATAGTCCTCGAACTCAAAAGAGGTGAGGTGCCGCAGGTCGTACTGAACAATCTTTACAAGCATACCCAGATGGAATCTACATTCGGTATCATTATGCTCGCCTTGGCCAATGGCCAACCGCGCGTTATGGACCTTAAGAGGATACTCGATCACTTCATCCAGCACCGGCGCGAAGTGATTATTCGAAGGACCCGCTTTGAGTTGAGGAAGGCCGAGGAGAGGGCGCATATCTTGGAAGGTCTCAAAATCGCTCTCGACCATCTGGATGCGATTATCAGTCTTATCAGGAATTCCAAGAATCCGGAAGAGGCCAAGGCGGGCCTCATGACAAATTATCCGCTGTCCGCAATTCAGGCGCAAGCCATTCTCGACATGAGGCTCCAACGTTTGACAGGCCTCGAAAGAGACAAGATCGTCAAAGATTATAAAGAAATCCTCAAAGAAATAGAGCGGTTGAAGAGCATTTTGAATAGCGAGACGCTTGTTACGCAGATCGTTAAGGACGAACTCCTGGAGATTAGGAATAAATATGCCGACGAGAGAAAGACGGAGATTGTTCCTGAAACCGCCGATCTTACCATCGAAGACCTCATCACCGAAGAGGAAATGGTTATAACGATTACTCATTACGGGTATATCAAACGCCTTGCGCTTTCGACATATAGGAGCCAGCGTCGCGGAGGTAAGGGGCTCACCGGCATGGAGACGCGGGAAGAGGATTACGTGGAGCAGCTATTCATCGGTTCGACCCACGATTACATGCTGTTCTTCAGCAACATGGGAAGACTTTACTGGCTCAAGATCTACCAGATTCCCGAATCGAGCCGGACGGCGAAAGGCAAGGCAATGGTCAACTTGCTGCCCCTTGCCGAGGGCGAAAGGATTTCGACGGCAATTAATGTGAAAGACTTCAAGGACGGCTATCTCGTGATGTTCACAAAAGCCGGGATAGTCAAGAAGACTAAACTTGACGAATACAGCAACCCGCGGTCAAAAGGTATTATCGCAGTCCATCTGGATGAAGGAGACGAATTGATCGGTGTCAGCAGAACGTCCGGCAAGAGCGACCTCGTCATCGGTACCAAAAAAGGCCTTGCCATACGCTTCAAGGAAGAGGATGCAAGGTCTGTCGGTCGTACCGCCAGAGGAGTCATCGGAATAAGGCTGACCGATGGAGACGAGGTCGTTTCGGCAAATGTCATCGAAGAGAGGACTACCCTGCTTACGGTCACGGAAAAGGGCCTCGGCAAGAGGACAAATATCGATGTATACCCTGTTCACCGCAGGGGCGGCAAGGGCGTCATCTCGATTAAAGTCGTTGAAAAGGGCGGCAATGCGGTCGGATTGATACAAGTTCAGGACGAGGACGAAATAGTACTTATAACTAACGGTGGCATGGTAATAAGGATGCCTGCCCGCAATATTTCGGTATTAGGAAGGAACACCCAGGGCGTCAAGCTTATGGATCTCGATCCTGACGACAGGATTGTCAGCATGGGAAGAGTTGTAGAAGAATAGCTGCGGGAGGTTGTAATGTCCATCCGAAACCTCGAGTTTCTCTTCAACCCTCGCAGGATTGCCGTGATAGGTGCGAGCGAGGAACTGGGGTCATTGGGCTATACCATCTTTCACAACTTGACGGAAGAGGGCTTTCGCGGAACCGTCTATCCCGTCAACTCTAGGACTAAAGCAGTACAGGGCGTAGAGTCATATCGTACGATCAACGACATCCCCAGTGACATTGATCTGGCCGTCATGGCTATGCCATGCAAAGAACTTCTCCAAAGGCTCGAAGAGTGCGGCTGGAAGGGTGTGAAGGGTGTCATCATATTATGCCCGGATTTCCACTTCCTTGTTGATGACCCGCAGCAGTATGAAAGCCAGATAAAAGCCATATCCAATGCGTATGGCTTCAGAGTACTGGGCCCTAATTCACTAGGGTTCATTCGACCCGGATATCAGCTTAATGCCAGCCTGTTTCCCAAGATGCCAGAGCGCGGCTCGATCGCCTTCATATCCCAGAGCGCGACTCTAGCGACGGCGATGCTCGAAAGGGCGGTAAGCAAGAACGTCGGATTCAGCTTTTTTGCCTCACTCGGCGGAGTCTTCGATATCGGCTTTGCCGACATGATCGATTTTCTCGGCATCGACCCGGAAACAAAAGCCATCATACTCTATATTGAAGGTATAAAAAACGGGCGGCGTTTCATGAGCTCCGCAAGATCGTTTTCCTGCTCCAAACCGATTATTGTTGTCAAATCGGGCAAGTTCGATCTCTCTGCCGAAGTTGCCATGATCAGATCTGGCATAAGCGTAGGTGAGGACAAGGTTTATGATGCAGCCTTTAAGAGGGCTGGGGTCTTAAGGGTCGAAGAGATGCTCGACCTTTTTTATCTTACCGAGACTATCTCAAAACAGCGCCGTCCCAGGGGCATGCGTCTCGCCATTGTCTCTAACTCAGGCGCGCCTTCAGTCATCGCTGTGGACACACTTTTGAAATTGAAGGGCGAATTGGCTCAACTGAGCCCCGTAACGAGTGCGGGCATGAAGGAGACTGTTTCGAAAAAAAGAGCAAACAACCCTGTGGATCTCCTCTCCAACGCCTCACCATCAGATTTCAAGGTTGCGGTTCAGGCGTGCCTGCAGGACCCTCAGGTCGATGGAGTGCTAGTCATCTTCTCTCCATTTCTCGGCACTAAACCTAAGGAGACTGCAGAAGTAGTCGCCGATGTTGCAAATGAGCATCATTATAACAAACCGTTATTCACAACCTGGCTCGGCGTCGCCCAAGTGAATGATGCAAGGACGTTGATTGAGAACAGGGGCATCCCGACCTTCGTTACGCCGGAGCAAGCTGTTAAGGCCTTTATGTATATGTATCGTTATGACCTTAACCTGAAGCTGCTTCTGGAGACACCCGAGGCCCTCCTGAAGGATTTCACTCCTGATAAAAAACTTGCCCGGGAAATCCTGCGCACAGTCTCTGACGAGAAAAGGGTAGTGCTGAATTTTTACGAGGTGAGGGAAATATTGCTTGCCTATGGCATCCCGGTTATCCCTACCAAGCGGGCCTACAATGTGGAAGGTGTCGTGCAGGCTGCTGAGGAGATCGGCTATCCGGTAGTGCTCAAGATCGATACTCCGAAGATATTTCACAAGCGCAAGACAGGGAGAGTCATTCTTAATCTGAAGGATAGGGACGCTGTAGAAGAAGCTTTCAAGGTCCTTAAAGACAGTGCGGCAGCGAGCGGTAACACTCAGGCGCATATCGTCATACAGCCGATGATCATAAGGCATGCACATGAACTGGTTATCGGAGCCAAGAAGGACCCTACTTTTGGATCGGTAATCATATTCGGCACTGGGGGAGAACTGCTCAAGGCTATCGAGGATTACTCCATTGGTCTGCCTCCACTGAACCAGACTCTGGTAAAAATGGTGGTGCAGGAGACAAGGATCGGAGACTATCTTTATAAGCAACCAGCCTTTGCGAACACGATGAGGCATCTGGAAGAGGTCGTCGTACGCTTTTCGCAGCTTGTCGTCGATTTTCCGCAGATTAAGGAGATCGATATCAATCCTTTTTTTATTGTCGGCAAGGCAGAAGGGTTTGTTTTTGACGGCGGCATGCTGCTTGAGGAGAACATCCTTGAGGGCCTTATGGATTTCAAGAGTGAATTTTGTCCGCCCCATCTTTCGATTTGCCCTTATCCGGTCCACTATACGACGGAACTGGTGCTGAAAGACGGCACACTCGCTCTCATAAGGCCGATCAGGCCAGAGGATGAGCCTTTGATCGACGAACTCTTTAAAAGTTTTTCTGAGGCGACTATCAGCATGAGATTTTTTCAGCGTATTATAGAACTTCGCCACGAACAACTTGTAAAGTACTGCCAGATCGATTACGACAGGGAAATTGCCTTTGTAAGTGTCATTACAAAAGACGACAGGGACCGAATTGTCGGCGATGCGCGCCTCATTAGGCAGCCGGACCTCGATAATGCCGAAATGGCTGTGATGGTGGGAGACTCCTGGCAGGGGCTGGGAGTGGGCAAGAGTCTCTGCAGCCGTTGTATCAATATCGCCCGCGACCTGGGGATCAAAAGGATCTGGATGGAGATCCTGAAGATAAATTTTTATATGATGGGGCTGTCCACAAAGCTTGGGTTCAGAGTGGTCCATGAAGGTGAGGAAAGCGCCAGGGTAGTACTGGAACTTTGAAGGGGAATATGGCACCGCGCCTACTGATAGTCGATACTGATGAAAAGAATTGTGAGGCCTTGAAGAAGGTATTCCTCAAGGAAGGATACGCAACTGATTGCACCGGCAATGCCGAGGCTGCCATGAAGCTGATTGAAGAGCTATCTTACGACCTGGTCATTTCGGAATTGACACTTCCGGGGATGGACGGCATCGAGTTTCTGAGATCGATCAAGGAAAGGGACGCCAGCAAGAGATTTATCGTCATGACCGCCAATGCCACTCTTGATAGTGCGCTTAAGGCTATCAAATGCGGTGCCTCGGACTATCTCCTCAAGCCTTTGATGTATGACGAGGCGCTTCAGAGCATAGGAAAAACGCTTCAGGAGAGGCCAGGCGTCAATCCCGCGGCAATCATCTGTGAACCTCCGAAAAGACTCGATTTCACGCGGATACTTGGCGACAGTTTAATCATGAAGGAACTTATCGCTGAGGTGAAAAAAGTTGCCAACTCTCGTAGCAACGTTCTTGTGGTGGGCGAGACGGGCACTGGCAAGGAACTGTTCGCCAAAGCTGTTCATTCCGGAAGCCCTCGGCGCAACGGTCCGTTCATACCTATCAATTGCAGCGCGATTCCAGAGACGCTCCTTGAGACTGAATTCTTCGGATATGAACGCGGAGCCTTTACCGGTGCGGCTGCTCCTAAAAAGGGCCTCTTCGAGGCGGCTGACGGCGGAACGCTTTTTCTCGACGAAATAGGCGACTTGAGCCAGCAGCTCCAGGCAAAGCTACTAAGGGTGATGGACGACCGCGAGATAAGACCACTTGGAAGCATACAAACTCGCAAGGTTGACATACGGTTTGTAGCGGCGACGAACAAGGAAATTACTAAAGAGGTAAGGGAAGGACGGTTCAGGGAGGACCTTTATTACCGGCTGAATGTGGTCACTCTGAAAATCCCGCCTCTTCGGGAAAGAAAAGAGGACATCCCTATCATTTCGACAACCTTCCTTGATCGGTTTGCAAGGGAGATGGGCAAGCCTCTCCGGATCATCGACGACAGGGCTAAGAAGCTTCTCATGGATTACGGATGGCCCGGAAATGTCAGGGAATTGCAGAACATAATCGAAAGGGCTGTGCTTCTTGCCGAAGGTGAGGTTCTGCTGCCCTCCTGCCTTCCTGAGGAGCTTCGCAGGGCGGAAGCCGTTGAGGTTGTTGCAATCTCGGCTGGATCCAATGGAGACGCCCTTTCAATAGAAGAATATACAAAGGAATTCATTCTTAAACATCAGCTGTCCCATAACGAACAACAGCTTGCAGACATGCTGGGCATCAGTAGAAAAGCGCTTTGGGAAAAGAGGAAAAGATGGGGCATCATAAAGTAACCCGGTGCAGCGTGTAATCCCATATGCGCCTATCCAATCGGCATTTATGCCTTGGAGGATGTCAGGCACTCGACTGTTTGCTGGGCTATCTCGAGTTCTTCGTCTGTCGGGACAATAAGCATCTTGACCTTCGATGAGGGTGCCGATATTTCAGTAATGGTTGTTGCACGGACATTGTTTTTCACATCGTCGATCGCAATACCCAATCCCTCGAGATTACTGCAGCTCTGCTTCCTTACGAAAACTGAATTCTCGCCGATGCCGCCTGTAAAGATTATAGAGTCGAGTCTGCCAAGGGCTGCGTAATAGGCCCCGATGTATTTCTTGATGCGATAGCAGAATATGTCCAGGGCAAGCTTGGCCGAAGGATCACCTCCTGCTGATAAGCGTTCGACCTCGCGCATGTCGTTATGTCCGCAGATGCCCTTGAGTCCGCTTTCCTTGTTGAGTACTTTTTCTATCTCGTCGAAGGATGTGCCTGTACTTCTAGCTACGTAGAATGGTATGGCCGGATCGAGATCACCGCAGCGTGTTCCCATTACAAGGCCCTCCAGAGGAGTCATGCCCATAGTGGTGTCGACACTCTCGCCTGCCCTGATGGCGGCTATGCTTGCGCCGTTACCCAGATGCACGGTTATGAGGTTGCATTGGTCGAGCGGCTTGCCAAGATAGCCAGCAGCCTGCTTGGCAATATATCTGTGAGAGGTGCCGTGGAACCCGTACCGGCGGATCTTCAGGTTCTTGTAATAATTATACGGGAGCGCATAATGGTATGCATGGGGCGGCATCGTCTGATGGAATGCCGTATCGAACACCGCTACCTGTGGAACCGTTGGGCAAAGCTGGCGGGAAACTTCTATTCCCATCAGGTTTGCCGGATTGTGAAGCGGGGCCAGCGGGGTCATCTCCTGAATGGCTGCTACAACCGTGTCTACTATCAGGGTAGGCTTCCAGAAAGCCTCGCCTCCATGTACGACGCGATGGCCGATGCCCGAAAGCTCATTAAGATCCTGGATGACGCCAAGCTTAAGGATGAGGTCCAGTATAAGCTTAAGGCCGGCTCTGTGGTCTGCTACGTGGCCTTCCTCAACCGAATCCCTGGTTTCGCCATTGCCGGCCAGCCACTTGTATTTCAGACGGCTTGCTTCCTCGCCGATCTGCTCAAGCAGTCCGCTGGCAAGCACCGACCCGTCTTTCATGTCGAACATCTGATATTTTATGGAGGAGCTTCCCGCGTTTAAAACCATTACTTTCATTATTTCTTCTCCCGCTTTGCCGCTTGAGCCTGAATAGCGGTTATTGTGACGGTATTGAGGATGTCTGCCACTGTGCAGCCTCTGCTGAGGTCGTTGACCGGTTGGTTAAGGCCCTGAAGGACAGGCCCTATCGCTACGGCGTTTGCTGAACGCTGAACGGCCTTATAAGTATTGTTGCCTGTATTGAGGTCAGGGAATATAAAGACAGTGGCATGTCCTGCAACCTCGCTGTCGGGAAGTTTTATCCTTGCGACAGATGCATCGATGGCTGCATCGAACTGCAGCGGTCCTTCGATCTTGAGGTCCGGCCTCAGCTGTTTGGCGATATGGGTCGCTTCGCGAACCTTTTCAACATCTTTGCCTTTTCCGGATTCACCCGTGGAGTATGAAAGCATGGCAATCCTCGGCTCGATGCCGAATGCCGCTGCGGTTTCAGCCGAGCTGATCGCAATGTCAGCCAGCTGCTTTTCATCGGGGTTGGGGTTTACTGCACAGTCTCCGAAAACGAGGACTCGGTCTGCCAGGCACATTAGGAATACACTCGATACGATCGAGGTGCCGGGTTTCGTCTTTATGAACTCAAGGGCGGGGCGGATTGTGTGAGCAGTGGTGTTGATTGATCCTGACACCATACCGCTGGCCACCCCCTTGTATACCATCATCGTGCCGAAGTAGCTCGGATCCGCCATCACATCATACGCCATCTCCCTTGTAATGCCTTTGTTCTTTCTGAGTGCGAAATAGGTATCGGCATAATCTTTGCGGAGCTCTGAGGCTGCCGGTTCAATTATCGATGCCTTATCAAGCTTAAGACCGAGTTCTATGATTCTCTGTTTTATCTTTTTGGTACTGCCGAGCAGCGTGATATCTACGACGTCGCGCAGCAGCAGCAGTTCACATGCCTGGAGGATGCGTGGTTCTTCGCCTTCGGGCATCACGATGTGCTGGCGCTTTGCCTTGGCGCGCTGGATCAGGTCGTATTCGAACATTAATGGCGTTACACGGCTTGAGCGGGTGACATCGAGACGTTCCATTATTTCCTTGCTGCTGACGCCTGACTCAAAGATACCGAGGGCTGTCTCTATCTTACGTGTGTTGTTTGGATTCAGATTTCCGGAGATCGAACTGATCTTTATGGCGGTGCTGAATGTGTCTTCGTCTACCGAAAGGATAGGAACGGCATCCTTGGCAAAGCCGTCAATTAGTTTCTGTATCTGAGGAAAGGGTTTGAACCCCACGGTTAGGACAATTCCTCCTATCCTGGGATAGGTTGTGGAGGCGTCGGCAAGTATGCTGCCAATAATGATGTCATCGCGATCGCCGGGCGTGATTACTATGGTCCCCTCGTTGATGTGATCCAGGAAGTTTGCAAGGTGCGTCGCAGCGACCTTATAATCGGTGACATCGCGTTTGAGGCAGGATTCCTGTCCGCTCAAGAAAGACGCCTGAAGCCCTTCAGCGATCTCGCAGACCGTGGGCTTCCAAAGCGCTTCATTCTCGGCTAGTGCGAATACCGGAATCCTGTGTGGCAGGAGCTCTCGCAGGCGCTCCGGGGCGGCCACCATCAGGTTGGGTTGTACCCTGTTTATCACGACTGCGAAGATGTCGCATTTCTTTTTCTCCAGTGCATCGACAACGCCGGTGACAGCCTCGCTGATCTTTGTGAGGGAGCGGCTATGCCCTTTCACTACGGGCATCATTAGGCATCCCAGATTATTGGCCACATCGACGTTGAAGTCGAATTCGACGGGGGAGACTGTGCTCCGGTAGTCCGATCCTGAGCACAGTATGATATCGCATTCTGCTTCGAGGGCTTTGTACTTCTCTATAATTATTTTGAGCAGTTCGTCTCCCTGATCAGCAGCAATCAAGTCTTTTGCAGCATCGAGAGTACATCCGTACAGGGATGTATAAGGAAACTTCATGGTATAGCGGCTTTTGATAAGGTGAATCATCGGATCGGGTCCAACCGCCTCTTGGATAATAGGCTTAAAAAAGCCTACTCTCTGGGCGTGATTCCAGAGAAGTTCCATCATGCCTAGAACGACGATTATCTTATCGACCCTTGGTTCGGCACTCGCAACATAAATACCTTTAGCCATTTAATTAGTCCTCCTTCTCATCACAAGCCCCGAAATGCGTCAGGACTTCGATTTGATGCACAGCCGAAAGCATATTAATAAGTTCATAAAAAATCATTATAAATTATGCCACTTTTAAATTTCTACGTGAATCAGTGTCTGTCTGATTTTTATCAGGGAGCGCCGTAAAACCCCGGCATTCAGGGTGAACAGTACTGGTAGTATTTTGCTGTGCTACTTTAGGTAGCAAGCGTAACGTTAGTTCACATGAGAGCTGTTTTATGATCTGGTCATACAAGTGTTCTCCATGATGTATTTCGCTTCTATATCAAAAGCATAGCAGTGGTAGCGGTCAGACCATTTTGCGTGGGCATCGGAATTGCTCATAACCCTTCCGGAGAATGCAGGTTAATGATAATAGAAGATGTAATTGAATTTCTCAAACACGTACCACCCTTTCAGTTCCTTGATGAACAGACACTTGCCCAGCTGGCTGTCGGCATGTCCATGGAATTTTTCCCCAAGGGCACTACCATTCTGAAGCAGGGCGGCCCTGCAAGCAAGTATCTCTATATCATAAAAAAGGGCGGTGTAAAGGTATTCAGGCGGTCTGCCGCCGGCGAAGACACCGTTATTGAGTTCCGCGGACAGGGAGATCTTTTCGGGTATCTTTCCCTTTTCGGCGGAGACAAGTCGCGTGCATATGTTGTGACTGTCGAAGATACCACCTGCTATACCATCAAAAGAGAGACGGTGCGCCATCTGCTCGACAGCAATGATGCGGTCAGAGAATTCTTTCTAAAATCATTTCTTAATATCTACATCGACAAGACCTTTCAGGAGATGCACGGCAGGAGCCTCTTTTTTTCTGGCGGTGGAGACAGGATTCTTTTTTCGACCGCGGTAGGAGAAGTAGTGACCAAGGTGTTTACGGCCTCGCAGAAGATATCAATCAAAGATGCGGCTTCACTCATGTGCGGCAACAGGATCAGTTCTCTGATCCTCATAGACGAAGAGCAAAGGCCGGTCGGTATTGTAACCGATAGGGACATGAGGGGTAAGGTCGTTGCCAGGGGAAGAGACGTAAATGAGCCTGTCATGAACATCATGAGCTATCCCCTGCTGAGGATAGACGCTAGGGATTATTGTTTCGAAGCCGTGCTAAAGATGATCCGGTATAACGTCCACCATCTGCTGGCAATCAAGGATGGTGCGCTGGTAGGCATTGTGACGAACCATGACCTGATGCTGCTTCAGGGCACTTCTCCCTTGCTTGTGGCCAAGGACATTGAGAGCCAGCACGATATTGTTGGCCTTGCGGCATTATCCAAACAGCTTTATAAAGTTATCGGAATCCTCTTGAAGCAGGGTGCAAGGGCCGTCAATATCACGAGGATCGTGTCGGAGATCAGCGACCGCCTCGTGAGAAAGATCCTCGAGATCGCCGAGAAGCGGTTTGGCAGGCCACCCGTTCAATATTGCTGGGTTGCCTTCGGCAGCGAGGGCCGCAAGGAGCAGGTATTCAGGACTGACCAGGACAACGCCATCATTTACGCGGATCCCCTCAAATCTCACGAAGAGGATGAGGCGAAGAAGTATTTTGCAGCCTTCGCCGCCTACGTGAGGGACAGCCTTGTTCAGTGTGGCTATCCATTCTGTCCGGACGCACATATGGCCAGCAATCCGCTATGGTGCCGCTCCTTGTCGGCCTGGAAGAAATTCTTTTCGGACTGGATCACAGCGCCCTCGACCGAGTTGGGTGAGGTCGGTGCCAATGCCCTGACCTTTTTAGATTTTCGAGGGATAGGGGGTGAATTTTCTCTTGCCGAGCAACTTAGGGATGCCTTGACAGTGATGCTAAGAGGTGCGTCGGCATTTGCATTCATAGGGCATATTGCAAACCTGACCGCAACAAACAAGCCGCCCATCGGATTCCTAAAAATGACGGTGATAGGACAGAACGGGGAACGCAGGGATAAGCTTGATCTTAAGGTCGCTGGACTCGCTCCTCTTGTGGGTATTGTGCGTGTCTTTGCCCTCGAAGAGGCCATACGCGAGACATCCACCCTTGAACGACTGGATGTTCTCAGAGAGCGCAGCCGTGATGTGGTCGACTATGGCGAGGAGATAGCTCATGCATTTGAATTTATTATGCTGCTCAGGATCCAGAACCAGTTCGGGCAGCTCAGTAACGGACGGGAGCCTGATAACCTGATCAGCCCTGACAGCCTGACGAGTCTGCAGAAGAAGACGATCACAGAGGCTTTCAAGCTGATAACGCGGCTGCAGGAATCGCTCGTTGAAAGATACAAACCGCCTCATCCGGTACTTACATGTCGGGAAGATTGAAAAAACAGATCCATACGGGCATAGACGAGAACATGGCGATTACACATGCAAATTATGTGGTAATAGACATCAAGCTCACCGGGCTCGACGAAGATAAAGACTCTATCTTCTCAATCGGTGCGATCATGATGTCAGGCGGACGGATTGAGCTTGGAGAGACTTTTTACCGGCTTTTGAAGCCTGATGCGTATTCTTCGGCACAGAACCTGCCAGCACACGGAGTTGCCCCGACAAGGCTCCTGCTGGAGCCGAATCTCGCACCGGTCCTTCAGGAGTTCCTGACTTTAAGCGGGAACGATATCCTGGCAGGCCATCTGGTCTCTACTGACCTCGCGTTTCTTAAAAATGAAGTGCAACGCCTTATTGGAAAGGAGGTTAAGAATCCTGTAATCGACACATATCAGCTTTATCACTGGATAATGAGGCGTGAAGCTTCGGGTGCGTTTTATACACCGAAAGACGTGAAGTTATATGAGGTGGCTTCCCAGCTTGGCGTGGCGGTATCAAATGATCATAATTCCATGGATGATGCTTTTATAACCGCTCAGGTATTTCAGCGGCTCATGCCTATGCTGGTCAGGGCTGGAGTAAAAACGGTTGGTGATCTGCTGCGAATCGGCGACCCAGCGGGAGGGTTGAGGTGAGGCCGGAAGAAGCCGTGGAGCAGCGCATTTATGAATCAGTTGTTCTTGCACAGACAGATGAGGCGCATGACGTAATATCAGCCGCATGAAGTAAGTATACGGATTACCGCGGTTGTTCTCGCGGAGAGGCCTTTTACAAGGAGCGGGTTTTGTGAAAGGTGTCGTGCTATCCCGCATAACAAGGAGGGAAAATGGCAGCAGAAAGTACAAATAGCATCGAAAAAGTACCGGGCAAGGCTTGGGTTGTCACATTTGCCGGTATGGCAGTCAACTTGTGTTTGGGAATCCTGTATGCTTGGAGCGTATGGGCCGCGGCTCTAATCAATGTAAAAGATGCCGGGCAGCCTATGAGCGGAATCAATGAGGGCTGGACTTATCTGACTAATGCGGAGGCAGCCACCCCATTTTCTCTATGCGTCATAATCTTTGCATTGTTCATGATCCCCGGCGGACGAATTCAGGACAAGTTCGGGCCCAAGGTCGGAGCAACGCTGGGTGGGTTATGTCTGGCGGCCGGCTGTATCCTTGCCGGGCTGATGAGGAGCTATTCCGGTTTGATTATTGGGTTCGGTATCCTTGGCGGCATCGGAATGGGTATCGGCTATGCGGCTCCAACTCCAGCAGCCCTGAAATGGTTTGGACCTCATAAAAGAGGACTGATCGCTGGCTTGGTTGTCGGCGGGTACGGAGGCGCTGCTCTATACATTGCACCGCTGGCTAAAAATCTAATCGACTCTTATGGGATTTCGGGCAGCTTTATCGGCCTGGGAATTTTCTTTGCGGTTGTTGTAGTTATAGCCGGACAGCTTCTGGGATGGCCACCTCCAGGGTATGTACCCCCGGGAGTTGCTCAAACTGCGGCATCAGCAGCAGCAACGGCTAAAAAGCAGACTGCTCATAACTGGAGTGCAGGCGAAATGACAAAGACATGGCAGTTTTATGCACTGGTGATCCTGTTCATCGGCTCCACGCAGTCAGGTCTTATGATCATCGCCAACGCAGCGGGCATATTGGCAAAAGCGGCTAAGGGAGTTCCATTCCTCGTTGCTAATGCATGGATCCTGGTATCATTCGGCGGTGCTGTCAATGCATTGGGCAGAGTAGGTACAGGCTTGTATTCGGACAAGATCGGACGGGCCAATGCTTACACTCTGAACTGCATCATTTCGGCTGTTTGTCTCTTGGCCTTGCCTACTATTATCGCATCGCAGAATATTTTATTGCTCTTTCTGGCAATCGGAATCGCATACTGGCAATATGGCGGCGGACTTGCGCTGCTTCCTGCCTTCACGGCTGATTTCTTTGGCGCAAAGAACCTCGGATTCAACTATGGCCTGGTATTTCTTGGGTGGGGCCTCGGGTTCTTCATGGCAAGACTGGCCGGTACCATTAAGGATGTGACTGGCAGCCTCGATTATGCATTCTATCTTTCGGCTGCGGTTCTGGTAATCGCCGTAATAATTGTGAGGGTTACCTCAAGGCCTAGCTGGGCAGCAATATCGCAGGAGGATGCTGCGGCTAAAGCTTAATAGCCAGGATAAAGATACCCTGGGATCTAACAACAGGATTAGAGGCTGTATTGGAAACGAAGCTGCAATCTTGTAACTTTTGATCTCGACAATTGCGGGATAGAGGCGGGAGTGCAACTGACATTTGGAAAGATCACGGTAACTGAAGCGTTGAGATGATTCTCTGGTCACTGTTTGGGATCAGAAAACATCGATCAAATAAAACGCCACAAGGAGGAGTAGTCTATGAGTGCAAAAGAAGCAAAAGAAGCCATTGAAACAACAGAAGCCCAGATAGCGGTGCATTGGGGCGAAGAACAATATTTCTATCCCTCAGCTAAATTCATTGCTCAGGCAAACATGACGGATGAGGGGATTTACGACCGGATGTCCCTGGACAAATGTCCTGGATACTGGAAGGAGTACGCCGACCTCTTGACCTGGTACAAGTATTGGGACACAATTCTGGATACCAGCGATGCCCCCTGCTATAATTTTTTCAAGGGCGGTCTTATCAATGCCAGCTACAACTGCGTTGACAGGCATCTGGCGAAGTACAAAAATAAGACTGCGATCCATTTCGTTCCAGAGCTGGAGACCGATAAGGTCGAGCACGTCACCTACCAGGAGCTATACGTTCGGGTGAATGAGTTTGCCGCTATTTTGAAAAACGAGTTGGGACTTAAGGCCGGTGACCGGGTAACGCTGCACATGCCTATGGTGGCAGAGCTCCCCATCACCATGCTTGCATGCGCCAGGCTCGGCATTATACATTCGCAGGTATTCGGCGGATTCAGCGGTAAGGCCTGTGCTGACCGAATCGTCGACTCCGGAAGCGACTATCTAATAACAATGGACGCGTACTACAGAGGCGGGTCGCTCATCGACCACAAGGAAAAGGCTGACACAGCCGTTGCTGATGCCGCCAAAGAAGGCAGGAAGGTCAAGAAGGTCCTGATATGGCAGCGCTATCCTGGCAAATATTCTGCAAAGACCCCGATGGTCGAGGGTCGGGACGTCTTCGTAAACGATCTGCTAAAGAAGTATTACGGCGTCCGCATAGAGCCGGTTCCGATGCCCGCTGAAGCACCGCTTTTCCTTATGTATACGAGCGGCACAACCGGCAAGCCCAAGGGCTGCCAGCATAATACGGGAGGGTATCTCGCGTATACGGCCGGAACTTCCAAGTATGTGCAGGATATACACCCTGAAGACGTGTACTGGTGTATGGCTGATATAGGCTGGATCACCGGTCATTCATATATCGTATACGGCCCCCTTGCAATCGCAGCGTCGACGGTTATCTACGAAGGTATTCCCACATACCCCGATGCCGGCAGGTGCTGGAGGATCGCGCAAGACCTCGACGTCAACATCTTCCATACCGCACCAACAGCTATCAGGGCGTTGAGGAAAGTCGGCCCTGATGAGCCTGCAAAATACAATTATCACTTCAAGCATATGACCACTGTCGGAGAGCCGATCGAGCCCGAAGTCTGGAAGTGGTACTATCACGAAGTTGGTAAAAACGAGGCGATCATTGTTGATACCTGGTGGCAGACCGAGACCGGGGGCTTTCTCTGCAGCACACTTCCGGCAATAAAGCCGATGAAGCCCGGAAGTGCAGGTCCCGGCATGCCCGGCATTCACCCGATTGTGTTCGACGAAGACGGAGTGGAAGTCCCGGCGGGCTCCGGCAAGGCTGGTAATATCTGCATTCAGAACCCGTGGCCGGGTATGTTTCACACTATTTGGGGCGACCGCGACCGGTTTGTAAGGCAGTATTTTGAACGCTACTGCAAGAACCCCAAAAGTAAAGACTGGCGTGACTGGCCGTACCTCACCGGTGATGCCGCGGTGGTGGCTGAGGACGGATATGTCCGTATCCTCGGCAGGATCGACGATGTTATTAACGTTTCCGGCCACAGGCTGGGGACCAAGGAAATCGAGTCCGCCGCGCTTACGTGCGTGGAAGTGGCGGAAGCCGCTGTTGTTCCGGTTAAGCATGAGGTCAAGGGCAAGGAGCCCGATCTGTATGTAGCGCTCAAGCCCGGATATCAGGCGAGCGAGGACCTCGCCAAGAAGATCATGAAGGCGATTGTCACCGAAATCGGTGCTATTGCAAAGCCGAGGAAGGTCTGGATCGTACCAGATATGCCGAAGACCCGCTCGGGTAAGATCATGCGCAGGGTACTGGGGGCTATTTCCAACGGCACAGATGTTGGCGATGTCATGACACTGGCAAATCCTGAAATCGTCGAGTTGATCAGCAAGATGGTGCAGGGAGAGGGTCCCAAAGTAGAGTTCTAGAAATTAGATACGGCGCAGAATAACTGGTCGTGTCGCGCAGCACAGGAAGGGGGCTTGGATATTTCAGCCCCCTTCCTTATTGGAGGCCTCTTCATGGTTGCATAACCCCAATAAAGTCGTGCACCTGTAGTAGTATTTTGGATGGAGGATATTTTATTATTCATTATGATGCATCAGAATTATATGAGAAGGACCGGCTTCCTTTATGACGAGCGATTCCTGCTCCATCTTACCGGACCCGAGCATCCCGAATCGCCCGAACGGCTGCCTGCGATTTACCGTGGGGTTGAAGAAGGGCTCCTGCTGCCGGAATTAACGCAAATTAAGGCGTGCCGTGCGAAGCAGGAGTGGATCGAGGCCGTGCACAGCATGAAACTCATTATGCGCTTTGAAGAGGCAAGCCTCCTGGGACTGGACATGCTCGACCATCCCGACAACAGGGTTTGCCGGGATACATTTGAGATCGCGATGCTGGCGGCGGGCGGCGTTATCAACACCGTAGAAATGGTGATGAAAGGCGAGCTCGACAATGCCTTCTGCGCTGTCAGACCGCCCGGACATCATGCCGAGGTCAACAGGGTTATGGGTTTCTGTTTTTTCAACAACATCGCCATTGCCGCCAGATATCTTCAGTCCAAGTGGGGCGTCAAGCGGATCGGCATAGTGGATTTTGACGTCCATCATGGAAACGGCACCCAGAGCATTTTCGAAGACGATTCTTCTGTCTTCTTTTATTCAATACATGAGCATCCTTCATTCGCGTATCCCGGCACCGGCAGGGAATTTGAGAAGGGGACAGGTCCGGGGCAGGGGTTTACCCTGAATTCGACTGTATTACCCGGACAGGGCGATGATACGTATAAAGAATTGTTACGGAGGGACCTGTTGCCGGCGTTCGAGCAATTCAAACCGGAAGTCATTCTTGTGTCAGCAGGCTTTGATGCCCATATCGACGATGATATGTCTGATATAAATTTGTCGACGGAGGGCTTTACATGGATCATGAAACAGCTTGTTAGGATGTCTGAAAAATATGCGGAGGGACGCATCATCTCGGTTCTTGAAGGCGGCTACTGTTTAAATCGGCTGCCTGAACTTTTACGTAATCATGTTAGAATCCTGCTTGGCTGCGAGGATTAAAGGGGGACGCAACGTGTTTATAGATAAGTCAATGACGAGGAAGGTCATAACGATCAGCAAGGATGCCGGGTTAGATGAGGCAAAAAGAAAGATGGAAGATAATAATATCCGGCATCTTCCCGTGGTTGAGGAGGATAGCACCCTGATCGGGATAATTACTGACCGGGACATCAGAAGTGCGCTGCCGTCGGTTTTCTCTTTATGCGTGAATGACCCGGCGGAAATACAGCATATCGCAGCACTTAAGGTTGAAGATGCAATGACCAAAAATCCTATTACCGTTTCCCCTATGAACACCCTCGAAGATGCGCTAATGATGATGCATAAGATGCGGAAAGGGGCATTCCCGGTTGTCGATCAACAGGGGAAGCTGAAGGGCATTATCACTACCCGTGACCTGATTCGCGCATTCATAAACGTTCTGGGGATGGAAATCCCAGGGACCCTCCTATGCATTGAGGTGGAAGATAAGCTCGGGCAGATGAAAAAGATTGTTGATGCGATCACTGAAGAGAAAATAGCCTTTGGGAGCATTCTTGTTGCCAGGCACTGGGACGAAGGGAAACGGGCTGTTTTTCCATATCTGTTGACGTCCAATGTCACTAAAGTGAAAAAAAAGCTGGAGGGTATGGGGTATACGCTGCTCAATCCCATGGACTGGTCTCTTGACCAGCTCCCCAAGACTGAAGAACTTGAAGCGCAGAAATGAAAGGATCTAACCATGTCTATTAAGAATCTGGATGCCTTTTTCAACCCTAAAAGGATCGCTGTGATTGGGGCCGCCGAAGACCCCAAGGCTATTGGGGCGTCCATCTTCGGCAACCTCATAGGCAAGGGCTATAAAGGGGCAGTTTATCCGGTAAATAGTCGTCTGGAAACGGTTCGAGGCGTTGAGGCATATCGCAAGATAACCGACATCCAGCGCGAAATAGATATAGCCATCCTGGCCGATACCGGTGAAAATGTCATTCTGGAACAGCTCGAAGAGTGCGGGCAAAAAGGCGTCAAGGGCGTAATCATATTGTGTCCGGATTATCATTACCGCGTATCGGATCCCCAGCAGATGGAAACTAAAATCAAGGCTATATCGCATAAACACGGATTCAGAATCCTGGGGCCGAATTCTCTGGGCTTTATCAGGCCTCACAAGGGGATAAATGCAAGTATTTTCCCCAAGATGCTGCCTCGTGGCAATATCGCATTTATCGCCCAGGGCGCAACCCTTGCGACAGCTCTTTTGGACAGGGCGGTAAGCAAGAAGGTCGGGTTTAGCTATTTCGTTTCCCTGGGGTCCAAATTCGATATCGATTTTGCTGATATGATCGACTTCCTGGGTGTCGATTCCGAGACACGGGCTATAATCATATACGTGGAATCACTCTGGAATGGGCGTAAATTCATGACTGCGCTCCGCTCCTACTCCTATAATAAACCGATAGTCATATTCAAGTCTGGTAAATATGAGGAATCGGCCCATTTCGCCCTGACCTATTCCGGCAGCCTGGCCGGTGAGGACCTTGTTTACGATGCAGCTTTTAACAGGGCCGGCGCAGTAAGGGCAGACGACATCCTGGACATGTTCTACCTTGCCGAAACCCTTGCCAAACAGCGCAGGCCGAAGGGAAACCGCCTCGCAATAATATCCAACGCCGGCGGTCCGGCGGTCATTGCGGTCGACCAGCTCTTGAAGCAGGGCGGCGCACTGGCAGAGCTCACGCAGGAGACTAATGATGAATTGAAAAAGATTCTTCCGCAGTCCAAGCGGCGTATCCAGAATCCGGTTGACCTCCTCTCGGATGCCACACCGGAACAATATAAATCTGCCGTCACTAACTGTCTGAAGGATAAGAATGTGGATGGGGTACTTGTCATTCTGGTGCCCGCATTAACGACGCAGCCGAAAGAGACCGCAGAGGTGGTTGCTGCTGCTGCCGTGGCCAATCCATATGAGTTCAAGCCGGTATTTACATCCTGGATGGGAGAGGAGTCGGTCGTGGCGGGGCGGGATGTTCTCAATGAAAGAGGCATCCCTACTTTTGTCACGCCTGAGCAGGCTGTGAGAAACTTCATATACATGTACCGGTACGACAACAATCTGCGGCTGCTTCTTGAGATGCCAGAGGATATCCTGAAAGACTTTTTCCCTGAAAAGGGCCGTGTTGCTTCTATAATCAAAGATGCATCTCAAAGAAGGAAACTGCTTCTGTCCCTGAATGAGGCGAGGGATATACTACTGGCATACGGTATTCCCGTCATATGCACCGGGAAGGCCTTCAGCGAAGAAGAGGCAATCCGCATCGCCACAGAAATCGGCTTTCCGGTGGTGCTCAAGGTTGACTCGTCGAAAGTTTTTCTTAAACTCAAGAGAGGCAATATTAAGGAACAGGAAGGCGTTGCGGAAGCATTCAGGAAACTACGAGTGGCAGCTGCGCAGGCGGGAGACCCAGATGCGGCGGTACTGGTGCAGCCGATGATCAAAAAGCAGGGATTTGAAGTGGCGATCGGAGCAAAAAAAGACCCTACCTTCGGCGCTGTCATTCTGTTTGGTACCGGCGGAGAACTTGTGGGTGCGATGGATGATTATGCGGTTGCCTTGCCTCCACTCAACCAGGCCCTGGCAAAACATATGATGATGAGTACCAAGATATTCCGCTTTCTCCAGGAACGTCCCAACTATGCCGAGTCGTTAAAATATCTGCAGGAGATCGTCGTAAGATTTTCGCATCTAATAGTAGATTTTCATCATATTAAGGAAATAGATATCAATCCGTTCTTCGTCACCGAAGACGGAGGGTTTGCGCTCGATGCGAGTATTCTGTTCGAAGACGAAATCCTCGACGGTTTCGTGCCGCCCGAAGGGGAATTATGCCCGCCGCATCTGTCTATTTGCCCATATCCGAGAAAATTCGCCACCGAAGTTACATTGAAGAACGGTACGCCTGCGGTGATACGGCCCATACGCCCGGAAGACGAACCGATGATCGTCGATCTCTTCAAGAGCTTTTCCGAGCAGACCATCGTCTTGAGGTTTTTCCAGCGCTTCCCTCATCTTTCTCATGAACACCTGGTCAGGTATTGCCAGATTGACTATGACCGCGAACTCGCGCTCGTATGCGTTATCGAGGAGGAAGGACACGAAAAGATCATTGGAGATGTGCGCATGATAAAGCTGGCCGATATGGAGAGTGCGGATATGGCGATCATGGTGTCCGACAAATGGCAGGGAATGGGAGTAGGCATAGCCCTTTCGACGCACTGCCTCAAGGTGGCGAAAGAGGCTGGCATAAAAAGGATAATGATGGATATCCTGAAGATTAATTCGTATATGCTGAGCCTTTCCACCCGGCTGGGCTTCAAACGGATAGCTTCATATGACGATTATGTTGAGGTCGAGTGCAACATAAACGGCGACTAGCCCATCGACAGCTTTGGCAGCGGGAAAGTTAAAGGAACCGTCAGGACGGGCTGCCAAAAGAAGTATTCAAATACAACAAGGATATTCTTTTGCGCCTTCACAATCCATGGGAGTCTGTTTAAGACATAAAGCGGGAATTCCCGGTAATTGATTGCCGGGATGAAAGCGCCGCTGTTGGTTATTACAGTTCTTATTCTTGACAAACGTCCAGAATTGCTTTTAGATAGGAAGATGCGCGAGTTATCTAACGATACACCTACACATACGCGTGCTAAGCGCACCAAGTATTTCGAATCGATACCGCAAGGTAGCTGTAGAGGAGCATTCCGTGGGTTTTATGATCCGCAACCGGAAGCTTGCGAAAGTGGCTTCCGATCGGGCAATCCACAAGCAAAAGCTCCTGCTCAAGAGCAAGCTTGGTAACAAGCGGTACATTGCGGCGCCAAACCAGACGGAGAACGGCGGCAACTCCCAGACCTGCACCTGTGGTGCACCTGTCCCGAAGGAACTTTCAGACAGGGTCCACCACTGTCCGGCATGCGGGCTTACTGCCGGTCGTGACCATGTAGCGGCCAATATCGTAGCAATCATAGCATTCGGATTTGCAAGTCTTACCCTGGGAGCGGGGTCACACTCTCCGGAGGCCGGGCAGGTCTTCGTCAGACGTGGAGAGGACAAGGCACTGCGTGGCGAAAGCCATCTGTGCGAGTCGGAGGTCATCCCGGCTTCAGAGTCCTCCTGGAAGCGTCAACTTCTACAGGCGCGGGGACAAAGTACCACGGATGGGGAACCTACCGTGGAAGGCAAGACTTGTGAGCATCTTCAGGACACTCCGGAGTTGCCACATGAGCCGCAATCAGTCTGCTAGTGCAAAGCGCCAAGCGCGGAACCTGAGTTGTCTTCAGGGGATGCCCCTGATTTCAATCAGGGGAGGATGTCACGTCATTGTGGTATAATTATCGAATGAGAATCCTTAATAATGACAAACAGTTGCAGGCTTTTTTAAAGGTTCTGAAAAGGCGGGCTGCGGGAGTCAGCCCCGAGATCGAAGGGACCGTCAAGAGCATCCTGGCGGAGGTCAGGAAGAAAGGCGACAAGGCGGTGGTCAAGTACACCAGCCGGTTCGACAGGCATGCACTGCCTATTAGGGTTAAGCTGTCAGAGATCAATGAATATTCACGAAAAGCAGACAAGGGCATTATGAAAGCCCTCGAAATGTCTGCTTCGAGGATCTATGAATTCCATGTCCGCCAGAAAGAGGAGTCATGGTCTTACGAAAAAGGCGGCATTCTGCTGGGCCAGATCATCAGGCCTATAGAAAGGGTGGGAGTGTATGTACCTGGTGGAAAGGCATCGTATCCGTCAACGGTGCTGATGAACGTAATTCCGGCCCAGGTTGCAGGGGTCAGGGAGATAGTTGTCTGTGTGCCGACACCGGGCGGCTGGATCAATCCTTATGTAATGGCGGCATTGAAGCTCCTGGGGATAAGGGAAGTATACCGGATCGGCGGCGCTCAGGCTGTGGCGGCAATGGCGTATGGGACCGAGAGCATCGGCAAGGTCGATAAGGTTGTAGGCCCTGGCAATATCTTCGTAGCGCTGGCCAAGAAGATGGTATTCGGAGAGGTAGACATAGACATGATTGCAGGCCCCAGCGAGATCCTTATTATAGCCGATGATACTGTAAATCCTGCATTTATCGCGGCGGACATGCTGAGCCAGGCTGAGCACGATGAACTCGCATCAAGCATATTGCTGACGCCATCCGACACTCTTATTGAGCGGGTGAATGCTGAACTCCGAGTTCAGCTCAAGGCCCTGAAACGGCGCGAGATTGCAAAAAAATCGCTCGGCCGGTATGGTGCGATCATCAAAACAAAGAATCTCGACGGTGCCATCGCTATCGCAAACGAAATAGCCCCCGAGCATCTGGAGGTCATGACAGCCGATCCGGAAGGGATTATCTCAGGGATAAAGAATGCCGGGGCAGCGTTCCTGGGGCAGTGGACACCGGAGCCGCTCGGAGATTATTCTGCCGGGCCCAATCATACACTTCCGACTGGAGGGACAGCCCGGTTTTCATCTCCTCTTGGAGTGTATGATTTTATCAAACGGACGAGTCTGCTGAAGTTCAGCGCAAAAGGGTTTATGCAACTGGCAGAAGCGGTGGAGGCCATTGCCGATGCGGAAGGACTCGAAGCACATGCCAATACTATTCGTGTGAGGAAGGCGCAGATAAAGGAAGGGATGGGCATCAGAGGGCCTGAAAGGAGGAGAGTATGCAAAAAGAGATGAGCGGAGCAGAAATAATGGTTAGGAGTCTGGAAGACCTGGGGGTCACCAGAGTCTTCGGCTACACGGGTGCCACTATTCTCCCCGTGTATCATGCCATTGGCCGAAGCTCCATCGCTATAACTATAAATGCGAACGAGCAGTCGGCGGCTTTTAGCGCCGCGGGTTATTCCCGTTCGGGCGATTCGGTAGGCGTAGCCGTTGTAACATCCGGCCCAGCTATTACCAATACTCTCACCGCGGTTGCAGACTCTTTTGCGGACTCGATCCCGCTGATCGTATTTGCGGGGCAGGTTCAGCAGAGCCGTCTCGATACGGACGAGTTCCAGCATATAAATGTAAAAAGCGTCTTTGCAAAGGCGGCAAAAAAGGTTCTTCAGGTGACGGACAAAAGTGACATCGAAGAGATCATAAAGGATGCTTTTTTCTTTGCGAAATCCGGTAAGCCCGGCCCTGTAGTCATTGATTTCCCGATGGACGCTCAAAGAAAGACGGGAATATACCGGGCCTTAGAGATCGAGCGATATAAGCTGAAGTACGACCAGGAGACACACCTGGGCAAGAACCAGTGCAAACAGTTCTTCGCTCTTCTAGAAGGCGCAAAGCGGCCGCTTCTGTATATCGGCGGGGGAATGAACAACAAGGCTGCCAGTGAAAAGATCCGGGCGTTCAACCGTAAATTCAATATACCATCTATAAACAGCCTCATGGGCAAAGGGGTGTTGGACGAGAACCTCGATACTTCGCTCGGCATGCTGGGCATGTTTGGCACAGCCTATGCAAACATGGCGATCCAGGAGACGGACCTGTTCGTTGCGTTCGGCGTCAGGTGGAACGACCGAGTGGCCCAGAAGGTCGGAGAGTCCGGACTAAAGGCTGAGATCGCCTATATAGATATCAATCCTGCGAAGGTGCAGGAAGTACGTGTAACCCGCTCACCGAAGTTCTCTTTTATCGGTGACGCAGCAACGGTGCTTGAGGATCTGATTGAATACGCACGGGACAACCCGGTAACGCTCAATATAGGTGAGTGGCAGCGGCGCGTCAATTCGCTCAAGAAGAACTTTCCGCTCGCCTATAACCGCAATGCCGCCGAGATACAGGCGGCTGAGGTGATTGAACTGCTTGCGAAGAACGTTACGGACGATATGAAGTTCACGACCGGAGTCGGCAACCATCAGATGCTCGCCGCCCAGTATCTGCTGCCCAAGCGTCCCAAATCTTTCATTACCTCGGGAGCTTTCGGGACGATGGGATTTTCGATGCCCTCCTCGATTGGCGTCTATTTTGCAAATCCGGGCAGCAAGATAATCGCGATAGACGGCGACGGTAGCCTGAAGATGAACATGGGCGAGATCCATACAATCGGCTCGCTCGGCATCCCCATCAAAGTACTCCTGCTAAACAATCATGCTGATGGTATGGTGAGGACCATTCAGGCGGTCTTATATGACAGGCAATTTACGGGGTCGGAACGTAACTATGACGCCAATTTTGCTAACATTGCCAAAGAATGCGGCTTCAGGTGGTGCCATAAGATCACGAAACGAGAGGAACTGCAACGCGCAATGAAAGAGTTTCTCGCTGCTGAAGGGCCGTGTTTCCTCGAAGTGGTGACGGACCGCGAGGAAGGTGTATATCCGGTCGTCCCGCAGGGCAAGGGCTATAAGGATATGGTCCTCGGCCCGTATATAAAAGAAGTGCAAGGATCCTGAGCAAGAATATTTTCTTAACTGGCTATGGGCGAATCATGCTTTGTCAGTCTTTAACTGCTACTCCCAGTTTTCCTCTTAAGCTAAGAGGAAAACTGGGAAATGATTCGGCAACGATTATGGCTTCGGTTTGTCTTCAACCCTCTGCCATGTCTTGTCAGGGTCAAAGGCCTTCATGCTTTCAGCGATCTTATTGGTGTTCTTCCCAAGGTTTTTTTGATAGACGATACCGTAATCACTTACAATGAAGCTCATTACCCCGGAGTTCCCATACTTGGCCGGGAAGGCAACCAAAGCAAAGCCACCGATCATCTTTCCATCGACAACGTAGTCGTAGGCGCCTCCCGGTGCGTTCTTGCCTTGAGCCTTTAGTATCCTGTAATAATAACCATGAAAAGGAGAGGGTTTGTCACCAGAGTTCTTTCTGCTGTATCCCTCTTTCTGTGCCTCAGCAGCGAGCAGTCCGAGGGGACTGGGCGTCTCCCCCTCCTTCGTCTCCCAATAAAGACCGTTCTTTTTTCCAGGGGAGCTAAAAAACTTCTGGGCGTATTCGTGCGTGCCCTGACCGTCCAAATCATTTATCGCATATTCACGTTGGGCATCCACAATGGCAAGGCAAGTTTGAATTGTGCTCAGCTCGTTTTCGCCGATACGGCGGTTCAGGATCTCTTCTTTTCCCTTCTTAGTATCGAAGGACCAAGTCTCGCCTTGCTTCACCAGCGGGATCGGGAAAGGCCAGTTATTTGTGCCAACCACAAGAACCATGGTATTTTTTTCAGGAACAATACTGTTTTTTTCCTCATATGCCTTCAAAAAACGCTCGCGCCTCAGTTTGTCAGCAACGGCGTCTCCGGAAAAAAGCAAATCGTTTGCTGCGGGACCGAAGATAGCCAGAAGCTCCTTATCATCGCTGTTCTTTTCCGCAGCAACGACTGCTTTCACCGCCTCATCAGGTGATGGAAATGTTTTCTGTTTCTGCTTTCCCTTTGATACCCCGCCAAAAGCGATGCCCATGGTCAGTGTGACCACAACAGCAATGAGGAAGCCGAAGCACGACAATATATTTCTGTTTTTTATTCCGAAAATCATATTTTTTCCCTCCTTCATGGAATCTGGTGACGATCGTTGATTCATCGGCTTTATTTGCGGCCGCCTCCGGCTCTGCCACCGCCGCCGGCTCTGCCGGCACTGCCACCGGCTTTGGCGGCACCGCCACCTGCTCCACTAGAAGCACTGCTGGGAGCCATGCTTTGACGACTTGATTGTCCCCGGCTGCTCGCGTTCTTTGCACTGCTGCCCCGGTCAATGCCGCTAAAAGCACCTCCACGATTGGCAGTCCCACCGGAGACGTTCTGCCTTGCCTGACCGGCACTTCCACCGGAGACGTTCTGTCTTGCCTGACCAGCAGTTCCACCTGAGATGTTCTGCTTTGCCTGACCAGCAGCTCCACGTTGACCTGCCTCTTGACGGCCTTTGAACTGATCTGCGCCTCCCCGGCTCAGATCCTGTCGTCCTGTTTCTGCCCGACCCCGGAAGGCCTCGCGGGACTTCGCAGCTTCGCCCCTGGCTCCCCGGTTGAACTTCTCCGCAGTCTTCTCGTCCCTGTAAGAGACGCCGCCCCTATGTTTTACGTCATGCTGCCATGTTCCCTGGCCGGCTTGGCCTTTTCCCTGATAACTCTGCCGGTTAATATTGGTGTTGATATTGGTATTCTGGTTGTAGTTGACATTGACATTGCCGCCCTTCCAGTTGGCATTGCCCCATGCATAGCCCCATGCGACACCGACGGCAACGCCTGTAAAAAAGTGAGCGCCAGCCACATACCCTGGAGGATAATAGGGATACGGCGGATAGGCGGGATATGCCCACACACCATAAACAACAACCGGATTATAAGCCGGCACATAGATGACTGTCGGGCTGGCAGACTGGATGATGATGACTTCCTTCTCGACCTTGACTACCTGCTCCTTATTGGTTTTCAGGTTGCCCGCCGCCGTCGCCTTTGCGCGAAGCTGCTGGATAGTGGCCATAACATCTTGTTGCTGAGCTAAAAAAGCATCTCCCAGCTTCTGTGTCTCTTCGAGCTTGCTGCTCATCATCTGCAAGACCTGAGGAAAGTTCACCAGGGATTTAACGCTCGGATCCCAAGGCTGCTTCTCAAGTGCTTTGGCTAATGCGTCCCCTTTGAGGTCCTTGTGCCTCTCTGCCCAGCGATCAGCCTGCACAATCTCAAGAGGATATGTGGAGGCCATTAGCATCTGGGTAAGCAGTGAATCAGGATACAGTGCGATAGGTGCAAGCATCTGATCCAGTTCTTCCTGTCTGAAAAGAGGCTTTCCCCCAGCCTCCTGGGCAAACAATTCCGGCGGCACTGCCATGAGCAGGACCAAAAACCAAATCACAACAAGACTGATTTTCTGTTTCAGCATCTCAATTCCTCCGATCTCCTCAGTGTACTTTGTTTATCGGTCCTGCCGCTGGGTCGGCAAGAGCAGTCCTTTAGATCCAATGTTTTGAAACTCTCTCTAAAAGTATACTGGAAATAACTAAGATGCCTAAAGGGTACCTTACGTTTGTACGCTGCAGGTTTTCAAGAACCAAGACAAGCGTAGCAGCAAATCAAACATCGGAAATAAATTTTGCGCGGAACCCTTCCCTACCATCAGAGGGCGTTACACAGGAGGTCTTACCTTAAGTCGAAGCCGGCAATCTTCGCTGTGGAATGTTAGTCCTACCCGGACTGATCGACATTAAATCTGGTATCGTAGCGACAATGAGTATTCGAATGATTAGCGCCGGCCATTGTTAACGATTGACACAGACCCGGCTTACATCCCCAAGAGATGAAAGTTCATCAATAATTGTCTTCAGCAGCTTTTTGTTATAGAAAGAAACTGCATAGTTATAAGTGGTGGTTTTTCCCGCAGAACATTGTTCATAATCCACATTTGAAATATGGACGTTATATTTTGTGAGAACGGCGATGATTGCGTCTTCTGTTACCGTGTCTCCTGTCACAATTGTTAACATCCCGCTATACAGTTTAGGCATTTTTTTCTCTAACTTTCTAAGAAAGACAAGTGAAAACATAGTTATTCCGGCTGTGACAATACTGGCAAGATAGAGTCCCTCTCCAATTGCCAGTCCAATAGCAGACACCATCCATATAGTTGCTGCGGTTGTGAGCCCTTGTACTGAGAATCCTGCCCTTAACACAACTCCTGCTCCAATAAAACCGACACCAGTTATCGCACCTGCAGCAATTCTTCCCGGGTCGGCCCGCAAATAAGCCGGTTCTGATACGCCAAGGGAATGATAGTACCCCGATGCGTTCATTAGGAGAACGCAGGCAACGCAAACGAGTATATGTGTCCTGAATCCGGCAGGTCTGCCATGCACCTGTCGCTCATAGCCGATTATTCCACCAATAGCCGCACCGAGCAAAAGTCTTAAAACCATCTCATATTGTGAAATGCCCATTTAATAACCCCATCAGAATCATTTTATCCAAAAGCGCAAGCACGGTAAGGTGCATTTTCCCATTAAAATATACCATCTTCAGCCAGGAAATGGGAAGCGCGATGCATTGCCATTATACTTCTTAGAGGTAAAGGTGTGCTATAGTTTCAGAAAGATGAAAACTGCAATTCCGCATATTAATCGGTAACATAAAATAATAAAAGAAGGAGGACTGAAGATGGGCAAAACAAAATGGTACATACTAATGTTGCTGATTCTGATATGCGTTAGCGGATGTGCAACCATGAGTGATGTTGTTGCTTCCAAAGATTCCGGAACAAGTGTTGTTTATCCTGTAACAGCTGATCAGGCATGGGATATTGCAGAAACTGTTTTTCGTTGGGAAGGAGCTGATGCCATAGAAGAACACCGCAAAGATGGCTATATGCTGACAAGCAGCGGGATTAATTTTGTTTCATATGGTGCTGTTATGGGCGCCTGGATAGATGCTGTTGATAATGACCACACAAAGGTGACTGTGGTGACAAAGCGAAGGATGTCTACGAATCTGGCCACAACATTAACAGAAAGCACATTTCATAAACGGTTTGCACAGGCCGTAGAGATCGTGAAGGCCGGGAACCCTTTACCAGTCAAAGCGCCTGAGTAAAATGAGCTCTTGAAATGCTTGACATTTCAATGTGTGGCGGGAAACGTTTCCATGTCCTTAGTATGTGCCAGCGAAATAAAATTGTAATGTTAAAAAACCATGGCAAGAAAGCATTATTGATGATTTACTATCATTTAAGCAGAAAAACTGATAACCAGACAATAAAGGAGTGGCAATATGAATGTTATTGATACCGTAGCCGAACTTATGGTTGTTTCCGCAGTCACCGCGCCGAAATCCAAGGGGCAGAGTTTTGTTCAAAGTAAGATACTAAAAGGTGCTCAGCTCAAAAAGATTGCCGAGGCCATGGTCGAGTTCGGGACAAGGTCAGGCAAAAAGGACTTTGATCGCGATGCAAGAGGCATTGCCGGTGCCGATGCGCTTGTGCTGATCGGCATAAAGAATGCCGAGGCGGTGGGATTGAACTGTCAGGCATGCGGATTTGCGTCATGCGCCGAATTAAACAAGCAGAAGAAAACGAATGGTGAATTCAAGGGGCCGTACTGTTCGTTCCGCTTGCTCGATATGGGTATTGCCCTCGGTTCCGCGGCCAAGACAGCTGGAATGCTCAATGTTGACAACCGCATCATGTACAGGGTTGGAGCCGTCGCACGCGATATGGGTATAGTGGACTGGGATTTTGTGATGGGTATTCCTCTTTCGGTCACGGGGAAAAACATTTATTTCGATCGCTAGTTTAACAAAGCCGGCTGTCCTGTCGCTGTCAGCTGGCGGCCAGGTCCGGAAGCGGGAACTGCACTGCTCTGGGTCTGGCAGCCAGGGTGCACAGAAAGTCATCTGCAATGTCAGGATCTTTAACGTGCGTATTCTACGGACCGGTACTGCAGCTGTCAGAAACGGAAAGGAACTGTCGAAAAAAGTTGTGAAGCCATATTAGTACCGGCATCCCCCTATTTCCACAACTCTGCTAAACAGGGGAAAGTTCAAATCAAAATCAAGAGCAGTACGAGTGAATGGTTGTGAGCCGTCGGTTTTACTAGCCCAGCCCCATGCTCTCCTTCATCAGGGCGAGAAGCATTCTATTCTTTTCAATACTCCTGCGTAGCGTGAGCTTAACATCTTCGTTCAAAAAGGGCTTGAGTATATAAGCGGAAGCGCCGTGTTTTGTCGCTTCGATAGCGTATTCATACGAACCGTATGCCGTCATTACGATTACCGGTGTCTGAGGGCTCAGTTGCCTGGCTTTCTCAAGCACGGCCATGCCATTCAGGCCACCACGCATCTTCAGGTCAGTCAGTATTGCGTCAAAAGTGTCCTTGCTAAGCGCCTCTATGGCCTCCTCGGCGCTGTTCGCACAGATCACCGAAAACTCATCGTGCTCCAGCACAAGGCGAATGGCCCTGCAGATATCCGGCTCATTGTCTACAACAAGGATTTTCTGCGTCATTGCTTCCTCCAAAAGCAAATGGCGAATGCTACGCCTTAGCAAGTGATGATACATTATACTCTTTTGCGGACTGGATTTGAGAGAAATGCAATGCAAGTAATGAGATGACATTCTCTCCGGCATAAATGCCGAAGATTCTCAGCTTCCGACACTCCCAAGGGCAGAGCGCCTTATGCAACGAGCCGAGACCTTATTTCCTGTTTCAACGAGCGGTCTGACTGCACCGGCTCTCTATGCCCTATGAAGGCAGCACCCTTTTCAGGACAGGCTAACAGAGAGAGTCCCTCCCCTAGTATGTTCTTTGCGGCGTTAGCTACAGCCTGCAAATTGACGCATTAGCGCCTCGTCTGCCGGACTGGTGTTCAGCCTGAATTGATACGCTTTGCGAATTATCACGCCTATATATAAGTCACCACCTTTATTTTGTCAACCACGGCACGTCTCGCTTAAAGCGCCTACTGTTGGTATATCCCCGCCATGAATGACGGGGTTTTACGGCGCTCCCTGATAAGACGATGTTATGACCTCCATGCCTCTGTAGTCTTGTCTTTGAGCGTCTTATGCCCCGGCTTTTTGCAATAATGCCTCGTATAGGCCTCTTTTTTGCGAAAATGCAAATTCAATTATATTAAAAAGCTTAAATAACAATGGTATAAGCTATGGCACAAAACCTGCTTGATTATAGTCAAATATTAAAAAGGAGGCAATGAAAAATGAAAACGGATACTCCCCAAAATGGCTTATACGTTGGAGCTATTGCAGGACTAATATTGTTCATTTTTATCGGTCTGTTGCCGAGTTCATTTGTCGGAGGAGTGCTTGGACTAAAGATTGCCTCATACCTGATGGGAACGCCAGTAGAAACTGCGCTAATCCCGCGGGCGGTCGTCGGATTGTCCATGATGACAGGGATATTGGCTACCGGATGTATTTTTGTTGCAGCGGCATCATTTATCGGCTGGAGCATTTCCCAGCTGTCTTTATTTACGAAGGTTAGAAGGGTACAGCGGTCGGTGTAAGGAATAATCGAGGCTAAAAAGGAGCGTGTGCTATGAAGACTGGAAATTTTGCAAAGAAAGGACTTTATACCGGAGCCGGAATAGGCCTTGTCTTGTTCGCAATTATCGGCCTGCTTCCGAGTTCGTTTATCGGCGGGGTATTAGGATTGAAGATTGCCGGGTATATTTTCGGAACACCCCTGGGGATGGAGCTGATTCCAAGGATATTGGTGGGTCTTTCGATGCTTCTTGCAGTTTTGGTAACTGGATTCGTGTTTGTGGTCGGCATATCCATTACCGGGTGGATGGCCGGTACGCTGGCCGATGCCGTCACAGCTGGAAAGACCGCACATGTTGGGATGACATTAAAGGCGAAAAGGTAATCAGTTGACATCCTCCCGCCCCATAAATGGAGCAGGACTCCCCACAGGCTAAGCTGCGAGTAAGTTCACAGGAGCAGCAGGTCTCTTTGAGTCCTGCCACGTCCCCGGCTTATGGCCTAACGGCCTGGTTCTTCTCCAGGCAAACCGGTTGACTGTGGGCTGTGCCAAACGGCCACTACTCCAGGGGACCGAAATCTCCAGGAGATACTTTTTGAGAATATTCACCGCACCGTTCACATCGGCATGGATTGTTGCTCCGCAAGACCTGCATACATACAATCCCCGATGGACGCGGTTCGCCTTGCCCCTCGTTCCGCATATACAGCAAGTCTGAGACGTGTATGCTTCACTGACTACCACTACGTTGATGCCCTCTAATGCTGACTTGTACCTGATCTGGCTGATGATGAGTTGATATGGCCATTTGTGAAGGTCCTGATTACCAGATGCGCCCCAGTCCTTTGCCTCACCATCCTTACCCGTACGCATGTCCTGAGATCTCCGACTATAATCGCCGAAACACCGCGAGCTTTGGCATCGCGGACAATGCTGCGGGTCAAGGTGTGTATAAAATGATGCCGCTGCCTGGCGCGCTTGCTATCCAGACGCCTGCGCTTCTTCGACTTGCTGCTTGTGCAGCCGGGCAGCCTGCCCAATGGCAGGTCCCTGCCCTAAAGAGACAGTGTTTTACGCCGCTTACTGATAACATCAAACCTCATCTGCAAGCTGACAAAGCGGTAATTTCACCGTTTTGGGCTTGGTTATTTTGCCACAAAATTCCTGTCTTCAACGAAGCATAGCAACAATATGCAACGTTTTTGCATTAAAGTCTAATATCTATTAACCTATCGGTTAAATAGGATTCAGCGGTTGTGCGTGGGCTATTGCCACTTTTCGTTGCAAGTTGCAACTCAGGTTGCATGGTCAATTGTGGTGTGAGCAGCATGTTTTTGCCGGAAATTAGAATTTGGATATGATAATTATCTTAATAATACATGTGGTTACACGGAGTTATATTTTCGCAGGCAGGACAGCAACAGGTTACTTAGACAATTTTATAAAGTCATAAAAAATACTCTCTGACAATCTTGTTTCGGTATGGCTGACCCGTATAGGTTGTATATTCTTTATAGACATAATAATTAAGGCATGAAAGTTGCAAAATCGTTTGCGGGCTTTCTATTGTCGGCGGGGAGTTATTGCGAAGAAGGATGGCGATACAGTAATTCTCGGTGGATTATTATTTTTTGCTTTGTTAGTTTCTTAGTGGAGGATTTATGCAACAGCCAATCAAATGGCTTTGGGGTATCGTGTTTCTTCTGTCTGCTTCGTTATGGGGTTCTAATGTTTTTGCCGCAGTAGTAGCTAAAGATCCACCTACCCCTGTAGGCTACAACCCGCAATGGCTTTTGATAACGCTAGTAAGTCTTGCGATTGCTGGGGGTGTTTTGCTCTGGGAAAAAATGGCACGGAGGTAATCCGTGAAATCTATAAAAACAAAGCGAGAGGCTGTCGTTAAGGATAAACAATTCCTAAAGGTTGGGATTCTGTTCTGTTCCCTTGTAATCTTGCTTGACCTCTTGGTTTGGTATCTTGGCAGGGAGGACTACCTCGATTTCCTTGATATATTCCTTTCTGATGTGATGACAGGACTGATATCACTATCAGGACTTCATGTAATCCAAGAAAGCAACATGATATACCTCACCAACAGTTCATGGATAGTAGCTACTGAATGCACTGCCATATTTATAATGCTTATATACTCCTCTTTTGTCCTTGTCTATCCTGCATCGGTTAAATCAAAGGGAATAGCACTTCTGGTGGGGATACCCTCTATCTTTGGAGCAAACATTCTACGGCTCTACTGCATGGCATGGATTGATTACCTTAGCCCGCAGTTCTCAGAATTCTTCCACGACTACATGTGGCAGGTCGCCTTCATCGTAATGGTTGTCTTCATGTGGCTGGTGTGGATCGAAAAAGTGGTAACACGTGAAAAAAGAAAAATATCGTTTCCTGCTTAAATTCCTGGGATATTCTCTAGTGCTTTTTGCTTTCGGGCATCAGCTGCTGCATGGATATACATGGTTATTGGGTTATGGAATGAACATTGCAGACTCGACCTATCGCGTTCCTCCCTATATAGAAAAGTTCCTCTACGGTTCCTCTATGGTCATAATAGCTTTTTGTGCACTTATCATTGCAACACCCAGTATCGCCGCAAGAAAAAAAGCAGGGATAATTGCGATCGGGCTAATCGGCTTCTTTCTTACAGATTTGTTGTTTGTTCAATTAATTATATTCCCACAAGGGCTATCACCTTCAAGTGCAGACTCACCAGCATTTGAGGTATACCTCTGCATTAAATGGATTTTGCCTTTTTTGCTCTGGATAATTCAGAGTTATGCTTACCTTGGAGAACTCTTTAACCCTAAGCAGGAAGCCGAGTAATTCTTCCTGTAAGAACTCGCAGCTTCTCTGCGGTCTCAAAAATACACACTTTAGCCTACCAAATTGGGATCTTGAAGGCCGCGATAACACCGCGCGCCATGATGCCGCCCTTTTGGACCTGCGGAGATGACTCCGTACCGTAACGCTCCCAATCGCCGGAGGACGCCTGCGACCGCTTGCTGATACCGATGCCTACACCGCCTATGCTGACTATTGTTCCGTCCTGGGAGACCGCCCCAGACAATTTCGTGCCGGGCTCGTTGAAATTGACGATGCTTGCTATATCGATCGGACTAGTCATTTTGTCAACTTGAACTTTGGCTAGCTTCACGACAGGCGAATTATTCGGCATTGGAAGATACTCAATTCCTGGAACCATCTTGTTTTCAGCCTTGGCAGCTTGAGCGTTCATATTTTGTCCGCTTGCACTGTCGACAGCGGACACCGAAAGATCTGGAAGGGACTGCGAAAAAGAAGGCATTGTGCCGATAGCAAGGCTCACCAGAACGACCATTAATTTGATAGTTCGTTGCATTAGCGTTCTCCCTGTGCTGCAACTAGGCATTGATACTGGGGTAGCAAAGAATCACCCTTTTCCCCTATTTTCGTCTCGCAGCTATGATTCAGTTTGGTTGCATTATGCTGACCGGCGCAAGATGAAATAATTGATTGCTAATATTAGAGTAAATAAAATTAGATGACATTACTATCAGAACATATCTGATTTTGTTGTAGGATAGATAAGCAGATGTATGGGAACAATAGCAAAACGTCCCAATCCCTTCGGTCAACGTCCTTCGAGAGTTTGCAAGTGACGGCGTAGGATATAGAAGCGCCGAGGGACTATTCTGGAAAAAATCTTCTAGTCAGAAATCAAAAACCCATTTCCGCCACAAAGTCGCAAGCAGCGACGACTCACAATATTGTAGTGCAGAACAATTTTGTTCTAAATACGAGAAAAATAAGAAAGCAAGTATATATTAACTTCAACTACTTACGAGCTTAGCAGGGTTTTTGCTTATTAATACGCGAATCAATAATCTGTCTTGAAAGAGGACTGCTATGAAAAGGATAGAGGCAATTGTTCGCCCCACAGGGGTAAAGCAGGTATGCAGCATTTTGGAAAAAGTAGGCTACCCAGGTATCACGATTTCAAACGTTGAAGGTCACGGTCGCCAAAAGGGTTTCCGCGAAGTTAATGTACGAGGCAAGGTGTGTAAAATGCCTTTCCTAGAGAAAAAGAGAATAATGCTGGTTGTTGAAGACAATGATGCCGACAAGATCATTAAAGCTATCCGCGAGGCAGCATGCACCGGCAAGATGGGAGACGGCAAGATATTCGTCTCACCTATGGACGATGCTATTAGGATAAGCACAGGCGAGACCGGCGGCGTTGCGGTCTAGGTACTCTATTCTTTTCCGGTCCGCAAAGGACTTATTGACATCCTCCCGCCCCATAAATGGAGCAGGACTCCCCACAGCCTAAGCTGCGAGTAAGTTCACAGAAGCAGCAGGTCTCTTTGAGTCCTGCCAAGTCCCCGGCTTATGGCCTGGCGGCCTGGTTTTCTCCAGGCAAACCGGTTGACTGTGGGCTGTGCCTAACAGCCACTACTCCAGGGGATCGAAATCTCCGGGAGATGCTTCTTGAGAATGTTCACCGCACCGTTCACATCGGCATGGATTGTCGTGCCGCAAGACTTGCATACATACAATCCTCGATGGGCTCGGTTCGCCTTGCCCCTCGTCCCGCACTTGCAGCAAGTCTGAGACGTGTATGATTCACTGACTACCAGAAGTTATCTATATCAAAGGAGTTCGAATTTTAGTTCCCCAAGTTTTTCCAGGCTGCAGGCGACTTTGTCTCCCGGTTTGAGCCAGACCTGCTTGTCCTTGGGACGGCCTGCTATCACGCCTTCCGGAGTACCCGTGTAGATGATATCGCCAGGCTTGAGTGTAATGAGACGAGAGATGAAACTTATTATTTGCCGGCAATTGAAGATTAAATCGTTGGTGTTAGAGGATTGGCGGGTCTCACCGTTGACGCGGCATTCGATCTTCAGGTTGTCGGGATCGATTTGATCGGCAGTGACCAGATAGGGACCGAGGGGAGCGAAGCCATCAGGAGTCTTGCCGATCATCCACTGAACGCTGGGGGTTTCCAATTGAAGGTCTCTTGCCGTAAAGTCGTTACCCGTGCAGTAGCCTGCCACAAAGGAAAGTGCTTCTGCCTCGGTAATGTTCTTGGCTTGTTTACCCATGACGATTACAAGTTCAACTTCATAATCGAATTTCCTGGCCAAATTGACAGGCAGCATGATGGTGCCATTGTGGCAGTTCAGCGCAGTATTGTATTTATTGAAGAGCACTGGCTGGCTTGGCAGAGGCATACCAACTTCCTTGGCGTGACGGCGATAATTCAGTCCCACGCATACTATTTTTTCCGGCCGGGTCACGGCAGGGCCGTATTGTATGGTCTCTTCCTTGAGAAAGGCCTGTGAAGCAACTGGGGACTTCAACGCGGCGTCAACTAATGCATTCAAACTGGGGCCATACTCGTTATGAAGAAGATCATCCATCGTGGCCGGGGCGTGCATGTGGAGCAATTCAGCAGCCAGTGGCACATCCAGAATGCCCATGTCAGTCTTAACGCCGAGGATGTATTCACCGCCACGACGAATCGTCAAGAGGGTAAGGCCGCGAGCCATGCCACGCGCCGCGGTAGTTGAGGACCCCGTCTCGGCATACCCCGGTGTTAATCCGCTCGTTGCTACGACAGCGGTCACTATGCCTGCTCCCGTCAGAAACTCCCTACGATTTAGTCCCATGCTTGATCCTCCTTTTCCTGATCACTCCCGTGTCGTTCCCGATGGAATTTCAAGTCTCTCACGGAAGGCGATATTGAGCGCTTCTATCCACTTCGTATCTTATTGTCAGCCAACAAAACGCATCTACTTATGATCATATTTTGCCACAATTCTTTTCAGTAACCGTTCGCACTTCATCTATCTTCTTGCGATCATCATAATTTGCATTAATCCAGTAGGTCTGGAGTTTCGACGATATTTCTTTCAATTCCGTGCATCTGGCGTCGTCGAAATTGTTACGATCCATAATTTCTTGAGCTCTACTGACTAGCGGATCAATATTCTGTGTCTGTTTATTATTGAGTCCATTACTATCTATATGAAATGATCCATCAGAATGAGAGTTCCACTCCGTGTATGCTCTTTCAGCGCCTAACGCTTGAGTTGCCATTACGATTGCGATTGTTAGTAGTAAGAAGATAGTTCTCATGGCCACTTCCTTTGGATGATCCTATCACTTTATCTCATGTCAGTCAATATGTCCAATATTGTAAGTAATTACACGGTGGTGAAGTTATGCGTCATGACACATAAAAGGCATTTTGCTAAGAGTAGCAGAGGGTCGGGGATGCGACTCTCTGCAAAACTGTTTTATCTATGTGTCCACCTTCTCGATGTTGCCAACCCAGATCAATAATCCAAAAACAAGCTGTGGTTTCATGACTTGATTATCAATACCGCGGATATTTCGCTAGAGGTGTTTATTGCCGGAAAAATGTGCGACAAGTGGCTTGCGGTGCAGGCCGTGTACTCTTCATGAGGCAGTTGACTCAAGAAACGCGGGGTGCAGCCACAAAGAAACGTTTTCATCCTGAGAGTATTGTTATTACCTGCTAACCGAAGTCCAGAGGCATGGACAGCATTTCATCAGAGGAATTGGGGTATCGAGCACGAAGATTCAGGCGATTAGAGTATCACATTGGCTTATTTCGCGGCGATGTTCTAATATGAGCCACGGGCACATGCTTTGTCATGGGGGACCGAAACGTATATATTAAGAGGGACATGAATTATTCCTATTCTAATAGACTTGGGTTGTTATGTATATTGTGATGATATCTTCCGAGTGCGCTCCGGTGGCCAAGGTGGGCGGCCTTGCCGATGTTGTGTCCGGTCTCAGCCACGAGCTTGAGATCAGAGGCAATCATGTCGAACTAATTCTTCCCAAGTACGACTGCATGAGGTATGAGCAGATTCACGAACTGAGGCAAGTCTACGACGATCTCTGGGTCCCTTTTTATCACAAGTTGGTTCATTGCTCCGTCTTCTTCGGGTTTGTCTACAACAGGAAGTGCTTCTTCATCGAACCCCATTCGGGGAGAAATATCTTCAGCCGGGGCATCTATTACGGGCATCATGACGACCCGGAAAGGTTTGCCTTTTTCAGCAGGGCAGCGCTTGAGTTCATGCTGAAGACAGACAGGCATCCAGACATTATTCATTGTCACGACTGGCAGACAGGGATAGTCCCGGTTCTGCTGTCCGAAATTTACAAACAACTCGGGATGACGCATCCCCGGGTTTGCTATACGATGCACAACATGGGGCATCAGGGCGTGACGGGTGAGCATCTTCTGCGCGCTGTAGGTCTGGACAGACCTGATTACTATTTCCATCCAGACAGGCTTCAGGACAACTTCAATCATTCCTCTGTCAACCTCCTGAAGGCCGGTATCGTATATTCGAATTTTGTAACTACAGTCTCTCCAAGGTATGCATGGGAAATACAACACAGCGACCAATCTTTCGGACTGGGGCACACCCTCTATGTTCATCGAAATAAGATCGGAGGCATATTAAATGGAATCGACTACGATGTATGGAACCCGGAGATAGACAGGCATATCCCACAGAATTACGGCATCGGCACCATCCAGGACAAGTACAAAAACAAGGAAGCCCTCCGCCACCGCTTTCTTCTCAGGCAGGACTATAAACCGGTTATCGCCTTTGTCGGACGCCTGGACCGCCAAAAAGGGGTGGATCTTCTCAGGCACGGAATATTTTATGCTCTGGCCCATGGCTGTCAGTTTGTGCTCCTTGGAACGGGCGAGGATCATGGCATCCTAAAGGATTTCTGGCATCTGAAAAACCATCTGAATGACCATCCTGACTGCCATATTGAGGTAGGCTTTAACGAAGAACTGGCACACCTTATTTATGCCGGTGCAGATATGATCATAATCCCAAGCATGTTTGAGCCATGCGGACTGACCCAGATGATCGCCCTTAAATATGGAACCGTCCCGGTTGTGAGAGCCACTGGAGGCCTTGCGGATACGGTCTTTGACGCCGACAACTCAGATAAACCCTACCACGAGCGCAATGGGTATGTTTTCAATGAATTCAATTATTCCGGAATAGAATCGGCACTGCAGCGGGCCATAGGGTTGTGGTATTTATACCCTCAATTCTTTAGGGAACTGATAGTTAATGGCATGAAGTATGATTATTCGTGGAACCATCCGGCGCAGCACTACCTGAATGTTTATGACTTTATCAGAGAAAGATAATCCTCTATCTTTCCATATAACAGACAATTAAAAGGGGGTCTCTTCTTCTAGGCAGGCCATTATGACGAACACCGATAAATTATCAACTAAAAGTGGCATCGATCTTCTTATTAAAAAGACTGTGCTTAATGCTTCTGCAGAAGTTGTCATTGAGATAGCGGGAAGCACTGACTGTATTCTGCATTGGGGACTGCGTCAGCGCCCCTATGGACCATGGCAGATTCCTCTTAATAATGTCTGGCCGGAGGGCAGCCGTGCCTATGATGGTTCGGCGTTGCAGACTCCTTTTATTCAAAAAGGTGACTATTCTGAATTAGTTATTAAACTTGCGTCTTCTTCAGGTTTTAGATTCATAAATTTTGCCCTCTTCTTTCCTAAAGAAAACAAATGGGACAATAACAATGGCGCAAATTACCAAATTGAAATTCAATGGAACAGCAGGGTAGCAACTGCCGAATCTTTACCCTGGCCAGAACTGGAACCTGTTGCCAGTGCGATTATAGAGAAGGAGATGAACCGGAGTTCATGGACTCTGATGCACCGCTTCAACCTGTGTTATGAACTCCTGGACAATGTTCAGCATAATAATATCGCCGGTCTCGTCCTTATTTTTGTCTGGCTCCGGTTCTCAGTCATCAGACAGCTAGACTGGCAGAGAAATTACAACACTCAACCTAGAGAACTAGGTCATGCCATGGAACGCCTGACTGTCAAACTTTCGGCTCGCTATGCAGAGCAAGAGACGGAGCGTGAAATAATCAGGCTGATAATGACCACTCTTGGCCACGGGAGCAATGCCCAGCGTGTCCGTGATGAGGTTCTGAACATCATGCATCGACATCACATTAAAGAAATATCAGGCCGCTTCATGGAAGAGTGGCATCAGAAGCTCCATAACAACACTACTCCGGATGATGTCGTAATCTGTGAAGCCTATTTGGCATTCTTAAGGAGTGATGGAGACCTTGAAAGATTCTATGGAAAGCTCGAAGATAGCGGTGTAACTAGAAAAACGCTGGAGAACTACGAAAGGCCTATTAAGTCGAACCCGGATTTTATTCCACACCTTAAAGAGGCATTAATCCGTGATTTCGAGCACTTTCTTAGTATTCTAAAAGAAGTGCATTCAAGTACTGATCTCGGCGCCGCGATTGAGGCGGCAAAATATACGTTTGATTCTGGAATGCAAGGCCTGATTGATTTTATATGGCATCATCAGGATGAACCTTCATTACCCTTACTGGCGGGGAAAATGACTGAAACCCGCCAGCGCATATGGAAACTATTTGAAGGGCCTCCCAACAAAGTGCGTGACCTTCTGTTCCTTGATATTGCCTTGGAAGAATCTCTGCGTACTATGCTGGAAAGAAAGCTCAGTCCGCAGATTAGCGGAGATGATTTGGTTGAACTGGTCTCTCTGTTGCTAGAAAACATATTTCTTTCTAGTAATGACATCGAGTTGCGGTTTTGTCTTAATCAGTGGAACGGCCTAAAAGGGATGCCACGCTTTGGAAGAGAATGGGCACTGCACGCCGAAGCTGTTCTTGAACGCGTTAGGCGCGGCCTTGGATCTCTAACAGACAGTTGGTACAAACTCCTCCAGCCGGAGGCAGAATTTCTTGGAAGGGCTTTTAATGCTGAATCTTGGGCGATAAATCTTTTCAGTGAAGAGGTGATGCGCGGCCGCCCTGCATTTGCTCTTTCACTTATTCTGCGCTACCTCGATCCTATATTGCGAAAAAATGCAGATCTTGGTGACTGGCAGCTAATAAGCAGGGGTACTGGAATGGGCGAAGTTAATATTATTGAATCACTGAAGTCAGTTCAAGGGAAACATTATGAAAAGCCGGTGATACTTATTACCGATAAAATAACGGGAGATGAAGAGATCCCGAGCGCAGTATCGGCAATCATTGCGTCTGATGCTATAGACGGGTTATCTCATCTCGCTATTCGGGCAAGAAACGCTGGGATACTTTTTGCCGTATGTTATAACCATGATGTGAGCGAACAATTGAAAGCTTTGACAGGACATGTTCTAATAATGAAAGTCGACAGTGCGAATAATATAATCTTTGAAGAAAGCCACGAGGACGTAGAAACGATCAAACCTCAAAAGGTAGCAGTCCGCGCTATGACAAGACATGGGTTTACTGCCTATGCGATCCCTATGAGGGATTTCGTCGATCAAACTGTAGGGTACAAATCGACCAAACTAAAAGGTACATATGCCCAATTACCCAGTTGGATAAACATTCCAACTTCGGCAGCATTGCCCTTTGGGGTTTTTGAAAAAGTCATCTCTGAGGAATTAAACAAGGGGGCTGCCGAAAGATTTGAAGGACTCCTCAGACAGTTAGACAATATAGAAGAAAATCAGAGAAGCATGGTGCTTGCTGAACTGCAAAAGGTTATTTATGACATCAAGGCGCCTGATGAACTGGTGAAATCACTTATTGGTGTCATGAAAGAGGTAGGATTATCAATTCCTGCAGACTGGAATGATATATGGAGTTGCATCAAGCGTGTATGGGGTTCCAAGTGGAATGAGCGTGCCTATCTTAGCCGCAAAGCAAACGGGATTCCAGATGAAGACCTCGTTATGTCTGTCCTTATTCAGGAGGTTGTTGATTCAGACTACTGTTTTGTTATTCATACAGTCAACCCCTTCACAGGTGACAAGGATGAAGTTTATGCAGAGGTAGCGCCTGGGCTTGGCGAGACACTAGCTGCTGGGTATCCTGGTAAAGCTCTAAGCTTCACTTGCAGAAAGGGAGGCAGGGATTTGTACCTTATGTCCTTCCCAAGCAAAAGCGTTGGCTTGTACGGAGGAGGACTGATATTCCGTTCAGACTCAAACGGAGAGGACCTCGCTCATTACGCTGGAGCAGGACTATATGACAGCTTTGTTCTACCCCAGCCTCGTAGGGTAACGCTGGATTATACTTCAGACCAACTTACATGGGATGAAGTATTTCGCACTCAACTCCTGTTTAAAATAACGGACATAGGTGCAACTGTTGAGAGTATTATGGAATATCCGCAGGACATAGAGGGAGCATACTCTAAAGGCCAATACTTCGTAGTGCAAACCCGTCCGCAGGTGGGACTATGATATGGCCGAAAAAAGACATATAAGGATAGGCAACCAGACTTCTTCCTCGGCCTTACCTGTAATCAGCCCTTTTGAATATGCAATTGCCCATGGGTTTGATGCATTCGAATGGTTTCCTGACAAGAAGGAATCGGGAGAGGGGTGGTCAGTCGAAGATTTACCAAAAGACGTGCGGGAGGTTGTCAGAAAGACGGCTGATGCGAAAGACATCTCACTTTCAGTCCATTCTTCTCTGAAGTCAAATCCTCTGAATACGGCTGCGTGCGAACTATGTGTGAAAGAGATTGAATTCGCGATGGATATAGGAGCCAAGCTTTTCAATATCCATTATTATCCCGACAGAGGAGTTGATTACTATGTGGAATGTATCATACCCATAATTAAATCCCTCTCAGAAACAGGCATACGATTATCAATAGAAAATACTCTTGATACCACACCAGAAGAGATTAATGCATTATTTAAACTCCTCCGCTCCGTTGAGTCCATTCATATCCCGCAGGTTGGCATGTGCCTGGATATCGGGCATGCCAACCTGTGCTGGGAAACGCGCAACGACTATCTAAGGTATATAGACCTTATAAGCCCTGAAGTGCCGATAATTCATATGCATATGCACGAAAACTACGGAGATCGCGACAGTCACCTTACACTTTTTACTGGACCTGCCGGTGAAAATGCTTCGGGAATAGAAGGCGTTATAAAGCGACTAAAGGAAAAGGGGTTTTCCGGTTCCATTATCCTTGAGCAATGGCCATATCCTGCCGAACTGCTTGACAATGCGCGCGTCAGACTTTCTGATATGATAGCAAAAGGCATCGGTTCTGCCGGACTTCCGGAAATCGGCAATAGAGATGAAAAGAAAGACAAGACGATGATAATTTATAATCTGTTCCCACTGCTTGCAGGGAAATTTCCGGAATGGGACAAACATTTTCGGAGAGCATCGGAGATGGGCTTTAACTGGATATTCATCAATCCCATTCAGTTGCCGGGGTCGTCAGGGAGCATATACTCCATAAAAGACTATTTCAGTTTTAACCCTATTCTTATAGATGAGGAAAGTGGAAAACAGCCTCTTTTACAAGTTAGAGACATGATCAAGGCCGCTGAGCAGATGGGTGTCCGAATGATGATTGACCTGGTAATCAATCATTGTGCTGCAGACTCGGATCTGATCACAAAGCATCCAGAATGGTTTGTCTGGGAAAACGGCAAAGTATCGCACCCGTTCGCCGAAGAGAAGGGCAAAAAAACGGTCTGGCAAGACTTGGCAAAATTCGATCACAGTAACACAAGAGATAAAGAAGGTCTCTTTAATTATTTCCTGGAAATTGTAAAGTTCTTCGCTGATCTCGGCTTTAAGGGATTTCGCTGTGATGCTGCATACCAAATACCAAAGAACCTGTGGGAAAGGCTCATAACTGCGGTAAGGAAGCAATATCCTGACCTTATATTTCTTGCGGAGACTCTGGGAACCACTCCTGATCTGACGAGGAAGACCGCTTCGGCGGGCTTTGACTATATATTCAACAGCTCGAAGTGGTGGGACTTCAGCAGTCAGTGGCTGATTCAGCAATACAACCTTACGCGTGATATCTCACCCTCAATCAGTTTTCCGGAAAGCCATGACACCGTGAGGCTTTGCGAGGAATTAAACGGCAGCATAAACGGTCTAAAGCAAAGATACCTTTTTTCTGCGCTCTTTTCTGCAGGCGTGATGATTCCCATGGGATTCGAATTCGGTTTCCGCAAGCAACTGCATGTCATTAAAACAAAACCTGAGGACTGGGAAGAGACAGATATCGATATCACTTCTTTTATTTCGGCAGTTAACAAAATCAAGTCTGGGCACATAATCTTTCAGGAAGATGCGCCTACACAACTGCTGCACTCAAACAATCCCATTGTCCTGCTGGTATGGAAGGCTTCCCTCCGCTCATCCGAAGAATCTCTGTTCATCCTCAACAAAGACATTTATAACAGGCAAAACTTTTATACAGAGTCCATTCAAAAAAATCTTCAGGCAGGAGCCCCACTCATTGATATCTCTCCTGAATATAATATGGACTATGTGCCATTGCCTTTTTCATATGAACTCATGCCTGGACAGGGCATAGTGCTAATCACCTCACGGGACGCTCTTCCTGCAGATTAAATTAAAAAAGCGTTCCTTGAGTCTTTTGAGAGTTATCTTGTACCCTTAGTAAGGATTTTTCGCAGCGCAGAATGTTTTGTAAGGATACTGCGGAGTGTAGAGCTTGTCCCGATGGAGCGTATATTCATATCTGTAAAATGTTTAAATATTCATAGGATTGCCAATGAAAACAAAACAGAATAGCAAACGGGATAAAATTGAAAAACATATTAAGGGATCCCGGCCGAAACAGTTACCTGCAAACTCTGCTGAACCCAAACTTTGTCAATCCTGTAAAGCTCTTGCAAGCAAAAAGACAACGGCTGAAAAAATAAACGCTCCTGATGAATCCAACCTGCTACAGAACCCCAGTGAATTACCAGAGTTGTACGAAGAAACCAGAGTTGTTGTGCTTCCCATAGATCCCCATCTGGTCCATGTTTATTGGAAAATTGCACCTTTAGAGTTTGAGAATTCAATGCGTTTATCTAAAGAAGATCTTATAAGCTTGCAACTCGCGTTGAGATTCTATGATGTTACAAATATTTCTGACCGGACAAACGCCACAAGTTATTTTGATGTTGATGTGGAGCCTGATGCTAAGAACTGGTATGTCCGCCTCGTGAAGCCGGGAGCGTCTTATTTTGTCGAATTAGGCCTTAAGGGCTCAAAGGGTGTATTTTTCCCGTTAGTCAGATCAAATTTCCTCCGGATGCCTCCTGACAGGATAGCAGCAGCGGATGAAGTTACCTATATGCTCGTCAAGGGTGACTACAAGGTTGCCGAGGTGTCCGCACCCCATCTCAAAAGAGAACTATTTTGTAGCCATGCGGCGCCTTCAGTTTCCCACCAGGAAATTGAGCCTGAACTGAATCCTGCGTTTCCCTTTATAAATAATTTCCGGTTTGTAAATAGAAGTGTCCTAAATCTTACGGAAATGAGCGAAATGGCATTAGATTTGGGCATCTCTTCAGATTTGTTTCAAAACATCAAGAAGCAGGAAGAGCCTTTTGTCGGTTGAGCAGATGTCCAGATCAAACAAGAGAGTTGAAAGAGTGGAGAAAGGTTATCTAGCACTTGTTCTTCATGCTCACCTCCCTTTTGTAAGGCATCCTGAGCATGAGGATTTCCTTGAAGAAAATTGGCTCTATGAAGCGATCACCGAAACATATATTCCTCTTCTCCTCTCGCTTGATACACTTGCAGAACAGAATATTGATTTCCGCCTGACGTTTTCGATAACTCCTACCCTCGCCTCGATGCTTGATGATCAACTCCTGCAGTCCCGATATCTGAATCGGTTGGAAAAACTTATAGAGCTTGCGCGAAAAGAGATTAAAAGGACGAGGGCGCAACCTGAGTTTAATAAGTTGGCGCACATGTACTACAAAAATCTTTCCAAAGTGCGCACTGCATTCTGTGATCGATATGACCGGAATCTGATTCAGGCATTCAAACGCCTGCAGGATCTCGGCAAGATTGAGATCCTCGCTAGTGCAGCCACTCATGGCTACCTGCCGTTGCTTTCACTCAGCGATGCCGCTGTCCGTGCTCAAATCAAAGTCGGCGTAGAGCATTACCGGCACCTTTTCGGACGCAAACCCAGGGGTTTCTGGCTGCCTGAATGCGGCTTCTATCCAGGCGCTGATAATATGCTTAGGGAACAAGACATTCGTTATACGATTTTGGAAACCCACGGCATCACGCATGGCTATCCGATGCCCCAATGGGGTGTATATGCACCCGTGTATTGCCCGTCAGGGGTAGCAATTTTCGGACGCGACCCCTTATCTTCCAAGCAGGTCTGGAGTTCAGCAGAAGGTTATCCAGGGGACTATGACTACAGGGAATTCTATCGTGACATTGCCTATGATCTCGATCTTGATTATATTAAACCATATATCCATCGGGATGGCATTCGTTTCGATACAGGCTTTAAGTATTTCCGCATAACCGGCAAGACTGATATTAAAGATGTGTATATTTACAAAACCGCCAGGGGAAAAGCAGGGCTTCACGCGAGAAATTTCATCTCTAATACGGAAAGGAATGTCGAATATCTTGCTTCAACCATGGATCGAAAACCGATAGTTGTAGCGCCATACGATGCCGAGCTTTTTGGACATTGGTGGCATGAAGGTCCTCTGTGGCTTGATAATATCATCCGTCGGATCAGTTCGGGACAAAAATCCATCCGCCTTACCACCCTTTCAGAATATCTCGAAGAGTACCCTATCAATCAGGTTTCTGTCCCTTCAGCCTCCAGTTGGGGCTATGAAGGTTTCCATAAAGTATGGCTTAATGGGAATAATGATTGGATTTACCCGCACCTGCACCATGGAGCACTCGTTATGGAAAAATTAGCGAAACGGTTTCCCTGTGCCAGAGGTCTTAAGCAGAGGGCGCTAAAGCAGGCAGCGAGGGAGTTATTGCTGGCCCAGGCAAGCGATTGGGCGTTCATGATGCACGGAGACGTTACGGCCGAGTATGCCACAAAAAGGGTAAAGACCCACCTGCTTCAATTACTCAGACTAAAAGAAGAGATCGAAACTGGAAAGATTGACAAGGACTGGCTCTCAATGATCGAAAGCCGGGACAATATATTCCCTCAGATTGACTACAGGGTATTTTCTTAGTTCACAACGGGTGCGCCAAGTTATTAGGCGTGCGTGGTTGACAAAATAAAGGTAGTGACTTATATATAGGCATGATAATCCGCAAAGGGTATAAATTCAGGCTAAACACCAGCCTGACAGAGGAGGCGCTAATGCCTCAATTTGCAGGCTGTAGTCGTTTTCTCTGGAATAAAGCCCTTGCGCTACAAAAGGAACGACTCTAAAAAATACCCGTTCAAGGTGATGTTTTAAGACATAAAGCGGGAATTCCCGGTAATTGATTGCCGGGATGAAAGCGCCGCTGTTGGTTATTACAGTTCTTATTCTTGACAAACGTCCAGAATTGCTTTTAGATAGGAAGATGCGCGAGTTATCTAACGATACACCTACACATACGCGTGCTAAGCGCACCAAGAGGCCCAAACATACTGTAGTCACCCGTGCGTTTGATTTCCCCATGGAGGTAAGCGCAAAGCAGGCTGACCGGCTGTGGATGTGGGTCGGCGCTTGCTGGCGACTGCGCAATGACCTGGTTGCCGATCGCGCTGACAACCGTACAGCGAATAAGCTTCTTAAGCAGCAAGGTGTGACGGACATTCACTATCTCACCCAACCAGACCAGTATACAGCCATTCACGAATACGTCCTGCACGACACTGCACTCTCTAAAGTCCACAGCCAGGTCAGACAGAATGTGGCTGTTAGAGTTGCTGAAGGGTATAAACGGTTCTTCGAAGCTCTCAAAGAAGGGAAGACTGATGTCCACCCGCCCAAGTTCATCGAGCGAAAGAAGTACCGCAGCATCACCTTCCCGCAATACGGTCCTGCTGCAAAAATCAAAAACGGCAAGCTGCACCTTTCGGGCCTCGGAGAGTTTCGGCTGTTCGACTACCGCAAGGTCAAGGGGAAACCCAAGACCGTTACGATCAAGTTCAAGCAGGGCAGGTGGCACTGCGTAGTTACAGCCGAGGCCCAGGAGAAAGATGTTCTGGATATGCTTACCTCTTCGGACTTTCGTCCTGACGCTGGGGCAGACACCGGACTGACTGCCTTGCTGACAGATTCCGAAGGCGTCAAGTACGATCCGCCAAAAGCTTGGTACGATTACCGCAGACGACTCCGGTCTGCACAAAAGAAACTGTCCAGGCAGTTTGAAACGAGAGAACTTGGGTACAAGAATCAGGTTGAACTGGCGAAAGCTGCCGGTCGGCCAATCGCAGCACTCAAGGACATCCCCTATTCCAACCGGCTGAAGGCCCAGATCAAGGTCGTTGCCAAGATACATACCAAGATAGAGCGCATCAGGGACCATCACCACAAGAAGAATGCTTCAGTTATTTCGAATCGGTACCGCAAGGTAGCTGTAGAGGAGCATTCCGTGGGTTTTATGATCCGCAACCGGAAGCTTGCGAAAGTGGCTTCCGATCGGGCAATCCACAAGCAAAAGCTCCTGCTCAAGAGCAAGCTTGGTAACAAGCGGTACATTGCGGAGCCAAACCAGACGGAGAACGGCGGCAACTCCCAGACCTGCACCTGTGGTGCACCTGTCCCGAAGGAACTTTCAGACAGGATCCACCACTGTCCGGCATGCGGGCTTACTGCCGGTCGTGACCATGTGGCGGCCAATATCGTAACAATCATAGCATTCGGATTTGCAAGTCTTACCCTGGGAGCGGGGTCACACTCTCCGGAGGCCGGGCAGGTCTTCGTCAGACGTGGAGAGGACAAGGCACTGCGTGGCGAAAGCCATCTGTGCGAGTCGGAGGTCATCCCGGCTTCAGAGTCCTCCTGGAAGCGTCAACTTCTACAGGCGCGGGGACAAAGTACCACGGATGGGGAACCTACCGTGGAAGGCAAGACTTGTGAGCATCTTCAGGACACTCCGGAGTTGCCACATGAGCCGCAATCAGTCTGCTAGTGCAAAGCGCCAAGCGCGGAACCTGAGTTGTCTTCAGGGGATGCCCCTGATTTCAATCAGGGGAGGATGTCACTCATTAAGTATTTGATATTCTTTAAATATACAATTAAATTCGACTCATCAACAATAAGGAGATCTCATGGAATCAAAAAATGTTTCAATTAGTCCTCATGGTGTGGCGTATCCTTTACCGGCTGATGGAGATTATGAGTTTGAATACGAAAGAATAGCCGAACTTGCAGAGGAAGCCAAAAAAAGCGGCAAGGAAATAGTCGTTGTTATGGGGGTCGGGTTTGTTGGAGCAGTCATGGCTGCTATTGTTGCAGACAGTGTCGACCCAAATGGAAAATCGGGAAAGTTTGTCATAGGAGTGCAGAGGCCTAGTACAAGAAGTTTTTGGAAGATCCCGCTTCTGAATCAGGGGATATCCCCAGTCAAGGCAGAAGACCCCGAGGTTGCTCCCATGATAGAGCGTTGTGTAAAACAGAAGAAAACATTCATTGCCACTTATACAATGGATGCCCTGCGTTTGGCTGATGTAGTTGTTGTCGATGTCCAGTGCGATTACCTGAAAAACGAACTGGGAAATGTTTGTAACGGTGATGTTGAGATGTCGGCGCTTGAGGAGGCATTCGAGGTTATTGCCACAAGGATTAGACCAGAAACCATGGTTCTTATTGAAACAACAGTTCCGCCTGGCACTACAGAACAAATCGCATTCCCTATAATGAAGAAACTATTCTTAAAAAGAGGCATTGAAACAGACCCGTTGCTGGCACATAGTTATGAACGCGTTATGCCCGGAAAAGAGTATGTTGCTTCAATCAGGGATTTCTGGCGCGTATGCAGTGGTGTCAATGAGGCAGCCAAGCAGAAGGTCGTAAAATTCCTTTCTGAGATACTTAATGTGGCGAAATTCCCTCTTACTGTGCTTGACAGGCCTATCGAATCTGAAACTGCAAAGATTGTTGAAAACAGCTACCGTGCGACAATTCTTGCTTTTTTACATGAATGGTCCATATTTTCGGAAAAAAACGGGGTTGATATGGTAAAAGTCATCAATGCCATTAAGGTCAGGCCGACGCATAGCAATATGATATTCCCTGGTCCTGGTATTGGAGGGTATTGTTTGCCTAAAGACGGCGGTTTGGGAATGTGGGCTTATAAGCGCATCCTGGGATTTGAAGATGATATCTTCAGGATTACGCCTGAGGCCATCAATATAAATGATACCCGCTCTCTGCATGCTGCACAGATGGTACGTGATGCCTTGCGTAATATGAACATACCAATAGCAAACGCCGAAGTGCTTGTTCTTGGGGCTTCATACCGCGAAGATGTCGGAGATACACGTTATAGCGGATCTGAGGTCCTTGTCCGCAAACTTGCTGAAATGGGTGCGGAACCGAGTGTACATGATCCGTATGTTGAAAACTGGTGGGAATTCACGGAGCAGGAAAAATTTCCCATTAAAGGTAGCAAGAGTGTATTTTTCAGGAACCAGAAAAAGCTTAAGGATCTGACTGTCCAGAATGATTTAAATAAAGCATTGGCAGGCATAGATGCATTAATCCTGGCAGTTAGACATAAAGATTATATGGATCTTGACCCGAAGGAAGTAATTAAGACGATCGGCAAGCCTGTTGCGGTCATAGACTGTTTTGGGATATTAAGTGACGTTAATATCAAGGAATATCTGGAACTGGGCTGCGAAGTAAAGGGATTAGGCAGAGGTCATATTCGCAGGATAAAAGAGGAAATCAGGAAAACAAAGTAGAGCAATAGAAACCATACCCATTTGATTTTTCCAGATGGGTATGGTTTCAAAGTAATATGCTTGTGCCATCGAGATTATTAGCAGTACCAAAGAACCCGATTTCGATAGTTACTCCCTCCATCACCAAATTCCTAGTACCGGTAAAAATCGATAGTCAGAAGGGCTTTTGCCTGGAACGGAAATAGCTTACCACCATAGGCACGACTATCATCGCGCTAAGAACTATCCACATCGTTGTGTTTGGGTCCTGAAAGTACATGTTCAGGCGCAGGGTCGTAAGCGCGATGACAGCGTAATAAAGCATGTCGCCAGCGAACGCAAAGGTCCAGCCCGTCAGGAACCCGTGGCCAGCGGCCAGCGCCGAGGCCCGTCCTGTCATCGGGTCCACGCCAAATGAGATCATAACGAGCGTGAAGGGGCCTGACCCTGTTCCACTGAAAGGGGCCATGCTACGGGCCATTGCAACCTTTATCGTTGCGCTGAGACGGCCTAGAAAAGGAACTTTCCCACCCAATAGCACAAGGAGTCTAAGAACCGGCTCAAATGCAAGGGCCAGCATCACATCTGAAACAAAGTAGAGCCCAGTGGTTATGGGCCAGGCTAGGCCTTTAGATTTAGCGAGCAATACGCCTGCTGGAATTCCACCCCCGACAGGTAGAAGGAAGAGCATAAACACGGGAAGCATAATGGATGTTAACCGAACCAGATGCCTGTGCCTGGGTCTATGTTGAATTCTTGGTGGTCGGCCGGCGTGGGCAAAAAGTTATAGAGTGCAAGTCCCCTGTACGAAAAACAAAAGATCTTCATTGGGTAACTTTCACTTGCTCGAGTCTTGAAATCCCTCACGGGGGCTCGGTGCGTTGTGTCATGTGCCTACCCGTCCCCCGTTCAGTAGGACGTAAAGCAGTAATAAGGACAAGGACATGATCAACAAGAAAGCAAAGTTTCTTTTCACGAAATCTATCATAAAATATTATACAACTTTGAGCTATCCGCAGAGAATGGTTACTACAACCCACAAATTTGCCAACAGCCCCAAAATATTAGTTCAAGGCGGTTGATCTTTATACTCAAAGCGAAGCGCCTGGTAAAGGCAAGGATTCCAACTGGCTGCCGGCCCCAAAGGGAAAATTCATCCTGAGGATGAGGCTCCACAACCATTCTTCAGCTTGCAGCAATATCAAATGAATTTTGTCACAAAGTTCCTCTCTATTGAATAAGGATATTGTCTATAGTCACCGTACCCTGGCTGATTGTTAGGGTTCCGTGGACAGTCGTAAATCCAGGATTCATTGAAAAATCGCAGCCATATCCGCCTGAAAGCGTAATAGATACATCCTGTGTAGTCGTCGGACTTTCGGTAATATTCATCTCCTGGACCAGTAACGTTTGTCCAGCTCCTACAACGCTTAAAGCGCTTCCAAGAGATGCGTAATAGGCATTAGTGTCTGCGATCGTCACAGGCAATGAACTACACGTCCCAGTTACGCTGATGTAGTTGCTCTTTGTCGTCACTACCTCACCGCCTGTTACGGTTACCGTTTCCGATACCGTATATGTACCGGGATTCGCATACATGTGAACAGGATTCTGCAATGTGCTTGTGGTGCCATCTCCAAAGTCCCACAGCCATGCCGTTGCACTCGATGATTCATCAACAAACATCACCGCAAGCGGAGTCGGTCCTGATGTCGGAGTACCCATGAAATCATAAGAGGGGGCTATGGTAAGAGTGTATTGGGCATTGATGGTCGGATAGTCCGCCAGTGAAATCTCCAGAGTCGCAGTTGAAACATCAGGTCCGGTGACAGTCCATGAGACCACTCCATTGATAATAGGCACTCCTGAAGCAATAGTTTCCGGCACACCGTTTCTGAGGAGATTTATATTAACCGTTTCGTTATTCCCAATGTTCCGGTACGCCCAGGGAATTGATACTGTATCACCTACGGTTACCGATAATGAGTTAAAGAGAAGGAAGAGCGTCTCCTGATTCGTTGCGCTGAAGTCCTGCTCCTGGCTGTTGCCGTTTATGGTAACGGAGACTGAAGAAGGGCTATTTATGACTGCAGTCGGATGGCTAGCCGTTAATGTATAGCTGCCGTTTGCAATGTTTGATATGGCGTAGGTGCCATTGGGGGTGCTTGCAGTTACACCAATAACATTATTATTGCTATCCAGCAACTGTACGCTGGCATTGCTGAGCCCACCGCCTGAGGTTAGGGTAATTGTGCCATATATGCTTGCCAGGCCGGTGTTTAACTGTATGATCGTAGGCGCAGACAGGTTCCCGGAGCCATCCATGCTATAGGCTGCATAGTAGTAAATCGTGTTAGCCGTGACTGTATCGGCTGTACTCTGGCCCGCTCCGGTATAAACCGTTGTTCCATCAGTACTTGAGCTGGGAGCAGATCCAGTCTTGCGTATTACCAGCACCGAAGCGAACAGGGGGTTGCTGGTGTTTGTCCAGGAAAGTGCCACGCCTGTTCCGCCGTTATTGACAACAGCGTTCAGGTTCGTTGGAGGGTTTAGTACCGTGGAAAGATTTGCATTGTAATCCGGATTATAAACATCGTTTGCTATTGTCCGGCTTATACCTGTGTTGTTATTGCCCAGACCTACGGTAAATGTTATCTGCGTGGCGTCCGCCACAGCTGTGGCCAGGTTCTCATAATTCAGAATCTGGACTGTGCCGTCAGTATTCGGTATGGTGACAAAGACTTCAAGGCCTGCAAAGCCGGCATATTTAGTCGCATTTATGATGTAGGTATCCGCTACTGGCAAATATAAAGATGTAAATAACCCATTACCGCTTACGGTCTGAACAGCCTGCCCTGCTACAAGATCTCCATTGGGAATGAGTGTTACAGGTGAACTTAATGTCTGATCATATACGCTGTTTACCTGTGCTCCGATAACTAAAACTTGGATGTGGTTTGGATCGGGATAGTTAGTTGTTGCATCAGTATTATCTTGTGTTTGAAGGTCAGCCTGAGGTGAAGAAGCACATGGCGCCCATGGAATTGTCCATTGGTTATAGATATTCTGAGAATCTCCGCACCCCGAAGGCACAAATGTCAGTCTATAAAGAGTCCAACCTGTCTGTTGTGTTTCCCGGGTGCCGCTTGACTGCAAAGTCTGGATATAGGGTATATACTGTGTATAATTAGCTGTGCTATCAAGATAAATCCCGGTGTACGGACCATATCCATCAGGCATTGTTCCCCATGGGAAATTATTGTCCCAAAGCATGATATTTCTATGTCCATCCCAGGTAATCATCTGCGGAACAACTACCTCGTGACCACCTCTCGGCTTGATATCAAAGCCCAAAGAAACCGGCGAGCCTCCTGTAAGAACGTTTATAAAAGAATCCTCACTGTCAGAGTTCAGGACGGTTTGGTCAAGATCCTGTCCAACCCAATTTTGACCGCCCTGGAACGGTGCCTTCTGCGCGACAAAGTAATACATGATCTTTTTCGCTGAGTCGATAGTCCAAATTGTCCATAAATTATTTAAGTTCGGTGCCGTAAATATATTGGCATCTGGTGCAAGCACACCGAAGGGGCTAGTCACTTTGGAAACATCCGTCCATCTGTTAACGATATCGATATTCCAATTTGCAGTTGTAAATACATCGATTCCCCAGGCTGCATCCTCCCGATGGGTATAGTTAGCTATTGCCGAATTTGCCATCCCATAACATAGGCCATCGCTACGCTGAGAATAAAGCGACAATCCGAATGATCCTATGAGGATACTTCTGTCACCAACATCTTCAAAAAATTCACTTATATTGCTTGGCTTTAAATAATTTTGAATCGCACTGGCAGCATTAAAAAAGTTATTGGTAAACACCAGCGAATTGCTCCCGTTGCCAATAGTGAGACTTCCCGATGCGCCAAGACTGTTGTTCCATGAGCCATTTCTAAATTGATAGGCATGCTTCGAAATATCAAAGGTTGTTCCATATACCGCGAAATCTGTCGGCATTCCGCTTATCTGTGAACAACTTGAAAGATCCCATGCACTAATACCTGCGCCAGCGCAAAGATAGAACGAACCATTCACAATATCTCTTGCAGTGCCCTGTTGCGTCGTATCTCCGGTAATCTGCAGGGTGATCTTGTGGCGCCCTGTTCCGCCATCCAGAAACACACAACTTTGCTGAATCGCAGTCCTGTTAGAAGTATCGACGACTTTCAGTATATTTGAACACTGATTGGCTGCGGGAGCACCATTTTGCTGAAGATCCATCCATATAGTGAAGGTGTCAGAAACATTATTTATATTTGCAACATTTATGATGTCTCCTGTCCACAGACTTCCCCCATAAACATAAACCGCCCCTTGGTCAGAGTTTCTGGAAGGCGCACTAATAAGGGCAGTGTTGCCGTTATCATTCAGTGCCACGGAGTTACCAAAATTATCCCCTGCAACCCCATCAGGGGCCGTCAGTTCCGGCAGCTGCGACCACGTCCCACCGGATAGCGTAAAAACATATGCCGCCCCCTGGCCAGAGTTTTTGCCATACGCACCTATTAAAGCAGTATTGCCGTCACCACTCAGCCCAACTTCGTAAAAAGCATCTTTCTTTGTCCCATCTGAGGCCGTCAGTTCCTTCTGCAGCGACCATGTTACACCTGAGCGTGTGAACACGTACACGATACCCGGATCATAGACGGTGTTACCGTTTTGCGTGGAAAACGTCATAGCAGAACTCGTTAAAGCAGTGTTGCCGTTATTGCTAAGGGCCAAAGAAGATCCAAAATCAGGACCAGCACTATCAGGGTCCCCTTGAGGGGGCAACAGTTCCTGCTGCAGCGCAAATGTCGTGCCGGAGAGTGCGTACACATATACACCCATACCTGTGGTTACACTGTTATAAGCATTAATCAGGGCAGTGTTGCCGTCACCACTCAGTGTCACGCTACTGGCAAAGCTGTTGCCTTTCACGTTATCAGGATCCGTCAGTTCCGGCAGCTGCGACCACGTCCCACCGGATAGCGTAAAAACATATGCCGCCCCCTGTGCAACGTTGGTGTTAGCATATTTTTTAGGAGCACAAATGAGAGCTGTGCTGCCGTTACCATTCAATGCCGCAACAAATCCAAAATAATCACCTGCCGCTCCGTCAGAGGCGAATAATTCCTGCTTTTGCGCCCATGTGGTACCGGAACGTGTAAAAATATAAGCCGCTCCCGTCCCAGCATATTTGCCAACCGCAGTTATTAGGGCAGTGTTGCCGTCATTACTAAGCGCCACGGTGTAGCCAAACCCATCATCTGCAGCTCCGTCAGAGGCTGTCAGTTCCTTCTGCTGCACCCATTGGGTGCCGTTGAACGCAAAAACATACGCTGCCCCTTTATCAGAGTTTTTGCCAGGCGCACCTATGAGCGCAGTGCTGCCGTCACCACTCACCGCCACGGAGAAGCCAAAATAATCACCAGCCGTTCCGTCAGAGGCTAATAATTCCTGCTGATATTGTATCAGCGGATCTACCACCACGGGGTATTGAGCTTCCGAATCATCTACACGCACCAAAAGCCTTAATCCATCCAGTTCCAGCCAAGTATGCAGCTGTCGTCCCTTGGCATCAACCGCCCTTAGACTGCTATACCTCAATATGTTTGCGCCATTGCTTCCTGTAAGCAGCAACCTTGTCCCATCACTGTCCATCTTAGGCGTTAAATCGCCAGACAAGGAAAGTTCAAGCGTTAATGGCCCTTCACCTTTTTTGTCAGCTTGCGCACGGTCAATCGTAAAGCCCTGCTCCAGCCCCAGTGGTCCGTTTTCATACCACTCCTTTATCCCGGTGTATGAATACTCAACTCGGTTTGCTGTAAATTTCGGTTCAGCCAAGGGAACTGCATGCATGTCCTTGCCATAGCCTACTTTGTTCAGTCTCAATCCCCACTGGGAATTGCCGCAGCGTATAGTAACGCCGCTCGTTGAAAAATCCATCGCCAAGTGCTGTCTCTTATTGAGGCCATGAAAACTCTCAGCCGTCTTCCTTATGGCGTATGCTGGGTCATTATGACCGACCGCAGAAGAGAATGAGGCCTTCAATGCCTGAGGCATACTGCGTATGGCTTGAGTCATAGTACCTGTCGCGTGGGCTTTAACATCAGTCTTTGGCGTCAAACTGTTTGTGCTCGGAAGTGGCATGCTCAAGGATTTATCCATTGATGAAAAGTATGTCTTCTCAGGCTCAAAACTCAGGATATGATTGCCTGCCGTGAACTGAAGAATATTGCTGTATGGATTCGTCGCATCTACTGTTATGTTTTGGGTAGCACTGGCGTTATTAATGCCGAATAATGATAGCGTAAACAGTATGACAATGACGATAAAAGTACTTTTAGACCACTCGTGCCTATGTTCCATAGGGCCCCCTCTTCTTAAGAATTGTTTATTCCTTGGGCAACAAATAATTAATGTCTTTATTCAAATATAAAAAAGCCGTTCAAGCCAGATTTGTTGTCCTGCTGCAGAACGGCTATCTTCTCCCAGACAGACCAGTGCCCTTCCGCTCCACCATGAGAATGGTCTTATCAGGAATATTTATAACGCAATTATAAAACTATATTGATGCTAATGCAATCACTATCTAAAGTTGTTTTAGCATAAGGAAGTATCTTGACGGTCACTGCCTGCTCAAAGTAATTGAGATCAGACACTATACGGCAAAGACGCTTTGTTATAGACGGCAATCATCAGGAGGTTCCGGACTGCACCGACTACTACCCACTACATTGTTCTTGGCGGTAACAAGATTTCCGATGCAAACGCGCATGCCACCCGCCTAAGCTCGTTTGTCAGGTCCGTCCAGAACTTTATCACATAAAGACAAAATTTCCTTAGTCATCATCAAAAAATAGGTTAACAAAAAAAGAAAATGGACAGGAGTATAATTAACTATGTTAAGCTAACATAGCAACGTTAAGGAGTCTTAGATGGGAATCCAGCAAAAGAGGGCCAAGTACAGGGAGGAGTTTCGCAGGGAGATTCTGGATGAGGCCTGTGAACTTTTTATAACCGAGGGCTACGAAAGGTTCACTATGCGCAAGCTCGCAGGGAAAATTGGCTATTCACCCACTACCATTTATCTTTATTTCAAGGACAGGGATGCTTTGCTGCTGGCTATATGTGAAGAAGTCGCGGAACAATATTTAGAAAATCTTAAGCATATAACAGAGTGTCAAAGCGATCCGCTCCAGACGCTTCGTCAATCGCTGCACTGTCTTATAGAATTCGGATTCAGTAACCCGCACCAGTATAAGGTATTTTTCACTACGAAAACCGATGTTTATGGCAAGAAAAAGGAATTTATGGAGAAGAAGTCCATGGCGAAAGAGTCTTATCTTATATTAAGGAAGATTGTGCAGGATTGTATTGACGCAGGCAGTCTTCAGGCGATGGATGCAGATGTGATGACACAGTCTCTTGCTGTAGCGGTTCAGGGTCTGATACTGATGACAATGTACAGAAAAAGTTTTCCATGGGCGGACCGGAATTTGTTAGCTTCTGCTTTGGTTAATTGCCTGCTTAGAGGGTACCTGAAGTAACCTGTAACGTTGTTATATATGTTTTACACATGGAGGAAGTTGACATGGCGCTTTTAGAGATGCTCATACTGAACAAGAAGAAAACCGGCATAATTGCCGTCACTGGAATACTTGCCGCATCTCTTATTATTGCGGGATGCACAAAAAAGAGTGCTGCCGTCGGCAACGCGCAAAGCGCACCGCCAGAGGTAAACATTGTTGTGGTGAAGCCCCAGCGCGTGGCGCTTTCAAAAGAGCTTCCGGGCCGAACGTCAGCATATTTTATTGCCGAGGTGAGGCCGCAGGTAAGCGGCATTATTAAGCAGCGGCTGTTTACCGAAGGCGCTGATGTGAAGGCAGGCGAGGTGCTCTATCAGATAGATCCTGCCACCTATCAGGCATCTTTCGACAGTGCAAAGGCCGCACTTGATAAATCCGAAGCCAATCTCGTACCTGCCCGGCTTAAGGCTGAGCGGTACAAAGATCTTGTCAAGATCAATGCGGTCAGTCAGCAGGACTACGACGATGCAAGTGCAGCGGTCAAGCAGGCTGAGGCCGATGTGGAGGCAGGAAGGGCAGCACTTGAATCTGCGCGTATAAATTTGGCCTATACGAAGGTAACCGCACCTATCTCCGGACGGATCGGCCGGTCATCGGTAACCAATGGCGCTCTTGTGACAGCCAATCAGCCTGCCGCGCTATCCACAATTCAGCAGCTCAGTCCCATTTATGTTGATGTCACCCAGTCCAGCGCAGACCTGCTCCGCCTAAAACAGGAGGTGGCAAGCGGCCGTATGAAAAGCAGTGGCATAGCGCAGACCCGGGTGAAGCTCCTGCTGGAGGACGGCAGTATCTATCCGTTGCCCGGAACGCTCAAGTTTTCTGAAGTTACAGTTGACCAAAGCACCGGCTCCATCACCCTGCGCGCGGTATTCCCGAACCCGAAGCAGACCCTGCTTCCGGGTATGTTCGTGCGTGCGGTCATAGAGGAGGGAGTCGATGAACATGCGATTCTCGTCCCTCAAATAGGGGTAAGTCGCAACCCCGCCGGAGACGCAACTGTTATGCTAGTTGGAAACGGAGAAAACGCGGAACTGCACGTAATTAAGGTTGTCCGTACAGTTGGCGACTGCTGGCTGGTCAGTGACGGACTTAAAACTGGCGACCGTGTTATCCTCGAAGGAATTCAGAAGGTGCGCCCCGGAATGCCCGTCAAAGCGGTCGCATTTGCGGGCAAAGCAGACACCGCCTCAGTAGGCCCTGTGAATACCCCAGTGAATAATGCCTCAGCAAAGAAGTAGGGCGAATTCATGTCTAAATTCTTTATAAATCGTCCTATCTTTGCATGGGTAATCGCCATTATGGTCATGCTGGCTGGCCTCCTTGCGATCAAAAAACTGCCGATTTCCCAGTATCCACCCATTGCACCGCCCACGATTGCCATCAACGCGACCTATCCCGGCGCCTCGGCGCAGACGGCGCAGGACACGGTTACCCAAGTGATCGAACAGAAGCTAAATGGCATTGACAACCTGATATACATGGCTTCCACCAGCGACTCGGTCGGTGCGGTTAACATCTCCTTGACCTTCAAGGCGGGGACCGACCCCAACATCGCCCAGGTGCAGGTTCAGAACAAGCTGCAGCTGGCCATGCCGCTTCTCCCTCAGATCGTCCAGCAGCAGGGGATTCAGGTGGTCAAGTCTGGCCGGAACTACTTGCTGGTTGTGGGCCTGGTTTCAGAAGACGGTTCCATGGACCGCAATTCCCTGACCGACTACATGGTTTCCAATATTCAGGATACCATAAGCCGACTGAACGGAGTAGGTGAATTGATGGTGTTCGGCACCCAAAACGCCATGAGGATATGGCTTGACCCGGCAAAGCTGAACAATTACCATCTGACCACGGATGACGTTATCAACGCGCTGCAGGCCCAGAACGTGCAGGTATCAGCCGGCCAGTTCGGCGGGACTCCTGCTGTCAAAGGGCAGCAGCTCAATGCTACGATTATGGCTCGCACCTTGCTGCAGACGCCAGATCAGTTTGGCAATATCATCCTTCGTACTAACACCGACGGCTCGACCGTAAAACTTAGGGATTTAGCCGAGTGCAAGATCGGCACCGAAAACTACGACATTCAGTCGTTCTACAATGGCAAGCCGATGGGTGGAATGGCTATCCGGCTGGATCCTGCGGCTAACGCCCTGGAGACTGCAGACCGAGTTAAGGCAAAGATGGCGGAGCTCTCAAAATACTTCCCTCAGGGAATGAAGGTGGTCTATCCCTACGATTCCACCCCATTCGTGAAGATTTCCATAGAAGAGGTGGTACACACCCTGGTGGAGGCGGTTTTCCTAGTCTTTATCATCATGTTCTTATTCCTGCAGAACATCCGGGCCACTATCATCCCCACCATAGCCGTGCCGGTGGTGCTTCTGGGAACCATGGGAGTGCTGGCAGCCAGCGGGTTCTCCATCAACACCCTTACTATGTTTGCCTTGGTTATCGTCATCGGCCTTCTGGTGGACGACGCCATCGTGGTTGTGGAAAACGTAGAGCGGATAATGACCGAGGAGGGGCTCTCCCCCCATGACGCAACCGTCAAGTCCATGGGACAGATAACCAGCGCCCTGTGGGGAATAGCCACCGTCCTCTCGGCGGTCTTCCTCCCGATGGCATTCTTCAGCGGTTCTACCGGTGTCATCTATCGCCAGTTCTCCATAACCATAATCTCGGCCATGATCCTATCAGTGCTGGTGGCCCAGATCCTGACCCCAGCCCTCTGCGCCACCATTCTGAAGCCTATCGCAAAGGGGCATAATGCCGGCGAGACTGGGTGGTTTGCCTGGTTTTTCCGTTATTTCAATAAAGTATTCGAATTCTGCCGGGGCAAATACGAAGGGATCGTTGGCCGTTCCTTTGGAAAGCTTGTGCGCTACCTGATCATCTACGGTGCCATTGTGACGGCCATGGTCTATTTTGCACTACATCTCCCCACCTCATTCCTGCCGGACGAAGATCAGGGATTCCTGCTCTGCCAGCTCCAGCTTCCAGCTGGCGCCACCATGGAACGGACCCTGAAGTCCGTAAAACTGATTGAGCGGCACTTCATGGAGGACGAGAAGAAAACAGTGGAGGGGATCATCACCGTGGTTGGATTCAGTTTTGCAGGGCGCGGCCAGAACATGGGGCTCGCATGGGTGAAGCTCAAAGACTGGAATGTGCGCAAAACCCCTGACCTGAAGGTTCCTGCCATTGCGGCGCGGGCGATGAAGGCATTCTCGCAGATCCGGGATGGCCTCGCCTTTGCCTTCGCACCGCCTGCAGTGCTGGAGCTGGGAGTGGCCAACGGGTTCGATTTGCAGCTGCAGGACCGGGGAGGAGTAGGACACGAGAAACTGATGGAGGCGCGCAGCCAGCTGCTTGGCATGGCAATGAAGGACCCTAAACTGACTGCCGTGCGTCCCAATGGCCAGGACGATTCTCCCCAATTTAAACTCGATATCGATGACGTCAGGGCCGGCGCGCTTGGGGTTTCATTGAGTAATATCAACGACGTTCTTTCCACCGCATGGGGAAGCACCTACGTTAACAACTTCATCCAGAATGGCCGGGTGAAGAAGGTTTATCTCCAGTCGGATCCCCAATATAGAATGCTACCGGAGGACATCAACAGCTGGTATGTCAGCAATAAGGACGGCCAGATGGTGCCGTTCTCGGCCTTTGCCAGCGCCCGCTGGCAGTACGGCTCCCCTCGACTTGAGCGTTACAACGGCCTCCCGTCGGTCGAAATTCTGGGGCAGGCCGTCCCAGGTGTAAGCACCGGCGAGGCAATGGCAGAGATGGAGAAAATGGCGGCCCAGCTACCGCCAGGGATCGGCTACGAATGGACGGGCCTATCTTACGAGGAAAAGAATGCCGGTGCGCAGGCGCCTGCACTCTATGCAATCTCCCTCCTGGTGGTTTTTCTTGCGGTCGCTGCATTGTATGAAAGCTGGACAATTCCTTTTGTGAATCTGCTGATGCTGCCGCTCGGACTAGTTGGTGCTGTCACCATGGTTACACTTCGCGGCCTTCCCAATGACGTTTATCTTCAGATCGGTCTTCTGACAACAGTCGGTCTTTCAACGAAGAATGCCATCCTTATCATCCAGTTCATCAAGGAACAGATGCGCCAGGGGCACGAAGTTGCGGAGGCGACCCTGAACGCCGTCAAAATTAGGCTCCGTCCGGTTATCATGACCTCCCTTGCCTTCTTTTTCGGCACGCTGCCGCTGGCGCTGACCAAGGGGGCTGGCGCAGGAGCTCAAAATGCGATAGGCACGGCCGTAACGGGCGGATTGCTCTCTGCCACCTTTATCGACCTGATCTTCATTCCATTCTTCTTCGTGATGGTATCGCGCTTGTTCGGCCGTGAAAGAAATAAGGCACACGTGGCATCACCTGCTGTCGACGCTGCCCTGGAGGATTAACATGAAAGCACTTGGCATCATCGACAAGAGTCTCAGCCGTCACGTCGGCAAGCGCGGGCACTCAGTACGCATTGGAATTCTGGCTTTAACCATTGGCCTTGTCCTGTTTGCTCTGTCAGGCTGTACAATGATTCCCCAATATATACGGCCGGAAACGCCTGCCGCGGCCGCGTGGCCGAGCGGTCCTGCTTATTTGCAGGGCGAAGCCAAGCCGTCCGAAAAGTTTGCCGCAGACATTGGATGGCAGGAGTTTTTTGTTAGTGGGCAGCTGCAAAAACTGATTGCAATCGCACTGAACAACAATCGGGATTTGCGTATAGCAACACTTAATATAGAAAGATCGCAGGCGCTTTATCAAATCCAGCGAGCTGATCTCTTCCCGACGGTGGCAGCGGCTGGGGGAGCGCTCAACCAGCGAATACCTGCCAGCCTCTCTACAACCGGACAGGCGTTCTCATCGCACCAATACAGTGTTGGTCTCGGCTTCAGCGCCTACGAGATAGATTTATTCGGCAGGGTACGAAGCCTTAAAGAGCAGGCTCTGGAGCAGTTCTTCGCCACGGAGGAGGCGCGCCGCAGCGCACAGATCAGCCTTGTGGCCGAAGTGGCAAGCGACTATCTGACACTTGCAGCCGATGAGGAGCGTCTGAAAATCGCTCAGCAGACATTTGAAAGCCAGCAGACTTCATACAACCTTATCCATAGTCGCTTCAAGGCTGGTGCTTCTTCCGAGCTGGATCTGCGTCAGGCCGAAACGAGCGTTGATTCAGCCCGGGTGGACATTGCAGCCTTTACGAGCCAGGTAGCCCAGGACGAAAATGCATTGGCTTTTGTGATAGGCTCGCCGGTCGTTCCTCCGGATCTCTTGCCGTCTGGACTCGGTGCAATTACCGCGCTTAAAGACCTCAGCCCAGGGCTGCCTTCTGAGGTGCTGCAGCGCCGTCCCGATATAATGCAGGCGGAACACCTTCTCAAAGCCGCAAACGCTGACATCGGTGCGGCACGTGCGGCATTCTTTCCGCGCATAACTCTTACAAGCAGCATTGGCCTCTCAAGCGCACAGCTGTCCGGACTCTTCAGAGGAGCGTCTGGGGTATGGAGCTTTGCGCCGGAGATCACTTTGCCCATCTTCGATGCAGGGCGAAACCTGGCCAATCTGAAAGTGTCAAAAGTCGACCGCGATATCTTTCTCGCCCAGTATGAGAAGGCGATCCAGAGCGCCTTCAGGGAAGTGGCGGATGCCCTTGCTCAATACGGCACGCTGGGCTCTCAACTGGAGGCTCAGCAAGCTCTGACGGATGCCACTGCCGCAACTTACCGTTTATCGCAGGCGCGGTACAGCAAAGGCATATCGAGTTATCTGGAAGTCCTTGACTCTCAGCGCTCTCTTTACAGCGCGCAACAGGGACTGATTACCGTTCACCTCTCTCGTCTCACCAATCTGGTGACGCTCTATAAAGTGCTTGGCGGCGGGGCGGGCGAGTGAGAGCTGAAGCTTCTTGGTGGGACATAGCCTTTAGTTAAACCAGGGGCTTAATTGCGAATTAGGGGAGAAGTCTGTTTTAGCTTTCAAGGCAGCCAGCGTTTGATTCCAAGTGAAACCTTAGCACTGTAGCGAAATAGCTTCTGCCCAGATATCAGGAAGGACATGTGAAAAAAGGTTTAGCGGATTATATTGGAACTCAACACTGTTGCTGAGACGGCCGCGGTGTATGAGTAGGAGAAATTTGCGTCAAATCCCCAGTAAATTACGGTAATCGGCCTTCTCAAAAGTCATAGATTACAGTCTTCCGAAGCTCTACCGCATAAAAGATGAGTTAGTATCGCGATCTGTATAGCGCGCAAGGGAATATTATCCGAAGGATTCATACCCGAAACCATTGCATGTTAATCTTGGATGCAAAGAATGTTTACTCTCCAATCCAATAAAGACATCTTATGTGATAAAATCAAGCAGAAATAAACTTTATGACTCATCTTAGGAGATATCAGGCATGCGACTATGGCCTGCAGGCAAAAATAAATTCATCGATAAGCTGATAATGATAAGACCATTTCGCCTTCTTTCGTTATCAATAGCTTCAGCGATAATATTCACGCAGATCATAGTTATGCCAATGAGTATTTTCTTTCGTGGGAAAGTTGCTTATGATTTAGTTATTACGGGCGTTGTTTGTTCTTTTTTTGTTTCTCTGGCTATTTGTTATCTTCTCGTTCACTTAATTAGTCATGTCCATGAAAATGAGAAACGGTATCGTCGTCTTTTTGAGGTGGAGTCCGATGCGATACTGCTGGTGGATTGTGAAACAAACCGGATTCTTGATGCTAACGTCGCAGCGTCGAATCTGTATGGGTACACACACGAAGAACTCCTCCGCCTAAAAGCTACCGATGTATCCGCGGAGCCGGATGAAACCCGTCAGGCTATGGCTGCGCACCAGACACGTATTCCCTTCCGTTTGCTCCGTAAGAAAAATGGCACTGTGTTTCCAGTCGAAATCGCCAGTAGCTATTTTGACTATCAGGGACACATGGTTAATGTAGCAGTTTTTCGTGACATTACCGAACGCAGGCAGGCAGAAGAGGCGCTGCGGGAAAGCGAACGCAAATACCGCGAGCTGGTCCAGAAGGCCAACAGCATCATACTGCGCTGGAATACTCGCGGTGAAATCACCTTTCTAAACGATTTCGGGCAAAAGTTCTTTGGTTATCAGGAGAACGAAATCCTCGGACGTAACGTGGTGGGCACCATTACGCCAGATACCGAAAGCACCGGTCGGAATCTTCGTCCTCTCATGGAAAGCATTTGTCAGAACCCCGTTGCATTCGAACAGAACATCAATGAGAACGTGCTCCGGGATGGCCGCCGAGTCTGGATCGCTTGGACCAATAAGGCGGTGTTTGACGTTGAGGGAACCCTAGTCGAAGTGCTGAGCATCGGTGCGGACGTCACTGAGCGAAAGGAGGCGGAAGAGGCCCTGCGGAAGTCCGAAGAAAGATATCATAGCCTTTTCGAGGAGTCGAAAGACGCTGTCTTTATTAGCACACCGGCGGGGAGATTCATCGATATAAACCAGGCTGGAATTGAACTGTTCGGATACTCCTCAAAGGTTGAACTTCTCAGCGCTGATATCGAAAGAGACTTTTATGTCCATCTTGCCAGCAGGCAAGAGCTTCTGAAAATACTGGATGAGCAGGGATATGTAAAGGACTATGAACTGCTGGTGAAAAAGAAAAATGGGGATATATTAATAGTGCTTGAGACAGCAACCGCCTTTTATGACGAAATGGGGTGTGTGACGTCATATAGGGGGATGCTGCGCGACATCACTCATCAGAGAAAGCTTGAACAGCAGCTCATGCAGGCGCAGAAGATGGAGGCAGTGGGGCAGCTCGCAGGAGGAATAGCCCACGACTTCAACAATATCCTGACGGCAATAATGGGGTACGCACATCTTTTGCGCATGAACCTGGGCGGTGATGAAAGACTCGAGGCCAATGTTGATCAGATACTTCAATCGGTGGACCGAGCGGCTCAGCTTACGCATGATCTTCTTGCATACAGCAGAAAGCAAATACTCAATCCGAAAGCAATCAATTTGAACAATATTGTCACGGGGGTTGAGGGAATGCTTTCAAGACTTATCGGGGAAGATATTGAAATGAGAACCGTGCTTACCGAAAAAGAAATCATCGTTCGGGCGGACACGGGACAGATGGAGCAGGTACTCATGAACCTCGTGGCGAATGCGAGAGACGCCATGCCCGATGGAGGCAAACTTCTTCTGAGTACGGACTATGTGGAACTGGATGATGACTTTATTCAGGCCCATGGCTATGGTAAGCCGGGAGCGTATGCGCTTATTGTTGTTTCCGACACAGGTATTGGAATGAGGCAAGAGGAGATTGACAAGATCTTCGAACCTTTTTTTACAACGAAGAAGGTTGGGAAAGGCACGGGTCTTGGACTTGCCATGGTATACGGCATAATAAAGCAGCACGATGGATATATCACGGTGGACAGTGAGCCTGATAAAGGGACGACTTTCAGAATATATATGCCGGCTGCGCAATCAGAGGAAGAGACACCTGATAAACCCGCTAATGAACCGCCTCCGGAACAGGGCACAGAGACAGTACTCGTGGCGGAGGATGACGAGAAAGTACGGACATTATCTGAAATAGTTCTATCTCAAAATGGGTATAAAGTAATTCTTGCACATGATGGACAAGACGCGATAAACAAGTTCGTCGCCAATAAGGAGAGAATTCGACTTGTCATCCTCGATATGATAATGCCTAAAAAAAGCGGCAAAGAAGTATATGATGAAATAAGAAAATGTCGTTTTTCAGCTGCATTCCCCAGTTTATTTTTCAGGGTCATTCCTCAGGTGTAGCCTCTATCTGAGATTTTTTAGCATATCTGATAGTACATAATCAAACTGCAGTCTGTTTTCTTCTCTGTGGCTGTTTTCTTTTCCTGTAGCTTTCTCCTTCGATGACGAGTTGATGAGCATTGTGGGCGATACGATCCAAGGCCGAGTTTGCCATGATCGGATCGTCGAAGAGCGCCATCCATTCGTGGACATCCCGATTGCTGGTGATCACCGTTGAAGCCCGACCGTATCTTTCGATGATGACCTCGTAGAAGTCGCCGGACTGTTCTTCGGTCAGCTTTTGAAGTCCGAAGTCGTCTATGATCAGCAGTTCCGGGCTTATGAGTTTCAGCAACTCCTTGCCATATGAGTTGTCGGCCCTGCTTTGCAATAGCTTTTTGAACATCGCGCTTGCCCTGAGCATGACAACCTTGTGTCCCCTTCTGCAGGCGCTGTGAGCCAGAGCGTTAGCGATGAAGGTTTTGCCTACACCAACGGGACCACAGATAAGCACGTTTTCTTTTCGTCCGACAAACTCAAGACTGAAGAGTTCTTTGAGCTTTTCCCTATCAACTGTGATAGCGGCATCCCAGTCGAATCGTTCAAAAGTCTGATCGAGATCGACCGTTGCGCTCCTGAGTCTTCTTTCTATATTTCCATCCTCTCTTCTTTGGATTTCGTCGTTGAGGACGAGCTCCAGGAACTCCGTGTAGGCGAGTTTTGTCCCTTTTGCATAGGCCACTCTATCAGGCAGTGTGGCCAGCATTCCTGAAAGCCTCAGTCGCTTCAAGGTTTGCTTCAGTTCGTTGGTTATTCCCATAGTGCTTTTTGATCCTCCTTTTTATGCTTGAAGTACTCCGCCGGACGACCGAACCGGCCCGGCACTACAACTCCTTTCTCACTTCCTTTCTTTGTTGTTGCCTCCTGGCCCAGGGCCTGTTTGATGATGCTCTCAAGCCGATAGACATCAATAAGGCTGAATGATAGAGCACGGCTGCATGCCTGCTCTATCCGCTGCGCCCCGTACTTCTCAGAAAGACGGATAAGCTTCTGTGCCTGCCTTAGTTTGCTCCATGGAAAGACCCCCGACAGCAGTTCCTCCGCAAAGCTGCCGCAATGAGTTCCAACCTCCTTTGCCTTGCCGATGTAGTAATCACAGTTTCTCATCGCATAAGCTGTTTTGTGCTTTGGGTAATCACTGTAATCGGTGGATCGCTTGCCTTCGGCCACGACAGGATGCGTTTTGATCACCTCCCCTCCATGGTAGATACGTGCTAGTTTGCTGTCGACGCGGAAGTCCAGGTTTGCGCCGATATAATCGTGGGGTACTGAATACATTGCGTTGTTGAAACGGATGTGATGATCGGGATGTGCTTTGCCGCAGCCCCACTTAGGAACGTCGAAGCGCTCTTCTCTGACCGGCAACAGCAAACCCTGCTCCTGTTCTTCAAAGATGATACGAGGCCGCTTCCTCGTGGTGCCGTGGATTCTCATCCCTGCCGTATTCATACACCACTTCACGGCCTCTCTCTGAACATGATCCCTGTCGATGAACGTCTCGCCCTTGAAGAAGTTCTCCCGCACATACGGTATCTGCCGCTCTACGGTCGCCTTTCCCTGAGGATGGTGAGCAACGGCTGGGTCTATTATGAAACCGGCATATTGGGAATACTCAAGGAATGTCTTGTTGAATATGGGCTCGTAACGATCCGACTTTACGACGGCCGCTTTCATGTTGTCGATTATGAGGCGCCTGCTGACGCCGCCGAACAAGTCCCAGGCATCTTCGATCCCTAGTATGAGTGCCGGCAGGTCCTGTTTGTGCGTCACGTGGACATATTGATACCGGCTGAACACCAGCGTCACCACAAGGGCATACAGCAGTCTCAGCCTGTTGAGGGCTTTATCAAAGATATATCCGAGCCTGCCAAAATCGACTTCAGCCACTTCACCGGGTTCCGTCTCAGCCATGCGGACAGTTCCGTGGCTGCCTACCCCGATATGTTCCTGTACGAACCGATACAGAGAGCTGTAGCTTATCTTGACGCCGGTCCGCAGTAGTTTGATATGCGCCTTGGTAATGGTCAGCCGATCACGTTCAATCCACTCTGCAATGCTTTCTTTGTGCGGCAGCAGAATGCCATCTCTGATATTGGAATCCTCAGCGTTGCCTGCATTGACTTCCTTGAATACGTCATAGGCAATAGCTTCGATATCGACATCAGTCTCTGTTGCCAATCCCTTCTCTTCGGCGCTCCGGATATACTTGCGGACAGTCTTGCGATCCATTCTCGTAGATCGCGCTATAGCACTGATGTTGTCTCCATCAGCTCGTCTTCTTAAAACATCTACAATCTCAATCACGGTATACTCCTTGTCTGACATGCTACCCCCTTTGTATTGGCAAGAGAGTAGTATGCCTATTTTTGAGATTGCTACACCTGGTTGCCACTTATAGAGGTGGGGAATGCCCTGAAAAAGGGGTGGGGAATGCTCGTGAAAAACTAGCCCTTCAAGCTGGGGAATGCTCGTGAAAAATCACAAAGAAAAGTCAAGTCAGATATAAAAGTACTGTTTGCGAGCGGGTATACTGATAATCGAACAGATAAGAATAGTATGCTTCAGGAAAATATAAATTTCATACAAAAGCCTGTGTCACCAAGCAATCTGCTGCGAAAAGTTAGAGAAGTGCTGGACAAATGACATGTATAAGACAGAGACAACCTCAATGAACGCTTTCTCAATTTCAAAATAGTGGACTTGGAGTATTGCCAGAGAGTCTGATTTCAATAGTTATTTTTACGAAATTCCTAGTGCGGCATCGCGAGGCAAGTGTTGAAGCGATATTACCCTTAGGCCTTTTTTCTGCCGTCTTTCTTGTAAATTTTAAGATAAAACCAGGCATTGATGGCACATAGTAAGATGCTTAATATAAAAATGAGTGATCTGGGGAGTTCTATATATATGATTTTATCTATATAGTGGATGATGAACGAACTTCCATAGGATAAAGTTGGCTCATATTTTGATCGCAACCAGGTTTCAAGATTTGTTAATGGACAATACCAATCAAATACCTGAATGGTGACAGCAAAAATCAATCCCCCTATATGAACAACCCGTACTTTTATATTCTTTATTCCCCAAAATGCGCCGAACAGTAAAAAAAGTATCCATAAAAAATGAATAACTACTACGATATTAGCAATTATTTTGTAAAACATTGTATCGATAGGTACAACTTCTGCGGTGGTAACTTGCAAAGACGAAATCACTTTTTACGGGCTGTAAATTAATGCTGCCCCAAAAGCCTGATCAGGCATTGTTTTTACGACAACTGTAAACAAAAATCGTACTGCTTACTACTGTAGTCATGATTTTAAAATTTCTTGCAGTATGATGATTATCGACTGTGCCGGCTAGCAAAAGAACCTATCAAGCGGCACGCTGAATTACGTGCCCTCTTGATAGGCTAACAATCTAATATTTATTCGTCAACTTCATATCTTTCTTGTCCGTCACCTAACTTTGACCACCAGCTTGGTTAATCATCTTTAGCCCGTGGTCCATCATCATCTTTCCATCTTTCATCATCTTTCCGCCTTCTTTAGGAGATCGAGCGGGAATCCCCCGGCATTTTAATCCCGAGATGATAGCGACTATCTGTTAAGGAGTGTTGCTATACGCTAGTTGATTAATAAGCCTTGAAGTAGTACACTATATGCATGAGTCATTTGGTGCATGCAAGGACATCTGTTTACAACGTCAACTATCATATGGTTTGGTCAGTAAAATACAGGCGGCATATTCTGCTTGGCAAGGTGGAGGCGAGGCTGAAGGAGTTAATTTTTGATATTGCACAGGACAAAGGGTTTGACGTAAAGAGTCTTGAAACAATGCCTGATCATGTTCATGTGTTTGTTTCTGCCCATCCAAAGTATTCGCCTTCATACATCTATAAAATGCTGAAGGGTATCTCAGGCAGAAGGCTTTTCATGGAATTCCCGGAGATAGCAAAACGCTTGTGGAAAGGGCAGCTATGGAACCCGTCAACATATGTTGAGACAATAGGGCATATCTCTGAGGAAGCAATCACGAAGTATATAGAGGACCAGAAAAAAGGATGAGCAGACCGCTATATCTGACGCATCAGGTGCGAGTTCAGCCATCAAAAGCAGCCATAGATCTGCTGTGGCAGGCTTCATACATCTGCAAGGATGTCTGGAACATTCTGAACGATGAAAAGCAGCGCAATGGTCTGGGCTACTACGACCTCAAAAAGATGCTGCCTGAACTCAAAAAAGACTGTCCACGGCTCAAAGAGCCCTGCTCTCAGACCTTGCAGGAAGTGGTCAAGTCGCTGACCGGCGCATGGAAGATGTACTTTACAAAGAAAAGGCAGGGTGATGCGGAAGTCCGGCCGCCCCACTTCCGATCGTACAAGTACTTCTTCACGCAGAAGTATCCCCAGCAGGGTATTTCTTTTGAGATCTTCGGGAACACCCTGCGACTTGCGCATGGCAAGAACAAGGCTGAGTGGATCGAGATCGAACTTCCGAGGCTTGATTACGCGTCGGAGACTATCAAGACGGTCACTATTGCCTACGACAAGGTGTCTAAATCTTGGAGCGCGAGCTTCACTCATGGGGTAAATTGTGCAGATGCGGAGACTGTCAGCAGGGAGATAGCGGGACGGGTGCCGGCATTGTCTCCGGAATCCTTCTGCCCTCTTCCCATTGCGTACAATCCGTTTACAAGGGAGCCCGTCCACTTGCTGTATTTCGACCCGGGGTGTAAAACTGCGCTGACTGGCATCAAAACAGATGGAACAATTTGCGAATATGACATCAACCCGCTGCGGCAGTTAAACCTCAACCACTATATTTTAATTGACCAGCTTAAATCGCGGCGCGATAAGAAGAAGCGTGGATCAAAACAGTGGCGCCGACTGAACTCGAAAATACGGAACATCTACTGTCGGATTTCGGGGCAAAGCAAGCACTATCTGCACCGGATGACAAACCAAATACTTGCCGATCATCCGGATGTAATAGGATTTTACGTTGGAGACTGGGGAAAAAGCCATACGCTGGCAGACACCGGCTACAAATTCATCGACAAGCGCATCAACCGGCAGGTCCAGAACAACAACCCCATTATGACACTCGTTGGATACCTTTCTTACAAAGCTGCAATGTGCTGTAAGGAGGTCAGGAAATTCAACGAGCGGGACACCACAAGGACCTGTTCTTGCTGCGGATACGTTATAGCAGAGGGCTTATCGCCCTCAGTGCGAACCTTCACCTGTCCCATGTGTGGTTTTACCATATCGCGGGACATTAACTCGACGCTTAATTTTCTGAACATCTACCAGTTTGCTGTGTGGTACAGCCTGAGAGCACTTCAATGCCTCAGTATTGCCCGACTCCTGTTGAATCCTTCGTCGGGCAAAAACCGAAGGGTGTCCTTACGAACCTGTGTCCTGAACTACCAGGATGCTCGTAGTCTCTGACTACGAGAGGATATCACGATGCGGTATTTCTCTCTTTGACGGGATATATAAGTATGCGGAGGGAGTATCGGCGCCTGAGCAGATCAAGGTCTATTCCGCCGAAAAAGGGGGCTATATTATAAGTGAAACTGGTACTAAAACCACCGAGGAGTGGAAGAAACTATTAACACCCGAACAGTACCATATTATGCGAGAGAAAGGGACTGAACGCGCCTTCAGCGGACAGTACGCCAGCTACCACGAACATGGCATCTACCGCTGCGCAGCCTGCGGACTCGATCTGCACAGGTCTGAAGACAAATACGAGTCCGGCACCGGCTGGCCCAGTTTTACGGCTCCAATTGCTCCGGAGAACATAATCACAAGACCGGATAACAGCTTTTTCAGTCGTCGCACCGAGGTAGTCTGTCGCTGTTGCGGCAGTCATATCGGCCATGTGTTTAATGATGGCCCTAAACCCGCTGGGCTGCGCTACTGCATGAATTCGGCTGCCCTGCAATTCGTGGCAACCAAGAAATAAGCGACTTATCAGGGAGGACACAAAATGAAAACACTTGTTATCGTGATGACTGGATTGTCAGTCATGCTCCTCGGAATCACCGCTGTTATGGCTGCAACTAATCTTGAGAAAGCGACCTTCGCAGGCGGCTGCTTTTGGTGTATGGAGCATCCATTCGACGAGATTCCAGGCGTGGTTTCAGTCACATCCGGTTATACAGGAGGACAGAAAAAGAATCCCACCTACGAAGAGGTCTCAGCCGGAGGAACCGGGCATGCCGAGTCAGTTCAAGTCGTCTATGATCCCACAAAAGTGAAGTATGAGAAGCTGCTGGAAGTTTTCTGGCATAACATCGACCCAACCGCCAAAGACCGGCAGTTCTGTGATACAGGGCATCAGTATCGCACCGCTATTTTTTACCATAATGAGGAACAGAGACGTTTGGCAATACAGTCTAAGGAGACATTGGAAAAGAATAAGCCTTTTAAAGAGCCTATCGTAACCGAAATTGTGGAGGCTACAGAATTCTACCCGGCAGAGGATTACCACCAGCACTATTACAAGAAAAACCCGATCCGCTACAGATACTACCGTGGCAGGTGCGGTCGGGACCAGCGCCTAAACGAGCTGTGGGGTGGTGCGGCCGGGCATTGAGAATGTTTGACCCGAACTTTCCGATCATGGGGGGGTGCAAGGCAAAAAGACGCGATGAATAAAACCGTCCGAAAAAGGATAATAGTCGTAACTCTCGTCGTCGGAATTGTGATACTCTTTAAAATTATCGGCCTTGAACAGTATTTCACTCTCTCATACGTCAAGGCATCTCAGGCGACGTTGGCTGCTGTCTATGCCGATCACAGGTTAATGGTGATCGCCGCATACATGGCGGTCTATATCCTGGTGACATCGTTATTTTTACCCGGCGCCGCAATTATGACTCTTGCTGCAGGGGCGCTTTTTGGACTATTGATAGGCACCATTGTTGTTTCTTTTGCAAGTACAATCCACTCTATCGATAGATGCTGCTTCCCCCCGAAACTGCCAAAAAAACCTCTCGCAAAAATATACCGAGGCACACGATCAGAGAAACATTGCAAGAACGAAGAGAATAGCTATCTCCCTCGACAAGTCAACCGTAGACAGTGCACCGAGGAATGCGCTCGCAACTACTAAGCATATCAATAATGCACCCAAGACGGCAAAGAAGATTGAAAAGTAGATTAACGTACCTCGGTGCCTTTGACGCTTTAGCTCTATCTCCATGGTTTCTGCTTCTTCATCGCAAATATTTCGCAATCGCTCCTGTAGGACTCGTCTGCGATCAACAATGCGCCCCAGCCTGTTATTCAGGGCCGTGATAAGAGTCGCAATAGCGGTGAGAAGAAAGACCTTTCGGGAGAGATATGGGCTTTGGCAGCCTATAGAAGCATATAATAGCCGATGCCCTAAAATGGATCATTTCGTGGATATGGTGCGACCGCTAGACGTTTCCGAGGATGCCCCTGTCTGCTTTCTGTCCTCCGCAGACAAGAAATAGCTGACCCGTGTCCGTGGATTAAGATAATCGTATATTTCACGCGGCAGCTGGCTCGGCCTGACTGTAGATGTAATGAAGAGCGTTGAAGCCGCTTCGCATGAAAGGTCGAATATCAGCGCCTCGTTCTTGGGTACTTCAGGGTCGTAAATGAGGAGACTCGGCCTCAGGGAGTTCATGGCGTTAACCGAGATCACCATTCCTGTAACTTCGTTGTTTAATTTTACGATTGTCCCTGGCGGATAAACCCCCAAATATGCGATAAATCGTTGAAGCAGAATCTCATCAAACTCCCCCTTCTCCTTGCTGAACATAAACGCAAGGGCTTCGTGAGGAGTTACGGACTTTTCTATGATCTGATTATTACAAAGCGTATCATACCTGTCGACAATAGACACTATTTTAGTTATGTCTGATAAGATTTTCCGGCCACTCGGATAACCTGACCCGTCAATCCGCTCGTGATGATCTCGAACAACCTCAATAGCGGCTGAGGGGAAGTCTCCTGACTCCACAAGAGGCTGCATTGTTTCGACGCCGTACTGCGGATGAAGCCGGAAAATATCTGTTTCAAATTTGTTCCTGGGCGTAGACTTGAATAGAACGTTTTTAGGGACACGATGCTTACCGACATCGTGAAATAGAGCCCCAAGACCCAATATCCTGAGGTCTGCCGGATTCAGCCCGTGTTCTCTACCAATCATGAGCGCAAGGACTGATACGTTAAGGCTATGGTAAAAGACACTCTCTCCTCCAGCAGCATCTGAACTCATCAGCTGAACTGTAGCATCCTTCTCGACCATTAAGTCTTCAATGAGATTGGTCAACAATATGTCGGCCTCATGGACAGATTCAAGCCTGCCCCCTTCAATATCCCGCATAACATTTTTGACCGTCTCCACACTGGCAGTAAATCTCTTCTCACAAGCCTTTATTTTCTGTCGAAGTACCCTTTGCTGTTCTATTCTCTTGCGCTTTTCAGAAAGGAGTTCTTCTGCCTCCAGATTCTTAATCTCGATCCGTGGAGTTGGTGACGCATCCTTAACCAAGGGCAGGGGGAACACATCGCTTTTGCTAGGGACGAATACTACCGACTCAACCCCAAGTTGGCGGAGTATCTTAATTTGCCCCTTGTCGGAGATTTTAAAGGAATTCATAAGAAATGGGTGATCGAACCATCTTACACCCGTCAGTCGGATAAAAACACCCGGCTGCAGTTGGTCTATCGTCACCGGGTATTCGGTAACGTTCGATTTGCTATCTTCGGCTTGATTTTCTACCACTCTGGACCTCTCTTCGTACTTGGACAGCCATTTTTTCAAATGAACCGAATAATACACCGCCCCTGACGTGATATCATCCTGCTTCACACTCTCTATGTAAGCGTTATCATCTGCCCCGCTTAGATGCCAAGCGGCTACGATCTCATCCTTCTTCGGTCTGTCAGAAATGTGTCCGCAACTGCCTTGTATATTAGTAGAACATATATTTTATTATCTACCTGAAACACAATGATAGGCTTCGCACTCATGTCCACTTTATGCTTGATGAACCTCTTTGCGGCGGGAATATACGTGCCAGCTACGTGTGATTTCATATAATGCCTCAAACTCCTTTATTGGCCGCCGTTCCTCTTGCATAGCCCTCTTTGGGGTCGCAGTAATGTCTCGTTGCCTCTTATTTATGTTGCATATCCCCTTTGATAAGATACCTCTTACAATACTACTCTTCAGCCAGATAGATTTTCTACTCCACCACTCTATATAAAGCATAATCAGTTTTTCGTCAACGCTTCAAACAGTCTTTGTCTTTGCCCAATCGAGTTAGGATTTAGGGCCTATCATGCATTGCTGGCTGCCGAATTAGTGTTTGAGCAGCCCTTAACGTGCATATTTCATATTTTATGCATTAAGACGAAGAGACCCGCCGATGATTTTCCGTTGTACCCATCAACGTAATCGAGATACTGATCAGCGATTGTTACTTCACGAAGGCGTTATCAAGGTGGCTTCTTATTGCCGATGATTTTCTTCCTTCATTCACGGCAGAAAATTGACACTCTCAATTATAAGTACCCAATAAGCCGGGGTTAGCGATTATTTTTGGAATTCGACAGTCTTGCTCAGATGTCAGAAGTGTTGATAATAAGGTGACAACGAGAACCGAGTTACCACTGTCGGCACGCACTAAAAAGAGTTTTGCTGAGAGTAGCAGAGGGTCACGGACGCGACTCTCAGCAAAACTCTTTTGTCTACATTTTCGCTTTCTTGATGTTGCCCACCCAGATTAATAATCCAAAAACAAGCTATGTTTTAATGACCAGATGATCAACGCCGCGGATATGTATCCTGAATATACTGATCGGTACAAACTCAAATATTGAGAGGTTGGATCAAAAACTGCACCAAGCAATCATTGCTGCAGACATGCTTTGTTATGTGATGTTTACCAAAAGAATCTATTAATAAATGCACTCTCCAATCTGATGCATATGAGAACTCAAGATAGGATAAGACTACATGAGCAAATGGAGCGTAAGATATTATTCAAGAGCCTGCTTTTGAAATTATTAGTGTAATAGGATGCACGGGAGGTACTACCCCCTACCTCTCCGAACCCGTTACTGTACTATCAGGGGCAACACGTTTAATAGAATCGTTAGTAGCGTCCTATACGACATTTAATCCTCCACATCCTTTTAAATCTGATCCTCGTACATTTACAAAAATATATTATCAATATGCTCCATGCGCAGCCGTAATGCAACCATTGACTGACATAATGCGACCCATCCATCACAAGATTGATCATTTACTGTAATATGAGTTTCTCGACGATCACTGTACCGCCGCTTATTGTCAAAGAACCCTCGATGGTTGAAAAGCCAGAATTAAATGAATAATCACATACAAAGCCCCCTTGAAGCAAAACAGAGATATCGCGTGTCATCACCGGGCTTTCTTGAAATTCCAATGCCTGCATCTGGATTGACTGCCCATTTGTCGCTGCCGTGTAAGCTTCCTGAATAGTCGAGTACGCTATCCCTCCGATCTCTACGACATTGACTGGGCATGTGATTGGACCTACGTGTGCAAAAAAAGCGTGATTGTTTAAAAGCTGTCCTACAACTGTATTCCCGTCTGCAGATACACCATAGGCCTCATAAAAGCTGGCGCCGGTAACATCTACTCCATTTTCGACAAGCCATTGATCGATTGTTTGCAACCCACCGAGATTCGACCAAAGGCACGCGACTGGAAACGAATCACCGAGAGCAGCCCACCCTACGATCACGTTCCCGTTACTAGATATGTTTAACGCAGCTGACCCTGAATTGTCCAAACTGTCAAAATCAATCACGCCACTATCAGGAGTCCAGCGGAAAGCCTGGTCGATTCCGCCTTGGAACGATAATCCTCCAACTACCACACTGCCATCAACCGATACAGAATTATTGTCAATCGATCCGCCTGGCACAGTACCAAGATCCAAGATACCGTTTTGAGTCCACCTGACAGCATGCATATTTCCATTATTGTCAAGAGCTAAACCGCCAATAACTGAAGCGTCTCTAGAAATTGCCAAGGCGACTGATTCTATGCCGTTTGACAAAGTGCCCAAATCTACTATTCCAGTCGTCGAACTCCACTCAAAGGCATGTGTATTGCCTGAGCTATCCAACGCTGTGCCCACTATGACATCTCCAAGCGCTGAACTATTATATGCCTCTGCCTCTGAACCTCCAGGCAGGTAACCTAGATCAACCATTCCGCCATCCTGTGTCCATTTGAAGGCATGAGTATTGCCGTTTAGATCCAGAGCGGCGCCGACGACAACATTGCCATCAGGCGATACACCTAGAGCAGCTGCCTGACCGCTAGGAGAACCCGTACCAGGTAGATCACCCAGATCAACCATCCCACCAGCCGACGTCCATTCAGGATACTTGTATCTGGGTCTTCCGTGCATAGTATTCGATTCTCTTTTGTATTCCGCGAACCGATATCGGCTTGCCCCTCAGCGGTCCTTTTTGTACCAGGAATACCCGTTTCTCTTTTGACCATTTCCGTTTATGCATATAGTACTGTAAGGCGCTCAATGCATCCTCGCTCAGGTAGACAACCCTGTCCTTGCTGCCTTTGCCATTAAAGACATAAAGCTGTCTTCTGCAATACTCTATCGCATCTGCCGTCAGCCGAGAAACTTCATCTACACGCAGACCGCCTCTTAGCATCAGCATGAACATGGCCCGATCTCTGGCATCGTCAATTTCACTGAAGAGAGTCGTAACTTGCTCGTCCCTGAGATGTTTGGGCAGTGGTCTGGGCAGGCGAAGTTTGTAATTCTTTCTTACAGGATTGCGAAGAGGCATTCGCTCATCTTGGATCAGATACTCGTAAAAAGCACGAATACAACCGAAATGACAGTTGATGGTCTTAGGTTGTTTCCTATTTCTCAACAGATAGTCCATATACGCATCGGTCTGCTTTGCGGTTACCTGTGCTATAGGAATTCGCAGCCAGCAGCTGAAGTGTCCAAGCATATTGATATAGTTTTTTACAGTGTGCTTCGAATAGTTCCGTCGCTTCAGGAATCTCCGATACATGCTAATCAGATCAGTAGGCCCCATGGATGCCTCCTTGTTCGATGATTTCCATGGCGCGGAAGTATTCCTCTTCACGACTCCTATCAGTCAAGCGGGCATACCGCCTGGTCATCGTCATGTCGCTATGACCTAAGAGCAGTTGCAGACACTCCAGTCGCATGCCGGCATTGAGCAGCTCGCTCGCAAAGGTATGCCGAAGGCTGTGGATGCTGTAGCCTTTGTGTTGGAGTCCTGTTTGTCGCAAATATTGTGCAAAGATATTCCAGGCCGAGCTGTAACATATTGTATCTCTATTTAATCCGTAAAAGAGATATTCTCTGCTCTTATCTCTCTTCTTAAGCCAAAGCCGTAAGGCGACTAGTGCATCATCGCTGAGATATACAACTCGTCCAAGGCTGTTCTTTTCCCCCTCATAGATGTGTATCTTCTTGTCACGCACATCGAGATCTTGCATCTTCAAGCTAAGAACTTCGCCGATTCTCATGCCCGTTCGTAAGAGCACCAGGACAAGAGCACGGTCACGAGTGTCCTTAACTGCTGCAAGTATCTTTCTGACATCACTCGGTGCAATGGCTCTGGGTAGAAAGTTAGGCGTCCGCAGTCTAATCTTGCGTCTGAGAATTCTCTCACCGATGATGTCCTGTTCGACAAGAAACCTCAGGAACGCCCAGATATAACCGAGCCGTGTTTTGACCGTTGTGATTTTGATCCCTCGGTCCTGCTCGTGTTCGACATATACTTCCAGATCCTCACCGACAATATCTTGGAGTTCACTCTTCCCGGTGCTGACATAAAACGTGAGAAAGGACCGGACAGCTTGAAAGCTGCTTCTTAGAGTATGGGGCTTACGATTCATTCTCCACTTGTGGTGCATGTAACTTTCGAAGTGCCCCAAGCCGGGCAGTTGCATCAAGTAAATCCTCTGAACAATACGATCAATAATAGGTTCTGATCCGGTATACTGATTTACTGCATTGCTGTCACTGATTACTGAGTTGAGACTTGAACTGGACTGGGTCATTGCTCCTCCTCTTTCTCATTGAAAAAGCAGGATTCATAATGACCCTCAAGGGTCTTAAGAATCAATGAATTTTGTTACGTATAGCCGGAAACAATCACCATATTTTGTCGCGTCTAACTACCAAACGTAAATTAGAGTTTCTCTTTCTTGACAGGCAGCAAGTTCCATTAGGGAATGATCCTGCACATATATAAAATATACTGTAGATAAAAAATAATATTCCAGATAAGGCCAAGTCTTTCGTAAGGATGGGGAGGAAAGCGACGAGTCTTAATTTATGACGAGACAGCCGGACTGCCGAAGGATAAAATGTTCGGCTTGCGCAGCGTTTTTGTGTTTATAGATTTCTGAGAAAAATGGACTGTTTTCTTAATAGCAACTCTTATCAATGATTTTATAACAGAGAGGAGCAATGCATGAAAATGTCGACGGTTATTGTAAGTGAGATCATGATGGTTTTAGCCATTTGCGCAGGTTTTGCGTGGGCGGATGCTACTGATACTTCCTATGGCACTGGTGCCGGCATCGGTGGAACTTACAATACCTTCATTGGGTACGACGCAGGCACTTTAGACGGCGATTACAATACCGACGTTGGGTACTATGCAGGCGTGAGCGGCGGCACCTACAATGCCTCCATTGGGTACCAAGCAGGCGCTGACGGCGGCGTTAGCAATGCCTCCATTGGGTACCAAGCAGGCTTGAAAGGAGGCACTTTTAATGCCTCCCTTGGGTATGAATCAGGCTATTCCGGTGGCATTAGCAATACCTCCATTGGGTACTATGCAGGCTATTCAAGTGGCAATTACAATACCTCCCTTGGAGCAGCTGCAGGCTATTCCGGCGGCACTTACAATACCTCCATTGGGTACGAATCAGGCTATTCCGGTGGCATTAACAATACCTCCCTTGGGTTCGAAGCAGGCTTTTACAACCAAGGCACTGGAAATGTATTCCTTGGCTACGCCGCCGGACAGTCCGAGACCGGCTCCAACAAGCTTTACATAGATAATTGTTATTTAAATTCAGATGGAAACTGTGACACTCCCTTTATAAAAGGCGATTTTAGCGCTCAGACACTAACGGTAAACGGTCAGCTCACCGCGACCAATGGCTTCGTGGGCGATGGTTCAGGGCTGACTAACATCAATGCTGCAACGGTGACCAATGGAGTTTACACTAGTAGCGGTTACGCAGATCCTGCATGGATAACTGCCCTTTCAGGGAGCAAAATAACCGGAACAGTTGCCAGTGCTACGACTGCCACAAACGCAACAACAGTGACAAACGGAGTCTACACCACAGGCAGTTACTCAAATCCTGCATGGATAACTTCTCTTTCAGGAAGCATAATAGCCGGAACAGTTGCCAACGCAACTAATGCTGTATCTTGCACAGTTGCAACGTACGCAACTGACGCTACAACAGCCACTACCGCTACAACCTGCACAACCACAGCACAAATAGGCACTAATACAGCGAATTATATTCCGAGATGGAATGGGTCACAATTGGTGTCTGGGATTATCACAGATAACGGCAGTGCCGCATCAGTCAACGGAACACTTAGCGTAATCGCACTTGTATCGGTTTCTGATGAACGGTACAAAAGAAACATTCAGCCTCTTCAGCAATCGCTGGATAAGGTGACACATCTTACAGGGGTGAGCTACGAATGGAAGACAGATGAGTATAGCGGGAAGGGATTCAAAAAGGGACGACAGATCGGCCTTATCGCTCAGGACGTGGAGAAGGTTTTTCCGGAATTAGTGCTTACAGACGATAAGGGGTACAAAGCGGTTGCATATGACAAACTAGTATCGGTGCTTATCGAGGCTGTAAAGGAACAGCAGAAGACGATTGCTGATAGGAGCAAAGTCGTTGACGAGCAGCAAAATGCAATTAATGAGCTTAAGGGAGAAATGGCTAAACTGATAGCTGAAGTGAACAAACTTAAGAACAAGGATATGTCAGCACAGAAATGAGCGCTACTGGAATGATTGACGATTTTAGATAAACTGCCTGTGCCCGCCTTTATTTATAGATAGCATGATTGAGCGCTACTATAACTGACATGGTGAACATAATCTCTTTTAGTAGTTTGTTTGGGAAGAAATCATCATATGCATAGCACGTGCGGTACTGGAGGGTTTTTGGTGGCACAAACATCCTCTATCGAGAGTCCCGGTCATGACTTCTGGAAGAAAGCTCGTGTAATAAGCCATGGCGCTGCGGCATTGGTTATAAGTAGTTATCGAGGATCTTTTTGCCGCTGCTAATTGCCCTGCTGCTTCCGATTCATCCCTTTAATTCATCAAACTCTGGATCAACTCACCGTACTTATTATAGCAACTAATATTTAGTTGCTATAATGAGCAATTATTGATACAATTAAGTAGTCTCGTAGGTTGCCAAGAAATAACAGGCGAAAGATTGGGAGATTGATTTCATGAGTAAAGTGGAAAAGCTTATTGCGCGGTTTTTAGCATGCCCATCGGATTTTACATTCGATGAACTCAACCGGTTATTATTGGGACTAGGGTACGAAGAAGTATCAACGGGGAAATCGTCTGGATCCCGGGTAGCATTCTACAATAAGGATTTGGACGATATGATCAAGTTTCACAGGCCGCATCCGGCATCGATTATGAAACGGTGCTATTTACGGGAAATTGCAAAGCAATTAAAAGACAAAGGGATCATTAATTAGCGCAACAACTTGATTATGAGAGAAGAGAGAGGGCTTATCATGAAGGACGTAATGGAGTACAAGGGCTATATCGGATCTGTCCACTTCGAAGCAGATGACGAGATTTTCTTCGGCAAGATCGAAGCGATCAACGACCTGGTCATGTTCGAGGGGCAAAGCGTACAGGAACTAAAGAAAGCTTTCCATAACGCCGTCGACGACTACCTGGCAACCTGCAAGAAGATGGGGCGGGAACCCAATAAGACCTTCAAGGGCAGCTTTAACGTCCGGATCGGCCGGGAACTGCATGTTAAGGCTTACAGAGCGGCTCTCAAAAAGGGGATAACACTTAATCAACTCGTAAGCACAGCATTAGAACACGAAGTCTCACAGGCATAATAGAAAGGATGGATGTCACTCCATCCTTTCTATACATCGATATCGCTGAGTGGCGACGTCACTGACGGTCGAGAATGACGAGATACCGCAGTTTAAAAAACTTATAAACAGAAAACTGAAGATTATTTTCCAACCCCGAATCATCATCGATTTTCAGGAATAATCTTTACCGCGGGCCCCATATGCCACGATGGTCTGGTAGCCAGAGCCTATTGCTAGGCTCCAGCCCCATAAGAACCGTGCTTGTAAGTTTCCCCACACACGGCTCAAGCCCTTCATAAGCCACCTCTAGGCAGCCGGTTACACAACTTCCGACTTTCGGCGAAGCACTTGCCTATGGGAAGGTGATGCGTCAATCAGATTTGATCATTCCTTCTTTTCAGTTTATCTCTCAGTTTTGAGGTCGATCGTTCCTCAAAATAAGTTTTAAACTGAGGATCAAAAGGATTCGCTTCGCCTCTGATTTTGATATGACGTTTTATCGGCACATCTGACGCACAGAACAGTGATACCACCAGTGGTTTCCCATTGGGGAATAACTTTTCACTGTCTTCAGTCGCAAATATCCAGTGTCTATGACCTTTTGTCTTAAAGTATTTCTCTTTAATCCAGACTGTCCTTTTCTCCGGATGTCTGCGCCTTGTCCATCTCCATAGCGAGCGCCAAATCTCACTGTCTACAAGCTCAAAGGTCTCCCTTGCAACGACAGACCTGTGATAATTCGCCCATCCTCTAATAATCGGGGTAAGCATCTTTATCAGATTGATCTGTTTCGCAGTTTTGTTATCCTTAATAGCATTCCTGACTTTATCCAGAAAGGCTTTCACATTTTTCTTGGACGGCTTAATCAACAGTCTGCCGTTGTACTTGCGAATGTTTACCCCAAGAAAATCGAAACCTTGATCGATATGCGTAATGCTGGTCTTCTCCGGAGAGAGTTCCAGTCCCCTTGCTGAGAGAAACTTTTCAACCAGAGGTTTGACTTCATTTTCCAGTAACTCCTTGGAGGTTCCGGTAATGATAAAGTCATCCGCATATCGGACCATATGAACCTTGTCTTGGAGGCGAAACTTTTTCAGTTCCGCTTCCAATCCATCGAGTGTCATATTAGCCAACGTTGGTGAGCAAATGCCTCCTTGCGGAGTCCCCGCTTCGGTCGGATAAAGGATTCTTTTGTGAATATATCCAGCCTTTAACCATTTCTGGAGAATCTTCTTATCCATTGGGATATTGTCGATTAACCATTCATGGTTGATATTGTCAAAGCAACCCTTGATGTCGCCTTCAAGTATCCACTTTGCAGATGTCGTCTTTGACAATACTAGGAAACATTGTCTGACGGCATCCTGGGTGGCTCTTTCCGGTCTGAACCCATATGAGTTCCAATCCGCAGTGGTTTCCGAAATGGGTTCCAGAGCTAAGAGATGCAATGCCTGCATAGCTCTGTCTGTCATCGTTGGAATCCCTAACGGACGCATCTTCATGTTGCTTTTTGGAATGTAGACTCTCCTTAACGGAAGAGGTTTATAACCACGCCTGTTAAGGGTTTGTACTGCCTGAGATTTGCTCTCAGGGGTTGACCATAACTGCCTGTCAACTCCTGAAGTCCTTTTGCCTTGGTTTTCGGTAACTCTCTTTACGGCTAATGCTTTGCCGGAAAAAGAGCTGGTCAGTAGACGTTGCAAGACTTTCACCTTGTTCCACCTACCGCCCTGCGTTGCCTTTACAATACGCACTTGCAGCCTCCTTGCGGTTCTTATGCATTTTGCCCATTTGATATCAGGCCACTGCACAGTTCCGTAGGAGGACGCACACGCATTAACTACTGCATTCATTTGCTTTTCCTCCCTTGAAGGTTCTGTAAATTCTCTTGTAAAGAAGGACCAAGTAGAAGTCTGCCTGCTTTCGCATAGGATGATGTCGCTTTCGCTCAATCCTTATCCGGCCCGTTACAGGTCGGCATTCGCTTTCTCTACCATCCCCTGCCCACATCCCTATCGGCTTCCCTTACGGGTTGCTTTCCCTTTCGGGAGAGATATGGGTTTGACAAGTTCCACATGAGTAACACTGATGGTTTAGACCCTGCCTCTCCTCCGATAGCCGTTATGTCCGTGTAATCCCAAATCTCAAGAGATTAGCCGGCTATATACCTTTTGGTTCAAGCCTTACAGCATCTTTGGCTTGTCTACTTTCACGAAGTTTATCAGCAGTTCACGTATTTTGGTCGTGCCATCAAGCCCGGCATCTTATCCACCCGATGCTGGCAGATATTTCATTGCCTCACGGCTCTGATTAGACCTTGCGGTCAGATTACCCTTTTCCTTTCCGCACTTTATTCAGGAAAGTAGGCTACCTCTAACGGCATACAAGCCGGTAGCTTAGGGTGTTGAAAAATACGCCGGCTTTTGTCAAACTTCCCTTATCATTAATGGTAGGAGGAACTTTGGAAGAAACACTAAAGGAGAATGAATCTCGAATACCCGAGGCTGTTGAAGGGATCCAAGTTAACTTCTGTAAGAATCCTCGCTGTGAGAATTACGGGATCCCCGCAAGCGTGGTTAAACAGCCGAGAGGCCCAGGGATAAAAATCCTTAGGCATGATACTTACAAAATAACCAGCAAAAAGAATACAAAGGGTATTTCTATTCCGATACTGGCATGTGAGTTCTGCGACGAGAGACCTACCATAAAGAGTAATCAGGCTATACATGAGGAACTGTGCCGCTTTTCGAGTTATCTGTCGCCCACAATTACCTCTTGTCCCAATAAGATCTGTCACAACCATGCCGTAGATATTAGTGCTGGAAAAACTACGTACCAATCATTTGGGAGGACCAAGTCTGGCTCCCAGCGATACCGCTGCAAAGACTGCATGACAACTTTTGCTGTTGGAGCATCCACTGTACAGCAACGGAAACCTCATAAAAACATAGATGTGTTTAAGATGCTTGTCAATAAGATGCCGCTAAAGCGTATATGCGAAGTGGTCGACATCTCCATGCCAACCCTGTATGATAAGATCGATTTTATCCATAAGCAGTGTATCGCCTTTACCGCCAGCCGAGAAAGAAGACTCCTTCAGGGAATGCCGATAAAGCGACTATACATCGGGACGGACCGACAGGACTACCTTGTAAATTGGTCTCAGTCGAAAGATCGGCGCAACGTTATCTTGCGAGCTGTAGGGAGTGCAGACAATACAACCAGGTATGTTTTCGGTATGCACCTGAACTTTGATTCATCCATTGACCGTACTGTAGTAGAAGCTGATGCGATTGAGACTGGGGATTACCAAAAAAGATATCCGTTTCGTAAGTACGCCCGGTTATGGTTACAAGAGGATTATGGTGACACCTTGCAAGGTGAAAAGATGTACCGGTTCAAGGACGAGTCTCTTGATATGGAGATAGAAACCACTTACCAGGATGCTATTGAAAGAGACGACGTGGAAGTCTCGGAGTTGCTCGACGAAAACATGAAGTTGCCTTCCAAAGGGATGCAAGTACATTCGGAGTATACTCTATATGGTCACTTCTTTTTCCTTAAGCAGTTGTTCAGTGGGGTAGAAAAGGTAAGGTTCTTTCTTGACCAAGAGTCTGGAATAAGGGCTGCCTGTCTGTCCGCCTTTACTGATGAGATCAAGGGGGGTAAGTGTGACGCCTTTTACGTACAGATCAACAAAAGACTGACGATAGATGAAAGGAAGAACGCCCTGGCTAAAAGCAGGAAAGAATGGGACGCCCTGAAAAGGGCTCACCCTGAATTGTCTGATTCAGCTCTTAAACTTCTTATCCTCAAAGATCGTATGAAGAAAGTCAGAACGTTCGGCAAATGGCAGGATCGGTGGGTCTACCATCCCTTTCCAAACATGAGCGAACCGGAAAAGGCCGTTTGCTATTTGACCGATACAGACAGGTACGACGAAGACCATATGGCCTGGCTTTACAATAAGGCGAGTCTTCACGCAATTGACCGAGTCTTTATGCAGGCAAGAAGGAGACTATCACTACTCGAAAGACCAATCTCCACATCGAGCAGCGTGGGGAGAAGATGGCACGGGTATAGTCCATATAATCCGGCTGTTATCACTAAGATGCTTGATATTTTCAGGGTCTTCTATAATTACGTTGAGGTTGGCAAGGATAAAGAAACACCTGCAATGAGGTTGGGGCTGGCAAAAGGCACTGTAGATATGGAGGATATTATTTATTACGCTCCCCATCGAGAAAGCTCTCGCTAACAATCAATAGAGCTTATATCTGCGGAAGATATATTCTGCAAAGATAATGAGTTCTAACTCATTAAGCTAAATACCCTTTTCATCCTTTAAAACGGAAGATTTCAACACCCTAAGCTACCGGCTTGAACGGCATAGAGGGTTCCCTAATGACAATACTCTGTCATTCGAAACAATTACTCATGCAACCTCTTGTCGCACATGACTTTAAGTAGTACTAGAGAACTCGATTTCAATAGTTACTTTCGGCTATACCCAAATTCCTAATACCCGCAAAAATCGATAGTCAGAAGAAAGCACCGAATGGGAGCCTGCGTTATGCAAAATGCGTTATACAAAATGTATATTATTATTAGGGAATAATATCAATGAGATATGCCAATACATGACACTCTAGAAGAGGGTGGATGACGGGGCTCGAACCCGCAACGTCTGGAGCCACAGTCCAGAGCTCTACCATTGAGCTACATCCACCATTGGGCACGTTCAGCCTGCCATTAGCAGTATAACGCATATAAACTACGCTTTTCCAGACCGCGCGGACGCCGTTTTGCTGTGAATGGCGCGCCTGAGAGGATTCGAACCTCTGGCCTACTGCTTAGAAGGCAGTTGCTCTATCCAACTGAGCTACAGGCGCTATGATGCTTGTTCCTCAAAGTTCAGAGTTCGCCGTTCCTTGGGCGATGGTTAAAATGAACTTAGAACTTTGATGTTTTGGTCGGGGCGAGAGGATTCGAACCTCCGGCCCCCTGCGCCCAAGGCAGGTGCGCTACCAGGCTGCGCTACGCCCCGTGAACATTTAAAATACCCCATTTTTCAGCGGAAAGTCAATTTATCAGGGACTTGCGACTCGGATCAAGTTGCGCGTTAAATGTCCCTGCGCAAGCGGGATGTTGATGACTTCAACTTGGACTGTGGCAGGCAGCTTGCTGATTTCCTCTTCAAACTTTGGACCTTTATTCAGGATAAGATATCCGCCCTCCCTGACTAGATGGCCGGCCTTTTTCATGAACTCGGCGACAGAGAACGTAGCGCGGGTCATGACGACATCGAACTGGCTGCGCTCAACCTGTTCAGCCCGGCAGTCGATGATCTCAATATTTTTAAGAGAAAGGAGCCTCCTGATCTGCCTCAAAAAGGCGATCTTCTTACGTGAGGGCTCGAGCAGTGTGATAAGCAGTTCGCGGCGGACTATAGCTATCGGGACGCCGGGGAAGCCGCCACCGCTGCCGACGTCACAAAGCGTAACCTGCCCTTCTGGGATGGCTTTGAGATAAAGAAGCGAATCCAGGAAATGCTTAACGATGATTTCGCGGGTGTCAGTGATCGCGGTGAGATTGTAGACCTTGTTCCATTTTGTCAGTTCCCGTAGGTACGTGGCGAATTGATCAAGCATCTGATCCGACGGGTCAATGCCGAGGTCGCGCAGTCCGGCGCTCAGGATTTCGCGGTCTTTCTCCAAAATCCTTCCACCGCTACCAAGATTATCGATACTGCTGCAGGTGTGATGCCGGGTACGCGCAATGCCTGCCCGAGAGTCTCGGGCTGGACCTCCGAAAGCTTTTCGATTATCTCGCGGGAAAGCCCGGGCGTAGTCCTGTAGTCAAATCCCTTCGGTATTTTCTTTGTCTCGAATTTCTTCAATTTCTCGGCCACTTCGATCTGCCTCTGAATATAACCTTCGTATTTGACGTTGATCTCAACCGAGTTTCCGACTTCCGCGCTTAGCTCTTGGGGCGAAGGAGCCCTCTGGCGTATAAACTGATACTTAATCTCGGGCCTCTTAAGAAGTTTTTCAAGGGTGGTATCTTCGGTAATCGGTGTTGTCCCAAGGACAGAGAGAGCTTCGTTAAAATCCGGTGAAGGTTTGATGCGTTCAGATTTTAGCCTGCTGATTTCGGTTGCAAGGAGCTGCTTCTTCTGTCTTAATTTGCCGATAGTCTGCTCCGATATTAATCCTATCTCATGCCCTTTTTCCATCAGCCTGAAGTCGGCATTGTCGTGCCTAAGCAAAAGACGGTATTCAGCCCTGGACGTGAACATGCGGTAAGGCTCCTTGGTGCCTTTGGTAACAAGGTCGTCGATCAGCACGCCGATGTATGCCTCGTCGCGCCCGAGGACTACCGGTTCTCTTCCCGTTAACTTCATGGCTACGTTTATCCCCGCCATCAGGCCTTGGGCAGCGGCCTCCTCATACCCCGAAGTGCCGTTGATCTGGCCAGCGAGGAAAAGACCATCGACCACCTTCGTCTCGAGACTGTGTTTTATCTGGGTCGGGTAGGCAAAATCGTATTCGATGGCGTAGGCAGGCCGCATGATGACCGCATTTTCGAGTCCGGGGATGGTCCTGACCATCTTCACCTGTATGTCGTAAGGCAAGCTAGTAGATATGCCGTTGGCGTAATACTCTGTTGTCTCCAGACCCTCGGGTTCCAGGAATACCTGATGGCGCTCCTTTTCCGCAAACCTTACCACCTTGTCCTCGATGGACGGGCAATATCTCGGCCCGATGCCCTGGATCCGCCCGCTATATAGAGGCGATCGGTCAAGTCCGCTCCGGATCGCCTCGTGAGTAGCCGCGTTTGTATAAGTTATATAACAGGGTAATTGAGCATTCGTTATTTTGACCGTTGAATAGGAAAAGGGAATGGGGGGGTCGTCTCCCCACTGTGCAGCAGTCTTAGAGAAGTCGATGCTCCGGGCATCGAGTCGAGGTGGGGTGCCTGTCTTGAGCCTGCCGAGGATGAGGCCGAGGTCCCTAAGGGAATCGGAGAGCCCGACAGAGGCGAATTCTCCCGCCCTGCCAGCCTGAAAATTGTCTAGCCCGATGTGCATAAGGCCATTTAAAAAAGTGCCCGTTGTTACGATTACCGCAGGCGCGCCGTAAAGCACGCCGAGAGAGGTCATGACCCCGGTCACCTTGCCGTCTTCCGCGATGACCTTCTCGACCATCCCTTGCTTTATCGTTAGATGCTCCTGAGATTCGAGCACAATCCTCATGGAGTGACGGTAGAGCATCCTGTCTGCCTGTGCTCGAAGGGACCAGACTGCCGGTCCCTTCGACAGGTTCAGCATCCTGAATTGTATGCCGGACCGATCGCTAACCCGGGCCATTTCACCGCCCAGGGCATCTATCTCGCGTACGAGGTGACCCTTTGCAAGGCCCCCGATGGCAGGATTGCACGAAAGCTGGGCGATGGTATCCAGATTGATCGTAAAGAGGCAGGTTTTGAGTCCCAACCGGGCAGCGGCAAGGGCAGCCTCGCATCCGGCATGACCCGCGCCGATGACGATGACGTCGTAATCTTGCTCTTTAAACTGCATTGTATTATTATAGCATTAATGAAAGTGCCTGTTTTCAAACATACGGTGAGGAAAATAACGGAGGCACTCCAGGATGAAAAAGAATCCCTCCAAACGATTTCGGCACTAATTCAATACGACCCTGGGTTGTCCTTATCATTTATCCGCAGGACCGCTGCTGCTTCCCTGAAGTCTGAAGTAACTACCATTTCGCAGGCGGCATCGCTCCTTGGCTCCAATGCGATAGCAGAGGAAATCGCGGGCCATGATCATCTGCTTCAGGATGAAGATTCATTGAAGATGTGGTGCTGCTCTGTCCTTGCAGGAGAGGCTGCAGTCCGGATAAATGAGATGGCTTTGGTAGCCGAGTCCGAAGAGGTCTTTTTTGCGGCGCTACTGCCGACTATGGGGATGCTGCTTATGCTCCAAGCGAAACCCGAGTACCATCGTCTCATCCCCCTTCTGCTTAAGATGCCTATCGAGGACAGGGTTTTCCTTGAAAACCGCCTTTTCAGGAGTAACCACATATCGGTGCTTGAGGACATCCTGTCATTGCCGCAATTGTACAAGGATGTCATCAGGCTTATAAAGGCTGAGCGCTTTCCCGAGACGCTGAAGGAACTGGAGCCGCAGGCGCCTACCCGATTATCGACTGCCTATGCTTCGTCTCAGCTCTATCACCTGACGACGTCGGCCGAACATGTTGCACAATCAATTCTCTTTCCTTCAGTAGTCATGGCCCAGGAGAATCTCAAGCAGCTCAACAAGCGCTATTTTAAGATAGCCGAAAGCGATACTGAGGAACTGCTTTCCGATATCGTCGAAAAGTTCGAGGCGGTGTGCTCGGACTTTGATATGCCGGACCAGTCCGAGAAACTCCTGGCCACAGCGAGTAAGTTCCAAGAGCCGGAACTGAAATTTCTTACTACGTCGGCCCCGTTACTGCGCGTTCTGAATGAAGTTTTTACCGACCAGCCCGAAAGGAATATCCTGATTTGGGGTGAGGCCGGTGTCGGCAAAAGATTACTTGCTGTTGCCCTCCAGCACCATCCGGATAATCCGCGGAAGGGTAAACCCTTTCTCGCGTTTCACTGTGACACGGTCGAAACGGAGACTATTGAAGAAGACCTTTTCGGCTCTGGGGGCGGTTTTTGGGGCGCTGATCGGCATAAGGGTGCCTTCGATATGGCTGACGGCGGCACGATAATGCTAAAGAATATTGACAAGATGCCTCTGTCGCTGCAGGATAGGATGGCTGATTTTATCACCCATGTAGATAACTACCGGTCGCGGAAGGTTAAAAGCTCCTATCCCGATATCGTTTTTATCCTCACCTCCCGCAAGGACCTCCAGGAGGAATTGAGGGAGGGGCGGTTTTCAAAAGCACTGATGAAGGCACTTAAGCTGGTTAGCATATTCGTACCCCCACTGCGCGATCGGCGGGATGACATTGGATTCATTGCTGGCGGGATTATCAAGAAATATGATCTGCCCTTAACAGACACTGTTCAATTGCTCAGCCTTCAGGAGTTTTACGATACCTACGCATTCAAGGAAAACCTGTCGGACCTGAAAAGGCTCCTATTTTACGCCGCTGCCAAAAAGCTGCTTAAAGCGTAGATATTCGACTAACCCCCAAAGCCCTGCCACGACAACGGATAGAAACCACAGGATCGACAGAGTCATCGCCCTGTCGGGCGGAATGCCTGTTGTTCCCAGGAAAAATACGAAAGCTCCCTCCCTGATCCCTAGTCCGGAGATCGACACAGGTATCATTGATATCAATATGATCATCGGCAAAAAGACGAGAAGTGAAATGATACTGACATCGATGGACATGCCCCGTGCAAGAACGTAGACCGATATCATACCGGCGATCTGAATCACGATGGACAGCAGAAAGCTTTTCAGCAGTATGTTTCGTTTCGTTAGATAATAATTGAAACAGTCGTAAACTCCCACCAGGAACTTGAACCTTTCGCCTAAGGGGAACCTGAATAGCAGCACGCTCACCACAAAGAAGGCCACACATAGGATCGGGATAGCCCATACAACAGACGATGTCTTTCGCAGAAGTTCAAATCCTGCAGGGAATGCTGCTAAGCCTATGAATAATAACGCCGCAAGGCCTATGTAGCGATCCATAAATACCGAGGCGACTGCGGTGGCGCCTGTGCCGATGGTTCTTGTTTGCGCGTTAGCCGCCGCCGACGTACCCTGTTTAAGTTGCCGACTTAAATAATAAGCCTTAACTGCGTCCCCGCCAATGATCCCAGGGAGGCAGACATTGAAAAACGATCCTATGATGTACATGGAGAAGAGCTGTCCTGTCCTGACTGTCTGCTGGGGTATGAGCAGCTTCCACCTCAACGATGACAAGTATGTGGCAAAGAGATAGAGGGCCACTGCTGCGACGAAGTGTACCGGGGACAGTAGAATGGCGTTCTTGATTACCGCCATTCCGCCGACTTTTGAAAACAGGTATATTAAAAGGGCCGAGCTGACTGCCGCTTTGAAAATGAGTAAAGCGGCTTTTGTCCCTTTCTTATTTTCCCGGGCCAAGGATTTTCTTCAGGGTGTATATGGGTTTCTTCTGGCTCTCGTGATAGACCCTTACGATCATCTCCCCCAGCAATCCCATGCCGATAAACTGAATTCCGACAATAATCAGCAGGGCACCGAGGAGGAGGAGCGGTCTTCCGCCTATATCGATCCTTGTGAACAACTTCACGATGGTTAGGTAAAGGGATATCCCCAAGCCCGCAAATCCGAAAAAGAGGCCCAGCGGGCCAAAGAACTGGATCGGTTTGGTGGAGAAACTCTGGAGGAACTTCACCGTCACGAGATCAAGCAGCACCTTGATGGTGCGGGAAATACCGTACTTCGATGTGCCCCTCAGCCGCGGATGATGAGTCGTCTCTATCTCGGCGATCCTGACGCCATACCAGCTGGCCACTGCGGGGATGAAGCGATGCATCTCACCATAGAGCTTCAGGTTCTTGACTACCTCGCGGCGGTAGGCCTTTAAAGAACAGCCGTAGTCATGAAGTCGCACGCCTGTTACCTTGCTTATGAGCCAGTTGGCCATCTTCGAGGGGAAGGTCCTTGAAAAGGTGTCCTGCCGCTTCTTTCTCCAGCCGCTCACGAGGTCGTAATCCTTGATAACCTCCAGGAGCCTCGGGATGTCCTTGGGATCATTCTGGAGATCTCCATCCATCGTGACCACGACATCTCCGCGCGCGAAATCGAACCCTGCCGCAAAAGCCGCCGTCTGCCCGAAGTTTCTCCTAAGGCTCAATACGACAACATTATTGTCATTGGCCTGGATCTGCTCGAGCAGCCTGAGAGTGCCGTCGGAACTGCCGTCGTCTACATATACTATCTCATAGTCGCCCAGGTCCTTCATGGTCGCGCTAAGCCGCTCGTGGAGTATTGCAACATTTTCTTCTTCGTTAAATAGCGGAATCACTACCGAGACTGCCATCATAGCTCCTAATAGGTTTCGATAGCCCCTGTTTCGAGGCCTTTGAAATTATAACAGATAATAACGGTATATACCCGCAACTGGGTCCCTTTATCGTAAACTTGTATCACTTTTTTCTCAAACCTGTCGAAAGCCTTTGCTACAGGGGGAGGCACATTGCTGATCCCCCAAGTTACATAGATGCCGTTGATAGGCTGGGTCGCATCGACGCCTCCCTCGTGCCGAATCCGCGCGGCCTCTTCGTTCATGCCCGGCCAAAGGTCGTATTGGTCCATCCGTCTGCCGAGATTTATGCAATAGGTAGCAGGGTGGCTGTCTAAGTAAAATGCGAGTTCGCTCGATATCTGATAACGATCGGAAAAGAGCAGAACCGGGCCTTGCGATGCCAGAGCCTTGTAGATGGGGTCTAATTCGTCTCTCAGTTGATGCCATCCACGCAGGCGGGTCGAGGGGTCAAGCTTTGGAGGCAGTTTGATAATAGACGGGTAATGGCTGACTATGGTCACCAGCAGGGCGATAGCGGCACCGGCCCAGAAAACTGCCTTCCTCTTTCGCGTACTACCGGCGCCAACATGGCCGTTGCTGCCCAGACAATACCACGCTACGGCGATAAGGCCTGTTATATATCCAGTCATGGCCCAGTTGGCTTCGACCTTTCCCTGGATGCTTTTAAGCGTGAAAAATGCTATCACGGGGACCGAAAATGCGCCAAGAAAGATCGACTTATATCCCTTCTCGGAACGATAGAGCATATGGAGCGTGTAGAAGATAAGTATAAAGATCACCGGCGTAACAATACCGGCCTGCGAACCCAAAAATTCACCTAAGCTCTGAATCGAGAAGTTGAACCCCTCTGCAATATGGGCCTGCCCCGCTGTGTGACGGAGGGTGACCCAATCGTGCATGGCATTCCAGATAATGACTGGACTGAAGACTATGAGACTGACCAGTGTAGCAGCGTAAGGTTTGAACGTCCTGAGAAGATATCTCCTGTCGGACATGAGCAGAAAAAGGAGCATCCCCAGATGGAAAAATGCCATGGTGTACTTGGAAAGAAGTCCGAGGCCAAGGGAAATACCGAGCAGCACCCACTGCACGGTCGTGTCGTGCCCGGATCTTTGATGCCCGGCATCCGCTGTTTCCGCGCTTATAACCCTATGGAAAAGAAAAAGCGACAATATCCAGAAAAAAAGAAAGGGAGAATCGATGGAAAATATGACCGAAAAGGCAGTAAACAGCGGGATGATTTGATAGAGCAGCGCAGAACCGACTGCCGCTGCTTCATCCCTGTACATTTCAAAAACAAGTTTGTAAAGAAGAAGGCTCGACATCACCGACAAAACTATTGCAAGAGATCTCACGCCGAATACGGTATTGCCGAAAAGCGCCGTGCCCAGGGCAATGAGATATGCGATCATCGGGCCCTTGGAGTAATAGCTCAGATCGAGATGGCGCGACCATTCCCAATAATGAGCCTCGTCCGGTCCAAGGTCAAGCGGACCATGAAGTACATAGAAAATCCTGAAGATGGTTAGAGTCAACAGGCTCCCATAGAGCAGGGTCGTATAGGGCTTTGATTTATACCTGAGCCTGGCATTACCAAAGAGATCAATTATCAGAGTTGAGATAAACAGCCCTAGCACCGCACCCACTGCAATATCTCCTGGATAGTGGACCCCGATATACGGCCGTGAATACGCGATGAAGCCAGCAATGACAAGGGGATAGATACGCCAACGCAAGCGCATATACCCGCGAGTCATGAAAAAAAGTGGAAATGCATAGGCAAATGAATTGGACGCATGCGATGACGGCATTGATGAGGACTGAGTGCAAGCCCCAAGCAGTCTCACTCCTTCTTCGACGTGACAGGGCCTGATTCTGCCAAAGACGTGCTTCAGCTCGTTTGCCGTCCAGTCCGTCAGAAAGCAGGCTGTTACGGAGACCACGATTGTCCAGAGAGCCAGACTAAAAGTCTCGCTATCTCCCTCTTTTTTCCTTCTAAAGGCGACCCAGAGCATATATGCCACGTACGGGAAGAGCAAAGTGTATCCCCGTTCGCTTAGAAAAGGCATTAGCGTGTCGAAGACACTGTTAGCAGTGCCCTGGTTGATAAGATGATATAGATATGAATCGAGAGCGTTAATATACATTAGGTTTTCAGAGAGGGTTCTTTTGAGACATATCCTTTATTCAACAGCAACTTGGAGCGTCGTGTCAACACGAAGCTGTATCATATGACAAAAAAGGTGCAGGTTGCGCACAGCTAACAGTACTAAATGTTGCTCACTTGAGGTGGGAGCATGAAAGTCGGTGTGTCCGAGATCCTCTGCACGCGGAAAGCGAAACAGAAAACAGGCTTTCTCTGCAGTTCCCTTCTGGCGGGAAGCGTTAGAAAACCAGCTTGTTTTGGTTCAATACTTCCAGCGGCTTAGTCTAGGCAGCAGCTGACCCATAATAATTTTCTACGGACTGCTGCTGGGACTTGACCGCCTCCTGCTGCAGCTCAACATCTTCTTCGTAATCGCAACAACAATTGGAGCATTTCAGAAACGTTATCATGTTTATCATCAGTCTGCCGCATGAAGGACATTTCATAAGATCCACCTCCGCTATTTTATTAAGTTTATTAAGCTGATACTATATTCTAATATTAAAGTGTTACAGGATTATTTCGGGAACATGAAATATTCGCTACAAACTCCGGGTGGATATTTTGTAAAATCAGTAAACGACCATGCCTGATCACATGTGAGGGAGCAAAACGCGTATGACAATGCTTGAAATCAGTAAAAAGCTCGCTGACTTTGCCGTCGTGCGGGACTGGGATCAGTTTCATTCACCCAAGAACCTCTCGATGGGCTTGGCGGCCGAAGCAGCAGAAATACTCGAGATCTTCCAATGGCTTACAGAGGAGCAATCCCGAAAGATAGTAGGCGATGAAAAGGAAATGCAGCATGTCAGAGAAGAGATCGCAGATGTTTTTATCTATCTTGTCAGGCTGGCGGACAAGCTGAATGTGGACATCGAGAAGGCTGTCCTGGACAAGATAGAGCTTAACGAGATCCGCTACCCCGTCGCATTGTCAAAAGGTAGCGCGACAAAATTCAGCAGGCGATAGATCAAGTCTTTATTGCGCTTGTTGAGGCTCCGTATGAGTTCTACCTGTGTTTCCTGATCAAGTCGGCGAGTACCGTGCAGGCATGACCAGTTAACTGTTGTTGTTCGGTACTTTATTGTCTTAGCGGCTTGCCGCCCATTTTATCCATAAGCTGAAGCAGCCCGAGGAGCAGGTCGGTTGGGGTCGGTGGGCAGCCGGGGATAACGAGATCAACTGGGATGACCTTATCGATGCCCCCGAGTGAAGCGTAGGTCTCTCCGAATATTCCGCCATTACAGCCACAATCACCGACTGCTACGACGAGCTTCGGCGATGGTGTGGAATCATAGGTTCTTTTGAGCGCTATCTCCATATTGTGTGTAACCGGTCCCGTAACCAGCAGCAGGTCCGCAAACCTCGGAGATGCCGTAAAATGGATGCCGAATTTTTCGCAATTATAGATTGCATTGTTCATGGCATGGATTTCCAGCTCGCAGCCGTTGCATGACCCCGCATCCACCTGCCTGATTGTGAGGCTTCTGTTGAAACGCTTCCAGATCGCCGCTTTCAGTTCTGTGCCTATTGCCGAAACTTCTGCCGGAATCCCCCGCGCTAGTGGCTCGGTGACTATACCCGTACGGAATATCTGATGCAAAATCCTTATCATAGATCATGCCCCGAATAGGATTGATTGAAACTCTTGTTGCACACAGGGAAGTCAGGGACAATATTTCCCGGTATCGCCTGTTCAAGCCCCAGCCAGCAGACGCTGGATGGGTCCCTGACCATACAGCGGTTTATTTCGCCTTTTGGTCCGGCCTGAAGCCAGTAAATGATCTCGCCCCGCCATCCTTCTACTGCCGCAAAGCCTGAAGTATCTGGCCAGGGCGTCTTTATCTCGGCCCCGATGTCGCCGGGCGGCAGGGTGGCCAAGATTTCGCGGATGATCCTTATAGAGTCCCGGACTTCTTCCACCCTCACCCAGACGCGTGCATGGACATCGCCCGCGATTAGCACAGGTACGTTCACCACTATGCGATCATAGGGCGGAAACGGATTTTGGAGCCGGCAGTCGAGGTTCAGACCGCTGGCGCGCGCAACAATTCCTACAACGCCGAGATTTCTGGCCGTTTCAGGCTGAAGTATCCCGGTGTCGCGGGTCCTGTCTTCGAGGGAAGAGTTCTCATCCATGATGATGACCAGCTTCTCGAATTCATTGGACAGATATTCCAGTTCATCCAGGATAGTCCCAATGCCCTGGGAGTCGATATCGACAGCTACACCACCCGGTATGACCCTGTCCATCATGAAACGGTGGCCGAAGAGTCGCTGATTAGTGCGTAGGAGCATTTCCTTGAGCCTCATGGTCTGATAAAGCATGAAGGCGAATGCCACGTCATTACAAACGGCGCCGATGTCTCCGAGATGGTTAGCAATGCGCTCTCTTTCGAGGAAGAGCGCTCTAATCCACTGTGCACGGTCTGGCGGAATAGCGGATGTCATGGATTCCAGTGCTATGCAGTACGTCAGGCTATGCGCCACGGTGGTATCCCCTGAAACGCGGCCTGCCAGTCTCGCCGCGTCATTCCAGGAAAGTGACTCAAACCGTTTTTCTATCCCTTTGTGGACGTACCCCAGCCGCTCTTCAAGGTTGAGTACGGTCTCGCCAACGGCCTGGAACCTGAAGTGTCCGGGCTCGATTATTCCGGCATGAACAGGGCCGACCGGTATCTCGTACACCCCTTCGCCTTCCGCCCGGGCCCACTTATAGTCACCCTTCACCCTTGGCAGCCGTTTGGACGCATCAAAGGTCTTTCGCAAGGGCCAGGCATCGGCCGGCCAATCCTCGAATTTTATCCAGGGCCGCGTATCGGGGTTCTTGTCGGCAGTCAGTCCAAGCAGACTTACGATCTGGCGTTCGAAACGATAAGCAGCTACGAAGTGTTTTGTTAAGCTCGGAAAGACGGGATCGTCTAAAGGGATATCCGACTTCACGATTAGGTATTCGCTTCCATACCTGTAACATGCATAGATACAATACCCTCTGACGTAAGGTGTTTCGTCAGTTGCCCATTCGGCAGCGAGCAGAGCATAGGCTTTTTTCAGCAACCTGCCGGCTTCGACAAACTTAGCCCGCGATACAACGCAGAGAGGGACGGTTTCAGGGTAATGCCCTGCCGGGAATCTGGCATCCTCCTTGAGAGCGGAGATTATAGTTTCTTTTAGAACGCTCATTTTAGCAACTCCACAGCATTATGAAACCACTGGTTTAGAAAGGCCGGGATATAAAGACCGATGATCAGCACCAGGGCCATATGTAACATCACCGGGACATGGGCTACCGTCATTGACTTCTGGTTATCCGGGACTTCACCCGAAACCATAGGCTGTACCTTGCGCAGCAGTCCGGCAAAGGCGACCCCGAGTCCAAGCAGCAAAAACGGTGTCCATAAAGGTGCATCCTTGATCGTTGCGGTGAGTATAAGAAACTCGCTGGTAAAGATGCCGAACGGCGGCATGCCGACGATGGCCAGCACCCCCAACATCAATCCCCAGCCGACTAGCGGACTACCCCTGAAGAGGCCCTTGATTTTTTCCATCTCTTGTGTCCAATGCATCTGGCAGGCGTGGCCGACAGTGAAGAATATCGCGGACTTCGCCAGACTGTGTACGAGCATATGCAGAAGGGCGCCGAATGTCGCCAAGGGGCCGCCCAGTCCGAATGCAAAGGTTGCAATCCCCATATGTTCTATCGAGGAGTATGAAAACATTCGTTTTATGTCCTTCTGCCTGAGGAGCGAGAAGGCGGCGACAAGGATGGAGAGGATGCCGAACCCCATCATGATGTCTCCTGCATGATGAGTCTGCGTAGAGCCGTCGACAAGCACCTTGCATCTGACAAGGGCGTAAAGAGCGATGTTTAGAAGAAGCCCTGAAAGCACGGCTGAGATGGGTGTGGGGCCTTCGCTGTGTGCATCCGGCAGCCAATTGTGAAGCGGCACGAGCCCGACTTTTGTGCCGTAGCCGACCATCAGGAACACGAAGGCCAGAGATAATACTGTCGGCTCGAGCTGTCCGCTGACCTTGCTCAGGTTTGTCCAGAGGAGGGCCTCGCCTCCTTCTCCAAGGACCTTTTCGGCGGCGAAATAGAGAAGCACGGTTCCGAACAGTGCTTGCGCGATACCGACACCGCAGAGGATGAAATATTTCCACGCCGCTTCTATAGCCGTTGGCGTGCGATATAGCGACACGAGAAGCACAGTTGAGAGTGTTGCCAGCTCCATCGCGATCCATAACACCCCGACGTTATTGGTCAGCAGGCATAGCAGCATTGCGAATATGAAGAGCTGGAACATGGCATGGTAAAACCTCATGCGTCTATGGCCCACGCGGCCGTGCTCCCTCTCCCTCCTCATATATCTTCTGCTGAAAATCGCAGTCGTCATCGATACGAAAGATGTAAGCACTGCGAGGTAGACATTGAAAGCATCTACGAAAAAGAACTTGTCTCCGGCTAGCATGGGTCCCTGCACGTATACCTCCAGGGCAAGACCGAGGCCTGCTGCGAACGTGGCTGCTGAGCAGATTATATTGATTTCAGGAGCGAACTTCCGGTCGCCCATGAAAGCAAGCGCAGCGGCACATACCAGTGGAACGCCCAATAAGACGAGGAGCATAATGCTTGTGTTGACCATGCTAGTCCTCCTCCTTCAGGCGGGCCATCTGATCAATGTCGAGACTGTCGAAAGTGGTATGTATGTGGAAAAAGAAGATACCAAATATGAATGCGGCAATCAGTACGTCCAGTGCTACCCCGAGTTCTACGACAAGGGGCATGCCGTAGGTTGCACTGGTAGCTGCAAAGAACAGCCCGTTTTCGAGCGCGAGAAAGCCGATAATCTGCGTTACGGCGTGCCGGCGCGTTATCATCATCAGAAGGCCGATCATGACCGTGGCGAGGGCGATCGCAAGAGTTGAACGCGTGATCAGGGTAGACATCTCTCTTACAGGCGCCATCAGGTTATAGGAGAATATGACCAATGCGATCCCGATAAGCATTGTCAGCGGAATATTGACTATGGTCTCCACCTCTTTGCGGATCTTCAGGCGGTGTATGAGCACGTGCAGAATATAGGGCAGAAGGATAACCTTAAGCGATAGAGTAAGAAGGGAAGATATATATAAATGGTGCTTGCCGGCAACGTATCCGACTATCGCCGTGTTCAAGGAAAGAAAAAGCCCCTGCCAGGCAAACAGATTGATTAGCCCGTAGATCCTTTTTTGGACAAGCATGCCGAAAGCGGTTAGTAGTACCAGTGCCGCCAGAAAACTGTTTATATGCGCCGCAGTAAGCATGTTCATGAGAACTCCTTAGGCGCGGATACTTGGTAATTCATTGCCGAGAGGAGCCCCTGTCTTTGATTGATAGGAATAGCCATCAGCCCTGTGAATTACAGAGCAGTGTTTATAGCTGATACCCTGAACAACACCAGCAGTACTCGACACATTGAAATAACCAGAGGTTCTCACTGCTACCTTGCCGACATGTATGCCTGTCTTTTTGCCGGTCGGGACACTAGCCTTAACTAAATCCCCCGTTCTAAACCCCTCGACCACACGAGTCGACTTGGCTGAAGTCCGTGAGAACCCAAACTTGTCCATACGGCACATTTGCCGACAGCCATGACCACAAGCCTTCACCTGCAGCACAGCCATATTCGAATCGAGCTTTACATGCGCCCCGGACTCCCCAACGCAGGCAGCATCTATCCAGTGAGCCTTCGGATAACCCTGTTGATTACGGTTGAACTTAGTCCTACCGCCGGACCAGAATGTCATCGGCAATCCAAGAGACTTCAGAGTATTGCCAATCGCATATCGGGCGCCGTTAACCGCTGCCGCGTCTTTGAGCGGCATAAGAGCTTGTTTCTGCACCTCCGGACGCCCAAACTCCACAGCACTAAGGTTGTTCTTTCTCTGATTGCAATCCTCACAGGACAGAGTGAGGTTTGAAACACGATCAGTACCTCCTCTGGACTTGGGAATTATGTGCTCGATCTGCAATGGAATATTGCCTGTACCGCAATACGCACACCTATGGCCCCATTTTTGGAGCAGGTACTGCTTGACCTCAAATCCAGCAAGTGTCCCCTGCTGGTATTCGACACCAGAGATCTCAGGGTTGACCATCTTCTGCATATCAAACCTGACAGTCTCCACCGCAACAGACGTTAGCGTAGCAAGCCGTTGCAACCTCTGCGCCAAAGTCATCGTGTTGTAAACGCGAGACATGAGAGAGGGCGGCAACCACCCCTCTGGCCTGGTCCGATTGTCAAAACGTGGAGCACGATATCTGGTCTTGCGGTTGCGCCTGCTTCTGCGAATAGCGCGCCTTGAATCAAGAGCTTTTTTGACTGCCTGCCCTCTGTGGTGAATCTCTGCGGCAAAGACTACCGTCTTCCCTCGCTTGGCGTACTCGGCAACAAGTGCTACTCCGGTCAACTTGCTGCCAGGATCTGTTTTGAATTCAATCGGCTGAGTGTCTCCGTCTGCTCGATCTTTAAGAATGATCGTAAACGGATACCGTTTCAGCACCGCAGCTTCCTTCTCCGTTAATAACATCCTGGCCCTAGCCGGAGTGCAGGGCATAAGCTGTTGTCTGGTGTTGCCTACTACTAAAACACGTTGCATCGAATTACTCCTTTAATCTCCGCTTCCGCGGGTAATGTGTGCCTCGGCAATGTTATCCGGCGGTTTCGCTTAAAGCGCCTACTGTTGGGTGTGCAGACAGCACTGGCTTAACCCTTACACCTGTTTAGCTGTCTGCCGCAGAGCTTGGGACTGGCAAGCATCCCGAGGTGCCTATGTATTCGCCGATAACGTAGTTAATACAACACTGAGCCTGGTCAACTAGAGCATGCTTGAATTAACACATGCTCGGGGTTTTAACCCCGAGTGGTTGACTAATCGAGCATAAAATAGGCTAGCATGCCCAAGGTTGCCAGAAGGAATGCCGCCCCCAGGAACTCTGTTAATCTGAATAATCTCATCTTGGCCAGTCCGGTCTCAATCAGGACTATGCCAATTCCGACTGCTCCGAGTTTAAGAACCATGTACCCTAACGCCGACGGGATCGCCAGCAGGCTCCCTTTCTCTGCGATGCCCCACGGCGCAAAGGCTGCTATCCCCAATATCACAAACAGGAAGAGCTTCATCATCCCGGCCCATTCGATTAGGGCCAGATGCCTGCCGGAATATTCCAGTATCATCGCCTCATGGATCATGGTCAGCTCGAGGTGCGTTGAGGGGTTGTCGACCGGCACTCGGCCTGTCTCTGCCAGGGCGATCAATACGAAGGCCAGAAATGCGAAGGCCAGCGAGGGCCTCATCACCCACTGGCCGCTGTAAAAGACCTGTATTATTTCTGAAAGCGATGTAGACTTATTTGCAAGGGAAACGGTAAAAATAGCCATTAGCATGGCTGGCTCGGCAAGAGAGGCTATCATCATCTCGCGGCTTGAACCCATCCCTCCGAAGGCCGTGCCGATATCCATCCCCGCCAACGCGGTAAAGAACCGGGCAATGGCAAATAGAGCAACAATTACAATGACATCTGCAGTTGGTGCAAGCGGCAGATCTATAGATAAAATGGGAATTATGCCTCCGGCAAGGATGGCGGTGCCGAAGACGAGGTACGGAGTGAAGCGAAATATCCACGAAGCGTTCTCCGCTAGAAGTATTTCTTTTGAAAAAAGCTTTGCCAGGTCGCGGTAGGGCTGCAGGAGTCCGGCAGACGTACGCCCCTGCGCCCAACACTTCAGCATTCGCACCCAGCCGACAAAGGCGGGTGCGAGCCCCAAGAGGGTAATAACCTGCAGCAGTTCAATAATATATGGGGTCAGATTCATCGTAAAAATACCAGCAGTATGATAATTGTTATAAACGAGTATATAAGATAAGCCTGGATGCGCCCATGCTGTAACTTACCGACCTTGCGCGACACCCAGAAACTTGCTTCGACCACCGGCTTATAGAGCCACCCCCAAACGCGGTCTCTGATGCTGAGATGATACTGTAACTTTATCGGGAAGGCCTTGTGGGCGGCCTGAGGGGCCAGATCCACACGCTCCCGGATGCTGAAGAGATAACCGAAAATCCTGCGAATCGGCATGGCGAAAGAAGTCGCATTGTACTGCATCCTCTGATTGATCTTCTCGAAGCCGCAGTCCCATATTGGCACGCGGCGTATAGCGGACGGCCTGACATGAAGAAGAGCATATGCAAGGACCAGTACCACTAGTATGCCTAGAAATACAATGAAGCCTGAATAGGATGCGCGCTCATAGGAAACTGGGGTCAGCCACATCCAGCCGTAGTGGCTAGCTGAGGTGGCAATCGTCGTTCCGGTGAACTGCTCGGCAATAATATCCATCCAGTCTATAAAGACCGATGGCAGGACACCGAGGCAGAAGCAGGTCAGCGCGGCCAGGAGCATTCCAATGCGCATGGACCAGTCTGCTTCATGGACTTGGAGACCGGAATGGCCTCGCCAGTGACCGAGGAATGTCACGCCGAAAGCCTTCACAAAGCAAGCGGCAGCCAGTGCTCCTGTCAGGGCCAGTAATGCGGCACCCATAGGTATGAGGAGCCTGATCAGAGGACTCGGCAGAGCAGGCGAAAGCAGAAAGGCCTGGAATGTCAGCCACTCTGAGACGAATCCGTTAAAGGGAGGCAGGGCAGAGATTGACACACATCCAATAAGGAAAAGTGCCGCAGTCCACGGCATCCGATGAATGAGCCCGCCCATCTCCTCCATGTTCCTCTGCCCGGTGGCATGCAGCACCGACCCGGCTCCCATGAATAGCAGTCCCTTGAATATGGCATGGTTCATGGTGTGATAGAGTCCTGCGATGAGTGCAAGTGCGGCCAGCAGAGGCAGGTTGAAGGATTTGAAGATCATGGCCAGCCCTATTCCGATCAGGATAATTCCGATATTCTCGACCGAATGGTATGCGAGAAGCCTTTTCAGATCATGCTGCATCAACGCGTAAAGCACTCCCATGACTGCAGAGACGAGGCCGAGGATCAACACAATGGCTCCCCACCAGACCGGAAAGGTATGGATCAGATCAAAAGTGACTCTTACGATGCCGTAAATAGCGGTTTTTAGCATTACGCCGCTCATAAGAGCCGAAACATTGGATGGTGCAACGGGATGGGCCTCCGGCAGCCAGACATGTAGCGGAATGACTCCGGCCTTTGCGGCAAACCCGAAAAATGAAAGGAAAAAGGCGGCTGTAGCCCATTGGAATGGCATCTGGGCCGTCCGCATCGCATCGAAGGTATACCCGCTGAAGCTGTCAGCTTTAGTGGCGAAGCCGGCTATGACTCCAAAGGATAGAAGGATGGCAATCGCCCCAACATGCGCAACAACAAGATAAAGGAAGGCGGCTTTGCGGTTCTCCTGCCGCTCATTTTCAAATAGCACCAGGAAGTAAGATGACGCTGCCATGATCTCCCACGACACGAGGAAACACAGGGCATCGTCAGCCAGTACAACCATGAGCATCCCTGCAATGAAGAGGCAATAAAAGATTATTAGGCTCGTTACCGGCCGCTGGCCGAGATATCCCCTTATATACCCGATGGAATATACCGAGACGAATAGAGAGAGGAGCCCGATAACAGTAAGGAAGAATCCTGAAAGCGCATCGAGCCTAAGGTGAAACGGCAGGTCTGGCAGGCCCACAGGCAGGATGACCTGATTGGCTATGCCGCTGCTCACGCCCCAGATGCCGGCTGCAACTGCCAGGGATGATGCAACTGTAGCGAGTGAAAAAGACAGGGTAATGAGAAGCGGTTGCCTCCTTCTAAAAAGGGGCGACAGCATTGCCGTGACGAAAAGCAGCAGTACCGATGCGCCAGCCAGGGAAATGGGATCTTCGATCATAAGGCGATCTGGCTGAAGATTTGCGTCTCTTTTTGTTTAAGAACACGCAATAGTTCGACCCCGTAAAGTTCTTCTGAAGGCTGCGACCGTTTGACCGCTGAGATAACTTGCTCGTCCCGCAACAGCCTGAGCAGTTTTGCTTGAATCCTGAGGAAGCGTCGTTCGCTCTTTGGAAAGATGAAGAACAGCGTGTCTACATCCTCGTTGTCGGCAGCTCCGAAAGGTATCGGCCTTTGCAGGCGGCAGAGCGCTATGTAAGAGGAGGCTGTGAATTTTCCGAAGGACCCGGGATGCGGCAGTGCGATACCGTTGCCAACTGATGTCGGGCATAATGCCTCACGGTCCATGATAGATGTGAAAAGCCTTTTTATGTCGATATGCGGTATGCGTGTTTTTATGCGCTCCAGGCTTGACCGGACCGCATCTTCCTTCGTAGAGGCGCTTATGTTCTGGTAAATACCGCCTCGCTGGATGAACTCCATGATGGAAATCGTTTCTTCATCCACGGCGTTGGTTTCGATTGCTGGTTTATAGGAAAATGCTCTTGTATCCTCCATCCAGGACACGATCTCTCGCCGGTCGAAACGCCACTGCCCGCCGACTCTGAAGCAGGGGATAGTCTCATTCTGTATCATGCGGTAGATCGTCTTCTCGGACACATTTAAAAGTACCGCAACATCTTTAACGCTTAAGTTCATCTCTGTCTGTCTTATATTGTCCAGTAATGACTAGTTTTGACCGCAAAAGTGCTATTCTAATAATCATCTTGCCTGTTTGTCAATTTATTTTTTGGCAATCTCTGCTTTTGGCAATCTCTGCCCACACATGAGACAGTTAATACCGAGGATTTTGGACGAATCGGCCAGTGGCAAGGCCTTCCTCATTGCCGGCTTCAGGCTGAAGTCACTTCAGTCAACCCTGAGACAGAGCGGAACGCCTGTGAATCTTATGCTCCGGACGGGAAACCGGAGGCAGGACAGCGGTCAACAGCGGGGATGCCGTAACTGCAGGATCGTACAGATATATTGAGCGCCCGAAAAGGCAGTTGTCGCCATGAGAAGACCCCATCGCCCTTAGGCGTAGGGAGGTTTATGGACGATGGTCAGTTCGCTGCAGTCGAGCTCGCCTCCCTGGTCTGAGTCGACTCCCTGAGTTCCTCAATTTCCTTTTCGCCGATGCCAAGTTCTTGGGCAGTCTTGTTAATTTCAACCGCGAGTTCGTTAAATTTTGAAAGGATATTTTTGACGTTTTCAATCTGCTTCGTCTTGCTGGCCTTGGCTCCAATTTCAGCTATCGTAATTTTTCTGTTCTGGTTGGCGTCAACAGCCTTCAAAACTTGGTCGTAATCAAATCCACAACTTGGGGAACGTTTCCCTGATGTCAGAATCTGTTGAAATATCGCTGCTTCACGTTTATTCCCGATTTTCCGGCAAACAGGGTCCATAAGTGTTTCGTTGCTCCTCTGCCGATTGAATTCAATGCCGGAAACCGCCGGTTGGGATGATTGATAATCAGGCATCATTGTTTTGAATACCTTGCACCGTCGACATGTTGCCATCTTTTCTTGCCAGTTGAATTGTTGCCGGCCATGGCAGAGTGTGCCGTTAATAGACCAACAGATGTGCCCGGCTTTAAATTCCCACACGGGGCAATGTTCTCTGGTCTCCAAAGGACATTCTTCTATCACCCAGCAAGTGGTGTCTCTTTCATTGGGTGTCTTTGTCATCTGAAGAAAGAAGAGGGCCTGCCGCTCAATATGCATAGGAATTAGTCTTCGGCCCTGTTCAAAACTTGCAATGGTTTTAAGGGAGCAGCCGAGCAAGCTCGCCATCTGGAGTTGCGTTTTTCCCAGATGGTGACGAAGTTTTGAAAAATCCTCATTGTCCATACAAACACTCCTAATTGATCGAACCTTAATTGACGATATCTTTTCAAACAAGGCAAAAGTATCCCTAAAAAAACCGTGCAAGGAACATACCTTGAGAGGATTTAAAATTATATGCAATAAAAACAATTAATTAGGATGAATAAGGAATTGACTAACGTAAACGTTGTTGGTGTAATTACGAGGTAGTAACGTAAATTTCCGAAACTCTTACTAAAAAAGCGCCGTAAAGCCCCCGGATTTATCCATGTATGCAAGTTTTGCGGCACGACAATCCATGCCCATGTGAACGGCGCGGTGAACATTCTCAAAAAGTATCTCCCGGAGATTTCGATCCCCTGGAGTAGTGGCTGTTTGGCACAGCCCACAGTCAGCCGGTTTGCCTGGAGAAAAACCAGGCCGCCAGGCCATAAGCCGGGGACGTGGCAGGACTCAAAGAGAACTGCTGCCTCTGTGAACTTACTCGCAGTTTAGGCCGTGGGGAGTCCTGCTCCATTTATGGGGCGGGACGATGTCAATCAACCGAAATTAGCGTGACCTCAAATGTCAAATCATGCCCTGCCAGGGGATGATTGCCATCGATGAGAAAAGCATCTTCGTTCTCGCCGATAATAGTCACCGAAAGCGCCTTACCGTCGGCACGGTGAACAGTTACCGTTTTCCCCACTTCGTAATAAACTGGTGCCTTTGTCTTGGCCATCTGGAACACGCGCTCCTCTTTCCTTGGCCCGTATCCCTGGTCTGCAGGGACCTGGATATCCCTTGACTCGCCAACCGACATGCCTACTACGCCCTCGTCAAGCGGACCCATGACTTTGCCTTCCCCTACCACAAACTCCAGCGGCCCATGCGTCTCCGATGTCTCGAAAGCCGTACCGTTTTCAAGCTTTAGCTTATACGACAATTTTACCTTATCTCCCTTTTTAACTGCACTCATCGGTTATCCCTCACTATTTTTATTGTGAACACTGGAAGCAATTTCTGAAAATGTTCCACGTGGAACATAATTAAGCTTTCGTTTATTCTCTCATCAGCGGACATCGACATGCTTCCCGACCGCCATTGCTTCTTTGGCCTTTATAAGGTGGGTAATTGTCTCGTTGACCGGCACCGGGACACCCTTTTCGTTTCCGAGTTTCACTACCGCGCCATTAAGGGCGTCGATTTCGAGCTTCTTACCTGCCTTCAGGTCATGATACATTGATGGATAATGATTCTTTGTCGGCGGGACAAGTTTCCCATAGAAATGGTCGATATACCCATCGGGATCTGCCCAGCGCAGCTTGATCGAATGTGCCTGCGCCACCTCAAATATTTCAGTGATTATAAGATTCATTACCTGCCTTGTATGGTCATGCTCGGCGAGACTGCCGTAATTGCATTCCAGCAGGGCTCCGAGCGGGTTCAAGGCGCAATTGTAAAGTATCTTGTCCCAAAGAATCTCATTTACATCAGGAGCGTAGGCGGTCGGCACCCCGGCCTTGTCGATTTCCGATGCGATTCGGACTATGGTATCAGCCGGAATGGCCCCTTCGGGCTGACCAATTCTTACCTTATCGGCGATCACGGTAACTTCGGCCTGTCCGGGCTTTACGTTTCGCGCTCCAAAGATGATCCTGGCCAGAAGCGCATGCGATTTCCCTACGACTCGGGCAACAGCTTCATAATTCCCATAGCCATTTTGGGCCGAAATAACGATAGTTCCACTCTGAACCAAAGGGGCTATCATGGTGGCGGCCTGCTCCGTATCATAAGACTTGACCGTGAGGATTATAATATCGATTGTTTCTTTCTTAAGCGGGTCTATTCTGGCGAAAACTCCGTCAAGCACAGCCTCATGCTCTCCCCAAATTCCAAAGATGCCGACCTTCTTTTCAGACAAGGCTGGCAGGTACCTGTCCTTGGTCATTGCAAAGACACGATGGCCGGACTTTTTCAAAAGGGTCGCGAAGGTCGTTCCCAGAGCCCCAAGCCCCATTATGACAATATTCACTCTAACCCACCATCCCCAAGTTCGGAATGTTCCACGTGGAACATTTTTAGCAATATTGCAAATTCCTACACCACGGTTGCACAAAAAATTCCGCTACCTGAAAGTGAGAATTGCCATTCTCTCCGGTATAAATGCCGCAGATTCTCAGCCTACGACACTCCCAAGGGCAGAGCGCCTTATGCAGCGAGCCGAGACCTTATTTCCTGTTTCGCGAGCGGTCTGACTGCACCGGCAACCACGGTACTCCTCGCTTAACGCGCCTGCTGTTGGCATATCCCTGCCATAAATGACGGGGCTTTAGGGCGCTCCCTGATAATATCCAGGGTGGATCCCAACAAAATTTATAACTGAATGCGGCTCCGTATGGCATTAGAAAAAAGCCTCTCGAGCGTTCCTTCCATCCGGATTGTGGAATCAGTTCACTATATCAATGCAGCCTTAATCGCCTGAACCAGTGGTCCAATCTCCTCATTTTTCACTGTCCTGGCATCAAGCACCAATGCAGCATCCTTTATGCGCGCAATGACATGAGGGTTGCCGAGCCTCAATCTGCTTTCGAGATCATTTGTCGAAATCGCAAACGGCACTATCGATACAGTAAATGTCCTGAACGGCACTTCAGCCAAAGCCCCGCCACCAGACTGTGATACATCTTCAAGCACATTAACCCCGGCAACCTGTCTCCCATCTTCCCCCAGGGCCACCTGTAGCATCCGGGCGATCTTTTTAGCCCTTACCCGAATTTTTTCGGAGTTCTGCAGCAACACCGACACAGTAGGAATCTTTTCCTTTGCAACGCCTTCATCAAGATAATACCTGAGAGTGGCTTCGAATGCGGCCAGAGTCATCTTATCGACCCTGACAGCTCGCATGAGTGGATTTTTTGTAATTAATTCAATTAGTTCTCTCTTGCCAACAATTACTCCGGCCTGCGGTCCTCCGAGGAGTTTGTCGCCACTGAAGGTCACGATATCGGTTCCAGCCTTCAATATTTCCTGGACTGTCGGTTCGCTATGAATGCCGTACGGTTTGAGATCCAGGAGGCAGCCACTTCCCAGATCAAACATGACCGGCACCGAATATTTACTGCCAAGGGCCACCATATCTTCAATCGATAATGTTTCTGTAAATCCGATCATCCTGAAATTAGATTGATGCACCTTCAGCATCAGGCCGGTATTGTCTGTAATCGCTTTTTCATAATCGTAAGCATGGGTCTTATTGGTGGTCCCGACTTCCTTTAAAATGGCTCCACTGCTGGCCATGACGTCAGGTATTCTGAATGAGCCGCCGATTTCGACCAGCTCACCCCGGGAAACGATGACCTCCCTGCCCTTTGCAAGTGCCGTTAGGCAAACTAAGACAGCGGCAGCATTGTTATTGACGATGATTCCATCCTCAGCACCGGTAATCTCCCTGAGAAGGTCCTGGACATGAGCATAGCGCTTGCCCCGCTCGCCTTTATCGATATCGTATTCCAGATTGGAATACCCACTGGCTATCCGAGCAACCCGTTGCATTATTTCTTCGGGCAGCACCGATCGTCCGAGGTTGGTATGTATTACAACGCCGGTAGCATTGATGACGGGCCGCAGGCTGAACCCGGAAAGCTTCTCGATACGGCGCTCGATTTCAGGGAGAAGGTCCGATGAGGCGGCAAGTTCGTATTTACCCTCAAGTATCGTCTCGCGCTGCCGCTGGATGATTTCACGAATTGCACGTATAACGTGGACTCTCGGATATTTCAGCTGCCACTGGACACCCTCCTTTGATTTCACGATCTCATCAACTGATGGAAGACTTGAGAGAAGCTCCCGTTTAGTCATTGTCATCTCCAGTCCCAATGTATTGAAAAGGCCATTATATAGAACCAATTTACTTTTGACAACAGATAATCATGGCTCGGTGACTTTACGGCAATACGCCCATTAAGCAAGTGCAGACAAGGCATCCCGATGAAATCAGATCACAAACAATCTCGATTGTGAACCGAGGCACATTCGTCAACCTTCAAAAATAATCTCGTACAAAGCCCACCAGCTATTGTACTCGTTTGTCGCAGTCTTTTAAAAGACAACCCATTTGTATTATTATACTATCTTGCGATCTGTGTAACGTATATACTAATACAGTTTGGAGGTTCATATATGTTGAAGAGATATCTTTTGGCCCCAGGGCCGACACCGGTTCCTGCCGAGGTTCTTCTATCTATGGCGATGCCGATGATACATCATCGCTCCCCTGATTTCCTGCCTATATTAGATGCAGCAAAGAAAGGTCTTCAGTGGCTGTTTCAGACAAAGAACGATGTCCTCATTATTTGCTCGACCGGCACCGGCGGAATGGTAGGATCAGTCAACAATTTCTTCAATCCCGGTGACAAAGTACTAGTAGTAAACGGAGGCAAGTTCGGCGAGAGATGGACCAAGATCTGCCAGGCATACGGCCTGCAGGTCGAAGAGATCGTCGTAGAATGGGGATATTCGATAAAGCCCGCTGCAGTAGCAGAGGCCATGAAGAAAGATCCCTCAATCAAGGGTGTTTTTGTCCAGGCTACCGAGACCTCTACCGGCGTATACCATGACATAGAAGGGCTTGCCAAGGTCGTCAAGAATTATCCCGACGCGCTCTTCGTCGTTGACGCTATCAGCGCCCTCGTGGCCCAGGACATAAAGACGGACGAATGGGGCATCGATGTGATGATTGGCGGCTCGCAAAAAGGCTTGATGCTGCCTCCCGGCCTTGCCTTTGTTAGCGTAAGCGAAAAGGCATGGAAGAGAAATGAGACATCGAAGATGCCGAGGTTCTATTTTAATTTCAAAAAGGAGCGGGAGAACCTGGCCAAAAACCAAACTAATTTCACTTCCGCTGTCACCCTGATCATCGGCTTGAACGAAGCGATCAAAATGCTCCAGAAGGAAGGCCTTGAAAACGTCTTGAGGCGCCATGCGACTTTAGCTCATGCAACGCGTGAGGCGGTAAAGGCGATCGGCTGCAGCATCTATTCAAAGGAATCTCCCAGCAATTCCGTCACTGCGATCGAGGCGCCGCAAGGCGTAGATGGACAGCAGATATACAAGAATCTCCGCGAGAAATATGGAATCACGGGCGCGGGTGGACAGGACAAGGCAAAAGGCAAGATCTTCAGGCTCGCCCATTTGGGCTATGCCGATACATTCGATGTCATTACTGGCATCGCCGCAATCGAGATGGTTCTGAAGGGCCTTGGCTACCCGGTCAAGCTAGGAACAGGTGTGGCGGTTGCCCAAGAGATTCTGATGAAATAACAGGTTCCTGGTTGCGGCATCAGCGGCGGACTGCCAATTTATGCGCTGATTGCGGCTGCCAACTTCTGAACTCAAGGAGATATTACAGATGAAAGTTCTCATAAGCGATAGCATATCGTCAACGTGCATAGAGATCCTTAAGAAAGAGGGACTAGAGGTAGATGTCAAAACCGGCCTTAAGCCGGAAGAACTGAAGGCTATCATCGGCGCATATCATGGTCTTGTAATTAGAAGTGCAACCAAGGTGACGGCCGATATCATAGACGCTGCCACTAACCTCAAGGTTGTGGGAAGGGCCGGTTCCGGCCTCGACAATGTGGACAAGGTTGCTGCATCTAAAAAAGGTATCGTCGTCATGAATACCCCGGGCGGCAATACGATTACCACTGCAGAGCACGCAATAGCCCTTATGTTCTCCGTCGCCCGCAAGACTCCTCAGGCCAATGCTTCCATGGCTGCCGGAAAGTGGGAGAAAAAGAAATTCATGGGCGTCGAGCTTTACCATAAGACACTCGGCGTAATCGGCCTCGGCAACATTGGCAGCGAAGTTGCAAAAAGGGCACAATGCATTGGCATGAATGTTATAGCCTATGATCCCTTCCTGAGCGAAGAAAAGGCAAAGAGCATGGGCATCCAGAAAGGCGCTATTGCCGAGATCATGAAGAAGGCTGATTTTATCACTGTCCATACCCCGCTCACTGCCGAGACAAGAAACCTCATCAACACCGATACCATCAAGACCATGAAGGATGGTGTTTATATCATTAATTGCGCGCGCGGAGGCATCGTCAACGAGAAGGACCTGGTTGAAGCCCTCAATAGCGGTAAGGTCGCGGGAGCGGCCCTTGACGTATTCGAAAAGGAGCCACCCGAGAACAACCCCTTAGTTGGACACGAAAAAGTAGTCTGTACTCCCCATCTCGGCGCTTCGACTGAAGAGGCGCAGGTGAATGTTGCAATTGCCGTCGCCGAGCAGATTGCGGATTACCTTGTTAGAAACACCATCAGGAATGCCGTTAATTTTCCGTCCATCCCGGCGGACCAGGTGGCGTTGCTACAGCCCTATATAACGTTGGCTGAAAAAATCGGCTCTTTTGCCTCACAGATATTCGAAGGTGGCATCACCGGGCTCTCTGTTGAATACCGCGGAGAGGCTGCTGACCTTAACACATCGTCCGTAACCATTGCGGTTATAAAGGGACTCCTGTCGCCAATCCTTGAGGAGACTGTTAACTTCGTCAATGCGCCGTTTATCGCCAAGGAGCGCGGTATCGAAGTCAAAGAAACTAAGAGTAAGGATTCAGGGGATTATCAGAGCCTCCTCACTCTAATCATAAAATCCCCGAAGAAGGAGCTCAGTGTCTCGGGAACCCTCTTCAGCAAAAAAGATCCCTGGATCGTCAAGCTCGACAACTTCAATGTCGAGATAGTGCCCGAGGGCAATATGCTTCTCATGCATAACAACGACATGCCAGGGGTTATCGGAAATATTGGCACAGTGATGGGGAAAAACAAAATCAACATCGCACGCATGCATTTCGGCAGAGAGCAGGCGGGCGGCATGGCAATTTCGGTGGTTAATATCGATTCCCCGGTTACCGACAAGATTCTCGAAGAGATCCGGAAACTGCCCAATATATTGGATGTAAAAGTTATAAGCATGTAATGCCTGAAAGTCCCCTGCAAGCAAGTTATGCTGCGGGGGGTTGCGCGTGCTCTGAAAGAATAATCTATTTGCGAGGTACGGAATGTCTACAGTAGTCATTGTGGGTGCCCAGTGGGGCGATGAAGGAAAAGGAAAGATAGTCGATGTTCTCACATTGAAGGCTGATTTAGTAGCCCGATACCAGGGCGGTAACAACGCCGGCCATACCGTAGTCATCGACAACGAAAAGTATGTGCTCCATCTCATACCATCCGGAATCCTCCACAAGGGGACGAAGTGCGCCATTGGCAACGGCGTCGTTATCGATCCCTCTGAACTGCTCGCCGAAATGGACACGCTTAAGTCGAGAAACATCGACATCGACAATAACCTCTGCATTTCTCAGAATGCGCATATCATCATGCCGTATCATTTGGCGATAGAGCGCGAGCAGGAGAAGAGCAAGAAGATCGGCACAACCGGCAGGGGTATCGGCCCTTCATATACCGACAAGATTGCAAGAACCGGCATCAGGGCAATAGATCTACTTAGGCCGGATCTTTTTAAAGAGAAGCTGAGAGCGAACCTGTCGGTCTTCAACTATCTGCTTGTAAATCTATATAAGGCTGAACCCCTGAGCGAAGAGAAAATAAACGACGAGTATATGGGCTATGCGCAACGGCTAGGCAAATTCATAACCGATGTCTCCCTGCTCATAAACCGCGAAATCGAGGCCGGCAAAAATATCCTTCTCGAAGGCGCCCAGGGAACCCTGCTGGATATTGACCACGGGACCTACCCTTTTGTAACCTCATCAAATACAATCGCTGGTGGGGCGTGCACCGGTACCGGCATTGGCCCCACAAAAATCGACCGGATTCTAGGCATTGTAAAGGCGTATAGCACAAGAGTGGGTGAAGGCCCTTTCCCTACCGAGCTTAACGACGAACTGGGTGAATTGATCAGAAAGCGAGGAGGGGAGTTCGGCGCAACGACAGGCAGACCGCGCAGATGCGGCTGGCTTGACATCATTGGCCTGCGCTATGCCGTTTCCATAAACGGGCTTACAGGCATCGGTCTGACCAAGATGGATATCCTGGATGGTCTCGAAAAGATAAAGTTCTGTGTCGGCTATAAATATAATGGCAAGGTCTACGATTCCTTCACGACAGACCTGGACGTGCTGAAGAGATGCGAACCTGTGTATGAAGAGATGCCAGGCTGGAAAGATAGCACTATAGGGATTAAGGAGTTCGACCGGCTTCCAGCAAATGCCAGGGCTTATATAAAGAAGATCGAGGAATTACTGAAGACGCCGATCCAAATCATCTCGACAGGCCAGAAAAGGGACGAGATCATAGTACTGGATGGTCAGTTCTAGAGGCATTCGAATTGGCCGGGCAGGAACATGCCGCTAGACATGGCCGGCTGTCCTCCTATCGCATCGTTTTTCATGTGAACTGAGCCGGCATCCTTATGAATCTCCAATTGCACAAATTCAGGGCATACCCGGATCGTAAAACCTCTTGATTCACTGTGGCTGAACTTTGCCACGGGATGTCGCCCATGCCATATATTAGAAATGCCTTTGCGTGGCACGTGATAACACTTGAAAACCTGTTGCGATTACTGCTATTATTGAAGTCTACTAATTTATGCCGAAGTGGTGGAACTGGTAGACACGCACGTTTGAGGGGCGTGTGGGGAAACCTATGCGGGTTCGAGTCCCGCCTTCGGCACCAATATTTCCTTGCTGTATCAGCTTAATTATGACCCCTTAAATGCCCTGCACTAACTCCGTACTAAAAGGGCGTAGTGAGAACTTAATCGTTGTGCACTTTTTTATTGGCGCGTTTCTTCCGGAGATCGACGATCTTTTGGGGGTGGAGAGTTGCCCGTAAATCAAGCAAATCACATCACTCACGCAGCTGTTTCTAAATCATCACTTTTGTAGACACCATTCACATTAATAATATATGGTCATTTTGAGGGGCTTGTGACAGCTCACAGTACTCTTTAAAAAACAGTATCGTGAATAGATTCAAGCTTAGGTAATCATCGAGGGTCGTTTCAAGACTAAGCCAAAATAGTTCTATTGCTTGCATGTCGCTATACGTAACAAAATGAATTGATTCTCTGCATTGCTGAGGGTCATTATTAAGCCTGCTTTTTCAATGAGAAAAAGGAGGAGCAATGACCAAGCCAAGTTCCAGTCCAAGCGTATTTACTAAGAACATCGAAGCAACAAATCAGCCCACCGTAAGATCTTATATCGATCGCCTTGTTCAGAGGATTCATCAGATGTGGTTACCGGGAGGAAAGCATTTTAAAGACTACATGAGTTACAAGTGGAGAATGAATCATAAGCCCAACACTCTTAGGGGCAGCTTCGCAGCGGTGAGTGATTTTCTGTCTTTCTGTAGCACCTTAAGGAAGAGGCAACTGCAAGAGATTGTCCGTGACGATGTGGAAGCATATATCGAGCACCTGCAAGACCGGGGCCTCAAAGTCACTACGGTCATAACACGCCTCAAGCATATCTATGCATTCCTAAGGTATCTGATCGAACAAGACATTATCGATGCAAATATTCTCAAGAGAAAGATCAAACTGCGAGAGCCCGATTTTTTACCGAGAGCAATCGCCCCTGATGATGTCAGGAAGATTCTCGGTGCCATTGAAGACCCAAGAGATCGCGCTCTGGTCCTAATACTATTAAGAACAGGCATGAGAATCGGAGAAGTCCTTAGCCTGACTATGAATGACATTGATTTGCGTGATCGAAAGATACATATCTATGAAGGGGAGAAAAACTGCCTTGGGCGAGTGGTGTATCTCAGCGACGATGCGCTGATGGCCTTGCAGATCTGGCTTAAGGAAAGAGATAGGACGAAGGGATACCTCTTTTATGGGGTTAGGGGAAAGTTGTGCTACAGTTCGGCTTGGAATATCTTTGCACAATATTTGCGACAAACAGGACTCCAACACAAAGGCTACACAATCCACAGCCTTCGGCATACCTTTGCAAGTGAACTGCTCAATGCCGGCATGCGCCTGGAATGTCTGCAGCTGCTTCTGGGACATCGCAACATAGAGATAACGCGGCGGTATGCACGCCTGACCGATAAAAGCCGCGCAGAAGAGTATTTCCGGGCCATGCACATCATCGAGCATGGAGGCATTCATGGAGTCTACTGATCTGATTGCCAGGTATAGAAGATTCTTAAAACGAAGGAACTGCTCGGCCAACACCGTTAAGAATTACCTCAATATCCTTGATCACTTCAATGGCTGGCTGCGTGTTCCTCTTGAATCGGTAACCACAAAGCAAACCGATTCGTACATGGAGCATCTCTTGCGAAACAGAAAAAAGGCAAAGACGATCAACTGTCACTTCGGCTGCATCCATGCCTTTTACGATTATCTGATCGAAGACGAGAGAATGCCTCTTATCAATCCAGTAAAGAAGAAGTATAGGCTGCGGCTACCGCGACCACTGCCCAAACATCTCAGAGATGAACAACTGCAAGCGCTCTTCAGTGAAATCACCGATATCAGAGATCGAGCCATATTCATACTTATGCTGAGATGCGGCTTGCGTGTCCAGGAGGTTGCACTGCTGACGGTGGATGCCATAGATTCCCGTAGCCGGCAGCTCTATGTGTTCAGCGGGAAAGGCAACAAAGGCAGGGTTGTTTATCTGAGCGATGATGCCCAGACTGCCTTAGAGCAGTATATGAAGAAGCGAAGATTGTCGAAGCAAAAAAAGGTGTTCTTAGTACAAAAGGGGCCATTGACTGGAATGCCGATATCAGTTCGCGGAATCCAAAAGAGAATCGAATACTATGCACGGAAGGCAGAGATAAATGTATGCTGTCACCATTTGAGACACACGATGGCCACTCAGCTTTTGAATGCCGATGCCGATCTTGCCACCATTCAGGATCTGCTGGGCCACAGCAGGATTACTACAACCCAGTGCTACTGCAGAGTGTCCAATATCAAAGTGCAACGAGATTACTATAAGGCCATCAACGTTGTCTTGCAGAGAACCTTGCCAATAAGCGAAAATGTCGCTACATTAACTAAAAGAGGGCTACAGAAACCAGTACTAACCAACTGAAAACATAAGAAAAAGCAGGTTATGTTACGTATAGCATGTCGTAACCATCGAGGCAGCCATACCGGAGCAGTTGACTGGGTGCTATCGATAACAATCGATTCTGCTAGCACCATGAATTGGAAAAACCTCAGACCCCGGTAATCATGCTTATTGCGTATGACTACAGCGACGATTTTTCAGTCTGGGCCTCAGATGCATATGTAGTGAAATCTTCTGATATGGTAAACCTGAAAGCGACGATAAAGAAAATAATTGCAACAAAATGACCTATGAGGTTGGCCTATCCGGTTGTGTTAGTCTTGTTCCTACTTTGAAACTCAAGGTGTCTTGCTTCTGTAAAATGTGATGCATATCGGGACAATATCGATATTAATTTCATCTAGATAGTCGAAGTCAAGAAATAAGCAGGCAGCGCAACAGCCGCACAAAAGTCTGCCGACTATTATCGCGTCGTTCAGTCAATTGAATCTTATCTCACCATGTAAGGGAAATCCCTACGCATAAATCAGGTCATATCGGACAAGAAAAAGAGGTAAATTCTTATATGGAGCATTACTCTTAAAAAGTATTCTATGCATGACTAGTCAATGGTAAGGGCATTCTGTAAAAGAGACACATAAAGTTCCTACTGCAAAGGTAGTGTACCCTATAAGCCGTCTCCGACAGTAAGATCTGGTAGGAAGCTGGCATCCCAGAATGACTATTCTGGGAAATATTATGCAATCAGCACACTGAGGAGGTACTATGGGTTATTCACAAGTCGCGCTGGAGAATAAGCTTTTGGATATGTATCCCGATATTACTAAGAATGGATTTGTACCAATGATGAGCTTCGATCAGGAAAAGAATGCTTGGGCAGTCAAACTAAAAAAGGGCAAGGATGAATTTACCGTCTATTGAAACAAGAAAGATGCTGATGCATGTATTGACGGTACCTTATGTGAAGATTTCGGGATCCAGATAGCAAAGAAACTCAAGGGATACGCCACCTACAACAAGGTGCTATAAGGAGTTCTTGCAAACTGTAACGAATAAATGCATTTGCACATATTGGAGAGGTCGGTTGACCCGATCTCCTTTTTTCACGATAAGCGGCCGCGAATGAGTAGTATGGGAAACCTACATGAAAGAGCATACCTCTAAGAAGATTTTGGTGATTGATGATGAGGAATATGCCTTGGAATTGCTATCGATAAGTCTTCGGGATGAAGGGTTCGATGCGTTCACTGCCCAAACAGGACAAGACGCAATCAATAAGTTGGAACAAGGGAATCCCGATTTGATAATAATGGACGTTCAGATGCCAGGTACTGATACGCTCGGCCTATTGCATAAAATAAAAGAACGGAGACACATGTTGCCAGTGATAACTTATACGGGATTTGATTATCGGCCCGAACTTGCTGATTGGAAACATGGAACAAACGCCTTTATTGTAAAAAGCTCTGATCTTAACGGGCTAATCAAGCAGGTAAAAAAATTGCTTGCTTGATTAGTGGGTAACTACTCGGGGTGCGATAATAACCCTTTTTTGTGAAGGCAGAAAGCCGCTTGCAATAATGCCTACTTGTATTACCTTCCTCTAAGGATCATTATATGCAGTCATACTGGTTCCAAATTGGTGTTGATACCCTGCTGAACGGCGCTTTATCTATCTCGTGTTCGATGTGTTGGGACAGGTGACATTATCCCCTTTACTTTTGAGACACCCCTCCCATGATTAGCATGTCGAAAGCTGGAGAGCTTTCAGGATGCTTCATAGTGTTGCCTCTCTGAGCAGTTAATGCATGTCTCACTTTTTTCTGTATCCATATAGTGGCGCCAGGTCAGTATGCAAATAATAATAGCTGAGAAGTGAAGAAATGCCTTTGCAATTCCGTAAACGCATTAGTTACCACTACGGTTAAATTGTTGACAACCGCTCTGAGCATCTATTAATCTATGGGGCGGTAAGTAATGAAAATATTTTCCCCTAAATCAATCGTTTTATTTGATCTATTCGACAATGCATCCCACAACGTAATTAAGGCCGCTTCGCTCCTGGTGGCTGTCTTTCAGGACATGGATAATCTCGAGATGATCTCAAGGGAGATAAGAAAGTGTGAAAAAGAGGGCGATATGATGACTCGCGATATAATCAAGAAGCTCAATAAGACCTTCAGCCCGCCCATCGAACACGAAGACCTTCATTCCCTGGCTATCAAGGTTGACGATGTCGTAGATATGATATGGGCAACCGTAAATAAGCTCATTATATTTAGGCTGTCCGTTCCTACGAAAGAAGCCATTGCTATGGCTAACGATATCCTGAAGACATGTGAAGTTATGAGCAAGGCGCTCATAGCTCTCAGGGACAAGAAATATTCATTCGTGGAGGAGTACTGCATCGAGATCCATAGCCTAGAAAACAGGGTCGACAGACTCTACCGGGATGCTTTGGGAAAACTCTTCGCCGAGAATAAAGACCCCATGGAGATTATCAAGTGGAAGGATGTTTACGAATATATCGAAAAAGCTGCAAATGCTTGTGAGGACGTAGCGAACAGCTTACAGACAATAGTCCTTAAGTATGCATGACTACTGTGCTTTGTTCATCTTCTATCCCCAAGGTATGATCCACTCTCACCTATTATTTTCGGCGGTACTCCTTTGGTGCAGCGAGTACCAGACTTTTAACAATTACCGATAGAATCAAAGCATCTTCGCCATGCAGAGTAATCTTTTAATTCTGTGAGCACCAAACGTTAAGAGCCCGCTGCTCTCTTTAGAGACTGTAAGCGAAATCAACGATTACAACTAATCGCCCCAAAGAATCCCCCAATTCAGTAAGGAATTAGAGTCCAGGTGGAATCTTTGTTGCCATCATTTTCTTTCGGTTCAACCTACGCCCATCTACTATAAAAGTTCCATCGCCAATTGCATGAACGGTTCGCTTCTCTTTTCGTGAACTGTCAAAGTACGCAGCGACACCTTCGAGGACAACGATATTGTGCTTTTGGACGATATCTCTCACTTTACATTCGACATTAGCCAGGCATTCCTTAATCAATGGCGACCTAACATACTTTCCCTTCACGGGAGTTAGCCCAAACTTTTCAAATTTGTCCGTGTCGGCACCGGAACATGTTCCCACACCAACGACCTTATCAAGCAGGTCAACAGTGGGGATTGAAATTACACATTCCTTCGATTTCTGAAGTGCAGTATATGAGTAGTTCCAGGGCCCAGTGGTTATGGCAAAGATCGGCGTAAAGTCCATCACCATGGTCCACGAGATCGTCATTATATTGTCTTTCTTTCCATCACTTGTCGTAACAAGAACAACTGGACCAGATTCTATCAGTGTGAATGCTTTATTGAGCGGCATTATGCCCATGTGCGCACATGCTCCCGTTTCTGTTCGACTAACAAGCTATTATATAATACCGAGGATCTCACATTTATCAATCAACTAATACCCAATCAGCTGTGAGTGTAACAGGTCGGATGCATCCGATCGTTAGACAGTCTCATAAAGCCGGTCACAATTTGAAGATTATCTTCCCCAACTCCTCGGCCCTTTTGATTCCGCTCCTCTTCTAGATACCTTTCAGCGATCATTTCTCTAACAAAGTTTGATGAACGATTTTCTTCCTCTTTTTTGTCCTTTATTGATCGCTAATCACCAACACTTATTTTGGCATCATACGGGGCAGGACGGCCTTCTTCCCTCTCTAACCAATCTTTTAAACTTAAAAGGAACGTAGCCCACTTGGTGCTGCAATGGCGCATAAATTCATCAGGCTTTTTCCAGTTGGCGTGCGTGAATAGGACAAAAGTCTGATCCTTCTTGGCTTTCAATTCAAAGGTTAAGTCTGTACCCAGCCAGTCTTTAGGTCCTTTCACGCATTTCCATTTCACTAATTTGTTGGGCTTTGACTCCACAACTCTCATGTCGGCGAACACGAAATCAATAATTCCGCCTTTGTCGGCGTTTCCTTTAGTACCTACGATCCACCAATGAGAAAGCCCATCAATAGTGGACAGGGCCTTAAACACCTTTTGGGGTGTGGATTTAATGCCGACTCTGTGAAGAATGTCTGGCATAATTTTCTCCTCCTTTTTTAAATTTGCCAAATCAAAAGATATTCATTAGAAAGTCAAACTCCAAGGATTGCATGGAAGGTGACGGAACAGCGCCACTCCATTCCTCCTTCTTTCTCAATATTGCCCTTTCTCTTTCGGCAAGCACCACACATCTTTGATTTTGCAAAGTCTTGCAAGCATCTCTTCATACTCCTTATCAATAACTGCTCTTTCCGTCAGGCCGAAACGCTGGATCATGTATCCAAAGGGGCCTGGCATTATAACAAAGGGATACATGCCACCAAGTGGCCCGCCCCCTATGTCTTCATTCGATATATTGGGGGCGTAGTACATGATGTGAGGTATGTTAAGAGTGATGACACCGTCGCTTTCTTCCGGATTGAAGTACGTTCTTAGCACTGGAGACAGCATGTATGAGACACCGGCTCGTTCCGGCGCTTTATAGTATCCTGCTTTGAAGCGGTCTTGCATGATTTTCTTCAGTTCGCCGGGGGAAGTACCTTTAGCCTGCATCTCCGCCGCGTCAAAGAAGATCTGCATCTGCGCCTTGGCGCCTGCGCTGTCAAAGGAAATCGGGTAGAGAATATCGTCTCTGTATGCCGTTAAGGGCCAGGCCCCCCTGAACGTATCATCACCGGTTCGAGCAACAAAGGCGTGGAATCCATTGGTACCCTTACGGGCCACTTCAAAGCCCTTGTCAGGATTTAAAACATATACGGTTGCATTGTCTCTGAGGTGCGGCGGCAGCGCACTCAGCGCCAGCTGAATTTCCAGATCTTGCGGTAACGGCTCCATTTTATTCATCGCCTTGGGAGCCTGCTTATTTTCAGCGCTCGCGGCTATTGAGAACAACAGACTTGCAATCACAACAATTGTTTGAAGCAATCTCATATTTGACCTCCATATAAAGACGCCGTCGCTGCGTTTCTCCCTCTGGTGAATTTCTCTCCTCGAGAATATCCTCTGTCCTATCTGAAGGATAGCCACGGCAGTACCTGGTGTCAACAACATTGGGTAAGGGACGCACCTGAGGACTGATCGGTCGGTGCCGTAAACTGGGCGTGACATAAATCTTTGCGATGCAAAAAATAGTTTTCTGAGCTTATCAAGAAGTCTGGGGTTCTATGTGAAAGCTTGAGTTCCAGAAAACCATAGCTGCGCGGACTACACGAAAAACGGGCAGAACGATTTTTATATTCGATAAAGATGCTGTATTAATTGTTCCCTGAAACACCTGCGCGGCGCATCTGCAAGTATGCAGGGACGCCACAGCCTGCCGGTTGCACCTGATACTGCTCATAAGGCTTAAATAAAACTGAGCGCGTTAGTAAAACACGGTTAATAGACTCGGGGAGAACCGTTACAGTCAAATTATAGCCAAGTCGGGCTCTTAACGGCAGACTTTTTATACCAGAGCATAAGACCACTACTCTTATCGTATGTGTCTCCTGCGCACTGTTTTCTCGGCTAATTTACTTTCAAAAACATCACGGAAAAAACCGTCAGCCTTTGCCCTTGTCATGCTCTGAAGCTTATGGTAGCTCTTTAGAAGGTTATCTGCGAAGGGCGTAAGTTCCGAGCCGCCTCCGCTAATTCCTCCACTTTGTTTGCGCAACAATTGTTGACCCAGACGATCCTCTGTAGCTCGGATCTTCCCCCACACAGCCCTATAGCTCATCCCAAGGGTTTTGGCGGCCGCTGAAAGAGACCCATGCTCCGCAACTGCTTTAAGAATGCGGAATCTTCCTGCACCGAAAATAACCTTCCCGGTATCGTCTTCAATCCATATCTTGGTACGAATAGCGAATGTACTGGGTCTGTCAAACATACGAGGATCCTCCCCGGAGCTGATCATGAAAGATTGAACGAAAAGAGGGTCAATCTTTGTCAGCCAAAGTCGAAATAATTTCCACGCAAATCTTATCACTGTGCAGGCGAGGCGGTCAAGAATCACAGGCGCCTGTTGTCACAGGGAGACTGCCGATTCCATAACCGTTGGAAAATTATAATGCGTTATGCTAATATTGACTTAACGCATTCGGAATCCGGTTTTCTGTTTGCTTTAAAGTACACCCGCGATGTAGCATCCTGACCATCTCAATCGGCTACAACCGCGAGATTTGCGGAGGGCTGCAAATGAAGATAACAATCAATGGCAACGTGATCAGCACCGATGAAGGTAAAACTGTTCTCGAAGTCTGCAAGGAAGCCGGTATATACATTCCAACTCTCTGTTATGATGAGCGATTGGAGCCCTACGGGGGATGCCGACTCTGTGTTATTGAGGTTAAGGGTGTCCCAAGACCTATCACTGCCTGCACGACTCCAGCTACCGAGGGGATGGAGGTCACAACCGAGAGCGAAACACTGACGTCTCTACGCCGATCCGTCCTTTCACTCATCCTTTCCGATCACCCCAATGATTGCATGCTATGCGAAAAAGCAGGCGACTGTGACCTTCAGGACCTCGCCTATTTCTATGAAGTTAAGCCTGATTCTATTCCTGGCACCCGCAGAAACCTGCCGATCCACGACGATAACCCTCTGGTCTATTTCGATCCAAACAAATGCATCCTCTGCGGACGGTGCGTCAGAATCTGCCATGAGGTGGTGACAAAAGGAACTATCGACCTGGTCGGAAGGGGTTTTACGACTATCCCTGACACCGCTTTCCGTGTACCCAAAAACCCCGATAACTGCGTTTTCTGCGGACAGTGTATATCCACCTGTCCCGTCGGTGCTCTTGTAGAAAGGCCATCTCTGGGTAAAGGCCGAACTCATGGAGTTAAGAAGGTCAAGACAACATGCACCTATTGCGGTACCGGATGCAATTTCTATCTCAACGTGAAGGACGGCAAGGTAATACGGGTAACCTCCGATTACAACGCACCTGTAAACGAAGGCAATCTCTGCATCAAAGGCCGTTTTGGCTACGAGTTCATCCACCACAAAGACCGTATCACAACGCCACTAATCAGAGAAGGCAACGACTTCAGACCGGCGTCTTGGGATGAGGCACTCGCGCTCATTTCACAGAAATTTACTGATTTGAAGGAACGCTACGGCCCGCAATCAGTTGGAGGCTTCTCGTCGTCACGCTGTACCAATGAAGAAAATTATCTCATGTCCAAGTGGGTCCGCGCGGTTCTCGGCAGCAACAATGTCGATAACTGCGCTCGGGTCTGACATGCTCCAACGGTGGCCGGGCTGGCCACCTCGCTGGGAGCTGGGGCAGCAAGCAATTCCTTTAATCAGATAGCCGGAGCTGACGTTCTCTTTGTATTTGGCTCCAATACAACAGAAGGCCATCCTATCGTATCTCTGCATGTAAACAAGGCGCTTCGGCGGGGTGCCAAGATGATCGTGGGAGATCCGCGCAAAATCGAGCTTGTCAGGAAAGCAGATATCTGGCTGAATCTGAAACCAGGAACAAACGTGGCCCTGTTGAACGGTTTGGTCCATGTGATACTCAAAGAGGGATGGCATAATAAAGAATTCATTGAGAGCCGGACCGAAGGGCTCGACGATCTCAGGGATGCCGTCAAAGATTATACACCTGAAATTGTAGAAGGCATCACGGGCGTCTCGCCTGACCGCCTCGTTGCGGCCGCACGTATGTATGCTAAAGCGGAGCGTGCGATGATCTTGTACGGTCTTGGTGTTACAGAGCACCGAAACGGCACCGAGAATGCCATTGCCATTGCCAACCTCGCCCTCAGCTGCGGTCATATTGGACGCCCCTCTACTGGCATCATGGCCCTGCGCGGACAGAATAATGTTCAGGGAGCAACTGATATGGGGCCCATGCCGGCAACATTCCCTGGCTACCAGTCGGTCACGAACAATGAGGTGCGCGAAAAATTCGAGAAGGCTTGGGGCCTTAAGCTTTCGTCCGAGATTGGACTGAAGTCATGTGAGATGCTCGACAAAGCGAGTCATGGCGAGTTCAAGGGACTTTTCATATTAGGTGAAGATCAGGCGCATACCGATGCAGACATTCATCACGTCCGCAAAGCCCTCGAATCTCTGGAATTTCTAGTCGTCCAAGATATTTTTCACACCGAGACGACCCGCTTTGCCCATGTAATCCTGCCAGGTGCCAGCTTCGCCGAAAAAGACGGGACTTTCACCAACGGCGAGCGCCGCATACAAAGAGTTCGCAAAGCGATCGAACCTCTTTCAGGCATGGCAGAATGGCAGGTTATATGTGAGCTTTCGACCCGAATGGGATATCCCATGTCATACCGCCATCCATCGAAGATCATGGATGAAATCGCTAGCTTGACGCCCATCTACGGTGGCATTTCTTATGACAGGCTCGATAATGGAGGCATCCAGTGGCCATGTCCGACAAAAGACCATCCTGGTACAACCACACTTTATCAGGAAATATTCTCGCGGCCGGGCGGCAAGGCGAGGTTTGTTCCACTGCAATACAAAGGCCCAGGTGAGGTGCCCGATGAAGAATATCCTCTTATCCTCATAACTGGGAGGCGGCGTGAACACTACAATAATGGCTCGATGACGAGGCGTGCTGCTGGCATCGCGGAACTCTTCCCCGAAGAGTTGCTAGAAATAAATCCGGCCGATGCTGAGCGTCTCGGCGTCAATGACGGAGAGATGGTCGATATTAGCTCACGCCGTGGTAAGATCATGGTGAAAACAAAAGTTACGGATCGATCTCAACATGGATTTGTATTTCTTGCCTTCCACCATCAAAATGCACTTACAAACATCCTGACGTCGAGTCACAAAGACCCGATAACGGGTACCCCAGAATATAAATTCTCAACAGTTAAGATAGAGAAGACAGATCTGAGATGCTCTGTATGATTGGATCATTATGAAAGACAAGACCGTGCCGGAAGTTAAAAAAATTAGCGCCTTGATCACTGCTCTTAAATTGTATGTCGACATGCATACCGGATCTGGCCACAACCCCCAATCAGAGTATGCATTTGATACACCATGTCTCGCTTCCTGGGATGCATTGGATTGGTATCAAGTAACTCAGGATATCGAAGTTATTGATTTTCTCATCTCTGGCAACAAAGCAGCTGATAGGTTGATCAGAAGCCTCCAATCATGCATTCAATGGCAGATGCGGACTGAGGTCGATCACATTCGCAAACATAGCAGAATAAGTAATTGACAAGCATAGCATAAGCTGCTTTGCAAGTTAATTACTTTACGTCCAATTGTACTGTGCCAAGCGTAGCCTACACTTCACCCTGTCGTTATCCCTTGTATCAGTTGAAGCACTGGAACATGCTCACGCTTGCAAGGGTTACTTGCTTGTTCGATTTGCAATCTAAGGCTAATATATGGCAAGTGTCCCACATTGTTACAATAAGGTGCATACTGATACAAATGTGAAGTATATTTAATGTTTATATATGCTGAATAAATCTAATGATTAGTTCATTTACGTACCTTTATGGGGGTTGGCATGCAAAGTGCAATATGTCAACTGTGGCCGCGAGAGTGACTTTATTGGCACGCGTTATATTTGATGATGCGATACGGAGGTTCACATGGACCAAATGGCAACCGGGAATGGAAAGGGAGGGTGCGTATTGTTCGAAGTGGCAGATGGGGCTTTGCTTGGTCCAAACAGAGCGGAGATCCTCAGGCGCATTGCTGGAGGATCCTCCGTAGAGACTGCGGCCACATTTACTGGCATCACCGGTGACCATGCCATGTATCTTATAACATATATGAATGAGTCATCGGCACAGCCACTTGTGGAGTTGGATGGTGACGCGAATAAAGTGGCACACCTTACTAGAGCTGGAGCGACGGCACTTGCAGATTACGACAAAGCAGTCTATGAATGGCGACTATCAAAGTTAACGAGTTTGCGTTCTGTCGGCGCTAGGTTCACAGTTTGTTCTGAGCGCTAATTAAATAAGCGGAAACTGAACTACTGCTACCAGTGCCCTCAAATTTTTATTGGAACTATTGTGAAGCGTATACGACAAGGAGTCTTACATAAAAACTGAGGCAGTAGTGGAGGCACTATCAGACGTAGGATCATCGGGCCGCAGGTTAGTAACTGAGTTGGCAGTGTTTGGGGAGGTAATGACCCTCTTGTCTTAACACTTGAAGATCTCCAGCGTATGGACGTGAAAAAAAATAAAAAAAGCGATGTACAACGACTACTCCGCGCTGCAGACATTTCGCCACAGTAACAATTACCGCTTCTAACCCGCGCATCTGGGCCACTATCGAATCTGTAATGTTCATGTCGAAGTTTTTGATGCAGTCATATCGACGCTGCTGGCTTAATCGATATGGATAACGTCCAGTGCGGTTAGGTCATGAATGCGATAATTAGCGTGAAAAAATCTATCAAACAAAATCGGATTTCCACTTACTGATATTGGATGAATTCCGGATCTCCGCAATTATTCTTGTCTAAATACTCGTTGGGTTACCAGTGCTCAGATAATTCTTGTTATATGCATATGTCCTTATCAGAATCTGATATAATTAGCGCGAAGGGATCAATATGCTGGCGAGATATTGCCTTAGGTGCTTGTTATAGGAACTGCTAACAAGTCTGTAACAGCAAAAATGGGAGTGGGAAATGTCGGACATAATTTCAGACATACGCCGGAGAGCTGAAGAGTTGCTGTTAAAACAGCCTGGGGCACCCGACAAAATTAGGCCAGCCGATGTGCAGAGAGTAGTCCACGAACTGCGGGTGCACCAAATCGAGCTTGAAATGCAAATTGACGAGCTTCACCGTGCGCAGCAGGAGCTCCAAGAATCTCGCGAAAAGTATTTTGACCTTTATGACAAGGCTCCCGTCGGGTATGTCACCCTTAATGAGAATGGAATAATCCTGGAGGCCAACCTCACTGCTGTTTCCTTGCTGAGTCAAGAGAGAAGCTCTTTAGTCAGACAACCGTTCACGCAGTTCATTACTGGGGAAGATCAGGACATGTATTACTTTTGCAATAAGCGGCTTATGGAAACACGCGAGCATCAGGAATGTGAAGTGAGGATGCTGAAAGGGGACGGAAGCCATCTTTGGGTCCGTTTAGAGTCCGTCTTTGCAAAGGGTGGTGACGGTGAAACTGTCTACAGAACAGCAATAATCGATATTACCAGGCGCAAACACGCAGAGGACCGGCGCACAGAGAAGTTAGAGGATTCGATAAAGACACGCACCTCGGAGTTGACGACTTCAAAAGAACATTATGAAGCGCTGAATCAGACGCGGGATGCGCTGGAAGAAAAAGTGATACAGCAGACAGCCGAAATTACACGGGGGGGTGCGGAACTGCAAGCCGAGGTCACCCAGCGCAGGCTGGCCGAAGACCTCACGCAGCGTCTGGCCTCGTTTCCTCAACTCAATCCGAATCCAGTTATCGAGGTAGATGCCTCCGGTGTCGTACTATTCTGTAATGCTGCGGCAAAGACGGTGCTCGCAAGCCTCGGGATGGACAAGGATGATGTCACCGCTTTTCTTCCACACGACATTGACAGTATTTTAAGAGACCTTGACAAGGATGAGGAACTCTCTCATGACCGCGAGCTTACCCTAAGAGGCAAGGTTTTCAGCGAGAGGCTTTATCTAACCCCGCAGTTCAATGCTGTACGAATTTACGCGGTAGACATCACAGAGCGTAGAAAGGCAGAGATCGAATTGCTACGGGAAGTATCCGTGCGTAAACAAAGTGAAGAACAGATGCGGCTTTTCATAGAGCACGCACCGGCTGCGTTGGCTATGTTTGACCGTGAAATGCGCTATTTGCGCGTAAGTCGACGATGGCTGAGAGACTACAATCTTGAAAATCGAGAATTGCGCGGAGTGTCGCACTACGAGGTGTTTCCGGAAATTCCGGAGTATTGGAAGGCAATCCATCGCCGTGCGCTGGCTGGAGAGGTAGTAAGCGACGATAACGCTCGGTTTGACAGGGCTGACGGTTCGGTACAATGGCTACGGTGGGAAGTTCGGCCGTGGTACGATGCAGCTGGCGATGTTGCCGGTATCGTCATCTTTAGCGAAGACATCACCGAGCACAAGCGAGCAGAGGAAGCGCTGCGCCAGCTTAATGATACATTGGAACGGAAGGTTATTCAGCGGACTCGCTTCTATACCTTTGTTGCGGAAATCAACGAGGCTATTGTCAGGCACCGTGACAGGCAGCAATTACTTGGCGAAGTTTGCAGGATCATAGTTGAAACAGGCGGCTTCAAACTTGCCTGGATAGGTATAGTAGATGCAACAAGCCGGGAAGTCAGGCAAGAGGAGAGTTGCGGAGAAACATCCTATCTTGAAGGCATCAGGATTATTGCTGCAGACAAGCCTGAAGGCAGGGGTCCCACAGGCAGGGCAATTACCGAAGGCCGTCATATTATCAATTCCGACTTCGAAGAAGATCCAAACATGCTGCCTTGGCGGGAAAGGGCACACGCCCATGGAATACGTTCCTCTTCTGCTTTTCCGTTGCGCACCGAAGGAGACGTCATCGGCGCACTTACAATATATTCAGATAAGCCAAGTTATTTTGCGGATGAAGAGATTTCTCTGTTGCTTTCGATCACGGATAACATCGCGTTTGCCCTGGATGCTATATCCGCAGAGGAAAAACGACGTGAGGCAGAAGAAGCACTGGCGCAGTTGAACGCGGAATTGGAACAACGTGTGGCTGAGCGCACAGCTGATCTGGAAGTAGCTATTAAGGAACTCGAAGCCTTCAACTACTCGGTTTCTCACGATCTTCGAGCGCCTCTAAGGCATGTTTCAGGCTTTTCGGAATTGTTGTTGAAGAAATTAGTGGATCACCCGGATGAAAAAACTCGCAATTACGCAAATCTGATATTCGACGCCACAAAAAAAATGGGTATTCTTATCGACCATCTCCTGGAATTTTCACGTCTCGGACGTTCAGAGATACAGAAGACCAAGGTCAATTTAAATGAACTGGTAAGAAGAGTGGTGCAGGAAATCCAGGAAGAGTCGGAAGGGCGCAAAATACAATGGGATATCGATGAACTGCCTGAGGTTCTCGGAGACAGGACACTTTTGAGACTTGTAATGGTTAATCTCCTCTCCAATGCCGTTAAGTTCACACGCACTCGTCCACAGGCTGAGATTAGGATTGGGTGCAAGGATGAAGGAGATATATTCACCTGCTCCATCAGTGATAATGGAGTGGGGTTCGACATGAAATATGCGGACAGGCTTTTCGGAGTGTTCCAACGTCTGCATACCCAGAAGGATTTCGAAGGCACAGGTATCGGCCTTGCTAATGTGCAGAGGATTATTGCTCGGCACGGCGGCAAAGTCTGGGCCGAAAGTGCTGTAGGTCATGGTGCGACGTTTCACTTTACACTGCCGAATATGAAATAGGAATTGCATACGCTCAACCCCGAATATTTCTGAGCTAACTCTTGACTCTTCAGCATCTGCCATAAGAGCTATTGAATATTTCAAAAAGAATCTGACACTGTAGTCAATAAATTTACGCATAGCATGTCGAAGTCATCGATGCAGCCATTCCGGAGTTACTGCATTGGTGCTACTCATAACCATTGATTTTATCAGTACCTGGAATTTGGTGATAGCCGGAAAAAACCTACATAGCGGCTTTAAGACATAAAGCGGGAATTCCCGGTAATTGATTGCCGGGATGAAAGCGCCGCTGTTGGTTATTACAGTTCTTATTCTTGACAAACGTCCAGAATTGCTTTTAGATAGGAAGATGCGCGAGTTATCTAACGATACACCTACACATACGCGTGCTAAGCGCACCAAGAGGCCCAAACATACTGTAGTCACCCGTGCGTTTGATTTCCCCATGGAGGTAAGCGCAAAACAGGCTGACCGGCTGTGGATGTGGGTCGGCGCTTGCTGGCGACTGCGCAATGACCTGGTTGCCGATCGCGCTGACAACCGTACAGCGAATAAGCTTCTTAAGCAGCAAGGTGTGACGGACATTCACTATCTCACCCAAGCAGACCAGTATACAGCCATTCACGAATACGTCCTGCACGACACTGCACTCTCTAAAGTCCACAGCCAGGTCAGACAGAATGTGGCTGTTAGAGTTGCTGAAGGGTATAAACGGTTCTTCGAAGCTCTCAAAGAAGGGAAGACTGATGTCCACCCGCCCAAGTTCATCGAGCGAAAGAAGTACCGCAGCATCACCTTCCCGCAGTACGGTCCTGCTGCAAAAATCAAAAACGGCAAGCTGCACCTTTCGGGCCTCGGAGAGTTTCGGCTGTTCGACTACCGCAAGGTCAAGGGGAAACCCAAGACCGTTACGATCAAGTTCAAGCAGGGCAGGTGGCACTGCGTAGTTACAGCCGAGGCCCAGGAGAAAGATGTTCTGGATATGCTTACCTCTTCGGACTTTCGTCCTGACGCTGGGGCAGACACCGGACTGACTGCCTTGCTGACAGATTCCGAAGGCGTCAAGTACGATCCGCCAAAAGCTTGGTACGATTACCGCAGAGGACTCCGGTCTGCACAAAAGAAACTGTCCAGGCAGTTTGAAACGAGAGAACTTGGGTACAAGAATCAGGTTGAACTGGCGAAAGCTGCCGGTCGGCCAATCTCAGCACTCAAGGACATCCCCTATTCCAACCGGCTGAAGGCCCAGATCAAGGTTGTTGCCAAGATACATACCAAGATAGAGCGCATCAGGGACCATCACCACAAGAAGAATGCTTCAGTTATTTCGAATCGGTACCGCAAGGTAGCTGTAGAGGAGCATTCCGTGGGTTTTATGATCCGCAACCGGAAGCTTGCGAAAGTGGCTTCCGATCGGGCAATCCACAAGCAAAAGCTCCTGCTCAAGAGCAAGCTTGGTAACAAGCGGTACATTGCGGAGCCAAACCAGACGGAGAACGGCGGCAACTCACAGACCTGCACCTGTGGTGCACCTGTCCCGAAGGAACTTTCAGACAGGGTCCACCACTGTCCGGCATGCGGGCTTACTGCCGGTCGTGACCATGTGGCGGCCAATATCGTAACAATCATAGCATTCGGATTTGCAAGTCTTACCCTGGGAGCGGGGTCACACTCTCCGGAGGCCGGGCAGGTCTTCGTCAGACGTGGAGAGGACAAGGCACTGCGTGGCGAAAGCCATCTGTGCGAGTCGGAGGTCATCCCGGCTTCAGAGTCCTCCTGGAATCGTCAACTTCTACAGGCGCGGGGACAAAGTACCACGGATGGGGAACCTACCGTGGAAGGCAAGACTTGTGAGCATCTTCAGGACACTCCGGAGTTGCCACATGAGCCGCAATCAGTCTGCTAGTGCAAAGCGCCAAGCGCGGAACCTGAGTTGTCTTCAGGGGATGCCCCTGATTTCAATCAGGGGAGGATGTCACTGACTGTCCACTTCTAACACGCCTTAATATGGGACTAAAGCCATGAAGAAGGCTGTCTCATTTCTCATATATATGAGAAATGCAATCCCATAGTGATTGTTCCTAATTGGATAGCTTTTTGGGAAACCCTTCAAGCGAGTAAGGAAAACGAAAAATCAATCTGACCTCTTTTGATCCTTTTGCTCCTCTTCCGTTCAGTGTTACTTCAAAAGAATGAATATTAAGAAAATGAGACCAATAAGCCCCGCCACAAGCAAAAACCATGTCACTCGCCCCTGCTTTTGGGAATACCCTCGAAGTCCTAAATTCCCGCACCATCTTGACATAATGAACCGTACCACGCATAAAATCATTTCGTGAAATTATATTTCTAAATAAAATAATAAGGAACTAAACTTTTATGAAAATCCTTCTCATATCCGAAAACAGCAATACGAGACTTGTTGCGCCGTTCCCTCTTGGACTTGCCTTTGTAGCGGGATCTCTGAAGCGGTTCGGCCATGAAGTAGTGGTGCTCGACTTTATGTTTCTTGATGACTGGAAAGAAAGTTTGAGAGTCACTATCTGTGACTTTCGCCCTGAGGCCGTTGGGCTGTCGCTCCGCAACATCGATAATCAGGATATGAATAATCCGGTGTTCTTCCTCCCTGCTCATCTAGACGTTGTTTCTGAAATTCGCAGGCTAAGCAATGCCCCTGTCATCTTAGGCGGCTCTGGATTTAACATACATCCGGTTGGATGTCTTCGCTTTTTGGGTGCTGATTTCGGTATCTATGGAGAGGGAGAAGCCGCATTACCCCTGCTCCTTGATGCTATGCGGGACGGTACGTTTGAAAAGGTTCCGGGTGCGGTCTGGAAAAAAGATGATCAGATTATAATTAACGAGCTGCGATATCTTTCTGACGATGATCAATGGTCCGCGCCGGCTTACAGCGACTTCGATGTAATGGCCTATCATGAATTCTCAGGTGAGCTGCCCGGCTGCATCACGGTGCAAAGCAAACGGGGATGCCATATGAAATGTATTTACTGCTCAACTCCTCGAAAAAGCAACCGAAATTTGACCATCTGCGATCACCGAATATTGATCACCCTGAGTTAGTTGATAATCAGGGATGATAGTGGGTAATCATCCCGCCGTTTATTCGTACAGGCGTCTTAGTTGGCTTGCTTTCTTCCGGTCATACCCGATATCAGCCCTCGAAGTATCAGGAACCCTGAGTGGATAGGCGTACCCGGACTCGCTGATCAGCATATCGCCGTCGAGATCCGTTATCATCGAGATATCGTCGGCATTGCTGCATTGCCTGAACCAGGTCGTATTGTCTCTGGTGAATGCGACTTCAACCGTTTCAAGTCTGCCTTTTTGAGGATTGTACACTGTGGTTTCCATAAGTTATTTCTCCTTGCCTCCGTGTTTTCTCTTTTCCTTAAGACTCTGCTTCAGCCGATAACTATCCCAGGTGCAGTTGATGATATGGGCTTTGTGGGTCAGCCGATCCAGCAGCGCGGCGGTCATTACCGGATCGCCAAATACCTGTGTCCAGTCGGCAAACCCAAGATTGGTTGTGATCATCACTGACCCTTTTTCATGTCTTTCAGCTAAGACCTGAAAGAGCAGTTCCGCTCCTTCCTTGCAAAAAGGTATATACCCCAGTTCGTCCAGAATGAGCAGATCGTAGCGAACATACCTTTGGATAAGACGCTGTAGCGTCCGCTGCTGTCTTGCTTCGATCAGTTCGTTGACCAGGCCGTAACAGGTGACAAACCGGGTACGGAAGTTGTTTTTACAGGCTTCGATCCCCAGGGCAGTGGACATATGCGTCTTGCCAGTGCCACTTCTTCCAAGAAAGATGACATTCCGGCACTCCTTTATATAGCCTTCTGCGGTAAGTTCCCGGAACAGCCGAAGGTCCAGTTCCGGTACTGCTGCAAGATCGAATGTCTCCAGTGGCTTGATAATGGGGAACTTTGCCTCCCTGATGCGACGGTTCAACCTGCTTTCTGATCTGGCCTGCAATTCGGCCACGGTCAGATTGAGGAGAAACTCGTCATAGCCGATACCTGTTTCCCGGGCCTGCCGAACTAACCCCTCCATGTCGCGAGCCATGGTCGATAGATTCAGAGCTTTGAGATTTGCCTGCAGTTCCATCATCTCCCCGGCTTTCATTGAACACCTCCAAACTGCGCATAGACAGCCAAATCCGGAGGTGGCAGCGTTGGCCAGCAGGCCAAGGAGGGTATAGGTCTGGCGGTGTCACCCGTGTAAGCGAGCACATGATGCACACCGTCGCTGGTGCTGATGTTGTTCTCTATGGCCAGTTCCACTGCCGCTTCAATCTCGCCGGCCTCATAATCACGATAGAACATAAGAACGGTGATAAAGTCTTTGATTCCTTTTGTTTCACCCTGGGAACGGCAAAAACGCTCCAAAAGAAGATGAAGGAACTGCGGCCAGCTCTTCCGCCATTGCTGGATGGGCCGGGCACTATTGAATGCCAGCGGCCTCTGCTGGATAAGTTCAAGATAATGGTCAGCCTTCAGAGCCCATTTGTTGTTACCGTACAAACGCTCATGCGTTGCCAGCTTCTTCGTGCCTGTAAAGATCTCCACCCGATCAGCGCGGAGCAGCACCTTCACTCTGAACCCAGCATAACGGCTTGGTACGGAATACCGGTTCTTATCCACAATGACCGTGGCATACTTGTCGGCCTGGCCCACTGATATCTGCACATTACTGAACACAGCTTCGGGAAGCACCAGAAGATGCCCTTTCTCCTCTTCGTACAATTCGTTCACAGTGAGATCCCGGCCAGCCATCTTGTGATCACCGTAAGCAACGCACTGCCGAAGAATCTTCTCGTTCAGCTCTTCCAGGCTGGCGGCCTCCGGTATCGGGACCATGTAATTGCGCCGTGCATAACCGACCAGTCCTTCAACGCCGCCTTTCTCATTACCGCTGTCGGGATTGCAAAAACGGGCTTCAAAGCTGTAGTAGGCCTTGAACTTGCTGAATCCAGACTGCTCTATGCGATCACGCCCTCGCAACACCTTCTGTACCGCTGTCGTCAAATTGTCGTAGATTAGGACCGGGAATATACCGTCATAGAAGGAAAACGCGTGGATATGCGCATCAAGGAATGCCTGTTGTCTCTCACAAAGATAGAAACGTACGAAGTGCTTGCCGGAATACTTACTGCGCATGCAGAAAAACTTCAGCCGGAGTTCTTCTCCGGCAATAATCGCCGTCGCCGTCCCCCAGTCAACTTCCGCTTCCTTCCCTGCTTCCGGATTGCATGGGATAAAGACGCGCGGTGTCTCGATCCCCAAAATAACCCTGGCAAGTCTTACATAGCGGCGGACAGTGGACTCTCCTCCTTTATAGTCACGCTCATCCACCAACCGATTGTATATCCGGTGTGCCGTATGCTGCTGCTTCTTCGGTTTGTCTTTGTCGCTCTTAAGCCAGTTATCGATAGCTACCATATAATCGCCAAGAGCGGGAAACGGCTGATGGCTCCGTTCCCTGTACCCCCAAGGCTCACCGCGTATGGCTTTCTTGATCGTGTTTCGAGAATGGCCCGTCAATCTTGATAACTCACTGATGTTTTGTCCGTACACCCGATGACCCGTCCTGACCAATTCATACTGATCCATCTTGAGCACTCCTTCCTCCTCAGCATAAAAATGGGGCAACTTGGAAACTATGCCCCACTTCATCATGAGGAGATATGCTCGGGGTGGTCAATTTTCGGTTATCAAAACCCCGCTTTGCTGGTCAATTTTAGGTTATCAAAACCAAACTCCATTACTCGAAGGAAAACATTGTCGCTCAAGAGATCTGCACCGATGCGTAAGTGAAATGACGTCACTGAACAAAGAAAAACATATTCGGCGTTTTTATGTAGTTGACAATGTCTTTAACTTTCCCCTCACTCAGGCAAAGGACTTCTGCAAGGAGATTATTGAACAAGACCTTAAAATTAGCTGGCAGGCGATACTAAACCCTGCATTTTGTGATGAAGAGCTCTTTGAACTTATGGGGAGGTCTGGTTGCAGGTTCATTAGCCTCGGCAACGAATCGGGTCACGAACTAATTCTCAGGAATCTTCGGAAAGGATTTACTCTCAACAATGTCAGGAAAGCTGCGAGGCTCGCACGAGCTAACGGCATGAAGTACGGATGCTTTCTCCTGTTCGGAGGTCCCGGAGAAACGCAGGAGACCGTAACTCAGAGTATAGAATTTGTAGACACACTTTCCCCTGATCTCGTTATGCTAAAAGCTGGGATACGCATATATCCTGGAACTCAATTGGAGTCTATTGCCCGTGAGGAAGGTACGATTGACCCCGGCGAAGACCTTCTTTATCCCGCTTTCTATCTGTCACCGACGATCCGGGAATGGATTGGTGATTATATGAAAGAAGCGGTCGTCAATCGGAATAAGTGGAAAATTTAGGATAGTGCGCGGGAATCCTCGGGCATTTTAATCCCGAGATGAAAGCGTGTTTTCACTGTACCTCTTTCGCTTGGTGAACACAAGTTCACTATGGTATGATAAGACATGTATCTAACACATAAAGTGTGTATCCAGCCAGCAAAATCAGCCATAGATCTACTGTGGCAGACGTCTTACACCTGCAAGGATGTCTGGAACATTCTGAACGATGAAAAACAGCGCAACCGTGTGGGCTACTATGCTCTCAAAAAGATGCTGCCGGAGCTTAAGAAAGACTGTCCACGGCTAAAAGAACCTTGCTCACAGACCTTGCAGGAAGTAGTCAAGTCGCTCACCGGAGCGTGGCGTATGTACGTTACGAAAAAGAAGCAGGGAGATGGCGGAGTTGGCCCGCCCCGATTCAAATCGTACAAGTATTTCTTCACGCAGAAATATCCCCAGCAGGGTATTTCTTTTGAGATTGCCGGCAACACACTGCGACTCGCACATGGCAAGAACAAAGCTGAGTGGATCGAGATTGAACTTCCGAAGATTGATTACGCAACAGATACTATCAAAACAGTCACTATTGCCTATGACAAAGTATCCAAGGCTTGGAGCGCGAGCTTCACGCATGAGGTATCTTGTGCAGATGCGGAGACTGTCAGTAGGGAGATGGCGGGACAGGTGCCAGCATTGTCTCCGGAATCCTTCTGCCCTCTTCCCATTGCGTACAATCCGTTTACAAGAGAGCCCGTCCACTTGCTGTATTTCGACCCGGGCTGTAAAACAGCGCTAACTGGCATCAAAACAGATGGAACGATTCATGAATATGACATCAACCCTTTGCGGCAGTTGAATCTTAAACACTACATCCTGATTGACCAGCTTAAATCCAGGCGTGACAAGAAGGATAGTGGTTCCAAGCAGCGGCGACGACTGGACTCTAAAATACGGAAGATCTATGCTAGGGTTGAAGGGCAAAGCAAGCATTATCTTCACAAGGTTGCAAACCGGATTCTGACCGACCACCCGGATGTGATTGGGTTCCATGTCGGGGACTGGGATAAGAGCCAAACACTGGCTGACACAGGCTACAAATTCATAGACAAGCGCATCAACCGGCAAGTCCAGAACAATAACCCGATTATGACACTTGTTGGATACCTCTCTTACAAAGCTGCACTGCGTTGCAAAGAGGTCAGGAAATTCAATGAGCGGGGCACTACGAGGACTTGTTCTTGTTGCGGACACGTTATAGCAGAGGGCTTATCGCCCTCAGTACGAACTTTTGCTTGTCCAGTGTGTGGTTTTACCATAGAGCGGGACATCAACTCGACTCTTAATTTTCTGAATATCTACCAGTTTGCTGTGTGGTACAGCCTGAGAGCGCTTCAATGCCTCAGTATTGCCCGACTCCTGTTGAATCCTTCATCGGGCAAAAACCGAAGGGTGTCTGCACGAACCTGTGTCCTGAACTACCAGGATGCTCGTAGTCTCTGACTACGAGAGGATATCACAGCTAACAGTTCAATGGAAACTTCCAACTTTCGTTGCCCCAGCCAACACACCCTGGCTGTCCATTATGCCTGATATGCAGTATATAATGAAGCCAGGCGGCAGAAGCAATATACAGGATGCAGTTGTACTTGGCGCACAACTTGAGATTACATTCTAGCCACTGCAGTAGCTCAGAAGAAACCCACTTGCCTTTGTTCAACGCCCTGCTATGCCGTTTGATCGTTCTCATTTATCATGTCGTGCAGCTTCCTTTTATATTTCCTTAACCCATACAGACGGCTCGAAAAACAATGAATGATGGACAGCAAGTCCTTCCTCATCTCTTCTTCAGACGACAGTGATTCAGCGTTCATCACGGTAATGACGCAACCGTGATCAGCACTGAACTTCTGAAACCATTCAAAGCCGAAACGCACGAGTCGGTCTTTATGTGCAATAACAATCTCGGAGACTTCGCCTCGTTCTACCTTCTCCATGAGGCTTACGAAGTCCTTCCTCTTATAGTTGAGACCGCTGCCGATATCTTCAAGCCGTTCGGCAACCGCACGGCCGGAGGCGATACAGAACTGCTCAACCGCTTCCTTCTGTGATGCAAGGTCTTTCTTCTGGCCCGGGGATGACACCCGGCAGTACGTTACGACTTTCTTTTCTGTGGCCTTCTGCCCTATGTATTGCAGATATTGTTCATGCGTATAATACCTGCGATCGGTAGGCGTCCGTCCCGGCTTCATTATCCCCTCACGGTCCCACCGCTGCAGGGTGATAACAGATCTACCGATCAATGCCCCAAACTCTTTAGGCGAATATGTATTCTTCATACATATATCTTATAGCATTAGAATATTATTATAAACAACTAATATTTACTCTCCGACAGAAGATTGACGTTACGTATAGCATGTCCCACACATCACCTTGGTAGTCTCGCCAGGACTGTTGTATTCCGAAAGCAATTATCGAAACAACCTTTCAAAAATGGTAAAACAATGATAAAATGAATCATTCTTGGGAGTTAATTGCTGAAATATCAATATTTCAAGGACTTCGACCGTCGACGGAAGAAAAAGAGATGAACATATGAAGAAAATAAAGGAAAAAACCCCGAAACTAAATACCGCAGCAAAGAAGTCATCCTCTAAAACATCAAAATCTAAATCTCAGGAATCTCATGTTGAGGCAAATACGTCCTCAAAGCTGCAATCAAAGAGGTCCGCAAACCTCTCGCAGCAATCCGAAACAGAAATCGTCGGCGATATCATCTCGCGCAATGGCATGGAGATGGCGTTGCAAGAAAGCGAAGAGGCATTTCGGACATTGGCCGAGACGGTGCCGCAGATAGTCTGGGCGACCCGTGCTGACGGCTCGAACATTTTTTTCAATCAACAGTGGGTGGAATACACGGGGCTGACGCTGGAGGAAAGTTACGGTCACGGCTGGAATATTCCCTTCCATCCCGATGATAAGCAGAGAGCGTGGGATGCCTGGCAGAACGCGACGAAGCATGGTGCCACTTATTCGCTCGAGGTACGTTTACAACGAGCAGATGGTATTTATCGCTGGTGGTTGGTTCGTGGCGCTCCGCTACTCGACACTACTGGGAAAATCATCAATTGGTTTGGCACTTGCACTGATATTGACGATCTCAAGCAGGCGGAACGTCGTCAGACCCTTTCGACTAAAATCCTTGGCATTCTTAATAATCCAGCTTCAATGGATGACGCGATCAGCAAAATTATCACAACACTCAAGAGGGAAACAGGTTTCGATGCTATAGGGATTCGCTTGCAACGCGGTGATGACTTCCCTTATTTTTCGCAAGACGGTTTTTCCAAGGAATTTATACTCGCCGAAAATACACTGGCTGTTCGCGCCGAAGATGGCGGTGTTTGCGTAGATAAGGACGGAAACGTCTGTCTGGAGTGCACATGTGGCATGGTTATTTCCGGGAAAACCGATCCGACAAATCCCATTTTTACTCCAACTGGAAGTTGCTGGACCAATGAGTCTTGTGCAAGGGCAGACCACCCAATCGCGGATGAAAGGCTTCATCCTCGGGACAGATGCATACACGAAGGCTACCATTCCGTTGCGCTTATCCCACTGCGCGCTGACAAACGAATTGTCGGCATACTACAACTTAACGATCACAGGCCTAATCAGTTCACACTTGCAATGATCTCTTTCCTGGAGGATATGGGTGCACTGATTGGTATTGCAGTTGCCCGCAAACGAGCAGAGGATGAGCTCGAAGCTGCAAATAGAGAATTGGAGGAACGAGTAACTGCTCGCACTGCCGATCTCAACAGGACAAATGAGCAACTCAGGCAAGAGGTCGGCGAGCGCAGACGAGTAGAGGATAGATTACGCCAAAGCGAGATGCGAATGGAGAGGGCGCAGGAGATTGCGCATCTGGGAAGCTGGGAGTTGGATCTCGTGAGCAACCATCTGTCCTGGTCGGATGAAGTTTATCGGATCTTTGGTTTGCAGCCGCAAGAGTTCGGCGCGACATACGAAGCGTTTCTCGATCGAGTACATCCCGATGACCGCGCGGCAGTTGATTCCGCATATTCTGGTTCTCTGCGCGAGGGAAGGGACTCTTACGAGATAGAACACCGGGTGGTAAGAAAATCAGACGGGGAGATCCGCATCGTCCATGAAAAATGCGAGCACTTCCGAAACGAGTCCGGCACTATCATACGGTCAATAGGAATGGTACATGACATCACCGAACGCAAGCTGGCTGAGGAAGCCCTACGTGAGAGCGAAGAGCAGTTTAGGGCACTGACGGAGAACCTCCAATCGGGGGTGGCGTTGATAGATGAACAGGGCGCCTTCAAAATTATCAACCACGCTTTCAGGAGAATATTCGAGATCTCGGAGGACTTTGACATCCTGAACGTCAACGACCAAGATTGGGGACAATGGCAGGTATTCGACGAGCGTGGAGCGCTGCTGAACGTTAATGAGCATCCGGTACGCAAGGCTGCGCTGATGGGAAAGGCGCTAAGGAATCAAGTAGTCGCCGTGAAGTCGCCCGTCAGCGCGACACTTAAATGGCTGCTCGTCAGCGCCGAGCCTATTTTTGACGCTCAGGGCAGTCTACACAGACTAATCTGCACGTACTACGATTTCACAGGGCGCAAGGCCGTCGAGGAGCAGATCGCCCAGAGTCGCAAGACTTTAGCGGAACTGATTGAGCGAGCTCCATTCGGCATCTACATCGTAGATTCGCAGTTCTGCATCTCGCTGATGAATATTGGCTCTCAGGAAGGGACCTTCCGTAACGTCCGTCCGGTAATCGGTCGCAATTTTGCAGAGGCTATGCACATCCTTTGGCAGGACGAGGTGGCGGAAGAGATCATAGGCCATTTCCGCTATACGCTGAAAACCGGCGAGCCGTATTACTCTCCCCGCTTTGTCAATCCGAGGCATGATGTTGGAATTGTCGAATCCTACGAGTGGGAACTGCACCGGATAACACTACCGGACAGTCAGTCTGGCGTCATATGCTACTACTTCGATTCTACGGCACTGCGCCAAGCCGAAGAGGCACTGCGCCGCAGCGAAGCACGCTGGAATTCGGCAATCGAGAACTTTGCTGAAGGCGCTATAATTGCTAGCGAGGACGAGCAGGTCGTCTATTGGAATCCAGCCGCACGGGCGATGCATGGCTTTACCCACCCCGACGAGGGCATTGAGCCGCTGGAAAAGACACCGATGACATTCCAGTTGTGGCTCCCCGACGGCAGCCGCATGCTCGAGTTCGACGAATGGCCGATGCGGCGGATTAAACGAGGTGAAACTGTGCAGAACCTAGAACTTCGCATCCGCCGGCCCGATCAGGGTTGGGAAAAGGTCTTCACCTACTCCGGCGCGATGGTCGAGACCAGCAGTGGGGAACGACTGATCTTCTTGTCGTGTTACGATCTGACAGAACTTCGGCAGGTCGAGCGAACCATAGCCGTTCTCAATGCAGATTTAACAGCGAGAAACGAGGAACTAGAATTCTCAAATAAAGAACTTGAATCTTTCATCTACTCTGTTTCCCATGACCTACGCGCGCCACTTCGTCATATATCCGGGTTCTCCGACCTCCTAAAGAAGAACATCGCAGGCAAACTAGACGAGAAGGGGCAGAGATATTTTTCACTTATTCAAGATGCTTCCGAAAAGATGAGCCGTCTGATTGACGATCTCTTGAACCTTTCCAGAATCTCAAGGCAGGAGATTTCACGGACTGAGGTCGATATGAGCGTCATAGTAGGATCAATCATCAAAGATTTGCGAGAGGCCCAACCGAACAGGAGCGTGGAGGTAGACATAAAGGAAGGTCTTACTGCATTTGCGGACAGTGGACTGATCGAGGTCGCCCTTTCGAACCTGCTCGGTAATTCGTGGAAGTTCACTGCGAAAACCGAGCATGCCCGCATAGAATTTGGAAGCGTAGAGCAGGATGGTAAGATCTTTTATTGTGTAAGGGACAACGGCGTCGGATTTGACCAGCAATATGCGGGAAAGATGTTTTGGCCTTTTCACAGACTTCATTCGGAGGCGGCTTTTGAGGGCACTGGGATAGGGCTCGCTATTGTCGACCGTATCATCCGTTGCCATGGAGGAAAAATCTGGGCAGAGGGTATAGAAGGGAAGGGGGCGAAGATCTGTTTCAGTTTGGCCTGAATATTTCGATAATAGAATAGGTGCACTTACTTCAATGTGCTGTTCTATAACAGTGTAAGGAAGAGCATGATTTTTATAGTTGATGACAATCCGACAGACATAGAACTCACGACAGTCGCGCTAGAAGCAACGGGGCGAGAAATCAGTGTGCGTTATGCAACAGATGGCAAGTCTGCACTCTCAATGCTGAGGAATGGACTTGGGGTGCCTGAGCTAATATTGCTCGATTTAAAGATGCCAGGCATGAGCGGCATCGAAGTGCTCCATGAAATACGTGCCGACGGTTGCTTACGAGAAATCCCCGTTGTAGTGGTCACATCTTCATCACTTGAATCTGACAGGTCAGATGCAATTGCCGTCGGAGCCAGCGATTATATTCAGAAGCCTTTGACTTTAGACCAATTCAGCAAGATGTTAGCTTCTATTTTGGATCGCTGGCTGCTGAATTAGGACTTCGTCTTATACTTCCGATAGGATTCGCCTAGACAATAAAGCTCTTAATCTATTGCCATTAAAACTTCGTGTTCTACGAGCCCATTGGCTATCCTGAAGGACTTGATAGTTTCACTGTTGTCGGCGAAGGATATGATCACATAACTCATATCGGGGTCATGAGCCAGCGCAATATCTTCGTCAGAAGGCCTTGCGGGCGTGGCTGGATGGGAGTGGTAGACGGCCAATATCTTCTTTCCCTTTGAACGGACATCCTTTAGAACCGCAAACTGTTCCTGCACAATGAACGAAAAATGCGTGGCGGAGCCATCGGCATTTGTCATCTCGTAGTGAGAGGTAACCTTTTCATCGTTGCCTGCAAGATAGCCGCATGCCTCAATAGGCAGCTCTCGTCTGGCGTGTAAGACAATATTTTCGACTATCCGCTTGTCAATTCTGAGCATGGGCGTGCTTACCTGTTAGATCGCAAATTGCTTGTGCTCCGTCAACCAGTTCAGCTATTGAAGGATTCTCGCCGCAGATTGGGCATTGCCTGTTCCGCCTCACCGTCATCTTTCTGAAATCCATTGTCTTGGCGTCAAAGTGCAGCAGGCTGTTATAGAGAGGAGTTCCCACCCCGGATATTGACTTAATGGCTTCAGCCGCCTGTATTGAGCCAAGCATCCCGGCAATAGCTCCCATGATGCCTGCCGAAGAGCAGGTGGGTACACTGCCCGGGGGCGGCGGTTCGTTAAACAGGCAACGGTAGCAGGCAGTTTCGTGAGGCTTGACCGTTATCGTCTGGCCCTCAAACCTTAGAATTCCTCCGTGTGAAAACGGTACCCTTTCCAAGATACATACGTCATTGATAAGAAACTTCGATGCAAAGTTGTCCGTACCGTCGACGACAAAATCATACTCCCGCACGATTTCTGATATGTTCGAGGCGTTCAGAAATTCGGAATACTGGATTACTCGAACTTCGGGGTTAAGCGCCTTCAGCTTTCGCTCGGCTGAACCGACCTTAGAAGTACCCACATCTTCGGTAAAGTGGATAATCTGTCGTTGCAGGTTGGAGAGGTCTACGTTGTCGGCATCTGCAATCCCGATAGTGCCCACGCCTGCGGCTGCTAGATAGAGGGCAACAGGCGAACCAAGTCCTCCCACCCCTATAATGAGCACTCTGGACTTGCTGATCTTCATCTGTCCCTTAATCCCTACCTCTTCGAGAATAATGTGTCTACTGTATCGTTCGAGGTACTCCTCACTAAACTTCATGTTTGTTACCTCCCATCAAGAGCCTGTTCTATGTCATTAATAATGTCTTCAACATCTTCGATTCCCACGCTCAAACGCACGCAGGACGGTGTTACACCCGCTTCAAGTCGTTCTGTCTCGGTCAGGTGGGCTAGGATGGTAGACGCCGGATGTATGCAAAGAGACTTATTGTCGTGCAGGTTGGTTGAACGGCGTATGATTCGAAGCGCATTTATAAATGCAAAACATCTCTCCTTGGACACAAGTTCGAAGCTCACTACGGGACCCGGGAGTCGCAAGAACTGCCTTGCCGCGACCTCATAAAAAGGAGATTTCCTGAGCCCCGGATAATTTACGACCTTTACTTCAGGACATCCCTCGAGGTATTCCGCCACAATAAGAGCGCTCGAGCAGGCCTTCTCCAGTCTCAACGCGAGTGTCTCGAGCCCCAACGAAAGTAGATAGGCATTATGTGGGGCGAGGCAGCTGCCAAGGTATCTAGCCGTCTGCTTCCTGATCTTTGAAATAAAGGCAAAGTGGCCGAACTTCTTTGCATGCCCTGCAAGGAGTCTATTATTTCCCCAGTCATATGTCCCATTATCGATGATAAGACCTCCCAGGACTGTTGCACCCCCGGAAATTGCCTTTGTAGCTGAGAGCACCTCAACATCCACTCCGAACTTCTTGGAGTTGAACAGGTAAGGAGGCGTCATGGTAGTGTCAACAATAAGCGCGACCGCATGCCTTTTTGCAATCGCTGAAAAAGACTCAAGGTCTGGCACATACAAAAGCGGGTTTGTAACAGTTTCGAGGTAGATAGCGCGTGTCCTTTCGCCTACCACGCGCTCGAAACTCTCGGGATTTAACGGATCCGCCAGTCGCACCTCAATTCCGAGATTGGAGAGAGTGTCCTTCAAAAACGAATATGTGTCGCCGAAAAGGAACTTGCTCGCAACCAGATTATCTCCGCTGCCGGCAATTGAAAGAATGGCAGTTGTGATTGCAGCCATTCCTGAAGAAAGCGCGACAACAGCGAAGGCCCGTGTTATAGCCTTTATCCTCTGCTCGAAGTCCTCCACTGTCGGATTCGTGATTCTGGTATATGAATGAACAGCCCTTCGCCCGGAAAAGGCTGCTTCCATCTCCTCTGCGCTTTCCAGTTCGAACGATACGCAGTCATATACAGGCATCCTAAGCGCATTATGGGAGTCATTAACGGCGAAAGGAGAGTGAAGCGCACTTGTCGTAAACCCTGTCATCCTTAATGTACCCCCTATCCGCCGCCCATGAAATAGACAAACTCAATCTCATCGCTATCTTTCACAGTTGTTGAGTCAAAAAAAGTCTTGTTCAAAAATTCACCGTTAAACTGGACGGCGACCATATCCGGATTTTGCACCCGCTCTTTAGTAAGCACCTCGTTTATCGTGATGACCTCACCACCGATTTCCCGTTGCTCACCGTTCACTCTATATCTCATAGCCCCCTCCTCGATAACTTCTAATCACTCTTAATTCAGCCGCTGTCGGACTGATTTATTTAGCGTGGACTGCTTCGATCAACCCACATCTTACACTGTCGGATATAACGAAGTAGAGTCCAAGATGACTTTCATCTGTAATAGCAAATATTAAAGTCTCGCGCATAAGGGCCGAGACCGTTTGAGCCAAATCATCAAGTTTATTCATCAACCCGTCCCACGTCCGGTCTTCTATATCATAAATATCCAGAATATCGATGAGATCATCAATATTGGACGTATTATACGACTCGAGGAGGATGTTTCCATGCCAGGCCGATGTCTCAGACAACCTCTTTCGGGCAATATTTAATTGATGTTTCAGCCTCCCAAGACAAAGACCATAGACTTTCACTCCATCCATGCATTAATCCTCCTTTTTCAAATCTGGCTTATATGACTAATATGATCATCTTAATAAAGATTGTACCTTATAAATAATTTCTTGTCAAGGTATATGCTTACCTCGGTGCATATTTTCAGCATCGCCACTGGCATATTTGTGTCAAAACCACTGATAACAGGAGGAAAAATGATCGGTAATTTACTTGACAATCTGAATGTTGAGCAGCATAATGATAACTGAGTGAATCATCTTAGTAGGATATCGGGAGGATAAAGAATTGAGATTACCAGCAAAGGTTGAATATGCTTGCATGGCAGTACTAGAGTTATCTCTTCGCTATGCCATTAACGTGCCTGTACAGTTGGGAGAGATTGCAGCAGCGCAGAGCATCCCCGAGAAATTCCTGATTCAGATCCTTCAACGACTCAAGGCTGCTCACATTGTTGGCAGCTCAAGAGGAGCCGCCGGAGGCTATTTTCTTGCGAGAGACCCCGCATCGATCACTATCGCAGATGTTGTAAGGGCCGTCGATAGCACTATTTTCGAAAAACCTGGAGAGGTAGAAGGCGCAAAAAACACGCCGGGTAGAGAACTGATATTACGCACCTGGAATGCCTTAGGCGATATTATTGCAGGTCAACTGGAACAGATCACCTTTGAACGCCTATCAAATGATTTAAAGAATGGTCAACTGACATACTATATTTGAACACCAGTCATGATAACAACCGATGGATAAAGTCATTACCGAAGCCATGCCAGAATGCCCTGTGGCTTGCCGCGCGGGAGTGTCACTAATTCACCTAATCTTTTTTATGTTACTGTAGGGGTAAGTAAGTTTTACGGCAAGGTTAGTCTCACGACCTGTCCCTTTCTCCCACCAGGCAGCGCCGTACCATCGAACTTGACGGTACACCCACCTGCGTTGCCGACGACGATGCTAAAGGTGTTGTTGGCTTTATAGGTTATCCTCTCACCAGGCTTCAAAAGTGCCTCTTCCGTTTTGATGCCATCAATAACTACCTGGATCCAAGTCTTGTCAGCAGCAGATATCTCCAGCAGATGCTGCTTATGTGCAGAAATTGTTTTCTCTGTAGCTCTCGATTCATTTGTAGAAACGATTGACGCTTCAGGCTTCACAGCCTGTTCCTTCTGTGCAGATTGTTGCGATGGCACTGGCGCAGTAAGAATCTTATTTTCTCCAGGCTTAGACAAAATGAATTGATAAAAAATAGTTAGAACAGCTACTAATAAAAGAGAGCCTATCCATATAAACCTGCTCCTCTTGGCCCCACCTTTTTCATCGACCCTCTCTATTGTTGGTGATTCCGTCTGTGTCCTAACTTCCTTGCCAGGTGTGTCTTCACGGTCCACTTGCCGAAGGGCATTATCTTGACTTCTTTGATACGCTTTCTCCATGGCGTCAGCAAGGTAATCCATCTTATTCCCTTTTGCTCCCCGTTTCATTTCGAGATATTTCTCATAGGGCGCCATGATGGACTCAACCGGTAGACCCAGATATTTAGCGTATTCCATTATATATCCACGAGTATCACCCTCATTGGGAAGCTTATCATAATCCTCATCTTCTATCGCCAGCACCCAACTTTCTTTGATGTTAGTAGCAGACGCTATTTCCTTGACTTGCGTGCCCAGATATTCTCTCTGTTTTTTAAGCAGCTTAGACATTATTTTTGATTATACAAGAAAAAAGAAATATTCGCTGTACCAGAAAGTGTCAATAACTAGTGCTCCGTGTATCGCAAATCTCTCCGCTCTACAATACAGTTCGACAACTTTTCCAAAAGTCCTAATGATTGGTAGGCCTGTCTGACAAGTAATAGGCCTTCAGCTGATAGAGGTCTTCAGCATTGATTTCGCGATCACGAAGCCGGTCCAAGAGATGATCACGCAGAGCAGGAGGGAGCTTGGACCACTAAATCTTTGGCACTTATTCTCCGAAGGTCAGCTGGGCGAGCTCTCCTTTTAGGATAGTGCGCGGGAATCCTCGGGCATTTTAATCCCGAGATGAAAGCGTGTTTTCACTGTACCTCTTTCGCTTGGTGAACACAAGTTCACTATGGTATAATAAGACATGTATCTAACACATAAAGTGTGTATCCAGCCAGCAAAATCAGCCATAGATCTACTGTGGCAGACGTCTTACACCTGCAAGGATGTCTGGAACATTCTGAACGATGAAAAACAGCGCAACCGTGTGGGCTACTATGCTCTCAAAAAGATGCTGCCCGAGCTTAAGAAAGACTGTCCACGGCTAAAAGAACCTTGCTCACAGACCTTGCAGGAAGTGGTCAAGTCGCTCACCGGAGCGTGGCGTATGTACGTTACGAAAAAGAAGCAGGGAGATGGCGGAGTTGGCCCGCCCCGATTCAAATCGTACAAGTATTTCTTCACGCAGAAATATCCCCAGCAGGGTATTTCTTTTGAGATTGCCGGCAACACACTGCGACTCGCACATGGCAAGAACAAAGCTGAGTGGATCGAGATTGAACTTCCGAAGATTGATTACGCAACAGATACTATCAAAACAGTCACTATTGCCTATGACAAAGTATCCAAGGCTTGGAGCGCGAGCTTCACGCATGAGGTATCTTGTGCAGATGCGGAGACTGTCAGTAGGGAGATGGCGGGACAGGTGCCAGCCTTGTCTCCGGAATCCTTCTGCCCTCTTCCCATTGCGTACAATCCGTTTACAAGAGAGCCCGTCCACTTGCTGTATTTCGACCCGGGCTGTAAAACAGCGCTAACTGGCATCAAAACAGATGGAACGATTCATGAATATGACATCAACCCTTTGCGGCAGTTGAATCTTAAACACTACATCCTGATTGACCAGCTTAAATCCAGGCGTGACAAGAAGGATAGTGGTTCCAAGCAGCGGCGACGACTGGACTCTAAAATACGGAAGATCTATGCTAGGGTTGAAGGGCAAAGCAAGCATTATCTTCACAAGGTTGCAAACCGGATTCTGACCGACCACCCGGATGTGATTGGGTTCCATGTCGGGGACTGGGATAAGAGCCAAACACTGGCTGACACAGGCTACAAATTCATAGACAAGCGCATCAACCGGCAAGTCCAGAACAATAACCCGATTATGACACTTGTTGGATACCTCTCTTACAAAGCTGCACTGCGTTGCAAAGAGGTCAGGAAATTCAATGAGCGGGGCACTACGAGGACTTGTTCTTGTTGCGGACACGTTATAGCAGAGGGCTTATCGCCCTCAGTACGAACTTTTGCTTGTCCAGTGTGTGGTTTTACCATAGACCGGGACATCAACTCGACTCTTAATTTTCTGAATATCTACCAGTTTGCTGTGTGGTACAGCCTGAGAGCGCTTCAATGCCTCAGTATTGCCCGACTCCTGTTGAATCCTTCATCGGGCAAAAACCGAAGGGTGTCTGCACGAACCTGCGTCCTGAACTACCAGGATGCTCGTAGTCTCTGACTACGAGAGGATATCACTCCATCCGGTAGGACTTAAGCAAACATGCGCTTAGGGATCCCGATCAGATGGGTCTTCAAAAGTCCTCCTGTGAGTAATGCCGCGACGTGAGAAACTGAAGCAACTCCGAAGCTTTCTATTTGGTTCTTTTTGATTTCCTCAGAAAGAGCAGATAGAAAATAAGAAGACTCAAGCCCACTGCGAAAGGTCCTAAGACAAGTCGCACCCAGTTGTTTTCAACATCAAGCAGACCCTTAAAGAAAGAACGCCAGCCGTATACCAAAAGCATCATCCCGAGGACGAAAAAGAAAACTTGCATTACGATATCCTTATTTCTGATCATTCCTATATTATAATGCGGGCCGAATGACAATTAAAGTTGGCATGATTGCATCGGATCTGGCACAAAACGATAACCCCATTCATCGTTAAGGACTCTGGTTTTCTAATAATATCGACCGACGTGCTCGGTGCGTTTTGCCAATATTTCGACCCGAAGTCGAGACCGGTTGCTCGTTGTGGAGAATAGTGGTGCCTACTCCTCACTTTTTTTTACTCATCCAAGCAATTGTGAATCTTATTAAAAAACATTTGGAAGGGACATTCCACGAGGCCAGGTAATAATATAAAATATTTATTGCGGAGCTTATTGCAAAATAGTAGAATTGTACCAATCAATGCCATGCAGTAAGTGTGTAAGAAAAAATATGCTATTTCAAGACCGGACACTCTTGATTCCTCTGTCGCAGCGACAGGACTGGCTGATAAGTCATGCTTCGGATTCAGAGAAATCGGGTAGCAAAAAAGAAGGTTGTTCACGCAATAATGTACGAGCGTTCTTCACGTTGTGAGAAGGGCAGGGTAAAGCGCCCATGCCTCAGATGGCTGCTAAAGTCAGCGGCTCTCTGTATGGTAATGACCTGTTGCATGGATGTTGCTCAAGGAGCGCCCCCTTTACTTAAGCTCAGAGTGGGGGGACACCGCATAATAGCCGAAGTTGCGGCGACCCTCGAGGCACGTGATGTCGGCCTTATGAACAGGCGCTCCCTGCCTGCTGATCACGGTATGCTTTTCGTCTTTCCGGAGGCGCACCGCCATTGTATGTGGATGCATAACACGCAGATCCCTCTTAGCGTTGCTTTCATTGACGACATGGGTGCGATCGTAAATATAGAGGATATGCAGCCTGATACCACAGACTATCATTGTGCTGCCAGGCCGGTCCGGTACGCTCTGGAGATGGAGCGTGGCTGGTTCAAAAGACGGAGCCTGGTGGCTGGCGTACACATCGATGGACTGGAGAATGCTCCCTTTGGCCGGTAATACCATAGCGCATAATGGCTTGAATGTCATCCTTTTGCAGAGGTGTTCAGAGGTGTGTCAAGAGGTGTTCCTGCCTTTCGTACGAACGATGCTAAATGGCTGATAACCGTTTTCCAGATCCGCGTCTGTGGAATGGGAATTGGGAATAAGGAGGGATACAATGTTCAAGCTCTTCCGCAATACTCGGGACCATTGGTGATATATTAAGGGTGCTACGACGCATGCCGTTGCTGCTGCCTTCCCGATCCGACCACCGGAAATGTCTAATAACGGTATGCAGCGGACCGGCAAGAAATGGCTCTTGCCTCCAGTTGATGGGTGGTCGACGTAATAGCCTTGATGTCTATTTAAAGTCATCACCTCAGAGAATGCCTTATTTTGCAAGATATCTTCCCGAAATCGAGATCATAACTTGTCAGTGAGGAATCTTGGTGCAACGTGATAATCATGAGTGCCAGCAGGAAGCCCAAATCGATGATAGACCGAAGAACTCTATTGTGGCCATCTAGTCGCAGCCTGCATCCTTACGTACAGAAGCCGCTCGCTTATAGCGTTCAAACATTTTAAAAGCTCAAGAAGAACCTCCGTACGATCTCCGACCTCTTTTTCACTCTTGCTTCTCTGGCTCATGCCCTTTTCGATAGAGGCACCGATGCCGTCGATTGTCGCATCGATTCTGCGGAGCATCTCCCACCTGAATTCGAGCTTGCTCCTTTCGATTCGTTCTTCAAAATCATACCCTATTCTGGCGGCCTGCATATCGATCACTCTCTGGAGATATTCCTTCATTTTCCTGAATATGATCTTTTCGCCTATGATTTTCGGCAACAATAGGGTTAGAGACGCCGCCGCTATTTCAATGCCTCCTGGTTGTTCATTGAACTTGTAATAAAACCCTGACTTCGTCGACCAAACTGCATCAGCCTTAACTATATCGAAGGGAATCGAAAAGAGTTCGGCCGAAAATGTAAGCAAGGCATCAACAGTCTCATCTATTTTTACAACAAAACGCTTGCAGGAGGCCTCAAAGGCTTTCGCCAGCCTCTCATCCTCACTGATACGCCAAGCGGCAAACGCCTCTTTCACGTCTGCAATGATCCTGTCCTGAAGATTTTGCCGCAAATCTTTCAGCGACATGCCTGCGCTCTCCTTGAAGGTCTTTTCGAAGGCTTCCGATGCGGTAGCAAACAACTCGCGCCTTATGGCATTTAGGTCTTCTTCGAGGACATTCCTGATGATCTTCTTCGCCTCGCCGTCGAGCAGCAGGAAAAAGTCCTCCTTTTCTGACATTACATCCTGCTTTTTCTTGTCGAACTTCTCGATCTTGCCTCTCAGCTCATCAAGAGGTGTTACGAGCGATTTCATTTCCAGCTCAAGCTCGAATTTTGCCTGGGAGGCGGCCCGAAGGAGATTGTTGGTTACAGACAGGATGAGTACCATCCCTTTTTCACCCATGAGAAACCTGTTCAAGGCTTCAGAGAATTCGGGCAGGCTGCTCTGCCTGAGCATCTCTTCGGACCCCGATATTTTACCCTCTAGTGCAAGCTTGGCGGATAGCGGGAATATGCGGGCATCGGCCTCCATAATATCTTTCAGCACACCACTGGAAAAATCTATGGACTCGTGAAGGTCTTTCCTGTTCAGATAGTCCGCCTTATTGAGCAAAAAAAATATCTTGTTGGAATACTCCTTTACATCCTTAAGGAAATCCAGTTCAGCCCTGCTCATGGGCTGGTCGACGGAAAGCAGAAATACTGCTGCATCGGATTTCGGAAGATAGTGATACGCCACATCGGTATTGTGTTGGTAGATGGATCCTACCCCCGGCGTGTCTATCAGTCTTACCCCGTCTTTCAAATAGGGTGAAGGGTAGTCGATGACCACTTCGCTTACATCCCTGATGTTCCTGGGATTGCCCTTCTCCGTCACATAATCTGGAAGGTCCTCTGGTGCAATGTCGACAACTTTACCGTCGTTGAAGAAAACCAAGAGCCTCAAAGCCTCACCGTATTTCATAATAGTTACAATAGAGGTAAGAGGGACCACGGCCACCGGTAGTATGTCGGCACCAAGAAGTGCATTTATAAGGCTCGTCTTGCCTCTTTTGAACTGGCCGACGACGACAAGGTTGAAGGTATTGGCTATAATCTTTTCTTTTAATTCGTTGCAAAAACTGCCGGGAATGCTCTCGATATCGAGAAGTTCATCGATGCATTGCAGTATTTCGCCCTTCAGGTTGGAATAGTCTGATATCGATGGATTTTCAAGGCATCCGAATGCTTCTGGTATCATGTCTGCTCCTCCTTTATCGGGTCCGGATATAAAAAAACTCCTATCCTCATATTGAGAACAGGAGTCATCAGCTTCAGGCAGAGGAAGCGGTTTAGGCGAACTCCATCGCCTCTACTCTTACAGCAGTTCTGCGTTCACATCTCCTTATATATTTTATCACATTTACATCTGACATCACCACGATTGCTTCGCCTACCATATCATGGAGCACGGGGAGCATCTTGTTTATTTTCTCTTCACTATCGATCACGACAATCTGCATAGATAGATCCCTATCATTCGCCAGAGTCTTCTTTTTAGGATAATGCCTGTGGGGGCCATATCCGGTGGCCTTGTAGGCCGTGATACTATGAAAAATCAGGAACCCTGACCGTTTATTCCCCCGCCAAATCAACGCGTTTCTTCTGAAAAGATGGTGTTCAATTTCGTTGCTTATGTTATTTTTAGACACGGATGTCATCATTTTGTAACAATCCGTGAGTAATAATCTGTTAATAGAAATACCGTGATGGGGGAACAAAGATGAAACAATTGGAACAGGGACTTTTTTCTTGCCACAGAAAAGTGATGCCAATTGCGGCGCTAGTGTTATTCTTAATCCTTTTTTCTCTATCGCCGTGCAATGGGGAAAGCAGAAGTGGAAGCGTCAACCGAAAGGTGATAATATTCGTATGGGACGGTTTGAGACCGGACAGCATCAGCGCCTCTACAACTCCGAATTTGTGGGACCTCAGTAAAAAAGGTGTTTTTTTCAAGAATAATCACGCCACATATCCGACGTTCACAATGATGAACTCTTCGTCTTTCAACACAGGGGATTTCCCCGACAAGGTAGGTTTTTACGGGAACTGGGTGTATGCCCCGGGTCCTGCAGGCAACTACGCGTCAGAAAAGGCCGTAGACTACAGTCAGCCTGTCTTTACTGAAGATTGGAGCGTCCTGCTGACATTAAATTCTTTTTATGACAACGAGTTGCTAATGGTTAAAAGACTGCTGCAAGCTGCCCAGGAAAAGGGAAAGACTACAGCGATAGTGGGAAAGTCAGGCGCAGCATTCATGTTCGATCTCGATAGAAAGGGATACGGAATCGACGAAAATGCCGTATTCCCCAAGGCCCTTGCCAGCGAGCTTCAGTCTGCCGGGTACGCACTGCCGAAGAACACTCCAATCATGTGGCCAGACATCCGGTTGCCGTCATCCAACGGCGACCCTACGGGCAGGCCTTCTCCGGCTAAACTTGCCGATAACACAACATCAGATCCTACAGTTGGGATTACATCCCCCAACTCATCTTCAAACAAATATATGATGGACATATTTTTGCAATATCTGCTTCCTAAAAAGGATCCCGATATATCAGTTATATGGTTCAGAGACCCTGATACCACCGAGCATATCTACGGAGTTGGGACAAAGGCGTATCTTGACGCTCTTAACAGCATGGATACCGAGCTGGGACAACTCGTTACTCAGCTTAAATCTCTCAATCAATATAATAATACCGACATAATAATTGTTTCAGACCATGGGCACAACAACGTGTCGGGCGACCTCTCCCTGTTTCCGCTTAGAACGCTTGCTAAGGGCTCCGTGGGCAATACAGACGGTATCAATGGCTATTCCGTTTCAGGAGACGTCAGACTTGCACAACTGCTAGCCGATAACGGCATCGTGACAAACGTTTATGATGGAGGCGGGTATTCCTATGATCCTGTATTATCAGGGATTATGGCCGACGGCACGCAAGTCTACCCCAGCCAGACCGATGCTGATGGGTCCGTTACAGGTACGATTGGTAAGAATTATACCACCAGGGGATTCAAGGTGCCGGCAACGTTGCCTGCAGGCTCTACGGTCATTGCTGCCAACGGCGGCAGCGATTATCTATACATACCATCTAAAGACACATCCCTAGTGAAAAAAATAGTTACCTTCCTACAGCAGAGGGAGGAGTTCGGCGCCATCTTTGTTGATGACAAGTATGGGCACATACCGGGGACTATGGCAATGAGTATGGTTCATTTGGAGAACACGGCTGGAAGAAACCCAGATATTATCGTCAGCTACAACTTTAACGAAAACGCCGTTATCCAGGGAGTAAAAGGGATTGAGTACGAAAGCATGCAGATTTACCGGGGGATGCATGGCTCCTTTAGTCCTATTGACGTAAATAACACCTTGATAACCTTTGGTCCTGATTTCCGGACCAGTATTACCAGTGTCACACCATCGGGTAATATCGACGTTGCTCCGACCGTGGCTTATCTGATGGGACTGGATTTGCCGAACACAGACGGTCGGGTACTGTACGAGGCTCTTAATAATACGTCTGTAACTGTTTCCACTGTATCGTTAAACAAGCTCATCCATTCAGATGCCGCTGATGGCCTGATATTCTTTAAGCCCACAGCCATACTGAATTCCATGGCAAGAGTTGACAACGGAAAATCCCATTACTCCATCACACTGTCGACGTCAAGCGTGACCGACTCCACGGGTAAGTCTGTTACTTATTTTGACTACGCAAGGGCAATAAGGCAATAGCATGCGGTATATGACAACAATTATGATTGCCCTCATGTGCAACACCTTATGTGGCAACACACTCGCAGCAGAACAATCCGCGGCATTGGGCATACCCAATGATGTATACGTGGAGGGGACTTACTACGGCAGCCAGACGGTAACCTTCAGCCTTTCAGTATCAAGGGACAGTTTTGTGAAAACTTACAGCAACGGGGTAGTTATAGTAGGCAAGAAAGATAATGGCGAATCAATTTATTATTTCATCGACAAAAGCAAAAGGCTGATCACGAGGGTAAGCCAGGGGAATCTTTACCGGATTGGCGAGTTCACGAACTGGAATAATATGGTGGGCCTTATTAACCTCAAGCCCGGCGCCAAACTATTAAAAGAGAATGAAACTGACACAAAGCATTCGTGCACCTTGTATAGCGTGGAAAATGAGGAGAGGACCCGCGTCTGTATGGATGACAACTTCCACATGCCTGCCTATATTGAACAGAACGGTCGTGCCATGGAGCGCACTACTTACATGGGGACAGGCAGAGGCAGGTTGGATTCGGATCCCGATGATCTGCCCGGAAAATACCTGAGAGAGAATTACCGGTACGTGAACGCAGATGACGATCTTTCGCCTTACGCCGATTAACGATCACTCAATGCTGTCCCACGACGTATAGCAACTGTACCACTTAATCAATATGCAATACCACTGAATAACAGTTGAATAGGACCCAGATCGTATCACCTTTCCTAAGATCGAGTGGCTGGCTGCTTCCTGTGCTGACGACAGAGCATAGCTCAATTCGATCTGATATGCGAACAACGTATTCAGTATTGACCGCCCCGCTGCTGATCTGTTCTATAATACCCTTGAACCTGTTGTCAGCAGAGCTTTCAGGCTCTGTGTCGCCTTTTTGCAAACTGACCCAGGGCGCTTTTACTTCAGCAGTTATAAGTTTCCCTACTGTCAAACCGAGCCGTCCCATGCTGTCATTCGTGATTATTGTGGTGATCTGATAACCCTCAACTGTGACCAACTCCACCTGACTCTGTATATCGCCGCGCTTTATTGCCTTGATTTTTCCAAAAAAGAAGTTTCGTGCACTTGTCTTTCGGGATGATTCCTTTTCCATAAAATATCTCGTAACTTGTCTAATCTCGTCTTCGGAGAACGATATATAGGAAGATGTGAGGTTGGGCGTCGAATGTCCCAACATCTTCTGGACAGCCGGTAGTGGCACGTTGCCCTGCATCAGTTCAGTGCCCCTGGCTTTGCGGATCATCTCCGGACCTCCCAGACGTTTCGGTAGGCCACACGCCTGTGTCCGCTCGTAAAATTTGCGTCGCACAAAGGCGGGGTCTATGCTGAAAGTGTCACGTATGGACGCCGCGAAATCAGGCTCGTCAAGCATGGAACTTATCTCCCGAGAAAGGGCTTCGGAGATCTGGACTTCCCTGGCGGTTTGTCCACCTCCATCGGAGTTTCTAAAGAATACAGATTGTCTCTCATGGTCGATATCGTGAAATGGATCAAGGCCTGACACCTCATTCAGCTTGGCTCCAGTGTATCGTATCAACAGAAAGATGAGCAAAATACGCCGTCGAGCAAGACGCACGTCAGCGCGACGTGACGCAGTCACCCATTCGCGAAAAGATTGCTCCATCCGGTTTAGTCCAACTGTATCCAGGAATTGGTCCGCTTCGATAGTGGGAATAATGCGGTTTTTTGTGGGCTTTTCCGCCGCCGACAACATCTTCGATAATTTTCTTTTGGCCTTCACCTATCCTCACACATAAAATATTTTATCCCACTGGACTCATCAGGGAAAAGCACCTTGACACCCATCAGCTGTCCTGCTATACTAACACTAATACTATACTATTCGTGTCAGTTATGTCAACTCCCAACTCACAGAGGAGGCCATGATGCACACTGCTCAAACGGAAATCGCATTCTTTTCTGCAACAAATGATGTTCGGCCGAAAGGAGGCTGCCCATGTTAGAGTTTTTGAATTACACCTTCCCAGTATCTGGTGTAACTACTAATGTTCTTATCCCTCCGATTGTTGCCATGATTGTGTCCTTTTTTACATCGATGGGCGGGGTATCCGGTGCTTTTTTGCTGCTGCCCTTCCAGATGAGTTTTCTGCATTTTACCAGCCCTTCGGTGAGTGGGACCAACTTTATTTTCAATATAGTGGCTATCCCCAGTGGCATTTATCGCTTTCTGAAGGAAGGCCGCATGGCATGGCCTCTGACGTGGGTAATAATACTAGGCACTCTTCCGGGTGTTTTTATCGGCTATTACATCAGGGTGCTCTGTCTGCCGGATCCGAGAGCCTTCAAGTTGTTTGTCGGCTGCATCTTACTTTACATTGGAACAAGACTCCTGTATGAATTCACGGGCAAGGCCAAGGAAAAAAACGCAGCCAATAAAGCCCTTGAGAAGAAATTCAAGGAGCGAGCTGAGGAGATCAGGAAACAGCAGAAGTCAAAAGTTGCGGCGGGACTGCCAGCCGATGCTTTGGTAAAGACGATAGCAGTCTCATTTACCAGGATTGAATATGAGTTTTGGGGCGAACGCTTCTCTTACAGCACGATCGGAATGTTCGCGCTCGCATTCGTTGTAGGCATTATTGGAGGCACCTACGGTATTGGAGGAGGAGCGATCATCGCGCCGTTCTGTGTGGCCGTATTTCACTTGCCGGTATACACTATCGCTGGCGCAGCCTTGATGGGAACGTTTATAACGTCTTTCGCTGGCGTCGGTTTTTATGCACTCTCGCCCATCAACTGCGCTGCCTCTACCATGCCTGACTGGCCTCTCGGCTTGCTATTCGGGCTCGGCGGTTTTGCAGGTATATATCTTGGAGCCAGGTGTCAGAAGTTCGTCCCCCAAAAGTATATTAAGCTCATCCTTGGCATCATCATAGTGTTTTTGGCGGTGAGGTATATATCGCAGTATTTCATTAAATAATAAATGGCCCGTCGGCTTTAGGACTTTTGAAAGCCCTTTCCAGGGTTGGGTATCACCGCTCTTGTTTCTGTTATAATCTTTGTAAGATACTTATTGGAAACGCCTTTCCATCTCAGTGCTGAAGGAGACCGAAGTGTTTACCCTGTCAATTCGTTTATTGATAGCAGCCCTGATTATTGCAATCGGCATTCAGAACACATGCCCACACGGACTGGCGGGTAAATCAGCCTACATCTCTTCCAATGTCTTCCATTGCAGCCCACTGAAGGAGCATAAACCCTCGGACTCAAACAGTCGTGACGATAGCAGCAAAGAGTCTTCTCACATCAATCCGGCCTTTGTTTTTCATGTGACCACCCCTGTAACTGTGGCACAAAACACAGCATCGGTGCACCCCAATATTCCGTTTATTTCAGATCCTATCATGGAAGTATTCTCAGATCCCCTTCTCAAGCCTCCCACCTGCCATCTTTTTGTTTAGCTGGCGGCCATGACGCAGTTGGCCCTATTTAGGAGATCGAGCGGCTACAGCATTTTCTTTCGTAGTTTCTCTCTTCGGAAAGTCGGCTGATCATGGAATGGGCTTCACTAAGCACCTAAAGGAGGTTATATACAATGAACAAGACTAAGGCTATTTTAAATAGCGCAATCGTGCTTTACTTCGTTGTCGTATTTGAAATCCTGATAATGATAAGTCCGTTTGCCGGGTTTTTCTATTCGGTGTTCAATCCCTTTCTTATTGAAACCACAAAGTATCCTGCCACTAAGTGGCTGAGCGCTTTTTTCCTTCCGCATATGGTTATTCCACCAGATGATTTCCTGAAGTTCATACGGATCATGGGTTCAGTGCTTTTTGTGTCAGGCGCGACCATGTTTATCATTTGCGCATTGCAGGTATATACGAATAAGTTCCTGAAGAAGGGTACCGCCCTGAAAGGTTTCTACTCCATTGTGAGACACCCCCAGTACGTCGGGCTGGCCATGGCTGGCCTCGGCCTTTCCATCCTATGGCCAAGATTCCTCGTACTTCCTCTTTGGCTTGTAATGATAGTGATTTATTATTTCCTTTCTAAAGACGAAGAAAGGAGAATGCTGAAGGGGCATCCAGAGACTTATGGGGCGTACATGGAAAGAACAGGCATGTTCCTGCCAAGTAAGATCGAAAGACGTTTAACTCCTAAAGGCATCATGGGGAAAATTGCACTGTTTGTTCTGATTGCTGCATTTACAATCGGAGGAGCGTTTGCTCTCAGGTATTATACAATTCGGCACCTGCCACTCTGGACAAGTCCAAACGTTGTCGCACTTGCACTTCTTTCGGACGATACGCAAAAGATGGAGCACAGAATGAATGATATCCTCTCGATGGAAGAGGTGAAGACTAGAATGAAAGATAACGAGAAGTATCTTGTCTATTTCATGCCTGTGGATTACATTATGCAAGGACTCATAGCAGATACGGGAGGTGAGTGGCGGCTTTACCATAGACACGTTACTATAATCAGATTTGTCGATTGGATATTTCACCCTTTCAGCCACTTGTCGGGACACCATTCTGTCCTTAATCATGCATCGCATGAGATGAACCAGGGAGTAGTCAGAAGGCTGGTTTTTCTGAAGATATCAGATGGGACAATCAATAATCCATATGATTTCTTTTCAATAAACGCTGAGAGAGTCCCTCAGTTTATGGTAGACGTGGATATCCATAATATGACGCTTACCACTTTGAAGGATCTGCCGAAGGAAACCGGTTGGGGTACAATGCCGACCCCGATGTTTTAACTTTCAATGGGAAGACTTTTAATAGATAGATTTTTGTGATGGCAATCACATAATAATCAGAATCCTGACTCTCCAGGTAAAATTTTGAATATGTTGATTGTATTGGATTCAAAATAGACTTATAATTTTCTTGCAAAGAGGTCTCATAAAGCCAAACCCTTCGTGAGAAGGGGACGGAAAGCAAAGGGTCTTCCATGGAGAAGATAGCCGGGCTGCCGAAGGAATTAACTTCGTCAGGCCCGGCTTTTTTTTAACTTGGCAAGTGGTCCACAAGGATTATATAAGTCATATTTGAGGACAATACCACCGAAATGAGCTACCCGCAGATGCTGAAAAAGGACGAGGTTACAGATACAGATCGCGGGAAAGAAGTTAAGCAGTGGTTAATTTTAATGAGTACGTTGTGCGTTGTATAAGCGGAGGGTGACATGGGAAATGTGTTTTGTGCAGCAAGGTTCCGTGTCTTTTTGATTAGTTCATGTTTAAGTCTTATTGTTCTGCCTTGTTTTTCATTGGCTTGGAGCGCAGCGCCAATAGATGGTCCTGCACGTGTATTGATTATGCAGCCTATTGATGAAGGCAACCTTGTCGAGTTGAAGGGCAATACCCGTCCTGAAATGACCACGGAAAGAGATCTTGGCCCGGTTGGCAACGATTTCCCAATGGAGCACATGCTCCTGCAATTGCAACGGTCTCCCGATCTGGAAAAGGCACTTCAGGAATTCATCGGAGAGCTCCACGATCCAAATTCGCCGAACTTCCATAAATGGCTCACCGCGCAGCAATTCGGACAAACCTTCGGGATGGCGAAGCAAGATATAGACACTATCACCATCTGGCTCAGGTCCCACGGCTTCAGTGTCAATACAGTTTATCCAGGCGGCATGCTGATTGACTTCTCCGGCTCGGCCGCACAGGTACTCGAAGCCTTCCATACCGAGATTCATTATCTCAATGCAAATGGAGCAATTCACATCGCCAATGCGTCCGATTATCAGATTCCGGCCGCACTCGCGCAAGCGGTTGTGGGCATTGTCTCTCTGCACGATTTCGTCCCGCGCACGATGTACCAGATGCATGGCCAATACACTTTTAAAGAGGACGGAGATACCTATGAGGCGGTCACTCCTGCAGACCTTGCGACTATTTACAATTTGACACCGCTTTTCACTGCAGGTTATTCAGGCAAGGGGCAGACCATCGCTGTGATCGAAGACTCAAACGTCTACAACACCGCAGACTGGACCACGTTCCGGTCCACGTTTGGCCTTTCCAGCTACACATCAGGGTCCTTTACACAGGTTCATCCGGTGCCACCCAGTGGTAACAACAACTGCAGCAACCCTGAAGTCAACAGCAATGATATAGAAGCTATCTTGGATGCAGAATACGCGAGCGCCGCAGCACCCGGCTCTGCCATCGAGCTGGCATCCTGTGCAGATACTACGACCACTTTCGGTGGTCTTATCGCTTTTCAGAACCTTATTAATGGGAGTACCCCGCCAGCCATCATAAGCATAAGCTATGGAGAATGCGAAGCGTACAACGGTGCTGTGGCCAACGCGGCTTACAAGTCTGCCTACGAGCAGGCAGTGGCCGAAGGGGTCTCGGTGTTTGTTGCTGCCGGCGATGAAGGCGCTGCCAGTTGCGATGCCGGCGCAGGCAGCGCAATGCACGGTATCGGCGTCAGCGGTTTTGCCTCCACTCCCTATAACGTTGCTGTAGGCGGAACCGATTTCGGCGATACATACGCAAAAACCAACAGCACATACTGGTCATCGACAAACAATTCCTATAACGGATCTGCACTGTCGTACATTCCTGAAATCCCATGGAACAACTCTTGCGCCAGCGCGTTGATCGCCAGCTATTTAGGATACGACGTAACATATGGCTCGACTGGTTTTTGCAACAGCTCCTTGGGTGAGGAACACTTTTTAACAACAGTTGCCGGCAGTGGAGGTCCGAGCGGTTGCGCAACCGGAGCCCCCTCTGTGAGCGGAGTCGTCAGTGGTACCTGCGCCGGATATGCCAAGCCTTCATGGCAATCCGTTTTTGGCAATCCAGACGATGGCGTGCGGGACATTCCAGATATCTCGCTGTTCGCTGCTAATGGCATATGGGGCCACTATTATATTTTTTGTGATTCGGACGAGTTGCGTGGCGGCGCTGCCTGCACAGGCGCTCCCAGCAGTTGGTCGGGCGCCGGCGGAACGTCGTTCGCATCGCCCATTATGGCTGGCATCCAAGCTCTGGTGAATCAAAAAGTGGGTGGTCCCCAGGGCAATCCCAACCTGGTTTATTATAGCTTGGCAGCCGGCGAGTACGGTACAAGTGGAAACAGTTCGTGTAACTCCACTCTCGGCAACGGTATAAGTAGTTCCTGCATTTTCCACGACGTAACTCTAGGCGATATGGACGTCAACTGCAAGGGCTCCAGCACTCCTACGGATACTTTTGACTGCTATATGCCCTCAGGGATAAACGGCGTGCTCTCCACTTCCAACTCATCATACTCAATCGCCTACGGCACAGCTACAGCATCTCAATCCGGCTGGAACTTCGGTACTGGAATCGGAACTGTCAACGCCTACAACTTGGTGGTCGGCTGGCCGACGACCGCGACATGCTCAATTGCCATCACGCCGGCTACAAATGCGCCATTCCAGCAGACAGGTGGCAGCAGCACAATCGCTGTAACAGCCGGCAGCGGATGCACTTGGTCTGTCACTAACAATTTAAGCTGGGTATCGATAACATCGGGTAGTTCAGGATCCGGCAATGGGACGGTGGCGTTCACGATCGCGGCGAATCCCGACGCAGCCACAAGGTCTGGAAACATAACGATAGCAGGGCAATCCTATACGATAACCCAGTACGGTCTGCCGTGCACTTACTCGATCAGCCCAACAACAAGCGGCTCGCTGGGAGCTGCCGCAACCACAGCAACAATCACTGTCACAGCGCCTGCCGGCTGCGCATGGACCACGGCGGATTCTCTTGGCTGGGCTACCGTAACTTCAGGTTCAGGTACCGGTAACGGCACGGTTGAATATTCCGTTACCGCTAACGTCTCTTCGGCCGCAAGGACAGGGACGATGACGGTGGCAGGGCAAGCCTACACAGTAAACCAGGCCGGGTCATGTACAGGTACGATAACCCCAGCATCTGACACTACCCTTGCCTATACCACGGGGAATTTCAGCGTAGCGGTCACCGCTCCGGCCGGCTGCACATGGCTGACCTCTGACACTTTGAGTTGGGCAACAATTATCTCTGGCGCTTCAGGCTCCGGTAATGGTAAGGTCTCGTTTAACGTTGCCGCAAATCCTGATACCACGGCGCGGACAGGGACTGTAACCATCGCGGGACAGGCCTTTACGATAACTCAGGCGGCAGCACCGTGCACTTTCTCTCTTAGTGCTGTCGGCAGTACAGCCCTCAGTGCAGATGGAGCCACTGGCAGTGTTTCAGTTGCTGCTCCGGTCGGATGCGCATGGCAGGCAGTGGACACGCTTAACTGGGCCTCTATTACTTCGGGCGGCACAGGCTCAGGGAACGGGACAGTAAACTACTCAGTTACGGCCAACCCTGCATATATGCCAAGAGCCGGAAATATCTCCGTAGCGGGGAAATTTTACACGGTGAACCAGGCGGCACAGCCCTGTACCTACTCTATCAGTTCAGTTGCAAGCACATCTTTAGGTTATGCCGGTGCGGCTGGAATCATTGTTGTTACAGCCCCGGCCAGCTGCTCCTGGATAGTGGCAAACGGCCTTCCATGGGTGACTATAACATCGGCAAGTACCGGGACAGGCAATGGCACCGTAACATACTCAGCAGCTGCAACAAATACGTCGATGCCAAGAACCGGCACTATGACAGTTGCGGGACAGACCTACACGATAAACCAGACTGGCGCTCCATGTACTTATGTGACATCACCGGCGCAAAGCGCTTTACTATCGGGTTACGGGGCTACATCCACTTTTGCCGTCTCAACTCCTGCCGGATGTGCGTGGACGCTGTCTGGCATCCCCAGTTTCGTTGAGCTCATATCCAGCAATTCGGGGTCAGGAAGCCAGACTGTCAGCTACTCGGTTTCTGCCAATACCACTGACACCGCTAGGACAGGCAGCATAACCGTCAGTGGGAGCGTCGCCAATGCCACGCCGACCACCTTTTCGGTAACCCAGGCAGGCAATCCAGCTACTTGTACTTACACCATAGCGCCTTCACCTGTGCCAACAGTCGATAGCGCAGGCGGAACTGTAACACTTACTGTTGCCACTCAGGCGAACTGCCCATTGTCTATAAGCGGTACCAATGCCTGGCTTGGGTTGACTTCATCCCCAATCGCAGCGACTGGACAAGACAGCGTAGTGTTCACCGTTGAACCCAACACTAGCCCGGCCGCGCGCATGGTCAACCTGATTATTGTAAATACGACAGTCGTTATTCAGCAAAACGGGACTGCCACAGCACAATGACGTGCAGAAGAAAAGAGGGCAAGCTCTCGGAATGCCAGCCTCAGTCTGAGCTCAGCTTTTAAGACATAAAGCGGGAATTCCCGGTAATTGATTGCCGGGATGAAAGCGCCGCTGTTGGTTATTACAGTTCTTATTCTTGACAAACGTCCAGAATTGCTTTTAGATAGGAAGATGCGCGAGTTATCTAACGATACACCTACACATACGCGTGCTAAGCGCACCAAGAGGCCCAAACATACTGTAGTCACCCGTGCGTTTGATTTCCCCATGGAGGTAAGCGCAAAGCAGGCTGACCGGCTGTGGATGTGGGTCGGCGCTTGCTGGCGACTGCGCAATGACCTGGTTGCCGATCGCGCTGACAACCGTACAGCGAATAAGCTTCTTAAGCAGCAAGGTGTGACGGACATTCACTATCTCACCCAACCAGACCAGTATACGGCCATTCACGAATACGTCCTGCACGACACCGCACTCTCTAAAGTCCACAGCCAGGTCAGACAGAATGTGGCTGTTAGAGTTGCTGAAGGGTATAAACGGTTCTTCGAAGCTCTCAAAGAAGGGAAGACTGATGTCCACCCGCCCAAGTTCATCGAGCGAAAGAAGTACCGCAGCATCACCTTCCCGCAGTACGGTCCTGCTGCAAAAATCAAAAACGGCAAGCTGCACCTTTCGGGCCTCGGAGAGTTTCGGCTGTTCGACTACCGTAAGGTCAAGGGGAAACCCAAAACCGTTACGATCAAGTTCAAGCAGGGCAGATGGCACTGCGTAGTTACAGCCGAGGCCCAGGAGAAAGATGTTCTGGATATACTTACCTCTTCGGACTTTCGTCCTGACGCTGGGGCAGACACCGGACTGACTGCCTTGCTGACAGATTCCGAAGGCGTCAAGTACGATCCGCCAAAAGCTTGGTACGATTACCGCAGAGGACTCCGGTCTGCACAAAAGAAACTGTCCAGGCAGTTTGAAACGAGAGAACTTGGGTACAAGAATCAGGTTGAACTGGCGAAAGCTGCCGGTTGGCCAATCTCAGCACTCAAGGACATCCCCTATTCCAACCGGCTGAAGGCCCAGATCAAGGTCGTTGCCAAGATACATACCAAGATAGAGCGCATCAGGGACCATCACCACAAGAAGAATGCTTCAGTTATTTCGAATCGGTACCGCAAGGTAGCTGTAGAGGAGCATTCCGTGGGTTTTATGATCCGCAACCGGAAGCTTGCGAAAGTGGCTTCCGATCGGGCAATCCACAAGCAAAAGCTCCTGCTCAAGAGCAAGCTTGGTAACAAGCGGTACATTGCGGCGCCAAACCAGACGGAGAACGGCGGCAACTCACAGACCTGCACCTGTGGTGCACCTGTCCCGAAGGAACTTTCAGACAGGGTCCACCACTGTCCGGCATGCGGGCTTACTGCCGGTCGTGACCATGTAGCGGCCAATATCGTAGCAATCATAGCATTCGGATTTGCAAGTCTTACCCTGGGAGCGGGGTCACACTCTCCGGAGGCCGGGCAGGTCTTCGTCAGACGTGGAGAGGACAAGGCACTGCGTGGCGAAAGCCATCTGTGCGAGTCGGAGGTCATCCCGGCTTCAGAGTCCTCCTGGAAGCGTCAACTTCTACAGGCGCGGGGACAAAGTACCACGGATGGGGAACCTACCGTGGAAGGCAAGACTTGTGAGCATCTTCAGGACACTCCGGAGTTGCCACATGAGCCGCAATCAGTCTGCTAGTGCAAAGCGCCAAGCGCGGAACCTGAGTTGTCTTCAGGGGATGCCCCTGATTTCAATCAGGGGAGGATGTCACGGAAATGCCCGTAACGCAGCGTATGATTCACAATATGGGCTTTCATCCTGTTGATCTGCATGTTTCCCCTGATGTCAGGGACCTCATTTATTTTACATGCGGATAATACTTATCAATCGTTTGCCTGACTTCTTTCAGCCATTGTTTTCTCTGCTCATCTGAACTGATAACTATGATGTTAAACATTCGCCTATAGACCTCGGTCACATTACACAACTTAAAAATACAGTTCTTCCATATCATTTCAAGAGGGTCTCCAAATACCTTTTGTTCTCTTTCCGTTCCCGTATTGGACGTATTGAACACAATTGCTGATTTTGCTTTAAGCAGGCCTATTGGAACGCCTTCGCCTGTGTCGTTATCAAGGAATTCATAAGCAACACCCGGTCTCATAACTCTGTCTATCCATCCTTTTAAAATAGCTGGGGGTTGGCCCCACCAACTTGGGTGAATGATGATGATACCATCTGCCTCCGAGATTTCCGCACAATGTTTTGCAATTTCCGGAGGCAAAGGAAAGCCTTTTGGAATTTCTTCATCAGACAATATAGGGTTGAATATCTCCTCATACAGATCATGAAAATATATTTCATGTCCGTTTTGCTCCAATGCTTTCATCGTGGTTTCGGCTATGGCATGATTAAAACTATTCTTGTTGGGATGAGCAAGTATTATGGATATTTTCACTTTGACGAATTTTCCTCACCTCATCCAATAGCTCACTTTACCAACGTTCAAGGCCAATAAAATGACTACCAATGTAAAACTATTCGGTGTATGATTTCTTGCAAACGCTGATAGTGTAATCTTTCTTGTGCGAAATTGGACAGCTCTGTTAAATTCCATCTATACTTGAGATCACATCGCACCGACTGAATTTGGTGGTATTTGAGGATTAAAAATTGGGTGGCTTTTGGCTCTTTCAGTAAAATAATGAACCACTTAAATTGAGAACTAATGAAAATAAAAATATTTTTAATCGCTGCCTCAATAGCTATTACAACCTTGCAGAGCACCAACGCCACGGCTTCAAGCTGCAACCTGGACGCAGACTGCACGGGCAATAACTGGTGCAACGAAGCCTCGCACAGTTGCACCCCCAAGCTTGCCAACGGCAGTCCCATTCCAAGCGACCCACTGCACACGTCTCCGGTGCTTAACGGTGTATGTACATCTGCAGCCGCGTTCCTCGTCTGTGTGAGTGGCGTCTGCGATTCGTCTGATAACATATGCGGCTACGCTAACACAGATGGCCCCTGTACAATCGCCGACGGAGCCACTGTCTGCCGGAGTGGTGCATGCAGCGTCAACGGCACATGCGAGCCACCAGGCGGCTGCAACCTGGACGCAGACTGCCCGGGCAATAACTGGTGCAACGAAGCCTCGCACAGTTGCACCCCCAAGCTTGCCAACGGCAGTCCCATCCCAAGCGACCCACTGCACACGTCTCCGGTGCTTAACGGTGTATGCACATCTGCAGCCGCGTTCCTCGTCTGTGTGAGTGGCGTCTGCGATTCGTCTGATAACATATGCGGCTACGCTAACACTGATGGCCCCTGTACAATCGCCGACGGAGCCACTGTCTGCCGGAGTGGTGCGTGCAGCGTCAATGGCACATGCGAGCAATCAGGCGGCTGCAACCTGGACGCAGACTGCCCGGGCAATAACTGGTGCAACGAAGCCTCGCACAGTTGCACCCCCAAGCTTGCCAACGGCAGTCCCATCCCAAGCGACCCACTGCACACGTCTCCGGTGCTTAACGGTGTATGCACATCTGCAGCCGCGTTCCTCGTCTGTGTGAGTGGCGTCTGTGATTCGTCTGATAACATATGCGGTTACGCTAACACTGATGGCCCCTGTACAATCGCCAACGGACCCACTGTCTGCCGGAGTGGTTCATGCAGCGTCAACGGCACATGCGAGCCACCAGGCGGCTGCAACCTGGACGCGGACTGCCCGGGCAGTAACTGGTGCAACGAAGCCTCGCACAGTTGCACCCCCAAGCTTGCCAACGGCAGTCCCATCCCAAGCGACCCACTGCACACGTCTCCGGTGCTTAACGGTGTATGTACATCTGCAGCCGCGTTCCTCGTCTGTGTGAGTGGCGTCTGCGATTCGTCTGATAACATATGCGGCTACGCTAACAATGATGGCCCCTGTACAATCGCCAACGGACCCACTGTCTGCCGGAGTGGTTCATGCAGCGTCAATGGCACATGCGAGCCACCAGGCGGCTGCAACCCTGTAAATCCGCCATTCAAGATCGCGGGAGGATCAATGTTCAATGACCCATCGATTGAACTTGCTTATGACTCCATGCAAAGCGCTGAGACCTTGGAGATTCAATCAGAAAGTTTCACCGAGAATACATCTCTTCTGCAAAATATTTCAGTTATCATGTTAGGCGGCTTCAGCTGCGACTTTTCCTCGAATCCCGGCTTTACGACAATACATGGTAGCCTGACCATTGGCGATGGAACGGTGACGGTTGGCAATTTCATTATCCAGTAATAGATCCTTGGGCAGGCATTTTCGACTGATGCCTATGCTTTTGTTCACATGATTATCAACACCTCAGGGAACGCCTAATCTTCCTATGTCGCCAAAAATAATCGTCGTGACTATAGTTGTTTTATAACGATGACTGTGAGCGGGTGAGTGCACATCTCGATATGTCTGGATGCATGATTATTGGTGAAAATAGCCAGTCAGGGAGAGTAGCCAGGAGTATAGTCGGGAAATTTCCTGATGCATGGCTTGTAAATCTGCTAAACTTGCATATTATGAATTTTGGATTGTTCAAATGGTGTCAGTTGACGATGGCAAAGTACACGTGCTCTCAACCGCACCGGTTGCACCATAATATAATGTTGGTTTGTCACCAAACTGTCACTGGCAGAAAAGTGCCTTTTAACATATCCTGATAACTCAAGATGATACAGTCTTGCGTGGATTACTGATAGAAATAAACGAAGTCTCAGAGGAGGCAGACAAGATAGCAAGATGTAGACCACGAGAAAGTTGTTTTCTGCAGAATTTAAACTTAAAAGAAACGATCATTCCAGTGTTAACGGAAAGCACTGCGTAATCATTTGTCTGGAGGCTAGGCTATGTCAGAAAACGGAATTCCCAAAGCAGACACCGATCAGGAACTGAGTCGTCGTGATTTCATGAGAAATGCTGCTGTTAGTGCAGTCGGCGCGGTTGGTGCAGTAGCGTTGACTGGACTCATGCAGAAAGAGGCTCTTGCAGCAGAGACGCCAAAGGAAGCTGCGCCTGCACTTGCGGCTTCGGCTGCACCGGCAGCAAAGCCTGCAGCCTTGACGCTGGAAGGCGTTCTCAAGGCTGCCCGTGAAAAACTCTATCCGTTTTGCCGCGTCTGTCCCGAGTGTGATGGTGTTGCTTGTGCCGGTGAAGTGCCGGGCATGGGCGGTATCGGTTCGGGTAAATCATTTAAGAACAACTACACTTCTTTGTCCAAGATCGAATTGAACATGCGTACATTTCATGATGTAAAAAAAGTTGACACCTCCATCATTCTGTTTGGCGAAGAACTTGCTCTTCCAGTCATGTCCGGTGCTACAGGAGGGACTACATACAATATGGGGCTGAAAGGCAAGATGACTGATGCCGAGTATATTGACGGGCTGTTGGGAGGGTGCAGACTTGCCGGTACGCTGGGATGGGCTGCCGACGGCATCGGCGATCCGCTCGATGTTTTTGAAGTGCGCCTCAAAGCGGTTCTGAAATACGAGGGCAAGGCCATCGTTACTATTAAACCGAAGACGCAGGAAGAGATAATCAAGCGGATACGTCTTATTGAACAGGCAGGAGCAGTTGCATTTGCTATAGATATTGATTCTGCCGGGCGAGCAGCACGAGCTGTGCCGGGGCAGACCGTTGAGCCGAAAACACTGAAACAGTTGCGTGAAATTGCCAGTGCCACACGGCTGCCGTTTATCATCAAGGGTGTTATGACTGTTGATGAAACAAAGATGGCAATTGATGCCGGAGCCTCCGGCATTGTTGTTTCGAATCATGGCGGTCGAGTTCTTGACCATACCCCAGGCACATCAGATATGCTGCCTAAAATTGCCTCTAAATTCAAGGGGAAAACCGTAATTCTTGCTGATGGTGCTGTCAGGTACGGGACTGACGTTCTGAAGATGCTTGCGCTCGGAGCCGATGCTGTACTTGTAGGGCGGCCGTTACTTCGCGGTGCTGTCGGCGGCGGCAAAGAAGGTGTGGCTATTATGATTAACAAGATGAAGTCCGAACTGGTCGACTCCATGGTGCTTACCGGAACCGCAAGTGTGCGCAAGGTGAGCAAACGCATTATTGCCTAGTACACATATGATGCGGTAATGATTTGCCTCGTCCTATTAATGCTCCAAGCGGTGTGGTGAAGATATGAAGATAACCGGATTTATCATAATGGTGTTTCTGGTAATACTGACGTATAGCGGCACGGCTCAGGCGACCGGAGACGGCAAGGCGCTCATCTATGGCGGTGCCGGACAGGGCAGGGTAATATTTGATGGCTACGTCCACGCGTCGAAGGGTATGGTCTGCAAAGACTGCCATATGACAATCTTCCAGACGCAGAAGAAAGCATTGATAACCTGGGATGACCACAGTGCCGATAAGGCGTGCTTTGTCTGTCATAACGGCAAAAAAGCATTTAATGACTGTGAACAGTGCCACAGGAAATTCTAGAAAATTGACACGAGGATGCGTACGAGCAGAAAAATCATTTTTCTCCTGATGATAATGCTCTTTATGGCATTTACATCTGCTGTCTGTGCTGAAACGGTTCGTCTCAACGGAGCGGCCAGCACGGTTGACAGCCTTATAATGCCAAACAAGGCGGCAGTTGAAAAGAAGACCGGTCATGCCCTGATCGTGGTAAAAAGTAATGCAGGCAAGGGTCTTATCGACCTGGCCGACGGAAAATGCGATGCTGCGCTTGCCTCTGCATCGCTGGATGCCATTGTCAAGGCTGCCAAGTCTGCCGGACGCGACGTTGATGCGACGAGGCTAGTGCTGAGTGTGGCAGCAATGGATGAAGTTGTGTTTATAGTTCATCCGTCCAATCCGGTGAACAGTTTGACCTGGGAGCAGCTTCGCGACATTCACACCGGAAAGATCTCCAACTGGAAGGATGTTGGCGGCAAGGATGCGCCGATCATTGTCTTTACTGACGCTGCCGCAAGCGCGACGCGTGGCCTGATCAAGCAGGTGGTCATGGGCGATCAGGACTATAGTGCCAAGGCCTATGCCTTGGATTTTGTCGCAAAGGTCAATGACGAGGTTGCGGCAAATGCAAACGCGATCGGCGGCCTTGGCAAGGGATTTGTGAAGCAGGGCCAGGTCAAGATTATCGAGTCACGGAAGGTCGAACGCCCGCTCGGGTTTATTACCGTTGGAGAGCCTTCCGGAGCAGTGAAGCAGGTTATAGAAGCATTCAAGGCAGAAGCTGGCAAAAAGTAGTCATGGACGTCATGCTTGGTTTCGTCGACTATTCTTGATACGCCTTTGTCATACGATTCAGTGAGCGGCAGCCCGGTAACGACTGCCGCTCTGCGGTGCGCCCGAGTTACTGCCGCGCCATGGCGATACGGATGGCGTCCTCCGGCGAGACGAGGTGATCGACGCTTACAGCATCCTCGGCTATGGCCAACTGCACTCCTTTGACGAGACCCGAAAACTCATTACCGTGCGACCCATAGTCGGGTGAGACGGGAGCTCCCGAGTCCACACCCACGTCACAACCATCATCGGCTGAGAAGATCATGGCCGCCGTGGCGCCGACTTTGCCCTCGCCGACCTTTTTCCCATCGACAAACAGGGAGGCTGTGCCACCCTTGCCAAGACCGCCGCCAGCATAGGCAAACTCCATGCGCACCTGGTGGTCACCCGGAGACAACACTTCGCTTGATTCAGCATAGAAATACTGGATGCCTAAAAAGTTGTAACAGTATTTGAGCTTACTGTTCTTGGCGTAGAGGCTCCAGCCGCCAATGTTGCCGCCTTGGGCGACGATTACACCCTCAGCCCCAGATGAGGGTACCACGATTGCAGCAGTCACCGAGTGCGACTTGTTCTTTAGATTGACGACCGAGTTTTCAGACAGACGCCCCATGCTGCCAAAGAGAATTTGGGAGTTGCCCTTGATCAGTACCGGTCTCCCCGCTACCTCTGCGTTTATCCGTTCGGCCGCCCGGTCATCGATGGGTAGGACGTTGTAGCGTGTCGCCTCGATAAGCCACAGGCGTTGCAGTTGGTGGAGTTTTTCAGGCATCTGTTTGGCCAGGTTGTTCGCCTGGCTCCAGTCTTTGCTGGTGTCGTAGAGTTCCCAGTTGTCGTCGTCGAATGCAGGGGTTTTCTCACCCAACAGGAGCCATGGCGTTTTGTGCCGTGTCACCGCAGTCCAACCCTTGTGGTAGATGCCGCGGTTGCCGAACATCTCAAAGTACTGTGTCTCGTGCCGCTCTTCAGCCTTGGCATCGTTGAACGAGTACAGCATGCTTACACCTTCGATCGGGTGCTGCTGGACTCCGTTGACGAACACCGGCTCGGACAGTCCCGCCGCTTCCAAAATGGTCGGCGCGATGTCGATCACGTGATGGAACTGGTTGCGCATTTCGCCCTTTCCCTTGAGTCCCTTGGGCCAGTGCACGATTGTCCCGTTGCGCGTGCCGCCAAAGTGTGAGGCCACCTGCTTGGTCCACTGGTACGGCGTATTCATGGCATGCGCCCAGCCAATGGCGTAGTGATTGTAAGATTCCGGACCACCCAACTTCTCTATCCGCGCCATCAGGAACTCCGGGGTCTCCAGTGCAGCCGCGCCGTTGAAATTTATCATCTCGTTGTATGTGCCATTCTGCGTGCCCTCAGCGGACGCACCATTGTCGCCGATGATGTAATAGATGAGCGTGTCATCGAGCAGATTGATTTTTTCCAACGAATCCACCAGCCGGCCAACATGGTGGTCTGTGTACTCCAGGAACCCGGCGTAAATTTCCATCTGCCGGATGAGCACTGGCTTGAGCGCGGAGGGCATCTCATCCCATGCCGGAATTTCTTTGTGCCTTTGCGTGAGTTGACAATCCTGCGGAATGACACCCAGCTTTTTCTGGCGGGCAATGGTCTCTTCACGCAGCTTATCCCAACCCTGGTTGAACTTGCCTTTGTACTTATCAGCCCACTCCTTCGGGACGTGGTGGGGGGCGTGGGTTGCACCGGGCGCGAAATAGACGAAGAACGGCTTGTCTGGAATGAGTGCCTTCTGTTGCCCAATCCAATTGATTGCCTTGTCCGTCATGTCTTCCATGAGGTGATAGCCCTCTTCGGGCGTCTTCTTGACCTCTATCGGTGTGGTTCCCTCGTAGAGCGATGGATACCATTGGTTAGCCTCACCGCCGATGAACCCGTAGAAATATTCGAATCCGCCTCCTCCTGTGGGCCAAGCGTCAAAAGGGCCGGCCGGGCTGGTCTGCCAAACCGGAACTTCATGACACTTGCCGAACTGCGCCGTTGCATACCCATTCAGCTTGAGGGTCAGGGCCAGTGGCGCGCAGGTGTTCGGCAGTATTGAGTTATAGCCGGGCGCAGAGGTCGCTATCTCGGTAATCCCACCCATGCCTACTGTGTGGTGGTTACGTCCGGTCAGCAAAGCCTGTCGCGTCGGAGAACAGAGCGCAGTGGTGTGAAAGCGGGTATATTTCAGGCCTCCAGCCGCCAGGCGCTCCGCCGTCGGCGTGTGACACGGACCACCAAAGGCGCAAGAGGAGCCAAAGCCAGCGTCATCAATCAAGACGATCAGAACGTTTGGGGCACCCTTGGGCGGGCGCAACTCGGCAATCGGCGGGAACTTGGTGTCCGGGTCCTTCGCATCATAGGTGACCAACCCTGTGCGAGGCTGATGCGGCATGGGAAGAACTGTTCGTTGAATCTTGTCTTGTTCCATTTCAATCCTCCTTCTATGTTGTCGATTCCTGCATAACTAATGACCTATTCCCCGTCAAGTTGTCGGTTATTAGTAATAAAGGCTCCCCAAAAGAGAAGTGATAGAACATCCACATTCAAATCCCTTATGAGCTGTACATTATTGGATTCCTCATCATGATAAGACCTGTCGGTCAAGCACTCTCAGCAAGCACTTTAGCCCATTAACGTACTTCCATTGTCTTACTTAAGAATATCAATACAAATGCACTTTTCAAATGCACTTTTCAAGGAACGATGAAGTCGCAACAAGAAAAGCGCTACCTTAAGACTTGGCTGCGATTCACCTGCTGCCATACTTGCAGAGAGAACCCTTTTGCCTATGCAAATGCAAAGGGTGAAGGGGGCTTCAGTTGCCGGTAGAGTTGCGGTGATAGGTCATCACGGTGTAAAAGGCCATATATGGTGAATAGTAAAAAAGCTGCCGCAGGATGGGGCATCTTCAAGAACGTTTGAGATGTAGATGCCGGATTGTGGTGAAGACATTTACTCCATGGTTATGCGCCCGCCTATCGAAATCAGACATATGTAGAATAGGCAAACATGCTTTAGCTAGATCACATCAGGTCACAATTCAACATTTAAGGTTTAACATGCAGCCGCTAAGCATAGTTGTTCCAGCTTCCCGGCAGAAATAGTCCAATCAAACTCTGACACTGCACGTTTCCGTGCATTGATTTTTATGCTTCCATATCTCTCTATGTGATTAATCAGCTCTTCTAGCAATTGGATTCCAGCATCGACATCTTCAGGTTTATCGAGCAAAAACCCCGATTCACCGCTGGTAATCGACTCTTTAATCCCGCCTACGTTTGAAGAGACCGTAATGCATCCACTCGCCATAGACTCTATCATCACCATGCCTTGAGGCTCGCTCAGGGACGGCAGAAATGAAATATCGGTAATCTTAAATATATTCGTCAGGCCGTTGTGACACATAGGTGGAATTTCCCGGTATCTTTTATCATAATTTGCGAAAAGCTTCCTTCTCAAATTTGTCCTGAGGTCGTAGCTTTCTTCCCTTCTTGCATCATCATGCTCAGAGCCAACTACGAGGATATGGAGATCAGGATATTTACCAAGCAATATTTCCGCGACCCTGAGGAATATGTGAAACCCCTTGACTTCCTGCATTCTGCCTACAAATGATATTACGAAGGCTTCTTCAGGTATATTTATGGCTCGTTTCAACGAAAATTTTTCCTCTTCGGACGCCGGACTGAAAAGAAAAGTATCTACGCCGTTATGGACGACCTCGACCCTGTCCTCAGGATACCCGTTTTCGATCAATCTTCCTTTTACATATTCGGAAACGCCGATGTATTTATGTGCTAGCCCTCTTTCGATGGAAAACCTTTTGTTTGTTACATGAGCATGAATAATTACCGGGATCTTTTTCTTCAAACTCCTCAGAAAGTCATCTACCGGGAATTCCAGTTGGTGCGCGTGAAGCACATCGGGCAAGATTCTGTTGACCAAGTCCGCAGCCCTGCAATGCAGCGGATAAGGGTCACATCTTGTAATTTTCCTGAACAATCTCCGATATATTTTCCCTTCTTTAATTCTATTGATGGGCCCGATATGCTGGTCGATCTCATAATCCTTTTTATAAGTTTCCTTGTTACATATTGTACTCACTGTAATATTCTTCAGATTCTTTGCAAGGTTATACGCTACTATGGCCGGAGCAAATCCCCGGATATCCGGCACGGCCCCGTGCGGCACATAGGATATAAGCTTAATATTATCGTTCCGCATGTCCATTTCTTGCATGAATCATTCCCGTTACATTACTTGCCTGGCCTACTACGCTCAACACATCTCCGAATAGAAAGTTCCGTTTCCACAATAGTCTTGAGCAAGGCAATAATTACAATTCTTTCTTAAACAAGCTCTGACGCTATTGCCTTGCGAATCTATTTTTTTCGATGCTGAATGAATATGATGTATATTCAAGCATAGACAGTTGCAATTGGTAAACAGTTGCTAATTGTAACATGCAGTCCCGGTCCCGCTGTGCCAAGCAAGATTTGTAAGCGCAATCAACTGCACTTCCGCGTTATTAATAAAGAGGATTTCTGTCGCACTATTCAACAAGACAGAAGTCTTTGAAGAAAAGAGTTGGAGGTGGAATCGATAAACGGTCCCTAGTCGTTACGGGTTTAGACAAACCGCCTTTGCCGCATCAGGCAGGATGGCTAACCTATTACTAAAAAGCAACGTGCCGGCTTCGGAAGGAAGCCGGCACGTTGCTGTAGGTGATCTCCGTGTTAATCCTTAGCGTACGATACTAATTTGGTATGATTACAGTCATGGCACTCTCTTTTGTCTTGTCGACTCTCGACTTAAGACATAAAGCGGGAATTCCCGGTAATTGATTGCCGGGATGAAAGCGCCGCTGTTGGTTATTACAGTTCTTATTCTTGACAAACGTCCAGAATTGCATTTAGATAGGAAGATGCGCGCGTTATCTAACGATACACCTACACATACGCGTGCTAAGCGCACCAAGAGGCCCAAACATACTGTAGTCACCCGTGCGTTTGATTTCCCCATGGAGGTAAGCGCAAAGCAGGCTGACCGGCTGTGGATGTGGGTCGGCGCTTGCTGGCGACTGCGCAATGACCTGGTTGCCGATCGCGCTGACAACCGTACAGCGAATAAGCTTCTTAAGCAGCAAGGTGTGACGGACATTCACTATCTCACCCAACCAGACCAGTATACAGCCATTCACGAATACGTCCTGCACGACACTGCACTCTCTAAAGTCCACAGCCAGGTCAGACAGAATGTGGCTGTTAGAGTTGCTGAAGGGTATAAACGGTTCTTCGAAGCTCTCAAAGAAGGGAAGACTGATGTCCACCCGCCCAAGTTCATCGAGCGAAAGAAGTACCGCAGCATCACCTTCCCGCAGTACGGTCCTGCTGCAAAAATCAAAAACGGCAAGCTGCACCTTTCGGGCCTCGGAGAGTTTCGGCTGTTCGACTACCGCAAGGTCAAGGGGAAACCCAAAACCGTTACGATCAAGTTCAAGCAGGGCAGATGGCACTGCGTAGTTACAGCCGAGGCCCAGGAGAAAGATGTTCTGGATATGCTTACCTCTTCGGACTTTCGTCCTGACGCTGGGGCAGACACCGGACTGACTGCCTTGCTGACAGATTCCGAAGGCGTCAAGTACGATCCGCCAAAAGCTTGGTACGATTACCGCAGACGACTCCGGTCTGCACAAAAGAAACTGTCCAGGCAGTTTGAAACGAGAGAACTTGGGTACAAGAATCAGGTTGAACTGGCGAAAGCTGCCGGTCGGCCAATCTCAGCACTCAAGGACATCCCCTATTCCAACCGGCTGAAGGCCCAGATCAAGGTCGTTGCCAAGATACATACCAAGATAGAGCGCATCAGGGACCATCACCACAAGAAGAATGCTTCAGTTATTTCGAATCGGTACCGCAAGGTAGCTGTAGAGGAGCATTCCGTGGGTTTTATGATCCGCAACCGGAAGCTTGCGAAAGTGGCTTCCGATCGGGCAATCCACAAGCAAAAGCTCCTGCTCAAGAGCAAGCTTGGTAACAAGCGGTACATTGCGGAGCCAAACCAGACGGAGAACGGCGGCAACTCACAGACCTGCACCTGTGGTGCACCTGTCCCGAAGGAACTTTCAGACAGGATCCACCACTGTCCGGCATGCGGGCTTACTGCCGGTCGTGACCATGTGGCGGCCAATATCGTAACAATCATAGCATTCGGATTTGCAAGTCTTACCCTGGGAGCGGGGTCACACTCTCCGGAGGCCGGGCAGGTCTTCGTCAGACGTGGAGAGGACAAGGCACTGCGTGGCGAAAGCCATCTGTGCGAGTCGGAGGTCATCCCGGCTTCAGAGTCCTCCTGGAAGCGTCAACTTCTACAGGCGCGGGGACAAAGTACCACGGATGGGGAACCTACCGTGGAAGGCAAGACTTGTGAGCATCTTCAGGACACTCCGGAGTTGCCACATGAGCCGCAATCAGTCTGCTAGTGCAAAGCGCCAAGCGCGGAACCTGAGTTGTCTTCAGGGGATGCCCCTGATTTCAATCAGGGGAGGATGTCACGACCTGTGTCTCCCTTTTGCCGCAAAGGTGGCCGATATAGTATGGTTTGCCGTCACATCGCTAAAGGTGTAGCTGCTCACCGCACCTACTGATACGCCGTCCACTTGAACACCGGATATGGAGTATCCCGATGACGGTGTAATAGTGTAAGTCTGGCTGCCGCCACTGTTAAGCGTAGTCGTACCGCCAGGATGTATGCTGCCGCCGGTACCGGCAGTGGCTTTGATCGTGTATTTTGTCACCACTGATGTCGTTACGGCATTGGATACGCCATTTGCATGCCCGGATGCAGTTGCCGTCACTGTGGTGCTGTCAGTTCCGCTAAGCTGCGCAGCTTTCGCAGACACTGTCAGAGTCGAGTTGCTGCTCCTTCCGGGTGACAGCACGACTGGAGTAGGACTCACGGTGGAGGCGTTAAAGTTATTGCTGTTTGTATCAGATGCAGCAAGGCTGAATGTGGTGCTTGTACAGCTTGCACCACTGTCATTGTTCGTGATGCTGACTGTGTAGGTGTCACTCCCCCCGCTTGTGATATTTTGAGAGGCCGGCGTGATGCTCACTGTTGGAGCATTTGAGGTGCAAGTGGGTGGTACATTGTTCTGCGCTGTCAGCAACTGCATCTGGCGGGCCGCCAGCAGAAAAGCGCCCACGCCGAAGTCCTCCGTGGTGGTTGCTGTTGTTGGTCCCGGACCTGTGTCAGCGGGCTGCACGTAACCCAGCAGGCCTGAGGGCTGAACTGCGGTGTTCGCCAGGAAATTCCAGGCGTTCTCGGCGATCGGCAGATACGTTTGCTTATCCAGGATGTTGTTGTTCAATCCCCAGGCGATTCCATATAGAAAGAAGGAAGTGCCACTGGTCTCCGGCCCGGCATAGTCGGTTCCACCAAGGTCGGAGTTCCAATAGCCGCCGGGCTGCTGGCGCTGTGCCAGAGCGGCCGCCATGGTTTCAAAAGTAGATAGATACTCGGCATAGTGGGGATCCGAAGTTGGGAGGACGGAAAGCACCTTCGCATGGGCTGCGAAGACCCAGCCATTACCGCGCGACCAATATGTTGAGGTATTGGCGTAGTAGCTTTCTTCCCACCACAGGCCGACCACCGGGTCGTATAGTCCCAGGGTGTCCTTCGTATACGAGTAGAGAGAGTACATCTTGTTGAAATAGCTGGTGTTCCCCTCCATGGCGCCAAGCTCCGCGAAGTCGGGCATGGACATGTTGATTGCGTCGATCCAAGTCCATTCATCGACCACCGTACTGTTGACCATTCCATTAATGCTTTGCGTGATTCCGGATATATAAGACGCGTTGCCGAGCAGTTGATACAGCCGTATGTAGACTTGGCCCGCTGCCTGGTAGTTGGCGTAGTTGGTGTTATTCCCACTGTCCAGGCTGTAGTTATGTGCGCTGGCCCAGGACTGAGCAAAGCTCAAGTAGTTCGATTGCCCTGTCGCGTCGTACGCCGCCAAATCACCGGTGAAGTAAGTCGCCTGAGTCCAATCGCTGTTCCCTGGTGTCGGGTTTTGAGAGATCCAATAATTGTTCACCTGGGTAATGGTAGCCAGCACCTGCGCTTCAGACGGCAGGGATTGCGCCAAGGCACTGCTCCCAAACTCCGCTTCAGACCATAGCATCCCTATCAAAACTAGTACTGCTATCCCCATTATAAACGCTGTCCTTTGTGTTTGGCTCATCTTAATCTCCTATTCTGAAGGGGGTAGTGGTTAAATGAATTTGGTCAACTGCACTTAGCCTCCCTGTTTCTAGCATCTTTTGTTCTTCCCCTTAAACATCTTCAATATGTATTATCCCCTTGGCCTGTTATATAAAATTGTAGTGCCTACTACTAACCATGCCTATAGGCATGAGTCTGAAATTGCTGTAGGTGTTTGCCCTATAACATTTGCCCTGCAATTATTAATTATTACGCCCCGGGGTCTTGCCACGGGGACCTTGCGCAGTCTGTCATCTGCGAGCACCTGCGAGGTTTATTTGCAATCAACAGGGGCTCCTTTTGTTTGTCTGTTAATGTGTTTCCGCTGTCTTCTTTAAATTGAAGAAAAAATATTGGCGTAAAGTGAGAAGGAATAATATAATCAAAGACTGTGCGTGCCACCAGGGATATCGGTTTTCAATCCCAATTAGAGGGAAAAGAAGTGGAGGCGTGTCTTGATACTATCATACAGCGTGCTAAATTATTGTCCTTCGGTCATAAATAACGTTACGATATATCCCGCCTCATTGCAGGAGATAACAGAACCATGACTTACACTATGGGCAATAAAGCCTTTCGTAAAATTTTATTTGCTGTAATACTGATCCTGGGCTTAGCTCTGTCGGTTATCGCATTTGTATTGAGTTATTCCTCGGAGAAGAAGCTAATGGTGTTAGAATTCAATGAAGCAGTGGACAACCGCTACTCGGCATTCAGGAGAGAGCTTGATAGTGATCTGTCCGTGCTCATGTCACTTCAAGCCCTCTACTATACCTCCGAAAAGAACGTATCAAGGTCTGAGTTTCGTAATTTTACAAGCCACATTCTGAAGCAGCATGCCAGCATTAAAGCTCTTGAATGGATACCTCTGGTGCCTGATTCTCAGAGGAAGGCGTATGAACAGTCTGCAAGAAAAGATGGCTTCCCTGAATTTCAATTCACCGAACTTGTCACACAGGGAGAGATGAAGATAGAGGCTAGGCGCAAGGAATATTTCCCAGTCTACTTTGTCGAGCCCTATAAGGGCAACGAGAAAGCCGTTGGTTTTGATCTGGCCTCCAATCCCACGCGGCTGGAGGCTTTAGAAATCGCCCGAAAGAAGGGCGAGACCCGTGCAACTGCAAAAATAACTCTTGTCCAGGAAACCAAAAGTCAATTCGGGGTTATCGTCTTTACGCCGATATACAGGGAAGAAGCGATGGCCACTTCCGATCAGGCGCGAATAGATAATCTTAAGGGCTTCGTACTAGGCTTATTTAGAATCGGTGACATCGCCGAAAAGGCGACAGGGTACTTGAAGCCTGAAGGTGTGGATTTCTATGTCTATGATTCATCCGTCCCTGAGAACGAACAGTTTCTTTATACACATGCATCACGGACGCGTAAAAATCCCCTGCTCGCCGGAACTCACCCCCAGACGGATTTAACAACAACAAAGATGCTCGATGTCGCTGGGCGTAAATGGACTGTAATATATGCGGCCACGCCGGGCTTCATCGCGGCACGGGAAAGCTGGCGCCCCTGGGCCCTCTTGCTGGCGGGCTTAGTGTTTACAGGGCTTGTTACGCGGTTTCTGTTTGTTGTGAGTCATGCCGCAGACGTTGAAAGGTCCGCAAAGGAAATATCGGATGTAAATACGCAGCTCGAGCATCAAATTATGGAGCGCAAACGGGCCGAGGAAGCATTACGGCAGAGCCAGGCGCAGTACCGCCTGATAGTTGATGCGGCCAATGAGGGTATTTGGGCTCTGGATGAGAAGCACCGGATTAGTTTTGTCAACGCTCAAATAGGAAAGATGCTGCAATATGAAGCGGAGGAAATGATCGGTCAGGAAGTGGAGTCGTTTCTTTTTGAAGAGGATCTGTTTGACCACGCACAGAGGATGAGGAAACGGCGTCATGATATTGCCGAGCATTATGAACGTAAGTGGCGCCGCAAAGACGGACAGGCGGTTTGGACCAATGTTTCGGCAACCCCAATCATTGACGGTGAGAATCAGTATCGCGGGTCCTTTGCAATGATCCTGGACCTTAGTGATCGGAAAAAGCTTGAAGAGCAGCTTCTTCAGGCTCAAAAAATGGAGGCGGTGGGTCAGCTTGCCGGAGGTGTCGCGCATGACTTTAACAATATTCTCACTGCGATCATAGGCTTTGGGTCCCTCCTGCAGGCGGAAATAGACGACGGAGGCGACAAAGCTCGTTTGCATGAATACATCACGCAAATACTGGATGCGGCAAATAGAGCGGCTGATGTCACTAAAAGTCTTCTGGCATTCAGCCGGAAGCAAATGATGAATCCGAAGCCTACCGACCTTAACAGCCTCGTAAGCGGTATGGAGAAATTACTGTCCAGGGTTATTGGCGAAGATATTGAAATAACTACCACGCTTGCCAGCAAAGATGTGGTTTGCCTGGTTGATGCCGGTCAGATAGAGCAGGTGCTTATGAACCTTACGACCAATGCCAGAGATGCCATGCCCAATGGCGGAATTCTCAACATAAAAACGCAAGTGGTTGAACTCGATGAGGCTTTCTTACGGAGCCATGGTTATGGTGAACCCGGCAGGTACGCCGTTCTTTCGGTCTCTGACACCGGTACCGGCGTGCATCCAGATGCACAGGCTAAGATGTTTGAACCCTTCTTTACAACCAAGGAAACCGGAAAGGGCACAGGACTTGGACTGGCAATGGTATACGGTATCATAAAGCAGCACAAAGGGTATATCACCGTTAACAGTGAACCCGGTAAGGGTACGACTTTCGACATATATCTTCCCGAATCGCAATGCAAGGAAGAAAACATTCCTGACCGCTCCGATGAAACTGATTATCGAGGCGGAACAGAAACGATACTTGTAGCTGAGGATAATGATGAATTGCGTAGATTATCCGAAATCGTACTTACACAAAATGGCTATACAGTGATTTCTGCGCGGGATGGCGATGACGCGGTAAATAAGTTTATCGATTTCAAGGATGAAATTAAGCTCGTCATAATTGACATGATAATGCCCAAGAAGGGCGGCAAAGAAGCTTACGGTGAGATGAAAGCAGTCAAAGCAGACATGAGGGTGCTTTTTTTAAGCGGGTATACCGCCGACAGACTAGATAAAGAAACATTACGCGAAAAAGGTGTTTTTATGATCACAAAGCCTGTCTCCCCGAAAGAGTTGCTGAATAAAGTTAGGGAAGTGCTGGACAAATGAGGTATGAGAAATTATGTATCTCCTTTTTGGGGTAAGCCGTCTAGTCACACGCCAAGAAAGTTACATAGGGTCCAACGCGGGAGATTCCAGCCGTTTTGATGTTAGTGGTAAGCAGATTCTTATCATGTATCGTTGAATTCTGCCAGGTTGCAAACAGTTCCTCTGGTGACCCATTGTTCAAGGCTACATTCTCCACGCAACTGTTGCGTCCCGAACTCTTGAATCTCTCCCCGAAGCCGTCGTGGCTCAATACGCCGCTTCTTTGCATGTCGGCAGTGTGATTGTGCGCTAGAATGGTCAATTTATTATCCAGAGAAAGAGGCGCGAGCCGTTTGCTTTCCCTGTACTGATTGATGAGGGTGAGGAGTTGTTTTATATATTGCGATGTGTCGTCGAGATTGGCAGAGGTGTCGACGGCAAATGTCGGTTGAATGAACAAAGACAACAATAGTATGGCAACAATTAAGGTTTTCATGATTCATTATGCCACAGATGCCCTAGAGGGAGTACTGCTAATTCATACTTCTTCATAATTAATTCGTCATTGCTTCATATTTATTTTGTATTCTAACACCAGAAAACAGTAAAATTTCGAATGGGCATCTGAAATGCAAGTTCGAAAAAAGGAGCGTATTATGAAAATCATACACGTAGTCACTGGGATTGCTGTTGCTTCTCTTATGAGTTTAACCGGAGTTGCCACGCAGAGTTATGCCGGAGGAGTTAACATAGGTATTGGCATTGCTCCCGCTCCAATTGTTGTCGCTCCGGCTCCAGCTCCAGCTCCGGCACCAGTTTACGGTCAACAACCCCCGGATAATTACGGACCGCCTCCTTCAGGCAATGAGGGACCACCGCCTACTGATAATTACGGACCGCCGCCTTCAGGCAATTACGGACCACCGCCGGCAGGCAATTACGGACCGCCGCCGGCAGATAATTATGGGAATCCTCCCGCATACAACTATGCTCCGCCGCCAGCATATGCTATTCAGGAACCTCCTCCGTTGGTCGTGATACCGGGGACGTATGTATATGCAGTCCCGGGTCCTTCGTTAAATATAGTATTTTATCAGGGCTACTGGTGGAGACCCTATCGGGGCTACTGGTATAGGTCATCCAGCTATAACGGATCCTGGGCATTTGTGCGGTCCAGCGGTGTTCCGCGCGCTATAATAACATTGCCACCTGACTATCGTCGTCACTTGCCGAGTAGTGGATGGATTAAATATGGCGAGGTGCAGAGTAATTGGAAGAGATGGGAAAAGGAAAAACACTGGGACCACTATGATAACCGGCATGCGGCAGAAAAAAATGAAGAAATGCGACATGATGATAGACATCATGATTATCACTAATATTTGAATGCCGACATAAGTCAACTACCACCGACAAGGTCGCTGGTAGTTGACTGTTTCTTTCTGGGAAATAAAATTTAACTTTTTTGGCTGTTGTTCGGCTGTATATAAATCAATAATTCAGATCGTTATTTTTCTAAAGACCTTATTGTTTCACGATAACTGCTAACAGGACGCCATTGCCTGCCTGGAGCATTATTTTATAATAGCCTTAACCCGCGGATCGCTTTTCGTTGGTTCAAATTCCAATACTTTATATTGAGCAACACCAGCCTCATTGAAGGGATCACGGCTCAGGTAGGCCTTAAGCTCATCAATGCTCGGAGCCTGCGCTAAAAGGATACCACCAGTTCTGGGCACTCGCGGCCCGGAAGCCAGCAGGTACCCTGCAGCATAGCCCTCATCCAAAAAACGCCGATGAGCTTCCAGATTGGCATCGATTTCAGTCAGTGGTTTGATATAATTCACAAGGATTACAAACATTTATCCCCTCCTGTATTTAGCAAATCATTTGCCATCCCATTTCTGATATGATAACAGCCGGTCAAAACTGAGACTTGAATTCAGAGAAAGCATGTTTCAGTTCATCCAGCTCGATGCGCATCCGTACGATCTGTTCTTCAAGTTGCTTGATCTTCTCATGTGATGATATTTGAATCTCTTCCGATTCTGTGCTGAAGTCTTGCATGGTTTCTACTCCACCTGAAAAAAGATGCATAAACCTGCACTCTTTTCTTCCGGCTTCCCTCGCCATCTTGAGAGCTAGCGGGGGATCATGTTCCGCCAGCCCCTGGAGCGTACTTTCGACTTCCTCCAGGCTCTCAAAGGCGGACATCCTTTCAGTGTGGGAACGAACCTCTCCAACTGTCTGGGGTCCTCGAAGCATGAGTTCGCAGAGAATGGCCATTTCCTGCCTCGTAAGATCGAACCGATCCAGGATCGCATGAAGGTATTTCGTCACGCGGCTCCCTGAGGTAAGAGTTTTCCGAACAAGGTTCTTCTCCTGTAGCCTGCCAAGTATATGCGCCACGTCGGTTTCATTGTAAGAGACAACAGGATTACGATTGGATTTCTGATTGCAGGCATTTGTCAGTGAATTCAGGGACAATGGGTAATACTCAGGAGTCGTCAATTCTTTTTCAATGAGACATGCAATAATGCGGACTTCACTATCACTAAGAATGATATCCATTTAGACCTCCATAGAGCACAAAGGGACAATTATGCGCTCTATTAATTTTAGAATATTTCAAGGATGCATGCTCGGAAAGCTTAGAATATTATTGAAGATTTAATGATATACTTGTATCACATACAGGCTATAGGAAAAGGTTATTTCACCCTCAGGGAGGACAATTCAGGCTCGGTATCTGAACTTTCAGAAAAAGTGAGTTTTCTGCACAGTTCTTTGGAGCTGGATATCAAAATCATAGGGATGCATCGCATGAAGAAGACAATAGGGACAATATGAAGCAAAGAAAGCAGGCAATAGCAAATGTGTTTGCTGTCATCGTTGTTACAATGGCATTTATTGCCTGCCCAACAATTGGCAGTGGCGCTGTGACATGGATACAGGGGAATTATAGTCAGAGTGACGGCCAAGTTTCTTCGGTTTCGTTCAAGGATAATAACACGCCAAACAGTTTGCTCTTATGTTCGGTAAGCTGCGAGGTAGACTTAACAACAACACTTGTTCCCAGTGGGGATGTTGTTATCAGTGATTCAGCAGTTAATAGTTGGGCAAAGGTTGCTTCAGCTTATGATAACTACAAGATTGCGGATGGCTACTATACATGGCAATATAACAGCCTTTTCTATGCGGATAATACAAAAGGAACTAGTAATCAATCGATCAAGGTTGGTATTGCTAACTACTATCAAGCACCAGAAGGATCAGAAGGGCCATGGTATTGTACGGTCATGCTAGAGGAATTTGCCCCACCTTCAAATGAATGGCTTGTCCCAGATGGAACTGTGTACGGGTTCCAAAATGGTACATATACATCGACCGGAACAGTTACACTTACTGGATCGCCGATTACCCCTACTGCAAATGGGGATCTTATCTATTCGATACTATGGGATGATGCATCTGTCTCGGGGTATGATAATTTTTCCGCTGGCAGCGGTTATACTCTTCTACTAGAAGATGAGGACTCGGGGGTCGGCAATCTGGCAGATGAATATTTAGTACAAGGCACAGTGGGGAATATAGCCCCTACGTTTAACTTCAGCTCCACTTATGAACCAGAACAATGGACTATTTTGACTGCAGCATTTACGACTACTTGCCGTGGCCCCCTGATCATGGTTGAGCCATCGGGCTATCAGGCTATTAGCATACTGGAGGGCATCAATGATGCGACAGTCAGTGGTTCTGTGATCGAAGTAAATAACTATGCTGCATTCCTAGAGAGTCCCGTGTTTTCGAACACTGTGCCGATCTCGCTTGAGGGCGGCTATGACTGCAGCCTTGATAGCATTGTAGGATACTCTGAAATTGACGGCCAAGTGGTCATTAATGGGACAGCAGCTGTCACGATCGGAAATATCATCATCGGTCCATAGTGTGGTGTTAGCTCTGAGGTACTCCTGCAAATTTTCCGGTGACCCCCAATTTTTTCTAAGGCGATTCAAGCATCCCGGGTTTTCGAAGTCAATATCCAGAGGTTAAGCATCGCTCCCTGAAGGTACCTCCAGCTTCCTTTTTGCGTGTTCGGCAGCAAGCAGCATGTACATGGCCGGTACTACGAATAATGTAAACAGCGTACCGATTGCGATACCGGTCATGATAACCAGTCCCATGTTGAAACGCCCTGCCGCGCCAGCTCCTGTGGCTGTCACTAACGGCACCACGCCGACCACCATAGCGGCCGTAGTCATCAGGATGGGGCGCAGACGTATACTGGCCGCCGTCTCGATCGCTTCCAGCTTGCTCTTGCCTTCGCGCTGCAGATCGTTGGCAAACTGCACGATGAGGATACCGTGTTTGCTGATAAGTCCGATCAGCGTTACCAGTCCCACCTCGGTGTAAATGTTCAGGCTGGCCTGGCCGATTCCGAGACTGATGAAGATCATTGCGCCGCAAATGGACATGGGCACGCTGACCAGCACTATAAGCGGGTCCCGGAAGCTCTCAAACAAGGCCGCCAACGCAAGGTAAATTATGACCAGGGCAAAGAAGAATGTCACCAGCAGTGCGCTGGATTCCTGCACGTACTGCCTTGATTGGCCGGCATAATCGATACTGTAACCCTGGGGCAGCACATCCCTGGACAGCGCCTTGAGAGTATCAAGGGCTTGTCCAAGTGTGACGCCAGGGACTGTAACCCCCGAGATCGTAGCAGCATTAAGCTGCTGAAAGTGGTTTAGCGATTCGGGCACTACTTCCGTTTTAAGCTTGACGACAGTCGAAACGGGGATAGCCTTGCCGCCCGGAGTGCTGATGTAGTAGTCCCTGAGCTGATCGGAGTTCAGCCGGTCGCGCTGCATTACCTGCGGAATGACCTTGTATGAACGGCCGGCCAGGCTGAAATAGTTGACGTACCCTCCTCCCAGCATCCATCCAAGAGAACTGCCGACATCGCGCATCGTCAAGCCCAGCTGGGCCGTCTTGTCGCGGTCTATTTCAACGGTAGTCTGCGGCTTGTCTATCTTGAGATCATTATCTATGAATGCGAACATGCCGCTTGCCCGGGCCTTATCCATGAGTGTCCTGGAAACTTCATCCAGTCTTTCATAGGATTCTGTTGTGCCCACTATGAACTGCACTGGCAACCCTCCTCCTCCGCCCGGCAAGGGCGGCGTCAGGAATGCAACAGCGCGCACCGCAGCTAAACCTCCGAGAGCTTGCTGAAACAGAGGCTGCAGTTGCATGGACGTGCGCGTGCGTTCGTCCCAGGGCTTCATGACCATCCCCGCGATGCCTGAGTTAAGACCGTTTATCCCATCCAGCTGAAATACATGATCGGTCTCCGGGTATCCGGCCATTATTTTGTATACTTCTTTTGAGGAGAGCTGTGTCTGCTCCAGAGTCGCATCAGGAGCGGCGGTGATCAAAGAGATAATAATCCCCTGGTCCTCCTGGGGGGCCAGTTCGCTTCTCGATGTAACGAACAGAAAATAATTGCTGACCAGAATGATTGCTGCAAAGACGGCAGTCACCGCCACATATTTAAGAGCTCCGCGCAGCAGCTTTTCGTAAACACCGCGCAGCAGTCTGAATTGGTTGTCAATGAAGTCCGTGAAGCGATGCCGCTTGCTATGGTCGACCGGTTTGAGCAGCTTTGAGCACATCATCGGAGATAGAGTAAGCGCGATGATTGCCGAAACTCCCACCGTGCCTGCAAGAGTATATGCAAACTCTGTGAAGAGGGCCCCGGTAAGTCCACCCATAAATCCTATCGGCACATAGACGGCTATCAGCACGACCGAAATCGCAACGATCGGCCCCGCAAGCTCGCGGGCACCCTGCAGCGCGGCAAGCATCGGGGATACGCCGTTTTCAATATGCCTGTGGGCGTTTTCCACTACAATTATCGCGTCGTCCACGACAAGTCCGATTGCAAGGACGAGGGAAAGCAGGGTTAGCAGGTTGATGGTATAGCCAAGCAACAGCATTATAAAGAAAGCGCCGATCAGCGATAAGGGGATGGCAATGGTAGGGATTACCACAGACCTGAGCGAACCAAGGAAGAGGAAGATAACGATAGTTACTATTATCAGCGCCTTGCCCAATGTGCTTATTACCTCATCAATGGAACTGTTTACATATTTCGTGGCATCGTAAACTATGTGGCCGTCAAGTCCCTCGGGCAGCTGCTGCGCGATGGCGGGGAAGGCTTTGCGTACGCCGTTGATTACCGTAAGCAGATTAGCGCTCGGAGCGACCTTGATGCCTATATAAACCGCGCTTTGACCGTCAAAGGCGACGGCGGTATCGTAATCTTCCGATCCCAGTGTCACGTTTGCAATATCTCCCAGACGGACTATCGCACCGTTTTGTGATTTGATCGCGAGGTCCCGGAACTCATCGACGGTATGGAGGCCTGTTGCTGCGGTGAGGTCTACGGTTACCATCAGTCCCTTTGTGCGCCCTACTGCGGAGATGAAATCGTTGGCCGCAAGTGCGTTGCTGACATCCGTGCCGGTCACGCTGAGAGCTGACATTTTTCTGGGATCGAGCCAGGCCCTAAGAGCAAATGTGCGCTTGCCCAGCACCTCGGCTGTCTGCACGCCATCTACAGCCTGGAGCTTTGGCTGAACCACCCGGATCAGGTAATCTGTTATCTTGTTTGTAGGCAATACCTTGCTATAAAAGCCGATGTACATTGAATCGATAGCTTCGCCGACTGCAACGGTTATTACCGGCTGCTGGGAATCTTTCGGCAACTGGTTAATCACCGCGTTCACTTTCGTATTGATCTCGGTCAGGGCTTTATTGGGATCATAATTCAAGCGCAGATTTGCCTGGATCGTGCTTTGACTCTGTGTGCTGTTGGAGGTGAGATAGTCGATGCCGTTGGCCTGTGCAATGGAGTTTTCCAGTGGTGTTGTGATGAAGCCCGAAACCAATGCCGGCTCGGCGCCGGTATATGTTGTTGAGACTGTCACTACTGCATTTTGCGTATACGGGTATTCACGCACCTGCAGCAACCCCATAGAGCGCAGGCCCAGCACCAGGATCAGCAGGCTGACAACAGTTGCCAGGACGGGACGCCGGATGAAGATATCAGTGAAGTTCATCGATGATTAGTTAGCTACTCGTCCACGGGCGCCGGTGAGGCTTCATTGCTCGGCTGGACCTGATTGTTGATTATTACGACGCTGCCGTTTTTGAGTTTCAGCTGGCCGCTTGTGACTACAACGTCCCCTTCTTTTATGCCCTTCAGAATCTCGACCTGATCGCCGCGCGTGTCGCCCACGGTTATGAAAGTCTGCCTGGCGGTCAGGACCGGTTTGCCGGCGGGGCCTTTTCCGCTCTGCTCGACGATAAAGGCAGTCTCACCGTATGGATTGTAATTGACTGCAGTGGCGGGGAGCGTTATAGCTCGTTTCTGCGAGCCTGCATTCACCTGCACCGTGGCATACATGCCGGGCAACAATTCGTGCCTGGGATTGCTGAATGTGGCCTCGACCTGGAAATTACGCGTGTCTGGATCAACCTTGGGATTGACAGCCGTGATCTTGCCGGTGAAAGTGCGCCCGGGATAGCTGTCGGTTGATGCGATGACTTTCTGGCCCAGCGAAACGCGGGATAGTTCCTGCTGAGGCAGGTAGAAATCCAGGTAGAGCGAATCCAGAGACTGCAAAGTCACGATCTTGTCGCCGGGGTTCAGATATTGGCCGGGGTTCACACTATTTATGCCAAGCCGCCCGGCAAAAGGTGCGCGAATACTCTTTTTGGCTACAAGCGCTGCCTGCTGGGCGACCTGCGCGAGCTTGCTCTTAAGGTCAGCGGCATCAGCATCCAGTGTAGCCTGACTCACAGCCTGCACCGCAAACTGCTTCTTATCGCGCTCATATACCGTATCAGCCAAATCAGCCTCAGCTTCCAGTGAATGAAGCTGGGCGACGTCCGAGTCGGCATTCAGCTGAACGAGGAGTTGTCCGGCATTGGCCTTATCTCCCGATTTGAAATGAATCGTCCGAACAAGACCCGATATTTCACTGGTCACATCGACGCCGCGTTCGGCCCGGAGACTGCCGACCGATTTGAGTTGTGGCTGCCAGGGAAGGTATGCGGCCTTGGAGGTGGCTACAGTGACTGGCGGCGCCTGGCCTCCGGCCATGGATTTCTTGATCATTTGCGAGATGAACGCCTTGTAGCCGAATATGCCGCCGAACAGAAGTCCGACAGCTATAAGCATAAGCAGCATGCGCTTTTTCATCAAAAAGCCCTCCGTTTACATAGCATCAGATAATGTGCTGCGCGCGTAGCTCGTAGGCGACGTTCTGAAATGCCTGCAAAATCGGCTTGCCGGTATTTTGCAGCAGTCGATTCAGGCAGTAATACACATTATAGCAAAACTGTGAAGCATGAAGTGTCTGGCGCGACCGGTCGCCGGTAATCGGGACGGACCGGGTAGCCTGTACCTAAACCAAAATAAGGGATATACAAAAAAGAGGCGGGATTGTCCCGCCTCTTTTATTGCATTATGAAAAAAAAGTCTTTTACTGTCTGTTCTGAACGAGATCAGCAACTACTGTAGGATCGGCAAGTGTGGAGGTATCGCCAAGGGCGTCAATCTCACCGCTTGCAATCTTCCTCAAGATCCTTCTCATGATCTTTCCGCTCCTGGTCTTGGGCATGCCCGGGGAGAACTGCATCTTGTCGGGTGATGCTATCGGACCGATAACCGTGCGGACATGCGCCACGAGTTTTTTCTTGAGCTCGTCGGACGGCTGGTAACCTTCCTTGAGCGTGACATATACATATATGCCTTCGCCTTTGATGTCGTGCGGGTACCCGACGACTGCGGCCTCTGCAACCGCCTCGTGAGCCACCAGGGCCGACTCGACCTCGGCCGTGCCGAGCCTGTGACCGGAGATATTGATAACGTCGTCGATCCTTCCCATGAGCCAGTAATCGCCGTCAGCGTCATAGCGCGCACCGTCGCCGGTGAAATACTTGCCGGGGTACATTGAGTAATAAACCTCTTTGACCCTTTTGTTTTCAGGATCGCCATAAGTGCCCCTGAGCATGCCGGGCCACGGCTTCAGAATGACCAGGCTGCCGCCTTCATTGGGACCGGCAAGAGCGCCCTTTTCGTTAAGGACAGCGGGAACGACTCCGGGGAACGGCCGGGTAGCGGAGCCGGGCTTCAGTGTCATTGCTCCCGGAAGCGGTGTTATAAGGATGCCGCCGGTCTCGGTCTGCCACCATGTATCGACGATGGGAAGCTTGCTCTTGCCCACATTCTTGTAATACCACATCCATGCCTCGGGATTGATGGGCTCTCCCACGCTGCCCAGAACCTTCAGAGAAGACAGGTCATATTTTGCAACCCAGCTTTCGCCTTCCTTCATAAGCGACCTTATGGCAGTAGGAGCGGTATAGAAGATATTTACACTGTGCTTCTCGCAAATGTCCCAGAATCTTCCGCAATCCGGATAAGAGGGGATCCCCTCAAACATAACACTTGTGGCGCCGCTGCTGAGCGGACCGTAAACGACATAACTGTGTCCGGTAACCCAGCCTATATCAGCCGTGCAGAAATGGATGTCTTCGTCATGATAATCAAAAATCCATTGGAAAGTAAGATTGGTATACAGCAGATAACCGCCGGTCGTATGGAGAACGCCCTTGGGCTTTCCTGTCGACCCGGAGGTATAAAGGATAAAAAGCGGGTCTTCCGCATCCATCTCTTCGGGCTTGCAATAACCCCTTACGTCGTCTGCCTTCATTTCGTCATGCCACCAGATGTCCCTGCCGGCCACCATATCAACGGCGCCGTCGGCCCTCTTTACGACGATCATCTGTTTGACCGTCGGGCACTCCTTGACAGCCGCGTCGGCATTGGTCTTGAGCGGTATGAACTTGCTGCCCCTGACGCTTTTGTCGCACGTTATGACCAGACTGGACCCTGCGTCCTGTATCCTGTCTCTCAATGCCTGGGCGCTGAAACCGCCGAATACTATGCTATGGATTACACCGAGCCTCGCGCATGCGAGCATCGAAATGGCAAGTTCCGGGATCATGGGCAGATAAATTGTAACCCTGTCTCCCTTTTTCAAGCCTTTTTTCTTCAGGACGTTGGCGAACCTGTTGACCTCGGCATAGAGTTGCTGATACGTAAAGGTCTTGTAGTCTCCGCCGTCTGACTCCCATATCAACGCGGCCTTGTTCCGGGTTGGAGTGTTGACAAACCGGTCGAGGCAGTTGTACGAGACGTTCAGTTTGCCGCCGGCAAACCACTTTATCTCGGGCTTGCCGTCAAAGGTCCATTCAAGCACTTTGTCCCATTTTTTGTACCATGTAAGCTGTTTCTCGGCCATTTCCCCCCAGAAGCCTTCGGGGTCTTCCACCGACCTCTTGTAGATTTTCTCGTACTCAGCCATGCTTTTGATATGCGCTTTTTTGCTGAATTCAGGTGATGGTGGAAAAGTTCTGTTTTCGGTTGACATTACCTCAATACTGTCTTTCGACATCCCTACTTCCTCCTCTTATTCAGATGCATTAAAGCCCAAAATGGGCATTCCGGAATTCATCGTACAGCATAACCTGGAGAGTAAATATGTGACCGAAGCACTCTGACAGTTTTAGGGCCGGTGTGCACCTAATTCGTGCAGAATAGCATTTTTGCCAAATTCTGTCAAAGTTTATCTATGAAATTGCGGCAAAGCAAGTGGAAACGTCCATCCATGCCCACCTTTGGGGAAGAGGTGAGGGCTTTCGGGGCAGCTTCGCTATGTAGGAAGTAGCAACCCTTGTGAACCAAGATACTCGACTAACTTGAAAGAAGGCATGCTGCCTGGATTGCACGGTGAAGGCTGGAAATTCATATCTGCTTGACAAACGATATGGCCCCGTGTTTTAATTGATAAGCAATATCATTATCAAATATGGATACAGAACAGGCAAAAAAATTATTTTCTGACTGCCTTGCCCATAAAGGATTGCGGCATACTATGCAGCGGGATATTATCCTCAACTGCTTTCTTGCCGTAGGGGGGCATATTACAGCCGATGACTTGTACGGTGAGATTAGGAAAATATCTCCTGACATCGGCATTGCAACGGTGCATCGGACTCTCAAGTTGCTATGTGAGATCGGTATCGCCGAAGAAATCAAGATTGGTAATGATAAAACCAGATATGAACAACAGGTTGGCCGGACGCACCACGATCATCTTATCTGTACGAGATGTCTGGAACTTACAGAGGTGCATGACAACAGGATTGAAACGCTTCAGGATAAGCTCGCTCAGGCAAACGGGTTTATTCCTGTGAGGCATAAGTTGGAAATATACGGGTTGTGTAAGAAGTGTAAGTAAAAATTTTTTGCGCCTATATTGATAACGAAAAGCAATATCATCAACCTCATTTTGGCGCGCTAAGTGATTGGCAGCATTTTTAATCATCCTGTGAAACCTGCAGGTCGAACAAGTATTTAGTAAACAGGGGGCTTTGCATGTCTATTTTGACTCACTATCCACAACGAAAGCGCTTCGTCTTAACCGGCGTTGTGATAATCATCTTCCTACTGGGCGTGGGGGTGGGCACACGTGTGTTCAACTCGTCCGGCCACGCTGCCGCTCAGGAGACCACCGCACCCGCTCTTGTCCATCAGGGGGATAAATTCATTGTCCCGGAGGGTTCTGCACTGCGTTCGCGTCTGGTCGTGCAACCGGTCACCACGAAAAACAGCCCCCATACGCTTGTGTTGCCGGCTGTGGTGGAGGCGGACCCTGCGCGCACTGTGAACATCCTGCCGCCCGTGGCTGGCAAAGTGGTCAAGCTTGAAGTCCATCTGGGCGACCATGTAGTCAAAGGGCAGCCGCTCGCCGTGATAGAATCGGGCGATCTTGCCCAGGCTTATTCTGATGATGACAAGGCACGCGATGCGTTGCAACACACCGAGCGCACGCTTGAGCGTGTACGCAGCCTGCACAAAGCCGGTGCCGGGGCACTCAAGGACCTGGAGCAGGCTGAGAGCGATTATGCCCAGGCCAAGGCCGAGTTCGACCGGGCTGAAGCGCGGCTCAAACAAATCGGAGTACCGTCGCAGCCTAAAGGCGGCTCACGCCTCTTGACGCTTACCGCTCCGACAACCGGAAGCGTCACAGCACTCACGACTGCACCCGGCGCGTACGTCAACGATCTGACCGCCTCGCTCATGACTATTGCAAACCTCGATTCGGTTTGGGTCACGGCTAATGTACCTGAGGTCGACATTGCCGACATTGCCAAAGGGCAGTCTGTCGACGTGTCTTTTGCAGCCTACCCGGGACAGGTTTTTCACGGCACTGTTGCATTCATAAGCGCTGTGGTGGAACCCGATACGCACCGCAACAAGGTGCGGATAGCTTTCTCCAATCCGGGCGGCAAGTTTAAACCTAACATGTTTGCCAATGCCAGCTTTAACGTACCGCAGAAATCAGCGGTATTCGTGCCGGATTCGGCCTTGCTCATGGATAACGACAGCACCACTGTGTTCATTGAGGTTGCGCCCTGGACCTTTGTCAGGCGCTCGGTGATCCCTGGCTACGGAGAGAGTGACGGCACGCGCATCGACCAGGGGTTGAATGCGGGCGATCGCATCATTGTCAAAGGTGGCGTTTTGATCAATGATTAATCGCATCATCAGCATCTGCCTGAACAAGAGGCTCGTTGCATTTATGGTGGCGATCCTGCTATCTGTCTTCGGCTATTATTCCTGGACAAAACTGGCTGTTGAGGCGTATCCGGAAATCGGTGATGTCACTGCGCAGGTTGTCACCCAGGTGCCTGGTCTCGCCTCCGAGGAGGTGGAGCAGCAGATCACGATTCCGTTAGAGCGGGCGCTGGCCGGTACTCCCGGCCTGGCATCCATGCGTTCGAGCAGCACGTTCGGTCTTTCGCTGATTACATTGGTGTTCCGCGACGGCGCCGAAGACTACTGGTCGCGTCAGCGCATCATGGATCGCCTCAATCAGGTCAGCCTGCCGGCCGGAATCCAACCGGGCCTCGACCCGGTAACTGGCGCGGTTGGCGAAATCTACCGCTATACTCTGGAGTCAGACACCAAAAACCTGATGGAGCTTTCGGAAATTCAGCGCTGGATCGTTATCCCGGCGCTTGAGCAGGTGCCGGGCGTGGTGAACGTAGACAACTTCGGCGGTTTTACCATGCAGTATCAGCTCGAGCTGGACCCGACCCAACTGCAGCGTTATGGAGTTGGCCTCAACGACGTGGTCACGGCGATCAACAACAACAGCGCAAATGCCGGCGGCAGTCGCATCTCACGTGGCGAGCAGGGCTATGTCATCCGCGGCATAGGTATGGTACACACGCTTGGCGATCTTGGCAATATCGTTGTTACCCAACGAAACGGCGTGCCGATTCTGGTGCGAGATCTCGGCAAGACCACATACAGCCATCAGGAGCGAGAGGGGATCCTTGGCAAGGACACCAATCCGGACACCATAGAAGGCATTGTGGACCTGCTTAAGTATCAAAATCCATCAGAAGTCCTGAAGGGCATACATGCCAAGGTCGCGGAACTGGGCAAACAGCTGGGGCCCATGGGGGTGCGCATAGTTCCATACATCGACCGGGACGATCTGGTACAGGAGACGATCAACAAAGTCTCGCATACGGTACTTGGAGGCATCGGGCTGGTATGTATTGTGCTGATCCTGTTTCTGGGCAGCCCGCGCAGCGCCCTGATCGCAGCGGTTACCATTCCATTCGCCCTGGTAGTCGTCTTTATAATGATGCACTTCACAAAGATGCCTGCAAATCTGTTCTCGCTTGGCGCGATCGACTTCGGCATCATTGTAGATGGTGCGATTGTGGTGACCGAGGCAATCCTGCGCAGGCGGGAGGCAGATCCGGCCGCTACACTGAGAGAGTACGATGTATTTGACGCGACAAAACAGGTTGCGCGGCCGATTTTCTTTGCCACCCTCATCATAATCACCGCCTACCTGCCGCTGTTTTCTTTCGAGCGGGCCGAATCCAAGCTGTTTCTGCCGATGGCTTACACTGTGGGCTACGCACTGTTGGGTGCGCTGCTGTGTACCTTTACCCTGATCCCCGGTCTGGCCTATATCGCCCTTCGCAAACCCCGGTCGGCCTTCCACAATAGGCCGCTTCAGTGGCTGCAGGACGCGTTCCGCCGAACACTGGAGCGTATGCTGGCTGCGCCAAAAGTTGCATATTTAATAGGTGGTGTGGCGCTTGTAGCAGTGATCGGTCTTGGCGCGACCACCGGACGGGAATTCCTGCCTGAACTGGATGAGGGAGCCTTGTGGCTACAAGTGCAATTGCCAACCGGGCTGTCGCTCGACAAGGCAAGCGAGATGGCCGGGGAACTGCGGCGCACGCTGCTCCAATTTCCCGAAGTATCTTACGCCATAACCCAGCTAGGACGCAGCGATGACGGAACTGATCCATGGACTCCTTCCCACATTGAGGCGCCGGTCGGCCTGAAACCATACAATACCTGGCCAAAGGGCGAGACCAGAGCGGAGTTTCTGCGCCGGCTCAATGCCCGCTTTCAACAGTTGCCGGGATTTGAGATTGGCATCAGCCAGCCGATCATCGATATGGTCTACGATGCGATCGGCGGCGCGCACAGCCCCCTGGTCATCCGTATTGTCGGCAACGACTTCAATGAGTTGCGTCGCATCGGAGGCGAAATCGTCAACGTACTGCACGGCATCCGGGGCACGGCTGACGCATCCATATTTCAGGAACCTCCGATTCCACAGATTGCTATCAACATCGACCGCGAAGCGGCTGCCCGCTTTGGCATTAACGTATCGGACATAACCAACCTGATCCAGACCGGGGTCGGCGGCGCACCGGTCAGCAAGGTCTATGTAGCAGATCGTACGTACGACGTTACCGTCAGGTTCCCGCAAAGTACCCGCAACAGTCCGGAGACACTCGGAAAGCTGGAACTGACTACTTCTGGCGGAGCGCAAATCCCGCTTTCTGAGGTTGCCCATATCTCACTGCAGACGGGCGAAAGCGACGTCACGCACGAGATGGGTCACCGCGTACTGCTCGTACGCATCGACAATCGCGACCGCGCCCTGTCAGATTACCTGGAGGAGGCACAGGGCAAAATCGACCACGCAGTTAACTTCGACCACACCAAATATCGCCTTGAATGGGGCGGTGAATTCGAGAACCAGCAGCGTGCCCAAGCCCGATTGATCCTGATCATGGGCATTGTGCTGGCGCTCATGACGGTATTTCTGTTTGCCGAGTTCGGCAAGATGCGTCAGACGCTGCTGATCCTCGGGGTAGTGCCGCTGGCAACCCTGGGAGGCCTGATCGCGCTGCACCTGACTGACGAGACTCTGAATGTCGCCAGCGCTGTCGGCTTCATAGCGCTATTTGGAGTGGCGGTGCAAAACGGCATCATAATGGTTGCCAACATCAACCGGGTGCGGGAGCAAGGGGTGGGATTGCGCGAGGCGGTAGTGTCCGGCGCGGTAGAACGCTTCAGGCCAGTGCTCATGACAGCCACCGTTGCCAGCGTGGGCATGCTGCCTGCTGCATTGGCTACCGGTATCGGTACCGATGTGCAGCGCAACCTCGCAACCGTTGTGGTGGGCGGTCTGGGGCTTGCCACCCTGCTCACGCTGTTTATTCTGCCAACGTACTATTTCGCCCTGGAAAGATGGGTGGAACGTCGTCAAAGCAAAAAGCCCCAGGCACTGAAAGAGGAGTGTAATCATGTATAGACTAATACTCATCTTATTTATCATCAGTTTAACCGGATGTGCGGTCGGTCCTGATTTCCAACGCCCGGCTACGCCTGATGTCGACCGATATACGACGGAATCCCTGCCCCCGCAGACGGTATCAGTCGAGGTCAAGGGTGGAGAAGCGCAGCGCTTCGTGAAAGACATGGACATACCAGGTCAATGGTGGACGCTGTTTCACTCCAAGCCGCTCAACGACCTGATTTCTCAGGCGCTTAAGGCCAACCCTGACCTGGAAGCCGCTCAAGCCGCTCTGCGCGGCGCCTGGGAAACCGTCTATGCACAGCAGGGTGCGTTCTTCCCAAGCATTGACGCCAACTTCAATCCCACACGGCAGAAAACTGCCGGGGTGCTGACCAGTCCGCTCGCCAACAACAACTACACCTATAGCCTTCACACCGCGCAGGTTGCCGTTGCCTATGTGCCTGACGTGTTCGGCGGCAACAGACGGCAGGTTGAGTCGCTCAAGGCGCAAGCAGATTCGCAACGCTTCCAGCTCGAAGCCACTTATCTTACGCTGACCTCAAATGTAGTTGCGGCAGCGGTACAGGAGGCGGCTTTGAGGGGTCAAATCTCGGCGACCAGGCAGATCATAGATATCCAGAGTCAATCGCTTAAATTGCTGCAACGCCAATATGAATTGGGGCAGATTGCCACTGGAGACGTAGTAGCTCAGGAAGCGGCACTGGCACAAGTGCAGGCCATGCTTCCGCCACTGGAAAAACAGTTGGCGCAGCAAAGAGACCTGCTCTCTCGACTTGCCGGACGTTTCCCCAGCGAAAAGCTCACTGAGGAATTCGAACTGTCGTCACTGGAACTGCCGCAAGAGCTTCCCGTGAGCCTTCCATCCAAGTTGGTTGCACAGCGCCCGGACGTTCGCTCAGCCGAAGAACAATTGCACTCTGCCAGTGCAGAGATCGGTGTGAGTATTGCCAATCGGCTGCCGAACATTACTCTTAGCGCCAATGCCGGCTCCAGCGCCACCGCAATCAATCAGTTGTTTACCTCCGGCACCGGATTCTGGGCCTTAGCCGGTAATCTGACTCAGCCAATCTTCCAGGGTGGGACGTTGTTGCACAGGCAGCGTGCCGCTGAAGCGGCCTATGATCAGGCTGCAGCGCAGTATCGAAGTGTTGTCCTGACCGCTTTCCAAAACGTCGCGGATACGCTGCATGCTATTCAATCAGACGCCGATGCTCTTAAGGCGGCAGTCGCCGCTGAGCGTGCTGCCGCTAAGAGCCTTGCCATCGCGCAGAAACAGTTGGAATTGGGCGATATCAGCTATTTGGCATTGCTTAATGCCGAGCAGACATATCAGCAAGCGGTGGTCAATCTCGTCCAGGCTATTGCCAACCGTTACGCCGACACGGTGGCGCTGTTTCAGGCACTGGGTGGTGGCTGGTGGAACCGTTCCGACGTCGCTGCCAGGGTTGCCGGGTAATGCTGTGGCAGTTGTTTATTAAAAAGTTGCACTCTCAACATGGCGGAGGTTTTAACCAGGCCATTAAGAATCAAACACTTGCGGCAAATATATCCGTGTCGTTATTTTCACTGCTACTGGCGATTTTCAGCAGTGGAATCTATTGTAAACTTACTGTTTTGTAATCAAGAGCGGACCTCTATCCCAAAAAACGCGGCACACCTTAAAATCCGCAAAATGGCCTACTCCCAATAATAAGTGAGCATTGCGCACTGCCCGCCTGTTGCAGCCCGATCTTCTTTATTAATTTTAATTGATCACAAGTAGAGACATAAATGTTACAAAAGTCTTGAAACTATCACCATGAAAATATAATTTGACAACTGGATTGCAAACTGCTTTACTTACACATATAACGAGCACCGCTTTCAGCACCACACGCAGTAGTTGAGAGCGACAGCTAATGCCCGAGGAGGAAATAATGAGGAAGGTCTATACGGGTTCAGTAAAACGCTTATCAATGTTAATCTGCGGCACACTGTTGCTTGCTAGCTTGGTGTTAATGGTATCTGCTATAAGCCCTGCATGGGCAGACGTAGGAGGCATTTCAGGCACGGTAACCGATGCTTCGACAGCAGGAATAGCTGATGTCATAGTTTATGTATATGACAGTGGTGACAATTTGATCACATTGGGATTTACAATGTCGGACGGTACATATACGATCGGCGAGATCCCGACCGGCAGCTACAGGGTGGAGTTTTCGGGTACGGGCTATTTAGATCAATGGTACAACAATGAAAATAGCTTTAGCACTTCCAACGCTGTGGCGGTCGTCGCCCCCAATACAACACCGAACATAAATGCTGTGCTGTCCGTTGGCGGCGGCATTTCAGGCACGGTAACTGATGCTTCATTAGTAGGAATAGCTAATGTCACAGTCTATGTATACGACAGCAATGATAATTACGTGGCATCGGGAGTGACTGCATCAGACGGTACATATACGATTACTGGCATACCGACCGGCAGTTATGCAGTTTATTTTTTCCCGCTTCCGGGCTCGATTTATGAGAGCCAATGGTATAGCGACGAAAATAGCTTCTGCAGTGCCAACATGGTAGCGGTGACTGCACCAAATACAACACCGAACATAAATGCCGTGCTGGCTGCCGGCGGCAGTATTTCCGGCACGGTAACCAATGCTTCGGCAGTTGGAATAGCGGGTGTCTATGTAGATGTATACGACGGCAATGATAATTTCGTAAGCAGTGGAACTACCGCATCAGACGGTACATATACGGTAGGCAGTATCCCGACCGGCAGCTATTCGGTCTACTTTTCCGTTTATAATTCGATCTATGTAAGTCAGTGGTATAAGAATGAAAGCAGCTTTGCCAGTGCCAACATGGTAGCGGTGACTGCACCAAATACAACACCGAACATAAATGCCGTGCTAGCTGTTGGTGGTGGCATTTCCGGGCAAGTTACGAATGCTTCAGCAGTGGGAATCGCTAATGTCGAAGTCGATGTATACGACAGCACCGATAATTTTATAACATCGGGATTTACCGCATCGGACGGTACATATACGCTTATCGGGATACCAACCGGCAGCTATAAGGTCAATTTTGCCCCGTATAGTTCGATCTATGTGGGTCAATGGTACAGCAACCAAAGCAGCTTCGCTAGTGCTAATACGGTTGCGGTGACTGCTCCAAATACAACACCGGCAATAAGCGCCATACTGGCTGTCGGGGGCAGCATTTACGGCACGGTAACCAATGCTTCAACAGCAGGGATAGCCAATGTCGAAGTTTCCGTATACGACAACAATGATGATTACATTGCATCGGGACTTACCGCATCGGACGGTACATACACGGTTAGCGGGATACCAACCGGCAGCTATAAGGTAAACTTTTCCCCTAATAATTCCGTATATGTAGGCCAATGGTTCAACAACGAAAGCAGCTTCGCTAGTGCTAATACGGTTGCGGTGACTGCTCCAAATACAACACCGGCAATAAGCGCAGTGCTGGCAGTAGGGGGCAGCATTTCCGGGAAAGTTACCAATGCTTCAACAGCAGGGATAGCTAATGTCGAAGTTTCCGTATACGACAACAATGGTAATTACATTGCATCGGGACTTACCGCATCGGACGGTACATACACGGTTAGCGGGCTACCAACCGGTAGTTACAAGGTCCAGTTCACCGGGTTTCCCTGTTCAAGTGGACAATGGTACAACAATGAAAACAGCTTAAGCAGTGCTGATGCGGTACAGGTGACAGCTCCAAATACAACATCAGCAATAAACGCAGTATTCGGTGGCACGCAATATACCTTGACCATTATCAAAACAGGCAATGGCACAGTGACCGCGATACCCAACGGTGGTGATGCGGATACCTTGACATGGAGTGGCAACACCGGCACTGCTGCCTATGCTGCCAGTACACAGGTAAGCATCTCTGCAGTAGCCGGCACCGGTTCCACATTTTATGGATGGTCGGGGGATTATGTGAGCAATGTAACCCCATCGCAGATAACCATGGATTCAGTCATGTCGATTACCGCAACTTTTGACGACTATACTGGACCAACTTGCGCAAATCCGCCTTTTAGCGTAGGTGGATCGATGCTAAATTACCCAACCATTCAGGATGCTTACAATGCGCTGATGTCTGGCGAGAAACTTGAGATTCTTGCGTTGGGTTTCACCGAGATAATGAATTTGAACCAGAGCAAGTCAGTGGGGATATCAGGTGGATTCCGCTGCGATTATGCGATCGTTTCGGGATTCACGACGGTCCACGGAACAATTACTATCAGCCAGGGTACGGTGAATATAGAGAACCTCATTATTCAATAGAGAGGGACGTTGAGGCATTATTCATGTGATAAGGCTGCAGGATGAGAAAATATTGAAGAGGCAGGGTGGCTGAAAATGAAAAAAGGCATGGTTTTTATCGTCGTTATTCTGGCAGTTTTGTTCTCTTGGAACGGCTTGAAGGCAGCCGACTCTCCAGCACCTGCAGCCGAGCAGCCGAAATACACGGTTGGCGACTACTGGGTCTTCACGAAAGATCAGGGTGAGAAGGCCCAGGATGACAATGCCGAGGCAGCAGACATCCGCGTGACCTTCGTTTCACAGGAGGGAGATGTTTATAATTTTCTCAAGAACGGATCGGTTCCTTTCAAGAAGGATAAATTCCTTACGCCAATTACGGGTAAGTCGAAAGGATACCCCGGACCCATCCTGCAATTCCCTTTGAAGGTTGACAAACATTGGAGCTACGACTTTATGTCTGTTCGCCATGAGGCACCCTGGCCGATGACGGCTAAGTACTCTGTGGAAGCTTACGAACAAATCACTGTGCCGGCCGGAACTTTCTGGGCTTACAGAGTTGAGGTCGCTATTGTTTTCAACGTTAAAAACTCTTTCAACACCTATACAACCAAGACATACTGGTACGCACCCGCAGCAAAAAATATCATCAAGGGCAGCGGCATGATCCTGAAAGAGTGCAAGGTACAGTAGTCCTGGCAGTCAAGTCCTGAGGGATGCATTGGATCAACAGAACCTCTGACATCCCCTTTGGACTGGCCCAGAATGGCAGGCCGCGCTCATCTTTTCCATAACTGATGGCACCATTATAGAACTCCAGACTTTTCTCAAGCATTTTATTCCGCAGCCGCCGAGAAGATAGTAGCAACTACCGGGCTGCCGCTCGTCGCCCTCAAGGCCAATTGCAATATCGTCAACGCTAATAAATCCATCTTATCAGGTACTTATCTGGAATGTTCCTTGAGCTAGCTTACAGGCTTGTGTTAACTTTAGCGTTCTATTATTGCAATAGGCATGAGATGTCCAAGGTGAAATTTACAGAAAATTTACAATAACTAACCGAAAATTTACATCATTTGTTTCTATACTGTTAAGAGATGGCGACAAAAATGTAGCTAGACATCAGGAGCCACGGGCAAACTGCCGAGGCTGTCTCATTTTATAAAATAAAGAAAGGAGGAGATTTATGATGAAGCGAAGTCTGTCTGTATCATTCGTTATTGCATTATGTGTGGTGCTGTTTGGTCTTATCGCTGCAGTTGAAGCTGCACAAGCGCCGATGGAGGTTTCAAAAGAAGGTAAGGCCTGTATTGCATGCCACGAGGCGCAGTCGCCTTCGTTTGTCAAGGAATGGGAGATCAGCAAACATGCCCAAAAAGGTGTTGACTGTTATACCTGCCACAAAGCTGAAAAGACCAATCCTGCCGCCATGGAACATAACGGCTTTACCATAGCCGTGCTTGTCACCCCGAAGGAATGCTCAAAATGCCATCCCAATGAAGTGAAGCAGATGACCTCAAGCCACCATGCAAAAGCCGCTGACATTCTCAATTCGCTTGACAACTATCTGGGAGAGGTAGTCGGCGGGCCCGAGGCCGTTATCACTGGCTGCGTTCAGTGTCACGGTTCGCAGGTCAAGGTCCTGGCCAACGGGAAACTGGATCCCAATACCTGGCCCAATACAGGCATTGGCAGGATCAATCCCGACGGATCGAAAGGTTCATGTTCTGCGTGTCACACACGGCATGATTTTTCCAAGGCACAGGCGCGGGAGCCGGAGAGCTGCGGCAAGTGCCATCTCGGTCCCGATCATCCCCAGATGGAGGTTTACTACGAATCGAAGCATGGCATATTGTACAAAGCGACAAAGGACAGGCTGAACCTCAATAATGACAGCTGGGTGGTAGGAAAGGATTATACCGCTGCCCCTACATGCGCTACCTGTCATATGGGCGCAACACCCGATCAACCCGTGACACACGATGTAGGCGCGCGGATCAGCTGGACCTTGAGGCCGCCCATATCCAAGAAACTTGAAAACGCCGACAAGAAACGAGCCGACATGAAGGACGTCTGCAGCAGCTGCCATTCAGCACCCTTTATCGATGGCTTCTACAAGCAGTTCGATGGTCTTGTCGATCTTTATAACGAGAAGTTCGCCAAGCCGGCCACTGCAATCAAAAATGAGCTGGTTGCAAAGGGAAAGACGACGGCCGATTTCGATACAAAGATTGGCTGGACTTACTTTGAATTGTGGCACCACGAAGGCAGGAGGGCGAGGCATGGAGCTGCCATGTCGGGGCCAGATTATGCCTGGTGGCACGGCATCTATGATGTTGCTAAGAACTTCTATTCTGAATTCATGCCGGAGGTCAAAGAGGTGGCAGGCCCGGAACTTTACAGTGAACTCGTCAAGAAGTATCTCGAACCGGATGTGCGCCATCAGTGGTATATAAATGGCATGAGCAAAGAGCAGCTGCAAAAGATAAAAGATTTCTACCAGAAACGTTACGGGGAGCCTTACGCTCAATAATTCAATGAGACATATGGGGGGCTTTACGCCCCCCATATGTCTTTATACTGAAAATGCCAAATGTCAGCCATACTGAGTTCCCCCCCTGCCAAGGAGGTACTATGGAAAGAATATTGCTAATCGTCCTCATTATTATGCTTGCCTTACCGTCCACTATTTATGCAAAGGGGAAAGAGCATATCGAAATCACTCTGGAACAAACGTGTTCCGAATGTCATGCCGGCGAAAATGATGTATGGGAAAACAGCAAGCACGGTCTCATGGGGGTGAAGTGCGTAGTTTGCCACGGCGATCCGAATATCAATTTCGTGGCGCGTCCAACATCTGAACGCTGCGTGGGCTGTCACTCCGAGCAGGTTGCCGGCAGAGCGGAAGGACACAAGATGAAACAAAAGAGCTGCTGGACTTGCCATGACGGCCATTCATTGAAGACGCAATCAGGGAAATAGAACCGATAAGGAGGGATGAGATGGAATTGTCAAGAAGGCAATTGCTCAAGTTCTCGGCGGCCCTTGCAGCAGCCTCGGCCATCGGGCTGGACCTAACGCTGCCAGACGGTATCGAGGCTGCAGAGCAGAGCGATACATGGGTGAAGGGCGTATGCCGGTACTGCGGCGCCGGGTGCGGCGTCTATGTCGGGTTGAAAGGTGGCAAGGTTGTCGCAGTCAAAGGGGATAAGGACGGCTGGAATAAAGGGTTTCTGTGCATCAAGGGCAATTTTCTGGCACCCATACTTTATGCCGCCAACCGTGCAAAATACCCACTGCTGAAACGAGGCGACAAGTTCGAACGCATTTCGTGGAAAGAGGCTACGGACCTCATGGTATCGAAGTTCGGCGGATCGATAAAGCAAAACGGTGTCGATTCGGTTGCCTTCTACGGATCAGGACAGGCATTCACCGAAGAGTCTTACTTCATGACCAAATTCTTCAAGGGTGGTCTGGGCACAAACAACATCGACGGCAATCCCAGGCTGTGCATGGCTTCTGCTGCTGTGGGTTATGTGACTACATTCGGCAAGGATGAACCGATGGGTGCCTATGACGATATTTACCATGCCGACTGCTTCTTCATCATCGGCTCCAACATGCCTGAGGCGCATCCCGTCATATTCAGGATAGTCAATGAGCGCAGGACAAAGGGCAAGGACGTAAAGATCATCGTTGCCGACCCGAGGAAGACCCTTATAGCAAAGAAAGCGGACCTTCACATGAGCTTTGTACCAGGGACTGACCTGGCAATCCTCAACGCGATGGCGCATGTGATAGTTAAAGAGAACCTCTACAATAAAAACTTTATCGACAAGCATACGGTGTTTAAGACCATGGTCGATCCCGGCCCACCACCCAAGATCGAAAAGACGACATGGGACGGCTACGTCAGGTTTATCGAAGAGTATACACCGGAGATGGCTGAAAAGGTTTCCGGATGTCCCAAAGGTGACATTATAAAAGCGGCACGCTGGTTTGCCCAGTCAAAGGCAACATCTAGCTACTGGTGCATGGGGCTTAATCAGAGGACACGGGGCGTCTGGGCCAACAATCTCGTACACAACCTTCATCTTTTGACCGGCCAGATCTGCAGGCCGGGGGCTACTACCTTCTCACTGACCGGCCAGCCTAATGCATGCGGAGGAACGAGGGATGCAGGCATGCTGAGCCATCTTCTGCCTTACGGACGGATTATCGCCAATGACAAGGACCGGGAGGATATGGAGAAGTTCTGGGGTGTCCCGAAAGGCCGTATCAACGCAAAGCCGGGTCCCACTGCGGTTGAGATTTTCAGGGCTTTCGACAAAGGCGATATCAAATGCCTCTGGATTGCCTGCACCAATCCCGGGCAGAGCCTTCCGAATCTATCGGTCTACCGCAAGGGGATGGCGTCAAAGGATACTTTTCTTGTCGTGTCGGAGGCTTATCATCCTTCCAGGACTTCGGAACTCGCCGACCTCGTCCTTCCTGCGGCGCTGTGGGTTGAGAAAGACGGAACTTATGGACAGTCAGAGAGAAGATACCAGTACATAGAAAAAGCGGTGGAGCCTGTGGCAGAAGCCAGGCCCGATCTTCAGGTCATGATTGAATTCGCGCACAAGCTCTTCAACTCGATGGGCAGGCAGGAGGAGGCCCACAAACTCTTTTCCTATAAGAATACCGAAGATGTCTGGAACGAAATACGGATGGCCTCAAAGGGCACAGCTTATGATTTCAGCGGTATGACGAGGGCGCGCCTTAAAAAGGCCCATGGAATGCAGTGGCCGGTGCCGACTGAAGATCATCCGGGGACGGTGCGGAGGTACACTGCTAAATATGGTGACGTCCTTGTGAAAAAATTCGACCCTCAGGCTGAGGATATATCATTCTACGGTGCTAAGGCCGACGATCACAGGGCTGCGATCTGGCTCAGGCCTCACAAGGGGCCGGCTGAACCTGCGGATGCCTCTTATCCCTTCATTCTCACTACAGGAAGGCAGCTTGAGATGTGGCACACCGGCACCATGACGTATAATGTGCCGGAGTTGAAGCGGGCCGCCCCTTACGGCTTTCTGGAAATGAATCCCGCAGACGCTCAGAAGCTTGGAGTGAAGACCAGGGATAATGTGAGGATCACTTCGCGGAGAGGTTCTATCGTCATGGAGGCAAAGGTAGTGGATGTGCCCAGGCCGGGACTCGTCTATGCATCGTTCCATGATCCCAACAAACTAATCAACATGCTGACGAACGATGCGTTTGATGCCTTGTCGAAGCAGCCTGAATTCAAAATTTGTGCTGTGAAGGTGGAGAAGGCCTGATGCCGATATCAAGCGCCATTGTAGAAATAGAATCTGGAGGGGGTGAGTCCGTACTGAGCGGTCTCGCCATGATGCCCCAAGTGAGCGTCTACGGGGTGAAGGAGGACCAGATTGTAATCGTCATCGACGGAGACTCCATGGGTGTAGTAGAACAGAATATTAAAACGATTCAGTCCATGGAAAAAGTGACGGGTGTTTACCCAGTCTACTCGTCAATTGAAGATGAGCAATAAGCCGCTCAGGCCGCCCGGTTCGCAGGGGGAAGACTTTTTTCTGGCCTCCTGCATCCGGTGCGGCAAGTGCGCGCAGGCCTGCCCGTACAGGTCGATAAAGGTTGCAACTTTTCTTGACGGGCTGGTCATGATGGGAACACCGTATATCAAGGCACGCGACATTCCCTGTTATGTGTGCATGAAATGTCCGCCCGTCTGCCCGTCAGGGGCTCTGAACCGCAAACTGCAAAAAAAAGATGTGCTCATGGGAACGGCAAGCCTCGACAGGAAAACCTGCCTTCCCTGGCAGGGTACTCTGTGCAGGAGCTGTTATGAGAACTGTCCGGTTTTCGACGAGGCTATTGTCATGGACGATGAGCTGAGGCCAGTTATCAACGAAAAGAAGTGCATCGGTTGCGGCATCTGCGAGAATGTCTGTCCGGTTGATCCTACTGCTGTTACAGTCAAGGCAAGGGACAGCAAATGAAGCTGGCAATATTGAAACGGGTCACCCAGTCTCTGACCCTGGCGCTGCTCATCGCCATTCCGCTGCTGAATAAAGGTGGTATAGACGTGCTCATGGGGAGTCTTTATTCGCTGGCTATCGGGCCCCTCTGGATAACCGATCCCCTGAGCGGCCTGCAGGTAATCCTGACGACTCACAGCGCTGGTGCAACACTGCTTATATCCATGTCGCTTCCTATCGTCTTTGCACTCATCTTCGGAAGGATCTTTTGCGGATGGATGTGCCCGCAAAATGCCCTGTCCGAATTGTTTGATTTTTTGTCGCAAAAGGTGGGGTTTGAAAGACCTGTTAGATTGTCGCCCACTTCCTGGCCGAGATACGTGGTATTGGCCGTCATGCTTGCGCTCACGTCGATTGCCGGATTCCCCGCTGCCAATCTTATTTCGGCGCCAGGAATAATTTCAGTTCAGATTTCGGAATCTATTATGTCCGGGGCTGTTGGAGTTGAACTTTGGCTTATTGGCGCGATCATTGTCGTGGAGTTTTTTCTTGTTCGCCGGGCCTGGTGCAATTATGTTTGTCCTGTAGGCGGATTGCTGAGCATATTCAGGATAGCCAGGACCATGAAGGTTTCTTACGGCAAGGAGACCGAGCAATGCATCAAATGTGGACAATGCGTCAAGGCTTGCCAGCTGGGGCTCAATCCGATGGGTGGAAAGATCATCTATCCGCTCTGTCATAATTGCGGCGACTGCATAGCCGCCTGCCAGAGGGCTACAGGCAAGAACAATCCCCTCTCGTTCAGGTTTTAGTCCGCCTTCGGCAGTATATTTACATGCATGGTACAAAACTTATTGAAATCGCTTTCTTCTTTTAATCAAACGCGCTGAGGGCAAGTCTCGCGGGATTCGCTGAGCCTCTGTAAAAACCTGCTCTGCTCGATTAAATTTTAGTAAGAATTCATTCTTGCTCATCCCATATTCTCTTGCGATTTGGGTTGCAATTGTCGAGAATGAAATGTCTGGTTGATCCAAAGCGGCATCTTGAAAATCCCCATAAATCATTTGCGCAGTGGGTTCGATTTTATTATTCGTATAGTTATGGACTTCAGTATGAATAGCCTCTGAAAGCTTTTCATATCCCAGATATTTTGCTCTATGTCCGGCTTTAGACAATCTTTTTAAAAAAAGCTTGCCATGATAATCAGACGTAACAGCATGGCATATTTCATGTATCAAAGCATTCAGAAGGTCGGTTTCATTCCCACTGTTTTTTATTACGATCAGTTGTTTCTTCCTGTCGCATATGCCATCTGCCCCATGAAGTTCAGTTCGAGACCCATATGTTATCTGCCAAACCCTCTTACGGTCCCATTTTGAGAAGAACTTCTCTCTAACAATACCTTCCATTTTCCCTAAGTCCATTGACTAAGGTCCCCTTTCTTTTGCCTTTTGCGCCTTATTTCAGAATTTTACTATCCTGTAGCACAACTTTCAACAAGCTAACTATCCTGAGTCCCGCCGGACAAACTCCGACAATAACTGACGCCACATTTCTCCGGCCTGTTCACAATGGGTGTTCACAAGAGTGTCGACCTTGATCTTGCCAGCCTGGATGAGCCTGGCAAGAAATGGAAGTGAAAAGTCTTTTATAGCCGGGCTATTGCCAGGCTAAGAAAACGGCACAGACGATATTATCACATTCTGTATGGTTACCGGGCCCGAGCTGCCGCCGATCGTCAGACTGCCGCTGAGATTCGTAAATCCCGGATTCGACATATAGCCACATTCAAATCCGCCTTGAAGAGTAACTGAGATATTGTTGTTCAAAGTCATGGGCCCGATAAGAAGGGGCAAGGCCTGCATCTGGATTGTATCCCCAGTTATGGCTGCAGCATAGGCATTCTGTAGTGATGTATATGTTGTACCGTCAAGCTGTATTGCAGTTGGAGCGCACACGGTTAAGGATAGCCTAAGGACAAACATATTTTGATCCCTAGCGTTGAAATCATTCAAAGGGGGGGTGCCTGCAGGTGTGTTAGGGACATTCCAGGTGGCAGAACTATATCCCGTCACATATGTATTGCCGCTTCCATCTATGGCTACCCCCTCAGCTTCATCGCCGATACCCGAACCGTAAAAGGAATGCCACTGGTAGGCCCCGGTGTTGTTGAGCGTTAAGATAAAGGCATTGGATGCAACACCAGATGCGCCACCGTCGTAAGGATTCGCGGGCAGTTGACCTGCCGGGCCGTTCCAGGCGGTATTACTCGTTCCTGTCACAGATATATCGCCGCTGCTGTTTATGGCTATTTGATCGAGTTCACCAACTATATACGGTCCGTAAAAGGTATGCCACTGGTAGGCCCCGCTGCTGTTGAGCTTTAACACAACGACTTCACCGCTATCAAAGTCGGAAGGACTATTTAAGGGGGGGATACCTTCCGGGTAGGCCACGTTGATCGGGCCGTTCCAAGCTGGAAAACTCGTTCCTGTAACATATACATTACCGCTTCTGTCTATAGCCACGGCGTAGGCATCATTACCATAACCAGACCCGTAAAAGGTATGCCATTGGTAGGCCCCGCTGCTGTTGAGTGTTAAAACAAAGTCATCCGTGCCAAAGCTGAAATTATTATTCAAGGACTGCTGGCCTGCCGGGCCATACCAGACGGCATTACTTTGTCCCGTAACAGATACATTGCCGCTTGCGCTATCTATGGCTATGCCCCAGGCTTCATCACTGAATACAGTACTACCAGATCCGTAAAAGGTATGCCACTGATAAGCTCCGTTGCTGTTGAGCGTTAAAATAAAGATATTGGAAGCACCAGCCGTGGTGCTGACGAAAGGATTCAAGGGGGCGTTATTTGTTGGAGCCGGGCCGCTCCAGCTGCCAACACTATATCCTGTCACAGATACATTGCCGCTTACAGAATTAGGATCTACTGCGATTCCATTGGCTACATCGCCAGTACCAGCCCCATTACCATAAAAGGTATGCCACTGGTAAGCCCCGCTGCTGTTGAGCTTCAAAACAAAGAGAAGACTCGCAGCAGGAGTGCCGAAAGGATGCAAAGGTGATTGATCTGCTGGGCCGTACCACTGATTATAACTATATCCTGTCACATATACGTTACCGCTTACGTCTATGGCTATGCCAGTGGCAAAGTCACCTTCATCGCCAACACCTGACCCGTAAAAGGTATTCCACTGGTAGGCCCCGCTGCTGTTGAGTTTTAAAACAAAGAAATTAGGGCAATCAGAATTACCGTCAAAGGCATTCAATGGGGAGCCCCAGCTGGTATAACTGGTTCCTGTTACATATACGTTGCCGCTCCCGTCGATTGCTATGCCGGTGGCAAATACAGGTGCCCCGTAGAAGGTGTGCCACTGGTAAGTCGGTTCGTACTGGTAGTAAGGGTCGATAATTAAGGGGTATGTCCTGTTATACTTACCGACACTGAATCCGACCGTCCCATCCTTGCTACTGAAAGCAATGTTTACCGACTGCCTCTTTCCGTCGATTTCCTGCCACGCTACAGGCGCACTCACAGTAAGATTCCCGCTTCTGAACCCGAACTTCAATGTGCCATCATCGCGCAATGTCACCGGCACATTATATTTAAGACGGATATTCTTTACATCTGCTCCCGCTTCTACTAGATAAGTGCTCTCGACAATGCCTCTATCTGCCTTGTCGTACCGCAGGGTTATACCGGGCCATAAATTCCTGTACTCCATACGGCCAAGATTCTTTGGCCCCTTATCATCACCCGTTCCGCCCGGGTTGATCTCAAGGGGTCCGTTCCCACTTCCCCCAATAAACTCAATACTCAATGCGTGGTCAACAGAAGCAAAATAGACCTTGTCCGGCATAAACCCCAGTATGTGCCCACCTGCTCTGTACTGAAGCAGGTTCTTAGCAGCAGGTACGACTACCCCCTGATCTGCAAATAGAGTTGTTATTGACGAACACAACAACACCATCAACATAACAATGGCTCCAAGACCCGCCTTTTTTATCATTTCAGCCTCCATCACTCGTTATTTGCAATATCCAGATAAGTCCTACATATCCGGCGCCTGCTTCGGACGGTCTTGGTAATCCCCCATTAAGTAGTATTACAATCGACCTCATTATAAGCACATACAGCTGAACTTCCTATAAGACAATTTCCTATTCTGTTGTAGGAATACATGCTCTTCGGCATATGAGTAAAAAGAAGTCGCAACCCGTCTTCCGAATGCAGATGAACTCTCATCGCAAGCATAAAATCATTGATTGTCGGCGAAGGCGCTGTGCCTCTTGCGAAGGTCTCTTCAGAACCAGCTAACCATTGGCTGAAAGATTGAGATGCGTGGGGAAACCCGGATAAAGAAGGCTTTTTGGCTCAGGTGAAATGCATGCTCATACGAGTGGTGTTCTATAAACGAGTGATAGAAGATACTGACAGCCGCACGAAATATCCTTGACAGGCATGGAGAATAACTTTAAACAGTAGATGAAGAAAATCATTTTCATATTAACAGTCATCATTACTACATTAGACTTTCCCCTGGCGGTAGGCATTGTCACCTTCATCCCCTTCCTGGCCTCTGCCATCTGGATCGCTGTTCGGTTTTGGCCAAAGGAATATTTGATCCAGTGGCGCCTTGTGTTGCAGGGGTTACTGCTACGCTGAGGCCGCCGTCCCCCGATTAGATTCCTTGCATATTTTTTCGCAGGAGGTGAGCCAGCTAATCTTCGACTGAATAATGGCAAGGGGTTTGCTACTAAAGATTCGTTGGACAAAAACACCAGCCTGCATTTATTTATTTGACAGAATCGCCGATGTTTTTATAACTAAACATGATAACTACAATTATAAAATTCATTGGGCTCTGGCTTTTCTCAGTAATGGTTTACAAGATCAATCAGACGAATTCGCCAAATGAATACGATGAAACCAGGCGAAGGGTTGAAGATCTGATTGCAGATGGCGAGATTGATTTGGAAGAAGTGACGCCTCAGTTTGTCCGCGGTATGCTGAGGCTGGACATGCTCGTAAGGACGAGCCTTGTAGCTATTTTTTGCATGGCCTTGTGGAATATCTTCACGTAAGGCAAGATGTAGCTCAAAGACCTTTTCTCAGCTCCACTATTGCGGGTGCTGTGATCTTCTCAATCGTGGAGTGGGGTCATAAGGAATGCACGGTCTTGCCCGTTTATTATGCCGATGCCAATGATTTGGCCGGCATCGTTAATGCCGGTGGCATTATAGAGAATCCAGTGCAGTGCCGGATTAATAAGACTGTTGAGATCGGTAACTGTGCCGTTGCTGAATAGGGCGGCATGCCAATCACCATTGACTGTCGAGGCATATCCCACTGCCACCCCGAAGTTGTTGATGCTATTGGCCTGGCTTTTTGCACCTCCCAGAGTGCCCAGATCGGTGACTGTGCCATTGCTGAATAGGGCAGCGTGCCACAGGCCGGTGGCTGTAGTGGCCCACCCCACCGCAACACCGGAGTCGTTGATGCTATTGGCCTGGCTGTCCGCACCTCCCAGCGTGCCCAGATCGGTGACTGTGCCATTGCTGAATAGGGCGGCATGCCAGTTGCCACTGGCCGTCGAGGCATACCCAACAGCCCGGCCTAAGTTGTTGATGCTGTCAGCTAAACTATACGTACCCCCCAGGGTGCCTAGATCGGTCACCGTGCCGTTGCTGAATAGGGCAGCGTGCCAATCACCATAGGCGGAAGAGGCATACCCGACTGCCTGGCCGGAGTCGTTGATGCCGTAAGCTAAGCTGTACGTATACCCCGGCAGAGTGCCGAGATCGGTAACCGTGCCATTGCCGAACAGGACGGCGTGCCAGTCTTTACTGGAGATAGAGGCATACCCCACCGCCCGGCCGGAGCGGTTTATGCTGTGAGCCATGCTATACGTAAACCCCGGGAGAGTGCCTAGATCGGTCACGGTTCCATTGCTAAACAGGACGGCATGCCAGCCACCGGTAGCTGTGTACGCCCATCCCACCGCCTGGCCGGAATAGTTGATGCTATTGGCCTGGCTGTTTGAACCCCCCAGCGTGCCAAGCAGTGTAATGGAATACTCAGCAGCAGATGCCATAACAGCGCTTGCCGCAATTGCAATGCAAACAGCGGTTGCCAGACCGGCAAGCCGTGCGGTAACGGACGCAACCTTCCTCGCGGTTCCCCGTTTGTCCATTAATTCCTCCTGTGCTTCTTTGCGCGTTACGACTGCAAGATGAAGAAGCGCTCCGATCCAATGGGTGCAAAAGCGCATCGCCACGAATCCGAGGCTTCTGGTCCCCTGGTAAAAATCAGCCTGGTACCATTTTAAATTAGTTACGGGCATAATTAACTTAATAATACCAAGGAGTAATGTGGAATAAAAGGGTGGCTCCGGTTTTGGAACACGGCTGTTTTTCACATTCTAGTGCATTCATCGCCATTCATATTAGCATTGTGACCATCTCTAATGTTATATTGTAACCATAATATGCGTTGATGGAGGATGGTATGATTTCCGTAGGAATAAAAGAATTAAAGACAAATCTTAGCAGTTATGTTGATAGGGTGCGCCAAGGGGAGGAAGTTGCTGTAACCGAGCATGGCAAGGAAGTAGCTCTGCTTGTCCCAATTTCCAAAGAAAGGAAAGCGTTAAAGTCTCTTGTTGAGTCAGGGAAGGCTAAGTGGTCAGGAGGTAAACCTGAAGGGCTTGATAATATCAAGATCAAAGGTAAGCCCCTCTCGGCAACTGTCCTTGAAGAACGGCGATGATTCTCTATCTTGATACTAGCAGTCTCGTGAAGCTGTATGTTATGGAGGAGAATTCAGATTTGGTTAGAAAATGGGCTACAGAAGCTGAAATAGTTGCCACTTGTCGCGTGGCTTATCCTGAAACGATGTCAGCGATAAGTAGACGCTTCAAGCAGGGTGATTTCACTAAACAGCAATATAGCTCTCTAATCGCTAAGTTCTCCAGCGAATGGGAAAGGTTTGCATCGGTAGACTTTGATGAGTTGAATGCAGGCCGCCTGGTGAACCGATACGGATTACGAGGATTTGATGCTGTGCACCTTTCGTCTGCGATAATGCTGATGGTAAATTACAAAGATATTTTGCTGTCATTTTCTTCCTTTGACGAGAAGTTGAACAGCGCTGCAACTGCCGAAGGTTTTACAATCCTCTTCGTGAACTAATTGTGAAAGAATAAAATTCCGAGTATTGACAAGTTGTGCTTCCTAACTAACGCGAAAGATTAGGGGTTCTTCTGCTTGCTCGTGCGCTGCGGTTCGTGGTTTCTGTGCGCAAACAGCACACCGGCCATCTCTTCCTTTCCCAACGACCTGAGAGCTTCCAACACCTTTTTGCGCTGGTCAGGCTGGTGCCAAAGCAGCAGTGCCTTCTGTAACCCTTTCTCGCGATCACTGCGCGGGACATACACCGCTTTTCCGCTCTCGGGATTGATGCCGGTGTGGAACATGCAGGTCGATAGAGTCCCCGGTGTGGGAGTAAAATCCTGCACCTGTTCAACCATAAGCCCAAGCTTCTTTAAAGAAAGCGCAAGTTCCAGCATATCGGACAATGTACAGCCGGGATGTCCCGAGATCAGGTATGGCACAACCTGTTGCCTCTTGCCGATACGGGCATTCTCGTCGCGGAATTGCCGGAGGAAGTTCTCAAAGGCCGTTCTTCCGGGTTTGTGCATCAGTGCTGTGACATGCTCGACAAGATGCTCCGGCGCTATCTTCAGCAGACCGCTGACGTGATGCGACACCAGTTCTTTGAAATATGCAGGCTGGCGCTCCAGCAGGTCGTAGCGGACTCCTGATGACACCGCTACGTGTTTAACGCCGTCGCAGAGTCGGGCTTTGCGCAACAATGAGACCGCACGATTGTCCTCTGTTTTGAGATTTTTGCAGACTTGCGGGAAGATGCAACTCTGCTTCCGGCATGATCTCTGTGTATCAGGACTGCCGCATGAAAGACCGTACATATTTGCAGTGGGCCCGCCGATGTCGCTGATGCTCCCACGAAACCATGGCTTGCGGGTAAGCCGCTCGATTTCGTCCAGCACCGAGCGTTCACTGCGAGACTGTATAGTTTTGCCCTGATGCATACCAATGGCGCAGAAGGAACATCCGCCGAAGCAGCCCCGATGGCTGACAATGGAGGTCTTGATCTGCTCCCAGGCCGGGATTACCGAGTGGTAGGACGGGTGAGGCGCCTTCTCAAAGGGCAGGGCATAGACAGCATCCATCTCCGACTCGGTAAGCGGCAGCGCCGGTGCAATGCAGACCAGCATCCGGTCCCCGTGTCGTTGCACAACAGTGCGGGCGCAATAAGGGTTCTGTTCATGACTGGCGAGGCGAAAGGCCTCGGCAAATTTCCTCTTGTCTGCGGCCACCTCTTCGAATGGAGGGATTTCAAGGATGCGGTGGGTCTCGCTGTCAGAAATAGTGATTGACGGAATCTCCCGGCCGATATAAGCCGTTCCACGGACATTGTGGATTTCTCTCAGAGACTCGCCTTTTTGGACCCGTCTTGCCACTTCCAGCAGAGGCCGTTCCCCCATGCCGTAGATCAGCAGGTCAGCCTTGGCATCAAATAGTATCGACCGCCGGACCTTATCCTCCCAGAAATCATAATGTGCAAAACGGCGCAATGAGGCCTCGATGCCGCCGATTACAACGGGCACATCGCTCCAGGCTTCCTTCAGGCGAGTGGTGTAGATGAGAGTGGCGCGGTTGGGGCGTGCCCCGTGTACGTTGCCCGGAGTATAGGCATCGTCGTGGCGCAGCTTCCGGGCCGCAGTATAATGAGAAACCATCGAGTCCATAGCACCAGCCGAGACGGCGAAGAAGAGTCTGGGCTTTCCCAGTGCCATGAAGGGCTTTGGGGAACGCCAATCAGGCTGGGCGATGATCCCTACCCGATAACCATGCTTCTCCAGCCAACGCGCCAAAAGTGGCACGCCGAAGGAGGGGTGGTCTATATAGGCATCGCCACTGACGAAAATAACGTCCAGCTCGTTCCAGCCGCGGCTTCGGGCCTGCTCTATGGTCAGGGGAAGAAAAGGCACGTCCCGTTACCTGTTCAGGATTGCAAAGTAACTGCCGCCGATAAAAAGTCTCATGGTTCCTCTGGTAATGCTTATCCATTATTCTTACTGCAGTCTTCAATTATGCTTCAAATATGCGTTAGACTGCGTCCATACATAGAGTGACATCCTCCCCTGATTGAAATCAGGGGCATCCCCTGAAGACAACTCAGGTTCCGCGCTTGGCGCTTTGCACTAGCAGACTGATTGCGGCTCATGTGGCAACTCCGGAGTGTCCTGAAGATGCTCACAAGTCTTGCCTTCCACGGTAGGTTCCCCATCCGTGGTACTTTGTCCCCACGCCTGTAGAAGTTGACGCTTCCAGGAGGACTCTGAAGCCGGGATGACCTCCGACTCGCACAGATGGCATTCGCCACGCAGTGCCTTGTCCTCTCCACGTCTGACGAAGACCTGCCCGGCCTCCGGAGAGTGTGACCCCGCTCCCAGGGTAAGACTTGCAAATCCGAATGCTATGATTGTTACGATATTGGCCGCCACATGGTCACGACCGGCAGTAAGCCCGCATGCCGGACAGTGGTGGATCCTGTCTGAAAGTTCCTTCGGGACAGGTGCACCACAGGTGCAGGTCTGTGAGTTGCCGCCGTTCTCCGTCTGGTTTGGCGCCGCAATGTACCGCTTGTTACCAAGCTTGCTCTTGAGCAGGAGTTTTTGTTTATGGATTGCCCGATCGGAAGCCACTTTCGCAAGCTTCCGGTTGCGGATCATAAAACCCACGGAATGCTCCTCTACAGCTACCTTGCGGTACCGATTCGAAATAACTGAAGCATTCTTCTTGTGGTGATGGTCCCTGATGCGCTCTATCTTGGTATGTATCTTGGCAACGACCTTGATCTGGGCCTTCAGCCGGTTGGAATAGGGGATGTCCTTGAGTGCTGAGATTGGCCGACCGGCAGCTTTCGCCAGTTCAACCTGATTCTTGTACCCAAGTTCTCTCGTTTCAAACTGCCTGGACAGTTTCTTTTGTGCAGACCGGAGTCGTCTGCGGTAATCGTACCAAGCTTTTGGCGAATCGTACTTGACGCCTTCGGAATCTGTCAGCAAGGTAGTCAGTCCGGTGTCTGCCCCAGCGTCAGGACGAAAGTCCGAAGAGGTAAGCATATCCAGAACATCTTTCTCCTGGGCCTCGGCTGTAACTACGCAGTGCCACCTGCCCTGCTTGAACTTGATCGTAACGGTTTTGGGTTTCCCCTTGACCTTACGGTAGTCGAACAGCCGAAACTCTCCGAGGCCCGAAAGATGCATCTTGCCGTTTTTGATTTTTGCAGCAGGACCGTACTGCGGGAAGGTGATGCTGCGGTACTTCTTTCGCTCGATGAACTTGGGCGGGTGGACATCAGTCTTCCCTTCTTTGAGAGCTTCGAAGAACCGTTTATACCCTTCAGCAACTCTAACAGCCACATTCTGTCTGACCTGGCTGTGGACTTTAGAGAGTGCGGTGTCATGTAGGACGTATTCGTGAATGGCCGTATACTGGTCTGGTTGGGTGAGATAGTGAATGTCCCTCACACCTTGCTGCTTAAGAAGCTTATTCGCTGTACGGTTGTCAGCGCGATCGGCAACCAGGTCATTGCGCAGTCGCCAGCAAGCGCCGACCCACATCCACAGCCGGTCAGCCTGCTTTGCGCTTACCTCCATGGGGAAATCAAACGCACGGGTGACTACAGTATGTTTGGGCCTCTTGGTGCGCTTAGCACGCGTATGTGTAGGTGTATCGTTAGATAACTCGCGCATCTTCCTATCTAAAAGCAATTCCGGACGTTTGTCAAGAATAAGAACTGTAATAACCAACAGCGGCGCTTTCATCCCGGCAATCAATTACCGGGAATTCCCGCTTTATGTCTTAACACTTCGGACGTCTATTCCGATTTGGTTCGGACAGACGGTGGTGATGCCAAAATAGTTCTGGCTCAAAAAAGGTGGGTTCAAAGTCAAGGAAAGCCAGTAACTACTAATCATACGGGGCATGCTAACTGGCCTGATAGCGGTAGCTGTCTCGTCTACAACAATCAAGACTTGGTACTTGTTTCTGATATCGGAATGATCACAGTCAATGTCGTGCCTCTTTGTTTCTTCCCATCGATCAAGATCGTCCCGCCAAGAGGGTAAAGACGCTCGCGCATTCCCAAAAGGCCGAATGAATCGCACTTTGACATTTGAATTTGTTTCTCTGTGATTCCAACGCCGTTGTCATGTATATTAAGAATAATTTTGCTATCTTCCTCTTTAAGGCTCACTTCAACTTTTGTGGCTTGTGAATGCTTGAGCACGTTGGCAAGCGCTTCCTGAAAGACCCTAAAGAGTGCTATGGCTTTATCCATATCAATGTCGAAAGTGTCGGACGTCACGGCAACCTTACATTGCACTCCACTTCTCTTCTGGAATTCCTCGGCCTGCCACTCGATCGCAGCCCCAATACCGAGATGATCCAGTAGCGACGGTCTCAGGCCTGTGCAAAGTTGTTTTACAGTCTTTATCGTCGAAGAGAGCAGCCCGATTGCCTCATTTAGCTGCTCCGTGACCGATTCATGTCCTGAATTGTTTTCCAGTTTTGCCTCTATCAGGGACAAGTCCATTTTTAAGGCGGTGAGACTTTGACCAAGTTCGTCGTGTATTTTGTGGGCGATGCTCGTTTTTTCTTCTTCTCTGACGGATTGAAGATGAGCCGCCAGGCGGCGTAATTGCTCATGAGATATCTTTAAATCTTTATCTGCCTGCCGGCGCCCGGCGCGATCTGTAGCAGCTTGCAAAGCACGACACACTAGAGGAATGCTTGAAATACCGGTGCCAACAAAGGGACATGTTGTTTTTGACGCGCTCTCTCTAATGGAGGCAACCGGCTTACCCTTCGGGCATTTATCTGGTGATAGAATCCGGTCTGTCTTCATGGCTTTCTTACTCTCAGCCATTGCTGCCTCCTGTCCCGAGGTTAAAATATTTTCCCTTCATAATCTTAAGAGCCAGTGCCCGCGCATCTTTGCCGGATATCAGTCTCTTGCCATAATTGTAATGTGTCGTCGTTCAATCCATAAAAAGTATCATGATGGCAATTAGGAGTGTTATTAAATTGTATTGTCATTAGAACGTGGTGGGGCAGTCTCAGCGATATGCGTGCTAACTCCAATTCAATGCTGGATGCGTCCTGCTTTGAGACAGACAAGCATTTACATAATCCTCGTAACAACAAACGCAAGCTTGGCTGCTTTTTGAAGGCAGACAGAGGTATATATCTTTTTTGCAGCGATACTCTGTTTGTTTCTTTGCCCATTCAACAAATGTCGGTATCTGGTAAATCATCTAACCTGCCCTCTTAAGATATGCCTGATTTATGATTAAATTACAAATTCCAGACCATCACTGCCTTCAATACTCTCTGCCGCGCTCATCGGCACCATCAAACACGCAAAATACTATAGACCATTTCAATCCGCAATGGTTTTCTGATGTATCCGTAAATTCTAAAATCATCCAATCTATCTTTTATTGTACTTGGCTCTTCTTCCGACATGACAAATATCTGAGTGTCAGGATAATGTATTTTTGCGTAGTCTAAAAGGTCAAAGTCGTTCATCACGGGCATGTCCAAGGCAGTTAGCATGATGTTCACCGGAGAGTTGCTCAGGATTCTTAGAGCGTCCCAGCCGTTTTGAGCTATGTGAATGTTATATGGCTTTGCGCAAATGGCGAAACTCCGCGAAAGCTGATTGAGCACATTACTGTCTTCATCTGCAATAAGAATACTGCGGACGTTTTCAGATATGCTTAGTCCCTGCGGGCCAGTATAGAAATTAACCGATTCATCAACTGGCTGTCTCTTTTTTGTGCTTAAACTGCTTAAACCAAACATGCAAGCCTCCTTCGCTTAAATAATGGGTATAATGTCGATCCGGAACAATGCGTATTGTTTTAAAGCCCTCTCCGCACCGTTATTGATATTAGATTAATGGATTATCTGTTAATTTGTTATCAGCAATAAGCTGATTTATTTGTAGGAATAATCCACATTGCTTGTCGGAAGAAGTCTTAATTTCGCGATATTGACAGTACGTGGTCATCGGCATTCTGTAAGACTAAAGAGAGATATATATAGAGCAGATTCGCATATGGTCTGCTTTTAGCGGACATGGATTGCCATGATCGTGCATGATTGCAGAAACACGGCGTCTGCCTGTTAATATAATGACTCGAAATGAAACCATTCTTAGGGCATATACAGATCAGAAGTCTTCAGATAAATCCGCCATTGCTCCTGGCGCCAATGGCCGGCCTTACCCACAGCGCGCTCCGGCAGATCATTTCCGGTTTTGGCGGGGTCGGCCTTTTATCGACAGAGATGCTCTCGGCAAAAAGGCTGCCTGCCGAAAATCCGTCGATTTCGCCTTTCCTGATAAGGACTGTTATGGAAAGACCACTTTCATATCAGCTGCTTATCTCCTCAGTCAGGGACATGGCGCCGGCCATCAATGCCCTTCATAAATTTGGTGCTGATGCGATTGACCTGAACATGGGCTGCCCGGCTCCCACCGTGGGCAAGCTGGGCGCAGGATGCATGCTCATGGAACAACCGGAAGATGTGCGCCTGCTGGTGGCCGAGGCAAGGAAACTTACTTCGCTGCCACTCACCGCAAAGATCCGGCTTGGAATTGAACTCAATGAACATAAATTGAAGTCCTTTTGCGACATACTCCAGGGCGGGGGCATTGATATGCTCACCGTACATGGGCGGCTCAAAGATGAACCCTTTGGCAGAAGGCCGAGATGGGAGTGGATTGCGAAAGTGAAGGAATGGACCAGGATACCGGTCGTTGCCAATGGCGGTATTTTTTCTGTGCAGGATGCGGAAGACTGTCTGCGCGTCTCAGGCGCCGACGGTCTTATGCTCGGCCGCGGGGCAGCGATTAAGCCATGGCTGTTTGCCGAGATAGCAAGAGACATCTATGGCCATAAACTTGCGGAGCCGGCAGTCTCACTGCCTGCAATTTATGGCAACCTTATCGAGCTCCTCAATGAGCTTTTCAGTCCTGAAAGGCGGCTCGGCAGGCTTAAGGAATTCACTCATTATTTTGCGCAGAACTATAAATTCGGGCACCGTCTGGCAACCAGGGTTCAAGGCAGCCGCAGCATGGAGGAGGCAACAGAGAGGGCGGCCATTTTTTTCGAAGCTAACAGGCAATGCATCTGATTGACCCATATATAAACCGAATGTACTGAAAAATGTCAGAGGCAAAGCGCTGTGCTGCCTGGTCTTTTATCATCAGGCGAATGATACTGGGATCTGCAAAGCGTTCACTGGCTGTAGATTGCAAAAGTTGAAACACAGTGTTTCTGCGTGTAAACTTACTTTAAATTCCAGGAGAGGTGATAACATGGCATCAGCAGGGGTTTGCCCTATATCCAAGCTTGAGAAGTTGCTGTTGGCAACGGATCGGTCCGTATTCAGCGAAGGAGCGGTCGAGGAGGCCATTAGTTTTGCGAAACAGTGTTCGAGTTGGCTTTATGTGCTGACAGTGCTCGAATCCAACCCTGAATATGAGACTATCGGGGCCGATTTCTTTCAGAAGGAACAGGAAGAAATCGTGCAACATCTGGAATCCGTTAAAAACAGGATGAGGCAGGAGGGAGTCAGAGGCGAGGCGTATTTCCGCGAGGCAGATAATCCGGTCCAGATAATCGTTGAAGAAGCTGTCAAGAATGCCGCCGACATGATAATAATGGGCCGGCACGGACGTACCGGGTTGCTTAAGGTCTTAATGGGCAACGTTGCTGCTAAAGTAATAGGAAACGCACCGTGCAAGGTGCTGGTGGTTCCCAAAGCTGCAAGGATCACGTACAGGAACATTCTCGTGGCAACGGACGGATCAGATCCTAGCATCGCAGCCGCGGCCGAGGCTATAGGGATTGCAAAAAAATGCGGATCCAGCATAATTGCGCTTTCCGCTGCGCCGTCCCGGGTGGAACTGGGGGAGGCGACTGAGAATGTAAACAAGGTTGTTAAGATGGCGCAGAGCGAAGGGTTGGAGGCAACAGCCCTGACCCCAATCGGCCAACCACAAGATGTCATAGTCGAAGCAGCCGGCGGAAGGGGAGTCGACTTGATAGTCATGGGGGCGTACGGTAAGACAGGGATAAAAAAAATCCTTATGGGAAGTACCACTGAAAAAGTCATCGGGATGTCAGGCTGCGCCGTGCTAGTTGCCAAGTAATCTTAAACACATCGACAGGCGGGGCAATTTGACAATCGCAGCAAGGCAGTGACAGTCTGAAAGAAACGGAGGGCATGGCTTATTCCAGCCACAGCCCCCCAGGAATAATTAAAAATTGCTCAATGCGTCACCTTAGCCATTTTCCCGCTTCAACTTCATTGTCCCAATTAGTCCCGCCAATCCTGTGCCAAAAAGCAGCACTGTGCCAGGTATCGGGGTCACAACGCCTCCCGTAACGATATCACCGGGTAGCACGGCAAGTGCATATCCGTTGACGCCGTTACTTCCCGCATGGTTTAAGCCATTGCTCATGCTGAAGCCCCATGCTTCGCCCGTACCTGCAGAATTAGCCGCCGTACCAGACCAGTACATGTTGGATACTAAATTCTTGAATGGGCCAGTTTTTACTAGTCCACTGCCGGTCAATGTAGTGGTATCCCCCAAATCGGTTAAGTACAGATACGCCATCTGACTGCTTGCAGAACTTGGCGGATTGTTGCCGCTGGAGCTGTTATCCACTGTTGTCGGCAGACTCCATCCGGTGACGTTCTGCGGTCCGCTTATGACATCAACCGAGAGATTGTTCGCCCAGCTTGCCTGATTCGACCATATGGCCGCTGGGTTCGAATAGTCCAACCAAGTGATGTTCTGAGCGCTGTCATAGATCAATTGGTAGGCGGTCGTTCCCCCATCGATTGTGCCCGTGCCAACTACGGACAAGTTGGCGTGCGCCATTGCTGTAAAGCCTGCAACCATTACCATCGCAATCAGCAATTCGGTGACTGCAACCTTAATTCCCTTACTGTTCATTTTCACCTCCTTTTCCACGTCGTATTTCATCATCCATGATGACGACAAAAAAAATCCCGAACCGGGATAGCCATAGCGCTATCTTTCCGATTCAGGTTTTCTGGTGCCTTTACAAGGTCAGCAAAGTGCCCTAATACAACTGATATAAAGTAAACCACATCACTGTTACGACTTTATGAAGGTTGTGTTACTTTACCGTTACAAATTGTCATAGCCATTGATTATGTTGATGAAAATGGCTTTTTGAAATCACATGCTGAGCTGATTTATCGGTAGTGTGGCTAAAATCACACGTATCGGCCAGTACTCTTGACGTAATTATTCCGTGCCGTAGTCAATGTCTACTCAGAGGGGTAAACGATTACAGTTCAAGAAAATTTCTTTAGCATGGCGGGTGCGATAACGAGTATAAATAGAAGTCTAGGTCATAACAGCTTTGCTGTTTTGGATGAACTTTGTCAGCAACGTACTAGTCAAGAGGTGCGGTTACAGCGATTGCAAACGCAAATGATGTCTTCAGCATATGAGACTCAGCGGACCGTATCACAAAGGGATGCATTTGCCATCCCTATTATTCAAATTATTAGTTGAAACATTATAATGATCAAAATAGTTTGTTCCATCAAACGCGCAAAATACTATAGATCATTTCAATCCGGAACGGCTTTCTGATGTATCCATGAATGCGCAGGCAATCCAATCTTTTTTTAATGGCAGCTGGATCTTCTTCTGACATGACGACTATCCGCATGGCAGGGTAATATTTTTTTACATAGTCGACAAGGTCAAAGCCGCGCAAGACAGGCAGGTCAAGGGCAGTTAGCAAGATGTTCACTGAAGAGGTTTTTAGAATCTTTAAAGCATCCTTGCCGTTTTGGGCTGTGTAAATATTATATTGCTTTGCGCAGACGGCTAAACTCTGTGAAAGCTGCTTCAGCACATCAGTGTCTTCGTCTACAATAAGAATACTGCGGACATTGCTAAAGACGCTTATTGCCTGGTGCGCATCGGCCGAATTAGCCGATTGACCAACTGATTGCCTCTTTTTTACCTTTGCGTCACCCATGTAACCTCACATTGCCCGGAGAATAAAGTATTTGTCATCGCCTTGGAATAATGTGCATTTGTCTTTCTAACGCTCACCCTATCATAAAGATAATAAATTACCTGTCAATTTATCCGTGACGTCTTCAATCGCTAGTCCGCCATATAATGCTCCAGGCCTCGCTCTGAAAGCTCAACGCCGAAGTCATCCTGCAAAGCCTTTATTATCGCCCTCCTGCGCTCCAGGGGTATTGTTGATCCGATCAAGGCTTTTGCAACAGCCCGCAGAAGCTCCGCTCTCTCTTCAACAGGTGACTTGAATCCGAGTCCCGCCATGTCCCGGTACAAATCGTTTATGTATTTTTTAGCCATTTTATCTCCTTTCTTTGCCGTTTCCATTACGTCCTATTTCATTTAGACTTTTTGGGCCTGCCGCCCAGTTTGCCATTTCGCCGTGCGGCATCGGCCTTTGCATCAGTCTTAGCCGCGCCGCCTTTTTTACCCAGTGATGATAAGTATTCCCTGACAGGATCCGGCACTTGCTTTTTCTCTGTTCTCATCCAAACTCCTACCCTTCTTATTTAGTTCGTTGCTACTTCGGCGCAGATCGTGATCCGCTCTGGTGAGCGTATTAAGCTTGCTATAACCGCCGCCTTATTCACTCCGTTTAGATATTTTCACCTAATCGGTTTTGGTTATCAAGGGGGAATTTGCAATAATTTTGAAAACAGGCCTACTTTCTTTATATCTGGTGATGTGTGTCACATATTCCGACTCGAAATGGACAGCCTTGAGACGGCCAGGCGCGATGAACGAAGTCTGGCAAATGGCAGTATTGATGTATTTTGAGAGTTGCTCTCTGCAAAAAAGAGGCGATGATAGTTATTGCGCTACTGCCACCCCTTATGATGACGATCCGAACTGGCTCCCAGATGATCTGCTTCAGGCCTGTACAGACTGTCAGACGCTCAAGCTGTTGGTGATGCGATTCGGATGAAACGCCAGGATATCAGAAAGTGGCACGTCAAGTCGGGATGTCTACGCAGGAGATTTTTTTCTTGCCGATCCGGACTGTATAACGATACCCAATATTGCAAAGCAAATGAATACCACCTCTGACAACTGATGCCCGAAATGGAAAGTCTGGAGAATGAGAATGGAACCCATGAGGGAAGAGATTATGATCAGAGCCCATCCAAACACCACAGTCATAAGGACAGCTCCGGCCAGACCTCCCGCGATGAAGACCAGCCAGTGATAATCACCGATTCTCACGCCCAATGCCGTCAGCAGTTCGATGAGGAGATAGCTTCCTGCAAAAAAACCTCCGGCCAGCACGGCATATTTTTGCAGGAAGACCGCTACCATCGCGCCTAACACACCTGCAAACAGGGCAATGATGAATATGACGCTGTGTGGTTCCCCATGGATCATCCGCTCAGCCAAGTCGAAGGCAAAAACAAAACCCACACCGCCGAGAAAGAGCCAGAAAAGTCTGCTCCCCATGACTAGCAGGGCGATTCCCAGAAAAAGTCTGAATAGCACCATAAATTGGTTGCCTCCAATGAAGATAGTCTAACACCTTGCGCCCAAAAATATAAGGATTGCATGAGAATCGAATTGCCCATGTAATCGATTATAAAGTGTTGTGACAAATCCGCAAAGAAGGACACACAAAAATGACCTTAGTGTTGACAACAATGAAGATAGTAAATAATTTATAGATAATAGCAGATAGCACGATGACTTATCGGTTTGGGCACAGAACTCGTCTTTGTTTTCTCAGAGGACGGGAAAACATACTCTGATATTGTGGCCCGTATTTTCTTAACTTAGCTGGTTAATCATAGGCTGCTGAATTTAATGCGGCTGGAATAGGCGGTCAAATGCAACACAGATTGATGTGGATTCAAAAAGTCTTTTCCCTAAGTATCTTCACAATCCTGGCATTGTCATTGTTAAGCATCAATGATGCCGGTGCCTTGCAGAATCAAACAATACCTGGAGCAGACAAGAACACGCCGGCGAACAACCTGTTACAGTTTAGGGCCGGTAATCACATCCTTGGGTTTGCTCCTACAAAGGCCTATCTTGCTTCAGTTGATCATGCGTTAACTATCGAGTTTCTGGGCACAAAGGGTGTAGTGCCGAGAGCCGAGGGGGATGCTTCGGCCTCGGGTTCAACGACTAAAGCACAATCGCTGAAAAAAGTCGTCTATCAAAACTTGTGGGACGGAATAAGCCTGACGTATGAAGCGACAAAGGACGGCATAACCGAAAGCACATATCAAATTGCTCCGGGTGCAGACGTCTCAAAGATAAGGCTTAAGTACAACGTCCCTGTGGAGAAGCAGAGTAACGGGTCCCTTAAATTCAGGTTTGAAAAGGGTACCCTGACCGAATCTGCGCCGACTGCCTGGCAGGAGATAGACGGCAAGCATGTACCGGTTACGGTGTCATTCAAAGTCTCCGGGGAGGAGATCGGGTTCAGCGTGGGCAAATATGACTCTGCCAAGCCGCTCATAATTGACCCGGTGTATTCATGGAACACCTTCTACGGTTCAGGCAGCACTGATTACGGATATGGAATAGCCGTGGACGGCGCTGGCAACGTGTATGTCACGGGAGCCAGCTACGCAACGTGGAGCGGTCCTTCGGAGCAGCCTCCGCTCAATCCATTTGTTAGCGCTGCCTTCGGCCCTGACATCTTTGTGCTTGCACTAAATAGCAGCGGGGCATATCAGTGGCATACCTTCTTCGGTTCGGGCAATAGCGTTGTTGGTGCGGGCCGAGGTGATTTCGGCAATGCCATAGCCGTGGACGGCTCCGGCAATGTGTATGTCACGGGATACAGCTACGGAACCTGGGGCACTCCACTTAATCCCTTTGACAGCTCCGGTTCCGGCAATCCTGACATCTTTGTGCTGAAACTCAACAGCAGCGGGGCATATCAGTGGAATACCTTCTATGGCTCTGGCAAGGGCGATGGTGATTACGGCTTTGGCATCGCCGTGGACGGCTCCGGCAACGTGGATGTCGCGGGATATAGCTACGGGACATGGGGCACCCCACTGAATCCATTTGATAGCTCCGGCTCTGGCAAGCCTGACATCTTTGTGTTGCAACTCAACAGCAGCGGGGCATACCAGTGGAACACCTTCTACGGTTCAGGCAAGGGCGATGGTGATTGGGGCTATGCCATAGCGGTGGATAGCGCCGGCAACGTGGATGTCACGGGAGCCAGTTACGGAACCTGGGGCACTACTCCACTCAATCCTTATAGCGGCTCGATCGATGGGGCGATCTTTGTGCTGCAACTAAACAGCAGCGGGGCATACCAGTGGAACACTTTCTACGGATCGGGCAGTGGTGATTACGGATATGGCATAGCTGCGGACAGCACCGGCAACGTGGATGTCACGGGTATCAGCAACGGAACCTGGGGCACTACTCCGCTCAATCCTTATAGCGGCAACGGGGCGATCTTTGTGCTGCAACTAAACAGCAGCGGGGCATACCAGTGGAACACCTTCTATGGTTCAGGCAGCGGCGATTACGGATATGGCATAGCTGCGGACAGCGGCGGCAACGTGAATGTTACGGGTTTCAGCAACGCGACGTGGAGCGGTCCTTCAGGTCAATCGCCGCTCAATCCTTTTGATAGCTCAGGCCTCGGGGGTCCGAATGTCTTTATTCTTAAACTAAACAGCAGCGGGGTATACCAGTGGAACACTTTCTACGGATCGGGCAGTGGTGATTACGGATATGGCATAGGCGGCATAATTGTGGATGGCGGCGGCAACGTGGATGTCGCGGGATACAGCTACGCTACTTGGGGCGGTCCTTCAGGTCAACTGCCGCTCAATCCTTTTGATAGTTCCGGCTCCGGCAATCCTGATATTTTTGTGCTACAACTTCAGCTTGTCACATGTCCCGCCACGGCGGTGCAGATTCAAGGAGGAGCCGTTAGTTCCACATCGATCCAAGCAGTTTATAGCGATGCCTCATCAGGGGATACCATTATGATTCAAGCGTTGACAATAAGCGAAAACCTGCAGCTGACTCTGCCCATTGCCGTTACGCTGCAGGGCGGATATGAATGTGATTTCCCAGCAGCCCCATCCGGCCAATCGACCGTCAATGGCAGCCTGACCATAGGCGGTGGGAGTGGGACAGTGACAGTTGAGAACTTGATAGTGCAATAAGGACAACAAAGCAATGTTAATGGCGGATTGCATCATATCTGCCGGTGCAATATGCCCTGAATAATAATGGTTTATGTCGGATTATTTCAGGGAAAGGCATATTCTGCAACATTGCCCGCTGCCTAGTTGCAGGTGTTATACATGAACGAATTCCAGCCGAAGATCCTTATCGAATACCCTTGCTAGGCGTTCGAGCGTCTTAATTGTCGGGTTGCTCTTTCCAGGCTTTTCAAGTCGCTGATATGCTTGATAAGAGATCCCGAGCACTTTGGCAATATCGCTCTGAGTAAGCCGTTTGCTCTCCCTGAGCTTTCTAAGTATTATCGGTATCGCAACTTCAGGCTCAAGTTCGATGTTATAAACATTCTTCCCCTTTAAGTCAGACGGAGATGGAATCTTGATGTTTCTCTCAAAAAGAGAGGCTAAATAACCGGTCAATGCTTCTTTTGCATTCCGTTTCGCATTTTCGAGCGTCTCTCCTTCGGTTAGACATCCCGGCAGATCCGGAAACTCAACCAGATAACTCTTATCCTCTGGAAGATATTTTATTTTTGCCGGATACCTTTCTATCATTTCAAACCCCCTTGTTTCATAAGCACATTGAGCAGGCCTTTTCCCAAATCCTTGCTTCCATGGACTGGGACGGATAATGTTTTATTCTCTTTCGCCAGTATATGATGGCTTCCCTCTATCCTATCTATTTTCCAGCCCTTTTCTTCTAGTAGTTTTATGAGATGCTTCCCATCCATTGTTGTATCATACAATATATATGTTGTATTTACAAGAGTGTAGTTTGCCTTATTATTAAGACATAAAGCGGGAATTCCCGGTAATTGATTGCCGGGATGAAAGCGCCGCTGTTGGTTATTACAGTTCTTATTCTTGACAAACGTCCAGAATTGCTTTTAGATAGGAAGATGCGCGAGTTATATAACGATACACCTACACATACGCGTGCTAAGCGCACCAAGAGGCCCAAACATACTGTAGTCACCCGTGCGTTTGATTTCCCCATGGAGGTAAGCGCAAAGCAGGCTGACCGGCTGTGGATGTGGGTCGGCGCTTGCTGGCGACTGCGCAATGACCTGGTTGCCGATCGCGCTGACAACCGTACAGCGAATAAGCTTCTTAAGCAGCAAGGTGTGACGGACATTCACTATCTGACCCAACCAGACCAGTATACGGCCATTCACGAATACGTCCTACATGACACCGCACTCTCTAAAGTCCACAGCCAGGTCAGACAGAATGTGGCTGTTAGAGTTGCTGAAGGGTATAAACGGTTCTTCGAAGCTCTCAAAGAAGGGAAGACTGATGTCCACCCGCCCAAGTTCATCGAGCGAAAGAAGTACCGCAGCATCACCTTCCCGCAGTACGGTCCTGCTGCAAAAATCAAAAACGGCAAGATGCACCTTTCGGGCCTCGGAGAGTTTCGGCTGTTCGACTACCGCAAGGTCAAGGGGAAACCCAAGACCGTTACGATCAAGTTCAAGCAGGGCAGGTGGCACTGCGTAGTTACAGCCGAGGCCCAGGAGAAAGATGTTCTGGATATGCTTACCTCTTCGGACTTTCGTCCTGACGCTGGGGCAGACACCGGACTGACTGCCTTGCTGACAGATTCCGAAGGCGTCAAGTACGATCCGCCAAAAGCTTGGTACGATTACCGCAGACGACTCCGGTCTGCACAAAAGAAACTGTCCAGGCAGTTTGAAACGAGAGAACTTGGGTACAAGAATCAGGTTGAACTGGCGAAAGCTGCCGGTCGGCCAATCGCAGCACTCAAGGACATCCCCTATTCCAACCGGCTGCATGCCCAGATCAAGGTTGTTGCCAAGATACATACCAAGATAGAGCGCATCAGGGACCATCACCACAAGAAGAATGCTTCAGTTATTTCGAATCGGTACCGCAAGGTAGCTGTAGAGGAGCATTCCGTGGGTTTTATGATCCGCAACCGGAAGCTTGCGAAAGTGGCTTCCGATCGGGCAATCCACAAGCAAAAGCTCCTGCTCAAGAGCAAGCTTGGTAACAAGCGGTACATTGCGGCGCCAAACCAGACGGAGAACGGAGGCAACTCCCAGACCTGCACCTGTGGTGCACCTGTCCCGAAGGAACTTTCAGACAGGGTCCACCACTGTCCGGCATGCGGGCTTACTGCCGGTCGTGACCATGTGGCGGCCAATATCGTAGCAATCATAGCATTCGGATTTGCAAGTCTTACCCTGGGAGCGGGGTCACACTCTCCGGAGGCCGGGCAGGTCTTCGTCAGACGTGGAGAGGACAAGGCACTGCGTGGCGAATGCCATCTGTGCGAGTCGGAGGTCATCCCGGCCTCAGAGTCCTCCTGGAATCGTCAACTTCTACAGGCGCGGGGACAAAGTACCACGGATGGGGAACCTACCGTGGAAGGCAAGACTTGTGAGCATCTTCAGGACACTCCGGAGTTGCCACATGAGCCGCAATCAGTCTGCTAGTGCAAAGCGCCAAGCGCGGAACCTGAGTTGTCTTCAGGGGATGCCCCTGATTTCAATCAGGGGAGGATGTCACGAATCTACCTCAACCTCTACCATTTTTCGGCACTTATATGCTAGCTGCTAGCGCCAGTGCCGCGAGCGACGCTAGCGGTTTCAACAGAATCAGTTCTTTTTCCCCGACGCCAGCAGATGCCTGGAGAGACTGGACTTTCAAGGGATGATAGCGTGAAATTTGCTGAGCCAGCGTTTCCTAGTAAAATTGAAATAAAGAGGTGATAGAGCCATGAAAACACGGTCAAGCAAAGCAATTATAGTATGGATAACCATTGTTATGTCGTGCCTGTTGGCTATTGGAGTGCGCGATGCGATATCACAGCCTCCTCCGGTCAGCGCCCCGTTGGTCCGTGAGGGCAACTTTGCTTTGCAACTTGCTCAAGCATTAAATTTAGGCCAGCCGGCGTCTGAAGCGGAGGCGGAAAACATGCTTGGTGCGGTTGGAATTGCGCCGCGAAACGGCTGGATTGCGGACTATCCAGTAACTCCCGATATCATAGGGGAATTGCGGGATTCTGTGGGATATGCGGCGCAGGCTAAGACAATATCCATGGATCAGAATTCTGCTTTAAATGCCCTGGCAACGGTCGAGCAAGGCGCATCTGTAACGCTGACGCCTGCACCGGCTGGTCCACCACCGGCAAACGCTGCTACGGTTGGAGCTCCACAGAGTGCTGAGGAGGGCGCACCGGCATATCCCGATCCTACGGCCGTAGGTGATTATTACTCTCAACAGGGCCCTCCTGTCCTTACTTACTATGCGCCGCCACCGGATTACTATTACCTATATACTTGGGTCCCATATCCGTTTTGGTGGAGCAGTTTCTGGTTCGGGGGGTATTTCATCCTTAATGATTTCCACAGGTTTTATAGAGATCATGATTACCGTGGAGTGCACAATCATTTCGTAAGCAACCATTTCAATGATGTGAATGCCCACCACGTTTTCAGGATAGACCCGGTAAGCAGGCTTCATGGCAACACGTTTGCAGGTATTGGGGCGCCACGGGGGGTTAATTCCATTAATACCGGGGTCAAAGGATCCCCGGAGAGGGTATTCAACAACAACAGGGCTGTTGCTCCCCGCTCCAGCACGAATATCGGTCAGTCGCGTTCAGGGACCACAGGAACCGTCAGCAGGGCTGCCAATCCTTTTCATCAGAGTAAGGTTTATAGTCAGCCCCCAGGTGGCGGAAGGAAATATGTACCCAGCAGCAGTCGAGCCGCTAGTGCTCCACGCGGGGGAGGACATGCAGCCGCGCCGCACGGAGGAGGACACGCAGCTTCCGCGTCACACGGTGGAGGCGGGGGTGGCGGAAAGAGGTGACGCGATAGGTTTTGAAAAATTCAGCAGGCAGAGTCAGTGACTGATGCTGTTGGCCTATAATCTCACGGAGTCTGTCATAAAGATGCCTGTTTGATGGCAAGTAAAACCCAGAAAAGATCCCGACCCACAAAGGGGGTTAGGATCTTTTCTTTTGGGGGAGATTTTAATGAAACTTTCGATCTTGATATAATAAAAATCATCACTATAGGTTTAAGGGATAAGCAAGAACTCCCTGTGCTCTTGGCACAGGGCTGAATTGCTTACCGATGTACTTTGATATCTGTTATCGGGAAAAACAGGTGGTTTGGTGCAGTTGATGTTGTTTGACCTTCAACGCCCTGCGCTCTTGGCGCAGGGTTCTTTACTCGCCGGCGTATTCTGCAACTTTTTATTCAAAGTCGCATATTATTCGTGAACGGGTGCCGACAAATCCAGGACAAACGGCTTCAAATGTTTCAAGCACTTTTTTGTTTTTTGTAATGCGATGCATACCAATCTACGACTTCCCGAATCATTCTTTGATACGAAATGTGATTCTCTTTGGCCTTCTCCTTAAAAAAATCGATACTCGATTTTTTTAACGCAAGTGTAACCTTGATGTTCTTTTCTTTTAAAACCAACTGATCCGGTGGTGGAAGAAAATCCTTCACAACTCTTAACTCCCCCATAGGCTCGTCACTGTATTTTGTTTTGTTCTTCATAAATTTTCCTCCCTTTTCTCCAATATCCAGCCCCATAAATGCGAATCACACTCCCTCTATACGTAAACCTTACAGTCATAATATCATCGCCTACGTGCCCTATACAGTAAAATCGGCTTTCAGTTGTACTGTGGCTCACATCCTCAACGATTATACGATGGGGATCAAGAAACGCATATTGAGCCATAAAGAAAGAGACTCCGTGTTTCTTCTGGTTGCCTCCATCTTTTTCTTCATCCCATTCGAAACGAACCTTCTTCACATATTTATAATATAAAATATGAAGTTAAAAAGCAATATATTTATATGGCTAATAATATGTAGATTAGTGACGTTTCAATACGATATAAGCGAATAGTGTATGCACGGTGGAAAACGTTGAGCCACAGAAATATATCAGAATACGTGTAGATTGCCCGAAACGGGCGTCAAGTTTGCATCGGTATAGGTGGCATGATTGGTCGGGATCTTTACAAAACTCCGGCAAGGTTTTTCTATTATCCGTCATGGGTTACTGTTTAACATCAGGTTCTCCCCATCCGCCTCCGAGTGCTTTAATCAAACGCACGACGGCACCGAAGCGCTGGCCTTCCGTCTGGGCCTTCTGAAGTTCGTATTGCAGCTTATTGCGCTCGGCATCCACCAGTTCAAAACTGCTGATCGCGCCAGCATCGTACCGGTTTTGTGCCAGCATATTTACCCGGTCCGCCGAGGCAAGGGCTTCGTCCTGGGCCACCGCCTGTTCTTTGGTGAAGACAATTTGCGCGAGAGAATCTTCCACTTCCTTAAAGGCTGTCAGCACGGTTTGACGATAGTCGGCCAGACTTTCCTCGTAAGCTGCCTTTGCCTGGTCAACATTCGCTGCAGTCCGCCCTGCGTTAAACACTGGCAGGCTGATGCTCGGTCCGAATGACCAGACGCGGCTGGGGCTGGTAAACAGAGTGTTAGCCTCGTTGCTAAGAAACCCGGCCTGGCCGGTCAGGTGGAGAGCGGGAAAGTAAGCGGCGACGGCAACGCCGATTTGCGCGTTTTTTGCCACCAGGTTTCTTTCTGCTTTAGCGATGTCCGGTCGGCGTTCAAGAAGCTCTGAGGGCAGACCGGCCGGTATAACGGGAGGCTCGGCATTAGTGGGGCGCTCGCGGATCTCAAATGAGCTGGCTGGTCTGCCGCACAGAAGTGCGATGGCATTCAGCGTTTCGGCACGCTGACGGGCAGTATCGGCCAAGTCGGCTTTGGCACTCGCCAGTTCAGTTTTTGCCTGGTCCAGATCGGTTTCCGAAATGGTGCCGGTTGTAAAGCGGTCGCTCAAGATGTGGACCGTTTCGCCGCGCAGCTGCACTGTCCGCCGCAATATGGCAATTTCATCATCAAGAGACCTGATTGTGAAATAGTTTACTGCAACATCGGCAGTGAGCGAAAGAAGCACGTTATTATAATCTGCAACGCTGGCCTGGGCCTGCGCCTGGGCGGATTCCAAAGAGCGGCGGACCCGTCCCCAGAGGTCCACTTCATAACTTAAGTCCAGTGGAACGCTGAAAGAATTCAGGTGTATGGAGACCAGCTTGAACGTCGAAGGTATCGGAATCGCAATCGGCTGGTTGGCCGAAGTCCGCTGCCGGCTGAAGGCGGGATCGAGTGACAGTTGAGGGAATAAGTCGCTACGGTTGAGTCTTGCGACTGCGCGGTATTCGTCTATTCGGGCCACGGCGGCACGGAGGTTTTGATTGTTTGCCACAGCGCCGGCTTCCAGTTCGTCAAGTGCCGGGTCCTTGAAAAGCTTCCACCAATCGCCTTTGGGGACCGAGTCTTTCGGCTCTGCAACTTTCCAGTGCCACTCAGCAGGAGTTATATCGGTCACGTCAGGCCGCTTGTAGTCCGGGCCGACGGCACATGAACAGAGCACTAAAAGCATTGAACATAGCCAGAGCAGTTTCCTTGTAATCAATCCAGTGTCCTCCGGTAGCGCTTTACCCCAATTGTCACTGCAAAAACCGCAAAAAGCGCGATCTGCCAAAGTTGCAGCAGGACGTCTGCCAGCCCGTTGCCTTTTAGCACAATCCCGCGTACTATCCTCAGGAAATGAGTGAGGGGCAGCACTTCGCCGATCATCTGTGCCCAGTGAGGCATGCCGCGGAAAGGGAACATGAACCCTGAAAGCAGTATCGAGGGCAGAAAGAAGAAAAAGGCCATTTGGATGGCCTGGCGCTGGTTCTTGGCGATGGTGGAAAAGGTGATGCCCATAGCCAGATTTGCAGTGATGAACACAAAGGCGGCGGCCAGTAGCAGGATCAAGCTTCCTACCATAGGGACGTGAAAAATAACATGAGCCGCTCCGAGGATAAGGAGCAGCTGAATGTACGCTACAAGGATATAAGGGACTATCTTGCCCACCAGGACCTCCACCGGGCGCGTGGGCATGGAAAGCAGATTTTCCATTGTGCCGCTCTCCAGTTCCCGGGTAATCGCAAGAGCTGTTATCATGACTGTGGTCATGGTAAGTACCACACCCATCAGGCCGGGCACGATGTTGAATTGTGTATTGGCTTCGGGGTTGTACATGGCATGGATGCGCACATCGATAGGACCGTTGACGGCCGACAGGTAGGAGATCGGGCCTTTGAGATCGTTTTGGAGGGCGGTGTCAAGCAGGGAGTGCAAGGAGCCGATAGCGTTGCTGGTGGCCGCAGGATCAGTGGCATCGGCTTCGACCAGAATAGCGGGCCTGTCTCCGCGCAGGAGGTCACGCGTAAAATTCTCGGGAATATTGATTACGAATTGGACCTCGCCGCGCTCCAGCACCTGGCGTCCTTCGGATTCGGTTTTGAGCTGCCTGACAAAATCGAAATAGCTGCTGTTCTGAATTGCGTTAAGAACAGTCCTGCCCATCGGGCCGTTATCATTGACGATCATCGCAGCGGGAAGGTGCTTGGGATCATTATTGATAGCGAAGCCGAAAAGGGTAAGCTGAATAAGAGGAATGCCTATCATGATCGCAAAGGTAATGCGGTCCCGGCGCATCTGGATGAATTCCTTGACCACCATGGCCCAAAAGCGCGCAGGCGAAATCCTGATCTTGCCTATCATGAGGCAACCCTGTCCTTTGTCTTACTCATAAGATGAATGAAAACATCCTCCAGGCTCGAATCGACCCGTCGCCAGCTGTACTGGCCGGTTCGATACGGTGCGATGGCGCTCTCGAACACTGCAGGATCATCGCCGCTGACGCGCAGCGTAGTGCCGAAAGGCACCGCCTGTTCCACGCCTGGAACATCCCGGAGTTGTTCGGCCAGAGTGAGCAGATCGGGCCCGCTGACTGACAATGTGATTAGATGGGCCTCATCGATGACTCCGCTGACTGTGCCGCGTGTGAGCAGAGTGCCCTCGGAAATGAAGGCCAGGCGATGGCAGCGTTCGGCTTCATCCATATAATGCGTGGCAATAAGGAATGTAAGGCCCTGTCCGGCAAGCTGATGGATCTCCTCCCAGAATTCACGGCGGGCTTTGGGGTCAACGCCGGCCGTGGGCTCATCCAGCAGCAGGAGCTTCGGCTCGTGAATCATGCAGGCCGCCAGTGCGAGGCGCTGTTTCCAGCCGCCGGAAAGCTCCCCTGCAAGCTGGTTCCTTCGCTCCACCAGCCCGAGTTTTTCAATGCTCATCCGGACAGCATTGCGACGGTCACTCAGTGCATACATGCGCGCCACGAAATCAAGGTTCTCTGTGATGCTCAAGTCCTCGTAAAAACTGAACCGCTGGGTCATGTATCCTACCTGCCGCTTTATGTCTTCGCTCTCAGTAATCACGTTATGTCCAAGACAGGTACCGCTGCCGGCGTCGGCTCTCAACAGACCGCACAGCATCCGAATGAATGTGGTTTTGCCGCTGCCGTTGGGCCCCAGAAACCCGCATATTTCGCCGGTGCTGACCTGCAGGTCAACATTATCGACAGCGGTATGCTCGCCGAAGCGCTTGGTCATTCCATGCACATCTATGGCTAGCTGGCCGGCCATGGGTCAATGACCAAACTGTACGTCTACGGGCTGGCCGGGGTGCAGCTTTGCCGCGGTTGCATCATCGAATACAGCTTCGACCATGATGACCAGTTTGCTGCGGGTCTCCATGCTGTAGATTACGGGAGGCGTGTATTCGGTCTGCGGCGATATGAAACTCACCTTGCCGACAAATGGCGCAGGCACGCCGTCCACCTTGACCTGCACCGTATCGCCGGAATGAATTGAGCCAACAAGCGTTTCCGGCACAAACGCGCGAACTTTGATGTTCCTGGGCGGCAGCAACACCACTACGGGGCGGCCGGCTGCGACCCATTCACCCTCACGGTAGAGCGTGTCGAAGACCAACCCGGCCTCAGGAGCAGTCTGGCTTTTCTGAGAGAGGTCCCACTCCGCCCTGGACAGCGCTGCCTGCAGCGCCTTCATGTTGGCCGCCGCCGCCGCAATCTGGTCGGTCCGGGAGCCGAGATGAGCTGTTACCAGATCGGCTTGCAGTTGGGCCACATGCTGCCGGTCCTGGTCCCGCGTTGAACGCGCACGGTCAACATCCTGCACGGAAGATGCCGATGTCCGCCGGAGTGTTTCCTGACGCGCGAGTTCTTTTTCCGAAAGGACCAGGGCTGCCTCAGCCTGACGCAACTGCGCTTCGGCGGACTCGATTTCTGGGGGCCTCTTACCCTTTCGGGCGTCTTCCAGGCTGGAGGCGGCCTGCGTCATCCGCCGTTTTGCCTCGTCCAGTGCGGATTTTTCAGGCTCAGTATCCAATGCAAAAAGCAGATTGTCGGCCTTCACCTGATCGCCGCGCCGTACGTTCAACGACTTTAACGCGCCGGAATAAGGTGATGCGACATAAACGAACTCTCCCTCCACATAGCCCTGCACACTGTTGGCAGGATGGTTGCCGCAGCCTGCCAGCATGCACAACGCCGCCAGCGCGCCAAAAGAAGCAAACAACACTCTCCTTACATGCACTGTCCCTGAACAGCTCATTTTATCGACCGTCCCTTCTTAGTAATCAACCCCTCAAGTATCACCGTCATGATTGCGGAAAAGCCCTCCTTTGCCGTGAGACCTAGTTCCTCCATCCTTGAAGGATTGATAATTGCCTGTACCGATCCCAGTAGAATGTCCGTGACCACTTTGGCCGGAATGTCTTTGCGTATGAAGCCGGCCTTCCGGCCCGCCTCAAGAGCTTTTCCGATATAGCGCTGAATAATATCACGCCTGCGGCCCTCCACCAACTCGAAGATTTCGGGCGCCTCACGGCGAACATCACGGATAAACGGCGGTTGAATCTCCCCGGTGTGGCGTTGTATGCAGGTAAGCAGATGTTGCAGCACTCCTGGGAAGTCTGACATTGGTCCGGAAGTGATTTCATTCAACTCGGCCTCGACATCGCGGAACTTGTCAAGGATCACTACTTCTAAAAGCGCCATCTTGCTGGGGAAATGAGCGTAGAGGGTCTTTTTGCTCATCCCGAGTTCCTTTGCAATATCATCCATCGTGACGCCGCGAAACCCGTTGGCGAAAAAATGCTGTCGCGCTCCGGCAACAATCCGCAGCCGCGCGGAATTAACTGCAGGCAGTTTTTTCTGATGCGCGTTGATAATGATCATTATAATGGCACCCTTATGCACAAAGATTTGTGACAGTGATTGAATACCTGAAAAACTAATCTAGTTTATCAAGTTTCCTTGGCCATGTCAAGCGATAAATGACAAAGCCGGCTCATGGCTCATGATCGACACATCAATGGCTCCAAAGAGGGCGGCTTGATCCTGACCAGGATGCCCGAACGCCTCAGTCATTGCAGGAAAAAATTTCCTCCGACGGGTAATCAGCTGGAAAATAGTGCCTCATGCTTAGGAGGTAAAAGATGAAAGGTAGGGGCGGAAAGGCAGGGACGTCGCCTGAAATACAGGTAAAGGTCCTTTTATTATAATTAGTTAGATCACTACCCTCTGGTTTTTCTCTTTTGCAGCTTTTTCTAGCATAAGACTTGCTTTGTTTAGATAAAGAAGTTTAACCCTTGCTTGCTAATGGAGGTCCCACAATGATAAGTATCGCCCCAGGCTTATTTGACAACCTCAGGAAATTGCAGATGTTTTCAGCGTTAAGCGATTCAGAGCTAAAAGAAGTTGTCAGTGAAATCATGGTTAAAAGTTATCGCAAAGACGAAGTGATCTTGTGGGAGGGCGATACTAATTCCTACATGTATCTCATAATTTCGGGTCGGGTCAAAGTTTTGCAGACCACCGAAGATGGGAAGGAGATTATCAGGGCTATTCATGAAGCCGGAGATTCATTCGGAGAATTGTCGCTGATAGATTGCAAGACCTCTCCTGCCGAGGTTGTGGCAATGCAGGACACTTCGGCTGCCATCATTAGCCGGGAAAGTTTCTATTCCATTATTTATTCTCAGCAAAAGGTGCTTGATAATGTGATTCGAATGCTTTGCATGAGACTCAGGGAATCATGGGAACGCGAACAGTTGGCGAATTGTAAGAATTCGGAGCAGCGGTTGACCATGCTTTTTCAGCAACTCTCCGTCTCTCACGGATTGCCGGTTGCGGAAGGGACTTTATTGAACATCAGGCTGACTCATCAGACAATCGCTTCTATGACCGGTCTGACCCGTGAAACGGTGACAAGAACAATAGTCGCATTGCAGAAAAATAAATGCATCAAGGTGCGGGGAGTGGATAAGAAAGTTATTCTGCTCATCGGGTTTTTTAAATTGGCACTTGTCGCCTGATTTGCCCGGATGCAACTTACAGTGCAGATTGCAGAAATGCATGGCCCGTACGTTTTCACTTTAGGGCATGGATTCCGGTCGATCATAAACACCGAGTTTCACAGTTGAAGTTGATGCGCAGTACATGGAGGTAATATGAGACAAGTCGATTTGTGGTTTATGGCGATGACAAGCAGGATCCGCTTCGTTGGATACACGGGCGTGTATGCTCTTTTAGCAATAAGCCTGGCTCTGGCCGGCTGCGCTGCAAAGCCTCAAACGTCCACTATCACCCCGCTTCAAGAGTCTGTCAGGGTACCCACCGAACCGAAGCCCTACTGCGCTGCACACGACTTGTTTTTAGAGGAGGCAAAACAGGGATCCGCTCCGGCTCAATATAATTTAGGCGTCATGTATGAAAAGGGTCTGGGGGTATCGCAGGACGATAAGGAGGCTGTTAAGTGGTATAGGCGTGCGGCAGAACAGGGACACGCCGAGGCGCAAAGTGCTTTGGGCTCCATTTATTACAATGGGCAGGGAGTATCGCAAGATTACAAAGAGGCGTTTAAATGGTACGGGCTTTCAGCCGACCAAGGGGTTGCACGGTCTCAATATAATCTGGGCGTTATGTATGAAAAGGGGCTGGGAGTACCGCAGGATTCCAAGGAAGCCGTTAAGTGGTATAAGCTTGCAGCAGAAAAAAATGATGCCCGTGCGCAATATAATCTGGGCTCTCTGTTTTACAATGGGCAGGGAGTAGCGAGGGATCATAAGGAAGCAGCTAAGTGGTACAAGCTTGCAGGGGAACAGGGAGTCGCCCGTGCGCAATACAATCTGGGGTCCATGTATTACAATGGCGAGGGGGTATTGCAGGATTACAAAGCAGCATCGTACTGGTATAAGCTCTCGGCAGAGCAGAGCTTCGCCCCGGCGCAATACAATCTGGGTTCTTTGTATTATTATGGGCAGGGGGTTCAGCGTGATTATAAAGAGGCGGTCAAATGGTACAGGCTTGCGGCAGAACAGAAAGATTCCCAGGCTCAGTATAATTTGGGCCTGATGTATGAGAAGGGTCAGGGAGTATCGGGAAATTATAAGGAAGCAGCCCGCTGGTATAGGCTTGCTGGGGAACAGGGAGTTGTTCAGGCTCAGCACAATTTAGGGGTGCTGTATGAAAAGGGCCGGGGAGTGTCACAGGATTTCAAAGAGGCGGCTAGTTGGTTTAAACTTTCGGTAGGACAAGGATTTGCCCCGGCCAAGTGTAACCTTGCGGAATTATATGTTGTAGGACATGGGATAAAAAAAGATATGGCAATGGCTAAAAAGCTGTCAAAAGAAGGGGCTGCTGCAGGCGTGGCGTACTGTCACGAGGTGGTAAAAAAGTATCATCTGACACCTACTATTGTCTCCTCTAACCACCGCAAGGAGTAGAGAACTGGCGCTATCCTGCAGTTGGAGCCTGGTGTCGCGTTCACCAGGAGTCATGCGGTTCCTTCCGTTTCGCAGCAATCGCCCCTAGATTGCCGAGCCTGTTCCTTTCACGAGGACTATACAGCACCTCTACGTAAGAACTTGGGATGAACGCGAGTTGGTCAAGCTGTGACTCGATGACTTCCCTCGCCAGATGTTCTTCCTGCAGTTCCAGGTTGAGAGCGTAGAAAACCGTCTTCCCGGCCCGCTCCCTTTTGAGTATCCCCTCCTCTACCCCCTCAGCGAGCCATTTTGCGAAGGTCGATTCGGCCGGGCCTTGATTCGTGAATCTCAGGTCCTTATACTGCATGGCCTTATTCTTAATAAGGATCCCGTATACCGGGTACCGGGAATCCCCTCCGCGCGCCGCCAAGTCCTTTCTCTTCTGCTCAAGTCCGAACTTGAGGACCGACAGCTGCGAGTAGAATATGGCCTCCCTGGAAAAGTTGATAGCCGGCATGAAGTTCAGCCCCACGAGAGATCTCATAAGCTCATCATAGAAACGACGGATCTGCCTATGATAGTAATAGATGTGGCTGAACGCATTTCCCTTATTCAACCCGAGGTCGTGCAGTAACCCGTGTTCGAGTATCCTGCATAGACGTTTGTTGCCGTTATGGAAGGGGTGAACGGCATAAAGGGCTATGTTGAGTATATTTACAGAAGTGATGGATGGATTCTCCCTGTAATACTCGAGGATCGACTCAATGTTCTCTTTGACCTGTTGATAGTCGACCGGTCTGTACTCGAACCCCGTCTTCGTGTCCCGGACAGCGATGTGATTACTGGCCCTGATTTTCCCGGCGTAATACCGATCAAATCCGGGCAGGTAATCAAACGTATCGAGGCCCTGAGAGAGCTGGGTGTGCAACTCTTTCAGCAGATCGATCGACAGATCTTTAGCTTTGATCCCTCCAGATGACACTCGCCGGTACACCTTCATTATGTTGGCGAGCTCTAAACGGTCGAGACGGTCCTTCTCGTTCTTGACGTCTTTATCATTCAAAGGGTTATATTCGGGGTCGGCATTCAGTCTTCGTTGAATCTCAGAGGCGTCAGTCTCTTTGAGCAGATTCGTCTGCTCCGCCTTCGATATAGCAAGCGACGCAAGGATCTCACTCCGACTTATGAGGTATTGACGGACATCGAATGGAACACCCGTCTCGTAGTTTTATTTTGTGTCTAAGTATGCCTCAATGAGGATACTCCCGTTTCTCTAATTAATAAATAATACTTGCCAATATGGACAACCTCGTGATTATTGCACTGCATAGAGCTTTCTAGTCCTTTAAATCTGATGCATGGTGTTTTTTGCAGCAGCAGGCACCTACTAGGATTGTAAGCCCTTTATAGGCAGAGCTTGCTGCTTACGAAACATCCCCTCCACTATTAAGACATATTACCTGTTGTGTCTAGAGTTCAAAGTCCTGTCACAAGACATAATACCCATTCCGTGTATAGTCGATAATTTTTAAGCAAAAAACGAAGGATTCGCTAGGCCAACGATTTAAAGGTTGTGATTACTCGTAGGTGTCGGCAGGTATATCAAGGATAAAACTGCTTTGCATGTATCTTTTTAAAACCTTTTCACACATTGTCACATCTGACTCCCTCCCAGCATATTTCTGGAAAGTGCCAAATACAACAATGAACCCGACTAGCTGATTAACACGCCTTTCTGAAATTTCCCTTCACTCTTGTCTGAACTTTGGCTTTGCTCTTTTTCTCATTATTCCGCAGAGTTGCAAACAAGCCTTGAAGGCTGTAGTTTGAATTCTTTGCCAGATCCGCTCCGGCCTTACGGACTTCTTGGACTATAGGATCTTTCCACATAACCTTATTCTCCTTTCACCCTCGGCATTAATTCTTCCGGCGTACATATTATTGGAGTCTTAATACCGTGCAACGCATTTATCTGCATCAGTTTCATTATAACTTCTCCGTTTGCAATATGAGAGCAATTCCATGTCAGCAGATAGTCGATGCTATGAACAGACGCAACCGCAAGATGAACAGCATCACGTAAAGCCTTTGGGGGAAATTTCAGCTTCTCGACATAAACCTGAGCCATCTTTTCCACCGATGGATTTAGCTCAAGGTGAGCGAACTGCTTCAAAATACCTAAGCGCTTTTTCGCAGCATCAGGATCACCAGACTTAGCCTCCTCTACCACCATGGCAGAAATGAAAGCATCGTATCGCTTTAATGCTTTTTCCCACCATTCTCGCGTTATTTCCTGATGTGCAAGTACTATTATATCGCGACTGGGTTTTGACGTGTAATAACTCACAATGGTGGTTTCAAGATATATTGATTCTTTCATGCTCTACTGCCTCCAAGTAGTTCAACTTAATGTTATCATAGTTATACTCTGTAACATAATACCCATAACTTTCATAGTCCGAGTGTTAGTTATAGTGAATAATGTCTTGCACGTCAACTCTACCTCTTGCCAGCCCAAGTCTTATAGCTGGCGTTTGCCCGTCCTTCCCGATCTCTATATAGTTATAGAAGATCCTGAAAATATTCAACATCTTGATAATAATGGCAGGATTATATGCACTGTACCCATACCATTTCCGCCCGGAACTGCTCGGTGTTGCAATTGGTCTCTCTAACAGTGATAATCTGCGGCGGACCTGCATGAAGAAGCGGTCTATGGCGTGCAGACTTGCCTTGTTATAAAGCCAGGCAAGATGGTCTTCATCGTACCCCTGAATATCAGTAAGGTAACAGACAGCCTTTTCGGGCTCGCTCATGCTTGGAAATGGGTGTATAATCCACTTATCACTCCATTTCCCCATAGTCATTGCCTGTCTAATTCGACCCTTGATGATCAGAAGTCGCAATTTGGAGTCACTTAGGTTCGGATATAACTTTCTTATTTCCTCCCACTCCTTACGGACGGCAGCCATCGCTTTGCGCTTCTCATCAATAGTCAGGTCCTTGTTGATTCGGACATAAAACGCATCACACTTTTTCCCTTGAATCTCGTCGACAAAAGCGCTTAGGCAAGCCGCCCTCATCCCGGCATCCTGATCCAAAAAGAACCTTACCTTGTCAACTCCCCCGAAAAGCTTCCTTAGAAAGAAAAAGTGACCGTAAAGAGTTTACTCGGCATGCACTCGCATCCCGTCTGCCGGCAAACGGGTGTTGAAGTCCTGGTTTTCAAATACTTCGATATCTTCCCGTTCCTGTGCTTCACTATAAACACTGTTAATCCCTTCCCGTAAGGTTCCATAGGTCTCAATCCCACGCCTTTTAAAACTTGCTCTTGCAGCTTCGTCGTAGTCCTCCGGCAACCAGACGCGAGCGTTTTTTCTAAACGGTATCTTTACTTCAAGGTCTCCAGACTCTTCGGCATCGCAGGATGTCACCAATGAATCGATGTCGGGATCAAAGTTAAGATGGAGCCCAAATACATATCCGGTCTGATTGTCGGCACTGCCGACTGCATGAAGCATAATATTGCGTTTATCGGCAGAATGGGACCAATTAACCATGTAATCCTGCCTGTCTGTGCCGATATACAATCTTTTGATGGGAAAGTCTTCAAGTAGCTTGCGTTCCTTGCCGGCAGAAAAAGCGAGGCATTGCTTATGGAGAAAGTCTACCTTCCAATAAAGAGCGTTCATTGACCCGAGTCCTGCCACTTCGCAGATACGAGCAAATGGTACCTTATTCATAAGTAGCTTGAATATCGTTGCGTTCTTATGAGGTTTCTTTTGTCGGACAGTAGGCTTACCAACTGAAAAGACTTTATGACAGAGACAGCAACGGTATCTTTGTGATTCTGCCTTTGTCTTTCCAAAGAAAACATAGCTTTTGGGATTCGATATAGGTACTACGTGGTTAGGACAATCCGGATTTGAACATGAAACGGCGCTCGGTACAATTGTCAGATATCGGGATAAGCGATTAAGTTCCTCACTGATAGCAAGGTTGCTTTTAATCGTCGGGTGTTCACCACACAGGTTGCATTTCAATACAATCGTTTTCGGCTTATCGCCGGTACTGACAGTATAGGTATCCCGTTCTTTATCCTTTGAATATAGACCGCGAGGTTGCTTCTCTTGACTTGCAGGTACCCCAAAGTTGGGACAAGCAGGGTTCTTGCAGAAATTGACCTGCACGCCCTCAATAGACAGCGGAATCCGAAGTTTAAGACATAAAGCGGGAATTCCCGGTAATTGATTGCCGGGATGAAAGCGCCGCTGTTGGTTATTACAGTTCTTATTCTTGACAAACGTCCAGAATTGCTTTTAGATAGGAAGATGCGCGAGTTATCTAACGATACACCTACACATACGCGTGCTAAGCGCACCAAGAGGCCCAAACATACTGTAGTCACCCGTGCGTTTGATTTCCCCATGGAGGTAAGCGCAAAGCAGGCTGACCGGCTGTGGATGTGGGTCGGCGCTTGCTGGCGACTGCGCAATGACCTGGTTGCCGATCGCGCTGACAACCGTACAGCGAATAAGCTTCTTAAACAGCAAGGTGTGACGGACATTCACTATCTCACCCAACCAGACCAGTATACGGCCATTCACGAATACGTCCTACATGACACCGCACTCTCTAAAGTCCACAGCCAGGTCAGACAGAATGTGGCTGTTAGAGTTGCTGAAGGGTATAAACGGTTCTTCGAAGCTCTCAAAGAAGGGAAGACTGATGTCCACCCGCCCAAGTTCATCGAGCGAAAGAAGTACCGCAGCATCACCTTCCCGCAATACGGTCCTGCTGCAAAAATCAAAAACGGCAAGATGCATCTTTCGGGCCTCGGAGAGTTTCGGCTGTTCGACTACCGCAAGGTCAAGGGGAAACCCAAGACCGTTACGATCAAGTTCAAGCAGGGCAGGTGGCACTGCGTAGTTACAGCCGAGGCCCAGGAGAAAGATGTTCTGGATATGCTTACCTCTTCGGACTTTCGTCCTGACGCTGGGGCAGACACCGGACTGACTGCCTTGCTGACAGATTCCGAAGGCGTCAAGTACGATCCGCCAAAAGCTTGGTACGATTACCGCAGAGGACTCCGGTCTGCACAAAAGAAACTGTCCAGGCAGTTTGAAACGAGAGAACTTGGGTACAAGAATCAGGTTGAACTGGCGAAAGCTGCCGGTCGGCCAATCTCAGCACTCAAGGACATCCCCTATTCCAACCGGCTGAAGGCCCAGATCAAGGTTGTTGCCAAGATACATACCAAGATAGAGCGCATCAGGGACCATAACCACAAGAAGAATGCTTCAGTTATTTCGAATCGGTACCGCAAGGTAGCTGTAGAGGAGCATTCCGTGGGTTTTATGATCCGCAACCGGAAGCTTGCGAAAGTGGCTTCCGATCGGGCAATCCACAAGCAAAAGCTCCTGCTCAAGAGCAAGCTTGGTAACAAGCGGTACATTGCGGAGCCAAACCAGACGGAGAACGGCGGCAACTCACAGACCTGCACCTGTGGTGCTCATGTCCCGAAGGAACTTTCAGACAGGGTCCACCACTGTCCGGCATGCGGGCTTACTGCCGGTCGTGACCATTTAGCGGCCAATATCGTAGCAATCATAGCATTCGGATTTGCAAGTCTTACCCTGGGAGCGGGGTCACACTCTCCGGAGGCCGGGCAGGTCTTCGTCAGACGTGGAGAGGACAAGGCACTGCGTGGCGAAAGCCATCTGTGCGAGTCGGAGGTCATCCCGGCTTCAGAGTCCTCCTGGAAGCGTCAACTTCTACAGGCGCGGGGACAAAGTACCACGGATGGGGAACCTACCGTGGAAGGCAAGACTTGTGAGCATCTTCAGGACACTCCGGAGTTGCCACATGAGCCGCAATCAGTCTGCTAGTGCAAAGCGCCAAGCGCAGAACCTGAGTTGTCTTCAGGGGATGCCCCTGATTTCAATCAGGGGAGGATGTCACGTGTTACATCATTGTTGTCCAAAAAATATCCCCTATCATTACTCTGATAAGGGATATATATGTTGTTGCCGCCTAAAAGTCAACACCTTTATGAACAGGTGTGAATAGGCTTGGATTGGCAGCCCCTTTTTCTGCTAATACTAAAAAATATGACATGTAATTTTAGCCAACCACCGCCTATGGCATCAGACGCATGCCTGACTACAGTTGACACTCAGCCTGCCCGAGGATATTCTTTTGAGAGAGAAGAGATTCTTGATAAGGTCAGCTCTTTCGTAAAGAAGTGGCTTGAAGCAATGGGCTTAGATTAGAACAGCCGTGTTGCCGATGGATAAAATATTCGGCTTGCGCGGCTTGTTGGTGTTTATAGCCTTATGAAGAAATGGATAGTTCTTCCGGGTACTCAATAGCGTATATCAATGATTGTATAACAGAAAGGGGCAATGCATGAAAAAGATGAGGATTATAGTAAGCGGGATCATGATTGTGTTGGTTGTTTGCGCAGGGGTTTCCTGGGCTGATGGCACTGACACTAATCTTGGCAATGGTTCTGGCACCGGAGGCGCTAACAGTTTTAATACCTCCATCGGGAACTCTGCAAACGGGTATGGCGGCGGCACTTATAATACTTCCATTGGGGCCGCGGCTGGTGATTTTATAGGCTACGACATGGCCACTGCCGGTAGCTACAATACCTACGTTGGTTCCTCTGCAGGCGGGTTTGCAGGCTTTGAAAGCGTTGCCAATGGCAATACCGTTGTTGGTTACTCGGCTGGCTTTTATGGAGGCACTAACAATACCTATATTGGGACCGATGCAGGCTTTAACAACGTAGGCACTGGGAATGTATTTCTTGGCTATAACGCAGGAGACAGCTTAGAGACTGCAAATAACCAGCTAATCATACATAGTTGCTATCCAGGTGGTCCCAGCTGTAACAACCCATTAATACAGGGCGATTTCAGCACTATGACACCACAGGTAAACGGCACTCTTATCTTAGGCACCGTTGTTGCGGAGGTTTCTGACGAACGGTACAAGAGAAACATCCAGCCGCTTCAGCAATCGCTGGATAAGGTGACGCATTTGACCGGCGTGAGCTTCGAATGGAAGACCGACGAGTATAGCGGTAGGGGATTCAAAGAGGGACGACAGATTGGCCTTATTGCCCAGGACGTGGAAAAGGTTTTCCCGGAGTTGGTGCTTACCGACAGCAAAGGGTACAAAGCCATTGAATATGACAAGTTGGCATCGGTCTTGATAGAGGCTGTGAAGGAACAACAGAAGGAAATCAAGGCAATGCAAGACAAAGAGATACAATATGAAACAACGCTCAAAGACAAGAATGACCGGATCGAGCGACTGGAGAAGGCGCTTGAGAAAATAGAGCAGCGGATGGTCGCTATGGAAACTCCGGCAAAGACAGTTGCCCTTAAGTAGAAGATTATCTGCAGAGAAGGGCGAGGACCATTTGTGCTCCCTGCCCTTCTGTTCTATCTCAATCGCTGCCGAAAATCTGTTTCAGGTTGATTCTCGGAATCACCGGCTGAGCACTAAGCGCCATGGCTATGTTTCTTATTGCGAAGGCAACAGCAGACCGGTGTGTTTAGTTGCAATTGATTGGTTTCAATGAACCGTCCTTTACCCAATAAGGATCTCGCTCGTCCGGCAACTTGATTTTTAGCATATTGAATTCCAATGATCTCTCCAAAACCTGCACCTTGATATTGCCCTTGAGCTGAAGCACTGTTCCGGTTTTCACAAGGGCCTCAAGCTTTTCCTTGTTGCCCCCCTCTTGAAGCCCGAGCGCAGAACTTAATGTCTCAGGGGTTGACGCGGCCAGCGCCCCATCTTTCGTTAGATAGAAATCATCCACCTGGCAAGCCAGCGCGAATTGATAAGCTGAGATGAGTGTCACGGTGAAAACCACAACAGAGATAAAGGCCTTTGTCATTCTATCCATTCTGTCCTCCGGACATTGGAGCTGTCTATCTAAGAAAATCCCCGAAAATATTCTTACCATGCTCCACAACCTGGTGGAGCCGATACATTTCCCCTTTTCCGTAGGCAGGGCTTTTCTGTCGCCATTTTTCCAGATGCGCCTCGTTGCAAAAGAAGTTCATATAAGGACAGAAGGTCTTTGCTGTGCATCCGCATTGTTCCCGGCTGCTGACGAATTCAACCACGCCTTCGGGAACACAGGAGGCGATCTTGCCGTCCCTCATCTCGATTTGCATTTCGCTTTCACACTCAGGGCATCGGGACCGGACAGTAATGTCTTTGCGAAGCATAAAATGAATGCCCAGAGCATCCGTTGCGCAGAGCGCGTATACTTCGTGCCTGTCTTTAAAAATAACTTTATGTCGAGTCGCTCTTGCGGAAAAAGGATACGCTGAAATGATCTCGGCATCCTCCATCGTAAGGATATCCGCCTTGTGCAGCTTTTCCACAAGCCGATGAGCCGCTTCAACAGACTGAAGATTCATCGCCTCGGCAATGGCTTCTTTTGACGGGGGCTTGCCAGTCTTGGCGAACTCCTTGAGAATGTATTTGCGCGCATCGTCTTCTGAAGGACTCAGCTTCGCCTCCGCCAGCCAGCCCCTCACCGTTTCGCCGATCTGGTCTATGAGACTTTGCATTGATGGCTGAACGTTATCAAATGCATTCTTTCCTCTGCAGTCACACTCTCTCATGGCTTTTCGTAACGTTTCAACAGAAGGAATATTAACAAGCCCGCCTGACTCGTCGGTGAACATCCTTCAGGAAAAGCCGGCGATGCCAAGCGGCTGTAATTCTCTTCCGTCAATAAATATAGATGGCGATCCGCTTATCTTCAATTCCACAGCTTTTTCATCGCCAATCTTGTGGATGCCGACTTTGCAATGAATCTTTTCGGCTTCCAGAGCACGCGTGATGTTCTCTTTTAATGCCTCCTCTGAACCGCATCCATCTGATATATAGCAGTCGATCTTCAAGCTTCCTCCTGTTTATTTACACAACAACTCAATACAGCCGATACATGAGCATGTCAGCATCCCGAAACATCGATTGCGTATGAGTATCATAACGAGGCATGAGGATGCCTCTTATTGTGTCACGCGTTCACGTCGACGACGATCCGGCCTCGGACCTGACCGGCAAGCAGGCGCTGCGCGAGACCTGCCGCCTCTGCTAACCCTACGACGGAAGTCATCTGCTCCAGCTTGGCGAGGTCGAGATCACGGGCAAGGCGTGCCCACGCGGCCTCACGTTTTGCCTTCGGCGCATTGACTGAGTCAATACCGGCGAGGGTGAGGTTGCGAAGTATGAAAGGAGCGAGCGAGCCGGGCAGGTCGAGTCCCTGAGCGAGGCCGCAGGCGGTGACTGTACCCCCATAGCGTGTCTGGGCAAGTACATTTACGAGCGTGTGGCTGCCGACGACATCGATGGCACCGGCCCAGCGCTCGTGGCCAAGAGGCTTGCCGGGTGAAGACAACGTGTTGCGGTCAATGATCTCGGCTGCACCGAGCGCTTTTAGATAGCTGCTCTCCTGCAGCCGTCCGGTGGAGGCGACAACGCGGTATCCGAGCTTCGACAGCAGCGCGATCGCGACCGAGCCGACTCCGCCCCCGGCACCTGTAACAAGGATGTCACCCCGGTCCGGAATCATACCACCATGCTCAAGCGCAAGAACGCTGAGCATAGCAGTATACCCGGCTGTGCCAATAGCCATAGCCTGGCGGGTGGTTATCTTCGGCGGGAGCTTTAACAGCCAGTCGCCCTTGACGCGTGCCTTCTGGGCGAAGCCGCCGTGGTGGCTAACGCCGATGGCCCAGCCGTTCAGGACGACCCTGTCGCCGGCTTTGAAACTTGCGTGTGACGATGTCTCGACCGTGCCAGCCAGATCGATACCTGGTATCAGCGGAAAAGTTTTAATAATAGGGGCCGCACCGGTAATGGCAAGAGCATCTTTGTAGTTGAGGGTCGAATAATCGATCTTAATGGTGACATCGCCCTCCATCAGATCGGCGTCATCAAACATTACAACGTCAGCCTGCTGGGCGGAATCGACTTTGCGGACAAGGACTGCTCGAAATATCATGGGTTTCCGGCTTCTATCTCCCTACCGAATGATATTCAAAACCCGATTCCTTCATTTTCTCCGGATTGTAAATGTTTCTGAAGTCGAAGAAAAGCGGCTTCTTCAGAAGTCCCTTGATTCGTTCCAGATCGAGGTTCCTGAACTGGTTCCACTCCGTTACGATAGCCACAGCATCGGCGCCACTGCATGCGTCGTAGGCATCGGTACAATACATTATGCCCGTTACGGATTTTCTAGCATTGTCCATTGCAACCGGATCATAAGTCCTTATTTTTGCTCCCTCTGCCACTAGCCTCTGGATAATGGCCAAGGCAGGGGCTTCCCGTATATCGTCGGTGTGGGGCTTGAAGGAAAGTCCGAGAATTGCTATAGTCTTGCCTTTGATATCAGGTATGGCACTGCTGATCTTATCGCTCATGAACTTTATTTGGCGTTCATTGGCCTCAATGGCGGATTTGACTATGCCGAGCTCCACATCCCGGGCCGATGCGATTTGAAGGAGGGCCCTCGTATCCTTTGGGAAGCAGGATCCACCGAATCCCGCACCGGCGTGCAGAAATTTAGGACCGATCCTGCCGTCAAGTCCCACGCCCTTGGCGACCATATTGACGTCGGCTCCAACCTTTTCACACAGGTTTGCAATCTCGTTAATGAAGGAGATCTTGACTGCAAGAAATGAGTTTGAAGCATATTTTATCAATTCAGCTGTTTCGATGTTACAGATGACGATAGGCGTTTCGATAAGATAGAGAGGCCGGTAAAGATCCTTCAGTATCGCTATGGCCTGTCGGCTGTCTGCCCCAAGAACCACTCTGTTAGGGCGCATGAAGTCCTCGATGGCCGCACCTTCACGCAGGAATTCCGGGTTTGACACAATGTCGAAACCAACAGAGGTGTCACCCGATTTCTTATCAAGGGTTTCGGAGATGATTTTCCTAAGCCGCTCCCCGGTCCCCACAGGCACCGTGCTCTTTGTGACGACTACCTTGTAGCTGTTAATATGGTTTGCGATTTCGCGTGCTACTTCGTCCACATAACTTAGGTCGGCCGAACCATCCCCTCTCGGAGGGGTGCCTACGGCAATAAATAAGACGAGAGCCTCCTCGATCGCCTCCCCGATGTTGGTCGTAAATCTGATTCGCCCCTGCTTGTAGTTGCGGCCTACCAATTCCTCAAGGCCGGGTTCGTAAAAGGGGATTATTCCTTTTTTCAGTGACTCAACTTTTTCTTCATCCTTATCGACGCATGTGACAAACACGCCAAATTCGGCGAAGCATGCACCTGTGACAAGGCCAACATAGCCGGTTCCGATAACAGCAATATGCAAAGCTGTACCTCCTGGGTATCGTAATAGACAATTGTTTGAACTAAGTGGAAATAAGTTTAACTAATTTGTAACGCTAAGGCAAGCGTGCAAACTGTCCATGCAAACTGTTCATGTCAAGGCAAACTGTCCATGTGTGCAGACTGTCTAATGTCGGGCAATGTCAGTTGTATCATCAAAAATGTCCGGTCGAAATATTTCTCCAGGGGGCGCTCACGGTATGGAGGCTCACTACATTTATCCGGAGGATCGCATATTGGAGCTGAGCAAAAAAGGAGGAGTGCCCCGTTGTTCGCTTTGACTGGATTAGCAACTCTCCATAGCGTCGTAGCACTACACCATTACCAGCCATTGCGACTAGTTTCGTATGCCTGTGTATATTCACATTGATAAACGCGCCAAAATATTTCACAATACGATAATGATGTGTCTTGCAATAATATAACGCTAGGTGTTATATTGTTATAAAGTGATCAGATCATTTGCAGATAGGGAAACACAAAATCTTTATATAACTGGTAAAAGTGGCAAATTCCCATTGGCTATATGCAAAATGGGTCTTCGCAAGTTGGATTACCTTGATGCTGCCACAGAGTTGGAGGATTTAAAGGTCCCCCCAGGGAATAGGCTGGAGGCTTTGAAGGGAAAACTTCAAGGGAAATACAGCATAAGGATTAATGCCCAGTTCAGGATTATATTCAGGTTTGTTAACTCCGATGCATATGATGTGCAAATTTTAGACTATCATTGACAGAAGGGATGCCATGTTTGATTTAAAAAGAGAGCCAACTCACCCCGGCGAGATACTCCAAGCGGAGTTTATCACCCCATTGCAGATTTCACAGACGATGCTTGCAAGAGAACTGAAGACCACGTTTCGTACTGTCAACGAAATAGTAAACAAAAAACGTAATATCAGCCCCGAGATGGCCCTTAAGCTTGGAAAGTTTTTTGGAACTACTCCGGAGTTGTGGTTAAACCTCCAGAATAAGCACGACCTATATTGGACTAAAAAGAAAAAACAGGCAACTCTGAAAAATATCAGGCCTATGCCCCAGCATTCTTCAACGCCTACCAAGGCGGCACGTTAGATTTAGAATAGGGCATTCGCAGTCTCTAGATCAGATCTTTTACGGCCGGGTGCTGTAGTGTCGTACTTCGTGAAGAGCGGCATCGAAGCAGACTCTTTCGGTATCGTTTTCGGGTTCGGCGGTTGCAAATCCTCGCACCACACAGAACGCGAGCATGGACATTTCAGTCGTATGAAGCTCAAAAGGCTTAATCGAAGGCCAGGAGATGCCCATTTTCTCCCCGGCGGCGGTGACAGTGATTCTCATTTGACCCTGATTTTAAAAGCCATAGGAAACATCATAGCAGGCTGCATCTCCAAAATCTAGCCCTACAATGTGGTACTGGACATCGTGAAAGGGTAAATGGCATGCGACATCGAAAAAAACCGGAAGGCCATCTGGCTGTAGCCACGCAGGGGCAGGAAAGGGTCGCAAGCAATAGGATTCCATCGTCCTTCCATTCAGGCAATTTGTGACGCATGTCACCGGATATGTAAATTCATGATTTTTACCTGAAATATGCGCTTGAGTCTCGCTGCAACTGTGATATGATGATTGTATAAAGCTCCTCCTATTTGGAGAGGGGAGTCGATAAAATGGTGATATCATGCAACTGAGAAGGAATAGCCAGGAATGATATTATCCGGTATATTTCAGGAGGAATATTATGGCATTCATTAAATTCAAACATCTGGATGGCAAGTATGATATCGTCCGAGTTGTTGGATTACAGCTATGTCTTGATCAGGGTATGGTAAAAGAATTCTACAGACCTTCTGAGAAAAGATGGATCGATCCTTTGATAGATCCGGTTAGAAAGAGATCCGATCCATCGTTTCCGACTATGTCTGATAGAAGAATTAACTGAAAAGTAACAGAGAATTAACAGATAATACTTCATCTGTCTGATATAGTGAAGTTAAGAAAACAAATAGCCCTTTCCAAGACAATGACAAGGGCTAAATTAACCAGGTAATGTGAGGTTTTATGGGCAGCAGAAACATAAAAGAAGGGCAATCAGTTGGTCAATCGGTTAATTTCCCCTATGCGCAGGGTGGCATAAGCGCACTTGGGAATGTTAGCAGCATTCTTATTGTTGATGAAGACCGCGGTGTGCTGAATCAGATTTCTCAGAGCCTGGCCATTTGCGCAAGGCAATATAATATATACACTGCTCAAAACGGCAGGGATGCTTTAAGAGTTTTAAAAACCTCCATGGTTAACACTTTGTTAACTGCCCTTAACCTGAGCATTACACAAGGCTTTGAGCTTGTGGACTATGCAAAAACGTATTATCCTGACATCCGGCTGTTTGTCATGTCGGAAGAAGATCCATCTGCAATTAAAAAGAGATTGGATGCTTTGAGCATTTATGGATACATCAGAAAGCCATTCCGGATTGAAATGGTTTATAGCGTTCTACGTGTGTGACGGAATGAATTATTTTGATCCGAGATAGTCGTTGGAATTAGAACTTGAAAGTGGAAGATGGCATCTCCCACTTTTTTGTGTCTTGCATTATCAGCCATTTGACACACTCCTCCTTTTCCCCCCGCGAACATAGTTATTTAAGAAAATAGCAGCCTGCAGTAGCGATTAACCATACAGTACCTTCAAATGGTTGCATATACCCGAAAAATACCCAAACAAGATTATAGCTATGTACATAATATTGTGACATACTTATAAATAACTTTTAAGGTACCGACAGCATAAGGTGTCACTTATTACACAGGCAATAGCCGGAGAACGCATTTTATAACAATTCTGCGTTAATAAATAGACAAAGCAACCGAAAATTAACAGATAATGCTTTATCTTTCTGATATAGTGAGGATAAGAAAAACAAACACCTTAGTCTAGGACGATGACAAAATATTAAATTATCTAAGTAATGTGAGGTTATAATGGGTAACGGAAACATAAAACAAGGGCAATTAGTTGGCCGGTCGGTTAATTTCCCCGATGCGCAGGGTGAAATATGCGCACTTGGGAGTATCTGCAGTATTCTTATTGTTGATGAAGATCGCGATGCGCTGAATCAGATTTCGCAGAGCCTGGCCATTTGCGCAAAGCAATGCAGCATATACACCGCGCAAAACGGCAGGGATGCTTTAAAAATTCTAAAAAACTCCTCGGTGAACATGTTGCTGACTGCCCTTAACCTGCCTGTCACAAACGGTTTTGACCTTGTAGACTATGCAAGAACGTATTATCCTGATATCAGGATGTTTGTCATGTCGGAAGAAGATCCATCCGCAATCAAAAGAAGATTGGATGATTTGAGCATTGATGGATACATCAGGAAGCCGCTCCGGATCGAAATGATCTATAGCGTTTTACGTGTTTGATGGAATGAATTATCTTGATCCGGGATAGTCGTCGGAGTCAGAACTTCGAAGTGGAAGACGGCATCTTCCTTTTTTGGGGTATCTCACATGATGAGTCAATGGTACCTTCTTTCTTTTACCTCCGGCACTGCCTCCTTGACCGTTCAATTTGCACCCCTGGGAAATAGGGAAAAGCAGGGCTTCTCGGCTTGCACAAGAGTTGCCTTTAAACGGTATTAACTGTAAAATGTAGGTAGGTATTTGAATCAAAAAATGTATTTAAAATTTTACAACCTGGGAAAAGAGCCTTTCCACATCACTCCCAACCCTGCGTTCCTTTTTTCGAGTCCCAGCCACAAGGAAGCATTGGCGGTGATAATGTACGGGGTCGAGCAGCGAAAGGGTTTCATCGCAATATTCGGAGAGGTCGGTGTGGGCAAGACGACCATTATTCGTTCCTATTTGGACCAGATCGATAAACAAGCGCTGAAAGCAATCTACATATTAAATCCGGATGTCTCGTTCCGGGGACTCCTCAATGCTATTTACCTGGAGCTTGAGATCACCCCTAAGACGGATGATATGGCTGAAATGGTGAACGGTCTCCATATGCTATTGATCAATGAATTCCAACAGGGTCGGACGGTGGTACTTATCATTGATGAGGCCCAGAATTTGCCGATAGAGACCCTGGAAAGCCTTCGTATGCTCTCAAATCTTGAAACAGCCGAAGACAAGCTAATCCAGATAGTGCTTGTCGGTCAACCGGAACTAGAAGATAAACTGAACCTGAAAGAATTAAGGCAGCTCAATCAGCGTATAGTCATGCGCGCCCACATTACTCCATTTTCTAGGCGGCAGAGCGTGGCATACATTCAGCATCGACTGTCAAAGGCGGGCAGAAACGACATAGCGGTTTTTACCAAGCCGGCACTCAGGCGCATTATAAGCTACGCCCGTGGTATCCCCAGGGTACTCAATATCCTCTGCGGAAACGCACTTATCACAGGATTCGGTTACCAGGAAAAGCAAATTACTCCCCGCGTAGCAAAGGAGGTTATTGCCGATTTTGAAGGGAAGAAAAAAACGGATTATCTGATCTGGCTGGCAGCTTCAGCTTCATTAGCTCTGATAATAATAGGTTTTTTTGTAATATACCCAAAGGTTGTACAAATATTCACATCGAGAAGCCTTGAACGCATGACCCAGGACCAGACCGTAGCTGTTACAGAGCCGTTCAAGCCGAATCCAATGAAAATAGAGGTTGAGCAGCCGGCAGCAAAGGAAACTCCAAAATCCGAAGAGAATACGTCTAAGCCCGCAAACACTACTTTCCCAGTGCAGAGAGTAGTTAAAAAAGGAGACACTCTTTACTCACTGATGCAAGAGGTCTATGGGGCCAGCAATAAAGAGCTGATTGCACAAATGAAAAAGCAAAATAAAAGGATAAGGAAGAACGACCAGATTCAGGCCGGAGAAAAATTGATTTTTCCCCCGCCGGCAAACTAACTGTAGTCTGGAAGATAGTCAGCAGGATTTTTGAGAATTGAAGTGTTTACGCAGAAGGAGTTAGGTCTTTATAAAGAGTGCAGTCAGTAAATCCTAAGTCCCCGCAGTTGTAATAGAGGCGCACCCGCCGGCTTTAGTCAAACAGAGTATCACAACCTAGCGTGGCTGTTGAGGTCTCCGCTGTCTAAATATGAAACGCAATAATCAATACATAGAAATGATAATCCTAGTTGTTGCAACCCGGGAGGGTGAAGGTCCTACAACTGCAGTAAGTGTACTGTAACTTAATCTTAACCCAGCGGTCATGCTTATGTAACAACGCCAGTTTATGCTTGCAGTAGGAGCATGGGGATTGATCTTCTTGTCGATTCACTGTCAGGAAAAGCAAAAAATTATATGCAATTATTACGAGTATGCATCGGGGGAATCACCAAAAAGAAGTCAATTCACCACATACAACTTATTTATGGTGTTATAAATTGCCTATGAAGAAAGCTTTCATCATCATTATGACATCCCATTATATCAAAGGCTTAGTTCCTTATTTCTCTAATCCATTGATAGCAGGTTGCACGGGTATGTTTATTGCTAGTTGTAATTAACGGCACCGTATGAACCCATTACAACAGAGCAACACGACGACTTAAGCCGGACTATGACAATATCGCTTTCGAACCTAAGTACAAAAGATCTAACTTTAGGCATGGGTCCTCAGCACCCGACAACCCGTGGTGTGCAGTCTCTTAAGGTTCTTTTAGTAACAGGAGTCAACAATAATGTAAGGGTACTACTTTTATGGGTACCTCGGATGGGCATGGACATGAAGCATGCTTCGCCCCTCTCAAATGTTCAAGGATTATCCGGACGGTTATAATGGCAATCCAGCAGCGTAAACAAAAGTTACAATTTTGATGTAGGACAAACACCATTGCAGTATCTGCTATAAAATGGTAAGGTTTGTGTCACACTTTGGAGTACCCAAAAAATACCCGCGTGGGTTGATATCTATATACAGTGCATTATGAGATACTTAAATTGCCATAACTCTGACTTTTTGCTGTAGCGGACAACAACAAAGGTGCCTTGAATCCCCAAAGGCGATAGCCGAAAGAGCAACCGAAATTTGACCATCTGCGATCACCGAATATTGATCACCCTGAGTTAGTTGATAATCAGGGATGATAGTGGGTAATCATCCCGCCGTTTATTCGTACAGGCGTCTTAGTTGGCTTGCTTTCTTCCGGTCATACCCGATATCAGCCCTCGAAGTATCAGGAACCCTGAGTGGATAGGCGTACCCGGACTCGCTGATCAGCATATCGCCGTCGAGATCCGTTATCATCGAGATATCGTCGGCATTGCTGCATTGCCTGAACCAGGTCGTATTGTCTCTGGTGAATGCGACTTCAACCGTTTCAAGTCTGCCTTTTTGAGGATTGTACACTGTGGTTTCCATAAGTTATTTCTCCTTGCCTCCGTGTTTTCTCTTTTCCTTAAGACTCTGCTTCAGCCGATAACTATCCCAGGTGCAGTTGATGATATGGGCTTTGTGGGTCAGCCGATCCAGCAGCGCGGCGGTCATTACCGGATCGCCAAATACCTGTGTCCAGTCGGCAAACCCAAGATTGGTTGTGATCATCACTGACCCTTTTTCATGTCTTTCAGCTAAGACCTGAAAGAGCAGTTCCGCTCCTTCCTTGCAAAAAGGTATATACCCCAGTTCGTCCAGAATGAGCAGATCGTAGCGAACATACCTTTGGATAAGACGCTGTAGCGTCCGCTGCTGTCTTGCTTCGATCAGTTCGTTGACCAGGCCGTAACAGGTGACAAACCGGGTACGGAAGTTGTTTTTACAGGCTTCGATCCCCAGGGCAGTGGACATATGCGTCTTGCCAGTGCCACTTCTTCCAAGAAAGATGACATTCCGGCACTCCTTTATATAGCCTTCTGCGGTAAGTTCCCGGAACAGCCGAAGGTCCAGTTCCGGTACTGCTGCAAGATCGAATGTCTCCAGTGGCTTGATAATGGGGAACTTTGCCTCCCTGATGCGACGGTTCAACCTGCTTTCTGATCTGGCCTGCAATTCGGCCACGGTCAGATTGAGGAGAAACTCGTCATAGCCGATACCTGTTTCCCGGGCCTGCCGAACTAACCCCTCCATGTCGCGAGCCATGGTCGATAGATTCAGAGCTTTGAGATTTGCCTGCAGTTCCATCATCTCCCCGGCTTTCATTGAACACCTCCAAACTGCGCATAGACAGCCAAATCCGGAGGTGGCAGCGTTGGCCAGCAGGCCAAGGAGGGTATAGGTCTGGCGGTGTCACCCGTGTAAGCGAGCACATGATGCACACCGTCGCTGGTGCTGATGTTGTTCTCTATGGCCAGTTCCACTGCCGCTTCAATCTCGCCGGCCTCATAATCACGATAGAACATAAGAACGGTGATAAAGTCTTTGATTCCTTTTGTTTCACCCTGGGAACGGCAAAAACGCTCCAAAAGAAGATGAAGGAACTGCGGCCAGCTCTTCCGCCATTGCTGGATGGGCCGGGCACTATTGAATGCCAGCGGCCTCTGCTGGATAAGTTCAAGATAATGGTCAGCCTTCAGAGCCCATTTGTTGTTACCGTACAAACGCTCATGCGTTGCCAGCTTCTTCGTGCCTGTAAAGATCTCCACCCGATCAGCGCGGAGCAGCACCTTCACTCTGAACCCAGCATAACGGCTTGGTACGGAATACCGGTTCTTATCCACAATGACCGTGGCATACTTGTCGGCCTGGCCCACTGATATCTGCACATTACTGAACACAGCTTCGGGAAGCACCAGAAGATGCCCTTTCTCCTCTTCGTACAATTCGTTCACAGTGAGATCCCGGCCAGCCATCTTGTGATCACCGTAAGCAACGCACTGCCGAAGAATCTTCTCGTTCAGCTCTTCCAGGCTGGCGGCCTCCGGTATCGGGACCATGTAATTGCGCCGTGCATAACCGACCAGTCCTTCAACGCCGCCTTTCTCATTACCGCTGTCGGGATTGCAAAAACGGGCTTCAAAGCTGTAGTAGGCCTTGAACTTGCTGAATCCAGACTGCTCTATGCGATCACGCCCTCGCAACACCTTCTGTACCGCTGTCGTCAAATTGTCGTAGATTAGGACCGGGAATATACCGTCATAGAAGGAAAACGCGTGGATATGCGCATCAAGGAATGCCTGTTGTCTCTCACAAAGATAGAAACGTACGAAGTGCTTGCCGGAATACTTACTGCGCATGCAGAAAAACTTCAGCCGGAGTTCTTCTCCGGCAATAATCGCCGTCGCCGTCCCCCAGTCAACTTCCGCTTCCTTCCCTGCTTCCGGATTGCATGGGATAAAGACGCGCGGTGTCTCGATCCCCAAAATAACCCTGGCAAGTCTTACATAGCGGCGGACAGTGGACTCTCCTCCTTTATAGTCACGCTCATCCACCAACCGATTGTATATCCGGTGTGCCGTATGCTGCTGCTTCTTCGGTTTGTCTTTGTCGCTCTTAAGCCAGTTATCGATAGCTACCATATAATCGCCAAGAGCGGGAAACGGCTGATGGCTCCGTTCCCTGTACCCCCAAGGCTCACCGCGTATGGCTTTCTTGATCGTGTTTCGAGAATGGCCCGTCAATCTTGATAACTCACTGATGTTTTGTCCGTACACCCGATGACCCGTCCTGACCAATTCATACTGATCCATCTTGAGCACTCCTTCCTCCTCAGCATAAAAATGGGGCAACTTGGAAACTATGCCCCACTTCATCATGAGGAGATATGCTCGGGGTGGTCAATTTTCGGTTATCAAAACCCCGCTTTGCTGGTCAATTTTAGGTTATTAGAACGCATCGTATGACAACGCTGCGTTCCGATGGATAATCGTCACCCTTTTTGTTTCAGAACCGCAAAATCCAGAGTGATAATATTTTCCTAATGACCTTTTCGGTTATGTTGCCTGTAACTGAAAGGGCGGAGCAGTCCGATGTTAATATTATAGTTTTGAGAAGGAGAGCAGATGCTGCGCAATTATATCTTAGTCATAGTATGTGTTCTTTCATTGATCTCATGCTCGGGGAAGTCGAAAGATGAGCTGCTTTCCGAAGGTGTCAAACTCTTAGAAGCAAACAACCCGATGGGTGCAATAGTACTACTTAAAAATGCACTGGAGAAGGACCAGAACTTTTTTGAAGCCCGCCATCAGCTGGCCAAGGCCTATATGGCCGCCGGCAAATTCGGAGAGGCCGGCCAGGAATACCAGAAACTCATGCGGATGGATCCGTCCCGCGCGGAGTTCCAACTGGAGCTGGCCAGGGCTGATCTTTACGATAATAAAGCAAACGATGCGCTCAGGGAAGTGAATCAGTACATTGAGGCTCATCAGGCAAGCCCCGAGGCCCTTGAAATTCGGGGCTATGCATATACGGCAAACGGGGATCCGCAGCCGGCGAAGCGGACCTGCTCCAGGCTCTGAAGATAGACCCTGCAAGGGCATCGGCCAGGCTCGGGCTGGCAGCGATCTATGAGAAAAGAGGGAAGACCGCCGATGCGGAAGCCCTGCTGAATGACGTAATAAAAAGCGACGCGAAAAACATGAAAGCCCATTACATGCTTGCTGCTCTTCAGGCTTCTATGGGAAAGAAGGAACAGGCACTGCTGACTTATAAAGAGATTATGCAGATCGCCCCGACTGAAAGCGACGCGCTCTACCGCTCCGGGCTGATTTATGTAGACGGCAAGGATTATGATAAGGCTGCTCAAACAGCCGACGAACTGATTACAAAGTTTCCCAAGTCACCCTCCGGCAGTCTTCTGAAGGGAATAATTGCTCTTTACAAGAATGATTTTAATGGATCGGAAGCGGCACTCCGGCAGAGCATAAGCATCCGGCCTACAATTGGGGCACTCTATTTCCTCGGTATGGCCTTTTATCAACAGGGGCAGGATGAGCTAGCCCTGAGCCAATTTCAAAGGGTCCTTGATAACCAGCCATCAAACATCCAGTCCCGACTCTTCCTGGCACTTATCCACCTCAGGCAGAAACGGCCGGACAACGCGATCACCGAACTCAAACGAATCCTGCAAGATCATCCTGATCACGCCATTGCCCATAACCTTCTAGGGAGTGCCTACTTGCAAAGCGGCATGACTGATGAGGGCATGAAAGAGCTCAATAAGGCGTTAGAACTCAATCCCAAGCTGGCCGAAGCCCATTTAAAGAAAGGTATGATCGACCTGTCCGGCGGTAACTTCAAGGAAGCCGAAATGGAACTTAGGACTGCGGTCAGCGTGGCGCCTGAAGTCATGAATACGCGGCTTCTTCTATCCTCTTATTATCTGAAGCAGCAGGACTATCCCAAGGCATTGGCCACTCTCAAAGAAGGTCTGTCGGGCAAGAAGAGCGATGCCCTGCTTTACAATAGTATGTCTGCTATCTTAGCCATGCAGAAGAAGGGCCCCGAAGCTCTCGCGCTCCTGCAAAAGGCGAAGGAGGCGGACCCCGATTTTTACGATGCTTATTTCAATAGCGCCCTCTACTATGCAGTCACGGGTGATAACGACAAGGCACTTAACGAATACCAGGCGGTACTGAAGCGGGATCCCCGGAACGTGCGCGCAATGGTAAGCATGGCCATGCTTCTGGAGTTACAGGGAAAGCAGAGTGAATCAGCTTCATATTTCGCAAGGGCAGAAGAGACAAAAGAGCCCGCAGCCTACCTCGCCCACTCTTATTATTATGTAAGGAAACATGATACCCAAAATGCCCTTGTTGTACTCGACAATCTTCTCAAGCTACAGCCCACATTGCCGGCGGCGCTGGAACTAAAAGGCAAAATCCTCTTTGGAGCTCACCAATATAAAGAAGCCGCCGCCGCCTTCGATCAGCTCGAAACGGCTGCTCCTGATAAAGGGTTACCCGGGCTGATAGATTCATATGTCGCAATGAAAGATTACAAAACGGCACTAACTAGAATTCAGAACAAGCTGGCGTTGAAGCCTGAAGAGATGTGGCTGAGGGCACAAATGGCCCGTATCTACGTACTCATGGGTGACGAAAGTAAGGCCGTAGAAAGCGCCAACAGCATTATCGGCCCGTGGAGGAACTCGGCCGCCGGATACATGGTCCTGGCATCCGTATACGATCAGCTGAACAAACCGGACAGTGCTATCGAGGCGTTGAAAAAGGGCATACAGATAGACGGGAAAAATATCGAAGCACGCCTGGCCTTGGGAAACCTCTATGCGAAGAAGAAGGATTACTCATCGGCCATTGATATGTACAGATCCATATCGAAGATGAGACCGGAGTCGGTACAAGCCCTTTTCGCAGAGGCTACCGTTTATGAAAAGATGGGCAACAAAAATGAGGCCATGAAAGAATACCAGCATATACTTGAGAAGGCCGCGGATTACATGCCCGCCATGAATAATCTCGCATTCCTCTATCTGCAAGGATTGGGCAGTAAGGAAAAAGCCCTTGAACTTGCCTTCAGGGCCTACCGTGCATCTCCCGAGACCCCGCAGATAATGGACACTCTTGGTTACGCACTTGTAAAGAACAACAGGCCTAAGGAGGCTTTCGAAATGCTGCGAAATGCTAATATGATACTGCCTGATGATCCTTCAGTGCAGTATCATCTTGCCCTGGTTTATCAGGAAAGCGGGGATTCGGGACACGCTCGGGAATTCGCATCCCGGGCATTGAAGACAAGCGACTTTCCCGAAGCGAAAGAAGCCCGGCTGCTGCTTGACAGTCTCAACGGTACAAATATAGGATTTAAGTCAAGATGAAATCTTTATCAATCCTGTTTCGTTTATCCTGTACCCTCTTTTATAGGAAGGAGGAATGAGAAGGCAGCATGACCATATTTGAGATAAAGCGATATTGGGGGTTGCTCCTCAGAAGAAAATATCTTGCCCTATCCGTCGGACTCTTTGTGATCTCCATTTTTACCTGGGGCAGCTTAATGTTGCCGAACACATACGAGGCAGATTCTACGGTTTTCATTCAACGCAGTACCATGATGGACCCGCTGATGAAATCTGCAGGCACAGAAAGCAGCATGGAAGAGCGTCTTAAAACCCTGCAAAACAGCCTGACAAGCCGTAATATCATGGAACGAGTGGCAAAAAAACTTGACCTGGATGCCGAGGCAAAGACACCCCAGAAACTCGAAGGTCTTATAGCAAGCATGCAAAAGGCAGTAAAGGTCGATGTCAAGAGCGGTAAAGGCAGCCCGGATGCCGCCGATCTTTTCGTCATATCCTATCAGGGATCGGATCCCAAACGGGTAAGAGATATAGTAAATACCCTGGTCGAGGAATATATTGCGGAAAACCTCGGGTTTAGTAGATCCGACGCTTATGGCGCCTACGAATTCATCCAGAACCAGCTCGTCGAATACAAGGCAAAGCTTGAACAATCGGACAGGGACATAAGGGCATTTAAGGAGAAGAATCCCAATGCTATCCCGCAGAGCGAAACCGCTATGCTTTCATGGATGGAAGCCTATCAGACTCAGAAAATCGACGCGGACATAAAGATTCAGGATCTGATGCGCCAAAGGGACAATATCCAGAAACAGCTCTCAGGAGAGAAAGAGCTTACAGCTACAATGGGGGCTAACGATGAATCACCTCAGGGCCGATTGAACTCTCTTCAAACCAAACTGGCCGTACTTTTAAATAAATTTACCGCTAGCCACCCAGAGGTAGTGAAGACCAAGGCAGAGATTGAAGATATCAAACAAGAGATTGCCAATGCAAAAAAGGCCCCTCCCGGGACGTCAGGATCCGAAACTTCTGCAATGAACCCGGTATATCGGCAGTTACAGGCAAAGCTGGCCGATACCGAGGCGGAAATTGAGTCACTAAAGTTGCGCTCGGTAGAGCTCATGAAACAGCAACAGGGAGCACAGAAAGCTCTTGGCGGCATGCCCAAGGACCAGGAAGAGTGGACAAGACTGCAGAGGGACCGTAACGTGTACCAGAGTATATATGACGACCTTCTCAAAAAATTGGAAAACGCCAAGGTTTCCAAAGACCTTGAACTTACTGACAAGGTGGCAGCCTTCAGGATTGTTGATCCGGCTGTAATGCCGTTTTCACCGATAAAGCCCAATCGTGTAATGCTTATCCTTGCCGGGATATTTGTAGGGATAGCTGCTGGTATTGGGTCCGTTCTGGGCATCGGAAAGCTTATGCCTTTCTTCAAGGATGCAGATGCGATCGAAGAGAGTCTGGGGTTGCGTGTCCTGATAACCATTCCTACAGTAATGGATGCAAGCGCTAATGTGGCTAAAAAAAGATTGGACAGGAAGATACTGGTTGCAGCAATCGCATATTTCGGCCTTATTCTTTTAGTGCTGATAAGGGAAGTGCTATACAAATTTATGGGCATCAATCTTATCAGGTTTTAGAGGAGGACAAGTGAGCAAGGTTGCAGAAGCACGCGAATTTGAGAAGCGTTTGAGGCAATCAGCCAAAGCCGCATTAGCAACGATCGTTAGGGGCGTAACTCCAGCGCAAGAACCGTCACTGTTACCTGAACTTCCAGTGGGGTCAATTATTGACCCGGCAAAAGTGGACCGGAGCATAGTTTGTATTACTGATATAGACTCTCCTGCCGCAGAACAGTATCGCAAACTGAGGGCTCATCTTCATTTGTCGCCGCGTCAGAGCACCATTATGGTCACAAGTGCCGATGCGGGGGAGGGCAAATCGATGACAGCCATCAACTTCGCCATAGCCCTCGCCAGGCAGATCGACCACACCGTGCTGCTCGTCGATGCCGACTTGAGAAAGCCTTCGATACATACCTACCTTGGTATCAGGGCTGATTTTGGTTTGAGCGAATATCTTGAAGGCCAGGTCAAAAACCTATCAGATGTTCTTGTAAAGACCGGGATTGGCAAGCTTGTGTTGCTTCCGGCTGGCTCTCCTCCACCGAATTCTGCCGAACTGCTTTCGTCAAACAGGATGAAGGAACTCGCGCAAGAGATGAAGAACCGGTATGCCGACCGGTATGTCATCTACGACGCTTCGCCCTTACTGGCATGTGCCGACGCCCTTTCGTTAAGCAAACATGTCGATGGAATACTACTTGTCATTCAAGGGGCGCGGACTTCCGCAAAAACTGTAAAAGATGCGCTCGCACACCTTCATGGCTCACCCGTTCTGGGCGTCGTATACAATAATGTTCCCGATTTTATGTGCAAAAACCTCTATCCTTACGACTACTATCGTTACAGAAAAGGCGGCGAATCTGCCGAGTCTGATAACGGTAACGGCAAAAAATAAAGCAGAACTCTTTTTTTTCTGACTGCCCCGTAATCCCTTTAGTTGCCCCAAGGGATGGGAAAAATTCACTAAATCCAGTCTCGACATCACAGAAAAGCGCCAGACTGCGGACCACGACCTCTAGGATTTACAAAGAACGAGATTTTTGAAAAGGATTTTCCAGTTGAGTCTTCGGCCGAACACGTCATGCAACAGCTCTAACCGGCACGTATGATTAAACATTGCAAGTCATTCCCCCATTTATTTGACAGGCATACAAACCTGTATAAAGAGAACTATTTCAGACATCTGCTCTCCCTGGAAAGGAGGAGGAGCGAGCGCACAAAAAGGCCTTTCCTTCTCATGAAGCTGCATGTTGAAAAGGCACTTGAAAATGACCGCGGACATGAGAGAAAAAGAAGCATCGCTGCAGCCCTTGCCAGGGCAACCCGGGACCTCGACATTAAGGGCTGGTTCGAGCCGGGTTCCAAAATAGGCGTCATCCTTACGGAAACGGGTGCAGCAGACATGGACATTTTAAGACAAAGGGTTCTGAACAGTTTAAGCGCGGAGCCAAGCCTGATGAATAACGTGACTATAAACATTACCTTCCGTGTTTTCCCTGATGACATCTCCATTACCGGCGACAATGAATCGGCCAATACGGTTTTCTATTCAAACTCTGAGAAAAATCATGCGACGACATTGCTGGCGTCAATATCCAAAAGGATAATCGATATCATCGGCAGCATTGCTGCTATTATCATCTTTTCGCCTTTCTTCCTCATTATTCCTATCCTTATAAAACTCACATCTAAAGGTCCGGTTTTGTTTAAGCAGGACCGCCTGGGGCAATACGGGAAAAAATTCGCTTTTTTTAAATTCAGGACCATGTCCGTGAATAACGATCCGAAGATTCATCAGGACTACATAAAGAAGCTCATATGCGAAAAACAGGCTTCTTCTGTCGAAGACGGCGACGATGGCAAGCAATGTGTTTATAAAATAAAAAACGATCCCCGGGTCACCCCCATAGGGCACTTTCTGCGCAAGTCCAGTCTGGATGAAATTCCCCAATTCATAAACGTACTGAAAGGGGAAATGTCCATGGTTGGACCTCGCCCTCCTATTGCTTATGAAGTCGAAAATTATGACCTTTGGCACCTGCGCCGGGTTCTCGAAGTTAAGCCCGGCATCACGGGGTTGTGGCAGGTAAACGGAAGAAGCAGGACAACGTTCGATGAAATGGTCCGGATGGATATTCAATACGTAACGAGCTGGTCTCCATGGCTCGATATCAAGATACTTTTTCAGACAGTCAGGGTGGTATTAAGCGGAAAAGGCGGCTACTGAACATTAATTTTCTATTCTTGCGGAGGAATACATGATAAGCGATGCAATCAAAAGCAGGATTGATACGGCACCTGGAAACGGCGCTCTCAAGGGGAGTGACGTTCTTAATGTGGGAGTTATCGGATACGGTTACTGGGGACCGAATATCGTGCGCAACTTCAGCGGCATCGACCATGCCCGAGTCTCGATGGTCTGCGATGGCAACCATGCTTCTTTAGCAAGGGCGCATAAAACCTATCCCCATATGACTGTTACCTCCAACAGCGACGATATCCTTTTGTCTCCCGACATTGATGTAGTCGCGGTTATTACCCCAGTCTCTTCGCATTTCGACCTCGCCAAGAAGGCCCTTCTCAACGGAAAGCATGTATTCGTTGAAAAACCCTTTACCGCAACGGTTGCTCAGGCTGAGGAACTGATCGAACTGGCCGAGAAAAAAAGCCTCAAGATTATGGTCGATCATACCTTCATCTTTACGGGAGCTGTGAGAAAGATGAAGCAGTTCGTGGAAGAAGGGTCGCTGGGTTCCATCTATTACTACGACTCAATCCGGGTCAATCTTGGTCTCTTCCAGCACGACTGCAACGTCATTTGGGACCTCGCCCCGCATGACTTCGCGATTATGGATTACCTTATAAGCGAGAGGCCTATAGCTGTATCCGCCAGCGGAAAGTCGCACTTCAATTGCAAAGAAAACATCGCTTTTGTTACAGCTCATTTTGCAAACAATATTGTTGCGCACTTCAATGTAAACTGGCTCTCGCCCGTGAAAGTCAGATTGACCATGCTTGGCGGAGAGAAGAAGATGATCGTCTGGAATGACGCGGTAGCTGATGAAAAGATAAAGATTTACGACAAAGGGGTCAGTGTCTCTTCGAAAGACGGCATTTATGATCTTCTTGTAAGCTATCGCTCCGGCGACATGCTAGTTCCCAAGGTGGAACAGACCGAGGCACTTAAAATGGAAGCTGATTATTTCGTCCACTGCATCCGAGATGACGACACACCTATCAATGACGGCCATGCCGGTTTGAGGATTGTTAAGATGCTAGAGGCATGCGACAAGTCGCTCAAGAAACAGGGAGAGATTGCATACCTATGAAATACCATTCGATTGCCGACGATGTTAAACTCGGCAAGGACGTAAAGCTCGCCAATTTTATCAACCTTTACGGTTGCTCCATTGGGGACAACACAAAGATCGGTACCTTCGTTGAAATCCAAAAGAATGCAACCATCGGCCGGAATTGCAAGATCCAGAGCCATACTTTTATCTGCGAAGGCGTGACAATAGAGGATGACTGTCTAATCGGCCACAGCGTTACATTCATAAACGACACCTATCCTCGCGCAACTAGCACCAGCGGCGCCTTACAGACTGAGGCGGACTGGAAGGTGGAACCAACGCTCGTTAAGAAAGGGGCCTCGATCGGCTCAGGTTCTACAATACTGAGCAATGTGACTATCGGCAATAATGCGATAGTCGGCGCCGGGAGCGTTGTAACGAAAGATGTGGCTCCAAATACGATTGTAGCCGGCAATCCGGCTAAATTTATACGTGAGATAATCTTTGAGTGAAATGAAAATACCCTTTCTCGACCTTATAACTCCGCATGCCGAGATGGAGGAAGAGCTATTGGCGGTCTATAAGCAGGCCCTTGGCACAGCTGGCTTTATAGGCGGGCCGATGGTCCAGAAATTTGAAGAGGAATTCGCAGGCTTTTGTGATGCAAAGTATTGCGTAGGAGTTGGAAGCGGCACCGATGCCCTGAGATTTGCGCTGATGGCGGCAGGAGTCAAGCAGGGGGACACTGTCATAACTGTTCCTAACACGTTCATTGCGACAACTGAAGCTATCTCGCAAGCCGGCGCCCTGATCGACTTTGTGGATGTTGATGATAAGACCTGTAACATGGATGTCTCAAAGCTGCGAGCCTATATCGAAATAAAATGCTTTATTGACAACAAAACAGGAGCGCTCGTTAACAAAAAAACATCAAGCCCTGTCACCGCTATCGTTCCAGTTCATCTATACGGACAGCCGGTCGATATGGACCCGATAATGGAGCTTGCTGAAAAACACAAGCTGATAGTCATTGAAGACGCTTGTCAGGCGCACGGCGCTGAATATTTTTCCAAGAGGGAGAACCGCTGGCAGAAGGCCGGCTCTATCGGCCATGCCGCTGCATTCAGTTTCTATCCCGGAAAGAATCTCGGGGCCTGCGGTGAGGCTGGTGCAGTGACGACCAACAAGGAAGCGATTGCTCGCACCATTCGCATGATACGAGATCACGGGCAATCCCAAAAATATTATCATGATATCGAAGGCTACAATGGCAGGCTCGATGCAATACAGGCTGGTTTCCTGAGCGTAAAACTTAAGCATCTCTCAAAGTGGAACGAGCTGAGGCAGGCAAACGCACGGCTATACAATGAACTGCTCTCCGGCATAGAAGGAGTGACGATCCCGTTTGAACCTTTATGGTCCAAAAGTGTATACCACCTCTATGTTATAAGGACTAAACAGAGGGACGAGCTTCAAGCATTCCTAACAAAGAACAATATATTTACTGGCCTTCATTATCCCGTGCCGCTGCATCTCCAGACGGCATATCGCATGAGGGGATACGGCCGAGGCGACTTCTTGGTAGCCGAAAAAGCAGCTACTGAGATTCTCTCGCTCCCCATGTTCCCGGGGCTAACTGAATCGCAGCTGGAGAGAGTTACGGAAGGGATTCGGGACTGGGTTGCGTCTGCGCGGAAATAGATAAGAAATCCACCGTTAAAGCGAAGTATTCCAAGGACGGCTTTACTATCTCTTGAAAATCTACTATTCACGACATTTAAGGCTGCGCCAAAATATTTATGTTCAACTAACTTCCTGGAATCGCCGTCTACCGTGCAACTGAAGAAACGCCAAAGTTTGCTATTTTGTTAAAGTCGCCCACCTCGCCACGGCAGTTCGCGAATCGGGACACATGACCTCGAAAATCAACGTTATCAATCCCATCGAGTATTCTTGCTGGAATGAACTCATCCTGTCTAATTCGAACTGCTCATTTTTTCATTCTTCGAACTGGGCGAAGGTGCTTTCCGAGTCATATAAATATACCCCGCTCTATTTCATGATGTTGCGCAATGACACATTATCGGCGCTCATACCATTCATGGAAATCGACAGTAAGCTGACAGGAAAACGGGCTGTGGCCCTTCCCTTTACTGACTGCTGCAACCCGTTATATCAGGACGCGGAACAGTTCAGCCGACTGATGGATTGTTCGATCGAGTACGGCGCCAGGCATAGTTGGAAAACTCTGAAAATGCGTACAGACGCTTTATTTCCGTCAAGTTATCCCCCGTCATCGATCTTTTATGGCCATGTCCTGAAACTATCGAGAAATGAGGAAGCACTCTTCTCAACTTTTCGTGAGAGTACTCGCAGGAATATAAAAAAGGCGATTAAAGAAGACGTCAAAATTACCATATCGGATTCGATGGAGGCGATAAGAACATTCTATCGTCTGAACTGTATCACTAGGAGAGACCACGGCATCCCGCCTCAGCCGTACCGTTTCTTCGAGAAGATACATGAACACATTATTTCTAAGGGGCTCGGCATTGTTGTCCTTGCTTCCTGCGGTACAAAAAGCATAGCTGGAGCGATATATTTCCATTTTGGGAATACGGCCATTTTTAAATATGGCGCTTCCGATAAGCATCACCAGCACTTGAGGGCCAACAATTACATTATGTATGAGGCGATAAAGTGGTACTGCAGGGGAGGATATCACAGTTTGCATTTCGGCAGGACTGAACCGGAAAATACCGGACTGCGCCAGTTCAAAATCGGCTGGGGTACTAGTGAGTTTGCAATAAACTATTATACATACAGCATCGAGCGCAGAGCATTTGTACCAGATACACTAAACCTTACCAGTTATTACAACAGTCTTGTGCGTAAAATTCCGCTGTCCCTGAATAAGCTTGCCGGGTCGCTGCTATACAGGCACGTTGGATGAACCAGTGTGGCCATAGAGTGAATCATTAATGCATAACTATCGAAGTGAATTTTATTACATCATAAAACCTTTCATCCCTAGAAAGCTCCAGATTTTTTTACGCAGACAGCTCATATGTTTGCGATGGATGAAATACAGGAAACTCTGGCCTATTGATGAAAAAGCATGTGCTAGTCCTGCAGGATGGTGCGGCTGGCCAGACGGGAAAAAGTTCGCACTGGTGATCACTCACGACGTAGATACCGAAACCGGGCACAATAGATGTCTTGACCTGATGAAGTTGGACGAAAATCTCGGATTCTGTTCGTCCTTCAATTTTGTTCCCTTGAAGTACCCGGTTTCGCCCATTATCCGCAGAACAATCGTTGATCATGGCTTCGAAGTCGGAGTGCACGGATTATATCATGATGGCAAGTATTATATGACAAAGAATATTTTCTTTGAGCGGGCAGCCAGAATTAATAAATATCTGAAGGAATGGCATGCAGTTGGCTATAGAGCACCTGCCATGTATCCCAAGTTAGAGTTGTTTCATAATCTCGAAATAGAATATGACGCATCTACCTTTGACACCGACCCTTTTGAGCCGCATGCAGTGGGCGTAAGCACTATATTCCCTTTCGTAGTGAGAGATAATTCTTCGCAAAAAGGAAATGGATATATAGAATTACCCTACACCCTTCCTCAAGACTTTACGCTATTCGTGCTTCTCCAAAAAAGAAATATAGATATCTGGAAAGAGAAACTGGACTGGATCACCCAGCATGGCGGCATGGCGCTCATCAATACCCATCCCGATTACATGAATTTCAGTGAGAAGGAACTGAACGATGAAGAATATCCGGTCCGATATTACGAGGATTTCCTTAAGTATATAAAAACGCAGTATGCAGGACAGTACTGGCATGTGCTCCCTAAGGATGTAGCCCGATTCTGGAGAGATAATTATTCCAATTCAGCGCCGGATAATTCGGAGTAGATAGAGTTTGCTCAGCTGTGCGCAATACGATTCATAGCCCCTGAAGCCTATTGGGAAGTTATGCTTTTTGAATCTGAGGATCGATTAAGCTGACTATAAATTTGCAGGATTATGGCAAGAAAGATAAGATTGTGACTACTCATATGAAGAATAAAAAAATTTGGATCGATTTGGACAATTCTCCACATGTTCCTTTTTTTAAGCCCATTATGGGGGAACTAGAGAAACGCGGTTATTCATTTATTGTCACTGCGCGGGACTGTTTCCAGGTATGCGGTCTTGCTGATCTATTCAACATCAAGTATAAACGCGTTGGCAAGCACTATGGGAAAAATAAAATTCTTAAGGTACTAGGAACCATTCTTCGCGCAACACAAATGCTTCCGATTATAATGCGCGAGCGACCCTCGATTGCAGTGTCACATGGATCACGCACCCAGCTGCTTCTAGCCACCATCTTGCGAATACCAAATATCATGATAATAGATTATGAACATGCCAAGGCACTGACTTTTTTCCACCCCACAGCAGTATTAGTTCCGGATATCGTTTTTAACAACGCTTTCAACTATCATAAGAGCCAGGTCTACAAATATCCTGGTATTAAAGAAGACGTCTATGTCCCGTCATTTAAACCCGATCCCCGTATCGAAGAGATACTTGGGCTAAATGCCGAGGATATAACAGTCACAATTCGCCCTCCGGCATCGGAAGCGCACTATCATAACCCAGAGAGTGACAAGCTCTTCAATGCAACAGTTGATCTGCTTTCAACGAGAGATAATGTCAAAATCGTAATACTGCCAAGGAATGAAAAACAGGGTGACTCAATTAGACAGCAATGGCCTGCACTGTTTTCGACAGGGAAGATAATAATTCCCCGTGATGTAATTGACGGGCTAAACCTGATGTGGTACTCAGATCTGGTAATCAGCGGAGGGGGGACTATGAATCGAGAGGCCACTGCACTCGGTGTCCCGGTATATAGTATTTTCCGAGGTAAAATCGGTGCTGTGGACAGCTATCTCTCGAGCTGCGGTCGGCTTGTTCTTTTAGAGAGCGTCAGCGATATTCGGAACAAGCTTAAAGTGATCAAGAGGCAGCGCTCCGAAAGTCTTTCAGAGACGACTAACGTTACGCTGAAAAGCATTGTCGATATCATTGCCTCTGTGGCCGAAAATGAACGCATCTGAAATAAATGATAAACCATGGAATACGTGCTAGTACAAATGGAAAACAAATATGAAACGATCTCGGTAAGAAAACTGCTTTGTCATAAATCGTCTCTTCTTCAAAGTGATTATGGATATCATTTTATTTTTCAAGTTAAATCTCGATTTTTACTTCGAACAATAATGCAAATGGACTATATGCAATGTTAATTCATCTCGTATGTGCCGCAAGACCAAACTTTATGAAAGTTGCTCCCTTATACCACGCGCTCAAGAAAGAACGATGGGCGGACCCAGTCATAATCCATACCGGTCAGCATTATGATCCCAATATGTCAGATTCCTTCTTCGATGACCTCGGACTTCCAAATCCGGACGTTTCGCTAGGGGTTGGCAGTGGTACGCACGCCGAGCAGACTGGCAGGGTCATGATATCCTATGAAAAGGTCCTACAAGAGAAGATTCCCGACCTGGTAGTAGTAGTCGGAGATGTGAACTCGACCATGGCCGCGACTATTGCCGCAGCAAAACTAGGCATTAAAGTTGCGCACCTAGAGGCAGGTCTGAGGTCTTTTGATCGGTCCATGCCTGAGGAGATCAACCGCATGGTTACCGATGTGCTCGCAGACATTCTCTGGACTCCTTCTCAGGATGGAGTGGATAATCTAATAAGGGAAGGAATCCCTTCGGATAAGATTCAGATGGTTGGCAACATCATGATCGATTCACTTGAAATGTTAAGAAATAGAATCGATCATGCGGGGATGCTTCAAACGTTCCAATTAGAGACTGGTGATTTCGGGGTTGTAACGTTGCACCGTCCGTCGAACGTTGATAACCCCGACGTGCTGAAGAAAATATGCGGGATTCTGAGTGAAGTGGCAGAAAAAATACCGCTTGTTTTTCCCATTCATCCACGTACGAAAAATAAAATGAAGGAATATGGTCTTTTCGAAGGAATGGAGGCCAATAAGAATCTTATAGTGCCGGAACCACTCAATTATATCAATTTCATGAATTTGGTATTTAATTGCCGCTTGGTAATAACGGATTCAGGAGGTGTCCAGGAGGAGACTAGTTACCTTGGCATTCCCTGCCTGACCCTCAGAAAGAATACTGAGCGGCCGATCACTATTACGCAGGGCACGAATCAATTATGCGAATTGGATCATCTCATGATAAAAACTGATGAACTTCTTCACGCTCAGGCAGTGGGTAGAAAAGATATTGAATTATGGGATGGTCAAACAGCATCTCGGATAGTAGCTTTGTTAAAGAAATTGCAATTTTGACACTAACGTTATTGCCAGTGTATAGCTTGACTAATTGATCCAAATTATCCATCAGCCGGGAAGCATTCCAGAACTGTGGAATGGCCGGATAATTGGGAAAGGGTAAATAAAACGTACGGAATAAAATCAAACACAGCAACTGACGAGAATTAACGGACAACCTGATGCTTCGAATCATCTTTACTCTGGACTACGAGATTCATGGAAATGGGGATGGCAGCCCGCTTGCCCTTATGGTTGAACCAACCAACAGGTTGTTAAACCTGTTCGACGAATATGGTGCCAAGTTAACAATCATGGCGGATGTGGCCGAAATCCTGAAGTTCAAAGAATATAAAGAAAAAATCGGCCGCGATGATTATCATTATGATGTAATCACAGATCAGCTGCGTACCGCGTTGTATAGAGGCCATGATATCCAACTGCACTTGCACTCCTCTTATTTTAAGGCACATCATAGTCAAGGACGGTGGTGCCAGGAGTGGTCAGAATATAATTTCGCCGGGTTGCCTTATGATCGAATGGTTTGGATGGTTAGGACGGGAAAAGAATTTCTCGAGACACTCCTTCAGCCTGTCAAGCAGGTATATAGTTGCATAGCGTTCCGCGCCCCCAATTGGTGTGTTAGCCCGTCAAGAAATGTACTAAACGCCCTCTTGGAAAACAACATCCTTATAGATACCTCGGTTTTTAAGGGTGGCCGTCGACAAGGGATAGTAACTTTTGACTACTCCAACGCTCACCATCATCTTCGGCCTTGGCCTGCGAGTCCGGATGATATCTGTCGCAATGCCTCCAATAGCCGGCTTTGGGAATTTCCTATTTATACAGAGCAGCGTCATATCGGCGCTTTTTTATCGATCAATCGTTTCTACCGTGCGATGCTTGAAAGATTCCACAGCGTGGACATGGCGACGCGCGCTGTGCAAAATACTGAGCCAGTATCAAATGGTGATGTGCCAAAGTCGGTGAGTTTTTTTCAGAAAAATGCATGGAAAGCCGACTTTAATCAGTGTTCCGGTCGTCAATTGATTAATGCTTTGCTGCGGGCGGAAAAGCAAATCTCAGCCACGGAGGAGATTGTGCCTTTTGTTCTCATCGGCCATCCTAAGCTCTTCAATTTTTGGAATGAAACTACGCTTCGCTCCTTTCTAACATTTGCATCTAAGCAGCGGACCCGTTTTGATTTTGGCACATTTGCCTATTTTGCTCAGCAAATAAACCAGATGAGCCCATCCTCCCATACAACATTGTGATAGTTTTTGTGGAATGGTGAACCTCGGATTGAGTTCCTGTCGATGACGCTGCGTTCCTTTCTTGGAAGTATCCGACGGAGGACTCTGGAGGCGTTTAGCTGACGCGATTTCAATCTTTCCGGACGTATCGTTTACCTTTGATGATTTTCCACAGTCGACTTTGCAGATAGGTGCTGCAATCTTGAAGAGCTGCGCATGGTCGGTGCACTCTTCAACTTCATGAAGGTGGCACTTAGTATTAGTACTATTACCAAGCATAATTTAGAAAACGGGCAAACAGGCTGAAAAAAATCGTCACATCAGAGAGATCGTGTTTCACTGCATCCGGTGCAGCACTATGACAAAATGACGTCAGCCACTTTTTTTGTCGATCTGCATCATTTTAAACCCCACAACCAAACTCAAAGAGGATGGAGTCTGTTATGAGTCAAACAACAAATTATGTTGTAATAACCCCGGTAAGAGATGAGGAGCGTTACATAGAAAAAACCATTCATTCTATGGTTTCTCAACGAGTGCTCCCAAAGGAATGGGTTGTTATTGACGACGGTTCTACTGACAATACGGGTGCAATTTTGGATGAGTACAGCAAGAAATATTCTTGGCTGCGCGTTTTCCATCGTGGGAATAGAGGCTTTCGGCAATCTGGCGGCGGTGTGGTCGAGTCATTTTATTATGGGTTTAACAATTTGTCAACATCTGACTGGGACTATATCATAAAGCTTGATGGAGATCTTTCCTTCAGTTCCGACTATTTTGAGAAATGTTTTGGTCATTTTGCCGCAGAACCAAGACTAGGAATCGGTGGAGGCGATATCTACAATGATATTGACGGAAAGCTTATCTTGGAGAAAACAACAACATTTCACGTCAGGGGAGCCACGAAGATCTATAGAAAAGCCTGTTGGGATGCCTTAGGTGGCCTTATTATGGCGCCTGGATGGGATACCGTAGATGAAGTTAAGGCAAATATGCTGGGTTGGCAAACACGCTGCTTTCCCGACCTTACATTAATTCACCACAAGATGACAGGATCTGCAGATGGAACATGGGGCGGATGGGTAAAAAACGGCAGGGCAAATTATATTGCCGGATATCATCCGCTTTTTATGATTCTAAAATGCGTGAAAAGAGTTTACAAAAAACCCTATCTTGTTGGTGCTCTTGGATTATTATATGGTTTTATTGCGGGGTATATTCAAAAGGTGCCACAAGTCGAAGACAAGCAATTGATATCCTATCTCAGGAAACAGCAACTAAATAGGCTTCTGCTGAGAAAGAGCATTTGGAAGTAGCATGGACTTATCGATAATAATAGTGAATTGGAACTCTGCCGACTACTTAAAAACGTGTCTAAATTCTCTATACGTGAATAATGCAGGGGTGGTTTCAGAGATAATAGTTATTGACAATGCATCGTTCGACAAGTGCCATAGCATAATTACAAATGAGTTTCCCGGAGTTCATTTTATTCAGAGTCATCAAAACCTCGGATTCGCAAAGGCCAACAATCTGGGAGCGGAACAGGCACATGGTGATTTTCTGCTGTTCCTGAATCCCGATACCGAAATACTCGGTAATGCTATTTCAGAAATGTTGTCTGCGATTCGGAAGTTGCCTTTGGCTGGCGTCATTGGATGCAAATTATTGAATACCGACATGACGTTGCAAAACAGCTGTATCCAGCCCTTCCCTACTATACTGAATCAATCACTTGATTCGGATATTCTGCTCCGCAGGTTTCCGGGGTTCTCCATATGGGGACCGGTGCCGCATCTTTTAAATCAACTAGGACCTTCCGAAGTGCAGGCTATTTCGGGGGCATGCATGATGATCAGGAAAGAGATCTTCACTGAAATAGGTGGCTTCAGTACCGATTATTTCATGTATACCGAAGATATTGATCTTTGTTACAGGGTCCGAAGTGCAGGTTATATCAATTACTACACAGGAGCAGGTTCGGTTATTCACCACGGTGGCGGCAGTGCTAACAAGCGAAAAGAAAGCACCTTTGCAAATGTCCAGATGAGAGAGTCCATATTCAAGTTTTTCAAAAAGACGCGCGGTAAGATCTATGCAGTTTTTTACAGGATCTCGATACTCATTGCTGGCATTATTAGATTTATTATTATATCTTTGGCATTCATTCCATGCGTACTGATTGGCCGACGTTCGAGTTGCGAGGCTTCATTGACAAAATGGATAAGTATCATTGGGTGGACTCTTGGTATTGTAAAGTGGGCAAGATGATAATACACATAAAAAGTGATTACACATATCGCCTAAGATAGGGGCATTATTTCATGTGTGGTATATGCGGGAAGATGTTTATTGCGGCCGACCGGCAAGTCGATCCTACGCTCATTGAAAAAATGTGCGATGTAATGAGTCACAGGGGGCCGGACGACCACGGCATCTATGTCTCACGGGGAGTCGGCCTTGGCCATCGACGCCTGTCAATCATTGATCTTCAGACCGGTAAACAACCCATTTCGAACGAGCATGGTAATATCTGGGTTGTCTTTAATGGTGAAATCTATAATTATCGCGATTTGCGAGTCGAACTTATTTCAAAGGGGCACTTATTCAGCACCCAAACGGATACAGAGGTTATTGTTCATCTGTATGAGGAGTATGGTGATGACTTTTCATCTAAGATGAGAGGGATGTTTGCAATAGCGCTTTGGGATGAAAGACAAAAAAAACTGATACTGTCCAGGGACAGAGTCGGTATCAAGCCTCTTTATTATTACCTTACAAAGGACACGTTGACATTCGGTTCAGAGATAAAAGCCATACTCGCCGATCCGACTGTTCCTCGGGATATTGATCTCTCCGGTATAAATCTTCTTATGAGCTATTATTTTATCCCGGGAAACAAGACTCTACTGGCCGGTATCAAGAAGTTGCTTCCCGGACACTACCTCGTGGTGAAAAACGGCAAGTGTAGTGATACGCAATACTGGGATTTGTCATTTTCCAAGACTAGAAAGCACATATCATTCGAAACCGCCAAAAAAGAAGTCATAGAGCTTCTCAGAAAATCAGTGTGTGACCACATGATTAGTGACGTGCCAGTCGGTTTTCTGCTCAGCGGAGGAGTAGATTCGACCGCGTTGCTCAGTTTTGCTGTAGAGGAAACAGACAAGAAAATAAGCTCATTTACCATTGGCTTTGAGAGTGATAAATTCGCGGATGAAAGAAAGTACGCGGCCCTTGCCGCTAAAAGGTTCGGAACAAACCATTATGATATGACGATCGATGCCAAGCAATTTGCAGAGTTTCTGCCTAAATACGTGTGGCACATGGAAGAACCAGTATGCGAGCCACCTGCTGTTGCGCTTTATTATGTTTCCAATCTTGCGAAAGATCATGTAAAAGTACTATTGTCCGGAGAAGGCGGTGATGAGGCATTCGCTGGTTATTCGAACTATCGAAATCTAACATGCCTTGAAGGAATAAAGCGGCTGGCTGGATCATTTTCTCCATCGATGGGGAGAGCTATTTCTATGTTTACCAGTTCAGGGCCGTTAAAACGATTCAATCGATACGGTTTTCTGATGGGGATGGATTTTGAGAGTTATTATTACAGCAGATCTTCCAGCCCGTTGAATTTCCTAAACAAGAACGCAAAAGAATTTTATACTCAAGAGTTCTATGACAATATTCATCTTGCTGAAAGTCATGATTTCAGAAAACGGTTGTTGCAGAATGTGGAAAGCGGGGACCTTTTGGACAAGATGCTTTATATCGATACCAAGACCTGGCTGCCAGATGATCTGCTCGTCAAGGCGGATAAGATAACCATGGCGAATTCGATAGAACTCCGAGTACCCCTCCTTGATCATACTGTCTTAGAATACGCAGCATCTTTGCCTAACGATTTCAAACTTAAAGGAGTTACTACTAAATACATCCTAAAAAAATCATTCGAAGGGCGCATTCCAGATGAGATATTGTATCGCAAAAAAACAGGATTTCCGGTGCCTTATGCCAAATGGATGTCAAATGACCTGAACAACTACGTCAGTGACGTCCTACTCGATGTAAAAACCATAAACAGAGGCTTCTTCCAACGTTCTGCAATCTCACAGCTGCTTGAAGCCAATAGGCGACAACCTGCTTGCGCGAAGGAGATTTTTATGCTGGTAGCACTTGAGTTGTGGCACCGCCGATTCATTGACCAATATTTTATTCAAAAAGATTATTAAATGATCATAGAACCTATGGAGTTGTTGAGCATTACATGGAACTTGAAGCAAGTAGTATAACAGGTGCCAGCCTCGTCTTCACAATATGTCTGTGCATTCTCCTGCTAATGTTGCCGCGTCGCTACGCATTGATTCCACTTTTTATCAGCGGCTGTTACATGACCCTCGGACAGGTTGCTATGATAGGCCCACTGCATTTTTCTATACTAAGAATATTATTATTTGTCGGCTGGGTCAGGATAATTACAAGGGGCGAACTTTCTAAGATTAAATTGACCGTAATAGATAAGGTATTGGTAGCTTGGGTTATTGTCGGTATCATTCTGTTTGCACTATGCAGAGGACCTGTTCAAGAATTGGTCGGCCGACTTGGTGAAGCTTACAATACGCTTGGCATTTACTTCTTAATCCGCGCACTTGTGCGTGATGTCGACGATATTGTTCGTGCAGTTAAGATTCTAGCGGTCATCATTTTTCCTCTTACCCTGTTTTTTGCTATGGAGCATATCACTGGAAGAAACCCGTTTTCTGTTTTAGGCGGCGTCCCCGCTGTAACGGAAATTCGTGAAGGTAGCCTTCGTTGTCAGGGGCCTTTCAGGCATCCTATACTTGCAGGAACTTTCGGGGCCACCGCTATGCCGCTTTTTGTAGGATTGTGGCTGTACAATGGTGGAAATCGCCGTCTCGCAGTAACTGCTGCCATAGCAGCCACCACAATAGTAATTACCTCTTCATCAAGCGGTCCTCTTATAGCGTATATTACAGGGCTGGTCGGATTGTTCCTCTGGCATTACAAGTCTAAAATTAAATTTATTTTTAGGGGAATTATAGCGTCATTATTAATCCTGCATTTGATCATGAAGGCTCCGGTATGGTTCCTCATAGCTCGCGTGGGAGACTTAATTGGCGGTAGCGGATGGTACCGTGCTGCACTTATCGATGCGGCAATTCAACATTTCAATGAGTGGTGGCTCATGGGCACTGCATATACGGCGCACTGGATGCCGACTGGGCTTGCTATCAATGTGAACAGTGCTGATATAACAAACCAATTTATCTCCGAGGGAGTAAATGGGGGAATTGTTGAACTATTTTTGTTCATATTTATGCTTGTCGAGTGTTTCAAGGTATTAGGATCAGCAATGCGTAATGAGCACAAGTTGTCTCCTGCTGAACGGTACTTGATCTGGTCCATCGGCTGTGCATTACTCGGACACGTTGCTTCATTCTTTTCGGTTTCCTATTTTGATCAAATCACCATCTTCCTGTACTTGATAGTCGCCATGTCGGCTACGCTCGGTGAACTTAATATCTCTGTTTCAGCAGTGCGAGTTTGGGTGCCAGACAGCGGATACTACAGCCATGTCACCGCATATTACGAGGTAAATAACTTGAGATCGAAAGAATGAGTCAGGGCATCTCATCATGATAGAGTCCATATAAATGAACTTATGCAGGACATCTATATTAGTGGCTAGATGACCTGCAGGAGGATTAAACATGTCTGAACAAAAAAAGGTCAGAGTCTTATATAGTTTCCCACACAAGCTGGGTGCAGACCGGATATGCTACACTGCATGGCAGCAAGTTAATGGGCTTGCTGCCGCGGGAGCGGATCTATATGTTTTTCCAGGTGTACTGCATAGACCGGTTCCTGCAAATGTGAGAGTTCGACAAACCCTTGCATGGGGGGAAGCCCGTATTTCTTACAAACTTCTGGGCACAATGCGCGCCTGTGCCCTGCATGACCATATTGTCGCACGTCGGATCGAAAAACTGGAAGGTCAGATCGATATTATTCATACTTGGTCTTTGGGGGCACTTCAGACGCTCAAAGCTGCCGCGAAGCTCGGTATCCCAACTGTTTTGGAAAGACCGAATGCGCATACACGGGTTGCCTATGAGGTAGTTCAAAGAGAATGCCAGCGCCTTGGAGTCGATTTGCCGCCAAAACATGAGCATGCTTATAATGCTGTTGTTCTCCGAAAAGAAGAAGAGGAGTATGAGTTAACATACCGTCTTTTGTGTCCCTCTGATTTTGTTGTACGTACTTATCTTGACCAAGGTTTTAACCGGGATAAGCTTGTACGGCATATCTATGGTTATGATGAAAAACGTTTTTTCCCAGATCATAGACCAAGAGACCCAAGGCGGGGATTGACCATGCTGTCCGTTGGTGTTTGCGCCGTAAGAAAAGGTTTGCACTTTGCATTGGAGGCATGGTTACAATCTCCGGCTTCTCGAGATGGCACTTTCCTGATCGCAGGATCTTTTTTGCCTGCATATGCCGCTAAACTCTCTCCTATGCTTGCCCATACAAGTGTAAAGGTATTGGGTCATAGGGATGATGTGCCGGAATTGATGCGAAATGCAGACATCTTGGTTCTTCCAAGCATAGAAGAGGGGTTCGGTCTTGTGTGCACTGAAGCAATGGGAAGTGGCTGCGTACCGCTTGTTTCGGATGCCTGCACTGATCTTTGTAAGCATATGGAAAATGCACTAGTACATCATGTTGGCGATGTGAAGACCCTTGCTCAACATATTACAATGCTTCATCAAGACAGGTCTCTGTTGGAAAGGTTGCGCGTCCAGGGATTACATTTTGCGCCCCAGGTCACGTGGAATGCTGCTGGAGTGAAGTTGCTTCAGGCATATCGTGAAGTTATCGTATCACAAAAACGCACACTCGTTTTATAAAATAACATTTAAAAGTGCTTTATGAAAAAAAAGTGTTGTTACTCAACCAGACAACTCAGAGGGATTTATCTTAGCAACTCTTTAATCAGGATGTAGTTCCAGATAATTGGATAGAGAGTTTTGAAATATTTGTAAAATGTTCTTTAAAGATCGTTTGATTAATTCAAATACATATTTAGGCTGACAAGTCAAGTGTACCGCTAAAATGCGTCGTTATACACAAAATCGAGGTATTATTGATAGCAAAATTGTCCCTCTAATATATGCTCCTTAAATGTAATGCTAGCAACTCTATATCAAATGTCAAGAAAGTTATCTATTTGAAGTCATTAAGCCGCCGTATAAGTCTATGTATCTATGCTTATAGCCGCCTCAGACATACGCAGAAGCGGAGGTATATTGAGAAATAATGAGTTCACCCACTTCATCTTTTACTTTCATCATCCCTGTAAATAACGAAGATGTTTTCAAAAATAATTTTCTTGCGTCGCCATTATTTAGGGAATCTCATTCGCATCAGATTATCGTTCAACATGGATTTGATTCCGCAGCAATTGCATATAATGCCGCCATAGAATGCGCGGATAATGATCTGCTAATTTTTGTGCATCAGGATGTTGTTCTGCCTGATTGCTGGGTATCTAATTTAAAAGTAACTATTTCCTATCTTGCAAATGAAAATAGCAACTGGGGGGTTTTAGGGTGTTTCGGTTCTAGAAAAGGATCAGTAGGAGGTATTGGTCAAGTCTACACCACTGGTATGGGAATCCACGGTAGGGCTATTGACATTCCGGAACCAGTCGAAACTTTGGATGAAATAGTATTAATTATAAAAAAGTCATCGGGCCTGAAGTTCGACCCGACCTTACCGCATTACCATCTTTATGGTACCGATATTTGTTTATCTGCGAGAGAACGAGGAATGCTTTCTTATTCAATTCCAGCGTTTTGTATCCACAATACAAATCAACTCATAGATTTACCAAAGGAATTTTTTGAATGCTACTATCACATTAAAAGGCATTGGACAAAATATTTACCGATATTTACCTCTTGCATCACGATATCTCGCTTCGATAGGGATATTTTCACGAGAAGATGCCAAAGAGCATTCTCGCGCATATTGCGCAAATCAAAACAGCCATTGAGTAGAATGAAAGACCCGGTACGTTTATTGAAAAATCTTATTGAGGAACTCCCTAAGTAATAATAATGAGTTATGCCTTATCGAAAGCTTTTGCCGACTGTTCCGCGACTTGCCACATGGCGTGTCACTATTTGTGTCCAAGGTCACATCTTTCTTTTATTAAAATGGTAAAATATAATATAAAAGTTATTAAGTAAAACTAGTATAGTATGAGGTAAGTACCAGAACTAATTGTTTTCTACAATAAACTCATTTACTATGCAAGGAATCGTAGTGGTATCTTTTATCCTGTGGGCATCTATAGCTTGTGCAACAAATTTGCAAGCGGATAAACAGCCACCGACTCCATAAATGTGACGGAAAAACCTCAGTTCGATAATATGGGGGACGGATGGTGTTTTGGCGGGAGATACAACAGCACAGACTTATATTTAACAGCCGGGTGGGCCGATGTCTTATTTATAGACATGGAGACATAATGACGAACATACTAAAAAGCCTGATTATCAGTCTGCTCCTTGTGGGTAATGCAAGTGCAACAACCTATTACATTGCCGCGAACGGGTTAGATGCAAACAATGGTACTAGCAAAAGCACCCCTTGGCTTCATGCTCCTGGTATGTTCGGCGCTACTGGCAATCCTTATGCTTATACTCCGCAAGCCGGAGATCAGTTCATTTTAAGAGGAGGAGATACATGGTATTCCAATGGTACCAGCAAGACGCCGGTTGGAGTTCCTTGGCAATGGATAGCCTCATGGAATGGGACGAGTAGCTCAAGAATCTACATCGGAGTAGATAAAACTTGGTATGCAGGTGCTAGTTGGACAAAGCCAGTATTGAGTGGGGGCAATCCGCTAAACACTAATTTTGTTTCATCCTGCACTTATCATATCGTGCCATCTTGTTATTTGGGCGCAGATAATGGGAAAGCGTGTTCGTCCGATAGTGGCTGTGGTGCGGGACAATGTGCCTTAGATTATCTAAGAGTTCATTGGGCGCAATACGTCACTGTGGACAATATAGAATTTACAGGCATGTGTTCTGATGCCAGTCAAGAAGAAACTTACTTGCAAGCTAGTCAAAGTGGGAGTCCGACACAAAACAACATTTATGAGAATCTTTATATGCACGGCTGGACTATGACAACCCTTTCGGCGACTCAGCAAAATGATGGGATTGGTATTATTGGGGATTCAAGTGGTGCTGGGAGTAATCAGTTTCTATACAATACTATTGATGGTACTGATTCTTACCCCTATGCTTTTCAAATGCACCTATGGGACTGTTATGACGTTGAAAATTCAACCTATAGGTATGCCGGTCAGGGCATAGTATGCAACAATAACCATATTTTCCATAATAATCTAATCGAACTTATTTACAACACAACAAAACCAAGTGCACATTCTAATGGTTTTGAGTTTAACTCCGAATATTCTAGTGCTGGAGCTAATCTCATTTATAACAACATCGTTAGAAATTGTACCGCAGCAGTGACTACTTGGATTCAACCCAATACAAGTGTAAACACGTATTTTTACAATAATCTGATTTATGGCAACATTCAGCAGGCAGTTGATGTGGATACTACGAATGGAGGCAATACTTATTTTATAAATAACACTTTTGAATCTAACTCCCAGACCCCAATTGGAGGCGGTAGTGCGCTTACAAATGGAACTTTTTATATCTATAACAATCACTGCATCAACACCGCTGGGGCTTGCGCTAAGGTATCAGGAGCTACTATTAATAATCTGACTAATTTAGTAGAAACTGAAACAGTATCCACTGCAGCAGGATATACAACATCCAATCTGTATATGCCGACATCAGCAAGCAGCCCTACAGTGAGGCAAGGCACAAATGAGTATTTTTACTCTACAACTGATATATTAGGCAATAGTCGCCCATCATCAGGAGCATGGGACATCGGGGCTTATGAGTTCAAGATTCCATCAGCACCCACGATGTTTTGATTGTGCTGGTGATGCAAAAATAATCCCGGCTGCGCTTTGGTTCAACGCTGCCCCACTTCCGTCTTTATATCACTGAGATCTGAATGTCTGCCTGAGAAAAGTGGATGCGTCTTGCGTGATTTCCGCTTTCTGCATTCACAATGCTAACCTATTATTGTATCTGCCAAAAGAATTTTACGAATGTTATAGGCACGTCAAAATGCGATGGAATAATTACCTGTCTATATATACATCATATGTGATAATATCACACTTTAATCGTGATCTTCACCAGAGAAAGCTGCGTGAAGTCTGGGCTCGGCTACAGGACAAAGATAACATGTCTACACACATTGTTGAGCATCCGAGATCATTGCTGGAGGCCGACCAGATCAGATGATTCATCAATAATTCTAAAGCCGAGGACTTAGTAATGTGTTATCGCTGCCCAATTCTAGATCATCCATGGTAATGAATGAGAATCGAGGCGTTTAATTATGCAATGCTATAAACATCCACAATCAATTGTCGAATCCGTAACAATTGGAGAGAATACGCGTATTTGGGCATTTGTTCATATCCTCCTCGGAGCAGTCATTGGATCTGACTGCAATATTTGTGATCATGTTTTTATTGAAAACGATGTTGTTGTAGGAAATCGCGTCACTATCAAATGCGGCGTCTATCTTTGGGATGGCATAAGAATAGAAGATGATGTATTCATAGGGCCAAATGTCACTTTTACCAATGACCACTTTCCTCGAAGCAGGCAATATCCAGAAAGGTTCCTTCAGACCATTGTCAAGAAGGGAGCTAGTATTGGAGCGAATGCAACGATTCTTCCCGGCCTCACCATAGGCAAAAATGCAATGGTCGGTGCAGGTGCAGTGGTAACAAGGAATATCCCTCAGAATGCGATTGTGGTTGGGAATCCTGCGTATATTACGGGCTATGTGTCACATGGCGAGAAAAAACAACCTCTAAAATTCGAGATGCCATTGCAGACCTCTCCAGTCGAACTGACTTCGGTTGTTCAAGGCGTTTATATCTACAAGTTACCGATTATCAATGACATAAGAGGTAGTATATCTGTTGCCGAGTATGGCCAGTATTTGCCATTTATACCTAAGCGATACTTTCTTGTTTTCAACGTTGCTAGCAAAGAAGTTCGGGGGGAGCATGCACATCTCACTCTTCATCAGTTTTTGGTATGCATAAAGGGATCTTGCGCTGTTGTTGTGGACGACGGTGATCACAGTGAAGAAATAGTTTTAGATTCTCCCAACATTGCAGTACATGTTCCTCCAATGGTATGGGCGGTTCAGTACAAGTATACAAGGGATGCGGTTTTATTGGTGCTGGCATCTGACATATATAAGGCTGAAGATTACATAAGGGATTATGATGAGTTTATTCACAGGTTGAAAAATATATGAAAATACCTTTTTTGGACCTCAAATCAGCGTATCAGGAGCTAAGTATTGAGCTCGACGAAGCTTATCGCAGAGTTATGGAGTCTGGTTGGTATATACTGGGCAACGAGGTCGAAACATTCGAGCAAGAATTTGCACGTTATTGCAATGCAAAGCATTGCATAGGTGTCGGTAATGGGTTAGAAGCACTGCATTTGATTATAAGAGCAATGGACATAGGACCTGGTGATGAGGTTATAGTCCCAGCGAATACATACATTGCCACTTGGTTGGCGGTGTCATACGCCGGCGCAACACCGGTACCTGTTGAACCAGATGAAACAACTTATAATATCAATCACGCACTGATTGAATCAGTCATAACTAAAAGGACAAAGGCTGTCATCCCAGTGCACCTTTACGGTCAGCCTGCGGACATGGATTTAATTATGGAGATTGCAGATTGCTATCGATTGAAAGTCATCGAAGATGCCGCTCAAGCTCACGGAGCCCGCTATAAGGGGAGACGAGTTGGTTGTCTTGGACATGCCGCGGGTTTCAGTTTTTATCCCGGTAAAAATCTAGGCGCATTCGGAGATGGAGGAGCGGTTGTTACGAATGACGATGATATTGCTGATAAGGTCAGAATATTACGGAATTATGGCTCGCGGAGCAAATATTATAATGCACTGAAGGGATTCAATTCTCGTCTTGATGAAGTGCAAGCAGCTTTCCTGAGAGTGAAGCTAAAGAAACTTGATGAGTGGAATGAAAGAAGATCCGCAGCGGCAAAATGTTACCTGAGTCTTCTGCAAGATAGTAAAGGCTTGGTGTTGCCATATGTTCCGATATGGTCCGAGCCGGCCTGGCATCTGTTCGTTATTCGTCATGAGAGAAGAGATGATATGCAAAAGCATTTTAGTGAAGCCGGAATTGGAACATTAATTCATTATCCTGTTCCTCCGCATCTTTCAGAAGCTTATGGGAATTTGTACCATTGTCCCTTGCCGCTAACTGAGAAAATTGCAGAAACCGTTTTAAGTCTCCCTATTGGACCACATATCTCAAATGACGACATCGTGTTCATCGGCAATATACTCAATAAAAATTTATAAGTGTTAGCAAAAGTTAAAAACCTAATTTACCGTACGCGACTGCTTTTGAAGCCGCTCGTATTATTAAACTACGTGAAACTTGGCCGTGGCATTACTTTCGCTGTGCCTCTGCGCTTTGATGGGAAAGGTAAAGTTGTAATCGGCGATAATACAACCATTGGATATCCACTTGCTCCAAAGGCAGGAAATGGAGAGGCGTTGATTCAGGCAAGATCTGAGACTTCAATAATTGAAATCGGCGAGCATGTCGCACTTTCAAATAATGTCTCCTTGATCGCGATGAGTCGTATAACAATAGGCGATGAATGCCTGATCGGTGATTTTGCATTAATCATTGATAGTGATTTTCATGAAGTGGACCCAGTAACAAGAAGAGTCAGCCCTGGCCAGTCGGCGCCCGTTTCAATAGGAAAGAATGTATGGCTTGGAAGCAGGGTTATAGTCCAAAAGGGTGTAACTATAGGTGATAATAGTGTCATTGCTGCTCAATCGGTAGTTTCTCGCGATATTCCTCCCAATTGTATAGCCGGTGGAATACCGGCAAAAGTGATAAAAAAAATTCCTCTCTAAGACCCACTACAAAAATTCTAGTTCATGATCAAGATAGAAAAGAGTAAAAATAATAGCGACCATAAGTCCTATAAGCAAATATTGAAATCCACATCTATTATGGGTGGATCATCGATGATTACGATCATCCTGCGAATTATCCGGACTAAGGTTCTCGCCGTTCTTTTAGGGCCCACAGGCGTCGGGCTTATTGGCATTTACGACTCTATAACAGGATTGACGGGTTCCGTGTCTGGGATGGGCATTGGAAGCAGTGGGATACGACAGATTGCTGCGGCTGTTGGTTCAGGCGATTATGATAAAATCTCGCGTACTATCATTTGCTTGCGTAGGGTTGCCTTGTTTTCTGGGATTATCGGCTTATGTTTATTGTTTAGCTTGAGTGGTCCAGTCAGTATTCTGACATTTGGGAATTTAGATCATGCGCACGATATATCGTTGCTTTCGATTACAATTTTATTTGCAGCTGTGTCTGGTGGTCAGATGGCACTCATTCAAGGCATGCGTCAAATTAAAGAACTAGCCAAACTGAGTATTTTGGGAGCTCTTTTGGGCACTGTGCTAAGTATTCCTCTCGTCTATTTCTTTGGTGTACGAGGAGTGGTATTTTATCTTATAATTGTCTCGGCTATGGGCGTCCTCACCTCTTGGTTGTACAGTAGAAAGATTAGAACTATACGTGTGCCAATTGGTTGGCGGGCAACAGTCACAGAGGCAAAACCTCTTTTGAAGCTTGGCTTTGTTTTTATGTTAACCGCTCTTATGACTTCAGGAACCTTATACCTTTTGCGGGTATTCGTAATCCGATACCTTGGATTGACTGCCGCGGGCATATATCAGGCAGCAGCAACGTTGTCTACTCTCTATGTGGGATTCATATTAGATGCCATGGGCCGCGACTTCTATCCGCAGCTTACTGCCATCTCTCAGGATAACACTGCATGCACGTCACTTGTAAATCAGCAAATGGAGATAGGGCTCCTTCTAGCTGCACCTGGTATTATAGCAACCATGACACTCGCGCCTTTTGTCATCAAAATATTTTATTCAGCGGAATTTGTTTTTGCAGTTGATATATTAAGATGGCAAATTTTGGGCATAATGCTACAAGTCGTAACCTGGCCTATGGGCTTTATATTGCTTGCAAAGGGGAATGGTAAGTTATTTTTTTGGACCGAATGTTTTGCAAATTGCATTCAGTTATTACTCGTTTGGCTGGGAATCAAGAATTTTGGCCTTCCTGGCGCGGGCATGGCATTTTTTGGAATGTATATTTTCTACATAATCTTGATTTTTGCAATCGTGCGGTCGTATTATGCGTTCGTTTTGTCTCGCGAAAATCGTCGCACCATTTCAATTGTAGCACTAGCCGCGGGGGTTGCTTTTATAAACCCGTATTTTTTTGCTCATAATGTGTCGCTACTGGTCAATTTTGGCATCACTGTTGTTGTCTGTATATATTCGATCAAATCGCTTTTAGATATTGCTGGTTCAAATGTATTACTTGGTTACATACTTAAAATTAAATCCGTTTTCGGTAGGTAATGGGTAAAAATATGTCTACATCTAAATCTCGTCCCTTGTTAACCTTTGCTCTGATTTCGTATAGTCAGGCCAATTTTATCCGGGAGGCGGTGGAAGGTGCATTTGCTCAAACTTATTCTCCACTGGAAATCATCTTATCAGATGATCGATCACCGGATAATACTTTTGAGATCATGCAAGAAATGGCTAATAATTATCATGGCCCTCACAAGATTATTCTGAATCGAAACCAAGTGAACCTTGGCATAGGCGGACATATCAATCGAATTATGCAATTGAGCAGTGGGCAGATGATAGTTATTGCAGCAGGGGATGATATTTCAGTTCCGGAAAGAGTTCAAAGGTTATTTGACGTATTTGAATCATCTAATGGAGAGTCAAAATCAATTTTTTCGAATAATTTGTTAATTGATACAAAAGGGTCTGATTGTGGCGTTCAAATAACATTACCGCCCAATTGTTCGGAACTAGTCCCCGAAAGAATTATTGAAAAAAAAGACTTGGGTATCTTGCCAGGCTCTTCGCATGCTTGGAGTAGAGAAGTGTTTGACGTCTTCGGTCCCTTATTGACGCCTATAACATGTGAGGACATGGTGATCCCCTTCAGAAGTGCATTGCTTGGGCAAATTCAATATATTGATGAGACTTTAGTAAAAGCTCGACGTCACGATAATAATATTTCCCAATATGTCTTGAAAGATCCATTGAAGCACGTGAAGTTTCAGATATTTGAAAAAGAGGCTATTTTCAAAAACTGGCTTAAAGACTTGGAAAAATATGAAGCCATAAATCCTGATAATCGTAAGCGAGTTAAGCTTTTGCGAGGAAGAATTTTTGAGCTATTGATATGCGCACAGGCAGATATTCTATTGAATAACAGTTCTTGGGTAAAGCGGGTTCTTCTATTAATCGGGCAGATACTTAGGGGAACTCCTTTGCGTGTTATTAGGCACAGGATCGGTATATTCTTGATACCAAATGTGTATCTAAAATATATGTTCCTTAAATGTAAAAGGCGCAACCATTAAGGCGAAAGTCAAGAACCTTATTTGTAGGCACGGTCAGAAAACTACAGGTTTTTAAACCATGATATGAATTGATCATTTGGCTTCGAATAAGGATGAACAATCCGCTTGAAAGAATCATGAAAGAAATCAGAATGAGAACATCCGTAGTCGAGTGCTTTCCAGATGGCAATTCTGCTTTCGTTTTTGCGGCGGCACACTCCGCTGCGGAACCAAGTGGAGAATAAAGCGGTATTTCAAGATGGATCGCCTTACTGAACATGTGAGTGAAACAACTGCATAATAAATGAGGATACCAAAACAAATGTGCGAAAGATTCTTGACACTATCGATTGCCAGCTTAGTCGAAATTACTCACATGAGTTTCAAATCAGATTGGCGAAAATCGGTCTGAGAACAATCTTTCAAGTTGTCAAGTCATCAAGTCTTTACAGTTCATCTGCACTGTAAATTTTCCCGACGAGGCCTCTAAATGTATTAACATGCTGATATTTGGGGATATATCTTAATTTGCTCCTCATTTTATATTTGTTTCCCAATTTATTGTCGGGTTATTTTACAATGTTCATATGAGCAACCTATTGACACTACTGTAGTCATGATACAAATATCCTTGAAATTCAATGTGATGTTGAGGCATTCGCCGGTGCATCGCTAGTATGGTATGACTATTGCTTATATAATTTGGAGTTAATTAAATGTAAATTATATGTTCACGACAGAATAATTAAACATCTCCTGGAGGAAGCAATGAAAAAAATAATACAAGTTATTTTCCTAGTGTCGGTATTTCTTATTGTTATTGCGCCAGCGGCTGTGGCTGATACATTAGTTAGCAATGATTGGATAGATCTCACAAGTGCCAACTTTAATGCCGGATACAATGGAGACGGTGCCGGCATAATGACCTATGATGTATCGCCCAATGGGAATCCATCGAATCCAGCTAATTTCTCCATCAGCACGTTTTGTATCCAGGACAACGCAAATATAAATTTAGATACATGGTATCAGATAACATTAACTAATTACGTTGGTCTGAGTGGAGGTGCGCTAGCCGGTGATGGTGCGCTTAAGGGCTCGGTCGCCTATCTGTATTATCGATTTTCAACAGGCGCCTATGGGACGCTTTCGGCTAACCAGCAGGCTGATTTCCAAAATCTTCTTTGGGCTCTGCAGGGCGAATCACCACTAGGATCATATAGCACTTCCACGTTGTGGTACGCAGATTATGAAACATGGGAAACTTTTAGCGCTGCTGAACAAGCACAATTATGGGGAACAGAGGTGATCAACATTGACGGTGATGGAGTGGATATTCAGAACCAACTATACAACGCTAATGTCCCTGAACCTTCAACTCTGTTGCTTGTGGGGGTAGGTGTGATCGCAATCATATCGGCCAGTCGAAGAAAATGTAATATCTAGCACCAACCAAATGAACTCAAGAAGGTCGTCGAAAGACGGCCTTAATTATTGGCCGCTCAGCTAGATAAATAAAAGATGTTGATATCTGACGAGGGAAGGCACTTCTCACATTTTGAAACTTGCAATGTCGATGCGTCTACAATAGTGCTTTTCAGCAATTTGCCACACAAATCAAATTCCTTTGATCTTCTCGTCTTTGTCACTGCATATTCCTTAAGGATAATCTAGGATTATGAACTGGAGCCTTAGCCAAGGGAAGACTCCCTTGGCATCAAATGTTACTCGAATAGATCTAACCCTCTCGCAGATTGCCAATAAAAGATTAATCTTTGCGCTTCTGCATATTGGGCAGATTGAGCGTTCTATCTGCACGTATTCCGTAGCCTCGATCAGCTCGGAGCTATCACCTCCAGTCATTCATGGACCTGGTCCTATTCCCTTCCTCAGGTTGTCTAATGAGCTCAGATATCCTTTGCCCATCAAGGGAGAAGGCGATCAGCGTAATGATATGTCACGGTACAGACCTCCGAAATAAACCATATTGGTTTCAGGTACTGCCACAGCAGGCGTTTCACAAAACAGTGATCGCTCTGGAAGCTGAGGTCCTATCAGCTGTTCTATAGGATCTCGATATTTTTTGAAGGCATGCATTCCCTGGTTGAACAGATTCATCACCATCATAGTACTGGTTGTATTGTCGGCCTCCGCTTTGTTAGGCGACCGCTTGTATTTGAATTCAATCAGCCTGTAAAAAAGGTATACATAATGGTCGACAGTCACTAGCTCTCAAAGCGATTGTATCATGCCGAACCTCGGCGCTGTGTTAGACTATGACAATCCAAATGACCAAGTGATTCAGCATATGAGGAAGTACGATCTCGGCATGAAATAGGTTCTTTGGATGTTTAGAATGTTCCGCATCTATAACTGCGCGGTAGTCGTGATGCAGTTGGTATATACCCTACGGTAACGCGGGCATTCGTAGATGATGATATTCGAAACCTTGTTAAGCGCGGCATGGACAGTACGAGAAAGGTCAGAAACGCGTATCAAAAAGTAGTAATGAGGACAAGAATAAAAGAGGAAAGGAGCTATTTATCAGTACGAAAAATAGGCACATATTCTTCATTGTGTTCAGCATAGCAGCTCTTGGGATTTTTTTTTCGCCCCTGCGGGACCTTTTTCTTTCTACTTTCCACAATGAACTATACTCGCATATCATTCTAATCCCCCTTATCAGTGGATATTTTCTGTACGAAAAGAGGAAGGAGCTGTTCAGCAACCATGAATGTTCATTTGTCCCTGGTCTTGCTGCCGTACTCGCCGGAATCGTCCTTTTCTTCATCGGCAGGTCCGACGCTAATAGCCTCAACCAAAATGATTACCTCTCCCTGATGACCTTTGCGGCATTGGTCTTCTGGTTGGGTGGGATCATGATTTTTTACGGATTGAAATCCTTTAGGGTCGCCCTCTTCCCGTTATTGTTCCTATTCCTAATGGTCCCTGTGCCGGTATTTATTATGGACAAGCTGATCTATTTTCTTCAGGTCTGCTCCACTGAGGTGACTTGCGTTTTCTTGCAGGTAGCAGGCATCCCGCTGATACGTGATGGGTTCGTTTTTAACCTGCCGGGTATCAACATCGAAGTAGCGAAAGAATGCAGTGGCATCCGTTCAACATTGTCACTTTTTATTATCGGCATATTGTCATGCCATATGTTTCTCAAAAAGTGGCGTTCCAGGGGCGTGCTTCTGCCGCTCCTTTTCCCTCTCGCCATCTTCAAAAATGGGTTAAGGATTGTCACTCTTTCTCTCCTGAGTATCTACGTGGATAAATCATGGATCACTAACAGCTCTCTTCACAGAGACGGGGGGTTCGTTTTCTTTTTGATTGCTCTTGCGTCTTTCGGAGGGATCATTCTGCTTCTTCGGAAATGGGAATCGAGGACTGATAGGCGAAATGCATAGTTTATCAAGGCCGGGATGCTATAATTCTAGAGCATACTTGCGACTCTGGTAGAACATAATTGACATGCTTGAACTCATACTGTCGGTCATAGCTATACTGCTTCTCCTTAGTGTTGCTGTTTATACAGTCAGAAGAGATCTAACCGTTGCTAGCGCCAGTCTCAGTGCGGTCTGCGTGCTCTTGGCGTTGATTGAGGCAGCTGATTCACTGTCATTAAGGTTCGCCGCCAGTTCCTCCGAATACGTTCTGTCAGGGCTCCTCCTTCAGTCTCTGCTCCCTGCTACGTTGCTTTTCTGCAGTTTCACATTACACCGTAAGTCCCCGCTGAAATCGCTCTCGCCATTTTGGTGGGGAATACTACTTCTTACTTTCCTGTTCCCCCTGAGTGTTATGCTTTATCCGCCGGAGAGCTTTTTCTTTGCGCCAGATATAGGATCTGAAAAAATGCTCTTCCTTAGTCGGCTCGGTTACTGGTTTTACACAGGCATCATGCTCGGCGCAATCTTGGCGCTCATGAACCTTGAGGCGGTCTTTGTGAGAATGGCTGGGAAGGAGATGTGGAAAACGAAGTTCGAGTTCGTGGGTGTCTTCTGCATATTGGCATTTCTCGTCTTCTACTATAGTCAGGGCTTACTATACAGGACTGTAAACATGAATCTTCTTGCTGTGAGATCGGCCGTATTGATTATTTCTTCACTGTCGATCGGCTACTCCAGGCTATTCAGGGGCGGCGATGTCAGGGTTGCGGTCTCGCGATTTGTACTTTATCGATCCTTGTCGGTTATGTTGGTGGGCCTCTATCTTATCGTGCTTGCTGCCATAGGGGAGGGCATGAGGTATTTGGGAGACTCCTTCGGCAGGGACATTGCCATATTCCTTGCATTTGCTGCCGGTTGTTTTGTCATGGCGGTCCTATTGTCAGAACGACTAAGAAGAAGGGTTAAGGTATTCGTCAACAAGAACTTCTATGCTCAGAAATTCGATTATAGGAATGAGTGGATAAAATTCACAGAAAGGCTTGCGACCTGCAGGAACATCCTGGATGTTGAAGAGACAATCATTAAGACCTTCACCGATACTTTTGAGTTGGAGGGTGTTTCCCTGTATCTCCGCATCCAAAACAGCGAAAGTTTCAGGTTTGCGGCAAGCCGTTCGCTGCCCGAAACCCAGATACATCTGAAGCTGTCGCCCGCTTTGATCTCATATTTCGTAGACAGAAACAGGGTACTAAACCCTGAGGACGGAGAGTATGAATGCACCGAGGAAGAGTCGTCTTTCGTAAAGTTGTCGGGGGCCAGCTTTATTGTACCGCTTATCGCCAACAGGACAATAGAAGGACTGGCCTTGCTCGGCAGACAACTTTCAGGGGAAGAATATATTTACGAGGATTATGATCTGATGAAAATGCTCTCTCGGCAGGCCACCCTCTCGATAGTCAATTTTAGCCTTTCCGAAGAACTTGCAGAGACGAGAGAGATAGCAGCAGTCGCAAAGATATCATCTTTCATCATCCACGATCTCAAGAACCATGCTTATACGCTATCGCTCCTTTTGGAGAATGCGGAAGCACATATGAAGAATACTGAATTTCAAAAAGACATGATCGAGACGGTTAAGAACACCGTTTATGCAATGAAAAAGATTATCGATAAACTGAAGAGCATACCTGAGAAGAATGCGCTGGTTAGGGAAACGGTCGACCTGAGTGTCCTCGCCAGAGAATCCGTGGAGAATATGAAGAAAGTTAGCGGGGTATCCGGTATAGCCTTTGAAGGCATGCCTGCCAGTGCCATGATTGATGCGGAAGAGATTAACAAAGTAATAGTAAATTTGATTCTAAACGCAATCGACGCAACGTCAGGCAAGGGCCGAATCGCCGTCACGGCCGGATCTGACAGCAAACATGCTTTTATTCAGGTGAAGGATGATGGGTGTGGTATGACTGAAAAATATATTCTTGACAGCCTGTTTAAGCCTTTTAAATCGACAAAGAAATCGGGGCTTGGTATAGGGCTTTACCAGTGCAAGCAGATCATCGAGGCTCACGGTGGAATGATTGAGGTGCAAAGCAAATTTGGCAGCGGATCGGTTTTTGCAGTGTATTTGCCTAAGCACGCGGAACTTATGGAAACACCTCTGCAAGAAATGGAAAATATTAATCATCTGCGACGATAAACATGTTCTCGGGCAGCTACAGTGGGGGTTGGCAGGTCCCGCTAGCGTGTACTGGAACTGAATCACCTAGTTTGTCAACGGTGGCCCACACTTTGGGAAACTCCGCTCATAGACAAGCAGGTCGCAGGTACGTCTGCCTGCTGTTCTCATTGCATGAGACCTCTATATAATCCTAATCTCCTGTATTGCACGGCGGGTCAATCTGTACCCTATTTCCCGAAATTAAATGCATCTCAGAGGATGATCCTTATTCCAGATTGCACGCTACACATAATCGGCACTATTTTTATAAGGAACCTATCGGTAACGCCATGTTTCATTATTCAGAACAATCCCAATTTTAAAATGGGCGTTGATGCCTTTTTTAGGCTATATATCGAATTTAATTTTGCACGCCAATACCGCTCTATCGAACAGACGGACAAACCTCTTTTGTATTGCACTCACCTTAATCCCAGCATACCAGTCGCATTGGCTGACATACCTTCCGGGTGACTATCGGGTTTTTAATCCTTACGACTTTTCGTCCAGCCGTGATTTTCTCATATACACTTCATATCCTTCTCGGGCCAAGACTTTGAGGTCTGCCTCTCCTAGACCTTCTTGCGAGCGGCAGACCTTACGGGTCAGAGAATAGTTGCAGCAATCAACATCCGTAGAGGACTTTCACCTCCAATAGGACATGCCTTGGCTGGCACATAAAAAAAGAAAAGGCGTTGCTAATGCAACGCCTTTTCTTAGAAAACTCAGCCCAGTATTTATTAGGCTTCTTTTCTCATATAGCGCCTGCCGCAGACGGCAAGGCCGATCACGCCGATGCCGAGTAGCAGCATAGTGCTGGGCTCGGGGACGGCAGTACTGCTGGCTGAAAAGCTGAGATAAGTAGGACCGCCCTCTTGGGTAGTAAGTTGAAAAGTACCCGGAGTGGCGTCATACGCGGTGGTTCCTGTCGCGTCTAGCGTGCCCAACCCGCTAAGTGTTAGAGTTGTTGCAGTTGATGTAACCGTTACACCACTCAATACAAAGCTATAAACTTCGCCGCCAGCGGTTACTTTCCAAAAAAATGATCCCGCTTCGATGAAAGCTGGAGCCCAGTATATAGAGTTGAAATTAGCCGTTGTACCATTGGCAATTGTTGTATAAATTGACCCGTAAGAGGCGGCTTGATTCGTAGTGACACCCGAGAATGAGATACCCGTGGATTGCGTAAATTCATTTCCACCTGTCGGAGTACCCAGCAGAAGGACATCGCCAGTAAATGCTATCGTACCGTCAATCTGGGTTGCCATGGCGTTTCCCGCTACCAACATCAGTGCTGCCACTATCAGAATTCCTAATAATTTTTTCATTTTCTTTCCTCCTTTCTTTATTTATTCCGATTTCTCGTCTTCAGAATGTAGTTAAGCAATAGTGGTGCCACATTTTTATATTGTTGATATTTAAGGCGATATGATATCGTCTTTTCGCAGGATACTGGCGTGTTGTAAGATAATTCGACAATCAGCAGAAGTGTACCGCCAAACAGGAGAAGAAAATAACTTGCAAGTGCCGGCGCTGTGATAACGGGTCAGGACACACTAACCGATTCTCTCCTCAATAAAGAATCAGGGTGTAACATTTTGCGGCCATTAATCCTGCCTCGATAAACCTGGGATTTGGGCCTCTTAACCCGATGGGCATACTGCATGAGTCCACTCAACCCAATTGAATAGTATAGAACTAGTGGCATTTTCCCGAATTCACAGTTGACGATATAACTGATGAGAAAGCAGCGCCAGAATAGTTACTACAGTAAAATGTCTATGTTGTAAAGATATCCGACAACTGTCGTAATCCTTTACACTTACAAGATATTTAGCAAATAATCCAATCAGTGCATGCGACATCAAATAATCTTTCACACGCGCAACTGCATATTTTCCGACGTACCCCGTGTGACTGTGGGGAAATTATCTGTGCTTAGAAATCGAGACTTGCAAAGCGTCTGGGAGTGGGAATATTTGTAATATTTTAATATCGGTCAGTATCGTCCCTACGTCATCCGCGATCTCAAGAAACATACCTACGCGCGAGGATGTGGAAACATATTTGGAAGATTCTTCTTTTTCTCACTGCGATGATCCATACGGTAAAAAAAGGCTTGCGAGGAAGACCGCCATGAGATGAAGAAATGTAACGTCTAATCCGTGACCCATTCATGCCCTTTTGCATGGATTGCAATAAAATTTCACATACCACCACATACTTTGATGAACGATTAGTGTGTTAATGCACAGGTTGCTGCCCATTGCCTTAGAAACCCACATGATTATCCACGTGGGTTTCTAATAGTGCAAGCAGATGGCAGGAGCATGGTACGGGAGGATCACGTTCAGAATGCATCTGGTAAGATATCTGAATTATCGGTCCACCTGCTAAAATCAGTCGTTTCGAAAGGAGAAATGTCGAAAAAGTCCGCAACTCATACATTCTGTATTAAAGTATGCCGAAATGTTATATACTCATTGGTATATCCGCTATATCCGCATCCAGACAGATACCGGAGCAACTGATAAAATGGACGACATTTTAATCATTGATGACAGTAAAGACATCCTCAAGCAGCTGAAATGGGGACTTGGAGAGGACTATGTCGTCCATGTCGCGGGCAACGCGTTAGATGGCCTTGCCCTTTGCAGCAAGATTGTTCCAAAGGTTGTGATCCTAGACCTCGGACTTCCCCCACATGAAGACAGCACTGAGGAAGGCTTCAGGTGTTTAAAGGAGGTTCTAGGCATAAATTCTCTGGCAAAGGTGATAGTTGTGACCGGGCAGAGCGATCGCGAAAACGCGCTGAAAGCCATTCAGCTTGGAGCCTATGACTTCTACCAGAAACCGATTGACCTCAAGGAGTTGAAGGTCATCCTCCAGAGGGCCTTGTACCTTCGCAGCATTGAGGAGGAGAACAGAAATCTGCTTAGCTCTGCCGAGGCCGGGTTTTCTCGGATGGGCGGTATCATCGGACAGTGCCAGGCCATGCTGAAGGTCTTCTCGACGGTCGAGAGGGTGTCGTCAACTGATGTTCCTATCTTAATCACGGGAGAGAGCGGCACTGGCAAAGAAATGATAGCACAAGCCGTCCACACCCTCAGCCTCAGGGCAAAAGGTCCTTTTATTCCGATCAATTGCGGAGCGATACCTGAAAATCTGCTGGAATCAGAGCTTTTCGGATACGAAAGAGGCGCCTTTACGGGTGCTCATGCACAGGTGCTCGGCAAGGTGGAATATGCCCACAACGGCACTCTTTTCCTGGATGAAATCGCCGAACTTTCCCCAAGTCTGCAGGCCAAGCTCCTTAGGTTTCTCCAGGACAAGACTATACAGCGGGTTGGAGGCAGGGAAGATATCAACGTAAATGCGCGCATAGTTGCCGCAACAAATGTGGACATTCAAAAGGCTATCAAAGTTGGCAAGTTCCGGGAGGATCTCTATTACAGGATAGGGGTGATTTCCCTCCACTTGCCTCCGCTGCGCGACCGAGGTGACGACATTTTGCTTATCGGCAACTACTATTTGAAAAGATTTAGCAAGAGTTTATCGAAAAAGGTAAAAGGCTTCAGCCCTGCGTCCATAGAATACCTCAAATATTATGAATGGCCAGGTAATGTGCGTGAGATTGAAAACAAGGTGCAGAGCGCGGTGATCATGTCAGATAATGCCTTTATTGAACCTCATGACCTCGGCTTCGCTGAGAAGCCTGTGGATACCAAAACATCATCTTATGGACTGAACCTGAAAACTGCAAAGGATCTAGTCGAAAAAGAGATACTCTCTGCTGCTATGGGGCAATATAACGGGAATATCTCAAAGATTGCCGATGCACTCGGCGTAAGCAGACCCACGCTTTATGACCTTATAAAAAAACACGGGCTCGGTGGAAAGGTGCAGGAGAAGTGACGCTCTCCGTTCCCTGAAGGTGGTGCGATTGTAGAGAAAGGCCACCGTTTCAGGCGAATACCGCATGGATCCTAAGATTTTATGGATGAGCAAGCATGATATGGACTAAGGATGGATATTTCATCTTTATCTGTCATTTAGATCAGCGCATAGAGCGGCACGGCTCGACTTAATGAGATATGATAAAAGAATATACGGCATAGGTAACGACATAATGACCAGCGGCACAAGTGATAGAAAAAATGACTCTTCCTGCCAAATATTAATGCCTTTCAACACGCTGACGTTTAATTGGTTGACTTGAACAATTTAAGTCACTCGTCGGCAAACGAACCAATCTTTCCATAGACCACTTAAAGCCCCCAATGGACTTGGCTAATCACGAGAAGTTAAAATATTCAATATATGTGTATGTACCTCAAGCAGAAAAGGCTCTATCGCTATTCATAATATGTATAAACTGACCAATAAAAAACAATTACCCGAAATAAGCCGGCGCGACTTTCTCCAAGTCACAGCTCTCGCCGTGATAGTGCCATTAGTCGATATTGCAGTGCTTACTGGCACGGACTCTATAGAATTTACTCACCACGATATCAGTCCTTCCGGTGCGTCAAGCGAATCCGTTATCCTGGCTCAACTTTCAGACCTGCATCTGAGGACAATAGTTCAGCTACACAACTTTCTGGCGGAAAAAGTGAATGCCGAGAAACCCGATGCCATTCTGATAACGGGAGACGCAATCGACGGGAACTCTGACTTGAAACTATTGGATAATTTCCTAAAGCTCCTACCAAATGTTCCCAAGGTAGCTATTCTTGGAAACCACGAACTGGACAGTGACGTTAATTTAAAAGAACTGGCAAAAATATACAAGGCTAACAACGGAGTTTTGCTCATCAATAGGACAGTTCCACTTGCAGAAAAAGGGTCGTTGAGCCGCATTTTTGTTACGGGTCTCGACGACCCGATTTTGGGCTCTCAAAATTTGGAGGAAGCACTTCGTCATGCAAGTCGGTCACCAAACCATATATTAATGGCACACCGTCCTCTGTTAAGTGATGGAACGATTTCACATTTGACACAGTTGAGGCATCAATTTAATCTCATGATCGCCGGACACACCCACGGTGGTCAGATTAATATTTTTGGAATGACGCCGTTCATACCGGAGGGATGTGGGCATTACGTCAAAGGGTGGTATAACAACATGAGCATGCCCATGTATGTCTCCAGAGGAATCGGTACTGTCGTAATTCCGGTCAGGATCGGGGCAAGCCCGGAAGTAGCGATATTTAAATACTATGTATCGTGATTCTTTCCCGGTTCGTTTGTTCGTACACATTCCGATTAGTGTTTTCCCTTGAATACCCACTCTACAGGATTATTCATAAAAAAATGACACCATGGTTAGAAAATAATCACATCACTATTTAAAAAAGTTATCCGGTTGGTTATTGCACTATCAGGTTTGCGACGGTCAATGTGCCGTTGCTGATGGTCAAAGTGCCATTTACAGTCGTGAATCCGGAATTTGTAGAGTAGTCGCAGCTGTATCCACCTGATAGCGTAACGTTATAATTTTCAGCCCAGGTTAAGTTCTCGCCCGTGGGCACCGCCTGTGCCTGGATTACCTCGCCAGAAGATAGCATTGGAGAAGCAAAAGCTGACTGAATGCTAGAGAAAGCGTTACCAGTGCCACTGATCTGGACAGGCTGGTTGGAACATTGGGTAACATTAATATAGCTGTTTTGTGTCATGGTTGCCGTCCAGCCTGTACCGGTAGCAGTCAGCGATACAGTGTAGCTGCCTGCGGATTCATAGACGTGTACCGGGTTCTGCAATGTGCTGGTACCGCCGTCTCCAAAAGTCCATGACCACGATGTCGGGTTGCCGGCCGAGGTGTCAGTAAAACTCACAGGAAGTGAATTATTCCCACTTTGCGGTGAGCCGCTGAAATTAGCGTTAAGGTTGAACATAGCATACTCCTGTTCAGGATTGTTTGACATTAGAACTGGACAGGAGCTTCCGTTTCCAAGGCATGCCCCGCTCCATCCGGAAAAGTAGGAGTTGGAGTTAGCTAAAGCAGAAAGAGTAACCATTGTCCCTTGATAATAATTTGCAGTGCCGGTACTGCCAACCCACGCGAGCGTGCCGGAGTCTGGCGTCACTGTACCGCCACCAGTGCCTGTTAAGTTGACCGTAAGTGCATACTGAGCCAATGATGTCGTAAACGACACATTAGCGCCGTAAGCTGTGCCTACCACGTTAGTGGCATAGGCTCTGACGTAATACGGCGTGTCAGATGTCAGTCCGGTGATCGAACTGACAAATGGGGCTGATGTCCCATCGCTTGTGCATGAGCCCGGATAAGTAGGATTCGAGGATGTGCTCCAGCAAACCCCCTCTGCCGTTATCGCCGTCCCTCCATTTGATGTAACGTTGCCGCCTCCGCCGGCTGTTGTTGCAGTTACACCTGTGATAGTGGCCGTGGTGACAGTGGGCAATCCGATTTGTGTCCCGCTGATCTCATTGGAGTAAACACTCTGAATTCCTGAGGTATCGTATGCAGTCGTTGCAAAATAATAGGTCCCCGGAGGAAGATTCGCGAAAGTATAGGTTGTTACATTGCCGACATTAATTTCATTAGTATAAACGCCCGAAGAAGTTCCGTAATAGATATAGTATCCGGCAAGGTCTGTTAATGGTGTTCCATCGTCGTAAGTGGTAACAGAAGACCAGTTCAGTGTTACCGATGAATACGCATTTGTCACGGCGCCCGGCAGGCTAACCACCAGCAAAGCAGTTAACACAAACAAAGCGACCCAAATGCTCGCATTTTTCTTCATTAAAGTACCTTTGCCAACCCTATATTGCTAAAGCACTCGCCCCATGGCTCTGCCGTGAAGCAATGCGCTAAGCCACTTCCAAATGGGCGAATTGCATTATCGCCAATCATGTCCAAATAATTATTGTATTTAGAACCGTCCTGCCCGGAGTAATTTCCTGGAGGATGCCATGGGACTAACGGCAAAGGAGAAACGCAAAGAATGGTCATTTCAATCCTCCCTCCTTGTAGTCCATATGAATTAGTTTAGCATGTACTATTTTTTTAATTTGTGATAGGAATCACTAATAGTGTTACATGCTAATACTAAGGTCTCACAGACACTTCAGGACCTAGAAAAGCATTGAAAGAGGTTTTCGATAAGGATAATCCTAAGCAGTTCGCAGCATTTGAACAACAGACTCTGCATAAGACACTTGCCCCTGAGGAGTGTCGAAAGTCGAGAATTCTTGATATTTATGCCGGAAAGAATGTCAAGGGCAGTTAGTGTGCATACAGTTAGTGTGAATAACCCGATGTGCATTCAGGGCAGACTAAAGAAAATTATTCTCTGACCGATATAAAAAGGAGCGACCTGGAAGGATTTTTCTGTATTCTGTCTACGCTTAGCGCACCTATATAGTTGGCAATTGCCTGTGCGGGCGTTAGTCAGTGCGGACTCGAAAATAACCGCGTTCGTAGGCCATTCACTACGGGGGCGGTTTTTTATTGGTTGACAAAGCGAGTTGTAAGGCGTCCTACACCAAACCTAACAAATGATACCGTGCAATTCGTCGCTTGCGAGAAGGATGATTATTACGATGAATACCGTACCACATGGCAATGCAGTATAAGATGGCTATGGCAGCCTTTAAGTATCCCTGCATTTGATGCAGCTGGCCAAGCGGACTGTTTATTTAAGGAAAGCTTTATAAATATGACAAACATGACATCACAAAACTATGCAGTGAAGAAAATCATGCATGATCTGTCGGCTGTAATTGGAGCCTGCAAGTGCAAGCGCTATTTCCACCGCAAAAAAAAGTATGAACTCGACGCGCAAACGCTGATCGCGTTAGCATCCGATTCTGAGGTCCCGGAAGCTCAGGTTGACGATTTTCTCTGCACAGTCTTCTCTCTCGTACAGGCACATGTCAGTCTTGAAGGCATTATTGGCTGTCAGCCGGCACTCGATATCCTACTGGACCAAATATTTTCGGAGACTAATCTGCACCCGCCGGTACTGAATCGCGCAAAGTCGCTATTAGCTTTATGTTTTAAAAGTATGCAAAATTCCTCCAGGTCTGTGTTTTACAGCAAAAAGATAACTATTGAGTTAGCGCCATTTTTCGTATTCCACATTGTGGCAAGTGACATTAAATTCACGTTCAATGGGCTGCAGGCATTGCTATATCGTCCGCTTTGTCTGACGTTCGCAGAAGCCATTAAGGAATTATTGTCTTTCAACCTTGAGGGGGGCACGTATAATCACTATGCTCTTGCATTCAGGTATTTCTTTGTTTATATGCCCGCATTAAACATCGACTTCACGTTGGACTGTTCTAAAAATATGCTGTACCGCTATATCTATTGTGCCATAGATAATTATGATTCCAAAAAACTGGGCAATCATACAGAGTCTTTCAGCAAAACTGCCGAAGGTTATATAGATATGCTTTACGGCACTATCGTAGAGAAAAAGGATAAACGCCCGCATCCCCGCAGGCATTTTCTTGACCAGTATGATTACCTCGACATAGACGATACACCTACTGAAATCCCGGTTTCTTTGATCGAAACCATTGATGGCGAGTTCAAGGCCCTGAACAAAAGCGAAGAATTAATCGCCGACGAAATCATTATTACGAGCAGCCTGATCCCTCCCGAAGAAGGCGACGAATGCTGCGATGATGAGAATGTCTATGCCGAACAGGTTTCAGATCCCGACCACGATCCACGGGAGAAAGTCATTCCGAAAGTTCCCAGTTTATCCAAATTCTGGGCGGATAGGTTGACCCTGAGATACTTCAGATTTTTCTTCGATTCGCGATATCCGAATTTGTATCATCTTTCAATAGTCCTGGCCAATATAGAATCGCTCGGAAATGAGCAAGATGAGAAGCTGCTAAAAAAGGCGGCGGCCATAAAAATTCTGATCCTGCTGCTGATACTTATGGGAATCGCACCGGAGTTGCTGATGGGGCTAGGGGTCATCAGCGAAGGCGAAGAGGAGAATTTTAAAACCTACCCGCTAATATTAAATAAAATAGCCGGCCGTTACTGGATTCTAAAGCCCGCGCCGGTTACTTATATGGATGAACACCCATCCGGTGATCGGTACAGAGAAAGCAGCAGTATTATCAGAGTGCCTTTGCCGGGAGTAGTGTCTGACGCCATCGAAAACTGCGCTCTGAACAAGGAGCAGCCTGGTTATTTCTTTTCGTCCAAGAAACCGTTTAAGACTACCATAATCAATAATGACGATGTTGACACGTACATAAGCAAGATCAACGAAAACTTCGGCATGCATTTAACGTCTCATAAAATAGCCTCTTCCTTTTTTCCTCTGTTCTGTTCACGCTACGGCTTCGATGAGATAATGGCTTGCTATGTCTCAGGCCGGCACCTGCGGTTATTTCTATCACGGCTGCATTATGTGAATCTAAGTGTTGACAAACTTGAAATCGAATACCTGAAGGTTGCCTCAAAAGTGGAGGAGAGTATCAGGAAGAATATTTCGCAATTGATAACGTTGAATGTGCTTCCTGCGGAAGCCCAGAGCTCTACTACAGCCCAGAGCTCTACTACAGCCCAGAGCTCTACTACAGCCCAGAGCTCTACTGCAGCCCAGAGCTCTACTGCAGCCCAGAGCTCCATTACAGCCGATACTGACTCACTGGAATGTCCGACCGATGATTCTCGCCGGGGATACGGCTCACCTTTCGTGCCGAAAAGAGAGGCCCTGACTTCATATATAGACGCTCTGAAAGACAAAATACAATCGCTTGACTGGGGCGGTATCATCCTAAGACACAACCTGTTCATGTGTTATGTCTATCTGTGCATGCAGTTTAATTTCGCCTACAGATCCCGCATAAAAATGCCATACAGCTTTGATGATTTTGCAGTTAACAACCATGAGGTCATTGCAGACAAGCTGAGTAGGCAATACCGTGAAGAGAGGCTCCTGCCGGTATCTGAAACATTGCGCAAATTGGCGCAAGACGTCAGAAAGAATTTGATCGAGGTTCCATTACATTCTGCAGAGAAGGTCAGTGCAAGTCTCAAAATTATTCCTCAGGATTTTTTCTTTTTCCTATCAGAGCAAGGCCAAGAGGAATTCGCTCCGAGTAAGTTTAGGAACTATTTGTCCGATGCCGGTTTGCACTATCCTTTTGCTAATGGCGTGCCGCGGCATTATGTAAGAACATATCTTTATGACAAAGGGATTTGTAACGATTTTGCCGAAGCCTTTGTCGGGCATCATCAAACCGGGAGGGAAGCCCTTGGCGTTAGCTCTTCGCTTGTTTATGGCCAGATGTCGACTTTTGCAAAGGAGATTATAACTGCAATGCTGCAAGAGTTGAGATTTACAGCAATTCCATACCTTCCGGAGGATGGCAATGAACTACGCCCCGTTTAGAAAGGGCCTCGATGCGATAGCCGATAAGCTCTCTGAAAATACCCCATGGCACCGCCACGTTTATTCAAAAGTAATAGGAATTCTGCTGGAGTTCCTTGAGGTAAACGGCATTCCCATAAGCGACACCGGACTGTTAAGGATGGATAAGAAAACCGTTCTGCTTTTGTATGGCAAAGTTCACACTAATAGGAGTCACCAGATCCGGCAAAGATGCAAATGCCTTAATTGGCTATTGGATACTCTCAGGATCGACAAGCGCTATGAAGGCTTCTTTCTCAATGTACCGGAGCACATACCGCGAAAGCTGGTCTTTGATCTGTCTTCAGTGCCGTTTGCCGATCTGAAAAAGGTTGAATTTATTGAGAACTCCCTGCCCCTTTCAAAAAATTGTCTGCAAAACGGGAAACCGTTAAGCAAGTCCGGCAGGGGTGCTGGGAAGCCTTCGGCATTCGCCAAGAACCGGGCCCTTAAGAGGAAAGAACATGATTTTTTCTGCAGTTTCCTGGCATCCGCTATCATATCAGGGGCCCTTTCACGAAGATTTGTAAATCGGATTCTGAATGTCAAGTTTGCTGAACTCACGTTTGTGCCGTTCACGATGAAATGTTTCCACAGTGGTGATGATATAAGGGAGAGGGAAGGGGATGGCCTTTCCTTTTTCAGATACTGGTTACCGCCTGTCGTTGCATTATATTTTCTGAGGCTGATTCTATTTCTCCATACGCAGCGGCTCAATTTGGGACTGGAATTCGAAGATGATTATGTCTTCCCCAAATCCTACCGTGAAGGTGAATTCAAAAAAAGGCTGCAAGACACAACATTCCACCGTTGGGTAGATAGTGCCATCCCTCCAAATATTGAATTTAAAAATAGTTTTTGTATTGGAGACCTGAGAACCTTGAGTGCCTATAAACTCTCAGATAAGGTGCCTTGTTTCCTCTTGAGTGCAATGATTAATACGATACCGTGCGATTCCCTTGAAAAAGGAGACTTGCACTGCGTCGATCAAGTTCTTGATAAGGCAACTGAAATTGTTGCTCCTAACGGTCGGACAGCAGAAGAACCAGCCGCCCATCATTCCAGAAGGGGAGTAAGGGCGGATATAAAAAAGATAAGGGTTGGATTGCGAAAGAATGAAACTTTCAGCACTTTCCTGGATAAGATTCACCACATACGACGACGTGCATTGCCCCTCGCTGCAGACAAGGAGAAGGAGAAGTTGGAGGCAGCTGAAAAGATTGAAAAGGCGGTGTCAGAAACATTTGGCGATGACAATGAACAGTTAGAACCGGCCCTGCTAAACCTCAAGTGCTATGCCCTTTGGCTCGCCTTTAGACTTAAAATTCCACACCTGAGTGTCGATGCTAATAATTTTTACGCAGATCCCATCGAATCCAAGTTTCTTTACATCCTTTATGACAATTATGACAAGGCACTTCCAAGCATGGACTCAGAAGAACTTGTATCAGCTATCGTTAAAATGTATGAAGGCTATTATGGGGATGACATAAGACGTCAACTCAGGACATTCACGAATGACTTATATGATCATCAGGATAGCATCTTTCCTAAGATGAACTGGAGCAAACCACGATGGACTAGTGACAGGCGCCTGGATAAACCAAACATCAAGACACAAAAACCACTTATAACATTCCAACAGGTGACAGATATGTTGCAACTGGCTACCGATCAACTGACGGAACCTGACAGGGGGGAAATACGCGTTTCAATCATACTCGCCTTCTTTGCCGGATTGAGAATCTCGGAAGTGCTCTATCTGAAAAAGCAGAGTCTAATTTATGACGACGGGTATGTACTTTGCATAAAGAGAAGCAAGACAAAAGCAGGGGAGCGAAATATACCGTTGAGTCTGCTGCTGCCTGATGCCTACCTTAGCGAAGTGGTGACTTTTTTCAAGAATGCGAATGCCAAAGCATCTCCGGCCGGAGCCAACTCACGGCTTGCAAATTGCATCATGCTGGAAGAAGATCCCGAGAAGGAGATCAAAATATTTTCCAAAAAGGTAGCAAAAGTCATAAAGGACAGCAATCCTGAGGCAACATTCCACCATTTCAGGCATTCGTTCATCAACTGGTTCCTCATTCGGTGGTATGTTGCTGTATATGGCGCAAAGCACGAAATGCTACAAGGCGCCGATTTTTTGAGCAAAGAGGTTTTCAGTGATATTTCCTTAGACAATTTGAAAAAACTTGTCTTTGGCTATGGTGAGCAGAAGGAGCATCAGAGACTCTTTTCTCATGCGGTATCTGTTTTGTCACGCCTGGTTGGCCATGCTGGACCAATCACCACTATGACCAGTTACATTCACATCGGTGACTGGTTGTGTAATCTTTTTACGAATGACGGCTCAAAGGTTGATGAAATCAGGCTAAGTGGCACTGAGATCAAAGAATATCTTCAGTTTACAAAGATACCCAAATCATTTCTTCCCAAATTGAAAAAAGATGTGTCGTCAGGGAATTATTCTATTGCAACCAATGTGTTGATCAAAGAACAGGTGAGATCCTTACGGAAAAAGATGCGAATCGAGGAACTAGGAGCCAACATATCTTCACCAAGCGCCAACGCGATGGAATGTTGTTTTCCTGAGTCCTTATCATAAGCATGAATAAGCATGCCTGCATCCAAGAGTATAATATTGCTCATATCATTCATCCCTGCATCGGTTATTTTTCCACCCCAACGATATTATCAGTTTATTGCGCGGTATAGATGGGTTGAGCACCCAGTCATGCGACTATAATAGCGGCTTTGGATGTCTCGCGAGACAAAACAGACATTATTATTTGTTCAATTGGATCTTCTAGATAAGTATTTTCAGTAGGAACAAAAAACCGGGCCTACCCAAAAAGGATTGCCCGGTCATCTGCGTTTAAGGCGGTGGGTTAAACTGTTTTTTCTTGCATCCACATTTAAGAGATATAGCTGGAGAACAATGAGTGGTATCAGACTTCTTCGCTTTTGTGAATTCAAACGAGATTCCTAATGCATTTAGAACTTTGGAAAGCGTTGAGAGTTGATAGTCGTGAGCATTCTCAATTCGTGACAACTGCTGTTGAGTTATCCCCGCTTTCTGTGCTAATGCAGCCTGCGACAGCTTAAGCTTCTCTCTCTCGATAGCGATCTTAACAGCTATATCAGTAAGAACCTTGAAGTGCTCGTAATTTTCTTTGAACTTAGGGTTTTGTAACTTCTCTTTCAAGTGCTCGTTCACAATACACCGATTGTCATTTTCTTTTTTCCATGCCTCAATTCAATCTTACATCGTATAAGATGTAAGATCAACTCCTTGCAAGGTTAATAGTTACATTCTGTTTCATCTATTTACCCCTAGTTTGGTTATTCACATAGCTTTAACTCTTGATGCAATTCCGATCCGCAGGGTGTCTAGCTGCTTGCTCCAAAAATATTTTTTACAAATGCTATTCCCCCTGTTGACAAATATCAACAACAGTTTTTATATGAGGTGAAAAAACAATTGGAGGTGGCATAAATGAAATCTCAAACACTAATGAAGTATCAAGGCAATCCAGCCGTAATCGAGGCAGCAGCAGTGATTCTTATAGCACTTTGCATGCTGGCGGGATGGAAGGTCGGGGCGATGCAGTTTATTACCATGACTAACGAACCGGTGGCGCTCTATCAGGCCTATTCGCAGATTCCGGCCGTTGCACCCAAATGTATTACAAAAGGATGGGACATGTTCGAGCCGGGCCTTGTGGTCTTCATACTCTCCTACCTGGCTGCCTATGCATGCCCTGCAATTACTAAACTCGCCGGATGGACTCGGCAGGGTACCTATGATGGCAGCAGGCTTTCGGATTCGGTGCGGTATCACTGGCTAGCTATCACATGCGTGCAGGCTGCCTCTGCCGCACTGCTCGTAAACTACACTCGACTCCTTAGCACAAGATTCTATGCAGGCGCCTCGGAAGCCGTCATTGCCATGGCAACGATAACGCTTATACCGGTTATCTGCACCTACCTCATGAGGTGGTGGGGGCCAAAGCTGAGCCTTGCGGTAATGCCTGTGGCGATATTAGTGGCCGCGTATGCGCTCTTCCCGACCGCATACCACGCAGGCATGCTCGACAAAGGGTTAATCGGAGTCCACAATAGCGCTTCGGCCGTCCTTGAGACGATCATGACGTCCTTGGCTTTCAAAGGCAGTCTTACTAAAGGGGTGGTAGGGTGGATCGTGAAATCCTTTAGCGGAGTTGCCTTTGTCGGAGGCTTGTCTTATGTAGTCTTCCGGCCAATGCGAGTCATACGCGCATGGAATGGCCGGCTGTACGGGGCTGCCTTCAACGGGTTTATCGTAATGTACATGGTTCTCATGCCTTACATAGAGAAATATCAGGGGCCGCCACTGGACGGGGCACAGGCTTTCAGACTGGCAGACGCGGTCAGGTTCACCAGCGACAACTGCCTGAGCTATATGGTCTGGTCCTGGATGATCGGAAATGCGATAACCCTGACGTACCTGTTTTTAAATGCATCCAAAAGTCAGGAGCGACCAAACTATATGCACAATAACCACATGCAACAGCAGACACAGGCTGCCCCGATACAAGAGAACACGCAAAAGGCCAAACCTGGAAACCGTCTTTCCGTTACGCCGGAACGCGAGGCAGCCTTAATGCGCTCACTCTACGGACAGGAAGAAGCGCTGAAACAGAATATCAGCGTGCTAAAGGAAATGGATGGGGGCAAACGCTCTGTCGGCGTATCACTGCTCCTTGGGCCTACCGGGGTCGGCAAGACGGAAACAGCCAGGAAAGTCGCAGACATATTCTTTGAAGGGCGTCTCGCCCGCTACGATATGAACCAGTTTACGTCCTCGCACGAAGCATCTAGACTGCTTGGGTCGCCGCAGGGATACGTCGGCTCTGAGCAGGGTGGCAATTTGGTCAGTGATCTCCTTGAGAAGTCACCGTGCGTCGTGCTGCTCGATGAGATAGAGAAAGTGCATCCGAGCATACTGAAAACCCTGCTTCAATTCATCGAGGGATTGCCCGTAAAAGACGCCATCCGGCGGACCGCTACAGCAGATAACTGTTTTATCATAATGACTTCCAATGCGATGCCGGAGCGCTCGGCAGAATTGAGCGCACTGACACCCCAAAAAGTTCGGGCAATATTGAAAAACTACACCGTACGGACTGCCGAAGGTGCCGCTACCAGGATATTCGCGCCGGAATTCATCGGCAGAGTGAATTACATCATACCCTATCGACCTATCACGCGGGCAGCATCTGCAGAGATACTCGGCGACATGGTCGACCGTAAGGCAAAGGATTCCCAGATGTCTGTAGCTGAAGGGAGCATAAAAGCACTCTGCACGCTCATCGACCCGACGGAGGGATTCAGAGGAATTAAAAATGCCTTCACGACTATTGTAGAAAACTTCCTCATGTTGGATGGAAGACGGTCCCTGCGAGGGTTGACCATGGCTATCACGGTCAAGGCAGGTAACGTTATATTTTCACTCACGGACAGTAAGGGGAAAATTGTAAAGAGTAATAACATTAAAATCAACAGAAGCGCAATAGATCCAAAGCTGACTGCAGGGATGATAGAGTATTTGCAGGACCAGGTCGTAGGGCAGGATGCTGCCATCCTGGAGATATGCGGACATCTTAAGGTTGCCGCCTCCGGGGCATTGCCAAACAACAAGAGGCCACTTGGCATTTTCCTGCTCTCCGGACCTTCCGGAGTAGGCAAGACCGAAACAGCGCGTGCACTGGCGCAGCACTTGTTTAATGGCAGGCTAATCAAGAAGGATATGGGCGAGCTAAAGCACCCTGCTGATGCACGGCGCCTATTTGGTGATCACCATACCGCCGGCGAGTTAACACAGGAAGTGAGCGAACTTGGAAGCTGCGTCGTGCTTCTAGACGAAGTTGAAAAAGCCCATCCAGAGGTTTTCGATGCCTTGCTGTCGTTCTTTGACGATGGGGAACTGCAGGACGCGGCTTCCTCGATCAGGGTTTCCTTCCGGGACACCGTGATCATAATGACTACGAATCTTCTTTCTGATCAAGCGGGCGAATTGTGGATGCGTTCAAACGAGGAGAAGCGGGGCCTGCTGGGTCAATTCTTCAGGACAGAGTTTCTTGGCAGGATAGACAAAATACTCTTCTATCAGCCTCTGAATCAAAACATGCTCAATAGAATCTTGATAAAGCGTGTAGCAGAAATCATAGGCAGGTATGAGGGATTTGGAATCGCCGTGACTGTAAGGGAGAATGTCTATGCTGCCATACGCAGAAGGGTAGAGACCTCGGCATACGGTGCCAGAGCTCTGGATTCTGTCATAAAAGACACAGTTGGTGAGGCGTTAGCTGAAATCCCAGAGGGCACCGAGACTGTGGAATTGTTGGCAACTGAATCGGGGAAGATTGTACGAAGTGCAAAATACAATTGAATATGAAGAAAGATACTTGTATTTATACTGACTATCATCATCACTACCTTAGGATAGTGCGCGGGAATCCTCGGGCATTTTAATCCCGAGATGAAAGCGTGTTTTCACTGTACCTCTTTCGTTTGGTGAACACAAGTTCACTATGGTATGATAAGACATGTATCTAACACATAAAGTGTGTATCCAGCCAGCAAAATCAGCCATAGATCTACTGTGGCAGACGTCTTACACCTGCAAGGATGTCTGGAACATTCTGAACGATGAAAAACAGCGCAAACGTGTGGGCTACTATGCTCTCAAAAAGATGCTGCCGGAGCTTAAGAAAGACTGTCCACGGCTAAAAGAACCTTGCTCACAGACCTTGCAGGAAGTAGTCAAGTCGCTCACCGGAGCGTGGCGTATGTACGTTACGAAAAAGAAGCAGGGAGATGGCGGAGTTGGCCCGCCCCGATTCAAATCGTACAAGTATTTCTTCACGCAGAAATATCCCCAGCAGGGTATTTCTTTTGAGATTGCCGGCAACACACTGCGACTCGCACATGGCAAGAACAAAGCTGAGTGGATCGAGATTGAACTTCCGAAGATTGATTACGCATCAGATACTATCAAAACAGTCACTATTGCCTATGACAAAGTATCCAAGGCTTGGAGCGCGAGCTTCACGCATGAGGTATCTTGTGCAGATGCGGAGACTGTCAGTAGGGAGATGGCGGGACAGGTGCCAGCATTGTCTCGGGAATCCTTCTGCCCTCTTCCCATTGCGTACAATCCGTTTACAAGAGAGCCCGTCCACTTGCTGTATTTCGACCCGGGCTGTAAAACAGCGCTAACTGGCATCAAAACAGATGGAACGATTCATGAATATGACATCAACCCTTTGCGGCAGTTGAATCTTAAACACTACATCCTGATTGACCAGCTTAAATCCAGGCGTGACAAGAAGGATAGTGGTTCCAAGCAGCGGCGACGACTGGACTCTAAAATACGGAAGATCTATGCTAGGGTTGAAGGGCAAAGCAAGCATTATCTTCACAAGGTTGCAAACCGGATTCTGACCGACCACCCGGATGTGATTGGGTTCCATGTCGGGGACTGGGATAAGAGCCAAACACTGGCTGACACAGGCTACAAATTCATAGACAAGCGCATCAACCGGCAAGTCCAGAACAATAACCCGATTATGACACTTGTTGGATACCTCTCTTACAAAGCTGCACTGCGTTGCAAAGAGGTCAGGAAATTCAATGAGCGGGGCACTACGAGGACTTGTTCTTGTTGCGGACACGTTATAGCAGAGGGCTTATCGCCCTCAGTACGAACTTTTGCTTGTCCAGTGTGTGGTTTTACCATAGACCGGGACATCAACTCGACTCTTAATTTTCTGAATATCTACCAGTTTGCTGTGTGGTACAGCCTGAGAGCGCTTCAATGCCTCAGTATTGCCCGACTCCTGTTGAATCCTTCATCGGGCAAAAACCGAAGGGTGTCTGCACGAACCTGCGTCCTGAACTACCAGGATGCTCGTAGTCTCTGACTACGAGAGGATATCACATTAATCTCTCAACTCTGTGACCCTGCGGTCGTACTTTGTGCAATCAGGCTTTTTGGGAAAGACAAAAACGGGTTGGGAAGAAGATTTGGGGTCAAGAAGTGGTTAGCCCTGTTTTCAAAGAAAGTAACAATTGCAAAGACTCCCACTACAGGTAAAATGGTATAATTTCTAGAAATGGGAGAGCATATGCCAACAATTTCGATGTTCTTCGGGATTATAGTTTCAATTTTTTATGGAGATGTTGCACAACACCACGCGCCACACATTCATGTGCGATACCAAGGGGAAAAAGCGTCGGTAGCGATTGAAGATGGCCGACTCCTTGCCGGAGAATTTCCTGCTCGTCAACTTAGGATGGTGCAGGTCTGGATCGATATTCACAGGGATGAGTTGATGGCGGACTGGGAACTTGCTGTTAACGGTGATGAACCGTTTCGTATCGCGCCGCTTCAATAAGAGGAGGGTATCATGGATATATTACTTGATGTCATCAGCGTAAAAACTCGTGACAACCACACATTAGAACTCGTTTTTGAAAATGGGGAAAAGCGCGTATTTGACATGACTCCTTTTTTTGATAGAAAGCCTTTTGTCAAACTTCTAAATTCCCCGCTTTTCTTCAAGGCATCTGTTCAATATGGTACTGTGATATGGCCTGGTAATATCGATATCGCACCCGAGACACTCTGGACTGGATCCGTGCAAGCAGCGTAGACAGGGTCGGGGTGTATTGCTCAATTCGTTAAATCTGTATCTCATCGTTAAGCGAGATTACGTTCCGATATTTTTAGGATAGTGCGCGGGAATCCTCGGGCATTTTAATCCCGAGATGAAAGCGTGTTTTCACTGTACCTCTTTCGCTTGGTGAACACAAGTTCACTATGGTATAATAAGACATGTATATAACACATAAAGTGTGTATCCAGCCAGCAAAATCAGCCATAGATCTACTGTGGCAGACGTCTTACACCTGCAAGGATGTCTGGAACATTCTGAACGATGAAAAACAGCGCAACCATCTGGGCTACTATGCTCTCAAAAAGATGCTGCCGGAGCTTAAGAAAGACTGTCCACGGCTAAAAGAACCTTGCTCACAGACCTTGCAGGAAGTAGTCAAGTCGCTCACCGGAGCGTGGCGTATGTACGTTACGAAAAAGAAGCAGGGAGATGGCGGAGTTGGCCCGCCCCGATTCAAATCGTACAAGTATTTCTTCACGCAGAAATATCCCCAACAGGGTATTTCTTTTGAGATTGTCGGCAACACACTGCGACTCGCACATGGCAAGAACAAGGCTGAGTGGATCGAGATTGAACTTCCGAAGATTGATTACGCATCAGATACTATCAAAACAGTCACTATTGCCTATGACAAAGTATCCAAGGCTTGGAGCGCGAGCTTCACGCATGAAGTATCTTGTGCAGATGCGGAGACTGTCAGTAGGGAGATGGCGGGACAGGTGCCAGCATTGTCTCCGGAATCCTTCTGCCCTCTTCCCATTGCGTACAATCCGTTTACAAGAGAGCCCGTCCACTTGCTGTATTTCGACCCGGGCTGTAAAACAGCGCTAACTGGCATCAAAACAGATGGAACGATTCATGAATATGACATCAACCCTTTGCGGCAGTTGAATCTTAAACACTACATCCTGATTGACCAGCTTAAATCCAGGCGTGACAAGAAGGATCGTGGTTCCAAGCAGCGGCGACGACTGGACTCTAAAATACGGAAGATCTATGCTAGGGTTGAAGGGCAAAGCAAGCATTATCTTCACAAGGTTGCAAACCGGATTCTGACCGACCACCCGGATGTGATTGGGTTCCATGTCGGGGACTGGGATAAGAGCCAAACACTGGCTGACACAGGCTACAAATTCATAGACAAGCGCATCAACCGGCAAGTCCAGAACAATAACCCGATTATGACACTTGTTGGATACCTCTCTTACAAAGCTGTACTGCGTTGCAAAGAGGTCAAGAAATTCAATGAGCGGGGCACTACGAGGACTTGTTCTTGTTGCGGACACGTTATAGCAGAGGGCTTATCGCCCTCAGTACGAACTTTTGCTTGTCCAGTGTGTGGTTTTACCATAGAGCGGGACATCAACTCGACTCTTAATTTTCTGAATATCTACCAGTTTGCTGTGTGGTACAGCCTGAGAGCGCTTCAATGCCTCAGTATTGCCCGACTCCTGTTGAATCCTTCATCGGGCAAAAACCGAAGGGTGTCTGCACGAACCTGCGTCCTGAACTACCAGGATGCTCGTAGTCTCTGACTACGAGAGGATATCACCATTTCCATTGGGTGCAGCTTTCAACAGGTGGGACATCAGTTGCGCGAGCCTGCCTTTTAGGAGGCAAGCTATGAAAAGGGCGAAATATTTGGATAAAGACGAAATGGAATTGGCGAACTCAATTGAAAATGAGGAATGGGCTTCCGATCTTACCAAGCAGGAAAAGAAGCAATACGAGAAATACGCGCGCTATAGTCTTAATAAGCAAAAGCGGATAAACATCCGACTGACAGAACGAGATTTGAAGAAAATTCAGGCCAAGGCAATTGAAGAAGGGCTACCGTATCAATCGCTCATATCGATGCTAATTCACAAATACAATGAAGGAAAACTAAGGTTAAATTGATAGAGAACCCAGTTGTTCTACGTGGAGGTGGCGAAATTACCGCCACGTAGATGAGCTCAGGCGCATCAGCACCGCACGGCCCGACGCCGGATGCCAGGACTAAATTGGAATGGTGTCCGAATTTAGCAGCGAATCCACATCGTGCAGCATATCATCTTACAGTCTTGAACCTCGACTTTTTCCAGGCACCCATTCCACCCAGGACATTGCTCACATTTCCATAGCCTTTATTTTTGAGGAGGCTCGCAATTGCCGAAGACCTGTATCCGCTGCCGCATACCACTGCAATAGGCTTATCGCGCGGGATATCATCGAGCCGGTCTGGAGCCTCCGCCCCGGGGATGTGAATGGCACCTTCGATGTGTCCGGCTGCCCACTCACGCGGCTGACGCACATCAACAACGAGCAAGTCTTTTTGACGTTCCAGCTCATCCTTGAGGTCCCAAACTGTCAGTTGGGGCATCGTGACAATCTGCATTCCGGAAGCACGCCACGTAAGCATCCCGCCAGCAAGCCAACCGCTCGGCAGATCGTAGCCGATACGCAACAGCTGCCAGCATACTTCCCAGAGGTTCTTGGGGTTCTCGATTACCAAAAGATAAGGTTCGCCGAACGGCAGCACGGTACCGGCCCATGTGGGAAAGCTGGATCCGGCACCGGCATTGAGAGCACCCCGGATATGAGCAGAGAAAGCCTCAGGCGACCGGCAGTCAAGGACGGGCATCCCCTTGGAGCGGAGGTGGGCGAAGTCAGTAACATTCAACGCAGGCGGCTCACGCAAAACACCGAGAAGGGGTGCTCCATCCTGATTTAGTTTGCGCATGTGTCTCCAGTAAGGAGGCACGGATGGGAGCTTCTCCGGCTTTATGGCGTTTGCGATAAACTGTTCAGCGTCCATGTCTTTTATCGATTGATTCAGCCTCCGCTCGTACCCGATGGTGGTCGTGAGGCGACTTCCGATGTTCCCTCCGCAGAGCGAACCGGCGACATGGGTAGGATACACCTCAACGTGATCGGGCAGGCTCATGACCTTGTCGTGAAGAGAATGAAAGAGATGAAGTGCATTGGCGCCCGCCATTGCAGGGCCTCCAAAAAGATCGGGTCTTGCCACATCTCCGACCAGAAGTAGTCCCCCGGACAACAAAAGTGCGGGTTCCGTTCCACGCGAAAGGTCCGTTACAAGCAGGCACATATGCTCAGGTGTATGCCCCGGAGTGTGGAGCACTTCCAACACTACCTCGCCCATCTCAATCTTATCGCCATCGTTCATTTTTTTTGCGTCATATCCAAGTGTTGCGCTTGAACTCGCAAGGATTTCGATATCGGTGCGGGCAGCAATCTCTTTAATGCCAGAAACATAATCGTTGTGCTGGTGGGTGTCTGCCGCATACCTTATCCTCATGCCATGACTGCGGGCCTCGTCGAAATAGATATCGACATCACGCCTGGCATCGAGCACCAGGGCCTCTCCTGTGGATTCAGCGCCAATAAAATACGATGCATGCCCCAAACTTTCAAGATGAAACTGTTTTAATATCATTTAATCTCCTTCTGACCGTGCATTCCGATTAACCGTGCCATGCAATCTTCTGCGAAGCTGTCACAAATTCCTATCAATCTGCAACCTGAACAGCTTATGACTTTAGGTGCTTGTGATCATGCTCAGGCACATCTTTTATCCTTCTTCAGCTTCCATTCCATAGTAAGCTTTCTGCCTGACGCCGCGCAATCTCTTAGATATAGGTTGATCAGAGTCTGGTATGGTATGCACGCTTCTGCAGCAAGCCCCTTGAAATACGTCACAGTATCGTCGTCAAGTCGTATCGTCACTTGACGTTTTAGAGCCCCGCCATAGGGGTTCTTACGAGCTTTTGAAAAATCATATTCTTTTCTCAAATCATTCACCTCCCCCAATAGGTCTTCTGCTCCATGGCGATTGCCTTGCGCGCAAAATAATTCTTATTACTTCATCGACAAAAACTGTTCGTGCCTCTTCAAATGGAATATGATGTTTCTTCTTGTTGACAGTATTTTTGTTTTCGTTCCATTCAAAAACTATCATAATTACATTGTAATTAATGATTTGCATCTTGTCAACAACGAGTAACTTGAGTCTGGCAAATTCAATGAGGCTTTCTCCTGCCAAAAGACGCTATTGCTGGGGCAGTAGGTTTGCTTCGGAACAAATGGTAGCAGGGAAATAAATAATAGCAGGTCTTGTATTGGCAAAAGACCTATATTTGCATAGTAATATATATGAATAAAGGAGTGTTCTATGCATTCAAAACTCACTTTGCGCGTTGATGATAACCTGAGTTTTCCAGAATATGCCTGCCACTAACAACCTTGTTGTTTGCAAATAGCAGCTATATAATGTATCCTTATTGTAAGGAGGTAAGGAAAAATGCTTGCTAAAAAAACGTCTAAAAACCAGCTTACGCTTCCAAAGGAGATCGTTAAGGCATTCCCAGACACCGAGTACTTCGACGTTTCGGTGAAGGACAAAAAGATAGTCCTTATGCCGGTCAAAATAACCCCGGTCGATATGACCCTCGGAGATATACGTGACAAGATGGTGAAGCTGGGCATTAATGAAAGCGATGTCGCAGAGGCGGTCAGGTGGGCAAGAAAGAAAAAAAGCTAATAAGAATAGTCCTCGATACAAATGTTCTTATTTCATCAATTCTCTTTAAAGGTGAACTGGCCGGAATAGTCGATTTGTGGAAAGGGGGCAAGATTGTACCTGTTGTCTCAAGAGAGACCTTCGATGAATTTAGAACTGTCCTTGAGTACCCCAAATTCAAGCTCACAAGAGATGAGATAACGTCGATCATTGAAAAAGAGGTTCTCCCATTCTTTGAGATAGCCGGGCCTTCCGACAAGGTGGGCAAAGTCTGCAAAGACCCCGATGATGACATGTTTATTGCGTGCGCCCTATCAGCATCGGCAGATTTTATAGTCAGCGGAGATAAGCACCTTTGTGATGTCGGTGTATACAAGACGATCAAGATTATAAGGGCTTCAGATTTATTGAAGATGATAGATTGAATCTACTTGACAGTAGTCCAAAGACTTATGATGATGGCATTCCATTAAGCTGATTGGCTAAGCCTGGAAGCCTGTGGGATGAGGGCATCAATAAAAAGATGCACATGATTGCCAACAAGATCGATACTGGATAGCTAACGCAATCAAGCCTTCGACCATCTCATGGAGCGGCAATTCGTAACAACAATAGAAGAGGAGATTCTACTATGAAACCCAGAGGTCCGCTCATGATAGAGCACCGATTAATCGAGAAGATGCTAGACATTGTTAAAAAGCAGTCATATACAATCGGAGTGCAAGATAAGGTAGATCCAGTCTTTATCGATACCGTCGTGGATTTCATAAAGACTTACGCTGACAGGACACATCACGGCAAAGAAGAAGATATAATGTTCAAGGTCCTTGCAACCAAGAACATGAATGCAGAAGATGAGAAAGTGATGCGCGAGCTGGCGGACGAACACATATATGCCAGAAAGCTTGTGACCGAGCTGGTCCAGGCTAAGATGGAGTATCTTGGCGGCAGACGGACAGCGCTGAAGACCATTAAAGAAAAGCTGGACACGCTGGTCAAATTCTATCCGGTGCACATAGCAAAGGAAGATAAGCTCTTCTTCCCTAGCACCGAGAAATACCTGAGCTATGAGGAGCAGGAGAGCATGCTAAGGGCATTTGAAGATTTTGATCGCGACATGATCCATGAGAAATACAAAAAGGAAGTTGATGCCCTGAGGGCAAAAACGTAGTATCCGTCATCCCACATTATTAAATCGCAATAGCAATGCTTGACCCCGGAATGATTCTGGGATAAATTAAAGCTAGCCGGGAGCAAAACCCGGCAGTCTATTTTTATAAGGATCATACACTTATGGAACAGCCAAAAATCGTTTATGTGGTCGGCCACAAGAATCCCGATACGGACTCGACGTGTGCTGCCATAGCATATTCACATTTCAAGAATCTGACGGACAAGCGGTTTCTATTTGCCCCCGGCAGGGCAGGAAAGCTTAACGAAGAGACGAAATTCGTGCTTGACCGGTTCGGGGTTCCGTTCCCTAACGAAATAGAGAGTCTTACCCCTACAGTCAGCGACTTGGATATGAAAAAACCGGTGGTCATTCATACCCGTGAATCCGTGCATGCCCTGGCTGACTTAATGAATAATACCGGCGTCCGCACGGTCCCTGTGGTTGATGACGACAGCAGGTTGGCCGGGATCGTCGGACTCCGTGATATTGCGCAGCATTATATGGACAGTGTCGGATTCACTGACCTTTCCAAGGCCCCGATAGAACTGGATATCCTGGTCAAAACCCTCAATTGCAGGGTGATAAGCAACACCAGGAATGCCAGCGTCCTTACGGGCAAGGTCCTTGTTGCAGCCATGCAGAAGGCAACCATGCTCAACAGAGTATCTCCGGGGGCAGTTGTAGTGGTTGGCGATCAGAGTGATATCCAGATGGAGCTCATCCATGCGGGCTGCTGCGCCCTGATCGTAACTGACGGGCTGCCGGTCGACAAGGACATTGTCTCTGCCGCCGAAAAATGTGGAGCTCTCATTCTGTCATCTCCGCATACTGCCTTTGCTACACTTCAGATCCTGACCATGTCGGAGCCTGTCTCCTCCATCATGAGCGCTGATTGCCCGACAGTGGGTCTTTTGACGGACATAGCCAGCCTCCGCAAGCTGATACGCGAGTCGGACTATCGTTCAGCCATTGCCGTAGACAGTGAAAACCGGATCATCGGGTTCGTCACTCGTACCGACCTGATGGATCCGGTCCGGAAAAGGGCGATCCTTGTGGACCATAACGAAATATCACAGGCTGTGGATGGGATAGAAGATGCCGAAATCCTCGAAATCATCGATCATCATCGGGTAGGCGACATCTCGACCGTGGCGCCTATCTTCGTATACAACGATCCGGTCGGAAGTACATGCACCGTTGTAGCAAGCATTATGACCCTTCACCAGGTGCGAATACCGCCAGAGATCGCAGGACTGCTTCTGTCGGGCATTCTTTCAGATACATTGATCCTGACTCTTTCCACCACGACAGAACGTGACCGCCTGATGGCTGAGCACCTGGCTGAACTGGCCGGTGTTACAATAAAGAAATACGGGAAGGAACTCCTTCACGCAAGCATAAACATAGAGGGTAAGAGCGCTGCCGAACTTATCAACGCCGACTTCAAAGAATTCCTGATAGGCGGTAAGAAACTGGGCGTCAGCCAGATGATGGTCTTGGACTGCGAGCAGATCGACCTGAGAGAGTCGGAACTTCTCGATGAGCTGGAACGCATACGCGCTGCAAACAGCTACGATCTGACGGCCTTGCTCGTAACGAATCCCCTGACCTCGCAGCAAGAGCGTGTTTTGCTAAAGGGCGAAACTTGGGTTGTGGAGAAGGCGTTCGGCGTAAAGATCAAAGACGACACCTGCATCCTGCCGCGAGTCCTCTCGCGGAAAAAAGATTTCATCCCAGCCATCGGCCAGGCGCTGAGCATGGCAAAGGCCGGCGGGGCGTAATATTGGCGTCATGCAATCTGATATGACCGAAAATGTGAAAGTAGAAATCGATGAGCACATCGATGAATCTGGCGCTGTATTTTATGTCGAGCGCTACGAGCGTCTTATTCCGACATTGGAAGTCGACCAGGGTGATCACTACAAACTTGGCTGTGAGGCCTGCAAGAAACACGGGAAAAACCTGGCATGCCCTCCCTTCAGCCCGGCCCTGCGGCAATATGCAGGCAACGCAAATACAGCCAAGGTTGTCTGTCTGAGGCTCCCGCTCGAATATTTCAGCCATCTGCCGTTTGAGGAAAGATATCGTGAGTGCTTCAGGAAGGTCAAAAGTCTACTTGTCGAAATCCTGCTGGCCAATCGGAGCAAAGGATTGCAAGTAGCCGGTTCGGGTCCCTGCCAGGCATGCGAGGAGTGTTCTGCGGAGAGCGGCAGCAGTGATTGCCGCAATCCGGACAACTTGATATACAGCCTGGAGTCACTGGGCGTAAACGTGGTTGGACTCGTGCAGACAAGCCTGAATCTGGACCTCGAGTGGAGCGTCGACGGAAACTTTGCAGACTATGTGTGCGCTGTAGGTGCAGTTTTTTTGGATAAACAGAGAATGCAAATAGGATAGGTAATGCAGATGGAAAATGTAGCTGTCGTGGGTGCTAGCCCTAAAGATGAGCGCTACTCCAATTTCGCAATGCGAATGCTCATGGAGCACGGGCATAATCCAATCCCTGTTGCCCCCTCGCGGAAAGTGATCCTCGGAAGGAAAGCATACCCGACCCTCGCTTCGGTCCCCGACAGAATCGATACGGTTACAATGTATATCCGACCTTCACGACAGGCGCAGGTCCTCGACGAAGCTGTAGTAATCAGACCAAGACGCATTATTTTCAATCCAGGCACAGAAAATCCCGATGAATACGACCGCCTTCGAGCGGCAGGGATAGAAGTTCTCGAAGCTTGTAACTTGGTAATGCTGCACACTGGGAAGTTCTGACAACTGCCCGCGATGCTCCTAAAAAAGATCTTCAATTACTTCGTGATTGCATGTATATTTGAGGTATAATAAATATACCATGCTCTTTGAGTTCGATAGCAATAAAAGTGAAGGCAACAAGAAGAAACACGGCATTGATTTTCATGAAGCGCAAAGGTTATGGGATGATCCGGACTTTATAGAAATTCCACTGAATACTGCTGATGAGCAAAGGTTTTTAGTAATCGGAAAAATATCCGATAGGCACTGGTCGGCAATTATTACTTATCGATACGAAAGAGTTCGGATTATCTCGGTACGACGGTCCAGAAAAGAGGAGGTTGATATCTATGAAAGCTAAGGACCTTGATAAAAGGTTTGATGAAGGAGAAGATATTACCAAATTTCTTGATATAACCAAGGCAAGAAGGCCTGCACAAGAGCAGAAAAGAGTAAATGTTGATTTTCCATTATGGATGATTCACTTGCTGGATAAAGAAGCACGAAGATTGGGAGTTCCTAGACAGTCAATTATAAAAGTCTGGGTAGCAGAACGGCTTGGAAAGGCGTCTTGAAGTAGCTGTCAACGCGTTTCTCATTGCATAGTGGTACAGGCTGCAGGTTTGCTCCGAGAAGGATCGCGCATCTCTGTTTTCCCTACTGTTCGCTTGTCCGGCACTAATGCTCCTCGCTTTCAAGCGCCATCTTTATTATCAGAATCTTCAATTACGCGCAGGGTCCTGCTATTATCAAATTCTCTATAGTTACAGTGGCGCCCCCGCTTATTGTAAGGCTACCATTAAAGATCGAAAATCCTGGATTTGATTGGAAACCACATTCGTTTCCTCCCTGAAGAGTAATAGCAAAATTGCCGTTCAAATTCAGATTTCCACTTGGCAAATCATAAAAATAGCACTCCCCTAATGCTTGCAACTGGATTGTATCCCCATTTTGGGCCGCAGCATATGCAAGCTGTATAGAATTGTAATATGTGCCTGGTGTTCTCGCAATCTGTGCTGGACTGTCAGAGCAGACGGTTAACCCCAGCTTAAGGACACACATATTTACCTTTTGACCGGCAAAAGGATTCAATGGTGAAGTACCTGAAGCCAGCGGGACGGTCCAGCTGGCGTTACTAGATCCGGCCACATATGTATTTCCGCCTCCGTCTATTGCTATTCCTTCAGTGTAATCGCCAGTACCCGAACCGTAAAACGAATGCCACTGGTAGGCACCGCTTTTGTTCAGAGTTAGGATAGACATATTCGATGTTGCTCCAGCAAAGGGATTTGCTGGGGATTGCCCGGCAGGGCCGTTCCAGCTTTCATAACTCCATCCTGTAACAGAGATGTCGCCACTGCTATTTATGCTTATAGAATAGGACTGATCGGTATCTGAAGTATTCGCATACAACCCTGGTCCATAAAAAGTATGCCACTGGTAGACGCCGCTGCTGCTGAGCTCCAGAATAAAAACGTCAGTACCGGGGATGGCAGGGGAATATAAAGGGGGGACACCTGCCGGATAGGTCACATTGGAAGGTCCGTTCCAGTAACCTTGACTTTCATCATATAAACTATATCCCGTTACCGCAACATTGCCGCTTGTTTGATCTATGGCTATAGCATTGGCAACTGCTTCATCATTCCCGTAAAAAGTATGCCACTGGTAGTCACCGCTGCTGTTGAGCTTTAAAACAAAGGTAGCCTCAGAGAAAGCGTTAAATGAATTAATGGGGGGGACACCTGCCGGGTAGGTCGAGTTGGAAGGTCCGTTCCAGGTGTCAAAGCTCCCACCTGTCAAATATATATTACTGCTTCCGTCTATGGCTATGCCATAAGCCCAATCTGCGATACCAGAACCGTAAAAGGTATGCCATTGGTAGGCACCGCTACTGTTGAGCGTTAAAACAAAGATATCATCAAACGAAAACATATTCGCGGGGGTAACAGTATTCAAAGGGGGGACACCTGCCGGGTAGGTGGCGTTGGAAGGTCCGTTCCAGGTGCCTTCACTATATCCTGTTACCGATACATTGCCGCTTGCACCATCTATGGCTATGCCATGGGCCTTTACACCATACAAGCTACCATTCCCGTAGAAGGTATGCCACTGGTAGTTCCCATTGCCGTCGAGTTTTAAAATAAACAGATGAGCCCCACCACCGGTGCCGTTAGGATTCAAGGGTGCCTGGCCAGACGGGCCAACCCAAGTATAGGAAGGGGAAGTGTATCCTGTCACATAGACATTATCGCTTCTGTCGACAGCTATGCCATTGGCATAGTCACCAAAATCACCTTGGCCTGATCCGTAAAAGGTATGCCACACGTAGGCTCCACTGGGGGTAAGCTTCAAAATAAAGAAATTAGGGCAATCCAAATTGCCGTTGAATGCATTCAACGGGGATCCTCCCCAGTCGGCATAACTAACCCCTGTCAAATATAAATTGCCACTGCCGTCTATGGCTATGCCACTGGCTGACACATCGCCGTCATAAATACCACTTGGTGCCCCGTAAAAGGTATGCCAGTCGTAGTTCGGTTCGTACTGGTATGTTGGATCGATGACCAACGGGAGTGTCCTGTCGTACTTGCTGACCTGGAAGCCTGCCATCCCATCCCTTACACTAAATACGACATCGACCGCCTGTCTCTTCCCATTAATTTCCTGCCATGCTACAGGTCTACTCTCAGTCAGATAACCATTGCTAACCGAGAACTTCAAGGTACCATCAGTTCGTAATGTCACCGGCACATTGTATTTAAGCCTTATCTTATTTACATCTGCGCCAGCATCTACTAGATAAGTGCTCTCAACAATGCCTCGATCTGTCTTTTCATACCTCAGGGTTATCCCAGGCCACAAATTTTTGTACTCTACTCGACCAATATACTTTGGCCCCTTAACGTCACCCATTCCGCTTGAGTTTATCTCGTGGGGTTCCTTACCGCTGCCATCAATAAACTCCATACTCAAAGCGTGATCCGGAGCTGCAAAATAAACCTTGTCCGGCATAAACCCTATTATATGCCCGCCAGCTCTGTATTGAAGCAGCTGCTTTAACACGGGTACTTCTCCCTGCTCTGCAAATACAATGTTTATTGACAAAATAAATAGCGCCAAGGCTATAGCGATGGCTCCAAGTCCCGTCTTTTTGAACATATCAGCCTCCCTCACTCTTTTTTCCAATATTCAGATAAATCTTATATATCTAGTAAAAGCATCGGATCGTCTCGTAAATGATTTTATTTCCAACAAGCTCGGCAATAAATATTATTAATGATAGCAAACAAATATCCTGTTACATAGTCCACAAGTCGCTTTGTCAAGTTTCTGGCATCCACTATCCTCAAGTCCTATGCCACAATATTGATATCAGAAAAAATTGCCGTTAAACACTCTGGGGGATATCCCGAAACGTAGACTTGTGGGTGCGTCAAGGTTTTGTCAGTTGTCAAGAGTAGAAATGAAAACTATCATACCTAGAGAACATTCAAAATAACAGTTAGTCGGTGCTCAAACATTGGACAACCCATTGTTATTGAGAACATTCATGGAAGAAACTCTCACAAGCTGCCAAGAATCAGACTTTATCGTACAATGTCCGTCAGGTTAAGTAATGGCAACTACAATTAAGCAAAACATGGCGCATCAAGCACGCGATGAGACTCCACACTGTTCCAGTTCTTCATTAACAACGCGATCAAGCTTCTGATTCAGCCATGCGTTAATGCTTTTATTAGAAAGCTTAGCGGACAGATAAATCTTTTTGTGCAATTCAGGTGAAATGCGAACGACAAACTTCCCAGTAAAGGGCTTATCAGGGGCCTCGCCACGTTCCTCACAGAAGGCGAGATAATCGTCTACTGATTCCCTGAAGACCTTCTTAAGCTTCTTAGCAGTTTTCCCTTGGAAGGTTACTACATCTTTGATGCCAATCACTTCGCCGTGAAAGATCTCTGCCTCATCATCAAACTCAACCTTTGCTGTGTATCCTTTGTATTCAATCATGATTTTACTCCTGTCTGGACAAGGAAACGGCGCATTGACTTGAGCGCTCCCTTGTCGGTTTCCTTGCCCGGGTGCGGACGGTGGAAAACCGCCCTAATGCCGTTGAGAGCAATTCGGACTCTCGATCCCTTTCCTTCGCTTATTTCAGCACCTATGTGCTCCAGCAATGCGATAATGTCTGACCAATTAACATCCGACCTGACCGGATTTTCGAAGATCAGTGCCAGTGTTTTGTGATGTTTGGCAGACACATATAGATAGTATCATAAGATGATACTATTAGCAAGGGGAAAATACAGGGAAAAGTACGGGAAAAGATATGGAAGCGTCATACAAAAAGGCCCACACTATTAGGTTATACCAAAACTCTTTTAGCTGAAAGTCAAAAACGTTTCGCCCTGGCCTAAAGGACAGGGTCTCTAATGCACGTAGATCAAAGATAGGCCGTAAAATTGAGAGGACGGTTTTATATATCTAAAACCCGTCCTCTCAATTTTTCTTCGTTTAAGACATAAAGCGGGAATTCCCGGTAATTGATTGCCGGGATGAAAGCGCCGCTGTTGGTTATTACAGTTCTTATTCTTGACAAACGTCCGGAATTGCTTTTAGATAGGAAGATGCGCGAGTTATCTAACGATACACCTACACATACGCGTGCTAAGCGCACCAAGAGGCCGAAACATACTGTAGTCACCCGTGCGTTTGATTTCCCCATGGAGGTAAGCGCAAAGCAGGCTGACCGGCTGTGGATGTGGGTCGGCGCTTGCTGGCGACTGCGCAATGACCTGGTTGCCGATCGCGCTGACAACCGTACAGCGAATAAGCTTCTTAAGCAGCAAGGTGTGACGGACATTCACTATCTCACCCAACCAGACCAGTATACAGCCATTCACGAATACGTCCTGCATGACACCGCACTCTCTAAAGTCCACAGCCAGGTCAGACAGAATGTGGCTGTTAGAGTTGCTGAAGGGTATAAACGGTTCTTCGAAGCTCTCAAAGAAGGGAAGACTGATGTCCACCCGCCCAAGTTCATCGAGCGAAAGAAGTACCGCAGCATCACCTTCCCGCAATACGGTCCTGCTGCAAAAATCAAAAACGGCAAGCTGCACCTTTCGGGCCTCGGAGAGTTTCGGCTGTTCGACTACCGCAAGGTCAAGGGGAAACCCAAAACCGTTACGATCAAGTTCAAGCAGGGCAGATGGCACTGCGTAGTTACAGCCGAGGCCCAGGAGAAAGATGTTCTGGATATGCTTACCTCTTCGGACTTTCGTCCTGACGCTGGGGCAGACACCGGACTGACTGCCTTGCTGACAGATTCCGAAGGCATCAAGTACGATCCGCCAAAAGCTTGGTACGATTACCGCAGAGGACTCCGGTCTGCACAAAAGAAACTGTCCAGGCAGTTTGAAACGAGAGAACTTGGGTACAAGAATCAGGTTGAACTGGCGAAAGCTGCCGGTCGGCCAATCTCAGCACTCAAGGACATCCCCTATTCCAACCGGCTGAAGGCCCAGATCAAGGTTGTTGCCAAGATACATACCAAGATAGAGCGCATCAGGGACCATCACCACAAGAAGAATGCTTCAGTTATTTCGAATCGGTACCGCAAGGTAGCTGTAGAGGAGCATTCCGTGGGTTTTATGATCCGCAACCGGAAGCTTGCGAAAGTGGCTTCCGATCGGGCAATCCACAAGCAAAAGCTCCTGCTCAAGAGCAAGCTTGGTAACAAACGTTACATTGCGGAGCCAAACCAGACGGAGAACGGCGGCAACTCACAGACCTGCACCTGTGGTGCACCTGTCCCGAAGGAACTTTCAGACAGGGTCCACCACTGTCCGGCATGCGGGCTTACTGCCGGTCGTGACCATTTAGCGGCCAATATCGTAGCAATCATAGCATTCGGATTTGCAAGTCTTACCCTGGGAGCGGGGTCACACTCTCCGGAGGCCGGGCAGGTCTTCGTCAGACGTGGAGAGGACAAGGCACTGCGTGGCGAAAGCCATCTGTGCGAGTCGGAGGTCATCCCGGCTTCAGAGTCCTCCTGGAAGCGTCAACCTCTACAGGCGCGGGGACAAAGTACCACGGATGGGGAACCTACCGTGGAAGGCAAGACTTGTGAGCATCTTCAGGACACTCCGGAGTTGCCACATGAGCCGCAATCAGTCTGCTAGTGCAAAGCGCCAAGCGCGGAACCTGAGTTGTCTTCAGGGGATGCCCCTGATTTCAATCAGGGGAGGATGTCACTTCTTTGTTCCGCAGGCACAGCCGCCGCCTGTTTTGGTGCTCGCACATTTCCCGCAAGTGGACATGCCCAGTATGCCGTATAGCGGGCATAAGCCGATGATGCCGGTCAATAGAGGAACCACTCCTATATATCCCCATGCTGACCCTCCGAAAACTGCGTAAGAAATCAATCCCAGGCCGACCAGTAACCTGAGAACCCTGTCGATTGTCCCTTCATTCTTCTTCATATTTACCTCCCGTCTTTCGATTTGCTTTTTTTTCTGATTTGAGTATATCGGGACAAGAAAGAATTGTCTGTGACAATGTCACAGTGAAGAACAGATTACACATGCAGTTGAGTTACGCTACATACCGGACAGTTCTGACATCAGACTCCGGCGGACTGACGCTTAGGGCACCCTTCTATCGCCAAAAGCATACTCTACAGAGAAAATAAAATTGAAGCACCTGTTCCTTTATGGTACTATCGTTTGTACAATAAGAAGACCAAGGAGGTGTCTATGCAACGACTGAAGTTGGACGAGGATATAAAGCCGCTCTCGGAGTTCAGGGCAAATGCGACGGGATATATTAAGCAAGTCCAGCAGACGAAGAGGCCGCTGGTGATCACTAGCCACGGGAAAAGCGCTGTAGTGTTGATGGGTGTTGTGGAATATGAGGATCTGATCGAGAAGATTGAGATGCTCCAGGACGTAAGAGTTGCAGAGCAGCAGCTAGGATCAGGCAAAGGGATTTCCCATGCAGATGCGCCAAAACGAATAATTAGAAGGCCTACTCATTAAAAGTAGCCTGGTCGCATCTGGCCGGAGAGAGTTTTGGAGTCGCCGAGGATATTGTCCGTGACAGCATTTGTGCGAATCTATTGATAGTAGAGGATTGTGAATGATTTACAGCGTGCCTTCTTGGCGAGTTCTTTATCAACGTAAGTTTTGCGAGGCTGGGTTTCTTTAGTGAAGAAGATATCATCTTTAGGTACTTGGGGCACAGCGCTCATTGTAACTGCCCTGCTGATGATTAGCCTGCTGGGTGCTGTTACAAATGCGTATTCACAGGTAACCCTGAGCTGGACCCCTCCTACACAAAATAGCGATGGATCACCATTAACGGATCTTGCCGGATACAATGTTTACTATGGCACTTCTTCGGGCAATTATACGTCTACAATTAATGTCGGCAATGTAACAACCTATACTTTCACTACTCTTGCCGCCGGTACCTATTATTTAGCAGTGACCGCATACGACACTTCGGGGAATCAGAGCGTTTACTCTGGTGAGGTCGTTAAGACTGAAGGAGGGAACATCTCGGGTACGGTTACCAGTGCCGAAGGGACAGGGATCTCAAACGTCTATGTTGAAGTAGACGACAGCAGCAATAATTATATCGCATCGGGATTGACGGCATCAGACGGGACATATACGGTCAGCGGGATAGCCACCGGTAGTTATACGGTCAATTTTTCCCTTGATGGTTCCAGTTATTTAAGACAATGGTATTACGACGAAAGCGGCTTTCGCAGTGCCGATGCGGTATCGGTAACTGCCCTGGATACCACATCCGGAATAGACGCGGTGCTGGCTGTTGGAGGCAGCATTTCTGGCATAGTTGCAGATACCGATGGAGTGGGAATCCCGAATGTCTATGTTGCAGTGAGAGACCAGGGTTATAATTACGCCGCCCAAACAGTGACCGCATCAGACGGCACATATATGATCAGCGGGATACCAACCAACAGTTATAGTGTCAATTTTTCCCCTTATGCTGCTGACTATGTAGTGCAATGGTACAACAACGAAAGCAGCGTCGGTAGTGCAAACTGGGTATCGGTGACTGCCCCAGATACTACATTAGGAATCGACGCACAGCTGGCTGTGGGCGGCAGCATTTCGGGGACAGTTACAGATGCTACAGGCGCTGGAATACCGTATGTCGCCGTCGGAGTAACCGCTGTCAGTGGTAATTACGGTGCAGCGGGCCTGACTGCCGCAGACGGCACATATACGGTCAATTGGATACCGACCGGCAGCTATACAATCAATTTTGCCCTTGAGGGCTACTTATCTCAATGGTATAACAACGAAGGCAACTCGGGCAGTGCAAACTGGGTATCGGTAACGGCCCCGGATACAACCCCCCAGATAAATGCAGTACTGGCTGTGGGCGGCAGCATTTCGGGTAAAGTTACAAATGCCTCAGAAGCGGCAATCCCGGATGTCACTGTAAAGTTATACGACGGAAGTGGTAATTTCATCACGTCTCAATTGACTGCCTCAGACGGTACGTATTCATTCATTGGGCTACAGACCGGCAGTTATACGGTTAATTTCTCCCTTGAGGGTTCGGATTATTTAGAACAATGGTATAACAATCAAAGCAGCTCTGGCAGTGCCAACGTGCTATCGGTGACTGCCCCCAATGCAATATCGGGAATAAATGCAGTGCTGGCCGCTGGCGGCGGTATTTCGGGTACCGTTACAAATGCCTCAGGAACGGGGATAGCTAATGTCGATGTTCAAATATTCGACGTCAGTGATAACAAGGTCGCAGAAGGGTTGACTGCTGCCGACGGTACTTATACGTTCATTGCGCTATCGACCGGTAACTATGCAGTCAAATTCTCACATAATGGTTCGGACTATTTAGACCAATGGTATAGCGGAGAAAGCAGCTTTGGCAGTGCCACTCCGGTACCGGTGACTGCCCCAAATACAACATCAGGAATAAACGCAGTCCTGGCAGTTGCCGGCAGCATTTCGGGTAAAGTTACAAATGCCTCAGGAACGGGGATAGCTAATGTCGATGTTGAAGTGGACAACCCCCAGGGTACTTACGTTGCAGAAGCCTTGACTGCATCAGATGGTACATATACCGTCGTTGGGCTGCCAACCGGCAGCAATGCATATGCAGTCAATTTTTCTCTTGAGGGCTTTGTGTCGCAATGGTATAGCAATCAAAGCAGCTTGGACAATGCCAACCTGGTATCGGTAACTGCCCCAAATACAACAACAGGTATAAACGCAGTCCTGGCTGCGGTTCAATATAACCCGCCCACTGTCACCACGACCGCAATCACAAATGTAACAGCATCGAAAGCCAGCGGTGGCGGCAGCGTGACATCAAATGGGGGCTCTCCGGTAACAGTTGAGGGTGTTTGCTGGAGCAGCACCACAACGATACCCACCACATCCACCGGACAATGTTCAAGCGACGGGACTGCTACCCCGTTTACCAGTTCTCTCATCGGTCTTTCCCCCAATACGACTTATTACGTCGGAGCTTACGCCACCAACGTTGCCGGCACGGCTTACGGCAGTTACGAGACATTTACGACTTTGGTGGCGGTGCCAACAGTAACCACTACTGCGATCTCAAATGTGACAACTACGACAGCGGGCGGCGGCGGCAGCGTAACATCCAATGGAGGGTCTCCGGTAACGGCCGAGGGTGTTTGCTGGAGTACCTCCATAAATCCTGCTTATCCTGGCTCATGCACAAGCGATGGAACCGTGACCCCATTTACCAGTTCCATTACCGGTCTTGCGCCCAACACTACTTATTACGTCAGGGCCTATGCCACCAATGTGGCAGGCACGGGTTACGGCAGCAATGTGACATTTACGACATTGGTGGCATTGCCCACAGTAGCCACGACTGCGATCTCAAATGTAACCACGACGACAGCGAGCAGTGGCGGCAGCGTGACATACAATGGGGGTTCAGCGATAACTGCTGAGGGTGTTTGCTGGAGCACCTCCATAAATCCTACTTATCCCGGCTCATGCACAAGCGATGGAACCGTGACCCCATTTGCCAGTTCCATTACCGGTCTTGCGCCCAACACTACTTATTACGTCAGGGCCTATGCCACCAATGTGGCAGGCGCAGGTTACGGCAGCAATGAGACATTTACGACATTGGTGGCATTGCCCACAGTAACCACGACTGCGATTTCAAATGTAACGACAACGACAGCGAGCAGTGGCGGCAGCGTGACATACAATGGGGGGTCCGCGGTAATGGCTGAGGGAGTTTGCTGGAGCAGCACCACAACGACTCCGACTACATCCACCGGGCAATGCACAAGCGACGGGACGGTCACCCCGTTTAACAGTTCCATCACGGGGCTTGCGCCTAATACGACGTATTATGTTGGAGCGTATGCCACCAATATTGCCGGCACTTCTTACGGCAGTTATGTATCGTTTAAGACACTGGTGGCATTGCCCACAGTAACCACGACTGCGATCACAAATGTAACCACGACGACAGCGAGCTCTGGCGGAAATGTTACATTCAATGGCGGGTCAGCGATAACTGCTGAGGGAGTTTGCTGGAGCAGCACCACAACGACTCCGACTACATCCACCGGGCAATGCACAAGCGACGGGACCGTCACCCCGTTTAACAGTTCCATCACGGGTCTTTCTCCTAACACTACTTATTACGTCGGCGCCTACGCCACTAACGTTGCGGGCACTTCTTATGGCAGTTATGTGACGTTTACGACACTGGTGGCATTGCCGACAGTGACCACTACTGCGATCTCAAATGTAACAACGACGACAGCGAGCAGTGGCGGAAATATTACATTCAATGGGGGCTCCGCGGTAACCGCTGAGGGTGTTTGCTGGAGCACCTCCATAAATCCTACATATCCCGGCTCGTGCACAAGCGATGGAACCGTGACACCATTTACCAGTGCAATTACCGGGCTTGCGCCCAATACGACTTATTACGTCAGGGCCTATGCCACCAACATTGCAGGCACAGGTTACGGCAGCAATGTGACATTTACGACACTGGTGGCATTGCCGACAGTGACCACGACTGCGATCTCAAATGTAACCACGACAACAGCGAGCGGTGGCGGCAACGTAACATACAATGGGGGCTCCGCGGTAACGGCTGAGGGGGTTTGCTGGAGCACCTCTATGAATCCTACATATCCCGGCTCATGCACAAGCGATGGAACCGCGACCCCATTTACCAGTGCAATTACCGGGCTTGCGCCCAATACAACTTATTACGTCAGGGCCTATGCCACCAATGTGGCAGGCACAGGTTATGGCAGCAATGTGACATTTACGACATTGGTGGCTTTGCCCGCGGTAACCACGACTGCGATTTCAAACGTAACGACAACGACAGCGAGCAGTGGCGGCAGCGTGACATTCAATGGCGGGTCAGCTATAACAGCTGAGGGAGTTTGCTGGAGCAGCACCACAACGACTCCCACTACGTCCACGGGGCAATGTACAAGCGACGGGACAGTCACACCGTTTAACAGTTCCATTACCGGGCTTTCCCCTAACACGACTTATTACGTCGGCGCTTACGCCACTAACGTTGCGGGCACTTCTTATGGCAGTTATGTGTCGTTTAAAACACTGGTGGCTTTGCCCGCGGTAACCACGACTGCGATTTCAAACGTAACGACAACGGCAGCCAGCAGTGGCGGCAGCGTGACATTCAATGGCGGGTCCGCGGTAACGGCTGAGGGTGTTTGCTGGAGCAGCACCACAACGACTCCCACTGCGTCCACCGGGCAATGTACAAGCGACGGTACCGCCACCCCATTTAACAGTTCCATTACCGGACTATCCCCCAATACGACTTATTACGTCGGAGCGTATGCCACCAACGTGGCAGGCACAGCTTACGGCAGTTACGTGTCGTTTAAGACATTGGTGGCTTTGCCCACCGTAACCACGACTGCGATTTCAAACGTAACGACAACGACAGCGAGCAGTGGCGGCAGTGTGACATTCAATGGCGGCTCAGCGATAACAGTTGAGGGAGTTTGCTGGAGCAGCACCACAACGACTCCCACTACATCCACCGGGCAATGCACAAGCGACGGGACGGTCACCCCGTTTAACAGTTCCATCAGCGGTCTTGCCCCTAACACGACTTATTATGTCGGAGCATACGCCACCAACGTAGCCGGCACTGCTTACGGCAGCTATTTGTCGTTTAAGACTTTGGCGGATACTCTGACAGTCTACGTGACCGGCAATGGCGGCGGTACAGTAACGCCGGACTCCGGGACTCTCGTGTGGGTTGGAAGTACCGGTACTGCAATCTATGATCAAGGGACGACGGTCACTCTTTCTGAATCGGCTAATCCTAATTCATACTTTTCCTCATGGAGCGGGGCATGCAATGGAAACGGAAGCTCCTGTGCCGTTCTAATGTTGAATCCTGAATCTGAGTATGCTCAATTCAACCTTAACACTAATTTCAGCGGCGCACCGACAACCGGGAATAATCCGCTTGTTGTGATTTTTGCCGATACTTCCCATGGTAACCCGACGTCGTGGTCGTGGACTTTCGGAGACGGCGGCGCCAGCACCTTGCAGAACCCGGTTCACATCTATGAGTCCACGGGCAACTACAATGTATCGTTGACCGCTACCGGTGCGGGCTGGGAAGCAACCATGCCACAGACCAACTATATAACCGTTACTCAATGCCCCAACCAGCCGGTCCAGATTAGTGGCACTGCTTACGCTTATCCTGATATTCAGTCAGCTTTTGCTTGTCCAGAGCTGTTGTCGGGCCAGGTGATCCAGGCACAGGCAATGTCCACAGGCGAGGATTTGATCTGGTCTGAAAATTATAACGTTGCGCTTACAGGCGGATTCGGCTGCAGCTATGTTCCGATTCCCGCATTCACGACTGTACATAGCCTGACCATTAACAAAGGCACTCTAACTATAGAGAACCTGGTTATTCAATAAGGCGGAACCATTTTGAGATTATTTGTGTGCCACTTGGATTAGATTCCTCGAAAGGATTATCATCCCCTGTTTCTCCAGATTCTTCAGCAGACGGCTCACTACCTCGCGCGATGTGCCGAGATCATTGGCGATCTTCTGATGCGTCATTATTAACTGTCCATTAACCAGATGTTCTTCGATGTACTCCAACAGACGCAGGTCCATTCGCCTGAAGGCTACCTCTTCCACGAGAGTCATGACAGACATGAGGCGCTGGCTGATAAGGTCGAAGACAAAGCCGCGCATTTCCTCGTAGTGTGACAGCATCCGCCGGAAGTCTCCCGCCGTAATTACCAGCAGTTCGGTATCGCACGAAGCAATGGCATGGGCCGGATACGGCATGTCAGAGAGGATGCACGACGCGTTGAGTATGCATGTATCGCCCTTTGCCATCTCGTAGAGCGTTATTTCCCTGCCGCCTTCGCCTATCTTGAATACACGGATCTCCCCAGAAATGACAAAGGCGATAGCGGAACAGGTGTCACCCTCGGAATAAATAACTTGGTCCTTGGCAAAGGGTTTAATATGTGAGCGAGATAGGATTTCAGATGCCAGGCCGGAATTATTCCTGAATGCAGGAAATATTTGAGTAAATTCATCTCTAGATAGGGTTTTCATTAGGCCTTCCGCCTTCCTTTCCTTCCGGACACTTTCTTCTCGGTTATCTTCTTTGCACTGCCAGTTTCCCTTATTCCCAGCTGAAGCATTTTGTCCTTAATAGCCCTGATCTGGTCCCTTATCGCCGCAGCCTTTTCGAATTCCAGTCTCTTGGCAGCCTCTTTCATCTCTGTCTCGAGCCGCCTGACGCCCTGCTCTGTGAGATTATTCTCAATGGCCTCTTCGGTGACAACCTCCGGAGTAATGTAATCGGCCGCGTAGATGGAACTGAGGATGTCCTTTATTTGGCTCTTCACAGTTTCAGGGGTTATCCCCATCTCTGTATTATATGCTTCCTGGATTTTTCTTCTCCGCTCAGTCTCGGCCATCGCCTTTCTTATGGACTCGGTTATTGTGTCGGCATAGAGGATTACCTCCCCGTTCAAGTTTCTCGCTGCGCGCCCTGACGTCTGGATCAGTGAGCGTTCCGAGCGCAGAAACCCTTCCTTGTCGGCATCGAAGATCGCAACGAGCGATACCTCGGGAAGGTCCAGGCCCTCCCGCAAAAGGTTAACTCCGATGAGGACGTCGAATTCGCCGAGTCTCAAGTCCCTCAATATCGCGATCCTCTCAAGCGTATCGATGTCGGAATGGAGATACCGCGCACGAACGCCGAGTTCGGTATAGTAGTCCGTCAGGTCTTCGGCCATCTTCTTCGTAAGTGTCGTAACAAGAACCCGCTCTCCCCTGCCAGCCCGCTCCCTGATCTTGCCCAGCAGGTCTTCCACCTGCCCGGAGGTCGGTCGGACAAACATTTTGGGGTCCATGAGTCCAGTCGGCCTGATCACCTGCTCCACAACCCGGCCTCGCGACTCTCTAATTTCATAAGGACCGGGAGTGGCCGAGACATATATGGCCTGACTCACCCGCATCTCGAATTCTGCGAACTGCAGCGGCCTGTTATCGAGTGCCGAGGGCAGCCGGAACCCATAATCTATGAGCGTCTGCTTGCGCGACTTGTCGCCATTATACATGCCGCCGATTTGCGGCACAGTGGCGTGTGACTCGTCGATGACCATCAGGTAATTGCCTTTGGACGGCCCGCTGATAAGGTAATCGAGCAGGGTGAACGGCGGCTCCCCGGGCAATCTGCCGCTTAAGTGGCGTGAATAATTCTCGATGCCATGACAAAATCCGAACTCCTTGAGCATCTCCATGTCGAATCTCGTCCGCTGCTCTATCCGCTGCGAGAAGGCCATTTCACCGTTGTTCCTGAACCAGCGCGCCCGGTCTTCCATCTCTTCCATTATCGAGCCGAAGGCCCTGTCGAGTTTGTGCGGAGGAGTTATCCAGTGGCTGTTGGGATACAGAATGAGCTTTCTCACTCGTTTCAGCTTGGCGCCCGTAAGCGAGTCGAACTCATGGATTGCGTCTATGTCATCCCCGAAGAATTCTATTCTGACTGCCCGGTCGAGCGAAAAGGCCGGGAAGACCTCAACAGTGTCGCCGCGCACCCGGAAGCTTCCCCGCTTAAACTCCATGTCGGTGCGGACGTAGAGTATCTCGACCAGCTTCTTCAGGAATTCGTCGCGTTTGGTCCGCATGCCCTCTTCGACTACTATGTGCATGTTGAGATAATCCTCCGGCGAGCCAATTCCGTAGATGCACGAAACAGAGGCGACGACGATGACGTCATTCCGTTCGAGTATGGACATGGTTGCGGAGTGCCTCAGCCGGTCTATATCGTCATTGATCATCGAGTCCTTCTCGATGTATGTATCTGTAGCGGGCAGATAGGCCTCCGGCTGATAATAGTCGTAATAACTAACAAAGAATTCCACGGCGTTTTCAGGAAAGAGTTCCCTGAATTCGCCGTATAGCTGGGCGGCCAGCGCTTTGTTGTGGGCAATGACGATGGTAGGCTTGTTAACGTTTTTGACGACATTGGCTATGGAGAAGGTCTTGCCTGAGCCGGTGACCCCCAGGAGCACCTGGTGCTTGACGCCCTTTATGAAACTTTCGGTAAGTTCCGCTATGGCCTTTGGCTGGTCTCCCTTGGGAGTGAAGTCAGTCCTTAATTTAAATTCATCCACCACTTTATGTTAGAATAAGTCTGTTGCCGGAGTAAACGGGCGGTAATGGGCGAGTTTATACATCTCCAGCCTCTCGATGCGCAGTAGACACTTTCCTTTTTGAAAAGAGCATCAGACCAATGGGAAATAAATACAACTGTTGCAACAAGTCGCTATTCCACGACATTCATGAAGAATGCGGCATCTTCGGCGTCTTCGGCCATCCCGAAGCAGCCAACCTCACCTATCTGGGCCTTTACGCCCTGCAGCACCGGGGCCAGGAAGGGGCCGGCATCTGCTCCTCCGACGGCAAGACCCTTCACCTCGAAAAGTCGATGGGCCTGGTTTCCGATATCTTCAACGAAAAGAGGCTTAAACGGCTTCCAGGAAGCGCGGCGATAGGCCATAACCGTTACTCTACCGCCGGAAGCAGCGTCCTCAAAAACGTCCAGCCACTCCTTGCCAATTATGCACTGGGTTCCATAGCAATAGCCCATAACGGCAACCTGGTCAATGCCGAACAGATGCGCGTCGGACTGGAACGTGAAGGCGCCATATTCCAGTCGTCATCCGACAGCGAGGTAGTCCTGCATCTTATCGCGAGGGCACAAACCGAAGACCCGCATGAACGCATTTCCGAGGCCCTGAAAGATGTTCGGGGGGCGTTCAGCCTACTGTTTCTGAGGGAAAACGAAATGATCGCACTGCGCGACCCCTTTGGCGTAAGGCCGCTGTCCATTGGAATGGTCGACGGCGCTTACGTAATCGCCTCGGAAACCTGCGCGTTCGATATAATCAACGCCCATTACATCAGGGATGTGGAGCCTGGCGAGATGGTGATTATCAACGCTGAGGGGATCAAGTCTATAAAGGCACTGAAGAGTCCCCGCAAGGCCTTCTGCGTTTTCGAGTTCATATACTTTTCACGGCCTGACAGCTATATCTACAATCATACCTGCGTCAATGCGATCCGTAAGAATTTCGGCAGGCAGCTGGCTATCGATTCGCCGGTCGATGCAGATATTGTGATCCCGGTGCCGGACTCAGGCGTGCCTGCAGCCGTAGGCTTTGCCGAGCAGAGCGGCATCCCTTTCGATTTCGGTCTGATCAGGAACCACTACGTCGGCAGGACCTTCATAGAACCGAAGCAGAGCATACGCCATTTTGGCGTCAAGATTAAACTCAATCCGGTGCGCTGCCTGCTCGAAGGCAAGCGCGTTGTGGTCGTCGACGACTCCATCGTCAGGGGAACCACCTCCAAAAAAATCATCAAGATGATACGCGAGGTGGGAGGGGCCAAGGAGGTCCATATGCGTATCAGCTCACCTCCCACCATAGGCCCCTGTTTTTACGGCATCGATACGCCGACCCGCCAGGAACTGATCGCCTCAACGCACCTTGTCGAAGAGATACGGAAATATATAACTGCTGACAGCCTGGCCTACCTGGGCATCAGCGGACTAAGAGGCATCGTCCCCAACCCCGAGAATTACTGCACTGCCTGCTTCGACAATAAATACCCGATCCTGTTCCCGAGGGAAAAGTCGGGCCAGATGGAATTGGCTTTCGCATAAGTACATTTATGACACCGCGCCGAAAATGTAATTATTTTGATTGAGCGATGATACTGGACACCATACGGGCAATCTATAAAACTAACCTCGGCGTCAAGGCCGGGGAGAAGGTCCTTGTCTTCACCGATCTGCCGACCCCTTCGGAAACTATAGACGACCACGACAGCTGCAGGCGCGACGGACTCAGGTACATAGCCCTTTTGACCGCTGAGGTGGGCAGGTCTTTCACTAAAAAAATCCTCTACAGGGAATTTACCGCAGTGGGCAGCCATGCAATGGAGCCGCCGGTCGAACTGTGGGAGACCGCCTTTGGAAAGGCAACTGTCGGGAAGCTCCAAAAGAAGGGGTTGCTTGCACCACTGCTGAAAAAAGAGCTTTCTGACAGTCGCTTAGAAGAGGCTGAAGAAATAGTGAAGAAAGCCGGACCAGATACTGTCAGAGCAGTCATCGCCCTTTCGAATTATTCTACGAGCCATACGCGGTTCAGGGATTTCCTGACCAGGCTCTGCGGATGCCGCTACGCAAGCATGCCCCTCTTCGATGTGTCTATGTTCGAGGGCTCGATGCATGTCGACTGGCAGGCACTGGCAAGGAGAACCAGGGCGCTTGAAAAGATAGTCAATACCGCCGAATATATTGAGATTTCGACTCCCAACGGCACTCAGATCCGACTGTCTAAACAGGGCAGAAAGGCGCTGTCTGATACCGGCATCCTTACTAAGAAAGGGTCCTTCGGAAATCTGCCGGCCGGCGAGGTCTTTCTTGCTCCTCTTGAAGGGACTGCGGAGGGTAAGATGGTCCTGCAGTGGGCGCCGACGCGCGAGCTCAGCGCTCCGGTTACACTCACTGTTAGCAACGGCATTGTTGTAGATATAAGAGGCAGTGATCCCTTTGTCGAAGTCCTGAAATTAAAACTCGGCGAAAGGGATGAAAACCGCAACATCGCTGAACTGGGCATCGGCACCAATCCGATGGCAAAGAGGCCGGACAATATTCTCGAATCCGAAAAGATCCTGGGCACAGTCCATATCGCACTGGGCGATAACAGCTCCTTCGGCGGAAGGGTGAAGACCCCGTTCCATCAGGATTTCGTATTCTTCAAGCCTACCGTGACATTGATTACGGCTGCCGGCGAGCGCGTAAAGATCCTCGACAGGGGCGTTCCTCAATTTTCGTAGGATCTTGTCAATAAAACGGTGATTATCAAGCCTTATTGAGTCCTGACTCAGCCATGATGTTTCTGCCGTGGGTATCGACTGTGCCTTTTGCTGACTTGGGCATATTTTTTACCGATAGATCGTCCATGTTTAGCTCTCAGAATCGAACCCCCTTGATTCCTAAAGCCTCGGCACCGTCAGCCATTATACGATTAGCGGTCACCAGCTCGACGGCCGAGATTTCCTTGGCGATCATCAGATGCATGGCATCTGGAGTTCTAACTGCAATATCAGGAAGAAGAGCTATCAAGTTCACCGTTCCCTCTGCCAGCCCGTCCGGTAAAGGATGACATGTAAGAAACCGCCTGCGGATGTCTTCCTGGAATGTCACAAATGCTTCAGTCTCCACTTGAGATGTTATGCTTTTATCTCGCCGCCGCCTCGCCAGAAGACAGCGCATTGCAACTACGGTAAGATCGCTAATCGCGACTTTGCGAGGCCAGACTTGGTGTCGCCAGGTCCAAATTAGAGGCGTCCATTTGCGGGGCATTTTTCAGGCCGGCGAAACGAGATCAATGCCTGTTAACCTTGTCGAGAAGTGTGCCAGAGGATCGGTCTCTGAATACCCGGGGTTTACCCTTGGGGAGCAGTCAAGTAAGGCGAGTTCATCTGTTGAGCGAAAGATTTCCGATATGAACACACTATTTCATTTCCGGGATATGTTGTGCATGACCAGCAAAGATTCTAGGTAACAGGATAATGCAAAATGCAAGAAAAATAGGATTGAGAGGTTTTACATTTCAGCTAACATCCTAGTAAACTGAGACAAGGAGAACTGCATGTACGGTTTGGTTGTCTACATCACCGCCCCCAGCGAAGAAGAGGCTGCAAAAATAGCCCATATCCTCGTCGAAGAGCGCCTCGCCGGATGCGTGAATATTATTAAAGATATCAGGTCGATCTATTCGTGGCAGGGGAAGATAGAGGATGCTAAAGAGGTCCTCATGATCGTAAAGACCCGGCTGCAGCTCTTCAGTGCCCTTACTGCAAGAGTTAAAGCACTGCATTCTTATACAGTGCCGGAAGTCATAGCGATGCCCATAATAGATGGATCTGAAGAGTACATCAAATGGCTCCAGGAGGCGACAATCCAAAATCCGTGAAAGAAGACATATATACCGAAATCATCTGCAAAGGCTTCTGCCGCTATTTTAAAGTTGGTAAGGAAGAGATGCATTGCGGCGGCTATCAGTTCCTCGTGGACAACTTAACTGTAGCCGAATTGCGCCAGCTGGCCGCTCTTACCGACGGATTGGAGGGAATCAAGAACCGGATTCCCCCCGATGATGAAAATCTCTTCAGCCTCGTATGCAGTAAATGCGACTTTCTGGTAGACGGTTGCGACTTCAGGGAAAACCGTTCAGGCCCGCCCTGCGGCGGGTATATTCTCATAGATATTCTTGTCAAGATCTGATCTTTGCTGGCATGTATTATTGAGTATCATTGAGACAGAGTGCCAGCAACAGGAGAAAAGGAAAGTGCCATCGAGAAACGTAGCGATTCTTATCTTTAACGATGTTGAGCTCCTGGATTTCTGCGGTCCCTATGAGGTCTTTTCCGTTACAGGGAAAAGAGACAACCTCAATCCCTTCAACGTCTATACCGTCGCCGAAAAGGCGGCGCCGATTCTTACCAGCAATCAATTGAGCGTCAATCCTCACTACGATTTTTCCAACTGTCCCAATACTGATATTGTTGTCATCCCCGGCGGGCTGGGCTCTCGAACTGAAATGAACAACCGGGTACTTCTCGATTGGGTTATCGGCGTGTCACAAAGGGCCGAGCTTGTGCTGTCGGTATGTACCGGCGCGCTGATATTAGCGAAGGCAGGGTTGTTAAAGGGGCTCTCGGCGACGACGCACCATAATGCAATCAGCCTCTTGAAGGAAATAGCCCCGGATGCGACTGTCTATGAGGATAAACGGTTTGTCGACAACGGCAGGATTATTCTGTCTGCGGGCATCTCTGCGGGTATCGACATGTCGTTTTATGCAGTCGCAAAGCTCCTGGGAGAAAAGCAGGCTCGCGAAACCGCCTACCATATGGAATACGACTGGAAGCCCGGGGTATTATCGGCCTGAAATTTAAAGGCTATTCGCCTTTTAGGATAGTGCGCGGGAATCCTCGGGCATTTTAATCCCGAGATGAAAGCGTGTTTTCACTGTACCTCTTTCGCTTGGTGAACACAAGTTCACTATGGTATGATAAGACATGTATCTAACACATAAAGTGTGTATCCAGCCAGCAAAATCAGCCATAGATCTACTGTGGCAGACGTCTTACACCTGCAAGGATGTCTGGAACATTCTGAACGATGAAAAACAGCGCAACCATCTGGGCTACTATGCTCTCAAAAAGATGCTGCCCGAGCTTAAGAAAGACTGTCCACGGCTAAAAGAACCTTGCTCACAGACCTTGCAGGAAGTAGTCAAGTCGCTCACCGGAGCGTGGCGTATGTACGTTACGAAAAAGAAGCAGGGAGATGGCGGAGTTGGCCCGCCCCGATTCAAATCGTACAAGTATTTCTTCACGCAGAAATATCCCCAGCAGGGTATTTCTTTTGAGATTGCCGGCAACACACTGCGACTCGCACATGGCAAGAACAAAGCTGAGTGGATCGAGATTGAACTTCCGAAGATTGATTACGCATCAGATACTATCAAAACAGTCACTATTGCCTATGACAAAGTATCCAAGGCTTGGAGCGCGAGCTTCACGCATGAGGTATCTTGTGCAGATGCGGAGACTGTCAGCAGGGAGATGGCGGGACAGGTGCCAGCATTGTCTCCGGAATCCTTCTGCCCTCTTCCCATTGCCTACAATCCGTTTACAAGAGAGCCCGTCCACTTGCTGTATTTCGACCCGGGCTGTAAAACAGCGCTAACTGGCATCAAAACAGATGGAACTATTCATGAATATGACATCAACCCTTTGCGGCAGTTGAATCTTAAACACTACATCCTGATTGACCAGCTTAAATCCAGGCGTGACAAGAAGGATCGTGGTTCCAAGCAGCGGCGACGACTGGACTCTAAAATACGGAAGATCTATGCTAGGGTTGAAGGGCAAAGCAAGCATTATCTTCACAAGGTTGCAAACCGGATTCTGACCGACCACCCGGATGTGATTGGGTTCCATGTCGGGGACTGGGATAAGAGCCAAACACTGGCTGACACAGGCTACAAATTCATAGACAAGCGCATCAACCGGCAAGTCCAGAACAATAACCCGATTATGACACTTGTTGGATACCTCTCTTACAAAGCTGCACTGCGTTGCAAAGAGGTCAAGAAATTCAATGAGCGGGGCACTACGAGGACTTGTTCTTGTTGCGGACACGTTATAGCAGAGGGCTTATCGCCCTCAGTACGAACTTTTGCTTGTCCAGTGTGTGGTTTTACCATAGAGCGGGACATCAACTCGACTCTTAATTTTCTGAATATCTACCAGTTTGCTGTGTGGTACAGCCTGAGAGCGCTTCAATGCCTCAGTATTGCCCGACTCCTGTTGAATCCTTCATCGGGCAAAAACCGAAGGGTGTCTGCACGAACCTGCGTCCTGAACTACCAGGATGCTCGTAGTCTCTGACTACGAGAGGATATCACCACTTATCAGGATATTGTCACTAAGTCGCAGCTCCGTATTGAGATGAAGCCAAGCAATATCCCTTTCCATTGTATCCCATAGACCGATCCTGTCATCCCAATTTTGCATGAATCGATGCAGAACCCCCTGTTTGCTGTAACCATCCGCCAGATGCAGCCGTCTGTATAAGTGAAAGGGGATGAAAGCATGAAGACGTATTTTTCCAAAATCAGGGCACTGACAGTCAGGATGGCACCGGCGGTAGTCGAAGTCTCGATAGCTATAAACCGCGTAATATTGCTGGCCTACTGTAACCTTACGCTGGCTTTCATCGTCTTAATTCTTGAGAACGGGGGCGAGCACATAAAGAAATCCAGCAGAGCTGTAATTGTCACTGCGTTGCTGGTGCTCATCGCAACAGCGGGCTGGGTATATAACTCATATGCGGGCGGAACTCAGTAGGGACCCTCAAAAAACGATTGCAGTACAGCGCACACCTGATGCATGATATGGGGACAATGCTGCCACAGTGGCAATTACAGAGGCTGTAGGAAATACAAAACAATGCGGGATAGAGGCGAAAGATTGGCAGGCATCCGCTTCGACTTGATGCTAAGGGAAAAGGGGAGTAGACTGAAATCACATGAATGCACCGGAACAGGTGCCAACCGATGAACGCCTCGTCAAAGCGGCACTCACAGGCGATGATGATGCTTTCTCGGAATTGGTACGGAGACATAAACAGAAAGTATTCAGGTTGGCTGCACGATTTGTCAGAGACAGTGAAGAGCTGGACGACATCTGCCAGGAGGCGTTTATCAAGGCATATCAAAGCCTGAGTAAATTTCGCGGGGACGCTCCCTTTGAGCACTGGATCACAAGGATAGCGGTCAATACCTGTTATGATTCGCTTCGTAAGCAGAGCCGCAAGCGGGATAATGTGCCTCTGGACAGCGTGGCGTTCTCTATAGGCGAGCCGCAGTCGCCGGATAACTCTTCGGGCAACGAGGCATGGGCTGTTCTGAAAAACGCCATGACTAAACTGCGTCCTGAAGAAAGGTTGGTAATAACGCTGCTGAACCTTGAAGAAAAGTCGGTACGGGAAACCGCATCGCTGACTGGCTGGAGCGAGGGCAACGTCAAGGTTCGGGCATTCAGGGCACGAAAGGAACTTAAAAGAATTCTGGAGGATGAACGTGCAGAACGATAGTGAAGACGACAGGCTGGAAAGGCTTTTTGCGGCTGCGAGCAAGTCCGAACCCTACAGTGCAAATCTTCAATACGGATTTGAAACGCGGGTGATGGCGAAAATAAAGGCGCAGCGCAATGGGCAGAACCCCTTTTTCATATGGGCCTGGCGGCTCATGCCGGTCTTCGTTCTTGCAGTTCTGATGCTGGGGGTATGGACATATGTAGCCGAACACAGACAACTCACAGACATGAGCACGATTGCGGGAATCAACAATGAAGAAACGATGATGGTGGCTTCTTTGACGGGAGAATGATGATGAAGGGATGGAAGGCGGTTATCAGCATTATCCTAATTTTTCTGCTTGGCGGGCTGGCCGGAGCGCTGGTGGTGAACAGGCTTGACCAGCACAAGATCGAAAGCGTCATGCACGGAGAATCAGGCACGACGAGAGAATTTATCGTCACACGGCTCAACCGCGAACTCGGCCTGGATGCTAACCAGCTCGAACAGCTGCGCACGATCGTCCAGGAAACTCATACCGAGATGAGGAATTTGCGCAAACAATATAGGCCCCAGATCGAGGAGATACTGAAGCGGTCCCAGGATAAGGTCAGAGCAATACTGCGCCCCGAACAGCTTGATGTCTTCAATAAAATCATAGCTGAGCGGAAGAAGAGGCACGAGGGCGAACACGAAGGCGAAGAGGACAATAAATAAACCGTATCGGTGCATAGCACTGATGGGAGGAATGCCTTAAAAAAATCTATTAAGTTGCGAGCTGCTGCAGTCGTCCCGGGATGCGATCCTGTTTATCATTATTCAGTAGCAGGCGGGTTTTAAAAACTTCAAACGTATCGCTTTTACTCCTTCTGTGCATCCCCCACATCCTGACTCAATAGTCTTTATCAACGGTCAGGAAAAGTGTTAGGATAAAAAAATTCACTGTATCAGGCAAGAGTAAGGAGGTAGTATGATTGGAAGGCTGGTAATGCTGCTGATTGGCATATTGCTTGTAGTGATGGGCTGGGCAGGGCAAAGTGGTGCGGGGGTGGATGTCAATGTTGGCATCTATGCGCCGCCCCCCGCATATGTGGCGCCTGCACCGCCACCGGTCGTGGTAATACCTGGAAGCTATGTATATCTGGTGCCCGGCATATCTGTGGACATACTGTTTTATCACGGATACTGGTGGCGTCCGTATCAAGGGCACTGGTACAGGTCCGGATCCTACAACGGCCCATGGGGTTATTACAGAAATGTTCCTCATGCGATTGTCGCACTGCCGCCGGATTACCGTCGCGTGTCATCTGGAGGTCAACGGATACCCTATGTGCAATTGAGGGAGAACTGGAATAAATGGGAAAAAGAAAAGCATTGGGACAGTCATGGAGAGGGCCATGGTCACGGAGAAGTGCAGGGGCATCCAGAGGGGCCTGAGCATGGAGAGGGGCATGGGCACGGAGGAGACAGGTATTGAAGAAAGTTGGCACTGCGCGAAACCCTATTGACACTGCCTTGGAAAATAAGATTAAATTAACGTTCAAACTCCTATTAGCGAGGGTGGCATAATGATGCCTGAGCAAGAAAGCAATTACGAAAGCAATAACAAAGGCGATTACGAGAGCAATAAAGAAGTAAAACAGGGGAAATCAGGGCATACTGCATTACGGCGTTACTGGTGGGTGGCACTGTTGGCAGTGTGCCTCATAGCTGTTGGTGCCTATTTTTATACCAAGCCAGGTGGCAGTGCAACCAAGGCCAAGCAGACGGTGGTTCGAGCAGCTCCTGTAGTGACTGCTGTTGCCAAAAAAGGCAACATCAACATTTATGTATCAGGGCTGGGTGCCGTTACTCCACTGGCTACCGTCACTGTGAAGAGCCGTGTCGATGGGCAGTTGATGAAGGTTGCGTTCCGGGAGGGGCAGATCGTTAAGAGCGGGCAACTGCTGATCGAAATAGATCCGCGGCCATACGAAGCTGCATTGACCCAGGCGGTCGGTCAGCTGGTCCGCGACCAGGCGTTGCTGGAAAATGCCAGGCTTGATTTGAAGCGTTATCAGGTACTGGCTGAGCAGGACTCAGTGGCGAAGCAGATACTCGATACCCAGGTGGCCCTTGTCCACCAGGATGAGGGTACTGTAAAGGTCGATCAGGGCGCTGTAGATAATGCCAAACTCCAGGTGACCTACTCGCGTATTACTGCGCCGGTCAGCGGGCTGGTCGGGCTGCGCCTCGTTGATCCGGGAAACATCGTTCACGCGACAGACACCAATGGAATGCTGGTAATTACGCAGATGCAACCCATGACGGTTATTTTCCCGATAGCCGAGGACAATCTTCAGGCCGTGCTTGGAAAGATGAAAGCAGGCAGCCGCCTTCAGGTCGATGCCTTCAACAGGGACCAGAGCCAGAAACTATCGACCGGATATCTGCTGACTGTCGACAACCAGATCGATCCTACTACCGGTACCGTGAAGCTCAAGGCTATATTCGCAAATAATAAAAATGAGCTGTTCCCACAACAGTTCGTCAACGCCCGCCTACTCGTGGACACTAAGCGGGATACCACTATCGTACCCACAGCCGCCATTCAACGCAGTCAGCAAAAAACGTTTGTTTACGTAGTGAAACAAGACAAGACGGTTACTGTCAGAACCGTACATGTCGGTCCTGGCGAAGGTGATAATGTAGCTATTGATGAGGGCGTGTCACCAGGGGAGATTGTAGTCGTTGAGGGTGCAGAAAGACTACGAGATGGCAGCACGGTTGAGTTGCCGACGACTAAGGGGCAAGACGCCGACCACAAGAGTCGGCAAAAATAAGCGATGAATCCCTCGCGCACGTTTATTCTGCGGCCGGTTGCGACCGCCCTGTTGATGGTGGCCATACTGCTGGCCGGATTCGTAGCGTATTACGAATTACCGGTATCGGCGCTGCCGGAGGTAGATTACCCGACTATCCAGGTTGTCACCTTCTACCCGGGCGCCAGCCCTGATGTCACCGCCTCTTCAATTACTGCTCCGCTTGAACGTCAGTTCGGCCAGATGCCGGGACTCAAGCAGATGACTTCGACAAGCTCAGGCGGCAGTTCGGTCATTACGCTTCAATTCAGCCTTGACCTCAGCCTGGATGTTGGCGAGCAGGAGGTGCAGGCCTCTATCAACGCCGCGACGAGCTTCCTTCCGACGGACCTTCCGAACCCGCCAGTATACAGCAAAGTGAACCCGGCAGATGCGCCAGTTCTGACGCTTGCCCTGACCTCAAAGACCCTGCCTCTGCCGCAGATAGAAGATCTCGCAGATACACGGCTGGCCCAGAAAATATCTCAACTTACAGGAGTCGGACTAGTCAGCATCAGCGGAGGACAGCGGCCTGCGGTTAGGATCCAGGCCAACCCGACAGTCTTGGCAGCTTACGGCCTGACGCTCGAAGACCTGCGCGCTGCCATTGCTGCTGCCAATGTCAACCAGGCCAAGGGGGGGTTCGACGGACCACGACAGTCATCCATAATAGGCGCCAACGATCAGCTTCTAACGAGCAAGGAATATCAGTCGCTGATTGTGACTTACCGCAACGGCGCACCTGTAGTATTGTCCGATGTCGCCTCTGCAATCGATGATGCCGAAAATGTGAAACAGGCCGCCTGGATGAATGATTCACCTGCCGTTATCGTCAACATACAGCGGCAGCCTGGCTCAAATGTGATAGAGGTTGTTGACCGTATCAAGAAGCTTTTGCCGCAGCTGCAAAGCTCACTGCCGGCCGCCGTGACGGTTACGATCCTGACAGACCGCACCACTACTATCCGCTCCTCGGTTGAAGACGTAGAGTTCGAAATGCTGCTGGCGATTGCTCTGGTCGTCATGGTTATATTTTTGTTTCTACGCACTCTTTCAGCTACCGTTATCCCCAGCATTGCGGTGCCGTTGTCTCTGGTAGGCACCTTTGGAATTATGTATCTTTGCGGATTCAGCCTCAACAATCTCACCCTTATGGCCCTCACCATTGCGACGGGCTTCGTTGTGGATGATGCGATAGTAATGATCGAAAATATCGCGCGGTATATCGAACAGGGGGAGCCCCCGCTTAAAGCCGCGCTAAGAGGTTCCGAGCAGATCGCCTTCACCATCCTGTCTCTTACGGTCTCTCTGGTAGCAGTGTTAATCCCGCTGCTGTTTATGAGTGATGTGGTGGGTAGGCTCTTCCGCGAATTCGCCATCACACTTGGCGTCACTATCGTCATCTCTGCATTCGTCTCGTTGACCCTTACCCCGATGATGTGCGCGAAACTCCTGAAACACAAACCTGAGGAGAAGCAGAAAAAACTCTTTGTTGCATCACAGCGGATATTAGACAATATAATCGCGTTCTACGGAAGGACCCTGAAATGGGTCCTGGACCACCAGACGGCCACACTGCTGGTTGCTGTTGCGACACTTGTGGCAACGGTCCTGCTGTATATCATCATCCCCAAGGGATTCTTCCCGGTACAGGACACGGGGCTGATCATGGGTGTTTCCGACGCGCCGCAATGGAGCTCATTTACAGCGATGGCCAAAAAACAGCAGGAGCTCGCGCAGGTAATCCTGAAAGATCCAGCGGTCGCAAGCCTTTCGACGTTCATAGGGGTGGATGGCACTAATACCACGCTCAACAGCGGGCGTGTTCTCATTAATCTGAAGCCTCTGGGAGTGCGCGGGATAAGCGCCAGCGATGTTATTCGCCGCCTGCAGCCAGAAGTTGCCAAACTCCAGGGCATATCGCTCTTCATGCAGCCGGTGCAGGACCTCACCGTGGAGAGCCGCGTGAGCCGTACGCAGTTCCAGTATAGTCTGGAGGATCCCAACTTTGACGAGCTGAACGTCTGGACCCCGAAGCTGGTCACAGCTTTGAGTACTCTTCCTGAGCTTCGGGACGTAAGCAGTGACCAACAGGACAAGGGGCTGCAGGCCATGGTGACGATCGACCGCGATACAGCCTCGAGGCTTGGTATTACGCCCCAGTTGATCGACGACACTCTTTACGATGCGTTCGGCCAGCGGCAGGTCTCCACTATCTTCACTCAGTTGAACCAGTACCGAGTGGTCCAGGAAGTCAAGCCCGAGTACATGCAGAATCCAGATAAACTGAAGGATATTTATGTTCGCAGCGCGGGCGGCGGGCAGGTGCCTCTGAGCGCCTTTACCAAGATCACCCAGACGACCGGCCCGCTCATTATCAGCCACCAGGGTCAGTTCCCTGCCACGAACCTGTCGTTCAACCTGGCGCCGAGCGCATCTCTTGGAGATGCGGTCAAAGCAATAGACGCTGAAACGCAGAAAGTGGGGATGCCGGCGAGCATCAGAGGCAGCTTCCAGGGCACGGCGCAAGCCTTCCGCGCCTCGCTGTCAAACGAGCCTATACTTATATTGGCGGCATTGATCACGGTTTACATTGTGCTCGGTGTCCTGTATGAAAGTTATATCCACCCGATCACGATTCTCTCCACGCTGCCCTCTGCAGGTGTCGGTGCGCTGCTGGCGCTGATTATCTGCCGGACGGAGTTCAGCGTCATTTCCCTTATAGGCGTCATTCTGCTAATCGGTATAGTCAAGAAAAACGGCATCATGATGGTCGATTTTGCACTGGATGCCGAACGCAGGGAGGGCAAGAATCCCGTCGACGCGATCTATCAGGCCTGCCTGTTGAGATTCAGGCCGATCATGATGACCACAATGTCAGCGCTGTTGGCGGCGGTGCCGCTTGCGATGGGTTCCGGAGTCGGCTCAGAGCTGCGCCGACCGCTGGGAATATCTATTATTGGCGGGCTGGTCTTCAGCCAGGTGCTTACACTATATACGACCCCGGTCATTTACCTCTGGTTCGACCGGCTGGCAAGACGCTTCGAGAAAAGGCGTCCTGACTCCGCCATGGATAACGGCGCTGATCCGGACAATGAGTCATCGGGCTCTATCCCGGAATCAACAGGGCTGGAATGAACCTTTCAAGACCTTTCATTAACCGACCGGTAGCCACGACCCTCCTGACAATAGGAATGACACTGGCCGGACTGATCGCGCTGCGCATGTTGCCCGTGTCCCCGTTGCCACAAGTCGATTTCCCGACCATTTCGGTGCAGGCGGCGTTGCCCGGGGCAAGTCCCGAAACAATGGCCACGTCTGTTGCAGCACCGCTGGAACGTCAGTTGGGCCATATCGCCGGCGTGACTGAAATGACCTCGGCCAGTACCCTCGGGGCAACGTCGATTACTCTGCAGTTCGACCTTAACCGCAATATCGATGGGGCTGCACGCGATGTCCAGGCGGCTATCAATGCGGCACAGACTTATTTGCCGGCAAACCTTCCGTCTCACCCGACCTATCGCAAGCTCAATCCGGCTGATGCTCCAATCCTCATCATGGCGCTCCAATCCGACACGATGAATAATGCGCAAATGTATGATGTGGCTTCGACCATACTGCAGCAGAAACTTTCCCAGGTAGAAGGCATAGGTCAGGTGATCGTCGGCGGCAGTTCGCTGCCGGCGGTTCGCGTGGAGTTGAATCCGAATGCGTTAAGCAAGTACGGCCTGGGCCTTCAGGATGTGAGGAACACGATCAGCACTACTAACGTGGAGCGGCCCAAAGGGCAGGTGGAGGACTCCAGCAGGACATTGGAGATCAAAACCAATGACCAACTGTACAAGGCTGAGGATTACAAGCCTATTATCGTTACCTACAGAAACGGGGCAGCGGTCAGGCTGTCGGATGTTGCCAGCGTCGAGGACTCGGTAGAAGATTTGCGCAATGCTGGACTGGTGAACGGCAAGCCCGCCGTGCCGCTGATACTTTTCAGGCAGCCTGGTGCGAATATTATTGATACAGTTGACCGGGTCAGCAGCTTGCTGCCCCAGTTGAGCGCTTCGATTCCCAGGGCCATAAAGATGTCGATAGTCATGGACCGCACAACTACAATCCGCTCCTCGCTGGCTCATGTCGAGATCAATCTCGTTATCTCCGCTATTTTGGTAATTCTAGTGGTCTTCGCCTTTCTGAGGAATGTGCGTGCGACCCTTATACCAAGTATTGCCGTCCCGGTTTCGCTAATCAGCTCGTTCGGGGTTATGTACATTTGTGGCTATAGCCTGGACAACCTGTCCCTTATGGCCCTTACTATTGCCACAGGGTTTGTCGTCGATGATGCTATCGTGGTCCTGGAGAACATTACGCGGCATCTCGAGCAGGGCGTGTCGGCCAGGCAGGCTGCTACACTGGGGGCGCAAGAGATAGGGTTTACAGTCTTCTCTATCAGTATGTCACTGGTCGCGGTTTTCATCCCTATTTTATTGATGGGCGGTATGTTAGGCCGTCTGTTTCGCGAATTTGCGGTTACGCTTTCGGTGGCCATTATGATTTCGCTCATTATCTCTCTGACTACGACCCCTATGATGTGCGCCGCGCTGTTGAAACCGGAAAAAGGCCGCTCGCACGGCTGGTTTTTCCAAGCAGGTGAGCGCGTATTCAACTGGCTGCACCGACACTATGAAACGAGCCTCTCCATGGCCTTGAAGCATCCCAGACTGATGATCGGCGTAACATTGACGACTGTTGTAGTCAGTGTATGTCTGTTCATCATAATCCCGAAAGGTTTCTTCCCGCAGCAGGACACGGGAAGGCTCGTCGGGATGATACAGGCATCGCAGGACATTTCGTTTCAGGCCATGCAAGGCAAATTGAAGCAGATTGTCGACACGATCATGCGCGATCCGGCCGTAGACACCGTAACGGCCTTTACCGGCGGTGGTGGGTCTACGAGGAATACAGGCCGCATGTTCATAGCACTTAAACCTATCGAACAGCGGAAACTCACCGCCGACCAGGTGATTGGGCGGTTGCGCAAGGGACTGAGCGAAGTGGCTGGCGCACCGACATATCTCCAGGGAGTGCAGGATGTGCGAGTCGGGGGGCGGCTGAGCGCTTCACAATACCAGTACACGCTGCAGGGAGACAACCTTGATGAGCTAATGAAGTGGTCGCCGCGCGTAGAAGCACAGCTGCGCTCGCTTCCCGGTGTGGTCGATGTGAACAGTGATCAGCAGGACAAGGGCCTGCAAACTACGGTAGTAGTAGACCGGGACACGGCGTCACGGTTCGGCATTACCCAACAACTCATCGATGCTACTCTTTACGGCGCCTTCGGCCAGAGCCAGGTTTCAATAATGTATACCCAGCTCAACCAGTACCACGTGGTAATGGAAGTCGCGCCGGAATATTGGCAGCGTCCGGAAACATTACAATATCTCTACGTCAAGACGCCGACGGGGATCGAAGTCCCGTTGAGCGCCTTCACCCATTACGAGCCGACCGCCACCTCTTTAGCCGTCGCACACCAGGGGCAATTCCCCGCGGTGACGCTGTCTTTCAACCTGGTGCCGGGCCTGGCCCTCGGAGATGCGGTGAAAGCGATAAATGCGGCTACACGGAAGATAGGGCTGCCGGCAAGCATCCAAGGCAGTTTCCAGGGTACTGCGCAGGCCTTCCAGGCCTCCCTTGCGAACCAGCCGATGCTGATTTTTGCGGCACTGTTTGCGGTCTATATTGTACTGGGCATCCTTTATGAGAGCTATGTACACCCGATTACGATCATTTCTACGCTGCCCTCTGCAGGTGTCGGCGCGCTTCTGGCACTTTTGATGACGGGAACCGATCTGAGCATCATCGCCCTGATTGGTATCATTCTGCTTATCGGTATCGTGAAAAAGAATGGCATCATGATGGTTGATTTTGCGCTTGAGGCAGAGCGGAAAGACGGGAAAAGCCCCGAGGACGCAATCTATCAGGCCTGCCTGCTCAGATTCCGGCCAATCATGATGACTACCATGGCGGCGCTTCTTGGAGCGCTGCCCCTGGCAGTTACCGGGGGTGTGGGCAGTGAACTTCGCAAGCCTCTCGGCATCGCCATTATAGGAGGGCTCATATTCAGCCAGATGCTCACTCTTTACACGACGCCGGTGGTGTATCTCTATCTGGACCGTTTCAGGCTTTGGATGACGGCAAAAAAAAGGGGAAAAAAGCAATTGATTCTAGAATCGGGAAGGAATAACTTATGACTCGATTAAACGAAAATTATGGAGTGAGGATAATGAGGCGTATTGGCATTATTACTATTGTTGCGGGGACCATTATTCTGCTGTCCGCGTGCACCGTGGGCCCGAATTATGTGAGGCCTTCAGTGCAGTCGCCTCCTGCCTACAAGGAAGCCGAAGGCGGAGCGAAGTGGCAGGTTGCCCGGCCTCAGGACGATGTTATCCGAGGGGCGTGGTGGGAGCTGTTCAACGATCCTCAATTAAACGCGCTTGAAGTCCAGGTCGCGATCTCCAATCAGAATATCGCGCAAGCTGAAGCACAGTACCGGCAAGCGCAGGCATTGGTGCAGGCGGCCCGCGCAGGCTACTTTCCGACGGTTGGAGTGAATGGCTCGGCTACTCGCACCAGGGCGCCGTTTACCGGTGGTGGTGGATCATCATCGAGTTCCTCTGGAACCTCATCGTCGAGTGTGGCGGCCATCAACAATTTCCTGGTGAGCGGCAATGCCACATGGGAACCGGATATTTGGGGCAAGGTCCGGCGCACGGTCGAGGCGAATGAGGCGAGTGCACAGGCGAGCGCGGCAGACATTGCCTCGATCCGCCTCAGCGCTCAGTCTGCACTTGCACAGGACTATTTTCAGCTGTGCATGCTCGATGCCCAGAAGAAGTTTTACGCCGAAACGGTCAGTGACTATCAGAAATTCCTTGCATTGACAAAGAATCGCTATGCGGCCGGTGTTGCATCCAGTGCAGATGTGCTTGTGGCTGAGACTCAGCTCAAGACCACTCAGGCCCAGGCAATCGACTTGGGCGTGCAGCGGGCGCAGATGGAACATGCCATCGCAATGCTGGTGGGCAAGGCAGCATCCGTCTTTTCGATTCCAGAGACTCCGCTTTCGGCGACTCCGCCGCCCATACCTTTAGGCGTGCCGTCAGTGCTACTGCAACGCAGGCCTGATATCGCTTCGGCCGAGAGACTCGCCGCAGCTGCAAACGCCCAGATAGGGGTGGCCGAGGCGGCATATTATCCGAACATCACCCTGTCCGCGACGGGCGGGTTTGAAAGCTCAAAGCTGTCCAACTGGCTGACGTGGCCGAATCGGTTGTGGTCCATCGGGACGACCGCCGCCGAAACTGTGTTTGATGCGGGGCTGAGGTCTGCGCAGACTGCGCAGGCGAGGGCGGCTTATGATGCGAGTGTCGCGGCCTACCGGCAGACTGTGCTCACCGGATTCCAAGAAGTGGAAGACGACCTCTCATCGCTTCGCATCCTTGCAGAGGAGGCCCAGGTGCAGGAGGAAGCTGTAAAGGCGGCAAAGCAATCCGTAATAGTCAGCACCAATCAATACAAGGCCGGTATTATCGGCGCTATCGACATTATTGCGGTCCAGGCGATTGCGCTGAACGATGAGCGGACGGCCATAGGCATAGCCGGACAGCGCATGACCGCCAGCGTGCTGCTCATCAGTGCCTTGGGAGGCGGATGGGATGCGTCTGAACTCAAGCTCGCGGGGGATGGGAAGTAATCCGCACAATCCGGCAAGGAATCGAAATATATTAAGGTCTTTGACGTCGTCAACTTTCATGCGCACTCAATGCTGCGGAGTTCAGCTGGGAGCAGACAGGGTTATATTGACGATAATCTGATCAAGCGGTATATAATAGCAGTATAGAAGCAATGCGCATGATGTAAAAGGTCTAAAGCAGAATGCGTCAGGGGTGATGGGTGAACCGCTCCTTATTTCAGCAGAAACGGTGTCTTGAAGTGACCACGCCACCGTTATGAAATTAAAAACCAAATTCACGCTGATAGTCTCGGTATTTGTTGTTACGCTACTCTCGTTAGTTGCATTGTTCACCTTCTCGCACTTCAAGAAAGCCATTAAAGAAACTATCGCTCAGCAGCAATTCCGCATGGTCTCCATACTTGCCGATGAAATTGACAGCAAACTCCTGACGGCTCAACAGCACATTGTCTCAGTTGCACAAAATGCTCCTCCAGACATAATGCAAAACACTGGAAAGGCGCAGACATTTCTCGACAGCATGCCGAGTTTGCACATAATGTTTGACAATAATGTTCTATTATTGACACCATCAGGCAAAATATTCGTTGATTCACCGTATGCTCCTAACAGAAGGGGGTTGGATCTTTCCTTCCGGGATTATATATCGGAGACTCTTAAAACAAAAAAACCTTACATCTCTGATCCGTTTATATCCTCCAAATCCCATAAACACCCGGTCATTATGTTCACAGCGCCTCTTTTTGACGGCAAAGGCAAAATAACGGGCATTTTAGCCGGCAGCATCGACCTTCTGAGAGATAACTTCCTGGAGAGAGTGGGTACCGTAAAGATAGGGGAGTCAGGTAATCTTTATCTGTATGAGGAAGACGGCACCATGATTGTGCACCCGGACAAAACGAGGATTCTTGTCAGGCAGCATCGTGGTTTAAACAGGCTCTATGATATGGCCAGGGACGGGTTTGAGGGCACGGGCGAGACCACAACGTCTTACGGATTGCAAGTAGTTTCTTCTTTTAAAAGACTGAAGACAAAAAACTGGATCCTCGCTGCAAATACCCCGCAAGCCGAAGCATATCGTCCAATCCGACAAGTGGAACAGACTTTATTGATGGCTGCTGTTATAGGGCTCATTGCAATATTTCTCATTATTTCTTACATCGTTAAATATTTAGTGGAACCTCTTGAACTTTTCACCCGTCACATAGAGGAACTTCCACAAAAAAAGGGGGACGACAGGTTCCTGAACGTTAAGACAAAAGATGAAATTGGAACGCTTTCTCTGGCATTTAACAAGATGGAGACTGAGCGCAAGCAGTCGGGAGAGGCGCTGCGCCTGCATGCCGATCGGGTGCAGGCGCTGCTGAATCTGAACCAGATGACTGATGCTACGCTACAACAGATCACCGATTACACGCTTGAGGAGACCGTGCGTCTGACCCAGAGCAGAATTGCGTACATAGCGTTCCTCAACGACGATGAGACGGTCCTGACGATGCACTCCTGGTCCAAGCAGGCGATGCAGGAATGCGCCATCAGCGACAAGCCGATTCATTACATCGTGAAGGAAACCGGGTTGTGGGGCGAAGCGGTCCGTCAACGTCGGGCAGTGATCACCAACGACTACGCAGCACCGAACCCGTGGAAGAAAGGATATCCGGCCGGGCACGTGACGGTGCAACGGCACATGAACGTGCCGGTGTTTGCCGGCCGGCACATTGTGCTAGTGGCAGGAGTGGGCAACAAGGACGTTGATTACAACGAGACCGATGTCCAACAACTGACGCTGATGCTGGAGGGCATGTGGCGGCTCATCGAGCGCAAGCGGGGGGAGGAGACAATCGCCAGAGAAAGAATCCTTTCTGATCATATAATCAATTCTCTGCCCCAAATATTTTATATGTTTGATGATCAGGGGAGTCTGGTTCGGTGGAACAAAAAATACGAGGAAGTGACGGGTTATTCGCCGGAAGAATTGCTCGGCATGCACCCTGTTGATTTCTTCCCGGAAGCATCCAAAGAGTATATCTCTTCGCGCGTGCAGTCCGTATTTACCAGCGGAGAGGCTTTTGCAGAAGCTCCCTTCCTGACGAAAAGCGGGAAACAAATACCATACTTATTCACCGGTCGGCTCACCGAATTGGATGGCAGGCAATATTTACTGGGTGTGGGAGTCGATATGACTGATCGCAAGCGGGCCGAAGTGGAAAAGGATGCACTCCAGGCGCAATTGCTGCAGGCCCAGAAGATGGAGTCGGTCGGTCGTCTGGCAGGCGGAGTGGCCCACGATTTCAACAACATGTTGGGTGTGATTATTGGCCACGTGGAACTCGCAATGATGCAGGTCAATCCGGCTAGTCCCATTAAAGCCAATCTTAAGGAAATTCAGGAGGCCGCAAATCGGTCTGCTAACCTCACCCGGCAACTGCTGGCCTTTGCCCGCAGGCAGACAGTGGCGCCGAAGGTCGTGGATTTGAATAACTGCGTGACGGGCATGCTAAAGATGCTTCAGCGGCTTATGGGCGAGGACATTAGTCTCTCCTGGAATCCGGCAGCAGACTTGTGGCAAGTAAAGATTGACCTCGCACAGATTGACCAGCTTCTTGCGAATCTTTGCGTAAACGCCCGGGACGCTATCGTAGGGGTCGGCAAGGTCACCATCGAAACACAAAACACCACTTTCGATGAGTCCTATTGCGCGGTTCACAAGGGCTTTGTCTGCGGAGAGTATGTAATGCTGGCTGTCAGCGACAACGGCTCCGGCATGAACAAAGATGTCATAGATCACCTCTTCGAGCCGTTCTTTACCACCAAGAGGGTAGGAAAGGGCACCGGGCTTGGACTGGCCACAGTCTATGGCATCGTCAAGCAAAACGATGGATTCATCAACGTTTACAGCGAACCCGGCAAGGGAGCAACGTTCAAGATCTACCTGCCCAGGTTTGTGGGGGAAGCCGTAGAGCCAACGTCCGAATGCCCGTCGGGACCACCAAAAGGCAGCGGCGAGACAGTGCTTCTGGTGGAGGACGAAGCGGCGATCCTGAATGTGGGAAAGGCGATGCTGGAAGAGTTGGGCTATACTGTGCTGACTGCCGGCACGCCGGGTGAGGCGCTCAGCCAGGCGAAAGCTCACTCTGCTGATATACGTCTGCTGATCATTGATGTGATCATGCCGGAGATGAACGGGAGGGAGCTGTCAAAATTAATCAGTCAAATCAAACCGGGTCTGAAATCCCTTTTCATTTCCGGATACACGGCCGACGTTATCGCTCACCATGGCGTATTGGACGAAGGCCTGTCCTTCCTTCAGAAACCATTCTCCATGAATGATCTTGCGTACAAGGTGCGTGAGACACTGCAACGCAGGTAGGACTGCAGCACAAAGACCGATGGTTGAGCAGCAGGTCACACCACATTTCAAGCAGTTGCAATAACTCTAACCGCGCCATTGTAAGCAGGCTAACTATCAGAATCACGTTGCGGCAGGCCTATCTATAGCGGCGTTTTGCGACGACTATAGTTGATGTTAAAATTAAAACATCATCCTGTCGGGATAGAAATAGTTGCTGTCAACTCATTTATTTCGAAACAATGGACTGGCCCATTGTGTTCAGGATGCAGACTGATAAGGGAGGACATGTTTTATGGAGGATATTAATCGCATTCTTGTTGTAAGCAGGATGACCAGCGAATGCCGAAAGGCAATACGCTTCGGAATTTCCATGGCCCAAAAATACAAGGCTGAGCTTTTCGTCATGCATGTATTGCACGACCCGTTGATATTCGGGGCTTGGAATCTGCCGAAGCCTTCTCTTGAGGAAGAGTACGAACAGGTTTTCAAGCAGGCTAAAAGGGAACTCGACGCCATTATCGATTCCGAGAGAAAAAAGGGTATTGACATAAAGGAGATCATTAAAGAAGGTGAGCCTGTCGAGGTAATCCTTTCAACAGTTAAAGAGGAGAAAATAGATCTCATTATTATGCTTGCCCATGAAGAATGGCGTATGGAGCACTTTCTCTTTGGGCGGGCCAACGAAGCGATTATCCGTAAGATGCCCTGTTCGGTTTTACTACTCAAGAAAGAACCGGGCCGTGCTGCATTCTAAGTCACGCCTTGATAAAAACTTAGCTCCGCTCAGTGGCTTCGGACATGAGGTATCTTCAATTATTGAAGTATCAGGTTCTCTATTGTCACAGTGCTGCCGCTAATGGTCAATGTGCCATTTAAAGTCGTGAATCCCGCAATCGTCGAGTAGTCGCAGCTGTACCCGCCTGATATCTGCACTGACATGCCCTGGGTCAGGTTTAGTATCTCGGTGAAACTCAAAGCACGAATCTGAAGTGAGTCGCCAGTCGTCAGCGCATTGTAAGCGGCTTCAATAGTTGGGTAATTCCACATCGCTCCGTCTATGCTAAACGGCGGATTCGTACACAACAATCCAGTATAGTCATCAAAAGTTGCGGTAACCGACGTGGCTGAATCGATGGTTATCGGCAACGGGGTCACATTGCCCGTATAATCCCCCGACCATCCATAAAATGTGGAACCAGTTCCGGCACTGGCAGATATGTTTACCTGGGTGTTTGCATTATAGCTGGCGGTTCCGGTATTGCCGTTCCAGGCCAACGTATCGGAAGAACCGCCGGTGGGTATGGCGGTTACAGTTCCAGAACCGGTTTTATTGACTGTCAATGTATACTGGATAGCGTTGGCCATGCAACTGGGATTAGCTCCGTTGTTGTAGCCATTACAGATCCAGGTCCATGGTCCAGTACCGCTGACTGCCGATGGCGTTCCCACGCTGCAAAGATTCGCCGTTGGCGCTGCCGTCAGGTAAGCTCCATTGCTGCTGCCGCAAGCTCCGTTAATCTGCACATTTGTCGCGCTGCTGTCAGCACTTACCTGAAGGGAACTTACATTGACTGGTTCGAATTGAGCCAGAGTGAAATTCGTAAGACATGCTAAATCGGTATCATTCCACCGCGCATCCGGAGTGCCGATGAGTCCACCTGTCATACCATTGTCGGCAATGATAATTCCATAATCTCTCATGGCAGTTATAATCGCATTTGCTTGTGGATTTGTGCTGCTCGGGCATGTGGCTAAGGCTGTGGCATAAGCCGCAGAGGTCAGGCGATAGATTTCCCCTGCCGGCCCTGTCATTGAGCAAGCCGAGGGCGGAGATGATTGAGATATCTGCACATTTTGTGAATACCCTGTGCAACTTCCCGTTCCTGCTGAATGTCGGGCAGGCCATACATATGCTGCCAGCATGTGATTAACTGTAAACCTGATTGGATGATTAACTGTCCCTGCAGCCACTTCGTCATAATTCACAGTCAACGGCATTATGGGAAGTCCGGCCGCATCTCCGGAAGTCCATCCGTTTGTGCGTAAATTATTGCTGCTCAAATCCCAATAAGCTCCATTGGACGAATCCCATGTCCCATTGGCATTTAAGGACCCTTGCCAGACTTCCCATAACTTACAAGGCTGGCCGCCCCCTGCAGTTTGTAAAACCAGCACATGCCGGTCAGCGTCTGCACCACTATTTGCAGTACCCTCAACAGGAGCATTGGCAGGAAAAGGATAAGTAGTTGTTTCATAATTACTTATCCAGCCATTAGGTGCATCAGACTCATCTCCATAAGCTGTAAATGTCATATCAACAGGCGGTTGATTATATGGAACGCGAATAAACGGAATCCCGTCGGGATACGGACCTGCATCCGACCCGAAAAATACGCGGAGATGACTTGATTGATAAGCCGAATATATTGGCGCAGCCGGAGAAGTGTCCACTGGCAAAGAATCAACTCGCTGGTGAAAAATACTGTCGGCAGGAAAAATACTGCATCCCCCCAAAGTATTATCAGCAGCTACATTTATTGTAAAGAGAGATGCTGCAGTTGCCCCTAACGAATCCTTGACCTGAATCTGGAATTGATAGCCGCCTTGTCCGCCGACAGCCGAAGCAGAAATAACCCCAGTGGAAGCGTTGAGACTCATTCCCTCAGGTAGTGTGGCATCCGAACTGGTAACACTCCAAGTGTACGGTGGGGTGCCTCCTGTTGCCGTAAAAGCGGCAGCGGAGTATGGTTGATATTGAGTAGCCTCAGGCAAAGAGGCAGTATTTATAGTTATCGCAGATGCACGTCCAAACGACATAAAAAGGCATAATAATATTAATAAAACAGTTCCCAAATGCCTTTGCATAGCTCCCGGTCCTCCTTGCATTATCTTTACGAGACTCTTGTCTATTTCAATCTCGGAACTCCTTCTGCGGGCAGTGTCTTGTGGTTATATAAGATATTTTCCATGCCTCCGTCAAGGACTCAGGACACAGCGCTGTAGGACACAGCGCTATCTCGCCTGCGGGCACCTGCTGCCGGACATGTATAAATCCACGGCACTGGGCGTTGCAAAGATCCAGGTCAATCCCGCTTATGCAACATTTTTTTCTTCAAGAAAAGCTTACTTTTGCCGAAAACAATAAAAGGACCCAATCCATATTACGGAAAGGCATTACGGAAAGGAAGGTATTAATATGCACCTATGGCTAATCGTCACGCTCATAAGTATCGCTATTATTCTCATCTGTTATGGCCTCGATAAGTACTGGGGGTATCCTAAAATCGGCGGGGACAACAAGAAAGACGATTTATATAACTACCGCAGCGCTGTCTGCTGGACATGTGACCCGAGGCAAGACACTGGCAAGCGGGATATAAGGATTACTGATAACAGATAGAGAGAGGACGTAATAAAAATCGTGAAAATATTTCTTTGGGTGATAGGTGTCCTGGCAGTGGCCGCCATTTTATACTTAACCCCATGGCATAGCAGGATTCTGTATTATTTATTTTGCATTGCCATAATCCTCGAAGGCCCTTTTGTCGGAACACTTCTCCTATTCAGATGGGTTGACGAAAAAGCGGCAAAGAATCAGTTGTTCTGCTCCTGGCAAATTCGAAAACCTGATAGATAATGACGAAGAGGCAGCCCTCCCGATCATCAGATTATGTGGCCAATGAATGATAAGCTGTCGGTTAAGCTAAGGAAAGAAAAGAATCTGTGGCCTGCAGCGCTGCTTTTAGCCATTCTCGCAGTTGGGGCGCTGTCTGTCTGGTGGGTAGTTGCGCGGGCCGACCGAGAGATGCGCGCCGATTTGCTTCAGCAAGCGCGGCAGGTGGCGCAAGCGTTGAATGTCTCGCACATCCAGGCTCTTTCTGGCACTGATACGGACATTGACTCGTCTGTCTACCTAACGCTTAAAGAACAGCTTGCCACCTTTCGTTCAGCAAACCCTCAGTTCCGGTCTCTTTATATCTTGGGCCGTAAGGCCGACGGTTCGGTGTTTTCTCTTGTGGACAGTGCGCCTACAGACTTGAAGGGATACTCCGTGCCCGGACAAAGCCATGAGGTGGCCAGGGAAGCCGACCGCCGCGTTTTTGGCACCCGGACCGCAGCGGTCGAAGGCCCGGTCAGCGACATCTCTGGCGTTAGGGTCTCGGCACTCGTCCCGATCCTTGACCCGCAGACGGTCATGTATGGTCTGGCCACCCCTGAAGACGCCAAAGCTATGGTGCACAAAGCAGTGGATTTCTATCGGGAGAATGGCCGCGAACGGCTTTTAAAGGAAATTAACAATCCGCATGGAGAATTTCGCAAGGGCGATCTCTACGCTTTTGTATACGACCGCAATATGACCTGGCTTGCCCATCCTGTAAGACCGGAACTGGTAGGCCAGAACTGGATTGACAAGAAAGACTGGTCCGGTGGCAAGTTTTTCCGCAGGGAGATCCAGGAAGTCGCTCAGACCAAAGGCCACGGGTGGGTGGAATTTGAATATGAGAACCCGATTAACAGACAACATGATCACAAGACCACCTATGTCGAGGGTATAGACGACATGATTATCTGTTCTGGGGCGTACAAGGGCGACGGCGAGATTCTCGCCGTGCTGGGCATGGATATCGACGCTGGAGCTTGGAACTGGAAGCTTGCCTATGCCGCGCTGCCGTCCGTCAGCCTCACGCTGGCGCTGGTCGCAATTGTCTTGGCAGGCACGGGACTGCTGGCACGGCGTAGCCGTATTATAGGTATGTCTTCAGGCTGGATGCGGCACCTTGAACCGTGCCTGGTGGTTGCGGTCGGACTTGTCCTGACTCTATTTGCGGCCTGGATGGCACATGACCGCGAGAATTATGACCGGAAAGAGGCTTTTCTGCAACTGGCAACGAGTCAGACAGAAGGGATTGCAGAAACTTTGCGCAACGTCCGCGACATCCAGCTTGAGAGTTTGGCCAGATTATATTCTGGCAAAGAAAAGGTAGCGCCTGAGGAGTTCCAACAGTTCACAGAATATCTGGCGAAGAATCCTGGAGTCTCTGCCTGGGAATGGATCCCGGTCGTGCCGGCTGCCGATAAGGCCCGTTTTGAAAAGTCCGCCCGCGCCGCAGGCTTGACCGGGTTTGAGATCTGGCAGAAGGGTGTTCAAGGGAAACGGATGCCGGCCTCTGGACGTGAGGTATACTATCCGGTCTTCCGGGTGACCCCTCTTGCGGGCAATGAACGCGCCATGGGTTACGACCTCGGATCTGAACCCTTGCGCCGCGCGGCATTGAGGAAAGCAGCGCTTACCGGCCAGCCTACCGGAACCGACCCCATCTCCCTCGTGCAGGAAACGGGTACACAGAAAGGGATGCTGCTTTACCGGCCTGTTTTTGAAGGCGATGGTCCCAAACACCTGCGCGGTTTCGCACTGGCCGTTCTGCGGATGGGAACCCTCCTGAAGAGTGCGGGCTCGGACAAGTCAGCACTCATGGAACTTTCTCTTCTGCACAAGGATGGGGCATCCGATCTGCTTGCTACGACGTGGAGTGTCGATCAGTCTCCGACTTCCGGGCTTTTTGCGACGCGCCCGGTCTTCGCTTTCGGCAAGACCTTTGTCGCCACATCTCACGCTGGGCAGGAGTTTATGAGTATGCACCCGATGCGAGCTGGCTGGCTATCTATCCTGAGCGGTCTGGTGCTCACTGCAGCACTTGCCTCTGTCACTGGCCTGACCTTCCGTCGGCGCGAGAAACTGTTGCAACTTGTCACGGAGCGAACCCGCGAACTGAGGGACAGCGAGGCACTGCAACGCCAACTGCTTGATAATATGCCGGTCGGAGTGGCCATCATTGACCCGGTGACCCGCGTGATAGAACGCGTGAATGAGCATGTGGCAGATCTGTTTGGCGCGCCTGTGGACCGTCTGGTGGGACATCGGTGCCATTCTTTTTTGTGTCCTGCAAATGAGGGGTCTTGCCCGGTGTGTGATCTGGGCCAGGAAGTAGATAAATCGGACCGGAAGATGTTGCGGAAGGACACCAGCCTCCTGTCCATTTTGAAGACCGTAAAGCGTATCCAGCTGAACGGACAAGAGAAACTGTTGGAATGCTTTGTGGACGTATCGGACCGCAAGAGGGCGGAAGAGGCCCTCCTGGAGACCAACCGCCAACTCGAAGCGACTACCATCAGGGCCAACGAGATGGCTGCAAGGGCCGGGATGGCCAACGCCGCAAAAAGCGAATTCCTTAGCACCATGAGTCATGAAATCCGCACCCCGATGAATGGGGTCATAGGCATGACCAGGCTGCTGCTGGATACTGAACTGAACGCTGAGCAACTGCGCTACGCCGAAAACGTGCGGTCCAGCGGCGAATCGTTGCTCACCCTGATCAACAACATACTTGACTTCTCCAAGATTGAGGCGAAGAAGCTCGAACTTGACGTGATGGATTTCAATTTGTCAGGACTGCTGGATGACGTTACTGCGACGATGGCTGTACTGGCTAACGAGAAAGGATTGAATCTGATTTGCACTGTGGATCCATCGGTACCCATTCTGCTGCGGGGCGACCCGGGGCGTTTGCGCCAGATTCTTACCAATCTGACGGGCAATGCAGTCAAGTTCACCTCTTATGGCGAGGTTGCTGTTCGCGTCTCGGTGGTAGAAAATGACGGGAATGATATCCTCTTGCGTTTTTCAGTGCATGATACAGGCATTGGCATCCCGGCACATAAGATCGGTTTGCTTTTTGATAAGTTCAGTCAAGTGGACGCTTCGACTACGCGGCAATATGGAGGTACTGGTCTGGGCCTGGCCATTTCCAAGCAACTAGCCGAACTCATGGGCGGAGAGGCCGGCGTAAGCAGCGAAGAAGGTAAAGGTTCGGAGTTCTGGTTCACGGCTCGTCTTGGCAAACAGGACAGGAAGTCACCTGTCATGTGGGGTGGTGAGGAATCAACGCCGCAGTCCATCGGCGCGCGCAACACAGATAGCGAGTTAGTAAATCTATTTGCTGGCCACAATGTGCGTATCTTGTTGGCCGAGGATAATCTGGTCAACCAGCAGGTGGCTTTGGGTATTTTGAAGAAACAGGGATTACATGTGGATGTCGTGGCCAATGGTGCTGAGGCACTCAAGGCCCTCGAAACCGTCCCTTACGAGCTTGTGCTTATGGATATGCATATGCCCGTGATGGATGGACTGGAGGCAACACGCCAAATCCGCAATACCCAGTCTAAAGTCCCTAATCACAAGATTCCCATCATTGCCATGACAGCTTCTGCCATGCCGGGCGACCGGGAGCGCTGCCTGGCGGCGGGCATGAATGACTATGTAACCAAGCCGGTTTCACCGCAGAGTCTGGCGGAAGCGTTGGATAAATGGCTGTTAAAGGAACCAGCGCCAATTATTGCGGATCAAACACCTGTGTTGCCCGAAGGAGCTGCTTCTATGTCTGATCAGAAACCGGAGGTGCCGGTGTTTGACAGGTCGGGAATGATGACCCGGCTGATGGATGATGAGCATCTGGCCCGAGTGGTGGTCGAAGCTTATATCGAAGATATCCCACGGCAGATTATAGCACTGAGAGGTTATCTGGAAAACGGAGATGTCACGGGTGCCGAGCGCCAGGCACACGCCATCAAGGGCGCGTCGGCTAATGTCAGCGGTGAGGCTATGCGTGCAATAGCCCTCGAAATGGAGATGGATGGAAAGGCTGGCAACCTGGGCGCTATTAATGCCCGCTTGGCCGAACTGGAATCGCAATTCTATCTGTTGAAGGAAGCAATGATCAAGGAACTTTAAAGGACCACTATGGGAGGATGCCATGAAGATACTGATTGCTGAAGACGACTTTACAAGCCGCCTGCTGCTGCAGGAAATGATGAAAAGTTACGGTTTGTCGCATATAGCTGTAAACGGCAAGGAGGCGGTCGCAGCCGTGCAGCTGGCCCTGAAAATGGGTGCACCATACGATCTCATCTGTCTGGATGTTTTGATGCCGGAAATGGACGGGCATGAAGCACTAAAGGAGATTCGGCTGATAGAAGAGGATCAGGGGTTTGTAGGGAAAGGCCGTGCAAAAATTATCATGACCACATCCCTGGCCGATAAGACTAACGTTATGAAAGCCAGGGATAGTGAATGTGATTACTACTTGATCAAACCCTACGACAGGGTAAAATTGCAGCAGGCACTCTACACGTTGAACCTGGTCACATAAGATGGATGCCTCTCCATATGCCGCATGGCGGACTTTTTTCTCCCGGCTGATGTCACTAAAGGGATAACTACGAAGTCCGCCTTAGAGCCTTTGATTTCATCTTCTCGTTGAATTTACCCGCATTGATTATGAATCTTTCGTGGGTGCCTTCGGATATTTTGTCGACACCGTCATCCGCAACTATCGAGAAAGTGAGCTTCCTTCCTTCTACACTCTCCAATTTCACTCTGACCGTTACGGTCAACCCCGGCGGTGTTGCCGCCTCGTGAGTCAAATTGATCGCCGTTCCCACGGTTTGTTCATCTGGCCAGTCTATGTGAGGATTGATTGCCTGAATACAGGCCCATTCTACCAGTCCTACCATAAATCCGGTAGCCAGAACCTTGGGCATAATGCGGAACTCGGGCGATTCCGGATAAAGATGCGGCACAGTCTTGTTCTGCTGGACCTTAAAGCTGAATTCATGCGACAAGCCCGGCTTTAATGCAGTGTTCGTCACGGCGTCTCCTTGTTTGTTTTATCGCTATGATTATCGGGGTCCGGCTTGAACTCTGCGATGCTTGTGTGGATTTCGGTGGTGCCGATGTTTTCCACTGAGCACTCCTCAGGCTTGTGAAAAAAAGTGTTGCTGGCTCTGAACTCCGATGCAATCAATACCTTCCATGAACTGCTGAGCAGCCCGAATCTTTCGAGCGGCCCAGCAGTCGATCACATTGACCAGCCCTCAGGTATGTGAGGGCCCTTCTCCAACAGTCCTCATTGTTGTTGGAAAATGTCCGTCACTATTAACACTGCCGGGCTTGTTCCATTGTTCTCAAGCCAGTGGATCACGTTGCCATCCTCAGCCCAGGTCTGCCCCGCGCCGTACTCCTTCGCCACGTCGCCACGGTGTTCAATAACCGTCCCCCTAAGCACGTATGCAGCGCCCGGCCGATTTCTGTGACTATGTACTGCGAGGACGCCGCCAGGCTCGATCGTTAGCATCCGGAGCCGGAGTTGCCGGCCTTGCATCCCGGGGATTTCAGGACCGAGGTCCACTGCGGAGAGCGGAGTAATGGTGATGCCCTTGGTCTCAGTCGGCGCAGCAGTCTTTTCAGCGATCGCGGTACCGACTCCGGTGGCAACCCCGAACCCCAGGAACAATGCAACGATTATAAAAGTGCAAAAGCGTACCCGAATACTTAGAGATTTTCTTGTAGCCATAGTCGTTTCCTCCGGTTTTGTTTTGTCAAATGTTAGACACTTATTATTTATATATGCCGAACATAGCAAGTTTTGCCTTCGCCAGTTCGGCCATCCGTGCCAAAAAGACACCACTTTCAACCCCCTTCACCAGCAGTTTGGCTCTGTCTGTACAGCTTCCCCTTTTGATTAACAAGTATCACGCGATTAGGCATTTGTCAAATAGGAAATTGTGTGAAGACTGTCCAACATCAAGGTGTTCTGAAATTGCAAACAAAATGATTTTGGGAATCACTTCGCTTTATTTTCCAGCGGTATGAACCCTTCGGGCCGATGGAGGCCACGCTTTTCCAGTATTTTTGAAAAATCGTCGGACAACAGCGTCTCTACCAGTTTTTCTCTGGCGTCAAGCTGTCGTGCTGACCAATTCCCCTTGATGCGGACCAGGAAACGTGTGCTGATTATCGTCCCTTCCAACGGGCGCGGATTAGCAACCGTGCCGCCAAGCGGCACTAAATCAAATCTGTCTGGAAATGTCTGAACTGCAAAAAGCCCCAGATGATAGAAAATAATTGCGGCATCCGCGTTGCCATAAGCAACAGACCAAGGGAGATCGCGGTGATGTATGCGCGCACCGGCAAGCCATTTGAAAGGGTCATTCTCGGCGTTGTTAAAAATGCTGTTAATCAGTGCCTCGGCAGACATTTGTTTCGGGGGAAACTTGTCTTGGGCCGCGATGCCGTACAGGGTTTTAAGATAATTCTCAAATGCGCCAGGTTCCAACTTCGGATTCGGTGTCACAAGCCGCACGCCTTTACGTGCGAGGTCCCAGACAGAGTAAATCTGTTTGGGATTGCCTTTTTTAACCAGGATCACGGCGCCGCGATCTCGGTACAGAGGGTAAACGGGTCCGTCCGCATAGCCTGCACGGACCAATTTTTCAATGACGGCCCTCGAAGCTACTGCAATCGATGGCATACAGTTGATATACAGATTCCCGAACTCTAACGTCTGATTTTTGATTTGCGCAGCAATGATCGGCGGGCTTGTTGTATAAAAGCAGTTCTGGAGAGGCTGGTCCTTGAATTTCCCCAGGAAGATTGGCCATATGTCGTGCAGAGCGGGATGGTAATTCCCCTCAGTGGAGAGCACCAGGTCGCAGGACGACAGAGTGCCGTGAAGATCAAACAACGTGTTGGAGGTTGGATCATTTAGATTAGGCATAACCGTCCCTTGGTCAGCCGGCCAGTCCAGCAGTTGCGGCGTGTCTATGACCGGGGTGCCCATTATTTCAGGCATCTCCGCCCATGCGTTCAAGCAAAAAACAGTAGAAGCAACAATGACCATCCCGAACAGATAACACTTTTTCACGATAGCATGCCTCCTTGTTAACCATCTTGCCATGAACGCATTAGAATCTGCACCTGCTGGGCTTGTTTTGATAATAGGTCGGGAATCCTTTTTCAGTTTATTCCATGGAGTTTGAAACACCTTGCTGCTGATATTCTATCACTTAGTCCCTTGTCCTGCTACGTTACTCAAATTATTTGCTAACAAATGTTTTCACTCAGAACACATTAATATTTCATTGCCAATGTTTCTTCCGGGCATTAATGCTGTTCATTTCAGGTGCAGTTGTCAGCCCGATGCTTCGACCCATGATATAATTGATAATATTCTACGCGATCTGAAAGGACAAGGATAATATGGAACTCATTTCGGAAACACATGTTGAAAAAACGTGGCAAGAGGTCGGCTCGTTAGCGCCCGGCAGGATGAACAGAGAAATAATCGCATTCGGGAAGGACCAACCAGAACTTCTTGCATTCGTGATGTCATACACTGAAGATTTGACCCCTGATGCTAAAGAGTTGGGAGTGTATCTCGCATTTGTAGTTTTTAAAATGTTTCAGGGATCACAGAATAAGATCAGGAAAGCCTCCTCAAAAGAGATATTGGCGTGTTACGAAGGAAACGTGCATTATTTAAAAAGCCTGGAAGGTATTAATGATAGATTGATTGAAAGAATTGTTAAAGCTCAACCCCCTAAACAACCCAATGTAATGAATTATATTATTGAAGCAATAATGGAAGATTCCGAAGAAAGCGAGATCATAGAACTGAGCGAAGAAGACAAAGGCTACCTTTTCGTATTGCTCAAAACGGTTATGGACGTGCTCGATCAGAAAGCACAGGTGGACTGATTATTTACAAAATGGGTGATCATCAAGAGATATGGAGGGCTACAAAATGAGCTTGCTTCCGGATGGGGAACAGTTGAGAAAGGCAGTCAAATGGATATCGGAAATGCGTCTTGAAAATCCTGGAATCGGCCAGGCCAAGTTGATTGCCGATGCATGCTTAAAGTTTGATTTGCCGCCTAAGGATGCGGATTTTCTTATGAACCATTTTGCTGATAAAGATTCCGCATCATCTAAATGAGGGACGAACTCGTGACATCCTCCCCTGATTGAAATCAGGGGCATCCCCTGAAGACAACTCAGGTTCCGCGCTTGGCGCTTTGCACTAGCAGACTGATTGCGGCTCATGTGGCAACTCCGGAGTGTCCCGAGGATGCTCACAAGTCTTGCCTTCCACGGTAGGTTCCCCATCCGTGGTACTTTGTCCCCACGCCTGTAGAAGTTGACGCTTCCAGGAGGACTCTGAAGCCGGGGTGACCTCCGACTCGCACAGATGGCTTTCGCCACGCAGTGCCTTGTCCTCTCCACGTCTGACGAAGACCTGCCCGGCCTCCGGAGAGTGTGACCCCGCTCCCAGGGTAAGACTTGCAAATCCGAATGCTATGATTGTTACGATATTGGCCGCCACATGGTCACGACCGGCAGTAAGCCCGCATGCCGGACAGTGGTGGACCCTGTCTGAAAGTTCCTTCGGGACAGGTGCACCACAGGTGCAGGTCTGGGAGTTGCCGCCGTTCTCCGTCTGGTTTGGCGCCGCAATGTACCGCTTGTTACCAAGCTTGCTCTTGAGCAGGAGCTTTTGCTTGTGGATTGCCCGATCGGAAGCCACTTTCGCAAGCTTCCGGTTGCGGATCATAAAACCCACGGAATGCTCCTCTACAGCTACCTTGCGGTACCGATTCGAAATAACTGAAGCATTCTTCTTGTGGTGATGGTCCCTGATGCGCTCTATCTTGGTATGTATCTTGGCAACGACCTTGATCTGGGCCTTCAGCCGGTTGGAATAGGGGATGTCCTTGAGTGCTGAGATTGGCCGACCGGCAGCTTTCGCCAGTTCAACCTGATTCTTGTACCCAAGTTCTCTCGTTTCAAACTGCCTGGACAGTTTCTTTTGTGCAGACCGGAGTCGTCTGCGGTAATCGTACCAAGCTTTTGGCGGATCGTACTTGACGCCTTCGGAATCTGTCAGCAGGGCAGTCAGTCCGGTGTCTGCCCCAGCGTCAGGACGAAAGTCCGAAGAGGTAAGCATATCCAGAACATCTTTCTCCTGGGCCTCGGCTGTAACTACGCAGTGCCACCTGCCCTGCTTGAACTTGATCGTAACGGTCTTGGGTTTCCCCTTGACCTTACGGTAGTCGAACAGCCGAAACTCTCCGAGGCCCGAAAGGTGCAGCTTGCCGTTTTTGATCTTGGCAGCAGGACCGTATTGCGGGAAGGTGATGCTGCGGTACTTCTTTCGCTCGATGAACTTGGGCGGGTAGACATCAGTCTTCCCTTCTTTGAGAGCTCCGAAGAACCGTTTATACCCTTCAGCAACTCTAACAGCCACATTCTGTCTGACCTGGCTGTGGACTTTAGAGAGTGCAGTGTCGTGCAGGACGTATTCGTGAATGGCTGTATACTGGTCTGGTTGGGTGAGATAGTGAATGTCCGTCACACCTTGCTGCTTAAGAAGCTTATTCGCTGTACGGTTGTCAGCGCGATCGGCAACCAGGTCATTGCGCAGTCGCCAGCAAGCGCCGACCCACATCCACAGCCGGTCAGCCTGCTTTGCGCTTACCTCCATGGGGAAATCAAACGCACGGGTGACTACAGTATGTTTGGGCCTCTTGGTGCGCTTAGCACGCGTATGTGTAGGTGTATCGTTAGATAACTCGTGCATCTTCCTATCTAAAAGCAATTCTGGACGTTTGTCAAGAATAAGAACTGTAATAACCAACAGCGGCGCTTTCATCCCGGCAATCAATTACCGGGAATTCCCGCTTTATGTCTTAAAGACGGCGTGCTGGGAATATCGCCATCACTGAACTACATGACTTTTCCCGGCCTAAGATGGCGGCTGTGAAAAAAGTTCCTTTGAAGATTATAGGCTGCTCAATTACTGTAACACTAATTTAATATTACCTTTATACTCCCGTCACAGTCGGCATGTTAGATTACTTGTGTTAATACGTTAGAAAAAAACAAACTTGTCGTGGTCTATAAAAGTTGTGCTGGAAATACTTGCAGGGAGGATAGATTAATATGGGTTATAAAGTATTAATTACCGACCAGATTGACGAAATCGCAGTGAAAATCCTGGAGGATGTCTGTGAAGTCCATTATAGAGCCGTCCTCACCCCTGAGGATCTTAAAAACATCATCCAGGATTACGATGCCTTGATGATCAGAAGCGCTTCAAAAATCACTAAAGATTTAATTTCGATTGCTGGCAGACTAAAGGTAATTGGCAGGGCGGGTGTTGGCGTGGACAATGTCGATATTGAGGCAGCTACAGAAAAGGGAATAGTAGTGCTTAACTCTCCCGAAGGCAATACTGTTGCAGCCTCTGAGCATACGATCGCCCTGATGCTGTCGTTGATAAGGCATATTCCCGCTGCAGACTCTTCCATCAAAGAAGGTAAATGGGAAAGGTCCAAACTGATGGGGAAAGAAGTGTTTAATAAGAATATAGGTATCGTCGGGCTGGGCAAGGTTGGAAGCAGAGTGGCGTCGATCGTCAAGGCCATGGGTATGAAAATCTTCATATATGATCCTTTTGTGAGCCGGGATCGTATAGAAGGGCTGGGCGCTTATTATGCAACATCGCTTGATGATATATGGAAATTTGCTGATTTCATCACATTGCACATTCCCAAGAACAAAGATACTCTTAATATGATCAATAGAGACAGCATAGCGAAAATGAAAAAGGGCGTAATAATCATCAATTGCGCTCGGGGCGGACTAATAAACGAAGCTGATCTGGCTGAAGCAATACGAAACGGCCAGGTTGAAATGGCCGCTGTAGACGTTTTCGATAGAGAACCGGCTGATGATTCTCCGCTATTAAAACTGGGCAATAAAGTTGTACTTACTCCGCACTTGGGAGCGAGCACGGAAGAAGCACAGATAAATGTTGCGGTTGATGTGGCTGAGCAAATTCGGGATGTGTCTCAAGGATTGCCTGCAAGAAGCGCTGTCAACATTCCTTCACTAAAAGCGCTTGAACCAGTCAAGCACTATATCGCCCTTGCTGAAAACCTGGGAGCTCTTGTAAGGCAAATTACACGTGGAGCCGCGCGAGAAATTGAAATTGTGGCAAGTGGCGAACTTGCCGCATTGGATGTATCCCCATTGGTGGTTGCAGTTACTAAAGGGGTTTTGTGTTGCAGCAGCGAAGGAGTAAATTATGTTAACGCTCCTAAGTTGGCCGAAAAAAGTGGCATACATGTGAAAAAATCAACTTCAACAAATTCTGACAACTACTTAAGCCTATTGAAAGTAATATTGACCACCGATAAAGAAACCAACAATGCAATGGGAACCATGCTGGGTAAAGATCTTCCAAGAATCCTGAGATTTAATGGATATCACACAAGTATTGAGCCCGCCGAGCATATGTTAGTCATGCCGCATGAAGACAAACCTGGGATGATTGCTCAAGTTGCAACATTATTAAGCAAAGAAAACATTAATATATCTATGATGCAGGTAGGCAGAAAGGTTCAAACACTGAGAGGTGGTGAGTCTGCAATGATCCTCAACGTAGATGAACCCGTAAGCGACAACATGCTAAATAGATTACAAAAGATAGACGGCATCTATCGTGCCGAATATGTCAACTTGACGGCCAAATGATTTCTTAAGGCATGGAGCGTGAATTCCCAGCAATCTATTGCAGGATGACCAACAGTAGGAGCGTTTAGTGAAGCGCCCGCTGTAGATTATCGAAGTGCAGTAATTAAATATCGCGGGTTAGGATACACGCAACATTTATCAGGGAGCGCCGTAAAACCTCGTCATTCATGGCGCAGTTTTGCGGCGCTCTCTGATAAACCTCCGATCATAATAATTTTGGCGGGGCCCAATGCCTTAATCATGCTTATCCCCTAATGCGTGTAGTAGAATATAAAGAGATACTTGCCGCAAGAAAGAGAGTGGAACGGTGAGGGATAAAAGAGTAGTCGTTACTGGTATCGGAGTTATTAGTCCTATCGGAATTGGCCTATCCCAATTCTGGCAGTCTCTCATGATGGGAAAATCAGGTTGCGCCGGAATAAGTCATTTTGACTGCACCGAAAACCAGGTAAAGATAGCTTGTGAAGTAAAGAACTTTGATCCTGCTGAATTTATGGATTTTAAAACTGCTAAAAGGACTTCTCGTTTTATACAGTTTGCCGTAGCTTCTGCGAAAATGGCTCATGAGGAATCAGCTTTTCCAGTTTCTGATAGAGAAGACATTGGAGTTTATATAGGCACTGGCGCTGGCGGATACGATGTTGTTGATGAGAGTTATGTTAGGTTTCACCAAAAAGGTCCCCGCAAAACGAGTCCATTTGCCATAACTAATATAATTCCCAATATGGCTGCCAGTAACGTAGCTATATCATTAAATATTCATGGACCATGTGTTGCCCCTGTCGCCGCTTGTGCCTCTGGCCTTTATGCTGTCAGCGATGCCTACAACGCAATAAAATATGGTCAAATAACAGGAGCCTTCGCTGGTGGTTCTGAATCCACTATGACATCGTTTGTTCTTTCAGGATATGAAGCTTTGCGCGTCTTGTCTCTTCAAAATAATGATCCCAAAAATGCCAGTAAACCCTTTGACAAAAATAGGGACGGGTTCGTCATGGGCGAAGGAGCTGCGACGTTGTTTATGGAAGATTATGAGTCAGCACGTAAGAGGGGCGCTAAGATTTATGGTGAAATAGTAGGCTGTTCTGTATCTTGCGACGCTCACCATATCACATCACCTGATCTATCCGGAAGGATCATCTCTAATACAATGATAAATGCAATTCGGCAGGCTAACATTGGTGTTGATGAAATTGCATTTATCAGCGCCCATGGCACCTCAACTGTAATAAATGATATGGTCGAAGCTAAAGCTATTTGTAATACTTTCTTGGAGAATGGCAATTCAATCCCGTTTGTTACAGCAATCAAATCGATGATAGGCCATACTCTGGGTGCTTCAGGGGCTCTTGCGATCGCAGCTAGTTTTATGTCTCTGAGAGAAAAAGTTATTCCGCCCACGATAAATACAAAGGAACTGGACGAATCTTGTGTGAATATGAATTTAGTGACCGAAATGCGCGATTTTGACGAGAGGAAAAAATACGCTCTGACAAATGCTTTTGGTTTTGGTGGTCATAATGCTTGCATTGCGGTCAAGAGCGTAGATGAAGGTTAAGAGTATCGGCACTCGATGTCACCGAGTAGTAAACACCGCAGGCGACCCTTTTACGAACGTTTGCCTTCCAGATAAATCGGGTCGGATCCGGCGCCACTGTCGGCTCAGGTAATTATTTCGGCAAAGTTTTTAGCCTTCAGTTTCGCCCCCTTGACGATTGTCTTGAGGAAGGAAGAGTTGAGCGTCTGGGTTGCCATAAGCCCTTTAACCGGCGCCGACTTTTCGATTGCGCTTATGATGCAGCTCAAGGCCCGGTGGCTAAGCCGTCCTGGATCGTCGAACAATAGATTCGCCAGTTTGCCCCGTTCGATGGCCATCATCACACGCTGGTCGAAGACGGTCTCGGGCACCAGTGTCCGCTGTGGTCTGGATTTCATTGATGCCGCGCCATTCTTGCAGACGGTGGCGCAGACGCCGCATCCGAGACACACCTGTTCATCTCGCACGGCCTGCTTCTTCACCTGAGCGCCGCTGGTCTTGTTCTCAATGCTGATCGCTCCGATTGGACAGGCCTTGGCGCACTTGCCGCAGCCCTTGCACTTAGAGTCGTCCACATCCATGATGAAGTTGGATGTAATGATAGCGGGACGCCGATCCACTGCCTTAATCCCTTTCATAACGTGACAACAGCATCCGCAGCAGTTACATATGAACGTCACCTTGTTTTGAACATTATCCCCAGTCTGTGCAAGGCCCGCCTCCTTGGATTTGGCCAGAATTGTCATCGCTTCTGCTTTCGTTACGGAGCGGGCTATGCCGTTTCGAATCAGACAATCTGCGGTGTAGTTGAAAGTCATACATACTTCCTGCGGCCTGCCGCATGCTCTACCCATGTGCTGGGCCGTATGGTGACACTGGCAGATTCCGACCGCTAGCGCGGACGCCGATTGAACTATGAAGGAGGACCGTTCCCAATCGAGCACTTCGGTGAAGGTGCCCTGGGGAATGGCTTCCTCCCGGACCATGGACCGAAACAGCTGGGTCCTGCCTTCAAAATTGGCCCTTTGGAAACCATGGTCGTATTCTGTGAAATATTCTTCGAACAGACCAGCCAACTCTCTCATCGGCATGTCGGGCTGCACCCGCATAAACGTCATTTCGAAGAAGCCGAGCACCACCGGCGGCAAGGTGAAATAACGCTGCCCCTTGTTTTCAATATCTACCACCAGCCCTCGCTTCGCCATGTCCGTCAGCTTTGCATTAAGCTCATCCTGGGGAACACGAAGGTTCTTTGCCAGTACGTCAACAGGAGTGAGATTGTGCGGGAGTTTTCTCGCCAATTCTGCGTCCTCCGGGGAGAAAAGGATGCTTAATATCTTCATGAGGGTGGGCGATTCGGTTGCTCCCTGGACCTTTTCGGCTAAGCGCTTCTGAAGGAGTCGGTATGTGTGTTCTGATCCGGTGAAATGCCCCATGATATTCTCCTTTCACGACGCTGTGCTTGAGCATCGTGGTCTTCTTGACCTTTTCGAATCTGTAGTAATTATTGATCTCTAATTCAAATATACACTTTTAGGGGATTTTAGGACCAGAATGCTTACTAAATTGTGTTGGAACCAGCCTGATCATTCCCGTCGAAACAAAATTTCTGACAGCCAGGCAACGGTACTACACTCATAGTAATATATTGCAGTCGTACACTCCAGAGTATTCATGTACCATCCCTCAATGGTCATAACAGAGTCAATGGCTTTTGCATCTGACATCCACAGGTTATACTTATCATGTAAAGATGGGAAAACATTTCAAAACCCGCAGTCTGGTGGGAAATCCTTTAAAATCACCCACAAAACAGACGAAATGGTGGTTTGTCGTTTTCACTATCTTAGCTATTTTGCTTGCATTTATTGCTATCTTCGGACGACTATTTCGCTTTGGCCGACATTTCAGTGTGCGGTGGTAGCTGCAGTGGCAGCGTGAGGGATAATTAAAGAGTGTCAAACAAAGGGATTCTAACGGAAGGTGGGTTCTATGTTTAGATCATTGCATATTGTCTTGCTCTTCTGCTTATTGGCGTCGGGTATGAATACAGCCTTTGCCGCGACTGTCCAGCTTCCGCAGTCGGGCCAGACACTGTGTTATGACACAAACGGCAACGTGATCACCTGCAGCGGCACAGGGCAGGATGGGGCGAAGATGACGGGCGCTCCGTGGCCAAATCCCCGGTTTTCAGACAACGGTGACGGTACATTGACGGACAACCTGACAGGACTGATCTGGTTGAAGAATGCCAACTGTACGGACAAGGTGGGCGGTGTGGTAGGCGATTATCTGCTATGGGATGATGCTCTGACATGGAGCAACAGTCTTGCTTCCGGGTCCTGCGGCCTTTCAGATGGGTCGCATGCGGGCGACTGGCGACTGCCGAACATCAATGAGCTGCGGAGCCTTGTGAACTCAGGGTTTAACGAGGAAACCTGTAGCGGGGTACCATGTGTTGGGGTGTATGACTGGTTGAACGCTCAGAGCTTCAGCAATGTTCAGCCGTACTACTATTGGTCGTCCACTAGTTACGCAGGCTATGGGGTGTATGCATGGTACGTCATTATGAGCGACGGCAGCGTGGACGTCAGCATGGGCGATAAGACCACCAATTACTATAACGTGTGGCCTGTTCGCGGGCAGTCTGGGTCATTCGGTAATTTAGTCATTCCACAGTCTGGCCAGACACTGTGTTATGACACAAGCGACGACGTGATCACCTGCAGTGGCACAGGGCAGGATGGGGCGAAGATGGCGGGTGCTCCGTGGCCCATTTACGAATAACGGCGACGGCACAGTCACCGATAACCTGACAGGGCTGATCTGGTTGAAGAATGCTGAGTGTACGGGCACGCTTGGCGGTGTGGTAAACATTGGTTTTCTAACATGGGCCAACGCTCTGACATGGAGCAACAGTCTTGTTTCCGGGGCCTGCGGCCTTTCAGATGGGTCGCATGCGGGCGACTGGCGGCTGCCAAACCGTGAAGAACTCGAAAGTCTGTTTGATTTTGGTTTTGTAAACCCTGCGGTCTCCAATACAGCAGGCACAGGGCAATGGTCGCCAGATACTCCATTTGACAATGTGCAGTCGGGCGGCGACTATTGGTCGTCTACCACAGATGCCAGCAATACTCCGAATGCGTGGTATGTCTATGCGTACGAAGGCGTCATGGGCAGCGATGCTAAGAGCGTTACCTTCTACGTGTGGCCTGTTCGTGGCGGACAGTCCGGGCCATTCGCTAATTTGACTATTTCAAAGTCAGGCGCCGGCACCGGAACGGTTGCCAGTAACCCGGCGGGAATATATTGTGGAATTTTGTACAGTCCATGTTCAATGCAGTTCACCCTGAATCAGGTAGTGACGTTGGCGGCCACTCCGGCAACTGGTGGTTCTATTTTTTCAGGCTGGAGCGGTGATCCCGGCTGCACAGCCGGAATCGTCACCATGAGTGCAGACGAGGCTTGCACCGCCACATTCAACCTGTGTGCTGCAACATCAATAGCCATGACAGGTTCATCGGCTCTTTACGGTTCGATAACCGCTGCGTATGTAGGGGCCTCGTCAACGGATGTCATAAAGGTCATTGCCTCGAATCAGCAGGAAAATCTTGTTTTTAGCAGCAAAAACATAACGTTGCAGGGCGGGTATGACTGTGCTTTCTCGGAGCCTCCAACCTCTTTTACGACCATAACCGGCTCGCTCATAATTTCGGGCGGTTCGCTCAGTATAGGTGAAGGTGAGATACGGATACAAAGTTTATGAAAAATCTCTCTAAATGGAAAAGGTTGCGGGAGGGGTTGAAGACTGCAGAATGTTGAACTGCCAGTAAAGGGACAGTTGATGATCCTCTGTTCGAACTGTGCCGGAATATCAATTCTTTGCCATCCGAGTCATTCGTCTTGTTATGTTTTATCAATTTGTAGAAATCTTTCTGCAAATATAAGAACCTATAAATACTTCTATCAAGCTGAGCGGGACAGCATACATGAGAATGGCACTTGGGAGTATATTCAGATTCCAAGTGACGACCCACATCAAAACAAATGCTGTAAACCAACTAACTAATGTAATTTATCAGCGACACGGATCCGGGCTTTTTCCAAGGAGTCAATCGACAAAGTCGTCATGAAAGTTTTTTTGGCAATCACCCGATTCCTATTACTCGTAAAATCAACAACTCTCAAGTGGCATCAACACTCTCCACCGGATGTCTTGCACCCTATGGTTAACGCAGCCGGTTGAACATTTCTGAAATGGGCTTGCTTCATACCTTGAACTGTCCTACCACACTGTGCAACTCTGTTGCGAGTTTCGCAAGATCCGATGAGGCTTTAGCGATCTGCCCTGAGCCTGCCGATATCTCTTTTGACCCCTCCGCAATGCTCTGGATATCGGCACTGATAGTCTCCGACACCGTAGACATCTCCTCAGTCGCTGAGGCAATATGCTGAACCATTGATTGCAGGTTATTGACACTGCCTACTATATTGCCAAGGGAATGACCGGCCTTTCTGCTGAACTCCACACCGCTTTCGACCCGTGAGGTGGCATTCTTCATCGTGACACCCGCATGCTCCACCTCGGTTTGAATGGATGATATCATTGAGTTGATCTGAGAAGTGGCTTGGGTGGTCCTCTCTGCCAGCTTTCTCACCTCATCGGCAACAACAGCAAACCCTCGCCCCTGCTCTCCGGCGCGTGCAGCTTCGATGGCAGCATTTAGAGCCAGAAGATTGGTTTGGTCGGCAATGTCATTAATAACACCGACGATATTGCCTATTTGCTTTGAACTTTCACCCAGGCGCTGCATGACTTGAGCTGATTCAGAGACGGTTGATGCAATAGCTTGGACTTCGTCAACAGAACGTTTTACAATGCCCTCACCGTCCTTGGCTTGATCAAAAGCCTGCGAAGATATCTGGGCAATGTTCGAGGTGTTTTTAGCCACATCGATGACAGTTTGAGACATCTCCTCCGTGGCCGTGGCGATCTGGGATGATCTAGAGGCCTGCCCGTCCATTCCCCTTGAAATTTCCTCGGCACTGGCACTAAGCTGCTCACTGCCCGAGGCCATGTTCTCTGCCGCATACTTGATCTTGCCAATCAGTTCCCTAAGATTTATCACCATATTGCTCATAGCAGTCATGAGCGCGCCTATCTCATCACTATGCCGAATAGTGATCGATGCCGTCAGGTCGCCCTCTGCAAGGCGGTTCGCAACATCAACACCTTCAGAAAGTGGCGCCGTTATGCTACGGATAATCAAAATAGATGCACTGATTGATAAAACCGTAGCCGTAAAGCCGAGTACAATGATAAATATTTGTGCTTTATTTGCCTTGCCTGCTGCATCTTTACCCGATTCGTCCATAAGTTCACTCTGATATTTAATAAGGTTCGCGGACGCTGCGAGATAGGCGCTCTGTGTCTTGCGAAGGTTCGTCACAAGATATAGCCCTGCATCTTTCTTCTTGCCTGCTTCGATCAACTGCGTTGCCTTTGCCAAATCGTCTCGATAAGCCGCCCTCTTTTCTTTAAGGTCATTCAGTAGTTGCTTCTCTTTGTCACTACTTGCCTTTTCCTCGAGTTTATCGATATTTTCAGTTATGACTTTGCTTGCCTCAGGGATGCGATCAAGTTCCTGTTGTATCAGTTGGGCATCTTCAAGGATAACGGCGTTTCTGATTGCTCTGGCGGCAACATTGATCTTGTCGATTATTTCGTTGGCTTGCACGGTCTTCGGCCACCGATCGTTAACAATAGCGGAGATGTCCCCATTAATGGTATAAATCGAATAGAGCGCAATAACTGCAAGCATGCCTGCCAGAAGCATGACCACGCCGAATCCTGCATACAGCCTCAATTTTATGGATAGATTCTTTAACATGTTTTAACCTCCGTATATTCCTTGGACACAAGGTCATCGCATCCACCAGACCTAAGTTCAGAAAGAGTATAATCAGCATTCCCGCCAGTCATCAAAACAATCTGCCTTCGGAATGAAGTAGCAGAATGCCTGCCGGTGAAATCTCAAAGATCATTCGCAGCTCCTCCTCTTTCTCTTGTAACGACTCCCTCCAAGTAGCATTATCTGGTTATCGAAAAAATAAATTATCGCTTTAATTTGACATGCTAATACTTGAGATGTGCAACATTCCTTTTTATGAAACAGGTCGGATTTGGTGGAGTAGAGAAACGACCCCTGAGCATTACCAGTAGTTGATAGACTGACTACTAAGAATCCGCCTAACTTTTCAGCTGTCTAATACTTCCCTAACCTTCATCAAAAGGCGCTTTGGTGACCACGGCTTCATGATTAAATCCAATCTTTCATCGTGCATTTCATCCGCAGCGATCTTGTCTGCGGTGTAGCCGCTTGAAAAAATGGTTTTTATTCCAGGTCTGACCTTCTTTATTGCGTCATAGGCTTCTTTACCACTCTTTTTAGGCATTATCATATCCAAAATAACAAGTTTAATCTCATCTTTATGGGTAATAAATTTGGTTATTGCGTCTTCACCATTTTCAGCCAGTATTACCTGATACCCATATTGTTTAAGTACAATGTCTGCAAGTTCCCTTAAGTTGTCGTCATCTTCAGCTATAAGTATTGTCTCAGATCCACCAACTACGTTGGATATGGCAGTATCCGTAACAGAAGCCTCCATTTCTGGTTTGTATATCGGAAGATAGATGTTAAAGGTAGTGCCCTTGGCTGGTTCGCTAATAACGTTTATATGCCCGTGGTGCTGATCGATTATGCCATAAACCATCGCAAGTCCGAGGCCCGTCCCTCTGCCCAGCTCCTTCGTGGTGAAAAAAGGATCAAATATGTTTTCAAGTGATTCTTTTGTCATACCGACACCAGTATCAGACACTGAAATAAGCGCATACGTACCAAGATCAGCATTCGGATGCTCTCGAACTAAGTCTTCATCCGGTTGTACGAGTTGAGTGCTAATGGTGAAATAACCGCCGTTGGGCATAGCATCCCTAGCATTTGTTGCCATGTTCATAAGTACCTGTTCTATCTGCACTGAATCTGCATTGATGATCATTTCAGTATTAGCGAGCAATATTCTCACTTCAATATGCTCACCAATTAGCCTGGAAACTAATGTCTCGAATTTTCTGATAATATTATTTACTTCGACAGGCTTGGGATTGAGGACCTGTTTTCTGCTGAATGCAAGAAGACCACGCGTGAGCTGTGCACCTCTCTCCGCAGATTGCAGTATCTGATCAACATTCGTAACCAACGGATCGTTGTCGCTAAGTTCGTATCTCACAAGATGACCATACCCCATTATTGCAGTGAGGATATTGTTAAAATCATGGGCAATACCGCCTGCAAGAATGCCGACAGCCTCCATTTTCTGCGCCTGAAGGAGTTGGGCTTCGAGGCTTCTGTGCTCGGTAATATCGATCCCAATGCTGGCCGTGCCAGCAATACGCCCTTCCAAGTCATGCAGCAGCGTGTTATTCCATGATATCAAAAGCTCTCTGCCATTTTGCGCAGTGATGGTATTCTCATAATGCAACAAGTTCTTTTCTCCGTTGATTATTGATGCGAATACCTTCCTGATCTGTTCTCTTTCTTTGAGGGGTATGAATAGTTCGAACCAGTTTCGTCCCAAAACCTCTTTTCTTTTCCAGCCTGTCAGATCCAATAGATAATCATTGCAGAATGTTATATTGCCCTTGCGGTCAAGCATAACGGCTATAAGCTGGATAGTCTCTAGTAAATCCCTGAATGTCTTTTCCGCGACGCGTAGTGCTTCTACCGCCTGTTTGCGCTCCGTAATGTCACGAGCAACATGCACCGAACCGCTTAACTGATTGTGCCCATCGAATAGAGGCACAGCGGTAATCAGGAAATCAGCTCCTAGACGGTCATCATGCACTTCGGCTTGATGCATCTGGCAGTCTGCCAACATCAGGGTATGCGGACAGAATGACGGTGGATGATCAGTGCCATGCATGCAGTGATAGCAGCCCTGACCGATACATTGTTCCGCGCTCATGCCAAGTCGCTGCGCCATTGCCCGGTTAACCCGCACGATACGGTACTCCTTGTCGATGACAGCGATCATATCAGGCACGCTATTGAAGGTGCGCTCCCACTCCTGCTTGGCTTGAAGGATAGATGCCTCCATCAGTTTTTGCTCGGTTATGTCCCTGAAAGTCACAACTGCTCCAACAATCTTGTCATTATCTATAATAGGTGTGCTTGTATAGTCCACATTAAAACTTGTATTGTCCTTTTTCCAGAAAACCTCATCTCTTATATGATGAACTGCTCCGTCTTTGGAAGCTGAATATATCGGGCATTCATCTTCTGGATAGGGCGTACCGTCTGTTTTTGTATGATGCCATGTTGAGTGGCTGTGCGAGCCAATAAGCTCTTCTTCTTCATAACCGAGCATCTTTGCAGCAGCAGGATTAACAAATGTATGCTTCCCTTTTATATCCAAACCGAAGATGCCTTCCCCCGCAGACTCCAGAATGAGTTTATTTTGAACGACAAGTTGACGGTAGCGCCGTTCGCCCTCTTGAAGCTCTTTTGTTCTGTTTTCCACCCTTTGTTCAAGCTCCTCATTTGATTTTCTGAGTTCACTTTCCGCAGTTTTTATCCTTTGTTCAGCCTTTTGAAGCCTTATGAAGATAAATGACGCGCTCCAGAAAATAATTACGCCGATTATACGGTTCACAATGGCTCTCGGAATGTTTCCGCCGGCAGGAGATAGAAAGAGGCTTGATACCGTGAGCATTGAAACCACTGCCGCAAGGGTGATCAAATGTTGTCGCTTCAGGTATAGAAATGCATAAAATAGTGGGAATAGGTAGAGGAAATATGTTGCAATCCCCACCTCTTTCAAAATGTCGAGAATGAAAATGCAGCTTGCAAGGACAATCGTTATAACGATGTGAGTCATTGAAATCCTCTCTGAATTTGCTTGAGCCTTCTTATCCGATCTCTGTTACTTTCTATCTATCATGATTATTAGTTGGAGTTAGAAGTATTCCGCCTTTTTAGTTTGATTTCGGTGCCTCATCTGACATGGCGCAGAGTTTTGACAGTAACGCCCACCTCATCTGGATGCTATTTATTGTCTTTGGAAGCACTCCTCTTGATATGGGTAACCAGATTTTTCGGAGTGGTAGTGCTCTTGGGAAAAAACTGTATCCCAAGTTCCTGAAGCTTTTTATATGGGACATCATATCTGCCAGAATATATAATGACTGACAAGTTTCTTTGTTGTTTCTGTTCTCTGATTTTACTGAGGATAGATAGCGTGTCTTTGCCTTCAACAATATATTCGCTTACCACAGCTATAATATCAAAGCGCTCCAGTGAAGAGATGACCTTATTTAGGCTCTTAACATCCAAAACCGTAAATCCAGCTTTTCTTAGCTCGTGCTCAAGAATTGAATGCGATCCGTTGTCGCAAAGAAGCATCACGGTTGGCATCTGTATAACTGAGGAGACCCTTGCCCTTTTGGGATTTGGAATAAATCTTGAAATTACCTCCCTATGTGCGTCGGTCATACTTCCAAATTCCGCGCCAAACCCATTTTCTGTCACTCTGCGCACGACAGCGCTAAACATAATTTTATGGCCGGCAAATCTGATTACGACAAAATTGCCTTTTTCGACATGGTCACTGGTCTCAACGAAAAGTCCTGCCTCACTAATATCAGTTACGCGCCCGCAGTGTTTTTTGTTTATCTGTACAGACACCTCAACGTCAGCCTCGACAGTTACACGAGCGTGTCGCCTTCTTTCATTGTTCATGAATACCTGCCTGCAACTCCAAGAATAATCTTTCTCGGCCGATTGCTTTCAGAAGAAGAGAAGCATGTATGTTCATTTTCTTCTCATTGAATCCCTATGTATCTAAATCGACAAGACTCGTTTACTTCTTGGACGTCATGAACCCTTTCGACCCCAGTGCAGCAAGAAGCCGTTGGCGGAGTGACTTCGCAGATTATGCTATTGATATGATCGTGACACTTGACTCTCATGATCATTTTACCCCCCTCTCCAGGAAGAGCTCGATATTGCAATTGTACCACATTGTAGCACTGCTTTAATATATTTAATTCCAGCCTAGTTCAAATATGAAACGCTAAATTTCCACGCTCATTCTGACAAACACATTAATATCAAATAGTTAAGTCCGTGCATTGATCCTGTCCGTTACCTAAGTATGTTTTGTTTTTATAGGGGAGTTGCATAAATGAAACATTCACTGAGGAAGAGATGAGACTGATGAAGGCGCATCCTTTGCAGAGCTATAAAATACTCAAAGAGAGCAATCAATTATCGGAGGAATGTTCTGTTATTGCCTTGCAACACCACGAACGAGACGATGGCACGGGATATCCAAGAGGACGCAAGGTCATTCACACTTATGGCCGAATCTGCTCTATCGTTGAATGAGCATTTACAATTAATAACCCTGGGCCGTGCCGCCGCCAGCTGGACTTGTTGACGAACAAGCTTTCAATAATCAAATGTACTTTAGCTGGAAACTGGAATAACTAATAAGATGACCTCGTAGCAACTTTTAGCCTTGCAGAGGCGGATAAAGGAACTGTCTTCAAGATATACCTGCCTCTGGTATAGACCAAGAGGCAAGTATATCTGAGACCATCCTGATTTTGCCTTAGCTCAGTTCTCCGTACAAGAAACAATGACGGATTAGACTCCGCCTTACCTCCGATGTTTGTTGGCAATAAACATCACCATTATAGTATGGTCTGCTGTGACATCGCTGAAGGTGTAACTGCTTGGCGTGCCCACCGATATGCCATCTACCAACACCATGGATATGGAGTACCCTGATGAAGGTCTGATCGTGTACTTCTGGCTGCCACCACTGTTGACCATTGTCGTGCCGGACGGTGTTATGCTGCCGCCGGTGCCCGCCGAAGCTGTGATGGTGTAAGTCTGCACCGGAGCTGTGAATGTCGCGGTAACTGCTGTATTTGTATCGATCGTGATCGAACATGTCCCAGTACCTGTGCATCCCCCTCCAGCCCAACCTGAAAAAGTTGAATTATTCGTCGGAGTTGCTGTGAGTATTACCAATGCCCCTGGATTATAAAGATTGCTGCACGTTGTTCCGCAGTTTATCCCGCCTGGAGAACTTGTCACGGTGCCGGAACCTGTTCCGCTATCGGTCACCGTCAGTGAATACTGCATCGGAACAGATGTGCTTGTAAAGCTCACTTCACCACCGTAAGAGTATCCGGAACTATTCTGAGAATAAGCCCTGCCGTAATAAGTCGTGTTAGCAGTAAGGCCGGCCAAACTTACCGTAAATGCCCCAACGCTAAATGTCCCTACATTATCGGCATTATAGGCATAGCCTGATGAGCTAGGAGGAACATTACCCGGATTAGTGCTAACCGAAGACGTCCCATATACAAAACCTTCTGTGGTCACACTGGAAGAGCCTGTAGCCACAATTGTACCATTCGCTATTGCTGAAGTCATACTAATGCCTGATACTGCCTGGGTTGTTACAAGAGGCAGACCATTGGACATGGCTGTGAATGCTGCTGCCAAAATAGTCCATTGTTCAGGTATATAAGGGGTTTTGAAGTTAGCCGAAGTGGAACTGAAGTTAAACGTAGGGGCTATACTGCCCGCCGTGCCTTGTACTGAATATTCATCAGCCAAGTTGCCAATCCCTGATGTCACGTCTTCTTGCATGAGGGTGTAGCCGATGCCGGCAGAAAAAGTATCCCATCCGGAGACACTTGAATCGTCCCAAAGGATTGCATAGATGAGATCGCCATTTACATTGGGGGTAATCGTTGGTCCCGTAAGTAGTGTTACCGCTTCAGCTGCCGTATATAGACCATTTTGGAAACCGTACACAGTTCCATCTGGGACAAGCAAGCCACTTGAAGGAGGAGCAAATTCCTCTATCATTCCCGTACAGTACCATGGCCCTTCTGATCCGCTTGGTGCTTGATAGTAATTAGAAATATCAACCGTAATTGTCTGGCCGGCTTTGCCGGCTACATTATCCGCATAGAAAAGGCTGTTATATTGCCATGTATAGTAGCCGTCCGCGATCTTGTAATTATAATAAACTGAAGTCACATTTGCCCAACTGTTCCCTGCCGAATCACTAATAACTACATCCCCGCTAGGAACCAGTGCTGTTGTTAGGTCTACTTCACAGCTCACCGAGCATAAGAGCAAGCTGTTTGCCGTGTTGCTGTTTTTAAACGGAACTGAGGAAACCTGGTGTATACTCTGAACATAATTGCCTTGTATCCAGGTTAAAGGCCCGCTAGGATCAGCACTGCCGCCACTGCCACCCGGATCGGGTGCCTTCCATGCACCGGCAGACACTACTGACAATGTAAGAAGCGCACTTGCGAAAATACATGATAAGAGGGGTTTCTTGAAGAGCATCGCTACCTCCTTAATTTTCCCGTGGACATGCTGTTAATAAGGTCTATGGATGTGTAGTCATGATAGTGCACCAACAATTATCAGGAATATACAATGCGTCATTATGCACCTCCATTAAGTCTAAATAATTACATTCGCTTTTGGTATAAGACAGTATCTGAATTTACTGTGAGGAATATGCTGATAGTCTTGTAAGACAATCTGCAAAATTAAACTATATTAATGATGTTTCTAAACCCCCGTCTGGCAATATTCATAGCGCAACCCAACGATTGTTGCAAAACAATGATGACTGCATTAATTTCACATTTGGTTGTATATTAGCTGCAGTCTGCTCCGCACTCTCAGTTGCAATGCCATAACTTTACTTCGTCAAACGCAGCGTTCGGTTGGATATGGAGGATTTGCGTATTGATATTTCCAGTTTTCTAGCGTTATTATTTGTCATGCACAACAAACAAATTCCTGTTGCTGTGGCTTCTGAACTCATGACCGCAATCCGCTGCGACGGCAATGAAGCCTCATTGTCATCCCGCCATGAATGTCGTGACATTTCCAATATGTGTAATCGGCCTCTACGACAATCGGATGTCTTCACCGCAGAGAGATGATGGTGAAATCGGCATGAAGCGCGTTGTCTTCAATCAAAAAGGCGGTGTCGGCAAGAGCACAATCACATGTAACCTGGCCGCCATTGCTGCCGCGCGCGGGGCTCGCACGCTGGTAGTCGACCTCGATCCCCAGGGCAACTCGACCCGCTACCTGTTTGGCGCGGCTGCAGAGGGGCTCTCATCCACGATGACAGAGTTCTTCGACCAGATGCTCAACTTCAGGCTGCGGCCTAAGGCAACCGAGGATTTCATACACGCTACATCTTTTAAGAATCTGTTTGTGATGCCAGCCGATGCTTCTCTGGAAGGGCTGCAGGCAGAACTCGAATCGCGCTATAAGATGTACAAACTGAAAGAAGCGTTAGAAAAACTGGACTTTGCCGAGATCTGGATCGACACGCCGCCGGCTTTGCACTTCTACACCCGCTCTGCGCTTATCGCTGCAGACGCCTGCCTGATTCCATACGACTGCGACGAGTTTGCGCGTCGCGCACTCTACACGCTTCTGCAGAATGTCGCCGAGATTCGCTCCGACCACAACAAGAAACTCGTAGTGGAAGGCATCATCGTCAACATGTTCCAGTCGCGCGCCAAACTGCCGCAGCAGTTGGTGCAGGAACTGCGAGAAGAAGGTTTGCCGGTGCTGGAGCCTTTCGTGTCGGCCTCGGTGAAGATCAAGGAATCGCATCAGCTGGCGAGGCCGATGATCCATCTGGATCCCCGCCATAAGCTGACCGACGAATTCAGCCGCCTGTTCGACGCTCTGCACCAGGCACGCCGACCCACCCAGAAGAAGAAGCGCGCCTGACCTCTGTACCCGCCATCTGAGTGGCGCTGACTTCACGGTTGAGCTGCACTTAAAGGAGGCTTGGAGCGCCAGCCATATCATATGTATTTGATTTGAGTTTCCTTGCAGTGCTGTTTTTCGAGTTGTCCTGCAATTCGTCGTACTATATTTCGCCGCAAGTCGAAATCAACCGTGATGTCAGGGTTCTGATGCGCTTCGTTGATTCGCGTTCCAACAACAAAATAGACAACATCGCTGTCAAGCATCATCGACAACAGCCGAGAGACGGCATCGCGGGCTTCTTCATCGGGGGCGATGCTGTTTTCGAGCATGATAGCAACGCGTCCCAGGGTCAGAGCGCCTTCGGTGACAAGATCTATGCCTTCCATGCTTGCAGTGGGAGGAATGCCCGGCACGCAGCAGTCAGCAACCATTTCTATGTCGCGGTCGAGTTCTCTTGCGATGATATTAGCCGTTGTCCCGCCGCTTAAGACCTTTCGACCCGGGAATTCGTCGATGAACTGCGCAAGACTGGCATCCCGGTCCGGCGCATATGGCGGCCCCGTCACGATAAGGAGCTTGCGGGGACGCCGAAGATAGATCACCCCGCAGGTTATGTCGTCAAGCGCTCCTTTGCTATCCATCCACAGCGCCTTCCTGACAATGCTTCGAGCCATGGAGCAGGCCGACATGTCCTTATCGACCCTGAGACACTGAACGAGATGGTCTGTAACCCCTTTGCCCCAACCTACGGGCGTACCCGGCCTGCCCATCCCCGCCTGGGAAACGCCGTCCGAAAAAAATACAATTCTGTCGCCCAGCTTCATCTCTAATTCCGAATAGTGTATGAGGCGGTCGCTCCATTTGTGAAGGGTGATCACCTGTTTTTCCACAGGCACCTCGTTGCCAGCCCTGATGAAGACATATGGAGGATTGCCATGCTCGATGATTCGAGTCTTGCCGCAGTGGTCTATATCGACGATGGTGAAGGTCGAATAGCTGATCTTCCGGACACTGCATATAGGCAGTGTGTTCATGATGATCTCTGCCGAAGAGCGGATGTCGGTTTTGTTTGACATGTACTTGAGAGCCATGGTTGCGGTGAGAGTGGCGAGAACGCTTGCCTTGATGCCGCTGCCCAGGCCGTCCGACAGCACCGAGATGATCCGTTCGTCTTCTTTGATCTTCTGTGAGAGGAAGATATCTCCAGACACAAACTGGCCCTCTTTGGCAATCTGGTGGTGGTCAACTTCGATAATATTGTTCTGCTTAAGTTCAAACATCCTCGTCTTCCGTATCCTGTGCCGAAAAGGACTCGACGATAGAGTTCAGCATGATTTCGGACTCTGCCGCATTTTCGCCCATCAGATAGGCGATCTTCTGGACCGTCATCAGGTTCTGCTGAATAACGTGGCGGGCGCGTTTTATGATCTCTTCACGATGCAGCGCCGGCGTAGTAATGTCCTCGAAGAGCGCACCGACCAAAGAGTGCCTTTCAATATTGAAGATCATGCCGTGGAAGATGCGTCCGCGTAAACGCAGGTCTTTTTCGATCACATCTTCACCGCTTCTGAGGACGTTTTCAAAGAGTCTGGAAAAAGGCACCACTTTTTCGAGTTGCTCACCTTCAAGGGTGTATGCCTCATCGCCGTTCTGATCACTCGTCCCAAAGAGCCGGGTAAAATTGGGATTGCATTCGACTATCTTCATTTGATGATCGACTATCACAACAGCAGACGGCATATTGCGGATCAGGATGTCAGCCTTCTTCTGCGCCAGTGACCTCATATAAGAAACGCACATCGTCTTTTCCGCCTTACTGCTGATAAAGGCCCTCGCAAACTCCTTGCATGAATCATAGCCGCAACCCCCGCAGTTGAGTTCATCCTTTTCGGTATCCTTGCCGACCTGGCGCAGAGCCCACCTGATCTGGCCGTCGGAGTAGAGAGGCACCGGCACCGGTTCCGACGGATAGGTCTCGCTGATGTCCATATCCGGGGCAACATCATTTTTAGCAGGCATTGCACTGTGAGCCACCTTATAGCGCTTGCAAACCGTGGCTGCACGCGTCATGCTTTTCGGCCCGTTCACACATCCGCCAAAACAGGCGCTGAGTTCGAGGAACAAATTATCTTCAGGCTGCAGATCTTCCAATCCCTGAAGGGCATTTTCTAACCGCCTGATACCTGAAAAGGATATGAACTGCGCAGGAAGGTTACCATTATTATGTCCCAGGATGCTCTCGATCATGCCTCCTACCACCGGATAAAGAGCGCCATCGCCGGAACGCCGGGGCACAAAGATGTCATCGGCGGTCTCTGTGAGAGATGTCAAATCAATACCGGCCTCTGCCAGCCACATGAGCAGGTCATCAAATGTGAGTGCGACATCCACAAGTTCAGGATGAGTGTCGGCTTCGAGCTTCCTTGATATACATGGCCCGATGTAGACAATGCCGATTTGCTCGTTAAGCGCATTATGGTGCCTGCGAAGCATGAGCGCGTGAGCAAGAAGAGGAGAAAGTAACCCGGTGACGTATCCGGCATAGTGAGGCTTGTATTTTCGCAGGTACTGCACTACGGTTGGACATGCCGACGAGATGAAGATCGATCCTTGTGATTTTTTTAGAAGCTTGACGACCTGGTCACTTACCATCTCGGCGCCGAGGGCGGTTTCCGATACGTTAGAAAATCCAAGGGCCTTGAGCCCAGCTATGATCTGACCGGTCCGTACAGACGGGAACTCACTTACGAACGACGGGTCAAGGGAGACAATGGTTTTAATGCTGCCTGACAGCAGTTGCCTTGCCTTTTGCAGGTCGTCTCGCACCTGTTTGGCTCCGTGGGGGCAAGCAATCACACAATGCCCGCAGAGTATGCAGAAATCCGGCATCACCGAGGCCCGGCCGTCTTGCACCTTGATCGCCTTGACCGGACATTCCCGAATGCATTTGCGGCAATCCTGGCACTCTGTCTCTTTAGTATAAATGGGCGGACAAACAACCATCTTTAATCTCCTTTACTTCGGGGTATGCAGCTGCGGATTCTACAGATGAATATTCTATTGTCGGCATGTCAGGACATCCATGTCAAGGCTAAATTGCCGGACGATAAAAGTCTTCTGGCTAAAAAACATTGGCATTAGCGGGTACCTAGTCTTAAGCTTCCAACTTAGGCAAGCAAGACAGGAAATGCTCTACACTATTTTTTTGATTCCCAGAGGAGGATGGCAATTTTCTTCCCACTACCCCAGTGATAGCCGCCGATGGCGCCTGTTTTGCGGATAACTCTGTGACAGGGTATCAGGAAAGCTACAGGGTTATCCCCCACAGCGTTTGCCACTGCGCGAACAGCCTTGGGTTTGCCTATTGAAGCAGCCAGGGCCTCGTATGAAACTACAGAGCCCTTTGGTATTTTCAGGAGTGCCTCCCAGACCTTGACCTGAAAATTGGACCCCTTCACGTGCAGGGCAGGTCGGGATCCCCTCAACTGGCCGCTAAATATCTTATCTATATAATCTTTGGTAGTTTTCTGGTCCTGAACGATCTGAGCGTTTTTCCATTGCTTCTTCAGTTCGTCAACAGACGCATCGCTCTCACTGTTTCCGACAAATTCAAGGCTGCAGATACCTTTGTCCGTGACCGCGATGAAGCATTCTCCGAATGGGCTTGGATGGAAACCGTAACGGATAATGAGAGCCTCTCCACGCCTCCGGAATTCTCCCGGCGTCACTGCTTCCATATTTACAAACAGGTCATGAAGACGGCTCATGCTCGAAAGGCCGCTATCATACGCCACATCGAGGAGGCCTTGCTGACCCCGCAAAAGTTCTTTTGCATAAACGGCAGTGACGAACTGAAGAAAACGTTTTGGGCTGATTCCAGCCCATCTTTTAAAAAGGCGCTGGAAATGGTGTTCGCTCAGGCCGATCGCGCCGGCGATTTCCCTGAGAGTCGGCTGACTCCGAAAATGTTCTTCTATGAAAAGTATGGCGCGTTCGATGCGCCCAAAATCATTCTGAAAAGTTTTCACCAGGACCCTCTTCTGTCATATTAACTGATGGCGACAGCGGGATCAATCCGATTCTTGCTGCCTGAGGCAATAATTGGATATCGATACCACGGATATGATGCCGCCTGGATGATGAATCGACCAGATCCCCAGATCACGCCGTCCGTGCATCCCTCTCATTTGCGGATAGAGCTTTTATGCCACCGCTGGATTGTCAACGGCTAGGACTTGCGCTGATGGAACAGGATGAGACAGAGTCCTATGAGGATGATGCAGGCAAATGGAATGCAGATGATCAACACTTTGATTATTTCCACACCGGCTGCATAGTAGGCATCCTCAACACTGAATTGGCGCGGGAAAAACGACTTCAGATAGTGGATTTCCCCCACCGAATGCCAGCAGACGGCGGAGATTGCGAACATGCTGATACACATCGCGGATAATATAGTCGCTCGCAAGATTCGATTCATGACAAGCATCCTTTGCCCATGATATCGCCAATGCAATGCAAGATGATAGGTTTGATATCCACGTCTTCGTCCCCGGTCTATGCCGCCCCTGCAGCTGTCAGTGCCTCTTCTATAATTCCCTTGAAAAGAGGGATCTTGTATCCGTTATGCTCTAGAGGTTGCGCGGCGCTTACCGCAGCGGCTCCCGCCTTTCTTGCATTATCCGTATCCAATACCTTTCCCGTAATGAATTCCTCAGCCTCTTTAGATCGCCAGGGCACAGGTGCTGCCCCGGATAATATAATGCGGGCGCTGCTCACGACATCACCCTTAAGCTGCAGTGCGATGGCAACTCCTGCCACCGCAAAGTCCCACGAGCGGCGCGCCCTTACTTTGCGGTAGGAGCTCTTCATTGCCTGGGCCGGAGGTGGAAGCACGATTTCAGTCACTATTTCTTCCGGCTCCAAGACAGTCTCTCGGGTCACGTCCTGCGCAGGCAATACGAAGAAATTCTCGACAGGAATGCTCCGCTTTCCCTTCGGACCTTCGGCATAAATCATTGCACTATATGCCAAGAGGGCGGGAGCAGTGTCGGAAGGGTGGACAATATAGCATCCCTGTCCACCCAGAATGCAATGGTAATGATTCTCCCCGGCAACTGCAAAGCAGCGGTCTCCTCCTTTTCTGAGGCAGTGGAATTCTCCACGATAGTACCAGCAGCGCGGTTTCTGACAGAGATTGCCGCCCAGAGTGCCCTGATTGCGCAACTGCGGACTTGATGCCGACGCCGCGCCTTGTGCAAGTGCAGGATAACGCCCATTGATAGCTGGGCTTTCTGCAATCTCGGCCAGTGTAACGAGGGAGCCTATATGCAGGCCGTCGTCCGTTTCCCTTATGCCTTTCAGGTCATCCAAAGCGCTGATGCTGACAACGCTTTTCACTCCGAAGATATTATCTCGCATGCAGCCCAGCAGATCCGTCCCCCCTGCATAAATTCTTGCGCCCTCGTTAGAGAGGTAAAGCAAGGCATCCTTGAGGGATTGCGCACGTATATATGTGAATTCAGGGATCATCGCTTTAACCATCCTTCCTGCGCGAGGCCAGGGCTCTGCAAAGCTGCAATGGAGTGATAGGCGTGCCTGTAATGCGCACTCCGACAGCGTTGTAGACCGCATTGGCGATCGCCGCTGCTGTGGGAATGGTCACAGGTTCTCCTAATCCTTTAGCGCCTGTAGTGTTCGCCTCCCGGTCATTTGTTTCGACAGGCAGGGAAATCATATCGGCAGGCACGTCCATTGCTGTAGGTATCTTATAGTCATGCCAGTTTCTGTTCACCATCTTGCCGGTCTGGTTTCTGTCAAGGATTCTAGCTTCTGTGAGGCCGAATCCAATCCCCATGGTTATGCCGCCGAAGACCTGGTTTTCGAACGTCAGCCGGTCCATCACGCGGCCGCTGTCGTTCGCGCCGAGGAACCGGAGGACCTTGACTTCTCCGGTGAGAGTATTCACCTCTACTTCACAGAACTGTGCGGCGAAGGGGTTTATCACCTTCCCCTCCGGATTCGGTCCGCGATAGCCTATCCCGACAATAAGACCGCGTTTTTTCAAGCCCGAAATATCCCGAATCCGTATCTTCTTTTGAGGGTCTGTTCGTGAAACGACTGTATCCCCGCGGAGTATGAGAGAGGACCCATCCGTCGCCAGGTCCGCAGCCGCCAGGGCAAGCAGTTGCTGTTTAATGTTTATCGCCGCCGCCCTGACTGCGGGGGATTCCGTGGCAACAGTCTTGCTGCCACCACTTGGCGTAGCATATTGCGTGGTCCCGGTATCGGCATTTTCGATCTGGATTACGCCAGGTTTTACCCCAAGCTCTTCCGAAACTACCATTGCCATGACCGTCTTCGTTCCCGTACCAATATCGCTTGCGCCCATGTTCAGGCTTATGCTGCCGTCGGAAAAAAGCTTTACGACAATGGTCGAAGGGGGGCCTCCTCCACCGGCGAACCAGAGGGCGCTTGCCATACCGACACCTCTGCGGATATGGCCTGCGGTTGCCGGCTGGGCAGTCTGCATCCTCGCCTCATGCCAGCCGAAAGCCTTTGCTCCTTCTGTGATACATTCACGCAAGCCGGTCGATGTGTACGGCGGACTCCCGGGCCGCCCCTGGCTGTATGACGGGATATTCTTCAGTCTCAGCTCCAATGGGTCCATTCCTATTCTCTCTGCAAGAGCATCCAGCATCTGTTCCAGGGCCCATGCACATTGCGGATGGCCGGGGGCCCGGAAAGGGCGTGCAGGTCCGGCATTGATGTAGGTCTCTATTGTTTCGGTCCTTACGTTGGGACAAACATAGAGATCTCTTATCAGCCAATCGACAAAATGCGTACCACCTGCCGGATAGGCACCTCCCGTGCCGACAGCCGAAAAGTCGATGGCTGTAAGAACACCATCCCGTTTGACGCCTGCCTTGAGTCGCATGGAAACCGGTGGACGGTTTCCGGCAGCTAGCAGTGTTTCCTCGCGTGTCATGAAAAGCTTGACGGGTCGAGCCGTTCTTTTAGCCAGGACTGCAGCGATAATAGTGAACTTGTCGGCTCGCAGTTTGCTGCCAAAGCCGCCTCCCATATAGTGCCCAATGACTCGGACTTTGGAAAGGGGAAGACCCATGATTTCGGCAACTGCTGCCTGTATGGAATAAACGCCCTGAGTCGACTGCCAAATAGTAAGGTGATCGCCATCCCATCGGGCGACGCATCCGTGCAATTCCGTAGGCGTATGCAATTCGCACTCACTGCGGTAAGTCTCTTCCAAAACTATATCCGCATCTGCGAAGCCTCGATCGATATCTCCTCTCGAATAGGTATCAGTCTTAAGTTTGTTGCCGCCAGCATGCACTGAAGGGGCGTCAACGGCAAGGGCCTTCGTCTCATCAGCCACAAAAGCCAGAATATCGTAGTCCACTTTTAGCGTACGGACCGCATCCCAGGCCTGATAAATGGTTTCTGCTGCGACTGCGGCCACCTCCTCACCCTCAAACCTGCAATGGCGATCAAACAGCTTGGTCTTCATTTCAGAGGAATAGGGCCACGAAAAATCGGCTTCCGGGGTCGATCCTGTGACGACTGCCCTCACGCCTGGCATTCTTTCAGCGGCAGAGGTATCTATGTTCTTGACGATTGCATGGGGGTGAGGACTCCGGAGCACAGCTGCATAGAGCATTTGGGGGAGCACGATATCGGATGGGTAGACGGCGTTGCCGCTAACTCTCTCATAAGCGTCCACTCTCGGGAGCGTCCTGCCGACGACCTCAGTCTTCTGCCACGGCTGAGGGGCTTTGTCAGGCAAGGGGGTTTCAGGTACTGGCATGTCCCTCAGGTAATAGAATCCGGGATCGTCGCTATTCATGATTTACTTCTCGCTTTAGTTCTGCCGCCCTGTTTGCGGCCTTAAATATATTGACGTAGGCACCACAGCGGCATAGATTGCCGCTCACCCCGGTTCTTATTTCCTCGAGGGACGGAGCGGGCGTTTTACGCAGCAGGCCTTCAACCGCCATAATCTGTCCCGGCGTGCAGTAGCCGCACTGCAGAGCGTCGTGTTCGATGAAGGCCTGCTGAACCGCGCCCAGTTTTTCTCCATTCATGAGTCCCTCAAGGGTGGTTATCTCCATCCCCTCGGCTTCCACCGCCAGTGTCATGCAGGCATAACGCGGAATGTTGTCAATGAGTACAGTGCATGCACCGCACTCACCACGTTCGCAGCCCACCTTGGTCCCCGTGAACCCCAGTTCTTCGCGGAGCACATGAAGCAGCGACCATCTCGGTTCCACGAGAAGGCGATGAGCGTGACCGTTGATTCTCAGGGTTATCTTGAGTGCCTCTCCCGACTTTATGACAGCCGCCGAAGCATCCTTTTCCACTACCGGATTGCCACCCGCAGCTGCAATGGCAATAGCCCCCACTCCCAGAGAGGTCAGGAACTGGCGGCGGGTTACTCCACGGCCGCATTCATCTCCGCTGTTGCGGCATTCTTTTGAGTCTCTCTCTTCGCTCATGGCATGTCCCCTTGCACTCAGGCCTTTTTCAGGTCTGAAGTGCGTATCGGCAGCGACCTTATCCGGGTACCCGTCGCCGCAAAGATGGCATTACAGAGAGCCGGTGCGATAGGCGGCACTCCGGGTTCGCCTACGCCGCCAGGCGCCTCTTTGCTATCGACGATGTAGACCTCCACGACCGGCATCTCGTTCATGCGCAGCATGGGATAGTTATCGAAGTTGCTCTGCTCCACCCGTCCATTTTTGAAGGTGATTTGGCCGTACAAGGCAGCTGACAAGCCAAATACGATGCCTCCTTCCATCTGCGCCTTGATCGTATCGGGATTGACTATTTTGCCGCAATCGATGGCGCATACCACCTTGTGAACCCTGACCTGGCCTTCCGGCTTTACCGAGACTTCAGCCACCTGTGAGATGAAACTCCCGAAGGATTCATGTACGGCGATGCCCATGGCATGTCCGGATGGCATGGGTTTTCCCCAGCCGGCCTTCTCGGCGGCAAGTTTCAGTACGCCAACGTTGCGCGGATGGTCTTTCTCCAGCAGCATAACCCGGAAGTCATACGGGTCCTTTGCGGATGCGTGAGCAAGTTCATCGATAAAGCTTTCGACGACAAAGGCGGTGTGGGAATGTCCGACCGAGCGCCACCACTGAACTGGCACTCCTATTTTGGGACTGTGGATATCCACAAGAATATTCGGTATGGCATATGGCAAGTCTGCAGCGCCTTCGACGGACGTTCCATCTATTCCCTCCTTGATGAGGGCCTTTTCAAATGGCGTGCCGGCTACGATCGATTGCCCCACGATAGTATGACGCCAGGCACTGGGCAAGCCATTTTTATCTAGTCCGGCGGCAATCTTGTCATACCATATAGGACGATAATATCCACCCATCGTATCGTCTTCACGCGTCCAAATTACCTTGATTGGCTGTTTCAAATGGGCTGCCCGTGCAGCCTTTGCAACATGCGCAGCTTCCGAAACGAAGTCGGAATGGGGGTTTGCCTTGCGGCCAAACCCTCCGCCCAGATATGTAGTGTGCAGCTTCACCTGTTCGGGCTTCAGACCAACTATGCGTGCAGCAGAGTTGCGGTCTACCGTCTGGAATTGGGTAGGCACCCATAGTTCGCAGCTTTCGTCGCGCAGGTCGACAAGACAGTTCAATGTCTCCATTGTGGCATGCGCAAGATAGGGGACGGTATATTCGGCGCTAATTTGTTTCGATGCATTTTTAAGGGCCTGATCGGCGTCACCCTCTTTTCTTGCGACTGTACCCGGCTTTTGAGCCAATGAAGCATATTCAGAAAGCTGGTTCTTAGTGTCCAGGGAGGCCACAGGCCCCTCATCCCAAAGTATCTCAAGGGCAGCACGACCCCGATGCGCAGACCAGAAATCATGAGCTATGACGGCAACTCCGGTCGGGACCAGTACTGCTGCCTTGACGCCCGGCATTGACCTTGCCTTGTCGGCGTTAAAGCTTTTCACCTTTCCACCGAACACCGGAGGGCGGGCAACAACGGCAACCAGCATCCCGGGGGCCTTGGCATCGATTCCAAAGACAGCTCTTCCATTTACTTTGCCCGGAGTGTCAAGACGCCTCATTGGTTTGCCGAGAAACTCCGGATGGCCGGGTTTTTTAAGAACTATCTCTTTAGGTGGCTCCAGGGTCGAGGCTTGTTGAGCTAATTTCCCGAATGATAAGCGCTGGCCGCCCGGGCCGACCACGAAACTCTTTTCAGCCCGGCAGCTTTCGGGACTGACGCCCCAGATGCCTGCGGCAGCTGCCACCAGCATCATCCGCGCCGCGGCCCCGGCCTTGCTCAGTCGGACCCATTCACTGCTGACGCTGCTACTGCCTCCTGTCCCCTGAATAGCCCCCCATTGCGTGTGATTGTATGCGGGATCTACAGGGGCGGGTTCGATGCGAATCTTTGACCAGTCCGCCTCGAGTTCTTCGGCCACGAGCATTGGAAGTGAGGTATAAACACCCTGCCCCATCTCGGACTTGTTTATGATGATTGTAATCGAATCGTCGGTGCCGATTCGGATGAAGGCGTTCGGCACAAAGGGTGCGGATTTAGCGCCAGCCTCAGAGGTTGATTCTCCAGACACAACGGAGAAGCCGAGTATTAACCCCCCTCCGACTAGCGCCCCGGTTTTAAGAAAATCGCGGCGGCTCATGTTGATGATCCGGCTCATGACTTGCCTCCTTTTGCCACCGTATCATCAGGCGCCATTGTAGAGGCCCGGTGGATGGCGCGGCGAATTCTTTGATAAGTGCCGCAGCGGCAGATGTTTCCGGTCATGGCATGGTCTATATCATCATCGCTTGGAGAGGGGTTGTCCTTTATAAGGGCCACTGCCGACATTATCTGACCCGGATGACAATAGCCGCACTGAGGAACTTCATCTTCGATCCAGGCCCTTTTGATCGGATGTTCTTCAGGAATGCCTTCTATCGTTGTAATCTTCTTTCCCTGTGCATCCTTCGCTTGAATCTGGCAGGACCGCTCCGGCTGACCGTCTATATGTACCGTGCAGGCCCCGCATTGGGCAATGCCGCAACCGTACTTGGTGCCGGTTAGACCGATCTTTTCCCGGATGACCCATAGAAGCGGTTCATCGGGGCCAGCCTCTACTTCATACTTCTTGCCATTCACATCAAGAGAAATCATGGAGCCCTCCTGTGGATTCAGAAAAATTCCGGCATTTCTAAAAATGTTGATCTTTTAAAAAAGTTTAACATCGATTTTGAACAGTCGCTACTGTTGCAATATAACTGAATCTTTCCTGATTTCGTGTAAAATGGGAATAGTACTTCACAAGGGATGCGCACTACTTCTGTATAGGGCTGCAGGAGGTTCAATGCCGAAAGTTACCGAAAGAACGCCGTAAAGCCCTGGATTTATCCATGGCCAACAGTAGGTGCCTACGGGCAGGATACAAGGCTTGATAAGAGAGCAGATTCGTTGTGAATGGAAAAACGAGGTGCAAATGAAAAAACCGGTCTATCTTGATTACAATGCAACAACGCCGCACGACCCTGAAGTGATCACGGCCATGAGGCCATATCTCGAGGAGCACTTTGGAAACCCCTCGAGTTCTCATTATTACGGACTAAAGACGAAAGAGGCTGTTGAGGAGGCACGGGCGCACGTCGCGTATTTACTTGGTTGCAAGCCCGAAGAGGTCATTTTTACCAGCGGCGGGACCGAATCGAACAATCATGCGATAAAGGGCATAGCTGCCGCATATCGTGACAGGGGCAATCACATTATAACTACGCAGATCGAGCACCCGGCAGTCACGGCGGTCTGCAAATATCTGGAGCGATATGGGGTTGTGACGACTTATCTGCCGGTCGATGAGAACGGGCTTGTAAATGTTTCGGACGTTGACAATGCCATCACTCCGAAGACCATACTGATCACCGTAATGCATGCAAACAACGAGGTCGGTACGATCCAGCCCATCCATGAGATATCTGAAATCGCGCGGCGCAAGGGTATTGTGCTGCACACGGACGCGGCTCAATCCGCTGGCAAGATACCCGTGGGTGTCGATGACTTGGGCGTCGATCTTCTTTCCATAGCAGGACATAAACTATATGCGCCCAAGGGAATCGGAGTTCTTTATATCAGAAAGGGCATTGAACCTGCCAGATTCATGCACGGGGCGGGGCAGGAAAGCGGGATGAGGGCGGGAACGGAAAATGTTCTTGAGATTGTCGGACTTGGCAAGGCATGCGAGATCGCTGCCCGCGACTTGGAGCGCAATATGCTGGATATGCGTGCATCAAGAGACCGGCTCTATAACGGCATGCGGCAAAAGGTCAAGGATGTCAGGCTGAACGGGCACCCCGATCTGCGCTTGCCGAACACTTTGAATGTCAGCATCTTAGGGATCGAAGCCCATGTGTTGCTCTCAGCGATCGAGGACCGTGTCGCGGCATCGGCCGGTGCGGCATGCCATTCCGGCGAGATCAAGATATCCTCCGTCCTCAAGGCAATGAAGGTCCCGGAAGAATGGGCGCGCGGAGCCCTCAGGCTCACAACCGGAAGGATGACAACTCATAGCGAAGTCGATACGGCTGTAGAGGTCATTTCAGAGACGGTGCAAAAAATAAAGGGCAGTTGAGTCTTAGCTGATTTCCTTGCCGATCGAAAACGCCCTGCCGACAAGGCCCCCGATGCCGTAATAACTGGTAGTGCCAGGGTCGAAGATCAGCGGCTTTATCTTCAGGATATCGGGCATGCCCTTTTCGCCCAGCATTGACTCTTCGGCCTTTATATCCACAACCTCGCCAATGAACTGGGTATGAAGGCCGATCTCGAAGATGTGCAGCAGTCTGCACTCGATGATTACCGGAAACTCGGCGACATAGGGAGCATCTACGACCTCGCTTCGCGCAGCAGTGAGTTTGGCCACCGCAAATTTGTCTGCATTCCTCCCTGATGCGAGCCCGGCATAATCTGCCTCTTTTGCCTGTGTTTCAGATGGAATACTTATAGTGTAAGCCTTACGCTGGACAATGCAGTCGTAGGTATAGGTTGCCTTGCGCAGCGAAACAGTGACGCATGGCGGTATCGAACAGCAAATACCACCCCATGCAGCAGTCATGACATTGGGTTTTCCGGTGGAATCATAAGTTCCGACAAGCCAGACTGGCGTCGGATAAGCCAACGTTTTTGCTCCCAGGGATTTTTTCATTCAGGCCTCCTGTGCATAGATGTATTGTTGGGTTAAATGTTGCGTTTAGGACTCAGGGCTCTACCATCTAATCCAATTGTACTGGATAAAGGCTTATTATTGCAGCAACACCCCAGCTCTTTTAGATTTCGGTGATTTGTATGGTAGAATACTTCTGCCGCGCCTGTAGCTCAGTGGATTAGAGCATCAGCCTCCGGAGCTGAGGGTCAGAGGTTCGAATCCTCCCAGGCGCGCTTAATACTATCAATGAATACTGTATTAATCCATTTAATTTGTGTGACTGATATAATTTTTACTGGCATCAAAAATAATCAATAATGAAAAACTGTCTGTCTTTTTTAAGTCTTCGTGGCCGCCTTTTAATCCTCGTTCTCATTTCAATGATTCCGGTATTGGTTCTTTTGTTATACACGGCATCTGAGCAAAAAAGAATTGCCGAGGATGAAATCAGGGCCAAGACATTGGATATCTCCAAGTCCGCATCTATCCGGATAGAACAGCTAGCGCAAGGGTCACATAATATGCTCTTGGCCTTATCGGAACTTCAGGAAGTTCGTAATTACGATGCCGCCGCGTGCAGCACATCGTTCTCCAAGTTCAATAAACATTTGCCCATGTATAGGAATATATTTGCGGTAAAACCCGATGGCGATTTTTTTTGCAGCGTGGTTCCGTTTAAGGGGAAAATGAATGTTTCCGGCCGTCACTGGTTCCAGCGAACGGTTCAAACCGGATCATTTAGTTTTGGAGAATTTCACATCGGGCGAGTCAGCAGTTATCCCACAATTTGCGCGGCATTGCCGATAATGGACAACGTGGGGAAACTAAAGGCCGTAGTTGCCGCAGGATTCAATCTGGAATCATTTAATGAACAGCTCTCAACAATACAGATACCGAAAGAATCCGCTATTTTGGTGCTAGACAGGGATGGAACTGTCATATCGCGCTATCCGGATCCGGGGAAATGGTTGGGGACAAATGTGGCAGATACTGGTCTTGTGAAGACGATTTTCACCCAAAAAGAGGGCACAGTCGAAGCTGTCGGACTGGATGGAACCAGGAGAATATTTTCTTTTGTTCCGGTGAAAGGCACGGGTGACGGTATGTTTGTAGCCTTTGGCATCTCGCCGGAAATAGCCTATGCGAGCGTAAATCACATGCTGCAGAAAAGCCTGCTCTTATTGCTGATTGCGGCACTTATAACAGCAAGCATCGCATGGTTCGGCGCCGATTTTATCATAATGCGCAAGATGCAGAAACTTACGAAAGCCGCGAATGAATTGGCCAATGGCAATCATGGTGCGAGGGTGGATATAACAGACGGTAAGGATGAAATCGGACAGTTAGGGCGGAGTTTCAATAATATGGCTGTTGCGCTTGAACGGGATATATCCGACCGCAAGCAGGCATTAGAGGCAATGACTGGGCTCCGAATGCAGAACGAACTGATTCTCAATTCTGTCGGAGAGGGAATATTTGGGCTGGATTTGGATGGCAACAGCACCTTTATCAATCCCGCTGCAGCTAAAATGCTGGGGTATGAAGTCGCAGAACTCATTGGTAAAAACCCTCACCTGATGTTTCATCATTCAAAACCGGATGGGAGTCTTTACCCGGAGGAAGAGTGTCCTATCTTAGCCGCCTATAAGGATGGAGTCACACGTGGCGAAGAAAATGAAGTCTATTGGAGAAAGGACGGTTCGAGTTTTCCGGTCCGGTATATCAGCACTCCTATTCTCGAATGGGACAAAATTAAAGGTGCGGTCGTTAGTTTTAGAGATATTACCGAGCGTAAACTGGCAGAGGAGAAGTTGCGGAATCTTTATGCAAATCTGCAGTCCATGAGAGAGGAGGAGCGAGCCAGCATAGCCCGTGAAATACATGATGAACTCGGTCAGGTGATGGCGGCAATAAAAATGGATGTCGCCTGGATTAATTCCAAGTGTAAAGATTGTGAAGGCATTGCAGAGAAGGCAGCGGCGACCCTGAATCACATAGATGCGACAATCAAGTCAATAAAGAAAATATGTACTGAATTAAGGCCGGGGATTCTGGATCATCTTGGAATTGTGGCCGCTATCAAGTGGCAGGCCGAAGAATTTGAGAGTCGGACCGGGATCCAATGCGAGATAAATGCACATGAGGATATTAGGCTGAACAGGGATCACTCAACCGTTTTATTCCGGATATTCCAAGAGGCGTTGACAAATGTCGTTCGTCATGCAAACGCAACGAAAATAGTGGCAAGCCTCAAGGAAGAGGATAGCATGATCATACTGGAAATCAGCGATAATGGAGAAGGGATTTCTGAAACAGACATTTCAAAACCTAATTCCTTCGGACTCATGGGAATGCGTGAGCGTGTTTATCCTTGGAAAGGGAAAGTTAACATCAGCGGCAGTCCAGGAAGCGGCACCAGAATTGAAGTAATACTACCGATTACAGAAGTCGGTGTATAATGATGATCTGCCATAAGTTCACAGTGCCACAAGTAATTGCATTGAATGATCCACTTTGATGATCCGATATATGGGCAAAGATGCTTTAAAAATATTATTGATCGAAGACAATCCGGGAGATGCGCGTCTCATCAGAGAAATGCTGAATGAGTCTCAGAGAGCACCGTTTGTGTTGGAATGGTGCGATCGGTTGAATAACGGACTGCAGAAACTGCTTGAAGCTGGTGTTGATGTGGTGCTGCTGGATCTAGGGCTAAATGACAGTCAGGGGCTTGATACATATGAGAGGGTGCATACGCAAGTTCCCGGAATACCGATAGTGGTCTTGTCCGGCCTTCATGACGAGACCATAGCTGTCAAGGCAGTTAGGGATGGCGCCCAGGACTATCTGGTCAAGGGGCAGATTGACGGCAATTTGCTGTCCCGCTCTATTAGATATGCCATCGAGCGCAAGAATGCGGAGGAGAGGCTGCAGGACGCATATGCAAGTCTGGAGCGGCGGGTGGAGGAGCGCACTGTTGAACTGGTGAATCTTAACCATCAATTGAAAGAAGAAATAGAGATTCGCAAACGGGCAGAAAATGACTTAAGGGCGTTGACGAGTGAATTAAAGTACTCAAATACAAGTCTCCAGAATTTTACTCATGTGATTTCACATGACCTGAAATCGCCTCTGCACACAATAGGCGGTTTTGCGAACCGGCTGGCCAGGCGCTATAAGGGTAAACTCGATGAAGGAGCCGATGATATCCTGGATGAGATCATCAGCGGGGTCATGAGGATGCAGGATCGTATCAAGGACCTGCTGGAATACTCACAAGTTGTGACAAAAAAGATACAATTCAGGCCGATCTCCTGTACTTTAGTTGTTAAAAAGGCCATAAGCAATCTTAAGGCGCTCATCGATGCAAACGATGCCAATGTGAGATATGATGATCTCCCGACGATAATGGCCGATTCCTCTCAACTGATCAGTCTGTTTCAGAACTTGATCGACAATGCAATCAAGTACCGGGGAGTCGACACCCCGATGATTCACATCTCGGCTGAACAAAAAGGAGATGAATGGTTATTTTCTGTTCGGGACAATGGGATCGGGATAGACTTGAAGAACTCGGAACGGATATTCGGGATGTTCCAACGGATTAATTCTGACAGGCCTGGAACCGGCATAGGCCTGGCAACCTGCAAAGAGATTGTCGAACGGCATGGTGGCCGGATTTGGGTGGAGTCCAATTCAGGAGATGGATCTGCGTTCTGCTTTACACTTGCTTTTGAAACATGCGACTCTTGACTTGGAGTGGAATCGACAAACAACTTCTGAGGATTGCCGTTTGCAACAGGTCACCTTCACCGTGTTCGGTGCAAAATGTGACGGATTTGACGGAAATTGCCCATAATAGCTATGCTGTCCTCATACGGACGCATAAGAATATTGCGATGTTCAAAGATAATTTCAATCACCCGGCATGCTTGAGGATATCGTGCAGTAAGGGACCCCTAAAATGCGAACTTTGATTATTCTGACTATTTGGCTTTGCACTGTCTGTTTCATTGTAACGTCGGATGCACAACCTCCGAGAGACTCCCCAGGAAGGTATAAAGATTATTTGTCCGCCCAAGCATGCCAAAACTGTCACGACACCATCTTCGATCAGTATTCTGAATCTCAGCACGCAAAAGCCTTTTCAGACCCACTTTTTCAAGCGCAATACTTTAAGGAAATTCTTCCACGGGCCGAAAGAGACTCGGGGGTTGTTTATGAGTCAAAACATTGCCTGGCATGTCATTCTCCTATATATTTCATCAAACGTAATGCACTCATCACTTCCAAAGAGCAAGTAGATATTAACCTGTCCGGAGTTGTCTGCGATTTTTGTCATAGCATAGAGGGATATAATGGAATGGCTCCAGGAAACGGGAATTTCATATCAGATCCATCTATCGAACACGAGTTGGGACCACTAAAGGGCGCAGATAATTGGCACCACGTCTATTCCGAACTGCAGACGAAAAGTGAATTTTGTGGTATCTGCCATAATGCGGTTAACCATTATGGCCTTGAAGTAAAATCTACGTTTACAGAGTGGAAGAGCAGCGAGTTTGCAGCCAAGGGCATTCAGTGTCAGGACTGCCATATGAATCTCAAAGGTTTCCTGCAAGAAGGAAAACCTATTTACGGGTCAGGGTGGGCAGCAAATCCAGCGAGCACGTGGGGCGTGGGCGGAAAATACCGATCAACCCTTTATACACACCGTTTCCCGGGGGCACATTCCAGAACTCAGATCTCTAATGCGTTAACAATCACACTTTCAGTAGACTCAGAAAAGCCGGTTGTGTCTTCCGGTGATGAAATAACAATCCACGTGCTCGTTGACAATTCAAGGACAGGCCACAAGATGCCATCAGGCAGTAAAGAACTCAGGCAAATGTGGCTCGAACTGGCGGCTTATAACGGTAATAAAAAAATCTCTATTCCCGCCGTTAAGACGGGCGTCGATGCATACGACGTCGCAGGGAAAGGACCGTTCGATCAGGAGATTTTAGGAGGAGACATACCAAGGGGGAGCCGCATCTACCACGCAGTCTTTTTAGACAAGGCAGGAAAACAGACCCTGTCTTTTTACGATGCAGTGAAAATAATATTTGATAATCGGCTGAATGCAGCGGAGATCCGAAAAGAGACGTTTTATTTCAAAATTCCCGCGGATTTCAAGGGCAAAATATTGTTGCAGGCTAACCTGAACTATCTCCAGTACCCTAGCTCTTTGTCAAACCGATTCGGTCTTCCAAACCCCAGACCTTTCGAGGTCTCTTCTGCAAAAAAAGAGCTAACTCTTCTAATGAAGTAATTGCAGGGCCAGAGCGACCCAATTGCTGGGAGAATGCTAAGTCCATGTGGAAGCGGGCACATTTGAACCAGTCAGAGAGGCTCACGGCAGATTCACAAATCCATTTTACGATCGGTATCGCTCGAATATTCAAAAGCAAGAAGTGTATTTGTTTTGGGTAAACTCCACGGCGGCCAGTTTGATGCACACCAAGAAGTTCAAATGTTTCGACTTGTTGTGCATAGCAGGATGATGATTCGAAATGTGGAGAATGAAGATTTCACGCCGCTATAGGACTTCCAAGCACAAATCCACATGGAACATGGGGCGGAAATGTGAGGGAGGAACTATTGCCGGCACAGTCTTTTATCCTTATCATACAGAATACGGGCAGAGCATCATTAAAATCATTAACTGTTAGATAACTGAAAGGCGGTAACAATTATGGACAGGCATTGTTTGAGGCTGCCAGCTATTATTGTATTGTTGTTTGTCTTGCATTTTGGCTATTCGGCTTCTTATGCCAGTGCTGCGGCTGAACAGGGAGGCGTCGAATCAGCGCAGAAAAACTCAGACCTGAGGAGTATGCCTCAGGCATTGCAGGCAGCATTCTCCTCTGCAGTAGGCCACGATGACCCTGCATACGCCGTCAGCAGGACTGCCCATCGTTATCATGGCAATAATGCAAGGAATAACTTGTCGATGGATTTTTCATCGAACGGCGTTACTATGCGCTCCGGCAATTCGCAGTGGGGATTGAAACTCAATAAATTCGGCTATGGCACTGACATGCATGCAGTTGCTTCAACTGCACCCAAGGTTACGGCAAACCAGGTCGAGTATTTATATGGCGGGATAAGGGAGTGGTATGTAAACGGGCCATTGGGGCTGGAGCAGGGCTTTACAATTGACAGTGCGCCTGCTGATAAAAAAGATAGAGGCCCGTTAACGCTTGAACTAACCTCATCTGGCGATTTAACCCCTGCTATGGATGTTGCCGGGACAGGGTTGCGGCTTAAAAGGCACGATGGCACACAGATTTTGAGGTACTGCGGTTTGAGCGCGGTTGATGCCACGGGGCGTCATCTGCATGCATGGCTAGAAGTAGATGGGTTGAGGTTACTGGTGCGCGTAGACGATGCAGAAGCGCAGTACCCTGTCGTGGTGGACCCAATAGTAGAGCAGCAGACGGAACTGGCAGACCCTAGCGGAGGTGAATATGATTTTTTTGGCTGGTCAGTGGCGTTGAGTGGTGACGGCAACACTGCCCTCATCGGTACAGCTTACAACGAAGGCAATTACGCCCCGGGGTCGGCGTACGTGTTCACGCGTTCCGGTACTGCATGGACGCAGCAGCAGAAACTGACAGCCTCTGACGGAGTAGCTCTTGATGAATTTGGGAATTCAGTGGCGTTGAGTGGTGACGGCAACACTGCCCTCATCGGTGCGCCTAGCGAAACTGTAAACGGCAGCTATTACGTGGGGGCGGCGTACGTGTTCACACGTTCCGGTACGGCATGGACGCAGCAGCAGAAACTGACAGCCTCTGACGGAGTAACTGATGATGCATTTGGCTGGTCAGTGGCGTTGAGTGGTGACGGCAACACTGCCCTCATCGGTGCGCCTTACCATACGGTTGGAACCTACACTTTGCAAGGTGTGGCGTATGCGTTTACGTATTCAACAGCTACTTCTTGGACACAGCAGCAGAAACTGACAGAGGCCTCTAACGGGGCGGCACATGATTATTTTGGCTATGCCGTAGCGCTGAGTGGTGACGGCAACACTGCCCTCATCGGTGCGTATGGCAGCAATGACAAAACGGGGTTGGCGTATGCGTTTACGTATTCAGCACCTTCATGGTCGCTACAACAGATACTGCACGCCCTTGACGGGGAGGTTCCTGATACTTTCGGCGAATTCGTTGCACTGAGCGCCAACGGCAACACTGCCCTCATCGGCGCTCCTTTCAAAACTGTTGGAACCAATACTTCCCAAGGTGTGGCGTATGCGTTTACGTATTCAACAGCTACTTCTTGGACGCAGCAGCAGGAACTGACGGCCTCTGACGGGGCGGAATATGATAATTTTGGCTGGCCCGTTGCGCTGAGTGGCGACGGCAACACTGCAATCATCGGTGCGCCTTACCATACGGTTGGAACCTACGATCAGGGAGCGGCATACGTATTCACGTATTCAGGTGAGACATTGATGCAACAGGAACTGACGGCCTCTGACGCGGCGGAATATGATTTATTTGGCTATGCCGTTGCGCTGAGTGGCGATGGCAACACTGCCATCATCGGAGCGCCTGAGAAAACGGTTAATTACAACTCGATACAGGGGGCGGCGTACGTATATCTAATACAGGGGTTGCCCACGTTGACCACGACTGCAATCTCCAACATAACATCAACAACAGCAAGCGGGGGCGGCAATGTTACTTCAAATGGTGGATATCCGCCGATAACGGGGGAAGGGGTTTGCTGGAGCACCTCCATTTATCCTTCTACTATATTTGGTTCTTGTACACAGGATGGTACTGTAACACCATTTACCAGTTCCATCACAGGTCTGACCGCTGGCCAGACATACCATGTACGGGCGTATGCGACAAGTTCGGAAGGCACCGGATATGGTGATGACACGACTTTCTTCACGCTTTGCGGAAGCTACCTGCTTAAGGTTGAGCCTCAGGGCTACCTGGCTACTGGCATTCAGGATGCCATCAATAATGCATCAGCGAGCGGTCCTGTATCTATAATCGATGTGAACAGCTTTGACTATGTGGAGAACCCAGTGTTCTCAAATAACGTGCCGATTATTGTAGAGGGCGGCTTGGACTGCAGCCTTTTGAGTGTTGTGGGGTACACTGAAATTGACGGCCAAGTTATCATTAATGGGACAGCATCTGTTGTTTTCGAAAATGTCATCGTTGGGTCATAGCGTGACGGAGCCTTAATTTGTAACTGCGAATTTCCCGGTGAAGCTCAGAGCTGCTGATGTCATTCTCTGTTCTATATTATGGCTGGCAATATTAGCGGAGATTGCCGGGTTCAAGGCTGGAGGTGTCACTGGTAATATCTGAGGAGCTTAACTGATCTTTATTGCCGGAAGAATGTTGAGCAAATAGCCGCCGCCAACTATTGGTCCCGGCTACCAGACCTATGACATCTGCTCTTGCAGAGACCGAAAGATAACGTGCGTTATTTCAAAGGACCCCGCTCACATTATTAAGCGATCAGTCTGCCGAGTATTTTCCTTTGTGCAATGGCGTGTGCAAGACATCGGGGAAGATGAAAGACGCGCCGTCTTCAAATCCACCTTTCCTGACATCTATCCTGAGCTTCCATTTGCCGCCTTTATTCAGGTTGAGGTTGGAAACCGTATAAAGACCGTCGCCCCTTTCCTTTATGACCGGCGCAACGGCTCCGGCCTGACCCTCAGGCGTCGCTGTAATCTTGATGGCTGCCCCTTCCACGTCCTTGTCGTATTGGTTATGTATCACGATGCCGATTACGTCTTTACCCAGCTTTGGGTATTCCCTGTCATCCAGGAGTATTTCCACGCTGAAAAGGCCCTTGTCGGTGATATTAAATAGGCTTTCGTTGAAATGCTTGGTGAATTTGGGGTTGTCTGATGCGTAGGCGATATAGCCGAAACAAATAACAGCGGAAATAATGAGTGTGATCAACACTACAATTGTGGCTTTCTTCATTGAATCCTCCTTTTTAAGCTTGCTATCTAAAAAACTGCAATAATTCCTCTCGCAAGATATCATTAGGTAAAGTCTATCAACAATTGCTGAAATGATTAAGCGTCTTCTCAGCAAGACAGACATTTGTCCTGCAATACATAAGCTGTGAAGAAAAATAAAGCTATCCCAAGAAATGACCGTAATTCCATTATCCTCCGCTTAGACAATATGCACATCAAAGTCTGCTATAATTGCTTAATTACTACACCGGCCGGCAGTTACTGGCTTTTATCCCTGGCGAGTAACTGGCTGGGCTAATAACATCTTGGCGATAAAAACAATTTTCGTATAGGAGGGACCGACCACTATGAACATTCCGGCAGAAAATATCAGCTATGTTGATTTGCCAGAGCTTTCTGAGACATTTGCTGACTCCATTCAATTAATTTTATTTGATGGGCAAAGTGCTCGCATCGAATTTTGCGTTACCCGCATGGATGAGCCAAAACCACCCAAACCACCCACAGCAAGAAAATATCCTGTCTGTCGTCTAGTGCTAACTCCTGAAGCTGCGTTGCAACTGTTCAATCAACTGCAAACCATAGTAACTGGCATGCAAAAACAGGGACTCATCAAAAGAATTGAACCGGAAAAAGGCACCATACATTAGAGATACGTATGTTTGCACTGCGGGCTGATGTATTTCTTTATGCCTGACTTGTGAACAATAAGACGAATTCCTCAAATATCTCCCTATGGAAATGATTCAGCATTTCCTCCTTCATTATCTTCAACGCTTCAAAGGCAGTCAGTTTTGCCTTATATGAACGCTCGGCAGTCAATGCATCGAACACATCGGCGATACAGCAGATCCGGCCATATGTGTGAATCTCGTCACCCTTGAGCCTTCTCGGATATCCCTCGCCATCCGCCCTTTCATGGTGCTGCAAAGCGATTATGCCGCATTCATCCGACAGCTGGTTTGCCTCTTTCAGCATCAAGTAACTCTGGTACGGATGTATCCTCATCTGTTTCATTTCTTCCTCGTTAAGCCTTCCCGGCTTGTTGATGATAGCTGGATCAACGCGCACCTTTCCAAGGTCGTGCAGAAAGACGCCGGCCCCCACTTCATGCATGTTATGCGCATGAGAGCCTTTGAACAGTTGCTTCGACAGCAGTATTCCAAGAATCCCTACATTTACTGAATGAACATATGTATAAAAATCATGAGAGGTTATCCGCAACAGATACTGGGATGTGTCATCCTGTGAAAGAATCATATCAACAATCCCGGCTATTGCATGTTTAGCCTCCTTAATATTTTCAGTCTTTGGATCCTCCAGCAGTCTTTCCATTAATTCAACAGAGGACTGATACACAACTCGTGCTTTATTTGCAGGAGCTAGGTTTCTGTCATGTATCGCATCTCTAAGTGCAGGGGGGACAAGCTTTTCAGGTTCCCATATCTTTGGAGGAGTCACGCGTTTATCACCGTGGCTAACTTTTTCAAAATCGGTGACAGGCATTCCCTTGGACGTATCTATCATGACTTCATCGAAACCGCTATCCATAATCTTACGAATCTGGTCGCCGGATTTAATATTGAACTGATTCTTCGTAAACGGATGTCTTAGCCACGACGCAGGAATAATGACATGCATTCCCACCCTGAGGTCTTTTGTTCCTATCTTTTTTATCATATCAGGATCTATTCTATTGCAATGGTATGCGTTCATTCAATTGATTAGTTGAAAACGGACAGATATTATGGTGGGATAGAGGCTGATATGTGTTGCCGCAAGAAAGCGGCTGATAAATTTGGAACAATCCGGAAATCATCGGCAATTTGACTTTCACCTTGATAAGCACCTTGAACCACTTCACCAAAATCCTTATAGCCAAAAGAAACTGAGGGAATCAGATTCTCACTTGCTCCATTAACTCAAGGGGCAATGTCTGCAAAAGTGTTTGCTCCGATAATGGCAACGTGAAGAGGAGGGGAGCCATTCTTATCGCTTGAATTTTGTGAAGTGCCGAGATTGCGTTAAGGGTGGTCTGCGGTGTGTAAAATCCTTTTTTCTGGTTGATGTGAACTGATAGGGCCTACATTTTTAATATGGTATAATTTGAAATGCGTGAAGACAAGCAACAATATTACGAGCTTTTAATAAACAATCTGCCGCTTGGTTTTTCAATAGTCGACGAAAATGGGATAATTATTGACGCCAACGATAATGCTGCACAGATAACCGGTCACAGGATAGATGAATTGATAGGCAGATCGCATCACGCAATATTTCATGCCACTGCCGGCGATGAAGCGTGTCCATTGCTCAAATATGCTTTTGAGGATCGCAAATCGGTAGTTGATTGCGAAGTTGATATGCAGAAAAGGGATGGCGAAGTGATCACCCTTGCAGTAACGGCAGCTCCGCTTTTTAATGATAAAGGAAGTTTTGTAGGCGGGGTAGAGCTTTTTCGAGACATTACTGACATAAAGAAACTGGAACGGGAGAGGAAAAATATTCTATCGATGTTTGCCCACGACATAAAAAACCCTGTAGCGACAGCGGTGGGGTTTTTAACCAGGGTGATGTCCGGCAAGTCGAAAGATCAACAAAGCGACTTTGAGTCGATAAAAGATGAACTGAAAACCGCAGAATCGTTAATTGCTGACTTCCTGCAATATTCGCGATTTGAAGCTAAACAATATCAACCGGCAATGAAACCGTTTAATATCGTCGGATCACTGCGCAAACAGGTGGAGAGCCAAGTAATACTGGCAGATGAAAAGCATATTAAAATACGGAGTGAAATTGCAGAAGAGGGTTTTCCAGACATAAATGCCGACGAAACGATGGTAAACAGAGTCATCGCAAATCTGATAGGTAATGCCATAAAATATACGAATCCGGATGGAGAAATAAACGTTAGGCTTTTAAACAGAGACAAAGACATTCTTGTGCAAGTTCAGGATACAGGCATTGGTATCCCATCCGATAAACTTCCTTTCGTATTTGACGCCTTTTATAGAGTTAGCGGAGATCAAAAAGGGTCGGGGCTCGGCCTCTCAATTTCGAAGACCATCGTTACAGCCCACGGCGGTAAAATATGGGCAGAGAGCATATTAGGCCAAGGGAGTACTTTCAGCTTCACTTTGCCTAAATTAAAATAAATAACCATGCTGCCGGAATCAATACCTGCACCCCGGTGAGAGATGAAATCTTCTGAATGTAGGTGACCACATGAGTATGTATCCATGAACGCAACTGTCCTTGACATAAAGAAAGGTGTCTTTCAAGTCTCGCTCGACGAGCTATCTCAGCGCCTCCCAACGGATAGCTTTTTCTGGATCGACATCGATGGGGCATCGGTGGAGGAGCTCCAATCGGTAGCAACTGCTCTCCATCTTTCAGAGCCTATGAGTTCCTGGCTCCCGCGCTTTGGACAACGGGCCAGACTCGAGGCGGACAGGCAGCAGATCCGCATCTCCACGTGGGTAATCGGGGCTTCTGGATTGCCGATCGAAGTGCACGTCCTCTTCACACAATCGTGGCTTCTCACGGTCCACGCCGGTGGTGGCAGTTCTATGGACCGGGCGCGAAGCATCTACCGTAATGTCGTCGATACGAGTGAGGCAAAACGCCTGGGCCTTTTCATCATAATGACCGAGTTGCTGGCCAGTTTTGACCCTTTGGTCGAGCACTTGGATGAATTGCTGTACGCTTTGGAGGAACAAGTCATCCGAGCACCAACGGAAGCGCAAATAGAGCAACTCGTGAGACTGCGCAAACAGTTGTGGTCACTGCACAGGATCTGGGAGCCACAGCAACGGGCTGCAAATCAACTCTCGTTCTCGATCAAGAGACTGCCGGGAATGAGTGACCAGGCAAGGGCAGATCTGGTCCGTGACTACGCAGAGCGCATATCGGACCTAATGGATAGGATCGATGACCTGCGCCAAAGAGCCACTGAAGCGATGGAGAGCTACGGGACGAGTGTTTCCAATAGACAGTCACAAGTCATCAACCGCTTGACGATCATCTCTGCTGTTTTTCTTCCACTGACTTTTCTGACTGGATTCCTTGGAATGAATTTTCAATGGATGATTGAACGCCTGGATTCGCTGGAAGCTTTTCTTCTTGTTGGAGTAGGCTTGTTGGTAGCAATGCTGGTTACCACGTTGTTACTCTTTAGGAGTCGGGGATGGCTGGGGGAAAAGCAGGTAAGAAAATATGAGGCACCGGCCACTGCTTCAACGGTATTTCGGCCGCAAGCAACTGATGCCAAAAACAGCGCAACAAGCAGCTCTCCACCTGCTAAGCCGGGATGACCGTCCTTTGTCAGATAATTTTCGTAAATGGTAACTATAAATGTAAACGGTAGGACCTGTCCCCATCAGCAGACGGGTGGAAGGGCTCTCCCATCTTAAACTGTAACATCGAATGCATTCGAAAAGGAGAATGAAGATGGACAGATTGGCATCAGATTTTGTGCAAAAGCTGTTGCAGCAAGCCATAGACAAAGCAAAAGCGGACTTTGGAAAGCCTATTTGCGTGACGATATCGGATCAGGCCGGGGAAATGCTGGGGTTTCTCAAGATGGATGGAGCGCCGCTAAGAAGCATCCAGATATCCCAGCGCAAGGCTTATACTGCTGCCCGTATGGGTGTTTCTACCGGAGCATTTATGGAAAGGCTCCAGCGAGACAAATTCCTTGCAAGCGATTTTGACGCATTTTTTACTGGACTGCCTGGGGGGACCCCACTCAAGAATAATGAAGGAGGAATCATCGGCGCTATTGGGGTGAGCGGTCTTGCCGCCAGCGAAGACCAGGCGATAACCGACTTTGTGGCTGGTATTGTCAGCGCGCCTGAAAACATAATAAGAGGCGTATAACCATGCCTTCCAGCGGAAGGGAACAGCCACGCCGCTAAAGTCTACGTTAGCCCGCTAGGAAATATTAATGATAAGAATATGCGAAGAATTTTCATTCAAGCGGCGTAAAGATTCGTCTTTCAGGCGGGAGGATCTTAACTATGAAACGATGTGAATGGGCCAATGGGCGGGAGTTGGAGTCATATCACGATAATGAATGGGGCGTAGCAATTCACGATGACCGAAGCCTGTTTGAGTTTCTGGCTCTGGAAGGTGCTCAAGCAGGATTGAGTTGGGCCACCATTCTTAGAAAGCGAGAAGGTTATAGGAAAGCTTTTGACAATTTTGACGTCCGTAAAATCGCCCTATACTCTGAGCATGATGTTTCGAGATTGATCGTTAATTCTGAGATCATAAGAAATAAGCTGAAAATCAACGCGACCATCACTAACGCTAGGGCCTTTCTACAGGTGCAGAAACAAGTTGGAAGCTTTGACCAGTACATCTGGCAGTTCGTTAATGGGGAAACTATTCAGAACTCGTGGAAAAAGGTGACAGATATCCCATCCAGCACTCTAGAGTCTGAAACCATGAGCAAGGATTTGCAGAAAAGAGGGTTTAAATTCGTCGGAACGACAATTTGTTACGCATTCATGCAAGCCGTTGGTATGGTAAACGACCATGTCATAGATTGTTTCAGATTTCATGAACTCAAGAACAAGCACGCGTAACCAGAAAGTGCACCGAATCTTAGGCACCCAGGCTCGCTGCGTTACGCAGCACCTCTTAATATTTGTGCTAGCCGGTTCGCAAAGGTGTTGATACCGGCCACGGTTAATACAAAAGGTCTCTAACGTTATTGAGTTAGAGACCTTTTCTGTTACAAACGATATTTCCTGCATGTCCGGCTGTAATTATTATTTTTCGGCTATCCAGAATCTATGATTGATATCAATCGCGTCACACTTCAGCTTCGGGGTCTATGACAAGTAATCCTTCTTTGTTAGCGGCAGCCAGAAGTTCTCGGTCACTGCTGACGAACAGTAGCTTGTCTTTAATATGCTTCCTTATGCTGCATGCTGTTGCGAGATGGATAGCATCGGCGGCTTTGAGCCTATGGGTTCGTATCAGGGTTGCTGCACTTCCGATTAAGGGGTCGTCAATTGTCCAGACAATAAATGATTCCCAGTCGTCAAGGAAGGATTGAATTGCTTTGTCAAATCCGGAAATATCCTGTTGCCGTCTGGTTAGAGCCGATGTTATTTCCAGATTTGTGAGGGCAGATGATACAAGGTGTTGAGGGTTTGATTCAAGAAGCTCGATGACCTTGTTTCGACCTTTTTCCTTCTTGAGATACTTTTTGGCAAGGGCGCTTGCATCAAAGTATATCATCTGCGGTCCTCTATGATGGTTTCGGTAATACTTTTCCCTCTAATTGATGCTCCTCCGAACTTTCTTACCCCTCCCTTTCTGATCGGAAGTCGAATTTTGCCGGCAGCGGCAAGAGAAGCAAGGATTTCGTTCTGGCTGGCATGAGGTTCGATGCCTGTAAGATCATGAATAATCGCAATAGGCTTCCCACGGTCGGTGACTATTATTTGTCCACCTTTTTTAACTTCGTCCAAATATTTTGGTAGTTGATTTTTTAAATCACGAACTCCCACAAGTGTCATTGCGCACACCTCCTTATATCAATATAGCTATTGTAGCTACATTTAGAATAGAACGTCAAAAAGCATTAAGCTTCAAATGCATATTTTGTGATGGATAACAATCTAGATTCCGGATACTCTTTTTCTTGGGATCTCAAGCTGTCTATGTTGATAAGTGAATTCGGTCGCATTATGATAACCTTCGTGAAGACTCCAGACAGGAAAGAGAATCCTGCACAGTAAATGGAAATTACTAAACAATACCTTTGTGTCCCGTAAGGTAGCGGATAATTATGACCAGTAAGATTACGGCAATCAAGACGAAACCAACAGCGACGCCTTGACTGCCCAACCCGCCCACCTTCAGATCATCGAGCTGAAGGACGAAATTGTGCAACTGCTGATCGCTCAACTGTGCGAGCCTCGCGTTAATCTCATCCCGGGTCAGACCATATTGAGCCAGCCTGTCGATAATCATCTTTGTCTCGAGAACCTTCTGGATCTTGCTCAAATCCGCCTGCCTGTCGGCCTGCGTGAGAGTGATCACTTCAGACGGAACAAGGCCGGCGTCAACCCGTGGGGCGATGCCGATGACAAACATTGCAACAACAAGATACCACGCTATCTGTTTCATAAAAGGAATATTCACCGCTATCCACCTCCAAAGGTATAATCAAGTTGTTCTGTATTGTACTGTTCACCGTCTAAAGCCATTGAAAGCCTCTTGTTCATCTTCGATTGCAATCTAATTCTGCTTATTTATAGATGCCGTTTTGTTATCCTGACCGACTTGGCGCTGGCCTTCCTCGTCCATATAGCTTAGCTGAAACACAACCGTTAACATTGCTAGCTGAATGATAGCGTCTTGCACTAATTATGCACCGCCGTCAAAATGGTCAAACCGTCCAATGCTTGCGTTGTCCCGGATAATTATTGTTGAGCCTGTAAATGTTAAAAGAGTATCACATCTCTTGGGCCGTACGCAAAGACATTTTAGTGAGCACTCGAATTCGCTCTGTGCATTTTTAACGATCAAGATGCTAAAAAACATGCATTTTTTATGATATTTTTATATTGTCAGGCCCATTATTTACACCTATTTTATACAGTTTTTTGATAATCTGGAAACAGTGAGGCAGACGAAAATAGGAGGTTCATGTCTTTTTGTGGCAATTGGGTATTTCGCTATCACTGGATTTATGGTGAAGCGTTTGAACGCATAAATGACAGATATGAATAGGCTTATTGAATCACAATCTTTGCAGTCCCGCTTCAGTACAGTTGTCGCATCACAAGTAGCCACTTCAAAATATCCGTTACTTGATGAGATGGCTCTTGATGCAAAGCGTGGGCATCATTTTGTAGTGATCCTTGTCGCAAATTTAGACAAGGTGTCAATGAACGCAATTCGTTATGCAAAACTTTTTAGCGGTGAAATTGTTGCAGTCCATATACTTCTTAATTCTTCTGAAAGGCAGGAGATGGAATCCCAGTGGGAAAAACAAAATATAGATATTCCGCTATTACTTCTTGAATCGTCCAATGACTCCATCATTGAACCGCTTACGACATATGTTGACGGAATACATCATAGCCATAAGGAAAGTGTCGTCACTATTGTGTTGCCCGTGCTTCTAACGCTGAAATGGTGGCATCGCTATTTGCACGGCCAGACGGCGCGTTTGATTGAAAGTCATTTTAAGCTGGAGGCAGGAGTGGTAACCGTACGCGTTCCGTTTTCCCCCAACAACAATTGAATATGGAAGAGATGATGAACATGACAGGCGATACCAGAGATGACGTGGAAGCGTCTCTCCTGTACTTCAGTCAGTCTTTGATGCTTCGATATGGAATTCGTGCCGGGTCGTTTCGATACGACAATAACTATTTAGGTGATTACAGCGTATATTGGCATTATGAATATGGGAGGTGCGCATGACCGCAACGCAGTTTGAGACGACATTGGGGATAGAAGCTCCTTGGTATATACGTGATGTAGTATTCGACATGGCTGCATGTAAGGTTACCGTTTTCATTGACTTTGCCGCCGACAGCCAGTTTTCGCACCATCAATTTGAGGGTGTATATCCGGTATACGACAGGACCACTAGGCGCTATCTGCATCTGACCTCTTTCGGTCATAAGTGCATCCTCGAGGTCCAAGTCCCTCGTGTGCAGTTGCCCGACGGCTCGGTTCGGATGGTTGAGCCCTCATGGCCGGCTTTACACTGCGGTGCGACGATCTCGTGGGATGCTCTGTCAGCAGATGGTCTGCGCGGCCTGTGCTTGCCTGATCTAAAAAAGGTGGCATGGGGTGGCGGCAAAGAATTATAGACATGCAGCGCCAGGATAAAGCATGAAGCGGACTTTAGTCCGACAAACGATCAAGAGGGGGACTTTTGAGATGAAGCGTTTTATAGCATTGTTGACAGCAGTCTTCGCATTATGTCTTATCATTAATGTATACGCCGAGGATCAGGCACCGGCTGCGGCTCCTGCACCGGCTGCAGCACCTGCTCCGGAGGCAGCCGCGGCCCCTGCGGCTCCGGCACCGGATGTGACTGGCAGTGTCACGCTTACCGGATTGAACAAGTATATATTTAGGGGCGCCGAACTGAGCGCTGACAGTGCGGTGTTTGAGCCTTCCGTAACAATCAACTACAAGGGATTCTCTCTTAATGTATGGGGCAACTACGACACTGACCAGCACCAGACCCAGGGCTTCATTCCGGGGCAATACACCAGCGCCAAAGGCCAGGGCTTGGGCAACGGGCAGTCAAGCTGGAATGAAACCGATTTTAATCTGAGCTATACCTATAATATCGACAAGGTGGCCCTCACCGGCGGTTATATCTACTACGCCTTTGATTATGCTACTCAGACCCAGGAAGTTTATCTCAGCGGCACGTATGACATGATTGCGCACCCGACATTAGCGGTTTACCGCGATATTGATGCCCATCCCGGCTTCTATTTCAATCTTTCGTTCTCTCAGTCTCTGCCTATTTACAAACTGTCCAACGGGGATGTGACTGTTGACCTCGGGACGGGTTTTGGCTTTTACGATGTTACTGATCAGAGTCTGCATTACGTCGCACTTCATGACGGCAATGTGAAGGTGGGCTTCACCGTCCCCGTATACAAAAACGTAGTTGTACAGCCGGTAATGCAGTATTGGTTCCCGCTTTCAGGAAAGGCTCACCACGACGACAATATAATTGTCGGTAACACCCTGATCAATACCAATCCAGCCGGTCATATCGACAATACTTTCGTGTACGGCGTCGGCATGACATTGAATTTCTAATTGAGCATAAGTACACAATTTAACAGGAGGTATTAACAATGGACCTTGTAATCTGGCTGCCAGCAATGTTTTTTCTGGGCATCGGCGCAATGACACTGTGTTACTTGTTTATAAAAGCTTGCGAAAAAATCTAAGAGTGAGGTGTCGATATGATCTATGTGACAGTAGCCGTCGTGGTCGTGTTATTTGTTTATCTTTTCGTCGCCCTGATACGGCCGGAATGGTTCTAATAAGAACCGCGAATTAATACTGATTTAAGACTGAAATATTCTATCAAAGGAGATACACTATGTTTTCGCAAATCTGGTTGCTGCCAATTGCACTCATGGTGACTGCGGGGTTGATCGCATTCCCCTTGAGTCGCTATCTTGCCTGGATCATGGACGCAAAGTACCGGCCCTTGCCTGTCTTTGGGTGGTTTGAAAAACGACTGGACAGCGGTCCGCAAAACTGGAAACAGTATGCGGGATCGTTGCTTATTTTTAATTCTCTGCTGTTTGTTTTTGGATATTTTGTGCTGGTGCTTCAGCAATGGATGCCCCTTAATCCCGACGGTAAGGTGATGCTTGCGCCAAGCTCGGTCTTCAATAGCGTGGCATCGTTCATGACGAACACTGACCTGCAGCACTATTCTGGAGACCAGCATTTATCCAACTTCAGTCAGATTTTCTTTTGCATCGCCAATATGTTTATATCGGCAGCCATCGGCCTTTGCGCACTAACTGGGATTATCCGGGCTTTGCGCGGCGACTCCTCTCTCGGGAACTTCTTTGTGGACATGTGGCGGGTGCTGGTTTACATGTTTGTGCCCGTCGCCTTTGTAGTAGGACTCTTTTTCATGCTACAAGGCAGTCCGATGACACTGGAGAGCTCTCATCAGGTCTCCACTCTGGAACCTGCCGCCATGGGAACTACAGACGCGGGTGAAGTGAAAAAACAGAATATCGTGGTTGGTCCGGTGGCAGCCTTTGAGGCCATCAAGATGCTTGGAACCAACGGGGGTGGCTTTTATGGGATGAACTCTGCGCATCCCTTTGAGAATCCCACTGCCGCATCAAACTTTGTTAACACTCTATCGATGATGCTGTTCCCTTTTGCACTTGTTCTGATGTACGGCCGGATGCTCGGTCGATTCCGGCATGGACTGGTAATTTTCTCGATTATGCTGACACTGATGGCTTGCACCATTGGCTGGTCGGTCTACTTTGACACACTGAAGCCGAATCCTGCGATGACCGTAAATCCCGTGGCCCGGTCATACGAAATCCCAAGCGCAACAGCTCCAGGAGGGAAGCAGACGGTATCCATTCCGGCGGTACCGGGCATGCCGGTTGACCAGCATCTCGGTAACCTCGAGGGGAAAGAGATGCGGTTTGGCACTTCGGCAGGTGCCACATTTGCGGCGATAACGACAGATGTGACGTGCGGCGCCGTGAACGCTGAAGCCGATAGTCTTAATCCGCTTGCTGCCGTTTCGCCGATGGTGGGGATGTGGCTGAATTGCATATTTGGCGGCAAGGGTGTTGGAATGATCAACATGCTGCTGTACATCATCATAGGTATCTTTCTGGCCGGCCAGATGGTTGGCCGGACACCCGAGTATCTTGGCAAGAAAATAGGTGCCCGTGAAATGAAGCTTGCTACCATCGCCTTGCTGGTCCATCCATTAATGATCCTGATGCCTAGCGGCCTCTTTGCTGCGACGGACTGGGGAATAAAGGCCATGAGCAATCCTGCTGCTCACGGATTGTCACAGGTTGTCTACCAGTTTTCATCGGCTTCCGCCAATAACGGGTCTGCTTTCGACGGGCTGGGGGTCACTTACGGGTTTTTCAATAATACGAACCCCGCTCCGGAGGCTATACCATGGGATATTGCAACCGGGCTTGTGATCATCTTCAGCCGCTTTCTGCCGATTGTAGCCCCAATGGCAATGGCAGCATTCCTCGGAGCAAAAAAATCCAGTCCTTTCGGTTTGGGGACCCTGCGCGATGACAGCCCCACGTTTGCATTCCTTCTTTTGGGGACAATTCTGATTATTGGCGCATTACTCTTCCTGCCAATTGCCACTCTTGGACCTGTAGCAGAACATTTAGGTCCTATTCCGTTTGGCGGGTGATAATGGGGGGACTTGCAGCCATGGAACCCATTGAAGGCATGAAGATGAAATACGAAATGACAATGCGTAAAAGGAGTGTCAGATGAATAAAGCATCAAATGTGAAAATAACCTTACCAGAGGTTGATCAGCCCTCAGAAAGCCAGAAGCCGCCGAAACGGATGAAATCGCGCGGCCTGATGGATAAAGAAACGGCGCTGGCAGCATTGAAGCAGTCATTCGTTATGCTGCGGCCTGACATCCAGTGGAACAACCCTGTGATGTTCGTTGTTGAGATTGGAGCGTTTTTGACGCTACTGTATATCCTTAAGGCAGCGTGGGGTGGTTCGGAGAGTCTGGTTCCGCTGAGCTATTTTATCGAACTCGCCGCGTGGCTGTTCATAACCGTACTATTTGCCAATTTCGCTACCTCATTAGCTGAGGCACGCGGCAAAGCCCAGGCCGACTCGCTCAGGCGCGCTCGTCATGACACGGTAGCATCTCGGCTGAACGCTGCCGGCGCCGTAGAGGAGGTTTCATCTGCGGTTCTGAAGCCGGGCGATAAGGTTGTTGTGGTGGCCGGACAGATGATCCCCAGCGATGGGGATATCATAGAAGGTGTTGCCTCAATCAATGAGGCGGCGATCACAGGCGAGTCGGCGCCGGTTATCCGGGAAGCCGGAGGAGACCGGTCCGGTGTGACTGGTGGTACCACCGTGCTTTCCGACCGGATAGTTGTTCAAATTACCCACGCATCAGGAGACACTTTTCTCGACAGGATGATCGCCCTGGTTGAAGGTGCTATCCGGCAACGGACGCCTAACGAGATAGCCCTGACACTGGTGCTATCTGCCCTGACACTGGTTTTCCTGATAGTGGTTGTGCCGCTTTGGGCGATGGCCTGGAACGCGGAGCAGTACATGATGGGATACCTGGGCGTCCAGCAGCCATTAAAGAGCCTCGGCACTGACGTGCCGACCCTTATAGCGCTACTGGTTTGCCTCATTCCGACTACCATAGGCGCATTGCTTGCGGCTATCGGAATAGCAGGCATGGATCGCGCCCTGCAGGCCAATATTATCGCAAAGAGCGGCAAGGCTGTGGAGTTGGCAGGGGATGTAGATACGGTTCTTCTTGATAAGACGGGCACTATCACGCTGGGTAACAGGCAGGCTACGGAGTTCCTTCCAGTAGGGAAATATTCAACGGCCGATCTGGGCCGCCTGGCGGCACTTGCGTCAATAGCCGATGATACACCTGAGGGTAAGAGCATTCTAAAGCTGTTTGAAAAACTGGATGGTGGCATTCCCGACGCGCCTGCCGATGCCAAATTTATACCCTTTTCCGCTCAAACGCGCATGAGCGGGGTCGATCTTCCCGATGGCCGGCGGATACGAAAAGGGGCGCCCGACGCCGTTATCAAATTCGTCACGGCAGATAAGGGCAGCATACCTGATGACCTCAAAGGGTTAGTCACGACTGCTGCCACCAAGGGCGCCACCCCGCTCGTCGTGTCGGATAACGCTAATATTATGGGTGTTGTTGTTCTGTCGGACATTTTAAAGCCCAACATGAAAGAGCGTTTTGCTCGCTTGAGGAAAATGGGATTGCGTACGGTCATGATTACTGGAGACAATCCTTTGACCGCCGCAACCATCGCAGCACAGGCGGGAGTCGATGACTTCCTTGCCGAGGCAACACCTGAAACCAAGCTGGCGTATATCCGTAAGGAGCAAGCGGGTGGGAAATTGGTTGCCATGATGGGAGATGGCACAAACGATGCCCCGGCCTTGGCCCAGGCTGATGTGGCTCTGGCAATGAATGCTGGAACGCAGGCTGCCAAGGAAGCCGCCAATATGGTAGATCTGGATAGTGATCCCACCAAACTGATTGAAGTCGTGGAGATAGGTAAGCAGCTACTAATGACGCGAGGTTCATTGACGACCTTCTCGATCGCCAATGACGTAGCTAAATTCTTTGCGATTATCCCGGCGCTTTTTGCAGGCACTTTGCCATGGTTAGGGGTTATGAACATTATGCATCTGCATTCTCCGACGTCTGCCATTCTTTCGGCGGTCATCTTCAATGCGCTCATCATCCCTATGCTCATACCGATCGCACTTAAAGGTGTTGCATACCGGGCGCTGGGCGCTGATGCCCTGCTCACAAGAAACATGCTGATATGGGGATTGGGAGGCGTAATAGTGCCGTTTATAGGCATCAAGCTGATTGACATGGTCATGGTTTCACTGAATCTGATCAGCTGAGTATTATTGGATTAAGGAGGATATGAATATGTTGAAATATATTTCAAAAAGCATTCTGCTATTAGTATCAGCAGTCCTCGTCTGCTGTGTGATCTATCCGCTTGTGTTATGGGCAATAGGACAGACACTGTTCCCTTTCCAGGCCAACGGAAGCTTGCTGAAGGGGCCTGACGGTACTGTCGTGGGCTCTAAGCTTATTGCACAGCCTTTTACAAAGGACGAATACTTTCAGCCCCGGCCTTCTGCGGCATCTTATGATGCATCGGCCTCGTCCTCTTCGGCCCTTTCGGCCTCCAATTATGCCCTGCGCGACAGGGTGGGCCGTTCATTGGGTCCCATAGTCACATATAGAGGAGGTCCCAATGCAGGGAAGCCTGTGGCCCCGGATGTAGAACAATGGTTCCAGAAGGATGCCTACCAGGGCAACCCGCATATTGTAGCCCAGTGGGCTGACCAGCACAACTCTCTTGCGCAAGCCTGGGTAACTGGAGATCCAACGCACGGACCGTATGTTGACGCTTGGTCAAAAGCGCATACAGCTATAGTTGCTCAGTTCATAAAGGATAATCCAGCCACCCCCGAGCCAAAGGCTGCGGATCTGGCAGTCGTGTTCTTCAAAGACTTCTCTGCGGCACACCCTGGACAATTCCCATCTGCGGTTACTCATAAAGGAGCCGATGGCAAGATTGTAACAACTATTGAGCCGGTCAAGGAAGGGTCGGACATCCAGTCAACCTTCTTCACCATGTGGCGGGATGACCATCCCGATGCAGAACTTCAGGACGTCCCTGGTGATTTTGTCACCGCCTCTGCTTCCGGGCTTGATCCTCATATCAGCTTGCAGAATGCCGAGTTTCAGCTTGATCGCGTTGCCTCCAAATGGGCGGCAAACCTTAAACGTGATCCGTCGGTAATCCGAAAGGATATCGAGCTGATATTGCAGAAGAACGCTTCGGCTCCGCTTGGAGGGCTTGTGGGTGAGAAGTTCATTAACGTCCTTGAGGTTAATCTTGAACTTATCAAGCTCTACGGGCCGCCGCCGTCATAGCCGCAAATCGTAGACATGAAGCTGAGATACCGCAGGGCATTTGCCCTGCGGGTCGCCATCAAATGGTGGCGTATGTGGACAACAGTTAGCTAATTTAAAAAAAGGCTCTTCGCTTTATCAGGAGCCCTCTACAAAAAGGTGGACCAATGGAATCACTCGGAAAAAGAATAATGGAAATCGAGAAGGACGAAATCATTCATGCGCTGAAAGAATGTAACTTCGTTAAAGCCAGAGCCGCCAGAAGGCTGGGCATTACTGAAAGAATGATCGGATATAAGGTCAAAAAATACGGCCTGAAGATAAAAGAGGTGGGCTCAAACGAGGATGGTGGCGCAGAGCAAGCCGGCGCAAGCAATAGCTATGCATAATTTAAGACATAAAGCGGGAATTCCCGGTAATTGATTGCCGGGATGAAAGCGCCGCTGTTGGTTATTACAGTTCTTATTCTTGACAAACGTCCAGAATTGCTTTTAGATAGGAAGATGCGCGAGTTATCTAACGATACACCTACACATACGCGTGCTAAGCGCACCAAGAGGCCCAAACATACTGTAGTCACCCGTGCGTTTGATTTCCCCATGGAGGTAAGCGCAAAGCAGGCTGACCGGCTGTGGATGTGGGTCGGCGCTTGCTGGCGACTGCGCAATGACCTGGTTGCCGATCGCGCTGACAACCGTACAGCGAATAAGCTTCTTAAGCAGCAAGGTGTGACGGACATTCACTATCTCACCCAACCAGACCAGTATACGGCCATTCACGAATACGTCCTGCACGACACTGCACTCTCTAAAGTCCACAGCCAGGTCAGACAGAATGTGGCTGTTAGAGTCGCTGAAGGGTATAAACGGTTCTTCGGAGCTCTCAAAGAAGGGAAGACTGATGTCCACCCGCCCAAGTTCATCGAGCGAAAGAAGTACCGCAGCATCACCTTCCCGCAATACGGTCCTGCTGCAAAAATCAAAAACGGCAAGATGCATCTTTCGGGCCTCGGAGAGTTTCGGCTGTTCGACTACCGCAAGGTCAAGGGGAAACCCAAGACCGTTACGATCAAGTTCAAGCAGGGCAGATGGCACTGCGTAGTTACAGCCGAGGCCCAGGAGAAAGATGTTCTGGATATGCTTACCTCTTCGGACTTTCGTCCTGACGCTGGGGCAGACACCGGACTGACTGCCTTGCTGACAGATTCCGAAGGCGTCAAGTACGATCCGCCAAAAGCTTGGTACGATTACCGCAGAGGACTCCGGTCTGCACAAAAGAAACTGTCCAGGCAGTTTGAAACGAGAGAACTTGGGTACAAGAATCAGGTTGAACTGGCGAAAGCTGCCGGTCGGCCAATCTCAGCACTCAAGGACATCCCCTATTCCAACCGGCTGAAGGCCCAGATCAAGGTTGTTGCCAAGATACATACCAAGATAGAGCGCATCAGGGACCATCACCACAAGAAGAATGCTTCAGTTATTTCGAATCGGTACCGCAAGGTAGCTGTAGAGGAGCATTCCGTGGGTTTTATGATCCGCAACCGGAAGCTTGCGAAAGTGGCTTCCGATCGGGCAATCCACAAGCAAAAGCTCCTGCTCAAGAGCAAGCTTGGTAACAAGCGGTACATTGCGGCGCCAAACCAGACGGAGAACGGCGGCAACTCACAGACCTGCACCTGTGGTGCACCTGTCCCGAAGGAACTTTCAGACAGGATCCACCACTGTCCGGCATGCGGGCTTACTGCCGGTCGTGACCATGTGGCGGCCAATATCGTAACAATCATAGCATTCGGATTTGCAAGTCTTACCCTGGGAGCGGGGTCACACTCTCCGGAGGCCGGGCAGGTCTTCGTCAGACGTGGAGAGGACAAGGCACTGCGTGGCGAAAGCCATCTGTGCGAGTCGAAGGTCATCCCGGCTTCAGAGTCCTCCTGGAATCGTCAACTTCTACAGGCGCGGGGACAAAGTACCACGGATGGGGAACCTACCGTGGAAGGCAAGACTTGTGAGCATCTTCAGGACACTCCGGAGTTGCCACATGAGCCGCAATCAGTCTGCTAGTGCAAAGCGCCAAGCGCGGAACCTGAGTTGTCTTCAGGGGATGCCCCTGATTTCAATCAGGGGAGGATGTCACAGTTTCCTGTCTAATCATTAATGCAAGCCCCATGCAGTCTGAACCTGTAATAGCGTTCATTTTTGAGTATAATTATACGATCAGAAATAAATTTGACCTTGGGGTAAAGAATGGAAGATGGTAGACCTGATCCCGATTTGCTTATTGGTCGGATGCTTAGAGACACCGACAGGAAGCGTGAGGGCCAGCTCAAAATATTTTTTGGCGCAGCCCCGGGCGTGGGGAAAACCTATGCCATGCTGCAGGCGGCACAACAAAAGCTGGCAGAGGGCGTCGACGTCGTGGTCGGGCTCGTGGAAACCCATAAGCGAAAGGAAACAGAAGCGCTTCTGGTCGGGCTTGAAGTAATTCCGCGTCACACATCAGAGTATCGCGACGTTAAACTGACGGAATTCGACATTGATGCTGCACTCAGCCGCAAGCCGGCCCTCATTCTGGTTGATGAGCTTGCCCACACAAACGTCCCGGGTTCGCGACATAAGAAACGCTGGCAGGACATATACGAACTGCTGGGCGCTGGGATTTCAGTCTATACAACCGTAAACACTCAGCATCTTGAAAGTCTGAATGACATAGTTGCCCAGATTACCGGTATCACGATACACGAAACTGTTCCAGACTTTCTTTTGGATAGAGCTGATGAAATCGAACTTATCGATCTCCCTCCCGATGACCTTTTGCAGCGGCTAAAGGAGGGCAAGGTTTACGTCCCTGATCTTGCTGTTCAGGCAAGCCATAATTTCTTCAGGAAAGGGAACCTTCTTGCACTCAGGGAATTGGCGCTTCGCCGCACTGCCGAACGTGTTGATGAGCAGATGCAGCAATACCGGGAAGTGAAGGGAGTCAAGGATGTATGGCCCGCCGCGGATCGCATCCTTGTCTGTGTAGGACCCAACCCTAGCTCCATCCGCCTGATTCGTGCCGCAAAAAGAATGGCCGCCAGTCTCAAGGCAGAGTGGCTAGCTGTTTATGTCGAGGCGCCTCACAAAGTGAAACCATCGGATAACGACCTCAGACAGCTTATGGAACATATGCGATTGGCTGAGAGTCTTGGAGCCGAGACAATAACGCTCTCTGGGCACAAGGCAAGCGACGAGATAATAAATTATGCGCGTGAACGTAATGTGACCAAGATCATAGTCGGCAAGCCCACGCATCCCATGTGGAAAGACAAGGTGTTCGGCTCAATGCTCGATGCAGTGGTGCGGGGAAGCGGCGACATCGATGTATATGTCATAACTGGAGATACCGCGGAGCCTGCGCCGCGGCCGGTCTCAAAAACAACTGTATCAAAGCGGCCTCCGGAACGCGGCTGGCTGTTGAGCATTGTTACAGTCGTTGTTTGCACAGGCATAGCTGCCTTGATGGACAGTTATGTTCCCCGGTCTGATCTTGCGATGGTTTATCTGCTGGGCATCGTATTCACCGCTAGCCGTGCGGGGAAATTGCCTTTTTGGTTTTCGATACTGTTCAGCATATTATCATTTGATTTCTTTTTTGTGCCCCCCCGGTATTCATTTTATGTGAGCTCACCCGGATACGTTATAACTTTTGCTGTCATGATCATCGTTTCTCTTGTCATCAGCAGGCTGACAATAAAGGTGCGCGATCAGGCCAATACTGTCAGGCATCGCGAACGGAGGACAGCAGACCTGTATGGTCTGAGTCGAAAACTGGTGCATGAGCGGGGCATAGAGCAGCTAAGCACGATTGCGGCGATGTATATCAGTGAGGTTTTCTCAAGTAACGTGGTCATTCTCGTACCGGATGAAAAAGGTATGCTAACGGCCCCATCCACAGGACCTGTTACTTTTGATCTTGACCAGAAGGAGTTGAGCGTGGCCGAATGGACATACAAACACGGACAAAAGGCGGGACTTGAAACCGATACGCTTTCCGGTGCGAAGGCTGTATACCTGCCGCTTGTCATCGGATCTCAGATCGTAGGAGTGATGGGGGTTATGCCTGACCAGTCGGGAGTCCTCTTTGACCAGGAACAAATTCACATGCTGGAGAGCTTTGCTAACCAGATCGCGATGGCTATTGACCGTGCAATGATCGCTAAAGAAGCCCAGGCGGTACTCTTGAAGGCAGAGACAGAGGAACTGCGAAGTACCCTCCTGAGTTCTGTTTCTCACGATTTGCGCACGCCTTTGGCAGTTATTACGGGTGCTACAACGACACTTTTACAGAAAAACGTGCCGCTTGAAACCTCTGAAAGTCATGATTTATTGCAAACGATTTATGAAGAATCGGAGCATCTTAAACATATTATCCGGAACGTTCTTGATATGACACGAATTGAGACCAAGGCTATCACAGTAAAAAAAGAATGGGAGTCAATCGAGGAGATAACCGGGGCAGTTTTGAATCGACTCTCTGAGGAACTGGTAAACCGCGAGGTAACGGTGGCCATTCCCCCGGAGATTCCGTTGGTGCCGTTCGATCCGCTATTAATAGAACAGGTGCTCTCAAATCTGATCGATAACGCCATAAAGTATACTCCAGCTGACACGCCAATTAGTTTGACAGCGTACATAGATGGCAAATCCATTGTAGTGGAAGTTGCCGATCGCGGGGCCGGTATCCCAGCCGGAGAGGAGGAGCGTATTTTTGAAAAGTTTGTGAGAGGCTCCTCTGCAGGCGGTGGAATTGGGTTGGGGCTAACTATCTGTCGTGCTATCATCAATGCCCATGGAGGGCGCATCTGGGTCGAAAACCGGCCAAAAGGTGGCGCAATTTTCCGCTTTACTCTTCCGATTTCGGAGCATCCCCCGGTCGCGGAGACTGATGAAGATAAATTATGACAGGAGATAAAGTGCCAAACCACTCATCGAAGACAAACCTCAGATGCGGCGGTACCCGACAGTGACACTTCAGGGCTATGGTGCCATAGATTGTATTAGAGTCACAACTTGTGAGTTAACACAAAAAACAGTACATTAATCTGGTGTGGGGCAATCACCGTGGATAAGCCCGTGCCAAGATGTAGATTGCATTGCGGCACTGTCCTGGTTCTCCCGTGTTATTCCGCAGAAATGTTCTTGTCCGGCAAAGGAGCAAGGATGAGGTCATCCGTAACACTATTCATCGGCATGTTCACAACGTTCCTGGCCATAATTAATCCTCTGGAAGCGATCCCGGTATTCCTGGGTCTCCTGCAGGGAAAAGACGACAAGGAACGGAACAGTGTCGCCCGCCTGTCATGTCTCTATGCCTTGCTTCTAGCATTTTTCTTTCTCCTGTTCGGCACGCTCCTGCTGCGTTTCTTTGGTGTTCCGCTCAGCATGGTCAGGGTTGTCGGGGGTATTATTCTCACACGTATTGGATTCGAACTGTTTGCACCGCCACCTGAGAAGAAGCTGATTTCCAGTTCAGGAAACGCCTTGAGCGCAAAGGAGGAAGATGTGGCATTCATCCCCCTCGCCATGCCGATCATGTTCGGGCCAGGGGCTATCGCCACTATCATCGGCATGGCATCAACAGTGAAACAATCCGAGATGGAATTTGAGTCCTTTGCCGCTCTCTCCTTGGCGGTAGTGGCAACGATGGCGGTTACCTACCTGTCACTGATCTATGCCCAGAAAATTCTGTGGAAGATCGGTCCCAAGGGGATCGATGCCGCAACCCGCATAGTAGGATTTTTTGTGTCCGCAATGGGGATGGGCCTTATTTTTCATGGGATAGTGGAATTCCTCCAGTCGTATGGCGTCCTGACCAGTCGGATCGTAGGCAACTGAAAAGCTTGACCCTTTAACTCAGGATGCCCAGTCCTGCGTTAACCCAGACGGGTGTGAATCAGTTGGACCGGAACCGCTTAGATCTCAGTTTGCCAATTGAATTAAACAGACGCATTATGCCAGGCAAGTAATTTCAGGTAGTTGCGACTTGATGGGGTCGATTCTGGTGCGTCGTGAAGAGCTCTACGCATCTTATGCAGGTGCACATGGGGCTCACTGATTTTCCACTTTCGCGGCGATTCAGCGCCGTCCCTTCTGTGTCCGGACCGGACATGAAAGCTTGCGCTGATGCCATGTTGATGCTTACACCGCCAGGGTGCGGTTCTCACACAAGTTTGATAACAAATAACTAGCTGATTGATAGTTAAATGCTGCGTAGATATAATTTTAATAAAAGAAACAGATCACTTGTTGACTGCCGATAAACGCGCGACAAAGGAAAGCGACAGTAATACCAGTGCCAACAGTAGATGAAGGAGGAATCGGTGGATTTAAGACTGACTAATAAGCTAGCTCTGGTTTCCGGCAGCACCGCCGGGATTGGCTACGCAATTGCAGAATCGCTGGCTCGGGAAGGGACCCATGTTATCATCAACGGGCGCTCAAAAGATTCTGTTGATGCGGCGTTAGCGCGTCTGCGTAATGAGTTTGACTGTAAACTCTTCGGTTTTGCCGGAGATCTGGGTACTGCCGAGGCGGCTGACGCTGTTGCCAAACAGTACCCCGACGTTGAAATACTGATTAATAATCTTGGCATTTACGAGCCAAAGTCGTTCGAGGATATCTCTGATGATGACTGGCGACGGTTTTTTGAGGTGAATGTTTTGAGCGGAGTGCGCCTGACCCGACTCTTCCTTCCTGGGATGAAGCGCCGCAACTGGGGGCGCATCATCTTTGTTTCAAGTGAAAGTGGTGTCCAGATTCCTGCCGAAATGATCCATTACGGAGTGACAAAAACAGCTCTTCTTGGAGTTGCTCGAGGATTGGCCGAGACAGTAACAGGCACGGGTATCACTGTTAACAGCGTTCTTCCGGGCCCTACCAAGTCTCGCGGGGTAAGTGATTTTATCGAGGCACTTTCGAAGGCTGAACTAAAGTCTGTCGATGAGATCGAACAGGAATTCTTTAAGAATATCCGGCCCACTTCGCTCATTAAGCGATTTGCGACGGCGCAGGAAGTCGCCTCCATGGTGACCTATATTGCCAGCCCGCTATCATCGGCGACTACAGGCGCGCCCTTAAGGGTCGATGGAGGAGTAATAAAAAGTGCTTTTTAGCGCGATATGTCTGATTATCGGGGAGCTATAACACGGCTCATTGTTGAAAAGGAGTTGTTTGTGGACGATTTAACAGGGAAAGTAGCGATTGTAACCGGAGCGAGCCGTGGCATCGGACGGGCTATTGCGCTTGCGCTTTCCAATGCCGGTGCTAATATAGCGATCAACTACCGGAATCGTGATGACGAAGCAAAGGAGGTACTTTTGCGGATCAGGGAATTCGGTCGCCGCGCTATTGCAGTGAAAGCAGATGTGTCGAACTCTGATGATATTGTACGAATGATCGGCTTTATAGAAAGCAAACTTGGGTCGCCAACCATACTTGTAAACAATGCCGGGATCGGAACGGTGCATTCAGCAGATGATATAACCGAGGAAAACTGGAACGACACAATCGCAGTGAATCTGACATCAGCATTTCTGGCCATTCAGGCGGTGCTTCCCGGCATGCGAGCCCTGCAATGGGGCCGTATAATCAACCTTTCCTCGGTTGCGGCGCAGATCGGCGGAGTTGTCGGTCCTCACTACGCCGCATCGAAGGCGGGTATTCTGGGATTGACGCATTATTACGCAGCGAGCCTGGCTAAGGAAGGCATAACAGTCAATGCGATCGCTCCCGGTCCGATTAAAACCGAAATGGTGGTTGGCCTTCAGCAACTGAAGCCAGATCTTGTGCCAGTCGGTCGATTTGGCACCGTGGAGGAAGTTGCCGACTTGGCTCTTATGCTGGTTAGAAATGGTTACATCACTGGACAGACTATCAATATCAATGGTGGTAGATACATGAGTTGATGCACAACTGTATTCATTCAATATACGAATAGCTTCAGTTATTTGCAGGTACCCTTATTACATAATGGTAAGGAGGGGTTTGATTACCTATCAGTGCCGGATTCAGGTCTCTGATCTCACCAACGGTGGTATTATACTGTGCGGCTATTTTCACAAGCCCTGTACTCCGATTGCTTGTCACTTCCACATAGGAGATCGTTTCGATTTGATTGTCGTCAACTGCCGCAAACCCGTACTTCTCCGGTTCCTCGGCCACCGTGAAGACGGCAAGCAAGCGGGCAATATAATTATTGATGACATTTGGCAGGCGCAGTCCTTCGGGATCACTTTTCGCAACAAGACGTCTGATCTTTCCTTCTCCCGCATTATATGCAGCGAGGACAACATCCCATTTACCGAACACGGAATACAGGTCTCTCAAATAATCAGCTGCAGCATAAGTTGATTTAGAGGGGTCCCTTCGTTCATCGACATAAGCATCTATCCGCAGGCCATATCTTTCAGCCGTTACCTTCATGAATTGCCATAGTCCGGAGGCATCTCCTGGGCCCACAGCAACGGGCGAAAATCCGCTCTCGATGAACGGAAGATAGGCCATTTCATGAGGGATTCCTTTCTCGCCGAATATTGTCTTGATAAGATCGATATATCCGACGGAATTATTGCGCCGATGCTCGAACTCTTCGGGAATCTTATGTGTGAATAATTCTACAGCACGGTCGTACATACTGTGAATTTGCTCTTTCTCCTTGATCTCCTGAAGCGTCCCTCCGGCCATCGCGGCTGGCGGCAGCCCTAAAAGAAATAACAGTGACGTTATGGATATGACTATCTTTATCATGTTTTATGCCCTCACGGTACGGTTTTTACTTGGCTGGTCAGAAACGGGACTGTGCCGAGGTTTCTTTATATGATTAGAGTTTGATGATCTATTATAACAACTTTTGGTCCGGCATCATAGTGGCTGAAATATTTATTGCAGTAACACCTTGATATATCTGCAGAATGTGCTTTTTTCGTATAGTCAGAAATAAACGTTTTTTCATGGCTGTGACTTCTGTTAACTATACGGCGTAGGAGCCAGAATATGCTTTCGATAGTTACGTTCGAAATTGAACAGTTTCGCTGAGATGTTTGAGGGGTAAGGGAAATTTTAGGATAGTGCGCGGGAATCCTCGGGCATTTTAATCCCGAGATGAAAGCGTGTTTTCACTGTACCTCTTTCGCTTGGTGAACACAAGTTCACTATGGTATGATAAGACATGTATCTAACACATAAAGTGTGTATCCAGCCAGCAAAATCAGCCATAGATCTGCTGTGGCAGACGTCTTACACCTGCAAGGATGTCTGGAACATTCTGAACGATGAAAAACAGCGCAACCGTCTGGGCTACTATGCTCTCAAAAAGATGCTGCCGGAGCTTAAGAAAGACTGTCCACGGCTAAAAGAACCTTGCTCACAGACCTTGCAGGAAGTAGTCAAGTCGCTCACCGGAGCGTGGCGTATGTACGTTACGAAAAAGAAGCAGGGAGATGGCGGAGTTGGCCCGCCCCGATTCAAATCGTACAAGTATTTCTTCACGCAGAAAATCCCCAGCAGGGTATTTCTTTTGAGATTGCCGGCAACACACTGCGACTCGCACATGGCAAGAACAAAGCTGAGTGGATCGAGATTGAACTTCCGAAGATTGATTACGCATCAGATACTATCAAAACAGTCACTATTGCCTATGACAAAGTATCCAAGGCTTGGAGCGCGAGCTTCACGCATGAGGTATCTTGTGCAGATGCGGAGACTGTCAGTAGGGAGATGGCGGGACAGGTGCCAGCATTGTCTCCGGAATCCTTCTGCCCTCTTCCCATTGCGTACAATCCGTTTACAAGAGAGCCCGTCCACTTGCTGTATTTCGACCCGGGCTGTAAAACAGCGCTAACTGGCATCAAAACAGATGGAACGATTCATGAATATGACATCAACCCTTTGCGGCAGTTGAATCTTAAACACTACATCCTGATTGACCAGCTTAAATCCAGGCGTGACAAGAAGGATAGTGGTTCCAAGCAGCGGCGACGACTGGACTCTAAAATACGGAAGATATATGCTAGGGTTGAAGGGCAAAGCAAGCATTATCTTCACAAGGTTGCAAACCGGATTCTGACCGACCACCCGGATGTGATTGGGTTCCATGTCGGGGACTGGGATAAGAGCCAAACACTGGCTGACACAGGCTACAAATTCATAGACAAGCGCATCAACCGGCAAGTCCAGAACAATAACCCGATTATGACACTTGTTGGATACCTCTCTTACAAAGCTGCACTGCGTTGCAAAGAGGTCAGGAAATTCAATGAGCGGGGCACTACGAGGACTTGTTCTTGTTGCGGACACGTTATAGCAGAGGGCTTATCGCCCTCAGTACGAACTTTTGCTTGTCCAGTGTGTGGTTTTACCATAGACCGGGACATCAACTCGACTCTTAATTTTCTGAATATCTACCAGTTTGCTGTGTGGTACAGCCTGAGAGCGCTTCAATGCCTCAGTATTGCCCGACTCCTGTTGAATCCTTCATCGGGCAAAAACCGAAGGGTGTCTGCACGAACCTGCGTCCTGAACTACCAGGATGCTCGTAGTCTCTGACTACGAGAGGATATCACCAGCGGTTTGTCATTGATGTAAGCATTTCTTTGTCTTTTTCTGTTCGTACATCAATTTATCTGCCATGGCCATCAACATGCTGATATCGCAGTCGGGGCGGGTGTCACACGGTACTGCCCCGATGCTAACCGACAAGGGATACGGTCTATTATCTTTCTCACTGATGTTTGCAATGTCAGGCGATATTCTGGAAATCATACTGTCGGTTCCGGTCTTGGATTCTTCCAATGCCGCAACGGCAAACTCATCTCCTCCGATGCGGGCTAAAACATCAGACTCACGAAAGGTCTGTTTTAGTATATTAGCTACATTCTTTAGTGCGTTATCACCTTCATGATGTCCCAGGTTATCATTAATCCATTTCATATTGTCGATATCCATGTATATCAACCACATGGTTTTATTAATGCGTCCGGCGAGTTCCAACTGTTTTCTTGCCATCATTAAGAAGCCTCGTCTATTGTATAGTCCCGTGAGTTCATCAGTAATGGACATTGATTTCAACTGCTGGATAAGACGATTTCGTTCTATTGAATAGCGTATGGAACGATATAGAATGCTGATATTGTTTAGATATCCTTTTCTCAGATAATCTTGAGCTCCTGCTTTCAATGCGGCCACAGCTAATTCTTCATCATCATCCTCGGTCAGCACGATAATCGGCACAGCCGGCACTTTTTCCGATAGCTTAATAAGTGTTTCAAACCCCTGGCTGTCTGAACCACCAAGATCGACCATGATCACATCTACTTTCTGACTGTCCAAAGAGTCAAAGGCGTCCGACAGATGGTTTGCGCAAACCAGATCAACAGTGAGATGTCTCAATCTTGATAAGGCATCCTTAATCAGACGACTATCTGCCGGGTTTTCCTCGACAAGTAATAATGTTATCGAGTCCAGATGCTTCTCAAGTGTCATTTTGCTTCCAATTTTGGTCTGCATCCTATTATCCCAAATGAAGTTGCTTATCGCATCATGATTAAGTGGCTTCCTCTGTTAATAATTATATTATATGCGTTAATTGGCTGCCGAAACATAGGCTGTTTGCTGAAAAAAGTGTAGGATATGCCGATATCGTCTCTGTAGGTGTTTGTCCGGCAGTACAGACAGGGCTTAACATCATCTGTAAATGTCAATTTCTTTTCAATTCGCCCGTTAGAGTCTTTCAATGCAACGGGCAGGCTGAGGCAAGCTGAGAAAAGTGGACTCTAGAGGGTAGTGGAATAATGAAGGATATGGACCTTGCGAATTGGTTTAAAGCCTGCAATTCCCGCTGGGGAACGAACAGATGTAAAGAGTCACACGCCTCGTTAGTTTCCGCTTAAGAGCAGCATTTGGGTGATATGGTTCACGCTACAACTTTTTCTGCCGAATTAAATGTTTCGATTTCTATAAATATATTGTTATGACCAGATAGCAAACGGGCTTCAGTTTTTCAATAAATAAATCGATAATATAATAACGTGGAAGGAAGTGCGGGTTATTATTGTGAAAGATAGACGGATTATTAGTGACAGACGAAAAAGGTCGACGCCATTGCTGTCCAGGCAAACACTTTTCGGTGGCCAAAGAAGGACTATACGGAGAGAAGAGGATAAGAAAACACATTTTTTTGTGGACAACTATAGTCTTAGGCTGTTCATAGCGCTTTTATTTCTTTTGATGCTTAGCATATCTGATGCTTATTTGACCCTCGCACTGGTAAGTGCACACAATGTTACAGAAGGTAATCCGATCATGGCCTTTTTATTGGAATACAGCAGTATTACTTTTTTCTCGGGGAAAATCTTATTCACTTCTATAGCTGTCTTCATTTTCTGCGTATTTAATCATTTTGGTACTACTAGAATCTCATTGTCATTTGCAATAATGATTTATCTTGGCGTAGTTTTTTATGAAATAAGTATCATGCGCAACTTCTTCCATTAATTTTTGTTTTGGTAGCGGAATGCACTTTAAGTATCTGAGAATTAATGCGGTGAAATGTGCCTTATAGCCTGTAAATTCCAATCTCCTTAATGCCGAATATGACACTTCCTTATATATATTCTTAAATCAGCAGTTCTTATTTTGGGTCACTTATGTGGGTGCCGGTGAAACAACCGACCGAAGAGAGTCACCCTCGGTATTCAAGCAAGAGGTAGTGCCGACAACCGACCACTTAGCATTACTGGTGGAAGTGAGCTCAGCTATAGCTGAGGACTGGCCAATGTTGTACCAGCAATAATCGAGAGCGGTACTCCTGTCAGATTTTACCAAATCCCCCGTCGAGGCTTTTATCCTATATTTGCCATCGTATTGTGTTGTCGGTAATCTATGAAAGAAACAATGCAAGCAGCATATATAAGGAAGCAAAATGGATATGCAATCATCTGTGACTCCCTCAACGAATACTCTCAAGGCTTTTCACATTATGGCCAAGCCAGCCGGGGCCGCCTGCAACCTGAACTGCGCTTACTGCTTCTTCAAAAAGAAGGAAGAGCTTTATCCGGCAAGCAATTTCCGGATGTCAGACGAAGTCCACGAGGCTTATATCAAGCATCTTTTTGAGGCCCATCAGGTGCCACAAGTTACTGTGGCGTGGCAGGGCGGCGAACCGACACTCGTAGGTCTCGATTTTTTCAGGCGCTCTGTGGAGCTTCAGAAAAAATATGCAAAGCCTGGCACCCGCGTCGAAAACACCTTCCAAACGAACGGTATCCTTCTTAACGATGAGTGGTGCCAGTTCTTTCATGAAAACAACTTTCTTATCGGCCTTAGCATAGATGGGCCCAAAGAACTTCATGACTTCTACAGAAAGGATAAGAGAGGCCATGGAACCTTCGACAAGGTCTTGAGAGCAGCCCGGCTGCTACAGAAACATCGTGTGGAATTTAATGTTCTCTGTGCTGTAAACAAAAAGAATGCTGACCATCCATTAGAAGTCTACCGCTTCTTTCGGGATGAGCTCAAAGCAAATTATATTCAGTTCATTCCGGTTGTGGAGCGTGACAATGCAAGTGGGTTCCAGGAAGGTAACAAGGTTACAGACCGGTCAGTCCGGCCTGACCAATGGGGGCAGTTCCTGATCAGGATCTTCGACGAGTGGGTGAAGGGAGATGTCGGCCGTACATTCGTACTCAACTTCGACGGATCGTTGGCGGGCTGGCTTGGCATGGCAGGCACTGTGTGCATCTTCGGGCCTACGTGTGGCCTGGGTATGGCTTTGGAACACAACGGCGATCTTTATTGCTGTGATCACTTTGTTGAGCCGAATTACTTTCTGGGCAACATCCTGAAGACGCCTATGCGCGAGCTCGTAAGCTCAGATAAGCAACGGAGATTTGGTGAGGATAAGCGGGATTCGCTGCCCCAATACTGCCGAAGTTGTGAATTTATTAATATTTGCAATGGTGAGTGTCCCAAGAACCGCTTTAGGGAAACGCCGGATGGAGAACCGCGGCTGAACTACCTCTGCCAAGGTTACAAGGCATTTTTCAGACACGCTGATCGTCCCATGAAGATTATGGCTGGACTGATCCGTAGAGGCAGGCTGGCCGAGGAAGTCATGAAGCTAATAAAGCTGTAGATATGAATGCGAAAATCCATCAAAGTAAAGGAAGCGTCACAGTAAGTAAGAATGACTAATTATTCAAAATCTAAAGGAGGAAAAAATAATGTCTGATAAAAAACCAAACATTCTTATTCTATGGGGCGATGATATCGGATGGTGGAACATCAGTTACAACAACCGGGGTCAGATGGGCTACCGGACACCGAATATCGATCGCATTGGCAACGAGGGTGTTGCCTTTACTGATTACTACGGCCAGCAGAGCTGTACGGCAGGCCGTGCCGCGTTTATCACCGGTCAGAATCCGATTCGCACCGGCTTGACCAAGGTCGGGATGCCCGGAGCCGACGTCGGGCTGCAGGCGGAAGATCCCACCATCGCCGAGTTGCTCAAGCCGCTCGGCTATGCCACCGGCCAGTTCGGCAAGAACCACCTCGGCGACAAGGACAAGTTCCTGCCGACGGTGCACGGGTTTGACGAGTTCTTCGGCAATCTTTACCACCTCAACGCCGAAGAAGAGCCCGAGGCGCCGGACTATCCGAAGAACCCGGAATTCAGGAAGCGCTTCGGCCCCCGTGGCGTCCTCCACTGCTGGGCGGACGGCAAGGGCGGACAGAAGATCGAGGATACGGGTGCCCTTACCAAAAAGCGTATGGAAACCATTGATGACGAGGTGACTGAGCATGCCCTCAACTTCATCGATAAAAACCACAAGGAAGGGAAGCCGTTCTTCCTCTGGTACAACACCACTGGCATGCATTTTCGGACTCATTGCGCTAAGAAACATGAGGGCAAGAGCGGTCAGGGGTTTTACAACGACGTTATGGTTGCCCACGACGAGAACATCGGTAAGATGCTGAAGAAGCTGGATGATCTTGGTATCGCTGACGATACCATTGTTATGTACTCCACTGACAACGGTGTCCACTACAACTCCTGGCCGGATGCCGGCATCACCCCGTTCCGTTCAGAGAAGAACACCAACTGGGAAGGCGGTTGGCGCGTGCCGGCCTTCGTGCGCTGGCCGGGCAAGATCAAGGCGGGCTCGGTCATTAACGGCATTGTCTCCCATCAGGACTGGCTGCCGACTCTTTTGGCCGCTGCGGGAGATCCGGATATCAAGACGAAGCTTCTTAACGGACACCAGGCCGGAGCCAAGACATACAAGGTTCATATAGACGGCTTTAACATGCTGCCGTACCTGACCGGAGAGGTGCAGGAAAGCCCCAGGAAATTCTTCTTCTACATCAGCGATGACGGCGACGTGCTGGCCCTTCGGATGGACGACTGGAAAACGGTGCTCGCGGAGCAGCGTGCAACGAGAATGATGTGCTGGGCAGAGCCGTTTGTGAAGCTGAGGGTTCCGAAGATCTTTAACCTGCGGCGCGATCCGTTCGAGCGGGCCGACGACAACTCCAATTCCTACTGGGACTGGATGATCTCACAAGCCTGGCTGCTCTATGCCATGCAGGCAATCGTGGCTCAGCAGATCGATAACTTCGTGAAGTACCCACCGCGCCAGAAGCCGGCCGCGTTCAACCTGGACGCGGTTATGCGCCAGCTCGAGGAAGCCAGTGATGGTGCCCACCATTAACTTGCGATCAGGCAAGGTGGACGAATAGGTTTGCCCGGAGGACACTGATCCGCCGGGCAAACCTATTACATAGAGCCTGAGAAAAAGCAATAAATGACGGTAGAACAGGTGATCATCCGTTTTTGGGAAAATCTCATTGGCCGTGTTGGCGGACCGCTGACCTTTCGGCTTATGCTGCAACCGATCATGGTCGCAATAATAGCTGTGCGTGCAGGGCTGAAAGACGCACGAGAAGGCAGGCCGCCTTACACCTGGGCCGTCTTCACCGATCCGGTGGATCGGGGAAAACTTCTGCGAGATGGCTGGAAAGCCGTGGGCAAAGTATTCGTCCTGGCAGTCATCATAGATATCTTATACCAAGTTGTAGTCCATCAATGGTTCTATCCATTGGAGACTCTGATTGTGGGCGCTATACTGGCTTTGCTTCCGTATCTGGTAATCCGCGGACCGGTGAACAGGATCGCACGGCGCTGGCACCGAGGCAACAGAAAATTGCAATGAAGATTTGTGGCCGTGCGCACTGCGGCAAATCCCCTTGAAAGGAGACGCTATCTATATGACAGATCAACCGGCAAAAGACATAAAAGAACTCGACATCTCAACAAAACTCGCTTTTGATCGCACGCGGATCGCCTACGAGCGAACAATGATGTCCTGGATAAGGACGGCTACGTCGCTGATCACCTTCGGATTCAGCATTTACAAATTCTTTCAGATCGAGATGGGTGGTAAACAGCAAGACCAGCATCTCATCGGCGCACGAGAGTTTGGGATATTCATGATCAGCGCCGGGCTGATCTCGCTGCTGATGGCCACGGTGCAGCACTGGCAGAGTTTGAAGATTCTGAGAGTTCAGTATCCCGATATGCCCATCTCACTGGCAGCCGTGCTGGGAGTTATGATTGCGATACTCGGAATTCTGGCAATGATCCTGGCGATCCTACGGCAATGACTCCGGAGGGGTGTGGAGAACTTGTATGTAAACTGCCAACGCATTGCCGTTGCGCGTCGCGTTGAGTTGGCTGGCGGATTTATTTTCCGGATGCTATGTTCAGGGTCCGGGAGCGCAGCGGTAGCCCGGGACGCATAGATCGCGTGGAAGGAGGCGCTAGAGTCTTGATAAACAGGGGGACACATAATGGATGACGAGAAAAAAAAGAAAACGGGCATGAAGCAGAAAATCGTCTATGAAATGACCGAATATTTCATAAATTTCGCATATCTGGCCATTTTTTTCGGTGTTTTTACCACTTATCGAAGATTAATACTGGCTGAATATCAAATCAGCTACTTGAATTATGGAGTAGGCGTAGTCAAAGCTCTTGTCTTGGCCAAAGTCATTATGTTGGGGGATATTGTGCACCTTGGCCGGAGACTTACAGGTAAGCCTCTGATTTTCTCGACCCTATACAGGTCGATTGTGTTTACCATTTGGGTGGGGCTCTTTAGTGTTGTCGAACACACGATTGGCGGCCTCCTGCACGGGAAAGGTCTGGCGGGAGGCATTGTTGAGCTTATGAGTAAAGGCAGGGATGAATTGTTCGCTCAGTGTCTGGTCACATTTTGCGCTTTTATACCTTTCTTCGCATTCAAGGAATTGGCGCGGGTGCTTGGTGAGGGCAAAATATTCGACTTGTTTTACAGAAGAAGGGCGACTGCAGAATCCGACCTGCCCGAGGTGAAATAGATTAGTACTTGTGAGAAACGCTCGGACCGCTCGTTGAAGCAGGAAATAAGGTCTCGGCCAGTTGCATAAGGCATTCGCCCTCTTGGAAATGTTGGAAGCTGAGAATCCTTGCCTTTTAGGCAGGGAGAATGTCAAATATTCATTGTGGTCAATGGTCAGTATCAAACCGAGCGTTTCTTTGATAGAATTAATTCATTATGGATAACAGTAGTGCCTGTAAAGCCAATAATCATGGCTGGGAGGTGCTGATAAACGGGCGAGGACTGTATGGATGAAATAATTAAATGGCTTACAGGTATTGAGCGTGAGGCTTGGGGGCTGTATCTCGCAGCAGCCAAACATTTCAAGGATAATATCAAGCTATCACAATTCCTCACCTGCATTGCCGAAGATGAAGAATGGCATTATGAAGTAATGAAGAGCGCTGCTGAGGTCTTTGGGACCAGTACGACACCTATCCCATCCGGCATAACTGTGGATGCCATCACAAAAGCAAAGACTGAAAAACCGCTCCTGCTCTGTACTGAAAACCTGTCGAACGGCAGTCTTACCGCAGGTGAACTGCTGGAGTGTGTCGTATCTGCTGAATTTTCGGAATGGAATGACATATTTTTGTACGTTATCAATGCATTAAAGATGGAAAACCATGAAATCCTGACTGAAGCACCTAAGATGCAAGCCCATAAAAGAAAAATCGAATTGTTCATCCATTCCTCTCCGGATGGTGATAAATACAATGAGATGATACGAAGATTGCCCACTTCATGGAAGGCAAATATCCTGGTAGTCGATGATGATCCGTCTATCGTCAGATTTCTTTCAGCCGTCCTTGAAGAAGACGGGGTTGTTCAAACTGCCGAAAATGGACTGGTTGCTTTGAACAAGATAAGCGAACAGTATTTTGATGTTATATTAACGGATATAAAGATGCCGGTGATGAACGGGATGGACTTTTATACGAACGCTGTTGCCAAAGACCGAGGTATCGGGAAGAGGTGTGTTTTTTTCTCAGGCATAGTTGATGAGCAGATTGCCTCGTTTGTTAAACACAACAAGCTGACCTATTTGGTAAAGCCCCTGCCGATCGACGAAATAAGATTGAAGGTAAAAAAGATTCTCGAAGAATCTTCTGGCAACTGACCAGGATTTGAGGTGTGATTGCTAAATGCAATGAAAATCGCGGAGGAAGCGACAGTATCATATGATAGGAGAATGCTACGAGGATAATTTAAGATGAAAAACTCCATATTGAACATAATGCTCATCGAAGATAGTAGGGAAGACGCAGAGTTAATACAGGAAATGCTAAATGGCCTCAGCGACAATAGTGTGCTCAAAAGAGCGGATCGCCTGTCATCGGGATTGAAACTCCTTAAAGAAGAGTCGTTTCATGTAGTTCTCCTGGATCTCGGATTGCCTGATAACGACGGGCTTTATGCTCTCCAGCAAATTAGGAATCAAGAGCCCGAGTTGCCCGTCATTGTTTTGACCGGGTTATATGATGAAACGCTTGCGATGGAGGCTATTTCTCTGGGAGCGCAGGATTATCTGGTAAAGGGGAGTTTTTTTGACAACATGCTTCAACGCTCAATCCGTTATTCAGTTGAACGACAGAGATTGGACACCGAAAGAGAGAGGCTCATTCGGGAACTGCAAGAGACACTTTCTAAAGTTAAACAATTAAGTGGCTTATTGCCGATTTGCGCATCCTGTAAGAAAATTAGGGATGATGAGGGATATTGGACACAGGTGGAAGTTTATATGCGCGAACATACCGAAATGGATTTTACCCACACCGTCTGTCCTGAGTGCACTAAAAAAATATATCCTGAATATTATGACGCAATTTGGGGCAGCGAGGAAAAGAAGCCGGACAAATGATTTCAAACTAATTGTTCTGATCAGTAAGATTGCGATGACGACTTGGATATGTCAAATATTAGCACAGAATGGAAAACTGCAAATAATGCATTATTAAAACCATAGGAACTTAATTTGAATCCATCCATTGCGGACATCTGATATTCAAAAAGCTCTAGGAAGATGACCACAGTAGCCGCAATGCCCTTCTTTTACTATGCTTAGCAGGCTACGCTTATCTTGTGGGCAGGCAATTGATTCCTGGTCGGCAGTGGCCAACAGTAACAATAGATCATCCATTTCGACTTCCGATAGTATCGGGAAAGATGGCGCAGCGGGCGCATCGAAAATATACTTTCCGATCACCCCTATGTTTACTGCTTGTGAGAGAATGAATCCAACCGTGGCAATCCGGTCACCGGACCTACCCGCCAGCTGATTACATATATTCTCCGGCAATTCAACAAAATTACTGCCTAAACGGACAAATCCGATATTCGGTTTGGCACAATCAATCCCAAGGTTTTGCGCCAGTATGTATTTTGTGGCATTGCCAATCCATGGCAGTGAATGACAGAAATTGACCGCCTTTGCAGCGTCATGTCTTACTTCCTTAAACATTCGGAATAATGCTTTTTTCTCTTCCCAGCACTGCCTTATCGTCTCGGCCTTGCCTTTATGTCTCACCAGTTCTTGAAACGAAGCGCCACTCTTGAGAATCCTCATCACTTTCTCATTCCATGAGATATCAGTGAGTGGAGCATTCATCCCGCCGGTGATCAGCAGAAGTGCGTATTCACAGACAAGTTCAGATGGGCCCAGTTTCCGTTTGCCAATATTTTGCAAATAGCGGATTTCCTCGGCATAACCAAGGAGTTCAATCTCCGCTTTTAGCTGCAAATAGTCTTCGCATGTAAACACAAGCATTGTTTTATCCTTTTACCCGCTACCTTATTTAAACACAGTAAACAGCAGGATTTAAAGCACAACTGCGCTATTGATTTTAAATGTTCCAAATTTGCCGAGCAATGACCGCCTCTTTCATGTAATCATCGATCCATCCCCCGATTGCTGATGATAGAAAAAAATGGATGAAGCAAGTCCTCGTCGTTTTTATACTATGCAGGTATTTTGGGGGCAACGTTCATTTGCAGCCGCAACTCTTTCTTTTGACCTTGCGAATTTCTACTTATTATCAAGCCTGACAATATTCTGCCATAAATGAAAGATTCGATCAGAAACAATTGGCAATAAAAAGTCGCCTCGGGTAATGCCTTCGTGCAGCTAGTATTCATCTAGCAATATCGAGATGCACACTCACGTGCTCAGAAGTAACAATCGAAACGGCGTATCCTGAAGACACTAATGAGTCGAAACGTAAATCATCGCTGGTCGTTTCAATATTCCACACTAAGAAGTCTACATTTCAGCTTCGACTAACAAAGTCTTCATTCCCTTTTGTAACTGACATAAATGGACTTTGTAATAACCGTGATGGATGAAGCTGATGATTTACTTGATAAAAATACGTTTGCAGGTGTACCACAATGTGATACAAAATGTGGTACAATAATGTAGGGATCGCATTACTGTGGAGGGTGCCATGTTCAAGAATATGAAAGTCGGATCAAAGCTTTTTCTGGGATTCGGTGCCATATTGGTGTTGTTAGTTATAATCGTCATCACTTCTCTTGTCAGCATGTCTGCAATCGATTCCAGCGTCAAAGATATGCGAGAGTCCACCATGAGTATGAAACTTGCCAATGGTGTCGCAAAGGAATTAGGAGATATCTTCCGTGATATTCAGGCAATTATACTGCATGAGGATATACAAGAAAAGGATGCAGAAAAGGAGAGGCTTACTGCAGCGCGAGCGCGGTACGGTGAGGCGCTCGGCAAGCTTGAAAAAATGGCTTCTGGAGAGACCGACAGGAAGGCAATTGAGAATCTCAAAAAATCAATTTCAGATGCACGTGACGCTGATAACAAAGTCATAGAGTTGAGCATGAGCAATAAAAACGCAGAAGCCGTGAGCCTTTATAACAGGGAAGTGGCCAATAAACTTATTCCGCCAATCTTTTCTGCCATTGACGCTATCCTAAAACGTGAGGAAACGAAGTCCGATGACATGGAAAAGGTCGTTGAGAAGGCGTATCAGCGCGCTAGATTGCTTCTAATCATCTCAAGTATAATCGCAATTGCGCTTGGTATATTTATAGCTTTACTCCTGACGGGAAACATTAAGAAGCCTCTGGTGGGGGCTGTTGAAACAATGGGGCACATGGCTAAGGGAGACCTTACTGTGGCGATCGAGACCGATCGACACGATGAAATCGGCAGCATGCTCAACGCCCTGCGGGATACTGCGGCTAACCTGAAAAAGCTTATCGGTGAGATTAAGATGACGACCGAAAGCCTTGCATCGGGCAGCACACAATTGAGCGCCAGCTCAGAGGAGATCTCCCGCAACATGGACGAGCAGTCCGCCAGGGCATCCCAGATTGCCACGGCGACCGAACAGATGTCGCAGACGGTCATTGATGTGGCGAAGAATGCTTCTAGCATAGCAGAATCGGCACGTGACGCATCGGAAAAGGCAAAGGCCGGTGAGTCAGCCGTGAGTAAGTCGATAGAGGAAGCGACGGCAATATCTCAGACTGTCAATGCATCGGCTAATGTCATGAAAAACCTCGGCGAGAAATCGAGTCAGATCGGAGAGATTATAGGCGTCATCAACGACATTGCTGACCAGACCAACCTGCTGGCACTGAATGCTGCTATCGAGGCCGCGCGGGCCGGAGAGCAAGGCAGAGGCTTCGCCGTTGTTGCCGACGAAGTCAGGAAGCTAGCGGAGCGGACCGCCAAGTCAACAGCGGAGATAGGCACCATGATTAGATCGGTACAGGATGAGGTTAATGAGGCGATCATTTCGATGGACACGGCAACCAAACGCGTAGATGCAGGGGTTGCCTTATCTTCGCAGGCGGGTAATACGCTGCGTGAAATCGTACTGAGCGTAGATACCCTTCAGGCTATGGTGCAGCAGATTGCATCGGCCACCGAAGAGATGTCGAGTGTAGCAGAGCATATCAGCGGGGATGTGCAGAGTATTGCAAGCGGTGCGAAGGAGATCTCGACCGGTGCTACCCAGATAGCCCAGACATCTTCGGATATTGCGCGGCAGGGATCTAACCTTCAGGCAGCGGTTCAACAATTCCAAGTTTAAGAGAACAACAGGAGCGGAGAGGTAGCCCAAGATACTCTTCTTTTTTTAAGCTATTGCGTTACCCGCCGGGCGGGCGCATGTTTCATTGAGATTGCCCCGTCTTTCACGTGGGGCATCGAGATGGCCTATGAGATCATCAACCGGATTTATATCAAAAGTTTGTTCTCGACTGGATAGGTGAACGGGGTGCAGCTTTAGATCGCACGCGCGCCGAGTTTACTGCTCACATAGAAGGAGTCATTCTTTTAATAGATTCTATAATGGTGATGATTATTTCTGTCATCGATTTTGCAGCACACTGCCGGCACACATGACTTTCAGGAATTTTTGGGCGGTAGATCCTCTCAGCAGTTATCGCTGGGAGGTATCACGAATGCACTGATGTGTACGAAAGCCTTCAGTGGTCGGTGCGCGATAACGAATAAGCGTCATTCTGGAGCGCAGTTGCTGAATGACGAGTGAAGGACTCGCAGTCGTATGTTCTTACTGTTACCAAGTAGTCTCTTTTCTTACGGCCCTTCCGAATGTCAAGTGATATCAAAAGTTTCTCCAATACGGTCTAATGAGACTATATAATCTGCCTTGGCCTCCTTCACGTAGGCAAGGAACATATCATCCAGTCTAAAATTTTATGGTCATGGGCTGCTGTCCAGCACTCTTCTAACTGTCCGTAAGAGATCGCGGGGCGAGATAGGCTTCATGACGATTTCCATCCCATCAGCAATTAGTCCTGTTTCGCTTACTTTATCCGCCGTATAACCGCTTAGGAAAAAAGCCTTTACCGTAGGTCTCATATCGCTAATTGCCTCGTATGCCTCCATGCCCGTCATTTTAGGCATCATCATGTCGAGAATGACAAGTCCGATCTCTTCATGATGGTCTGCGAATTTACTGACTGCATCCTGTCCGTCCTCAGCCAGAATGACCTTGTAGCCGAACGACTCCAGCATTATCTTTGACAATTCCCTAAGCGCGGGATCGTCCTCTGCCATAAGGATCGTCTCGGTTCCCTTATCGACAGATTGTGCAGATGTCGGTTCAGCTTTGTCGTCTGCTACAGCCGGAATGGCCGGCAGATAGATCCGAAACGTAGTGCCGTTACCCTGTTCACTGTCCACATTGATGAACCCCTTGTGTTGCCTGATAATGCCGTACGCCATCGAAAGGCCAAGCCCCGTCCCTTTTCCGGTATCCTTTGTCGTGAAGAATGGGTCGAAAATCCTCTTTTGTATTTCCCTGCTTATTCCCATACCAGTGTCTGACACTGTAATGACTACGTACTTTCCCGGCATCTCACAGTCATGGGCTTCGCACGTGGCCTCATCAACCTCAGCGAGATCAGTTACGATTGTTAGGGTTCCCCCTTTTGGCATAGCATCCCTCGCATTTGTCGCAAGATTCATTATGACCTGTTCTATCTGGCCGCTATCTGCCATGATAGACATGGAATCCTGTCGAAACTCCGTCCTGAACTCAATGTCCTCCCCGATAATCCGGGCAAGCATTTGCTTGAGTTTGGAGATCAGAGCTACCAGGTCAACCGTCTTGACTGTCATCAACTGATTTCTGCTGAAGGCCAGAAGGCTATGGGTTAGCTGTGCTGCTCTTTCGACAGATCCGAGTATCTCCTCGATATTCTTAATGTTTGGATCATCGGCAGACATCTTCATGTGTAATAAATCAGCATAGCCCAAGATTGCTGACAGAATATTGTTGAAATCGTGCGCTATACCACCTGATAGCGTTCCAACAGCTTCCATCTTCTGCGCCTGGAGAAGCTGAACTTCAAGGACTACGCGTTTCGAAATGTCTATAAAGGTTACGACTGCACCCATTAATTCATTATCTTTGAATATAGGATGCGTCCAAACTTCCGCAGGGAAGCTGGTCCCGTCGGAGCGCCATAGAATGTCCCTATCGGTGTGAGTAAACTCACCTGTGGCGATTACCCTGTAAGAGTCACATTCTTCTTTGGGATATGGAGTTCCATCAGCCTTTGTGTGGTGAATAAGATCATGCATTTCTTTTCCGATAAGATCTTTTTCAGTATAATACCCGAGGATTCCTATGCTGGATGGATTACAGAATGTACAATTGCCGAGCATGTCAATGCCATAGATGCCCTCTGCTGTTGAGTTAAGTATCTGACTGACTTTCTCTTTGCTTTCTTGCAGCGCCACCTCTGCCCTCTTTCGTGCTGTGATGTCCTGGAGGACACCAAATACGATCTTATTTGAGGCGTCATATTCGGCTATTGAATTAATATCGATTATCTTGCCATCGGTAGGCCGACAAATTTTAAATTCGATATTATAGTGTATCCCCCGCTCGATAAGGTCTCTAAGGGCTTTTTCAAGTGGTGATTGGTACTGTGGAAGCGCTATGGCCCGTATCTCAGATATGCTCCATTCCTCACTCCCCAGTCCATAAATAGCCCTAGCTCCTTCGGAAGCACGTACCTTGTTTTCATCCATGAGGAATTCCCAGTTGCCGAATCCAGCCACCTCCTCGGCCCTGCGAAGAAGCCGGGCGTTCTTAACAAGAACCTCTTCGGCCTGCTTGCGTTCAGTGACATCGCGGAAACTCCACACTCGGCCAACAGGTTGGTCTCCGATTCGTTGAGGTTTGGAATAGCACTCGAAGACTCTTCCATCTTTAAATTCCAGCTCGTCAAAGCTCTCCATCCCTGGGTGGTCGTATAACTGCTTCATATTATTCAGAAATGCTTTGGGCTCTTTTAACTGGTCCATTGCAAAGCTAAGCGCTTGCGTATCCTTCAGAGAGGTAAGAACGTCCTTTTGTAAACGCCACATCTCCATAAAACGGGCATTAAAGGCAGTAATTGTACCAGCGCTATTTACGACCAAAATACCGTCTGCCGTAGACTCCAAAGTCGCCAGCTGTAGTGATAATGATTGTTTTAGACCTTCATCAGCGAGCCTGTGTTCGGTAATATCGCGCATCACGCATACTATGGCCTGCGGTTCGCCCATGTCGTCCCGAAGAATCGAGGTAGATAAACTCAGGATGCGGGGAGTGTTCTCCTGAGTGTGGTAGTCCACTTCGTAATCCTGGACCATACCTCCCTCGACGAATGACTCTAGCAACATCGCGAAAGAGATATCGTTGATCATACTGGTCGTGGGCCGCATGCCAGTAAGGTCATGCTCGCTGTACCCTAACAAGCTGCACGTTGCCTTGTTGATCAGTTTGATAACACCTTCTCGGTCCATTACAATCAGCGCGTCGTGCATTGTTTCAATGATTTGATGAGCTGCGAGGGCAGGAGTTATAGCCAAGAGTCGATAACGTACTATCGCACGGCCTGAGATTAAGAGGAATAAGAACATTGGAACGTAGCCGAACGGGTAGAGCGGAATACCAAAGGCCGCAAAATAATCAAAAGACGCGAAGTATCCGATAGAAAAGGCAATCAGCACGGACTTAGCCTGAATTTGCTGAATGGAGCCCTTTGCAGATCTGCGGTATACTGACCAGTTGTGACGCACCACTTCAATCATGACTCCAAAGAAATACACAAGAAAAGGAATGCTCGTAACTCTATACTTCGGATAAAAACCCCACTGGTAATGGTAGAAGGAACCGAATTGTATATCGGTAGTAATAATAATTATCGCAAAGATGGTGCTGGCAATCCAGATAGTCGGTGCGTTTTTTCTAAATTTCGCATCACCCCACAGCTGCCCACTGAAATGGTAGATGGCTGCCGGGATAAAAACGATTCCCACGGTGGCGGCCTTTGCCCACCACATGGCGACCTGCGTATCAGTAGAGCTGTACATCCATGAGAAACAGAAGAGCCACATCCCGATTGCTAGCGTTAACAGGGAAAATGCCACGCTCCGTTGGGATCCCTTCTCACGGGTCAGCGCAAATATTCCAAGACAGAACACTGCCAATGCAGTTACAAGCATCTGGACTGCAGTGGCGTTAAACACATACTGAGTAATATCAAAAAGATGTGCTATCATGAATGCTTTTGCTCGAAAAAACAAAGACCAAAATAATTATGGATGGGATAAACTTTATTGCCATATATGCTAACCAGTGCAATTTGTTCTTCATGGATTATATCAAAAAGGCAAGATTAATGTTACTCGCTGGCTCCTGAATTAGTCCTTGACGCCCTGCTGAAATTTGCTGTTTCCTGAGAATCAGTAGGCACAATCTCCCCTTCCTGTTAGGTTTTTCATTATCAGATAGGAGATGGAAAACAGTGAAATAACTCGTTTCTATCTTATGTACAACCGTTCCTATTATATTACTAGCATATCGTGATTGTCGGGATAATAGCTAGAAACTGAGCCGATAAAATCTGCTTTATTTTGAGAGCTATTTATGAAGCTAGAATTATAGGGTAAAACACCGCATTGCACAGCGAGTCGGATCAAGGCGTTTTATGAGGAAACAATCTATAACGAGTCAATGAAAGTTTCTTTCGCTAATCATCGATTTCCCTGAACTGCAAGTATTAGCCTAGCAGCACCAGTATGGCTGCCTCAATGACTTCGACATGCAAAGTCTCATGGTCGAAAAAATTAACATTTCATCCAGCGATGATCCTTACGAACTGTCCCGGTTTGACATCCCGGTCTTCGAATTCGGTGACGGTACCACACTCCGCGGACGCATCAAAAAGAAAGAACTTCTCGAAACGATCAAGGCGCAAGAAGAATAGCAGGGCTCCGGAGGGTACGAGAGGCTGTATCCTTGCATGTAGCTATTGGATTTTGCTAAGCTTTGTGGAGGTTTTTTGCAACTGTCACGTCAAGAAGTTCCATAGGGAGATAAAGTGGACCTGAAGAACAGAGGAACCGGTGATGCTTCTGTCTCAGCGGGAATCCCTATGTCGACCAAAGCAGCTTATCTCAAAACTCCATTGGCTCTCCTTATCATTTTCTTTGTTATGATCATCTTCATTAATGTTGTGGGATACATTTATTATGAAAACCAGACGGACCACATCAGGAAAGAAAAACAAAACGAACTCCTAGCCATAGCGGATCTGAAGGTGGCCCAGATCGTCAACTGGCGCAATGAACGTCTGGCAGATTTGTCTTCTGTCCTTGACAATCCCCTGATTATCTCTCAACTTCATCAGTGGCTGAGCGACCCCAAGAAAAACAGACAAAGAGAAGAGATATTGACGTGGATGAAGTCTTTGCATCGGCGATCCAGATATGACCGCGTCATCATTGTGAACTCCGAGGCGAGCATTGAACTTTTGATACCCGAAGGGCAGGAAGTCCTTGGCCCCAACGATAGAAGACTGATTGATGAGGCCATGAAGTCTGACAGGATGATTTTCTCGGACCTCTACCGCAGCAAGATTGCGAAGGCAACCCGTCTAAGCCTCGTTGCGCCTATTATCCGTCCCGGGCAGAATAGCGGCGGGCCGGAAGGGGCCATCCTGCTGCGTATTGACCCGTATGCCTTCCTCTATCCTCTTATTCAGTCATGGCCGACACCGAGCAAGACGGCTGAGACCGAGCTGGTCCGCCGGGAGGACAACGAAGTGCTCTATCTCAACGAGCTGAGAAATCGAAGTAACACGGCACTTGCCCTTCGGTATCCAATAGATGAAAAGAACCTTATTGCAGCCATGGCTGGAAGAGGTGTTCAAGGTATCATCGAGGGCATTGATTATCGCGGAGTCAGAGTGCTTGCAGCAATTAAACCTGTACCTCAATCGGCGTGGATAGTCATTTCCAAGGTGGATGCGGAAGAGATCTACGCGCCTGTCCGTGAGCGTTTCTGGATGGTATTGATTTTCGGCGGGGTATCGATGATCGCCGCAGGGGTAGGCGTAGGGTTTGTGTGGCGCAATCAGCAAGCTCTGGGTTACCGTAAACAATACGAGGCTGAGCTGGAAAAGCTGGCGCTCATCCGCCATTTTGAATATCTGACCAGGTATGCAAATGATATCATTCTCATGACCGACAAGGACGGCAGGATAACAGAGGCGAACGAAAAGGCAGTTGCGACCTATGGCTATGCGCGTGATGAGTTGCTCCGGACGAACATAACCGACTTGCAGTCTGAAGACACACTCGAAGATTATGAAATGCAGATGAAGAGGCTTGAGGGCAGCGCTGAGAAAGGCTTGGTATTTGAGACAGTTCATCGGCGGAAGGATGGGACAACATTCCCAGCCGAAGTAAGTGCGAGGGAAATCAGCATAGACCAGACCGACTTTCTTCAGAGCATTATCAGGGATATCAGCGAAAGGAAGCAGGCTCAGGAAAAACTCTCTCAGGCCATGGAGGAATTGACCCAATCCAATGAAGAACTCGAAAAGTTCGCATACGTAGCTTCTCATGACCTGCAGGAACCTCTGCGAATGGTATCAAGCTTTGTGCAACTACTGGAGAAGAGATATCAGGGAAGACTTGACCAGGACGCCCACGACTTCATAAACTTTGCGGTAGACGGCGCTAACCGGATGCAGAGCCTGATCACTGACCTTCTCGCCTATTCAAGGGTGGGGAGAAGGGGCAAAGAGTTCAGGGAGGCATCCTGCGAGGTCGCGCTTGATCGTGCCCTGTCAAATCTACAGGCAGTTGTTGAACAGAGAGGTGCGGTTGTGACCCGGGACCCGTTGCCTGAAGTGAAGGGGGACGACTCCCAGCTTGCGCAGTTGTTTCAGAACCTCATAGGCAATGCGGTCAAGTTTTGTAAAGACCGGACGCCGCGTATACACGTTTCGGCTGAACGGAGGGAAAACGAATGGGTTTTTTCCGTTGCTGACAACGGCATCGGCATAGCGCCAGAATATTTTGAACGCATTTTTTCGATCTTTCAGCGTCTGCAAAGCAGACAAGAGTACCCTGGGACAGGCATAGGCCTTGCAATCTGCAGGAAAGTCGTGGAGCGCCATGGCGGAACGATTTGGGTTGAATCGGAGCTTGGTTCGGGCGCGACTTTTTATTTCACAATACCAGCACAAAGGGAGCTGAAAACATGACGAATAAAGAGCAGCCTATCGAAATTTTATTAGTGGAGGACAATCCTGGAGATATACGTTTGACCTTGGAGGTACTGAAAGATGCCAAGGTGCGCAACAATATGAGCATGGTCAACGACGGAGTTGCGGCACTGGCATTTCTCAGGCGCGAAGGAGACTATGCTGACGCCCCTCGTCCGGACCTGATACTTCTTGACCTGAACCTGCCGAAGAAGGACGGCAGAGAAGTGCTGGCGGAGATAAAGGCGGACCCAAACCTGAGGCGTATCCCGGTTGTTGTCCTTACGGTTTCCAAGGATGAGGAGGATATACTGAAGTCGTATGACCTGTATGCCAACTGTTACATTACGAAGCCGATCAATCTGGACCAGTTTATCACTGTCGTAAGATCCATCGAGGACTTCTGGCTGACTATTGTGAAATTACCGCCCGATGTCAAAAAATGAGTGATAAGCCAATACGGATATTATTGATCGAGGACAATCCAGGAGACGCGCGCCTCATTAGGGAGATGTTGAATGAGGCGAAGAGTGCACCGTTACTTCTGCAATGGAGCGACCAACTGTCGCTGGGACTGCAGAAGCTGGCTGAAGATGGCGCCGATGTGGTGCTCTTGGATTTGGGGTTACCTGACAGCCAAGGGCTTGAAACATATGCGAAAGTTCAATCGCAATTTCCAGCAATGCCGATAGTGGTCTTGTCCGGCCTTCACGATGAGTCCGTGGCGGTCAATGCAGTCAGGGCTGGGGCGCAGGACTATTTGGTCAAGGGGCAGATTGATGGCAAGCTGCTGAACCGTGCCGTGATGTATGCTATCGAGCGCAAGAGATCAGAGAAGGCAGTTGAAAAGCTCCGTCATCAAATTGAACTTGTATTGAATTCTGTTGGAGAAGGAATTTTCGGACTTGACCTGAACGGAAATCATACCTTTGTAAATCCCTCTGCAGCAAAAATGCTGGGTTACGAAGTAGATGAACTCATGAGAGTGCATAGTCATTCCACTATTCATCATTCTAAGCCGGACGGCAGCGCATATCCGGAGGAAGAGTGTCCAATCTACGCCGCTATTTATGACGGCATCGCACAATACAGAGAAACTGAAGTATTTTGGAGAAAGGACGGATCGAGTTTTCCGGTCAGTTACACAAGCACTCCTATCAGGGAAGGCAATGAGATAACGGGTGCAGTGGTAAATTTTGCTGATATCACAGAGCGCAAACGAACGGAGAGCCTGCTGCGCGCACGCATGCGGCTGATGGATTTTGCCGCTGCACATTCACTCGCTGAAGTCCTGCAAAAAACTCTGGATGAAATCGGTGAGATTGTCGACAGTCCCATAGGGTTTTATCATTTTGTCGGAGACGATCAGAAGACTCTTTCGCTTCAGGCGTGGTCCACTCGCACTATAAAGGAGTTTTGCACCGTTTCCGGGAAGGGGTTGCATTACGATGTTGATGATGCAGGGGTGTGGGTCGATTGCATACATGAACGCAGGCCTGTGATTCATAACGACTATATTTCTCTTCCCCATCGCAAGGGGATGCCCGAGGGGCATGCCCAGGTTATACGTGAACTGGTTGTCCCAATCATGCGTTCGGACCGGATTGTAGCTATCCTGGGGGTCGGTAACAAGCCTTCGAATTATACTGAAAAAGATGTTGAACTAGTGACTTACATGGCTGATGTGGCATGGGAAATAGTCAAGCATAAGCGTGCGGAAGAGGCGATTGTCCGGTCCAAAGAAGAGTGGGAGCGGACATTTGCCAGTGTTCCGGATTTGATCGCAATCCTTGACGATCAGCACCGGATCGTTCAGGTAAACGATGCGATGGCAAGACGATTAGGAAAATTGCCGGAAGAATGCATTGGCCTGACCTGTTTTAAAGTCGTGCACGGAATGGATGAACCGCTATCTTTCTGCCCGCATTCAGCGACTTTGAAAGATGGCAAGCAACATAGCGCTGAAGTCACCGAGGACCGTCTGGGCGGCAACTTCGTAGTCACAGTGACGCCGCTTTATAGCGAGCAGGGCCGGCTGGTCGGCAGCGTCCATGTAGCGCATGACATCACCGAACGCAAGGTAGCTGAGGATGAACTGCGAAAGGCGCATGATGAACTGGAGATTCGAGTCGAGGAACGGACAGCAGAGCTTGTGAAGGTCAACGAAGCCCTGGATGCAGAGATTGCCGAACGAAAGATTTTCGAGGACCGGCAGGAGGGTCTTATCAGAGAACTCGAAAGCATCAACCATGAACTGGACGATTTTGCTCACATGATTTCGCATGACCTTAAAGCGCCGCTACGTGCCATGAAATCTCTTTCAAACTGGGTTTTGCAAGACCATGCAGATACCATTGGCGAAGATGGAAAAGAGAAAATGTTGCTCCTTAACAGCAGGATCGATCACCTGAACGACCTCATCGACGGCATTTTGGAGTATTCACGCATAGGCAGGATCGGCATGGAAGTTGCCGAGGTGGATCTTGGTAAGCTGGTGGATAAAGTCATCCATTCTCTTTTATGCCCTGCGAATATACGCATCACAATGGATACTCAATTACCTGTAGTTACATGTGATGTAGTCAGGATCGGGCAAGTATTTCAGAACCTTGTGGACAACGCTGTGAAATATGTGGATAAGCAGCAAGGAGAAATCAGGATTGGGTGTGTGGGAGACGAAAAGCAATGGACGTGCAGTGTGGCTGACAACGGCCCCGGAATCGACAGGAAGCATTATGACAGGATATTCCAACTTTTCCAGTCGATCAATGGCACCGGCGAGAAAAAAGGTATGGGCGTAGGGCTGGCCATAGCGAAGAAGATTGTGGAGATGCATGGGGGCAGGATCTGGGTTGATTCCGAAGTCGGACAGGGCAGCACCTTCTTCTTCACTCTTCCGAGGGTGGCTGCATCTGAGGCAGCAAAGCAATGATTCGCTGCTTGTTCATCGAAGATGACTATGTGGACCAGATGGCCTTAAAAAGGCTTGTCTCAACTGAGAGCCTTCCATGGGCATTTGAAATGGCTAACACCATAGCCGAGGCGAAAACTTTCCTCCAGAATGAATCGTTCGACGTCATTGTAACGGACTATCACCTGCCTGACGGCAATGCCTTTGATATCCTGCAGTTGCGGCTTGATGTCCCGATCATCATCGTGACCGGTGCCGGTAGTGAACAGGTTGCTGTCGATGCAATGCAAGCCGGGGCAAATGATTATCTTATCAAAGATAGTGACCGCAATTACCTCAAGATACTCCCTTTAACCCTGGATAAGTCAATCAAAGGCAGAATAATCGAAGATCGCATGAAAGCTCAGAGTGCGAGTGATTCAGCCAGCGTGGTTATCGTTGGAAACAGCCCTGCCATCCAGGAGACCTTCAAACTGATAAATTTTGCTGCAGCCTCCGATGCGCCTGTGCTCATTACGGGGGAGACCGGAACGGGAAAGAACCTTGCAGCAAAGGCAATACACTATAAGGGGGCCTTCGGGAAGGGACCATTCATAGCTATCAATTGCGCGGCACTGCCGGAAAACATGATAGAGGCCGAGCTTTTCGGCTACGAAAAAGGAGCTTTCACTGGTGCTGTGGCGACTAAGAGGGGACTCTTTGAGATGGCCGAAGGCGGCACTGTCTATCTGGATGAGATTGGCGAAATGCCGTTTCATCTTCAGGCAAAGCTGCTTAGCGTCATAGAGGACAAGAGCTTGCGCAGACTCGGCGGAGTGATTTCAAGAGACATAGAGACACGTATCATATCATCTACCAACATTGACCCTGAAAGGGCCTTGGGTTCTTCTTTCAGGAAAGATCTCTACTATCGCCTGAGCGTCATAAGGATACACATGCCGCTTCTCAAGGAGAGATTGGACGATATCCCTGAACTTTGCCGATACTTTTTAAAGGGACTTGCAGGATATAACATAACGCTTTCAGAGTCTGAGCTCACAAGATTGATGGATTATCACTGGCCCGGCAACGTGCGCGAGTTGAGGAATATTCTTGAGAGGGCGGTAATGCTGCAGGGAGGCTCCGATGTCAGACCGTCTGGATTAATTAGTAACAGCCGCGACAATGCAGTCAGCGTTCTCCGTGAAGAAGCGATCATGACTTTGGATGAAATCGAGAGGCGTCACATCAAGACGGCTCTTCAGCGGTTCTCCGGCAACGTCACAAAAACTGCTGCAGCTTTAGGTATATCCCTGGCAACTCTCAAACGACGGATCAAAGAATACGGCTCACTTTGATCCTTGTGGCTCAAAATGACCCACCCAAATGAGCCGTTCCATTCGCAGGGCGAACTGATCAGCTTATAAGTCTTTGGATCATTGATGTAATACTTGTCTGATCGTTCTGGCTCGGAACTTGCTTTCCTATTAGCATGAATATTCTGATCGTAGACGATGATCCGATTATAAGGCGCATTCTGCCGGCGTTTTGTATTATGTTTTCGAAACAGTCCACTACAGTAACTGCTCAGAATGGTGAGGAAGCCTTAAAGATATTAGCCTCGGAGCAGGTAGACCTTATTCTGACTGATGTGGAGATGCCTGTCATGGATGGCTGTGAATTTGTCACCCGCGTAAGGGAACTATATCCAAAAACGAAAATTATCGTCATGACCGGCTTGAGGTGTGACAGGGTCGATAAGCGGCTGCACGATGTCGGCATTTCAAGATACATCGAAAAGCCATCCACGGCCCGGGAACTTGCCAAGAGTATCGAATCGGTATTCAAGAATAGATATGGCAAAGCAATACCTCGAGCTGTTTAATGGTTCTATGGGAAACCCTGAAGGGATATCGCAGGTACCCGGCGGACCACGAGAGGCAATATCAATTTATCAAACGGCTAACAGAAAATTGGGAACAAGGAGGAAAATTGTCGATGACGAGCAAATTTGAAATCGTGGAAATGCTTTCAATAATCGACAATTTCATTGAGAACAGGGAGCTTCATAAGAAAGACCCTGCCTTGGCCCTTAGGTTAGTTGATCAGCTAAAGAAGATGGAAGTTTGGCTTATCTGCAAGATCTACTTTGATAAGTCGGGATTCTTGCATAAAATTGTAGATCTCTGTCAAAACGGACCTCAGAATTACATCAGAAAATTCATGGCCTTTGCGAGATATTCTTTTCGTGACCTCGGATCCGAAAGATTTGAGGACTGTATTAATAGAAGCAGTTTGACATCCTGGGGGAAAGCAGCGATAATCGGATGCTTTAGAAGCGGTGAAATAGACCATGCGTTAGTGCGGGATCTCTCCGATGCAATCCAGACCGTGCATGAGGGAATAAGTACGAACCATTTTCTTCCGCAGAAGCCTGCAAACGAGGCTGAGGCAGGATTTAACGGCATGAGCGATGAGAGCATAGTAGATGCTTTATAGAGGTGTCGATGGGACGTGCGAAAATGGAGGACTTAATGAGCAGTCAAGTCATCAGCAGCGGAACATTGAATGAGCCGATAGCTGAAAAGGCCTCAAGCTACCGGCATATAATGAGGGCGTTAATCGACAAGCTGGAAGGTGGAATGATCTGTCTAAAGAATGTTCCGATTATGCAAAACGGCGGCAGGCATTGCATACTGGTCCGCGACCTATCAAGGAATAAAGCATTAGGCACTCATATCGACTCGGTTGCCGACAAATTCAACAGACTGAAAGACATAGAGATAACCATTTCAAGGGAAGACATCTCAACAAAGGAAAGATTCGACTTTTCATATATAGTCGTTGTTCAGCATGGTCAGGTCAAGGCGGAGTTGCCCTAAAGAAGGATTTGGGCTTAGCCGTAAAGCAGCAACACCTAAGTCGAAAAAACCTGTTAAAAAAAGTTTGACTGGCCGGTGAGCTCGGTCGGCGTCCGAAGGCTTTTACAGCTAAACATTCTCTAGCAGATGCCCCATCTTCTTCTTCTTGGTTTTCAGGTAAAGGATGTTTTCATCGTGGGGCTTTGTCTCTATTGAAACCCTCTCGACCATCTTCAACCCATAGCCCTCGAGTCCAACGATTTTCTTTGGATTGTTCGTAATCAGCTTCATCTTCCTGATTCCGAGATCGACAAGTATCTGGGCGCCTATGCCGTAGTCCCTGAGGTCGGCCTTGAAGCCCAGCTGCAGATTCGCTTCGACTGTATCGAGACCCTTGTCCTGCAGCTCATAAGCCTTGAGCTTGTTGGGCAGGCCAATGCCCCTTCCCTCCTGGCGCATGTAAAGGACAACTCCCTTGCCTTCCTTCTGGATCATCTCCATCGCCTTGTGGAGCTGGTCTCCGCAGTCGCATCTCTTTGAACCGAAGACGTCTCCGGTCAGGCACTCCGAATGAACCCTGACGAGTACCTTTTCTTCTGGCGAGATGTCTCCTTTTACAAGAGCTATGTGAATATTCTGGTCGACCATGTTGGAGTATGCAATGGCGGTGAATTCACCACCATACTTCGTAGGCATGTGAACGGTGGCGACCCTTTTTACGAAGCTCTCGGTCCTCATCCGGTACTGGATGAGGTGCTTGATCGCGATGACCTTCAATGAATGGACCTTTGCGAACTCAAGCAGTTGAGGCATCCGGGCCATAGTACCATCGTCGTTCATTATCTCACAGATAACGCCGGAGGGATGCATGCCCGCGAGTCTGGAGAGGTCGACCGAGCCCTCAGTCTGGCCTGCCCTCTGCAAAACACCACCGGGCTTTGCCCTAAGCGGAAAGACATGGCCGGGACGCGCGATATCATCGGATTTGGATTTGGGGTTGATCGCCGTAAGGATGGTCACTGCCCTGTCATGAGCTGAGATGCCGGTTGTGACGCCCTTTTTTGCCTCTATGGAAACAGTGAATGCCGTGCCGAAGGAAGAGGTATTGTCATCGGTCATCATGGGCAGCTTAAGTTCCTCCACCCGCTGGGGCGTAAGGGAAAGACAGATTAGCCCCCTTCCGTATTTGGCCATGAAATTGATCGCCTCGGCGGTTACCTTCTCGGCTGCCATGCAGAGATCACCCTCGTTTTCCCTGTCTTCATCGTCGACTAGGATGACCATCTTGCCGGCGGCGATATCCTCAAGGGCCTCCTCTATTGTATTCAATTTATATTTGTCCATGCTGGTTCCTCCATCAAAATGAATCGGCAATCGGCAGCTAACCAAAAGGAGTGCATAAGCGCCTGTTGATACTGCTTGATTTACTGTGTAAGTATAGCAGAAATAAAAAAAGACTTTCCATTAAAGCCACCTATGACGGTTTGGTCGACAGTATAGGCGCTATCCTGATGGGACAAATGCTCCAAAGTTGACTGACTCCATGGCCGGATGTGTATTATGGAGGATGGCATTCAATGTCGACCTCCACGTACATTCTCTGGCTAGCGGCGACGCAGATGCGACTCCCGAGGAGTTGATTTTTCAGGCAATAAAGATCGGCCTTCACGGGATCGCCTTCACAGAACATTATTCTTATGAGGCTTCCGAACCAGTGGAGATGCTAAAAGAACGCTACAGTAACCAGATCCTGGTATTGCGCGGAGTGGAATTATCGGCCTCCGATGGGCATTGTCTTGTTTTTGGGGTGAATACGGACAGGTTGCTTTCATCATATCTGCCCATGTCCGAAATTGTGCAAATTGTGAACCCTCATGGCGGGGTAGTCATACCGTCTCATCCGTACAGGGGGATCAACAGTCTTGGCGATGCCGTAAAGACGCTGAAAGGCATCTGCGCTCTGGAGGGTCATAACGGCTGTAATCTGCATGCCTTTAATGTGAAGGCCGTCAAGGCCGCTGCGGAATTGCGACTGCCGTTTACGGGAGGATCCGATGCCCATGATTACCGCTCGGTTGGACTTTGCTACACCTCATTTGCCGAGCCGGTGACCCACGACAACTTCATTGAGCTGCTGAAGTCGGGGAACTATAGCGGGACAGATACGCGAAAGATAAGCCGGGTGTGGTTCCCCTTTTGACGTTTTTTGCAGATGATATGCTGCATCATTGTTTGCCCAGATTGTTTTTCTCCCACACCGTCCTGCAGATGTCGACACCTGCTTCATAGCCCTCCTGTGTCAATTCTCTGGCTTTGGCGACATCCTTCGTAGTCCCTAGCCCGGCGGCATACATCGAGGCCAGGGCACATTTGGCCTTGGTATCATTCTGCGCGGCGGCAAGCTGAAACAATCTAAAAGCCTCTTTATTGTCCTGCAGTACTCCCAGGCCATTTGCATACATCAACCCGAGGCTATACTGGGCAGGCGCCAGTCCTTGTAATGCCGCGCGGTGGAACCATATGGCAGCCTCGCTGTTGTTTTGCGGGACTCCATGCCCATTGCCGTACATGACTGCAAGATTATACTGGGCAACAGCAAGCCCCTTTTCAGCGGCAAGACTATACCACTTGAAGGCCTCTTTGTTATCAGCCAATACTCCCTTGCCGTCCTCATACATAATCCCGAGATTGTACTGGGCAGCAGTAAGTCCTGCCTCAGCGGCCAGCCTGTACCATCTCAAAGCCTCTGAGTCATTTGCTTGCGTTCCCTGACCATTGGCATACATAAAGCCTATTTTGTACTGGGCGTCCGCGTTGCCCAGTTGAGCCTCTTTCAGCAAAAGGGTGAACGAGGTTAAATAATCCCCCCTGCTATAAGCGGAAATGCCGTCTTCATAATCGCCGGCATAACACAGGGAATACCCGACAGCGGTGAAAATCAGAAATATACAGGCTGCTACTAGTGTCTTCATCTATTTATTATCCTCCCGGAGACATCGGTCAGTTCATCAGAGCACCTAACAATTATAGCAGAGATATTAATGGTGTGGACAAAGCGTGCGCCACCATGAGCATAGAAAGTTCAATGGATATTGTTGTATATTTATGGATGATATTCCGAAATCATGATTTGCAGGGCAGTGCAGGCAGGAAGAACCGCGGAAATTTACTGGCGTTGCTTTTGATCATCTCTGTTATCAGCATGTCGTGTTCATTGGAACCGTCCCAGAAGAGCATTGACAAGAACAAATTTGCCAAATTGAATGCAGCTGCCGTTTCGGTGAAGGCCTCGATAGATGCTGGCGAATCTTATCAGCAGGCCGTAGATAAGGCGGATATTCTTTCAGGCGAAATAACGGCCATGAAAGATGCTGTTGCCACGAAGCGGGAGAGCCGGCTGTTGAAGGCATATTCGGATCTTTTGATTATTTACAGGGACGGTCTGTTGCTGTGGAGATACCAGGAATATTTCCCTCATCTCGCTCCCGAACTCAAGGGGAGCATTTATGTAGCACAGGATGTGGAGCCGATCGTTGAAAAGTACCGGTTTTCGACGGAATCTCATATATACAAGCCGACTGGTCAAAAATGGAAAAGTATCCCTGCGGATTCAATACGAATAGTCTGGAAGAATGCCGACGACCAGCTGGCGATCATTAAAAATATTACGGATTACTGATTTGCTGATCTGCCGGGGAACACCGGCAGCACATCTCAAGCCAGTCCGGCATTTTTGAGCTTAGCGAGGAACGGATCTTCCGTGGACCCTGATTCTGCATGTGCTGTAGGCGCAGCGTTCTGAATGAACTTTGCGACATACTTTGCTAGGATATCGGGTTCCAGGTTGACGGTATCGCCGATCTTCTTGAAGCCTATGGTTGTCAAAGAGGCTGTATGGGGGATTATAACAATGCTGAAAGCATCTTCAAGTATGTCGACCACAGTCAGGCTGATTCCGTCCACTGTCACCGAGCCTTTCCTGACCAGATAGTGGAGAACATCCGCAGACGCTTCAATCTCTATTCTCTCGGCATTACCTTCGACCCGGCGTGACCTTATCCTTCCGATGCCGTCGATATGGCCGGTCACAAAGTGTCCACCCATCCTGGAATCAGGCCTGAGTGAGGGTTCCAGGTTGACCTTGTCGCCTCTCTTTAAGTCACCGAGATTGGTGCTTTTCAATGTTTCACCGGAGACGTCGAAAGACACGACATCCCTTTGGATACCACTCACTGTTAGGCAGACGCCGTTGATGGCTATGCTGTCTCCAATGGCGATATCTGCCAGGATTGCACGACCCTTGACCGTAAGCTGCGCATTTTGAGCCCGCCGCTCGACAGACCTGACTTCTCCCAGTTCTATGATCAATCCGGTAAACATTTTAATTCAAGTGCAGTTTTATCTCAAAATCTCTTTTCCATCCTGGCAAGTCATTGTAATTCTGAGCTTTTTGCAGGATACAAAGTGAGCAAGGGTTGCGGTGCTCTAATTTATCAGTTTTCCGATCCGGTTGAGCCTTGGCAGGCTCTTGTCACTGTCCCACGACCAGTAGAGGATTATCGCCTTGCCGAGCACCTGATGTACATCCACATATCCCCAGAACCGGCTATCATAACTCTGGTCCCGGTTGTCTCCCATGACAAAAAGTTTATTCTTAGGGACTAAGTATGGGCCGAAGTTGTCTCTTGGATCACCCTGTGCTGAGTGTATGGCATCATCGGTGTGCTGGGTGAAAGGTTCATCGACCGGTTTGCCGTTTATATACAGCTTCTTATTTATCATCTGGACAGTGTCTCCCTCGACGGCGACTACGCGCTTTATGAAGTCTCGCGTGGGGTCTTCGGGATATTTGAACACAATAATCTCATCCTTACGCGGCGTTCTGAACCCCGGCATATGGAAGACGGTCACATTCGTAAACGGTATGTCTACCGGGGTGCCGTATATGATCTTATTAACCAGAAGATGATCGCCTATAAGGAGGGTGGAGATCATCGAGCCTGATGGTATCTTGAATGCCTGGATAATGAAGGTCCTGATTATAAGTGCAAGAACGAGTGCCGTAGCAATCGCCTTTACATACTCCAGGACTTTATCGGTTCCTTCCGATCTGACTGTTTTTTTCTTTTCCATCTATTCGTTCACCTTTAATACAGAGAGAAACGCTTCCTGGGGTATTTCGACGCGCCCAATCTGTTTCATTCTCTTTTTGCCTTCCTTTTGTTTTTCGAGAAGCTTCCGCTTTCTCGTAATGTCTCCGCCGTAGCACTTTGCTAGGACATCTTTCCGCAGTGCCTTGATGCTTTCCCTTGCGATTATCTTACCCCCGATGGCGCACTGAATGGCTATTTCGTACATCTGTCTGGGAATGACCTTTCTGAGCTTCTCAACTATCTGCCTGCCCTTATAATAAGCATTATCTTTGTGGACAATCAAGGAAAGGGCATCGACAGACTCGCCGTTGAGAAGTATATCGAGCTTGACGAGGTCCGATTCGCGGTAGCCGATGAATTCGTAATCCATGGAGGCATAACCTTTCGACAATGACTTCAGGCTGTCGTAAAAGTCCCATAATATCTCGTTCAGCGGCAGCTCATAGACGATTACTATCCGTTCCTTGCCGACGTAGTTGAATTCCTTCTGGGTGCCTCTCTTGGACTGGCAGAGTTCCAGCATGTGACCTACGAATTCCTGCGGTACGAAGATTGACACCTTGACATACGGTTCCTCAATTGTCTCGAAATGGGCAGGCAGGCTGCTGGGGTTGTCCACCCAAGTCTCAACGCCCTTGAGGTCTTTTACCTTATAGATGACGGTGGGCGCCGTGCCGATCAGCGAGAGTTCGAATTCCCTTTCGAGTCGTTCCTTAACGATCTCCATGTGGAGAAGCCCGAGGAACCCGCACCGGAAGCCGAAGCCAAGCGCAGAAGAAGTTTCGGGCTCATAATTGAATGACGAGTCGTTCAACCGCAGCTTTTCTAGTGCTGTTTTTAATTCCTCATACTGGTTCGTCTCCACTGGATATAGTCCGCAGAATACCATGGGCTTAATCTCTTTGTATCCTTCCAGCGCAACCGACGCCGGATTTGCGGCGTCCGTAACAGTATCGCCGATTTTTGTGTCGGCGATGGTTTTAATGGCGGCGACGAGATAGCCTACCTCTCCTGCAGAGAGTTCAGGCACCTCCAGGGGTTTCGGGGTGAGGAAGCCTGTCTTGGTGACCTCGTACTCCGTTTTCGTAGCCATGAACCTTATTCTCATACCGGGCCTGATTTTCCCATCGAAGACCCTTACCAGGACTATGACACCCTGGTAATTATCGAACCACGAGTCGAAGATCAAAGCGCGGGTCGGCGCGCTGTCGACACCTTTGGGCGCCGGGATCTTTTTGACAATGGCTTCGAGTATCTCCTTTATGCCGATGCCCTCCTTGGCACTTGCAAGAATGGCTTCCGAGCAGTCGATACCGATGACTTCTTCGATCTGCTGCTTCACCATCTCGGGTTCTGCGCTTGGAAGGTCTATCTTGTTGATGACGGGGATGACCTCATGGTTGTGCTCGATTGCAAGGTAGGTATTGGCCAGTGTCTGGGCCTCTACGCCTTGGGTAGCATCGACGATGAGAAGGCTGCCCTCACACGATGCGAGACTCCTGGAGACTTCGTATGAGAAGTCGACATGACCCGGGGTATCGATGAGATTCAAAATATAGTCCTTGCCGTCATCGGCCGTGTAGTTGAGCTTGACTGCATGGGCTTTGATGGTTATCCCTCTTTCCCTTTCGAGATCCATTGAGTCAAGCACCTGCTCCATCATCTCCCGCTGGCTCAGCGCTCCCGTGAATTCAAGGATTCTGTCTGCGAGGGTCGACTTGCCATGATCGATATGGGCGATAATTGAAAAATTTCTGATGTTCTTGGTCATTCGATTACGCCCTGCAACCTTCGCCTTTTGCAAGGGCCAATGCAGCGATTCCGACAGTTCCCGCATTATCCCCAAGAGAGGAAGGAACGATGCGGACTTTAGCTAAGAGTTCGGGGAAGGACCTTTTAGAAGCCTCCGCAATCGCAGCTTCAATGTAAATATTCCAGGCACCGAGCAGGCCGCCAGTTAGAATCACGGCTTCAGGGCTCATTAGGTTGACCATGGTGGCAATGCCTATGCCGAGGGTCTTTCCCGCTTCTCTCAGTACCGAACGTGCCAAGGGGTCCCCCTCCAGCGCTGCATTATAAATGTCCTCCGCTGTCAGCTTGTAATAATTACCGTTGTAGGAATCCTTAAGGATGCTGGCTGTCCCTTTTTCTATCGCGTTTACGGCGCTGCCGATGATGGCCGAAGCCGACGAATATAATTCCAGGCAGCCAAAGCTGCCGCATGCGCATTGGGGGCCTGTGGCATTTACAGCGGTATGACCTATTTCGGCAGCAACATGAAGAAGCTTGTTATTCACTACGATACCTCCTCCGATGCCAGTGCCGAGGGTCAGCATTACAAAACTGCTGAACTCTTTGCCGGCGCCTGCAATTTTTTCCCCAAAGGCCGCCGCGTTTGCATCGTTTTCGATAAGGGTCCATATTCCGTACCGTTCGGCGACTTTGTCTCTGAGATTTAACCCCAAAAGGGCCGGCATGTTGGGAGACCTCAGGACCACTCCTGAACCAGCATCGACAATCCCGGCGACCGCCAGTCCTATGCCGCAGATTTGCCGGCCTGCAGGAACGGTCAGGATGATTCTGTCGATGAGGCTGAAAAGAACGGAAAGAGGCTCAGGTCCCGTAGGCTCTTTCAGCTTTGATAATATTCGATATTTCGAATCCACCAGAGAGACTCTTATGTTTGTGCCTCCGATATCTCCGGCTATGCAATAACGTTCGCCCATGCTTACCGATTCCTCCGCGACTGAAATAGAAGAATTTATAGTATAACAAATTGCAACGGCTGGCATATTTTGAAGGCCTAAGCAGGTTGATGCAAGGTGCAAATATATTGTGGTATACTAGGCACCAGCCTGAAGTAGCTACCAGTTACGAAGACAATAAAAATTAAACAAGTCAGAGAAAGGAAGTTATGAACAGAAAAACTATCGCCTTGGTGTGCCTGAATATTTTTCTGTTGATTGCGATAGTTAGTGCGGCTTTCGCCGAGAACCTCCCCATGGTGACCTCCATAGAGGTGAGAGGTCTTCGGCGCATCGAGGAAGGAGCGGTAAAAGCCAAACTCTCCCAGAAGATTGGGGAACCGTTGTCCCAGGAAAAGACCACGGAGGATATCAAAGCTATTTACAAAATGGGCTATTTCGATGATGTGACCGTATCACTTGATCCTTTTGAGGGCGGCATCAAATTAATATACGCCGTCAAGGAAAAGCCGACGATAATCAAGGTCGATTTCCAGGGCAACAAGGAGTACGATGATAAGAAACTGAAGGAACAGGTGGCCATAACTGCCGGTTCTATAGCTGACGTCACACTTATAAACGATAACGCAGCCAAGCTGAAGAGCTTTTATGAGGGCGAAGGTTACTTTCTTGCAAAGATCATCCCCGTTGTAAATATGACCGATGCGAACGAGGTGGTTGTCACCTACCAGATCAACGAGGGGGAGAAGGTCAAGATCAAGGAGATCAGGATTGAAAACAACAAGGCCCTCACTGCAAAACAGATCAGGAAGGTGATGAAGACAAAGGAGAGAGGCATGCTCTCTTTTATCTTCGGAACCGGTTATTACAAGAAGGACGAGATTAAGACCAGCCTGGAGGAGATCAGGGACCTTTATTACAATCACGGGTATCTCAAGATCCTGGTCTCGGACCCGGTAGTCACTCTTATGCCAGACAAGAAATGGATGATCATTACGATTGCTGTATCGGAAGGCCCGCAATACACGGTTGCCTACGTGGGCATAAAGGGCAACAAAGTTTATACCGAAGAGGAACTGAGGAAGCTAATCAAGCTGGCGCCCAACAAGGTCTTCAGTAAGGCAGTTTTGAAGAAGGATGTAACCGCGTTAACCGATAAGTATTCTGACACTGGATATGCCCTGGTCTCCATTAACCCCGACATGTCTCTTGATGAGGATAAAAAGACGGTCTCAGTCACCTATCAGATAGGAGAAGGAGACAAATACAAGATAGGTAAGATAGATATCACGGGAAACACCAAGACCCAAGACAAGGTCATCCGGAGAGAGATCAGAGTCGACGAAGGGGATATCTTCAACAATGCGGCGTTGAAACGGAGTTACGAGCGGCTGAACAATCTTAACTTCTTTGAAACAGTCGACATCTCACCCAAACCGAGGCCGGGGGAAAAGATAGTCGACCTCGACGTTAAGGTGAAGGAGAAATCGACCGGTTCCCTGAGCATCGGTGGCGGCTACAGCTCAGTCGATAAGGTTATCGGTATGGTCGAAGTTAAACAGGCGAACCTTTTCGGCACTGGCGATTCGTTGACGGCAAAGGGAGAGCTGGGCACGAAGATGACCGATGCCGAGCTTCAGTTCAGGGATCCCTGGTTCCTTGACAAGCCTATCGGCTTCGGTGTGACACTATACAAGCAGCAGAGGGATTACCCCGACTTTCAGAGAAAGGGTACCGGCATGGAAATAAGCCTTGGCAGATCCTTCTGGGAATACTGGAGCGCATCTATAGCCTACAATTTGGAGAAGGTAGACATGGCGGATATTGCCGCTAACTCCTCACCGGTTATAGTGCAGCAAGCAGGAAAGACAATCACTAGCGCATTGAGTCCTGCAATTGCCAGAGACACAAGAGATTACTACCTGGATCCTTTACGCGGTTCCAGAAATGTCCTTAGTACTACCTTCGCCGGTTTTGGCGGTGATAATAAATTTTACAAGCTGGAATTTGATTCGGGATGGTACTTCCCCATCTTCGATGTAACGACTATACACCTTAGGGGCCGTATTGGCTGGTCAGGAGGCCTTTTAGGTAAATCGGTGCCACTCTATGACAATTTCTATATCGGCGGCCAATATACCGTCCGCGGTCTGGGATGGGGCGTTGCAGGCCCTATAGACCCCGGTACTGGGGCAGCGATCGGTGGTACCAGGGAATTGGTAGGCAATGCCGAATATATATTCCCGATCATTGCAGACCTGAAAATCAAGGGAATGGTGTTCTATGATATAGGCCGCGCTTACACAAGTGGTCAAACACCACAGTTTGGCCAGGGTCTGCGTTTTACGAGTGGTGTCGGCCTCCGCTGGATATCTCCGTTCGGGCCGATCGCTATAATGTACGGAGTTGACGTAGCCCGACGGACCGGTGAGCCTTTTGGTAAGGTCGAATTCTCATTCGGGCAGGCATTCTGAGACTGTTTTCAGTAAAACATATAAACAACTAATATGGAGGCAATGATGAAGAAAGTGATCTTGATAGGCACCGTGGGATTGTTTTTACTTTTTCTTGCAGCATCCCCAGTGCTCGCAGCTGAAACAGCAATGAAGGTGGGGCTTGTAGATCTCTATAAGGCGGTCAATGAATCCGAGCAGGGTAAAAAAGCGAAGGCCGAACTGGAATCGATGATAAAGGTCAAGCAGGAAGCCCTCGAGGATAAAGGAAAAGCGATCGAGAAATTAAAGACTGAACTCGAAAAGCAGGGCGGAGTGCTTTCAGCCGATGCGAAGAAGAGCAAAGAGGACGAATTTGAGCGTCTTACAAGGGATTATCAGAGAGTCGTAACCGACTCTCAAAACGATGTTCGCAAAAAAGAGGGTGAGCTGACAGGTCGAATCGTCAAGGACTTGAAGGTGATTATCGCCAGCATCGCGCAGGAAGAGCATTATACTGTTATACTCGAAAAAGCGGAAGGACTTGTACTGTTTGCAGACAATAGCCTCGATATTACAGACAAGGTGATCCAGAGATTCAACGCTGCCAAGCCTAATTACGGCGTGAAATAGGGAGACTGGACAGCTGAGTCGTTGGGCACCAGGTCTGATTGCGGCTTGTAGCCCAGCGGCTCAATTGCTTTATTGATGAAACTGAAAGATATTGCCGTACTAATAGAAGGCCGAGTGATCGGTGACGGTGAGGTCGATATATCAGGGGTTTCGGGGCTGTCCGAAGCCCGACAGGGTGATATCACTTTTTTGTCTGGCGGTAAGCTCCTGAAAGAGGCTAAAGAGAGCAGGGCCGCTGCTATCATCGTAAAGGAGGGCACTGAAGGCTTGGACAAACCGCAGATAACTTGCGCTAATCCACAGCTTGCTTTTGCCGTGCTCCTGGGTCAGTTTTATGTAAGACCGCATCCGTACATGGGTATAAGCGAAAAGGCAGTTGTATCAAACTCTGCGACGATAGGCGAAAATGTGACCGTATATCCTTTTGCCTATATTGCCGATGGTGCGAGCATTGGAAAGGATAGCGTCATTTATCCAGGAGTGTTTATCGGCGAAGGAAGCAAAGTTGGTGCAGCATGTCTGATCTACTCCAACGTTACTATCCGCGAAGGGGTTACGGTAGGCTCCAGGGTCATTATCCATCCCGGCGCAGTAATCGGAGCTGACGGGTTCGGCTATGTATTCGACGGGCGGGTGCATCGGAAAATACCGCAGGTCGGTGAAGTGATAATAGAAGACGATGTTGAAATCGGGGCCAACACTACGATTGACCGTGCTACAACAGGGGCGACCGTGATAGGCCGTGGTGCCAAGATAGACAACCAGGTGCAGATTGGACATAACGTGAAGGTCGGAAGGGGTGCCATATTGGTGTCCCAGGTTGGAATCGGCGGAAGTTCGACCTTGGGCGATGGTGTGGTCCTGGGCGGCCAGGCAGGTGTTGCCGACCATACCACGATAGAGGCTGGAGCTATGTTAGCTGCCAAGGGTGGATTCATGGGTACGGTGAAGAAGGGCGTCTATTCGGGAGGCCCGGCCATACCTCACCGGGACTGGCTAAAGTCAACAGCCATTTTCGCGCAGTTGCCAGAATTGAAGAAAAAGATCCGTGAACTTGAAGAAAAGATTAACTTATTGAGCGATAAGCACTAGGGAGAGGCAGTGCCTTGTCCGCTTGGTGCCGCTTATCAATTATGGAGGAAAGATGATAGATATCAAAGAGATCTTATCGCTTCTGCCGCACCGCTATCCCTTTTTGCTTGTTGACAGGGTCCTCGAACTGGAACCCGAAGTCAAGGCAGTAGGGATCAAGAACGTCACTATAAATGAACCCTTCTTCCAGGGACATTTTCCCAATAATCCGGTCATGCCTGGCGTATTGATCATAGAAGCGATGGCTCAGGTGGCTGGCATACTGGCCTTCAAATCCGGCATGTCGGGCATGTCTGTATATTTTATGAGTATCGACAAGGTCAAGTTCCGCAAGCCGGTTATGCCGGGCGATCAGCTGCGTTTTGAGGTGGCTGTCACCCATAAGCGCGGCAATGTATGGAAGTTTGGCGGAAACGCCTTTGTCGACGGCAAGTTAACCTCAGAAGCCGAATTTACGGCTATGATGACGGACAAGGTCCTGTAGGAGTATCGATGGCAACTGAAATCCATAAAACGGCCATCATCAGCAAAAAGGTGCAGATTGCGGACGGCGTCATTATCGGGCCTTACTGCATTATCGGCGATGGGGCTGTTATCAAGGCGGGTTCAAAACTTATCTCAAACGTGATTGTCGAGGGCGATACGGAAATCGGCGAGAACTGCACCATTCATCCTTTTGCTACAATCGGGCTGCCCCCCCAGGACCTTAAATACAAGGGAGAACCAACAGGGGTCAAGATAGGAAGGGACTGCACCGTCAGGGAATATACTTCTATCCACCGCGGCTCTGTCAGCGGCGACGGTTTTACTAAGATTGGAGACAACAACTTTATTATGGGTTATTGCCATGTTGCCCACGACTGCCGGATAGGCTCTTCAAATATTATGGCTAACGCTGCTACTCTGGCAGGTCATGTGATGATCGAGGACTTTGCCTTCATCGGCGGCGTAGTGGTAGTACATCAATTTACGCGCATCGGTTCCTACGCGATGGTCGGAGGTTTCAGTGGGATCGGGCAGGACATCCCGCCTTACACGATGGCTTCGGGTGCGCGGGCTAAACTTTACGGACTTAATGCCGTCGGCCTCAAGCGGCGCGGCTTTACCGACGAGACCGTGAATGTTCTTAAAAAGGCATACAAGATACTGTTTCGTGAAAAGAGGACATTGGCGGATGCCCTGAAGGCGATCAAAACTGACCTTCCCCAACTGCCTGAAATCAAGCATTTAATAGACTTCATAGGAAAGAACAAAAGGGGCATATGCAGATAGGGATTATCGCGGGAACGGGCGAACTGCCTGTTATCATCGCGAAAGATGCCAGGGATAGGGGGTACAGGGTTGTAACCGTGGCTCTAGAGAACCTTGCATCGCAGGAAATGAACGGGGTGTCCGACGAGATACGCTGGGTTAACCCAGGCAAGTTCGGCGAGCTGATTGACACCCTTAAGAAGTACAGCATCAAGGAAGCAATAATGGCGGGTAAGGTTCCCAAGTCCCTTCTTTACAAGTCGAAAATAGTTCCTGATCTGAGGGCTGTTAAACTGCTTTTTTCAATTAAGGATAAGAGTGACGATGCGATCCTCAATGCCATTACCAGGGAGCTTGCGGGTGAGGGGATTGAGATTATCGATACCGCGAAATTCAGCCCGCACCTGCTCACTCCCGATGGCTGCCTCACCCGGCAAAAGCCTGACGAGGAGCAATGGAAGGACATCGAGTTCGGCTGGAAGATAGCGAAGGAAATTGGCAAGCTCGACATCGGACAGACGGTGGTTATTAAAGGTAAGGCAGTTATGGCGATCGAGGCAATAGAAGGGACCGATGAGGCCATCCTGCGCGGTGGGCAGTGGGCCGGCGACGGCGCGGTTGTTGTGAAGGTGAGCAAACCTCATCAAGATATGAGACTGGATGTCCCTGCTGTCGGCCTCGATACCATTAAATCGATGGAGAAGGTTAAGGCCCGGGTCCTGGCTTTGGAGGCAGGCAAGAGCATGATCGTCGGCAGGGGAATCGTATTAGAGGAAGCTGAGCAGGCCGGGATTGCCATAATCGGAGTTTCGACCGAGACAGTGCATCATAGAAGGAGTAGGCAGTAAGAGTCAGGATGAACTATCTATCCGTTATCAAAGAAGCTATGGTTGTCACCAATAAGAACTGGCAGCTCATTCTCATGCAGTTTATCTTCATGATTCTTAGCTTCGTCAGCCTGCTAACCATTGTCGGCATTCCACTGGCTATAGCATTTGTCATCTTCGGTATTGATCTTACCGAGATACTGCGTCAGCAGGACCTGATCAGCGTATTCCATATAGGTGCTGATATGCTGAAGAACTCACTTCCGATTGTCCTGTTTGTTATCCTTGGTTTTGTTCTGTATGTTGCTTCAGTCATCGCAATGTGGATATTTGCTTTTGCCGGCACCATAGGGTCCCTTGCCAAAACGATAATTAACGGCCAGAAGTTCAGCTTGCGATTTTTTTGGACCGAGGCCAAGAGGCTTTTCTTCCCTCTCTTTATCTTCACTAACGTGATAGGCTTCGCCTTTGCACTTCTTGCAATGGTCATGGGGATCCTGAGCGAGATGGCGAGAAAGGTCATCTCCATAGCCGAGACACAGGAAGCCACTCTTGCAGTCTTTCTCGGCATATTTTTCTTTCTGGTGTTGCTGTCGGTCGGGCTGTTCCTTCTTTTAATGACTTTAGGCATGATGTTTTACGGCTGTGGCTACATGATATTCGGTCGTCCGAGGCCCTTTAAGGCAATCAGGCAGATCGCGCAATATCTATACAAGACTACTTCGGCGCATATACTTCTGGGTATCCTCGTATGTTTCTATCTTGTAGTAGGTTCTATAGTGGTAACCATAACGTCTCTGCTGGCAAGCATTCCTGCTGCGGGCCCCGTGCTTGTTATGCCTTTTCAGTTCATCTCACAGGCTGCTCACGGTTATTTGGGGCTTGTCATCCTTTCGGCGTTATTCCTGCACTATTACAGGACAGGTTACCTGCCTTCTCTCCCCGAGTCCAGAGTGAGTCCCGATACTTCGCCGCCATCAGTTGCTGAGCAAGCTCCAGTTCCTGAGGAGAAGGCCTAGAATCATCCAGAGTGACTGAAAAAGTCTCCTCGAATGCTGCGATGATATGCTGTTTGAACAGCCCGGCATCCAAAGCCGGGATCAGGTCCCTTAACCCGCCCGACAATGAATAATCGCGATGCTGGCCTGAAGCCGGAACGAATTTCCTGAACACTCCGTGCAATTTCAGACGGTCGATTGCGAAAGGGATCGTGCCTTGTTGCAAAAAGCCGTCTTGCCAGCGTTTCTGTGCCGAGCCAATAACCTTCATACCGCGACTGCTGATTTCGCCCAGCGAAGACGAAGCGAAACATAGCGGGCTTCTGAGGAGCTTTTTGCCTCTTTCCGGTTCGTCTTTCATTGAGCAGGTCAAGCCTGCCATTTCGAAGCAGCGGCCAAATGCCGCGCCAAGCCGACGGTATGACTCCAGGAGACCCTCCGCGAAGATGCCCTCATTTTTAGCAGAAAAGCTGTAAGTGAGTTCGTCGCCATGCAGGATGGCGCGGCCGCCGGTAGGTCTTCTCACAACTGGTATATTGCTCCTGACGCAATAATCTAAGTCGATATCATCGGTTTTCTGAAAGGCGCCAAGGCTTACTGCTGCACCTTCCCATGTGTAAATGCGCAATACGACAGGGGAGTCGCATCTTCTGACTGAAATGGAAAGGGCCTCATCAAGAGCCATGTTGAATGCTGCCTCGCAGGCCCCTGAATCAATGAGTCTCCAGGATGGTATCAAATTGCTACTTTAACTCTTCAAGAAGTATCTTATGCCTTATGAGGGATATCTCCCGTAACCGGCCAACGAATGTTTTTTGCTCGCCAAAAAGGTTTTTCAGGAATAGCCTGTCGCCCTCTGGGACGATCATGTCTACGCTTTCGAGGTAAAGCTCTTCATTTCCATCCTTGTAAACGTACGCGTTAGCCTCACACATCGCACTCCTCCTTTATTTTCGAGACCAAGATTTCGATAAGATGTGGCAGCGGCTCTCTCACGGTTCCGGCAACCTCCACCTGTTCCTGATTCAGCGGCAGCAGTAACTTCTTGGCAGGCGACGAAGCGATGGCCACCGACATCCGGGGCGTCAATTCGCCGAGCATGCCATTACCAAGAACAATGCTCAAAGGACCCGCAATCATATCTACCTTAGGGGCATTCCAAACTATGGCATTTTCACCTGTCGCTCCCCTGTTTGCACGTGCCTTCAGCATCGAGGTGGTCGCAGTGGAATTGGTGCCGAGAGCGATTATCTCAATGCTCTCTCCCACCCTCTCCCTGAGGGCCTTGATGATTAGGCTGCCGATGCCGCCGCCCTGCCCGTCGATGACTGCGATGCGTTTCATGAATCTAAGTATAGATACAGGCTGGGTAAGGTGTCAATGGACTTTCGGCTCTGTAGAGGCATGCTATAATCCCTATATGCTTGCTATTGTTAAATTGGCAGCTGTTTTTGCGGCCATGCTGCTGCTTCTTAGGCTGAAGTGGAAGATTGGATATGTGTTAATGGCCTCTTCAGCGGTGCTGGCTGCCTTATATATGATGCCTCTTCCGACCGTCATTGCAACAGTGAGGACCACAGTCACCGACCCCGTCACTATCGAGCTTTTTTTTGCCTTGACCCTTATACGAATACTCGAAATGGTGCTGCGTGAGCGGCAGGTCCTCTCCCAGATGACCGAGGCGGCCAAGAGCATTCTAAGGCGAAAGAGGCTGGTCGTAATATCGATGCCGCTGCTGATAGGATTGCTGCCATCGTTAGGCGGAGCCTACTTTTCTGCACCGATGGTCCACGAGTCCGCAAAAGGCCTGAACATGTCAAAGGAAGAGAAGGCTTTTGCCAATTACTGGTACCGGCATCCCTGGGAATATATCCTGCCTCTTTATCCCGGCATCCTGCTGGTCTCCGCTGTAACTCATCTTGAACTGCGCAGTCTAATAATTGCCAATTCGGCCTTGGCGGCTCTAATGTTCGCTACAGGTTTTATCTTCACGATGAGGGGGGTGACATCAGAGACGGCGTCCAATGTTAAGGGCAATTTCGCCGGGTTCAGGCCCTCGATGATCAAATGCTTCATCCCGGTTATCACCGTGCTGCTTCTTGTGATTGTGTTCCATGTCGAACTTTTTTACGCTCTTCTGGCTGTCATTATCGGGCTGGCAATTTTTTACAGGTTCGGGTTGAAGGACATCGCAAGAGGCATCAAATATGGTTTTACATCGGAAGTTATAACACTAATATTCGGAGTGATGCTCTTCAAGTTCATGATGGATGATTCCGGGGCAGTCGTGTATTTGAGTCAATATTTAAAACAAAATGGTATCTCCCTGTTTCCGATTCTCTTTGCGCTACCCTTTTTAAGCGGATTGCTTACCGGTATCACTGCAGGGTTTGTGGGGAGCACTTTCCCGCTTATAATCAATCTTGCCGGTGGCGCTCACTTGAACGAAATAACTTTTGCCTTTACTGCAGGATATATCGGGGTGTTGCTGTCGCCTGTGCATCTATGCCTTGTGCTTACCAGAGAATACTTCAAGGCAGACATGTGGGGTGTGTACAGCAAAATTGTACCGGCCTGCGGTATCCTGCTTTCAGCAGCCGTGGTCGAATATTATCTTTTGTAGTTTTTCCTGTTACATCAGTGAATGTCTTCGTTGCATAATCCCGATGGCAGCAGGAAGCTTATCCACCGGAGCGCTTGGGCCGGAACCCTAAGCTTTCCAACAGTGTAATTAGCGCATCACGGTGATCACCCTGTATTTCTATGACGGCATCCTTCACCGCCCCGCCAGTTCCGAGCTGCGCCTTGAGCTGTTTGACAAGTGCCTCCCTATCTTTGGCGGCCATCTGGAGACCTTCGATCTGGGTAACCGCTTTCCCTCCCCGTCCCTTTCGGTCGAGACGGACATAGATCTTTTGGCGCGAAGCAGGCGTCGGCGTCTGTATTTCATTGGGCGCCTTAGCTTTGTCAATTTGTCCCTTTTTGGGGATATCGCATTCGGTTGAATAAACGGTTCGGTTGGTATCGCCGGACATGAATAATATTAGCACAGAATGCTCTATGTTGAGCCTATTATCTATTATTGGCCGTTTGGCCATTTATAGTTTCCATCGGTGCATTGTATCTTTGTTGCCGGACATAGTAGTTTGCCGCCGCGGCAAGGTTTTATTGCTTCTCAGATCCTTAATGTTCCTTCTTCTCCATCAACCTGCCCGTCACATACTTATGGAGTAAGCTCGATACCAGAGTTTGATATGCCATTCCCTGTTCAAGCGCCTTTGCTTTCAGCGCAAGCAGATCTTTCCTGGCGATTCTGATATTCATTCGCTGATCTTTCAGCATGGTAGCTTTTGCTGCTGCTCGAAGCTGTTTTTTCAGGACGGCACTGTTAGACGACGGCAACCAATCACCAGCCTCAACAGATCTAATTGTCTCTTTATCTTCTTTGCTTTCAGGCATACCTACCTCCTCTTCGGCAAATACATCGCGGTGTATTTCCTGCTCGGATACGCAGTTTTCATGAAATAAACATCTTTTTGCACAACTGTCGGCACTGCATAAACATAATCATCAATTTTCACAAGCACCACTATCTGGTGAGCATACCGGGCCTGATTGGGATGGGTCAGGACTTCCAACAAATCACCGGTCTCAACAGCAACGACAATCTGTTCAAAGGAGATAGTTCTCTCCTTATTGAGCCACTCTTTCTTATCGGTATCCCAATCAAATACCACAACTGTAGTCTAACCATATGTGTGCCAATTGTCAATACAACATTATGTCTCTTGAAAGGCAAAAGGACCAATTGGGTAACTTATTGAGTCAGAAAAAGCTATTTTTGCTAGTTTTTTGGCCAATGTTGGGTTCCAATACAGGACTTTTAAATGGAAAACGCACATATGTTATGCTGCAGGCCCTCCTCATCCATGAACCCCTAAAAGCCGGTGCAGTGCCTCAAAAACTGGTATAATCGAAGACACATGTCGATGGACACGACCGAATTTGAGCCCGGCTCTCATGGTGAAGTTCTCAAAAACCAGCTGGGCATTATTACCAGAGTTTGCATGGAAGAGGCTGAGTCCGCTGCATTGAAATTTGCTACGGATGAATTGCTTGGCATCTATGACACTGGGCAAAGATTTACCGGTGAGGATATACGGTTCATGCATAAGGCATGGCTTGGCAATATCTATGCATGGGCTGGCGGATACCGTAAGGTCCATATGGGCAGGGAAGATATTGCTTTCGCCCCAGTGCGGCAAATACCGAATTTAATGAAATCCCTTGAAGAAGGGCCGCTACATCGCTATACGCCGTGCAATTTCAAGTCGGCTGACAGAGTAACAAAGGCGCTTGCAGAAGTCTATATCGAACTTTATATCATCCATCCATTTCGCCGTGGCAGTGCCAGGACAGCGCGTCTGCTCGTGACCCTGATGGCTGCTCAGGCAGGGCTACCGCTACTAGATTTCAGGGATATTGCGGCCGACAAATCAGTCCGATATCAACTCGCGCTCGAAAGCGGATTGCACGGTGACTTAGGGCCTATGGAAGAGCTATTCGGGCTGATCCTGCAAAGATCTCTGAAAGTCAGGCCATTTAAGACATAAAGCGGGAATTCCCGGTAATTGATTGCGGGGATGAAAGCGCCGCTGTTGGTTATTACAGTTCTTATTCTTGACAAACGTCCAGAATTGCTTTTAGATAGGAAGATGCACGAGTTATCTAACGATACACCTACACATACGCGTGCTAAGCGCACCAAGAGGCCCAAACATACTGTAGTCACCCGTGCGTTTGATTTCCCCATGGAGGTAAGCGCAAAGCAGGCTGACCGGCTGTGGATGTGTGTCGGCGCTTGCTGGCGACTGCGCAATGACCTGGTTGCCGATCGCGCTGACAACCGTACAGCGAATAAGCTTCTTAAACAGCAAGGTGTGACGGACATTCACTATCTCACCCAACCAGACCAGTATACGGCCATTCACGAATACGTCCTACATGACACCGCACTCTCTAAAATCCACAGCCAGGTCAGACAGAATGTGGCTGTTAGAGTTGCTGAAGGGTATAAACGGTTCTTCGAAGCTCTCAAAGAAGGGAAGACTGATGTCCACCCGCCCAAGTTCATCGAGCGAAAGAAGTACCGCAGCATCACCTTCCCGCAATACGGTCCTGCTGCAAAAATCAAAAACGGCAAGCTGCACCTTTCGGGCCTCGGAGAGTTTCGGCTGTTCGACTACCGCAAGGTCAAGGGGAAACCCAAGACCGTTACGATCAAGTTCAAGCAGGGCAGGTGGCACTGCGTAGTTACAGCCGAGGCCCAGGAGAAAGATGTTCTGGATATGCTTACCTCTTCGGACTTTCGTCCTGACGCTGGGGCAGACACCGGACTGACTGCCTTGCTGACAGATTCCGAAGGCGTCAAGTACGATCCGCCAAAAGCTTGGTACGATTACCGCAGAGGACTCCGGTCTGCACAAAAGAAACTGTCCAGGCAGTTTGAAACGAGAGAACTTGGGTACAAGAATCAGGTTGAACTGGCGAAAGCTGCCGGTCGGCCAATCTCAGCACTCAAGGACATCCCCTATTCCAACCGGCTGAAGGCCCAGATCAAGGTCGTTGCCAAGATACATACCAAGATAGAGCGCATCAGGGACCATCACCACAAGAAGAATGCTTCAGTTATTTCGAATCGGTACCGCAAGGTAGCTGTAGAGGAGCATTCCGTGGGTTTTATGATCCGCAACCGGAAGCTTGCGAAAGTGGCTTCCGATCGGGCAATCCACAAGCAAAAGCTCCTGCTCAAGAGCAAGCTTGGTAACAAGCGGTACATTGCGGAGCCAAACCAGAGGGAGAACGGCGGCAACTCACAGACCTGCACCTGTGGTGCACCTGTCCCGAAGGAACTTTCAGACAGGGTCCACCACTGTCCGGCATGCGGGCTTACTGCCGGTCGTGACCATGTGGCGGCCAATATCGTAGCAATCATAGCATTCGGATTTGCAAGTCTTACCCTGGGAGCAGGGTCACACTCTCCGGAGGCCGGGCAGGTCTTCGTCAGACGTGGAGAGGACAAGGCACTGCGTGGCGAAAGCCATCTGTGCGAGTCGGAGGTCATCCCGGCTTCAGAGTCCTCCTGGAAGCGTCAACTTCTACAGGCGCGGGGACAAAGTACCACGGATGGGGAACCTACCGTGGAAGGCAAGACTTGTGAGCATCTTCAGGACACTCCGGAGTTGCCACATGAGCCGCTATCAGTCTGCTAGTGCAAAGCGCCAAGCGCGGAACCTGAGTTGTCTTCAGGGGATGCCCCTGATTTCAATCAGGGGAGGATGTCACTTTGTGAAGATGCTTCAAAGGCCGGGATTTGCGCCGCCTGCTTCAGGAAGTCAGGCTAGGCCTTGTCAGGTCGGGGAGTCTTATTTTTGAGCAGTTGCTTCCTGGTAATGATGATGCCTTCCACAGCAGAGGAGGTAATCACGTTATTGATCAGGGCGTCCTCATATCTCTTTTGATCCCGGAGATAGGGGTTTGTCTCTTTCAGCGGTTTTACCGGCATTACCTTGCGTACTTTATCTGCCATGGAATTTGAATTTCAACCACAACACGATGAACCCTAGCAGCAGTGAAACGGTATTGGCAATGATTACAGGCATTGAATGGATAGAAAATCCATAGGCTATCCAGAGAGATATTCCGACGCTGAAGATTAGGAACATACCCAGCGAAACATTCCTAGCCGACTTCATCCTCCATATCTTAATCACTTGGGGCACTAAAGACATTGTTGTTAAGATTCCTGCTGCGTAACCCAAAATAGTTGTGGTATCCATATCTGATTATTATATATTATCCGGCCGAATCTTCTGTCTCCACATTAAGTCTTTGCAGGTGTTTACCCAGATGCCAACAGTGATGTAAACTGACATTTGTGAATGTTAAAGTGCCTCCTCGCTCAGAATATGAACAACGGATAGAACGGCTGCGAAGGCGGCTCAGGGAGCAGGATCTTGACGGTGCGCTTTTTGTCTGGCCTATAGATATCTACTATTTTTCAGCCACACGCCAGAACGCGGCCCTGTGGATTCCCACAGAAGGAGACCCTATGCTTCTGGTCCGTAAAAGCTATACGCGCGCAAAAACTGAAAGTTACATTGCCGATACCAGGCCTTTTCCGGCAAGCAAGGATTTCCCGGTTCTTTTTAGCAGCAGGATCAAGAGGATCGGTCTTACCTTCGACGTCATGCCGGTGCAGTATTACCAATACTATTCCGAACTTCTCACAGGCCGTGAGTTCGCCGATATATCAGCTCTGAATCGAGAACTCCGCTCTGTCAAATCTCCGTGGGAAGTCGCTCGCATGCGAGAGAGCGGGCAAAGACTGGCCGGAGTATTCTCGCAGATTCCATCATTCCTGAGGCGGGGCATGCTGGAGATCGATCTGGCAGCCGAAATGGAGCGCCAGTTGAGGAAGAGCGGAAGCGAGGGGGCTATCCGCATGCGTTCCTTCGGGCAGGAAATCATCGGCCTGGCAGTAGCAGGCAAGCGTGCAGCATTCCCAGGCGCTTTCGACGGTCCGGTGACTGGTCAGGGGATTTGCAGTGGAACCCCTTTCGGTCCATCATATGCAGTCATAGAAGAGAATGTACCCATCATAGTGGACTATTCAGGCACCTATGGCAATTATATGATGGACATGACCCGTATCTTCGTCTTCGGTGAACTAGATAAGCAATTGAGAAAGGCCTTTGACGCAGCTATCGAGATTCAGGCCCGGGTAACTCAGGACCTCCGGCCGGGAATGATTTGCGAAGATCTCTACCTGAGCGCTCTCGCGATGGCCGAAGAGGCTGGATTTGGCGGCAACTTCATGGGAAATCCGGGCGAACAGGCAAAGTTCGTCGGCCATGGCGTCGGACTGGAACTCGATGAACTGCCCATCCTTGCCAAAGGGTTCAGGACACGGTTGCAAGAGCGCCAGACCGTTGCGATAGAGCCAAAGTTCATTTTCCCCGGTCTGGGAGTGGTTGGCATCGAAAATACGTGGCTCGTCTCGGCAATAGGAGCAGAAAAACTCACCTGCCTGGCTGATGACATAGTGTTTCTCTAGAGGTTGTTTCTCACCCGACCGGCTGCCGCAACGAATAAGGCTCTAGCCTTACAAAAAATAGAATGGATGAAACGAAATTAATCAGCCATTAGATCTCTGGTCGCGTTTCATTTCGCAGGCCATTGCATCGGGGGCGGAGATTAGGCTCTTTATCGTTTCCTCGGAAAAAGTCTTCATGACACTCTCATCCAACCGGTCTATCAGGCGTCCGATTACTGGCATTGCGCACGGGTTGTCTCCGAACATCTTATCGCCCAAGAATTGCTGCTGCACTGCCAAGAGCACTTCGCTCACGGTTATGGCATCAATGTCCTTTGCCGGCAGATAGGTCATATCCTCCTTTATTAAAAGAAGTATTTTCCGGTCTTGGAGCGCATGGAGCACCTCCAGCACGGGTGCAACGGGCAGTCCGAGATGACTGACTAGACTTTTAAGAGTCCAGCGCGGCTTGTCGTGATGGTAATGAAGTCCGATCATATACATGACAGTCAGCGCGAGGCGATATTTGAAGCGCTCAGTGAATATCACGCGGTCATGCCGCATTCCGAGTGCGGTCGGGAACTGATGATAAAAAGTCACCTTGACGCCGACGAGCATGATGAGCCAGTTGAAATATAGCCAGATCATGAAAACCAACACAATTGCAAATCCCGAATATATAGCCGAGTATTGGGAGGTGGACACCAGAAATTTTGCAAAAGCCCAGCTGAGAACCTGCCACAGAATGCCTGCAAAAGACCCGCCGACAAGTGCGGAACGGAGCCGCACCTTTGTATTGGGGAGCAGATAAAAGAACATGGTGAAGGCCGATATGATCAAAAGGACAGGAAGGAGTTTCCCGAAATAGATGATACCGGTGCCGAACGGCTCGAACCCCTTGAGCTTTTGTACAATTTTGTGACTCATAATCGCAGTTGTAATGCTAAGCGATGCTACTATTAAAATTGGGCCTGCGAGTATCACGCTCAAATAGTCGCGAAACTTTTCTAACATAGGGCGGGATTGTGTGATCTGCCAGAAATGGTTGAAGGCATTCTCTATCTGTTGAATCGTACTTGTTACTGTGTATAGGAGCATGGCCAGGCCGACAGCGCCGAGTATCTTGACATTGATCTTGTCGACATATTCTACGATGGAATCTGTGATTGCAGTGCTTTTATCTCCGATGGGTTGCAGAAATTGCAGCAGAAGTGGTGCGACCATATTTTGCACGCCCAGCGATTTCAATACTGTAAATGCGATGGCCAGCAAGGGAACAAAGGTCAGAAGTGTAGTATATACCAGGCTCGATGCCCGGACTGAAAACTCGCCCTGGCGAAAGTCATCTGCAAGCTTACACACCAGCCTGACCGCTGAGACGAGAAGGCGGCGCCTCTTGTGCAGACCCGCGGCCTCAATCTCCCACAGGGTCTGGGAGAAAAAGGCATCGACGGACGATAGCATATCTTTCACTTTCATGTGTCTATCTGTTTGTAGTATACGGAAATTGCGGGCATGGACAAAGGTGCCCGTTTCACGAGTCCGGCAGAAACTTATTTAGTCGAAACGCGCCGTCGAAGCAATCAAGCGACTCTCATGTGCCGAGTTATCTACAGGAGAAATGGTATAATATAAACAGAAGGGCTTCTCAACCGGGGGCGAAAGGACTCGACGGGGGTTATGAGGCTTAGGTTGCATGTCGTGGCTCCATCACCACGTAAAAAGGTGGAAACAAACACAAACGCCAATAACGAACTGGCACTTGCTGCTTAACTAAAAGCGGCACGCTCACGCAAGATTGTCTGCGGCTTGTAATGAGCGTCATTTAGCAGACTGCTGCTGCATGAATGCTCCGGCTTGCAGCGGGAGATCTAGGGGATAGGATGACGGGGGGCCTGCCAACCGGCATGCCGGCATCCGAAACTTAAATAGATTGGATAAACATGTAGAAGCCTGGGAGTAGTGCTTTCGGACGCGGGTTCGATTCCCGCCGCCTCCACCAATATTATCTATATATTTCAATGGATCATGCTGTAATGATGTCTATCCGGAATTCCGTATCCCTTGAACCTTGCAGTTGATCCACTTTATTAATGCCACTCAATTCGGAGATAAGCTCCCGTGGCATGGCAGGAAAAGAGTGCAGTACTGTTGAGTGCACGGTTCTTGATAACCAAAAGATAGATTTCGGTCAGAACATGAAAAACTAATCTTCTACTTATCGAGCATGTCCCTGACTTGTTTTAATAGATCCTTGGGTGCAACCGGTTTAAATATGAAATTTACATGGTTCTCTGCAAAGATCTCTTTATTCATCCTGTCAGCAGTATATCCGCTTAAAAATATAACTTTTATATCCAGCTTAATGCTTTTTATTTCTTCATAAACTTCAGTGCCGCTCTTTTTAGGCATTATCATGTCAAGAAGGACCAGGTCAATGCTATCTTTGTTGGCGATAAACTTCTCTATCGCCTCCTCACCATTTTGAGCGAGTATTACTTTATAATTGGCTTGCGTTAGAACAATTTCGGAGAGACTTCTTAATCTCTCATCATCTTCTGCCACCAGTATCGTCTCTGTGCCTCCCTCCGGCATCGGTTCAACAGCGCTTTTTACAGAAACGTCTTCTTTTGACATGGTGACTGGAAGATAAATGCTGAATGACGTCCCCTTTCCAACTTGGCTCTCCACGCTAATATAGCCATCGTGCTGCTTTATGATGCCATATGCCATAGCAAGGCCAAGACCGGTTCCCTTTCCTGTCTCCTTGGTAGTAAAGAAAGGCTCGAAGACCTTTTCCATCTCCTCTTGTTTCATCCCCGTCCCGGTGTCAGAAACGGTTATTAGCGCATACGCTCCCGCCTTACCAAACCCATGGGTCCTAATAAAGGCATCATCAATTTCTGTAAGTTCAGTCCTGATAGTGAGCCGCCCCCCATATGGCATAGCATCCCTGGCGTTGGTGGCAAGATTCAAAAGTACCTGCTCTATCTGTCCAGCGTCAGCCATGCAAATAATCTCTCGGTCAACGAAAACACTGCCTACATCGATATCCTCGCCAATGATCCGGGAAAGCAACTTTTCAATCTTCGTTATAATGTCATTTATATTTACCGGCCGTGCATTTATTACCTGTTTGCGGCTGAATGCAAGAAGGTTGCTGGTAATTTCAGCGGCCCTGTTAGCCGATTCCAGTATCTGCTCGACATTGTCCCTCATGGGATCGTCGCTTCTCAGTTTCTGCTGCATAAGGTACGCGTAGCCAATTATTGCGGAAAGGATGTTGTTGAAATCATGGGCCACTCCTCCAGCGAGCAACCCCACTGTCTCCATCTTCTGCGACTGAATGAGTTGCTGTTCCATCTTTTTTTCATTGGAAATATCCCTGGCAACACCAATGAAACCCGTCAGTAGGCTTTCTTCACTTAGCATGGCTGTTACTGTCAGGGAAACAGTAATCTTGGAGCCGTCTTTGCGTATATATGTCCACTCTCGAGTTTCAGTCTCACCTACGCGCGCCGAAGAGACAAAGACCTCGAATCCGGGGTTGATCCCAAGTTCATTTGCGCGTGCGATCACCTCAGTTGGGTCATGGAATAGCATCATAGTTGTTTTATCAATGACCTCGTCAGCGCTATAGCCGAGCATCAGAGTAGCGCCTTCATTAAAAAGTTTTATAACGCCGTCTGGGTCAGTACCTATGATGGAATATGCTGTGGCGGCGCGAAGTACAGACCTCAGGCGGTCATTTGAAGTGCGAACCGTCTCTTCGGCCAGCTTGCGTTCGGCCAATTCTTCTGAAAGATTCGCAAGAGTTGTTTGCAGTCTGATTGCAAGTTTGCTAAAACCTTCCGCAAGAGCACCTATCTCATCATTGGTAGTGATGTTACGGGAAACTTTGAGAACATCGTCAAGATCGGCCTTGCTTAACCTGTCTGTGGTAATGCCTGTTACTGCTTTAGTAAGTACCTCAATCGGCCGGAGCGATCTTCTGACTACCCACCATGTCATGGTAGTCAATACAAGCACTGCTGCGATGATACTCCAAAGAGAAACCTGCCTAAGCATGCGGCGTGTGCTTAATAATTCTTCTTCCTGCTGCTGGACAACTATGCCCCACCCGTTATCCATTTCGCTTATGAATGCCCTCCATCGCTGACCAGATACGTCCGTGAAGCTTATATTGCCTCGTACTCCTTTCCTGAGCTGTGCTACAGGCTGATAATCACTGAGATCTAGGAGTTCGGTAAATTGGACACGACTCGGGTGTGCAATAACGCGGTTAGTTCCGTCGACAATGTAGGCGAAACCCGTCTTACCCACCTGAGTGACACGAACCTGATTTGCCAGGTTTTCCAGATTCAGTGAAAACATGCCAACCCCTATGATATTTCCTGTCTTGTCCCTAATCGGCATCGAAACAGCGAGGGCTGGTTTGGTGACCGTCCTGCTGATCAGGCTCTCGAATGTCACGTCAGCCCCATTCTTCACCTTTTTGAACCAGTCTCGATCGCTGTAATCTTTCTGAGGTAAATTATCGTTGCGGGCCACATTGATGCCTTGCATATTTGTCGTGCTGACAAGGTACATATAAGGGTAGGAGGCGCCCATTCTTTCGAGGATCGGTTTCTGGCGATTAGGATCCATGCTGATGATGTCTGGCAAGGATACGAGGTTGCGCAGGATATTTTGGTGGGTTTCAAGCCAGATGGAGACAGCAGTACTGAGAGTGCGGCTGGCTCCTTCCAACTGTTCGGTGGATTTACTTTCTATAACAACGGTTGCAAGATTGCCGATATAAGCAGTCGCAGCTATAAGCACAACAACAGCAACAGTTAGAACCACGGCAGTCAGACGGAATCGAAGGCCCGCCGAGCGATAAAATCGAGATATTTTCGCTCGCAGCAAAGACATTGATTAATTCTAGCACTTTAGTGGTGATATGGAAAAATCGGTCTGCAGCACAGCATTATTGCTTTGATACGAAACTGAGTCGTTTTCGGCCGCATTCATGGTGACACGACATCTCACCAAAAATATGGATCTCGGAAAGGTGCTGCCAGTACTTGAACTTTGGTGATTATAGTCGAAAATAACTATCGCAACCGCATTGGCGCGTGCTTTCCTTGCACCGACTGAGCAATAGCAGCACTAAATGAGCCAGCCTTTCGTAAGTCCGGTAATTAGGCGATATATTGTTGTGGATATATACTATCACCAAGTGATGTAGTTTCCGTTCTGTCAGGTATGGGACGACAATGATAAGCAACTTGGGTGCGATATTATCTGCTTAAATCTATTCGAGGAGGTACTTTTATGAAAGTAAAAAGAGGAGATGTATTAGTGTGTAGCTGTAAAGATTGTGGAGTGGAGCTCACGGTCACAAATACGTGTGATGCAGATAAGTGTGGCCTTGAGTGCGATCTCAAGGCAACGTGTTGCGATAAACCCATGGTTCTAAAAAAGTAGCAACTATTGATCTGTATAACAGTCACTAATTTTGTTTACAGTTGTCGTAAAAACAATGCCTGATCAGGCTTTTGGGGCAGCATTAATTTACAGCCCGTAAAAAGTGATTTCGTCTTTGCAAGTTACCACCGCAGAAGTTGTACCTATCGATACAATGTTTTACAAAATAATTGCTAATATCGTAGTAGTTATTCATTTTTTATGGATACTTTTTTTACTGTTCGGCGCATTTTGGGGAATAAAGAATATAAAAGTACGGGTTGTTCATATAGGAGGATTGATTTTTGCTGTCACCATTCAGGTATTTGATTGGTATTGTCCATTAACAAATCTTGAAACCTGGTTGCGATCAAAATATGAGCCAACTTTATCCTATGGAAGTTCGTTCATCATCCACTATATAGATAAAATCATATATATAGAACTCCCCAGATCACTCATTTTTATATTAAGCATCTTACTATGTGCCATCAATGCCTGGTTTTATCTTAAAATTTACAAGAAAGACGGCAGAAAAAAGGCCTAAGGGTAATATCGCTTCAACACTTGCCTCGAAATCCAACCATTGGTTTTTCGCAAACGACAGGCTAATCAGAATGCTCGGCAGTGAGAGGTACTGTAAGAATCTGGATATCGACTGATAATCATTAGTGCCGCCAATTCCCTGAACTTTGGTGTTTATCGAGAGAAATCTCCCAAAGCAGATATTGAGGTAATTATAATCGCTCAAATTTTGCTCAGTTGCGTTAGAACCGATCTCCTATCTTTGGTAAAGAGGTTAATGATTGTGTTAACATTTGTTAATTACTCATTGTTAATTAACGATATGGATGCCTTATTCTCCAACCCTGATTTTCTCAAGAGTGTTATCGAGACCATGTCTGATGGCCTTATGGTAATTGATAGGGATAGTAACATTCTTTTTTTCAACCGCGCTGCAGAAGAGATTACTGGTTACCGGCGCGAAGACGTCGTGGGGAAACAATGCTCCATGATCGACAACAATGAATGCAGCTACAATAAGCAGATAGGTAACTATAAAAAGTGCACGCTTTTTGAAAGCGGGACTATGTCCGGAACCCGCTGCCACTTGCGCCGGAAGGACGGCCGTGAGGTCCATCTTCTGAAAAATGCGGTGCTTCTGAAAAATGACCGCGGTGATGTTATTGGAGCCGTAGAGGTAATGACCAACGTGACTGCACTGGATATGAAGGACCTCGAGATCGAGAGGCTCAAGAGCGAATTGAAGCAAGAATACGGATTCATGGGACTGCTCGGCACAAGCTCCTTAATGCAACACCTGTACGAACAAATCCAAAACGGAGCTTCGAGCGAGGCGCCTGTCCTGATCTCAGGGGAGAGCGGCACTGGCAAGGAGCTTGTAGCTGAAGCGATACACAAGCTTAGTCACCGAAACAAAGGCCCTCTTGTAAAAGTCAATTGTGCCGCACTTAACGAATTCCTTATTGAGAGCGAGCTCTTCGGTCATGTGCGTGGAGCCTTTACTGGCGCGATCAGGGATCGCCAGGGAAGGTTCGAGATAGCTCACAGGGGAAGCCTTTTTCTCGATGAGATAGGCGACATGCCTGCATCGATGCAGGTGAAGCTCCTTAGAGTAATTGAGGAAAAGGAACTCGAAAAGGTCGGTGACAATCGACCAGTCTTAGTTGATGTCAGACTGATAACTGCTACCAATAGAGATCTATCCAGTCTGATGGAGTCAAGGAACTTCCGCGAAGACCTCTTTTACCGCATCAACGTAATACCAATTAAAATCCCACCACTCAGGGAGCGAATCGAAGATCTTCCTATTCTTGTCTCTCATTTCCTTGAGCGTATAAACCTAGTTTACAGAAAGAGTATAAGGCGGCTTAACCCGGCAGCGATGGCAGCGTTCGAGGTTTATCAATGGCCCGGCAATGTGCGGCAGCTTATCAATACTCTCGAATATGCTGCAATAGCTTGCAAAGATGATATAATTACCCTGTCTGATCTACCCGATTACTTATTCAAACGAAACTGCGAGCGGGCTTTGCCCGCAAAGAAACATCGCGAGCGGGATCACATAGTTGCGGCTCTCGGAAAATTCTGCGGCAACCGGACCCTCGCAGCGAGGCATTTGGGAATAAGCAGAGTCACACTCTGGAAGATGATAAAGGAGTTGAATATCGAAAGCGCCTGAAACGTAGCCTTATATTAATCTTGACATGAGGCCTAAATGAAACTTGTCCATGTCGATGAAACAGAAAAGGTGCGCATGGTGTATGTGACGGGAAAGCACACCCCAAAAGCTAAGGTCTACCGATACGATTGCGCGGATTGAAGGAATTGCAGGTGATCTGTAGGTGAACCGAACAGCCGTATTTGTTAGTAGCCTTTAAGCTCTATTGTTCACGTCGAGTCCAATTACCGCCGTCACTTGAGTGTCTTGCAATGACAGACCAAGGATAATGTCATCCTGTTTGCCTATTAATAGATAACATCTTTTCACCTATTTTTTATCACAAGTGGAATGATATTGCCTCTTCTTTTATCATTCCTATCCAACGAGTTGATTTTTATCCTTTTACTTCAGTTGCACCGAGTTGAGATGCCCATCGGGTCAATGAACAAAATTGCCGCTTTGGTACATTTTTTTGATTCTCTCATAATTATTTTTATCCCTTACTGTTGGCAACGCAAAGTTTCCAGGTAACATCCACTTATCTTTAAGCGGCACAAGCCCTTCAGACAACGGATTTGTCTTTGTGCCTGCCGGAAATACTATCCTAATGCCTTTTTCGTCGGCAACAATGGTGTATTTACCCTCACCCACATCCTTATAAGATCCATCGCTGTATGGGGTATCTATCTTCTGCGCTGCAGAATCATGGCAGCTCATGCAGCTTCTCGATTTCCCAGTTGCATGCGCTACTCTATCCGCATTTAGCCACACCATAGTGTCATGATCTTTGTCATCCAGGTTCCTAACAAGGCTAGTAATAGCATATGCATCATTTGAAAAATAGAGTCTTTCGATACGCACGTCGGGACTGTTTCTGAAAATCAATTTCTTAGAAATCATCACTTCATCGGCCTTGATATTCCCTGAGGTGTGAGGAACGATATGCACGGGAATCCATTTTCCTTTCGGGTTCTTAATGATCAGGGGAGACACCGCTCCTACCAGATAATCCTGAATCCTGGTCAGAGGGTTTTCCTTGCCTTTCGGCCCGACAGCGCTCCAAAAGTTGAAGGCATATCCTCCGATAAGTGATGTGTGACAAGAAGCGCAATCCACTTGCTTATGAGGACCCTTCTTGTGCGCTGCTACGACCTTCGCATGGCATTTTGCGCAATCAACCTGCCGCTGCAAATCGGCATGCAGACCCGATTTCTTGTTGGCTTCATGACAATCTACACAATAAATGCCTTTTTGCATATGGATGTCCGACATATCCTTCAGGATCTTTTTCCCCGCGTCGGACGCCTGGGTGAATTCAGCCCTTATATATCCATCACCGCGCCTTCGCTCAAGAGGTCCCGCATGACAACTGAACGACTTGCCACCTCCATAGCAGCTGACAGAGTCCGGTTTTCTTATAAAGGTATGTGGGCCTTTGTGAGAATCATTTCGACTTTTTCCCTGAGGTGAATAATGGCAGTCGAGGCAGCCTACATGACATTGATTGCAGCGCCTCTGATTGTCAAACGCCATCTTATCGCTCAGATTCATTGTGGAGTGCTGATTGAAAAGAACGACATTTTCGCTGGTGAATGAAGCCTGCTCCGGCTCAGCGAGTTTGCCAGTCCAGAGTCCGCAGCTTTGAGGCCCTGTCGCCCCTGTCCATGTCGCATATTGGCTCTGAGTATGGGCCTTATTGCCGCCGCCCATAGGACTTTTAAGATATTTCCTTACGATATCCTCATGACACATTCCGCAGGTCTTTTCGGCCAGCACCGGATTGAAGGCCAGAGTCTCGACGTTACGGTCATGCCATATGATCAGTTTAAAGTCGGGATTATTCCTCAAAACGCCATCGTGGTAAAGTTTCGGTAGCAGCTCGTCAGCCCTGTTTACTCCCCTGGGTTCTAGTGTCCGCCATAAGTTCAATTCGGAACTTTTCATCTCGTCTCTGACGATGCCTTCCCAGGTCCTGTCCTTTATCGCCTTGACAGTCAGGAGCCCTGCATGCGCCTGTTCCATATCCATTGCTGCCGGATTGCCAAGATGGCAGTCGGTACATTGTGCAGGCATATTCGTCTGCATCTCAACAGCGGAAGTAGTCATTGTAAAATGGGGATATCCCAGGGATGCCATCTTGGGTGGATCGCCGTGACATACAATACATCCCTGCTGCGCAGCATATGCCGGCGCGAAGAGAAAGAGAATTCCAAATATAGACAGCAGTGTTGTGATATTCATAATCTCTCGACTGGTGATAAAAGCTACTTCAAATTGCACCTCAGCAACCAGCCAGTTTTCTTAGGGAAAATGGAATATTTTTACCATCCTTGACTTTATATTTGACATTGACATCATCGCCCACTTTAATGCGGCCATCCCTGAATTTGGCGATAATCTCTTTATCTTCAATGATAAGCTTAAAGTCCTTACCCTCATAGTTGGTGACAACAACGCTATCTTCGGTAAGATCAATTCTCTTTATTTTCCCGTTCAGCAGTATCTGTCCTGATTGGGCTGCCAGGCTGTCCGTCACTATCACTGCGCAAATGAGAAGCATTAAGAATGAAAGTGCCAATCTGCTATCTCTTGATTCAATGCTGGTTCTCATCAAGCAGCCTCCTGGAAAAGTGAAGGCCGGGGTATAACCCCCGGCCCGATTTTAGAATTGTACTTCAAACGTCAGGTAAACGTCCTGTGCGTTTTTAAGAGCGGGGAATAATTGAGGAACTGTCCTTGCTGTTGGTACTGCGCTCAAACTATTAATATTGTAGACAGCGCCAACCCAGTTGTTGCTGCCGGTATCGTTGAAACTGTAATACTGATACCCGAGTCTAAAGAAAGCTTTCCCTCTCTTCGAAATGGGCACCTTGTTAAGTTCCTGGATCGCATATACTTCATAAACATTTCCTCTCGCGCCGAGTTTGCTAGTCCACATATCGTCGGATGCAGGAGTGAAGGTTATCCAGTACTTGGAGCCTCCATTGTATTCGAGTCCGAGCTTAGTGCCTGTTGACTTGAGGTCATACCTTGCACCAGCATAGCCTCCGAACCCCGTGTGGTTCTGCTCTCCAGTACTTGAATCCCACATCAAACCGTACTGCGGGAATCCCCCCCCACCAATTGCATGACCGTTAGGGTATGTTTGACTTACGGCCGCAGATGCGAAGAGATGCAGGTCGCCGGGGCCGAGATTATCGATCTTGCCCATGACAACGCCGCCATACTGCATGATATCACCGAGATTGATATTATTAAAATTGAAAGGACCCATAAACGTATTAAATGTTGTGCTGGTGTTCTCCGGGAATGCAAAAATGTCGAATCCCCGGCTTAACTGAAATTCAATATGCAAATGCTCAGTGTCATAAGGCACGAAATTAATACCGGCAAAATTCACATCCTTCATTGTATTGACTGTAGTTTCGAAGCCGCTATCGAATCCTTTGCCGTAACATAATTTAGCATAGGCACCAGGAAGTGCATCTATGTCGGGCGCTACGCCTATCGTGGCCCCGTCAAAGGCATAGTCTATAAGCAGCCCGGGTGTGCCGGCAGAACCGGTCTTTTCTGTATTCTGTCTCAGATTAGTAGGTACACCACCTGTAGACGGCCTTCTGCCAACAGAGAACCATACAGGCTGACCCGCTATATTGCTCCACGTAGCATAAGCCTGATCAACCCTCAATGTATTGTCGGAAGGCGTGTGAGTCACATTACCGTCGAAGATTTCCTGTTTGTCGGCAAAGAAAGCATTAGCTCCTGTTACAGGATCTGAAGTTTCCTCGCCCCAAATCTTGTACATAGCAAGTCTAATTTTTACTTGCACGTCTTCTGTTGCCTTTACCTTGAGATTCAAGCCAAGACGGTTCGTCAACAAAGAATCATTCTTGACTTGCTGTCCTATTTGAGGTCCGAGAAGAGTAAATGCCTCGTGAGTGTTGCCTTTCAGATAATCGTCCCTTGTCCTGAAATCTCCTCCGAACTCAAGCCATGACGGACCGGCCGCCGCATCGGCCTTCTTCTCTACCTCTTCGATTTTTGCTTCCTTAACAGTGTCCTGTTTCTGCATCTCCTGCATCTGCTGCTTCAGATCGTCAAGCTGTTTTGACAGTGAGTCGATCTTCTTCATCAGATCATCCTGGTCCATCGCCTGGACCATGCACGGCGCGCTGAACATCAAAAGCATCAACGCGAGCATAAGTCTTAAAGCTAAACTGAAACCAGTTCTTTTCATTGCCACCTCCTAATGTCGAATTCACCTGTCAAGGACAGGTCCCCATGCAACATTTAGGAATAAGCAATATTTGTACCGCTGCAGAATCACATACAATAAAACCGTATTGCGGCCATTTGCAGCCATTTCAGCGAGAACAGTGTGTATGCCGAAAGTAATTTTGTTTAGCTGAGCTGCTAACCAATTAACAGTTAACAGTTAAGTTGGTTAACAGTCTTTGACCGAGCCACTCAGAGATGTGCATCTGCTCATAGATGAAAAAACTAAAGCATCTAGGTAATAATATCCCAAATTATGCTAGAACCTATCCCATAATCGTATTCAAAGCTTTCCGGAGAGGTTCAACGTGGACTCCAACGACGGTAAGGAACATCCTTCAGAGGTCAGCCTAGTTAGTACCTCATAATGCAGCCAAGACCTTCCCTTCTTGTCGGAGGGTTATACGGGGAAAATCGCCCGCCCGACACGTCGCAACCCAACAAATTTTTACTGTTAAATTACCTTTCAAATGGAGAAGTGACCTGAGTCATATTCTGACGTCTTTCAATAAACATCTGCTCAAGTTTTCCTTGACAATGGGAATGTAACGTGCTATTTAAATGTCTCCAGTGGTCATGTGGCTGTAACAATCAGGTGTGAGCTTGATTGTGCAAAATCCGAACTGCATAGAGGAGGAATGTTGAGATGAAGGGCGTGTCAGTGTTTAAGAAAAGGAAACTGAGGAGGGCCGCTATTGTAATTATGGTATTTTTTGCGGTCACCGTACTTGGCTGCGCCAGCGCTGGTAATCAGAGTCTGAAAAATGAAACTGAGGTAACTGTTTCTCAAAAGGTGGTCGAAGGAAAGACATGCAAGGCAGAAATAAGAGAGATGTTTGGGTCACCTTCTTCAACAACATTCACAGACGGCGGATTGGAAATTTGGAAGTATGAGCTTGCGAATATGAGTGCTGATGCAGTCAATTTTGTGCCGGTTGTTAATTTGTTTGGTAGCTCTCGCAGCGGTACGAAAAAAGAGCTTGTTGTTCTATATGATGAGAAGGGGATAGTTAAGCGTTGTTCTATGAGTGAGTCGCCAGTGAGTGTTAAGACTGGCCTGTTTAGGATAGTGCGCGGGAATCCTCGGGCATTTTAATCCCGAGATGAAAGCGTGTTTTCACTGTACCTCTTTCGCTTGGTGAACACAAGTTCACTATGGTATGATAAGACATGTATCTAACACATAAAGTGTGTATCCAGCCAGCAAAATCAGCCATAGATCTACTGTGGCAGACGTCTTACACCTGCAAGGATGTCTGGAACATTCTGAACGATGAAAAACAGCGCAACCGTGTGGGCTACTATGCTCTCAAAAAGATGCTGCCGGAGCTTAAGAAAGACTGTCCACGGCTAAAAGAACCTTGCTCACAGACCTTGCAGGAAGTAGTCAAGTCGCTCACCGGAGCGTGGCGTATGTACGTTACGAAAAAGAAGCAGGGAGATGGCGGAGTTGGCCCGCCCCGATTCAAATCGTACAAGTATTTCTTCACGCAGAAATATCCCCAGCAGGGTATTTCTTTTGAGATTGCCGGCAACACACTGCGACTCGCACATGGCAAGAACAAAGCTGAGTGGATCGAGATTGAACTTCCGAAGATTGATTACGCAACAGATACTATCAAAACAGTCACTATTGCCTATGACAAAGTATCCAAGGCTTGGAGCGCGAGCTTCACGCATGAGGTATCTTGTGCAGATGCGGAGACTGTCAGTAGGGAGATGGCGGGACAGGTGCCGGCATTGTCTCCGGAATCCTTCTGCCCTCTTCCCATTGCGTACAATCCGTTTACAAGAGAGCCCGTCCACTTGCTGTATTTCGACCCGGGCTGTAAAACAGCGCTAACTGGCATCAAAACAGATGGAACGATTCATGAATATGACATCAACCCTTTGCGGCAGTTGAATCTTAAACACTACATCCTGATTGACCAGCTTAAATCCAGGCGTGACAAGAAGGATCGTGGTTCCAAGCAGCGGCGACGACTGGACTCTAAAATACGGAAGATCTATGCTAGGGTTGAAGGGCAAAGCAAGCATTATCTTCACAAGGTTGCAAACCGGATTCTGACCGACCACCCGGATGTGATTGGGTTCCATGTCGGGGACTGGGATAAGAGCCAAACACTGGCTGACACAGGCTACAAATTCATAGACAAGCGCATCAACCGGCAAGTCCAGAACAATAACCCGATTATGACACTTGTTGGATACCTCTCTTACAAAGCTGCACTGCGTTGCAAAGAGGTCAGGAAATTCAATGAGCGGGGCACTACGAGGACTTGTTCTTGTTGCGGACACGTTATAGCAGAGGGCTTATCGCCCTTAGTACGAACTTTTGCTTGTCCAGTGTGTGGTTTTACCATAGACCGGGACATCAACTCGACTCTTAATTTTCTGAATATCTACCAGTTTGCTGTGTGGTACAGCCTGAGAGCGCTTCAATGCCTCAGTATTGCCCGACTCCTGTTGAATCCTTCATCGGGCAAAAACCGAAGGGTGTCTGCACGAACCTGCGTCCTGAACTACCAGGATGCTCGTAGTCTCTGACTACGAGAGGATATCACATAAGTAGCCTGTCATTATTCAATATAACAAAATAGACTCCTGTTCCTTCGACCGGCGCAGGGGTCTTTTTATATCCGTGCAATTTCAGCCTCTGCCTGAATTAAAACTGAAGGAAGACGCTCTCTCATAAGTGGAACGAACGGGTAAAGCAGTTTGATCGCTGACTTAGTGGTGAGGGCACCGTGGACAACCTGTCGCAAATAAAAATATCCCTGAATGAGGATATGTCTTCTGACATGAGGATTCACTCCCTGCATTCTAATTATGTTAAGTAATTGATAAGTTGATGATTATAATATTATCCGAGCTGGCATGTAAGTTGCGATATATTATGAGCACAATAAAATAAACGTGAGGTGAATTGAATGAAGAAGGTACTCGTATTGATCGTTGCTCTGCTGTTCGCTCTTTCCGTAACCGCAGTTTTTGCAGCTGACCAGACTATGGACACGAAGGCTGCTACCGACACGAAGGCTGCTGTCGACAAGAAGGCTACCGACACGAAGGCTGCTGCTGATAAGAAAGCTGCCGACAAGAAGGCTGCTGCTGATAAGAAAGCTGCCGACAAGAAGGCTGCTGCCGATAAGAAAGCTGCCAAGAAGAAGGCTGCTGCTGACAAGAAGGCTGCCGACACGAAGGCTGCTGTCGACAAGAAGGCTGCTGTCGACAAGAAGGCTGACCAGACGAAGTAGTTTTTCGATCTTTCTTGCATAGATAAAAGGCAGATGCTTAGGTATCTGCCTTTTTCTTGAGTTTTGCTTTTGCCTGCTTCAACAACACTTACAGACGGATTTTTTGCCCGGAACAGGTTTTTTTTCATCAGTGAAAACTATAATTCCCCCTACGACTTCTATTATCATAGGTAAAGCTCCCTTTAGCCGGCATATCTTGAATTCTTAGACTTGCAGGCATTAAGATTAAGACATAAAGCGGGAATTCCCGGTAATTGATTGCCGGGATGAAAGCGCCGCTGTTGGTTATTACAGTTCTTATTCTTGACAAACGTCCAGAATTGCTTTTAGATAGGAAGATGCGCGAGTTATCTAACGATACACCTACACATACGCGTGCTAAGGGCACCAAGAGGCCCAAACATACTGTAGTCACCAGTGCGTTTGATTTCCCCATGGAGGTAAGCGCAAAGCAGGCTGACCGGCTGTGGATGTGGGTCGGCGCTTGCTGGCGACTGCGCAATGACCTGGTTGCCGATCGCGCTGACAACCGTACAGCGAATAAGCTTCTTAAGCAGCAAGGTGTGACGGATATTCACTATCTCACCCAACCAGACCAGTATACAGCCATTCACGAATACGTCCTGCACGACACTGCACTCTCTAAAGTCCACAGCCAGGTCAGACAGAATGTGGCTGTTAGAGTTGCTGAAGGGTATAAACGGTTCTTCGAAGCTCTCAAAGAAGGGAAGACTGATGTCCACCCGCCCAAGTTCATCGAGCGAAAGAAGTACCGCAGCATCACCTTCCCGCAGTACGGTCCTGCTGCAAAAATCAAAAACGGCAAGATGCATCTTTCGGGCCTCGGAGAGTTTCGGCTGTTCGACTACCGCAAGGTCAAGGGGAAACCCAAAACCGTTACGATCAAGTTCAAGCAGGGCAGATGGCACTGCGTAGTTACAGCCGAGGCCCAGGAGAAAGATGTTCTGGATATGCTTACCTCTTCGGACTTTCGTCCTGACGCTGGGGCAGACACCGGACTGACTGCCTTGCTGACAGATTCCGAAGGCGTCAAGTACGATCCGCCAAAAGCTTGGTACGATTACCGCAGACGACTCCGGTCTGCACAAAAGAAACTGTCCAGGCAGTTTGAAACGAGAGAACTTGGGTACAAGAATCAGGTTGAACTGGCGAAAGCTGCCGGTCGGCCAATCTCAGCACTCAAGGACATCCCCTATTCCAACCGGCTGAAGGCCCAGATCAAGGTTGTTGCCAAGATACATACCAAGATAGAGCGCATCAGGGACCATCACCACAAGAAGAATGCTTCAGTTATTTCGAATCGGTACCGCAAGGTAGCTGTAGAGGAGCATTCCGTGGGTTTTATGATCCGCAACCGGAAGCTTGCGAAAGTGGCTTCCGATCGGGCAATCCACAAGCAAAAGCTCCTGCTCAAGAGCAAGCTTGGTAACAAGCGGTACATTGCGGTGCCAAACCAGACGGAGAACGGCGGCAACTCACAGACCTGCACCTGTGGTGCACCTGTCCCGAAGGAACTTTCAGACAGGGTCCACCACTGTCCGGCATGCGGGCTTACTGCCGGTCGTGACCATGTGGCGGCCAATATCGTAACAATCATAGCATTCGGATTTGCAAGTCTTACCCTGGGAGCGGGGTCACACTCTCCGGAGGCCGGGCAGGTCTTCGTCAGACGTGGAGAGGACAAGGCACTGTGTAGCGAAAGCCATCTGTGCGAGTCGGAGGTCATCCCGGCTTCAGAGTCCTCCTGGAAGCGTCAACTTCTACAGGCGCGGGGACAAAGTACCACGGATGGGGAACCTACCGTGGAAGGCAAGACTTGTGAGCATCTTCAGGACACTCCGGAGTTGCCACATGAGCCGCAATCAGTCTGCTAGTGCAAAGCGCCAAGCGCGGAACCTGAGTTGTCTTCAGGGGATGCCCCTGATTTCAATCAGGGGAGGATGTCACGCAGACCTTTCTGAGTTCTCATGTGGATGTAATCTCACTTGGCCACGGCAGTTATATTTGCCAAATTAGCTAAATTAGCTTCTATATCCTCTACAAAAACCGTACTTATTTCTAGTTTTTTACTGCTCTGCGAATGCACCGGTTCACTGGAATAATAACGCATCACCCGTTTTACATAACTAACAGTCTTGGGATTTGTAGGTACTCCTCCATACCTATCTACCCTCGCAGGCCCTGCATTATATGCGGCCAGCGCAAGTGTGACATTGCCATTGAATCTATCCAGTAGATACCTGAGATATTTCACGCCGCCTTCTATATTCTCCTCGGAATTATAGCAGTTCCTAACACCCATATCCATGGCTGTTTTCGGCATTATTTGCATTATTCCGATAGCACCCTTGTAGGAAACCGCCCCGGAAGCCCAGTTAGACTCCGTTCTAATTACCGCCTCAACCAGCTTTGGATCTACATTATGTTTTCTGGCTTTCTCTTCGACTATTCTGTGTAATCGGCCGTGCTTGCCAACGATCTTTTTGGTGACAGACTTGGGGCAAGCCTTTTTGTTTTTGTCCTTATGCGGTTCTTCAACTATAGACTTAGGTTCCGAGGACTGGCTGTCTTCGTGCACTACGATTCCCTCATGGTCAAGGGCGGTCATTTGATATATATCAGCATATGCATTAACCCCAAAAATGGGGAAAATAATAGATAGAAATAGCGTTTTTATGCCTGATTTATCCATTTATTTTACAGAATTAATGTGTCTTGTCTTAATGCATAGCCATCCAGTGCAAGATCGACAAAAAGCCTTGGGATGTTTTCAGCGGACGATGAGGGGATTTTATGCCATGGCATTATAACTAATTATCGAAGGCCCTTAAAAAAACTTAACCAAATCTGCACCGCAACACTCTAATGGCAGTCTTTGCGTAGCCTCAGTTGGATTGGTTTCCTGATGAACGGTACAAGAGAAACAGTCAATCGCTTCAGCAATCACCGGATAAGTTGTTAACTCTGACCGGGGTGAGCTACGAATGGAACATGGAGGGGTACAGCGGGGGGAGATTCAAAGAGTGACGACAGAATGGTCTTATCGCCCGGGACGTGGAGAAGGTTTTCCCAGAGTTGGTTCTCCCCGCGGCAAAGTCAGAAAACCAATTTCTGGTTGAAGGAAACAAGTCTAATAATGGTGTTTCTCATCAAGAATGTCAAAAAAAACAAGCTGATCGATAGCTGCCTTAAATGGATAGAGTCTCAAGCTGTCAAGAAACTTCTCCGCACTCGCAGGGATTTTGCCCCATCCCGCTGTAACGAACATATACGTTCTTTGATTATCGACAATGATAATGCTTTTGAAACTGGAATCTGGACCTTCAGCGGTAAAAACCAGCGCAGGAAGCCAGTCATTCTGCCCGCGCTCGAATTCGATCGTCTTGCTCGTTGTCAATTGTGCATGCACCTCCTTAAGGAAATTGTCCCGGGACGCAAGTAGTTCTTTCTGGGCTTCAAATACAACGTCGTAATCGGTATATGAGCCGATAAATACTATCTTTTCCTGAATTGAATATGATGTAATTGAAGTTATCGAATGCGGTTTCTTTGACACCGTGGTCGTTGGTTGTCCCGGGAACATTACCGTATACGATTTGTCTGTCGCAGTGAACTTCACCCATTTTCCTAGACTGTCCGATACCGTTTGCTCTTCAGCAAAACAGTGATAGGACATCATCAATATAACAAAAGTAAATAAAACCGCTTTTTTCATAAAACATGCTCCTTTTAAGTTAATTTCCCAAAATGCACATTCTGGAAAATTATCCGCTCCATGCTTTCCAAGCAATCTCCAAATTATAGCACTTCTCAGAAAAAACGAACGTCTCTGGTTGCCTCATTCCCATGCATTGAAATGATCATTCTACGACCCCTTATATTGACGATATCCGACAGCTTATGGGTATTAAGTAGTTGCTGTAACACAACCTTAAATAGTACTTGTATTCGAATCAATATAGCTTTATAATTGTGCTGACCATCAGCGGCGGAATGGTGACCGTAGAGAATTTGATAATAATGTAACCAAGCTTGGGGTATGCGTCGATCAAGGATGGGGACAGTTAAGACGTCAACTCAGCTACAAGCAGCATTGGCGCGGAGGGATTGTCGTCCTTGTACCGCCGCAGTACACAAGTCAGAAGTGTTCTAAGTGTGGACACATACACGCCGATAACAGGCCCTCACAGGCAGTGTTTTACTGTCAGGCCTGCGGCTACACAGAAGATGCGGATACTAACGCCGCAAAGAACATACTAGGGGAGGGACTCTCCCTGTTAGCACGTCCCGAAAAGGGTGCTGCTCTGCCAGGGCATAGAGAGCCGGCGCAGTCAGACCGCTCGTTGAAACAGGGAATAAGGTCTCAGCTCGTTGCATAAAGGCGCTCTGCCCTTGGGAGTGTCGGAAGCTGAGAGTCTTCGGCATTTTTATGCCGGAAAGAATGTCAATCATTCCAGGAGGCTTGTGATGAGGTATTTGAGATGCATTGGGTTATTTACAGTGGCACTTCTAACTGTTTTTGTCATGGCTGCTGTAGCATCGCCCGGTGGAACCAGAATTGACTTTTCCTCTCTTGATAGAAACCAGCCACTCAAAGCCTCAGGGACACTTTACTTGCCGGAAAACAGTTCAACTCCATGCCCGGCAGTTGTCGTTGTTCACGGGACTACGGGAATAGACTCACGTGGTGAGTTTTATCGGGAATCGATACTACACGCTGGCATTGCGGTTTTTGAAGTAGATTTCAAAACCGGTATTTATACCTCCGCATCAGACCGGCCACAGAACGAGACCTTCCTGCCATTGGCATTTGCGGCATTAAAAGAATTACGACAATTGCCGTCTATTGATCCAGCTCGAATCGGGATCATGGGGTTTTCATTGGGGGGCGGGGTAACAGTTAGAACAGCTATGGAAGCCAACCGCAAATTATGGATGGGAGCTGAGAAGGGTTTCGCAGCACATGCAGCATTTTACCCGGTTTGCAAATATTTCATACCTAAACTTGAAAAAAGCGGTAGCGGGCTGACTGGGGCTCCGATGATTATCTTTTATGGGACTGAAGACTCCTACGGTGAGGGGAGCGCTGTTCCTGAGTTAAAGAGTTTGTTGTCCAAAAAATATAAGTTTGAAGTGACTACAGTCGAATACCCTGGTTGTTCGCACGGATTTAATCGCAATGGGCCTACTGTAAGCTACCGCGATCCGGCCGCCATCGGCGGAAAAGGCTTTATGGCTTGGGACCCGGAGGCCGCAAACGATTCACTCGCCCGAGTCGTGGCTTTTCTGCGGCAAACCCTGGCTGCCAAGTAGTAAGGTAAGCGCCTTAAGAGATATAATCTTATTAAGGGCAGAAGCCTCCTTATCGACAAGGGTCCGAAGGTGCGTTCTTGTCAGTAGGAAATAAACAAAATGGAACTCTAAAATGGAGACAATCATGCGTTGGTACCACTACTTATCGTATTTCCTTGGGGGCGCCTTCCTCGCTAACGCGCTGCCCCATCTTGGCAATGGAATCTCAGGGCATTCCTTCCAGAGTCCCTTCGCGACCCCGCCAGGGGTAGGGCTGTCGTCCTCGATGGTCAATGTCTTGTGGGGCCTCTTCAACCTTGCTGTCGGCTATCTGCTTGTGTGTCGGGTCGGCAACTTTCAACTGCGCAAGACCCGGCACATCGTTGTCCTCGGAGCGGGCATCCTGGTCATGTCGGTCCTCCTCGCTCATGCATTCGGACGATTCCACGGGGGGCTGTAAGGGGGCATTTTACAAAGATATACTGATGTATTGTCAGCCAGCCCAAAAGGTTATCGGACGACGTGGAGAAGGTTTTCCCAAGGTTGGTTCTCACCGGCGGCAAAGTCACGATTTTACTGCGCTCCGGCAAAAGGTGTATGTTCTGCCATGGTATCCCATGCCGCCTCCACTGCGTTCGTGAGTTTGGTAAGTATAATTAATTAGGGCTATATTGTGCTTTGGCGACTATTAAGAAACAGGCCCGATTTTGACAAAAAGATCATTATATGAATAACATATAATTGTGTTTGTTTGTAACAGTGCTATATGCCATTTAGTGTTCGGAAATGTATTGTATGCATCACAGGTGTCGCGTCATTGAAACTATGAGTACGGCCTCCTGATATGGCTGCACTAGTTTGTTTCCTAATACAAGTCGGCAATTATCATCCGCTTCGGTTTCAGTAAGCAGGAGGGGTGTCTTGAAACACAGATTGACATTTACATCAAGAGTCTTTCCTCTTGGTATTATCGTGATATTCGCTTTGTCTCTGCTGAGTCTTATCGCTGTAGACGCACAGGCCGGTCGGTGTTTGTCAGACAGTGAGTCATGCGAACCCAGGCAGGATAACAGCCTGCTTCAGTTTAAAGCTGGAAATCACATTCTCGGCTTTGCCCCCACAAAGGTATATTTTGCTTCGCTTGATCATGCTTTAACAGTTAAATTCCTCGGCACACGAGGTGTCATGCCAAAAGCGGAGGGGGGCGTGTCAGCCATAGGCAAAACTGCCTTAGCTCAGCAGTTAAGAGAGGTTGTCTATCAGAACCTGTGGGAGGGTGTTAGCCTTACGTATGATGCGACGGGGAATGCTATAACGGAAAGCACATACAACATAGCGGCTGGTGCCGATGTCGCAAGCATACGACTTAAATACAACGTTCCTGTTGAATTACAGGAAAACGGATCCCTAAAATTCAAGTTTAACAAAGGTTACATTGCTGAGTCCCCACCAGTTGCGTGGCAGGAGATTGGCAACAAACGGATACCGGTAATAGTGGCGTACAAGGTATCTGGTGAGGAAGTCGGGTTCAGAGTTGGCAAATATGATGCAAGCCAGCCACTTACAATAGACCCTAAATATTCCTGGAACACCTTTTATTCTTCAGGCGTAAGTCGTATGGTACGTAGAGCAGCCTTTCACAGCAGCAATAAATTGTCTGTCTCTGAACAAAGCGCAGATGACTCTTCTTCAGTCGTTAGCGATACGGGGCAGGCGATTGCAGTTGACAGCAGTGATAATGTATATATAACCGGGCAAAGTCAAGGTACCTGGAATGGTCCTAACGGGCAGCTGCCTCTGAATGCCTTTGCCGGCTCACAAAATATCTTTGTGCTGAAACTAAACAGCAGCGGGCAATATCTGTGGCATACGTTCTACGGTTCGGGCGTTGGCGATGAAGGACAGGGTATTGCGGTGGATGGCAACGGCAATATCTATGTTGCAGGATATAGTATTGCAGCATGGAACGGCCCCTCTGGGCAGATACCCTTGAATGCTTTTACCGGTGGCTCTGACACTTCGAACAGCTTCGTGCTGAGCCTCAACAGCAGCGGGACATATCAGTGGCACACGTTCTACGGTTCAGGCGATGATGATGCCGGGCAGGGCATCGCAGTGGACAGCAACGCGAATGTTTATGTAACGGGCTATAGCGCTGGCCCGTGGAACGGGCCTTCAGGGCAGGCACCTATTAATGCTTTTAACGACAACAACAGCTCTGGCATACTAAATATCTTCGTGCTGAGTCTCAACAGCAGCGGGGCATATCAGTGGCACACATTTTACGGTTCGGGTATTGCCGATGAAGGGCAAGGCATCGCAGTGGACAGAAATGCAAACGTTTATGTAACGGGAGATAGCTTAGGCACATGGAATGGTCCTTCAGGGCAGCCGCCTGTTAATGCTTTTTCAGGCAGCTCCGGCATTTCCAACATCTTTGTGCTGAGCCTCAACAGCAGCGGGGCATATCAGTGGCACACGTTCTACGGCTCAGGCATTGATGACGAGGGGCAAGGCATCGTGGTGGACAGCAACGCAAACGTGTATGTTACCGGGTATAGCTCTGGCACATGGAACGGTCCTTCAGGGCAGGCGCCTATTAATCCGTTTCCCGGAAGTTCTGGTGCCGCATATCCCCCCTCAACCATCTTCGTGCTGAGTCTCAACAGCAGCGGGACATATCAGTGGCACACTTTTTACGGTTCGGGTATTGCCGATGATGGGCAGGGCATTGCGGTGGACAGCAGCGCAAACGTTTATGTCACCGGGTATAGCTCTGGCTCCTGGAACGGTCCTTCAGGGCAGGCACCTCTTAATACTTTTGCAGGCAGCTCCGGCACTCCGGATATAGTTATCCTGAACCTAAGCAGCGGCGGTGCGTATCAGTGGCATACATTCTACGGTGCGGGCTATGGCGACGAAGGACAGGGCATAGCGGTTGACAGCAGCGGAAACGTAGATGTCACCGGCTGGAGTGACTCCATGTGGGGCGATCCTCTAAATCCTTTTGTAGGCGGTTTTTCAGATATCTTTGTGCTGCAACTTCAGCTTAGCACGTGTCCGGGTACAACAGCGGTTCAGGTTGTTAGTACATCAGTCCCTTACGATTCCATTCAAGACGCCTACGATGCACTGGCTTCAGCAGGATCTTCAGGACAGACCATCCTGATTCAGGCCCTGCAATTCACCGGCGGTCTTACGCTATATCAAGATATCGCTGTTACGCTGGTTGGTGGTTATGAATGCAATTTCCCATCAGCACCGCCTGGGCTCTCAACAATAGGCGGCGTCCTGATAATAAGCGGCGGAACAGTAACTGTTGAAAACTTGATATTGCAATAAGTAATTGGTGATATTTCCCGCAGTTGCGGGTTCGGTCAGTGTGTCGAATCTGACAGTCACTTTTACTGATGCATCCACGGCCGGCTCTTTACGCAAAGACCGCCACCAGTTTTATTTTTTAACCGGGATAAGGGTCTTTCTCTATCGTGAAAACGATCGCTACCTGATGCCTGCCTCCCGGTATTGCGATTTTGACCATCCAACTGCGACCACGAACATTTACCATATCACGAGGTTTCATGTTTTGAGTTCAGGCATGAAACGTGCAATGGAATGAGAGGGAAGTAATGTTGTACGTGTGTTGAAAATCTTCTCGACGTTCCCTCATTTAATGCTCAGTCGGTTGTTGGGGAGAGGACGCCCTTTGTATGGATATGCTTGCGGGGGATTGCCAATATGTCAACAAAAAGTACATATGTTGATTTTGATGACATGCCAGCGTCTTTTTTTTGACGAGAAGATAGTTTCTAGGTAAGACAATCGGCTTTGGGGGGAATATACGCAAAAGGGGGGGGAGTGGCAATGAAATTTAGTATCGGGGATTTGATAAAATTTAAAAAGCTGCCTATTTTCTGGAAGATATCTTTTCTGCCCATTCTTGCAGTAAGTCTCATGATGATCGGAATGTTCGCATATGTTTTGCCGGTTATAAAGGAAAAGATCACCAACGACAAAAGGGATGTCGTGGCATCTGTTGTCCAAATGGCCCACAGCATAGTGGAGGAGTATGATCACCGTGCCGCAGGAGGTGAATTCTCGATCGAAGAAGCTCAGAGACGGGCAAAAGAAAGAATCAGGGCTATGCGGTTTGGCAATGATGAAAAGAATTATGTTTTTATCAACAATCTCGATGACGTTGCGATCCTGAACCCAGAAAAACCTGATCTTGAAGGGAAAACGCTTTCCGACCCGAAAGGCCAAATTTATCGTGCAGAAATGATTAAAATATGCCGCGAGAAGGGCAGCGGCTTTTTAGAATATTTATGGCCCAAGTCTGACAATGAGAAACCGTCACCTAAGATAGCATATGTTAAACTCTTCAAGCCATGGGGATGGGTCGTTGGCTCCGGAGTTTATGTTGACGACATTATGAAGACGGTCTTCAAAATATTGACTGGAATCGCAGTCTTGCTTGTCGTTATTTCTGTTGTCATAACAACTACAACCTTTGTTGTCGCTGGTAGGTTCATATCGGGACCAGTAAAGGAATACGGAAAGATGATGCAGGACTTTTCATCAGCACTGTCCGAAGGGAAAGGAGACCTTACTGGAAGGCTAACGGTAAAGGGTCAAGACGAGATTGGGCTGCTCGCAACCGATATAAACAAAGTCCTTGATTCATACGGGCAGATGGTTGATAGCATGATAGTGTCGAACGGGCAGGTGGTAACGACATCCAGTCTCTTGAAAGACAGTTCTAATGATATGACCGAAGGCGCCAGAAAACAGTCATCTCAGGCCAACCAGATAGCGGCTGCTGCCGAGGAAATGAGCCAGACGATAAATGACATAGCTGGGAACGCCTCCGCAGCTTCGCAAACATCCGCGGCAGCCACGGATATGGCAGCCAGGGGCAAAGAGATAGCCATGGAGGCGGTTGAAACCGTCAGTCGCGTGCATGTCTCCACCATGGGCCTTGCCGAAATGATAGACAAACTAAATCGCAAGGCTAGTGATATAGGTGACATCGTGACCGTAATCAAGGAAATAGCCGACCAGACGAATTTGCTCGCTCTGAATGCGGCCATAGAAGCTGCAAGGGCCGGACAACAGGGAAGGGGCTTTGCGGTGGTTGCTGATGAAGTAAGAACTCTCGCCGAAAGGACTATCAAGGCTACGGAGAAAATAACAACCGAAATACGCTCCGTGCAGGATGAATCCACAATGACCACAAAGAGAATGAGTGAGACCACGGCAGAAGTGACCAAGGCCAACGAATCCATCAAGGAAGTCATGAGCGCCCTGGAGGACATGTCTGAAGCTGTTGCAAATGTAAATGACAAAATAACGCAGATCGCCACTGCCGTTGTTGAACAGTCCTCGGCAGCCGAGGAAGTGGCGAAAAACGTAGAGGTTACGTCATTGATAGCCAGTGGAACTGAAACATTGGCAGCAGACGTACTTAAGGGCACTAACAGGATAGTTACAGTTGTCGAAGACCTGCAGAAATCGTTTGCAGGTTATAAGACTGCAGGGAGTGCGGCGGCTTTGCTCGAGGTTGCCAAGGGCAATATTAGGGCGTTCATGTATAAAGTGGGAGATTGCGTTTCAGGCAAGAAAACGCTGGCCGAAGCAGAGCTGCCTGATGTTCGCAGCTGCGACTTTGGTAAGTGGTATAACACTGATGGCCGGGATATGTTGGGACATCTTGACAGCTTTAATCGGTTGTCGGGGCTCCATGAGAAGATTCACTCACTCGGCAGGGAGGCTGTAAGATCGGCCAATGCCAAGGACGATCGCGCAGCCGCCTTGTATAATGAGCTTTCAAATGTGGTAAACAAGATCCAGGCAGACATCGATGAAATAAAGCTCCAAAGCTATAACCAGCTGAAGAGTTCCTGAATAAAAGCTACGCAGCGCGCAAGTCCCTGGATTCTCCATGGGATTATCCAGGGCCGACAGTAGGTGCCTACTGGCAGCCTAGCGTCGTGCCCTTGGAATTCGATTAGAAAAGATATTTTATGTACCTATCAGAACCAAGCACTTAATATGTCAGTTGCACTCTAGCACTGCCCACTTTTCTTAGCCGCTATCAAATTAATCACGACAACCAACCCGATGCCGATCATGAGTGCCACAGGCGCCGATATGACGTCCTGCGATGACAACAATACAAGCAGGGCAGCACCGCCCAATATGACCTTCGGCACCCAAGGTGCCTTGCTGTTTACTCCTCAAACTCTTCCCATAACCGCTCTCCTTAGATTTTGCAGACTTCATTTATGATATCTGATTGCATTTAATATTAACAATCGGATTGTTTTAACTTGGTTTTAACCATGGAAAAATTGAATAAATAGAATGTTGGCCTGTATGATAAAAGGGTAATATTCACGATAAACGAGTCCATCACAAATGGAGGCACCAGTGCAGAAAATAATCCTTCTCATTTTCGTTTCCGGAGTATTGTGCTTGGGATTTTCTCCACCACTCGCTGTTGCTGACAAGGTCCCACCGACGAATTCCTGCACTCAGCCGCACAGGCCGTTCAAGTTCAAAAGCGATGCCGAAGTGAATGATTATAAGGCTCAGGTCGAGAGCTACAAAAAGTGCATAAATGATTTTGTCGAGGAGCAGAACCAGGCGATACAGAATCACAGGGATGCCGCTAACCGTGCAATAGAGGAATGGAATTTATTTATTAATACGCAATCGAGCTGGTAAGTTGCCGTGCGTCAGATATTATTTGCTGTGATGAATGAATCTATGTATTCTTCCAGGTCAATATCGAAATCGTATGAGACTCTAACTGCCGGCTTGTCAATTTGAATTATCCTTCTCAGGTCCACAGGCGTCGCAATGACTGCAACATCAAAGGGGGTGCGTGAGATCGTCTCTGCGAGTTCACGTCTCTGGGCTTCGGAATATCCCATGGCAGGCAGTACCGGGCCTATATGCGGATATTTTGCGTAGGTATCTTTGATCGAACCCACGGCAAAGGGTCTTGGGTCCGCATAACCGGAGACGATACCCCTGCATGCCGAAACTCCTGCGCCGTAAGGCATGCCTCCGTGAGTTATGGTCGGGCCGTCTTCTATGACCAGCACCTTTTCCCCCCGCATGAGTTCGGGATTGCTCACTGTCAGGATCGAAGGGGCCTCAAGGACAGCAGCGCCAGGGTTTTTCTTTGAGATAACATCTCTTATCGCCTCGATATCGCCGGGCCGGGCTTCATTGACCTTGGTGATTATCAAAAGGCTCCCCCTTAGCAGGTTCACCTCACCGGGATAATAGAGGATCTCATGCCCCGGCCTGAGTGCGTCGAGCAGAACTATCTCGAGGTTCGGTTTAATAAAGGAGAAGTCGTTGTTACCTCCGTCCCATATGATCACTTGGGACTGCGCTTGAGCTTCATCAAGTATTATTCGGTAATCGATTCCCATGAATACAGTAATGCCCCTGTGCACCAGGTGCTCAAGCTCCTCCCGTTCTTCAATCGTGCAGGCGGCGCGATCGATATCAGCCATTGATGAGAACTTCTTGGCCGGGATGAAGTCGCAGTATGCCATGGGATGCCTTATGACAGACACCCTCAACCCCCGCTGCTTCAGGCAAAGGGCTAGATTCCTGGTGATTATCGATTTTCCACATCCCGTCCTGACAGCGCAGACAGAGATCACCGGAACAGAACAGGGCAACATTGTTTCACCCGGCCCCAAAAATAGGAAGTCGGCGCCGACAGCGAGGCATGCAGAGGCCCTGTGCATGACATATTCATAGGATACGTCGCTGTATGCTAAAACTACCAAATCAGCCTTGAGCTCCGATATAAGGGCTTCGAGTCCAGATTCCGATATGATAGGGATACCGGCAGGATAGAGGCGTCCCGCGAGTTCAGAAGGATAGGTCCGTTTTTCAATGAACGGTATCTGGGTTGCCGTAAAGGCCACCACCTCGAAATCAGCATTGTCCTTATAGAGCATATTGAAATTGTGGAAGTCCCTGCCTCCCGCTCCCATTATGATTACCTTTCGGCTCATGCTTTCGTCACTGCCTCTTCCAGTATCGATAGTCCATTCTCCATCTCGTTCTCCTGAATAATCAGGGGGGGAGCGAGCCGGATGATATTTTTATCCGTACCGCATTCCACTAGTATAAGTCCTTTATTGAGGCAATATTTCTCGATATTCTGGACACCCTCCGGGTCAGGTGTCTTTTCCTTCTTCACAAATTCGATCCCGATCATTAAGCCGAGACCTCGCACATTGCCGATACGGCGATAACGGTGTTTCATGGCTTGCAGTCTGTCCAGTGCATAGGCCCCGACTGCGGTGGCATTTTTAAGGAGGTCTGCCTTTTCTATGACGTCGACAGTAGCGATTGCGGCGGCGCATGACACTGGGTTGCCGCCGAAAGTTGTTCCATGCGCCCCCCGTGGCCATCTGCCCATGATTTTCTTTGTCGACACTAAGGCGCTGAGGGGCATGCCCGATGCGATGCCCTTGGCGATGGTCATGATGTCTGGGATGATTCCAAAATGTTCTGAAGCAAACCACTTGCCGGTCCTCCCCATGCCTGACTGCACCTCGTCAAGCATCAGGAGTATTCCGAAACGATCGCATAACGCTCTGACTTTTTTTAAAAAGTCAGCAGGCGGGACGACGTATCCGCCTTCACCAAGCACCGGCTCCATGATAATACAGGCTACCTCCTCCGGCGGGATGAGATGTTTCATCAGCCGCTCCAGGTGCTCGTAACATTCCATCCCGCAGCCTGCAGATTTCCGCCCAAAAAAACAGCGGTAACAATAAGGATACGGAGAATGGTAGACGGAAGGCAGAAAAGGATGGTAATCCCTGCGATAACGGATGCTTGATGTGGTGAGGCTCGCTGCCCCGAGTGTCCGGCCGTGAAAAGCGCCGGTGAATGCGATTACACCTTGACGTTTCGTATAGCTCTTGGCAAGCTTTAGAGCGCCTTCGACGGCTTCAGCACCCGAATTGCTGAAGAAAAATGTATCGAGTCCCGAAGGGGTAACATTTTTCAGTTTGTGCGAGAGATTAATCAGCGGTTTATGATAGAAGATACCCCCCGCGTGAATTAGATCCCTTGCCTGTTCCTTAATTGCCTTTGTAACATGAGGATGGTTGTGGCCGGTATTTACAGTAGCCAGACCGGAGGTGAAGTCCATATATCGTCTGTTCTCGATATCTGTAACATAGATGCCACGTGCCTTCTTAGCAATGATGTCAGTATGGATGACAAGGGCAGGTGTCAGAACATCTTTTGCCTTTCCGATAAGATCTCTTTTCATCGTCCTCCATTTGACTGGTCTGACATGAGCAATAGAGACGCACTGAAAACCATACTTAATTGTATCAACGAAAGGATAGAATACTACCCGGGCGGATTAGCACAACGTTTCGTGGAGATGCTGGGGATTTCATATCCCAAGCAGCATGTAAATCCTGGCAATGGCAGCCGGCGCTTTCGGGTGTTTGCGCTTTGGCAGCGTACCCTGTTTGATGTGTCCCATTTTTTGGTATCCTAAGATGAAACCATGACCAATGATATCGAGACGACAGACCCGGTCGAATTCCCCATTGACGGGACGCTTGACCTTCATACCTTCAATCCCAAAGAGGTTAAAGAATTACTGCCACACTATCTCGAGGCTTGCAGGGTTGCAGGCATCTATGAGGTGCAAGTCATTCATGGGAAAGGAACGGGTATGTTGAGGGAGATGGTCCATTCTGTTCTCAAAAAAATACCGACTGTCGCTTCATTCAGACTCGCGGGTGAGGATGCAGGAGGATGGGGCGCTACCTTAGTGATTCTGAAACCATCGTTGCCTGACGAAACAAGCTGATCAGCTCTTTTCAATGCTCCAATTACAAGGTAGAGACGAGAAAGCAGCGCTTTTTAGCTGTAAGTGCGCCAAATATTTGTTAGGCCGATTCGTTTTTTTGGATAACTGCTTGACAGCCTTGTCGATGTTGATAATCTTTCATTGAGAATAGTTTATTGGAGGCTGACCATGAAAGATTCCATGAGCAGAAGAGACTTTGTCAAAAGAGTAGGTCTGGGGACAATCGGGCTTGGGTTCGGTGTGTCTGTTTTCGACGGCGTTTTCCATTATGCGGAGGCTTTGACTGAAGAGCAGAAACATGCAATGCTGACAAAGGGCACGGTCAACTTCATGGGATTCTCGGCGAAAGAGATAACCCCCAATGACGAGTTCTATATCACCACATATTCCAGCAAGGTGCCGGAAATCGATGCAAACGCCTTCAGGTTGAGGATAGAGGGAATGGTTGGCAACCCATACTCACTTAGTTTCAAGGAGTTGGAGGCTATGAAGGACGTGACTGAATTCATCACACTGGAATGCATCGGCAACGCTGTAGGCGGAAACGCAATTGGCAACGCCTTATGGGAGGGAGTGACCCTGAAAAAGATTATCGAAAGGGCATCGCCTAAACAAGGCATAGTGAAGACCGTTTTTTATGCCGACGATGGCTATAGCGACAGCATCCCTTACGACCTCTCGCTTTCCGAGGACGTTTTCCTTGCATTCAAAATGAACGGAAGCCCGCTGCCGAGGCAGCACGGTTATCCTCTGAGGGCGATAGTGCCGGGCATTTTCGGAATGAAGAACGTGAAATGGTTGGAGAAGATAGAGCTTGTCAATTACGACTACAGAGGATATTGGGAAAAAGATGGGTGGTCGGACAGTTCTGTCATTCCGACCATGTCGGAGATACTCATGCCTATGAACGGGAAGCAAATACCATTTGGCAGTTATGTCATAGGCGGGATTGCTTTCGCAGGACGACACGGCATAAGCAGAGTGCAGGTTTCCCTCGATGATGGTTCGAGCTGGCATGACGCTGCGATGAAGGCACCGCTCTCTAAATGGGCGTGGGCGTTGTGGAGCTATGACTGGCAGCCGGCCAAAAGGGGTAGTTATACTCTCAAGGTGAGAGGTATAGATAAGGCCGGCCAGTTGCAGGAGTCAGGCTCCATCTTCAGTATAATCACTCGCAGTTACCCGGATGGTTCTAGAGGAATACACTCGGTAGATGTGAGAGTAGTATAATAATTATTATCTTCGCACAGTCGGGATGGGAGCAATGCATTTGAGTTGTTATCATGCGATAGGAAACAGTATTCAGCGAGGAATTGTTAGATTAGCGGCCGGTGCAATCTTGTTTATGATTCCAGGAGCCGGTATGAAAATATTGAAAGGTTCCGCCATAAAGGCTTTGGTGTTGTCGCAACCATCTCGATTCAGTCAACTGAAAGGCTGATCTTGCCGTCTTTAATCATCAGCAAGTGATCGGCGAGCCTTCCCGCCTGATCTTTGTCGTGTGTAGTCATGATGATGGTCACCCTACTTTCCTGTTTCATTGTTTGGATGATGCCTTCGATGATCCTGATGTTTTTCTGATCCACGGAGGCTGTCGGTTCGTCCAGGAAGAGGATTTCAGGCTCTATGACAAGGGCTCGCGCGATGCCCAGCCTCTGGGCCTCGCCGCTTGAAACGGTTCTGGCATTCTGGTTTTTTTTGTGAGACAGTCCGACAAAGTCCAGGATCCTGTCGATCCGTTTGTTTGCCTCGGGTCCTTTGATTCCTCTTATCGTCAGACCGTAAGCGGCATTCCTGAAAACCGATGTATTGAAGAGACCCACTTTCGGCAAGACGAGGGTGATGCGCCTCTTAAGGGTGAGATCATTTTTCAGTGTCTGGCCGTTAGAAATGTAGTTGATTTCACCGCTATCGGGTGACTCTATAAGGGCGCCTATTCTAAGGAACGTAGACTTGCCGGATCCGTTGGGCCCCATAAGGACATAGACGCCGTTCCCGCTAAGTTGAAACGAGCAGTCCTTGAGCACCTGATTGCCTTTATAACTCTTGAAAATATTGGATGCTGCAAGTTGGAGGCTCATCTGTTAGTGCCCACCATCCCTCTTTTCTGGATCAGGTGAAGAAGTGTATTTATCATGAGCGAAATCGAGAGCAGTATTATTCCGAGTGCCAGCGCCAGTTCGAAATTACCCTTGTCGGTCTCCAGTGCTATGGTAGTTGTCATCACTCTGGTGTATCCGGCAATGTTGCCGCCCACAATGAGGATGGCTCCGACTTCTGCCATCACTCTCCCTAAGGCAGCCACCACGCCGGACATGATGCCATAACGGGCTTCCCTCACTATGGCTAATGACACTTGGTATGGCGTCGCTCCCAGGGTAATAGCCGTCTGCCTAAGTAGTGGATCGACACCCGCGATCGCCGAGTGGCTGATTGCTGCGACAATGGGGAACGCCAGTATGCTCTGGGCCACTATCATAGCTGACTGTGTATAGAGCAACGACATGAATCCAAGGGGTCCGCTCCTCGAAAGCAGGAGATATAGAAAGAGGCCGACCACTACGGGCGGAAGGCCCATGAATGTGTTAAGAATCGTTACCAGAAAACCCCTGAGGGGGAACTTCTTGAGACCGAGCAGTGCCCCGAGCGGAAGACCAGTGATTGTTGCAATCAAAAGTGCCCCTCCAGAAACCTTTATCGATAGGAGGATAATTCCGAGCAATTCTGAATCGAGATGCAGGATGAGAGTCAGAGCCTGTGAGAATCCATCGATGATAGAAGACATCTTCTATAATAAACCAAAATGTGCCATGGCGGTGGAGAGTCCAAATAATGGTTAAGAGCGATCGCTCAGCCCTCAGGCGCTGCGCCAGGGGCAGGGCAACTCATGATACTTATTCATGCTCAGTCCAACAAGCTGCTCTGAAGGTAATTGTCAGCTTTTGCATCCCTATCCCGCCCGTCTCTACGCAACCCTCTACTTTGCGTTCGGGATAAAGAGCGGATTGCCATTCTTGTCCTTGACCGACGCTATTGTCTGCTGGCCCTCTTTCGATATCAGCCAGTTGATAAACTCCATCGCCTCTTTGTATTTCACCTGAGGGTATTTCGCAGGGTTCACTGCCATTACGCCATACTGGTTGAACAGCGCAGGGTCGCCTTCCAGAACTATAGACATAGCAAGCTTGTCCTTGTCTCTTGTCGCAAGCCAGGTGCCCATGTCTGTAAGCGTATACGCACGTTTCTCGTCGGCGATTCGCTGGGTCTTCTCCATGCCCTGTCCTACTTCGAGATACCACTTTTGCCCCTTAGGATCAACGCCTGCCTTCTTCCATATGGAGAGCTCTTTTGTATTGGTGCCCGAGTTGTCTCCGCGTGAGATGAACACAGATGATGCAGCTATCTTCTTGAATGCATCGACGGCCGATTTCACGCCCTTTATATTTGCCGGGTCTTCGGAAGGTCCGATAATTACAAAGGCGTTGTACATAACATCGTGGCGGTTGACAAAATATCCTTCCTCAACGGCCTTCAGTTCCTGTTCCTTGGCATGAACAAAGGCGACATCAGCATCTCCACGTTTGCCCATCTCAATGGCAGCGCCCGTGCCGCGCGCCACTACCTTCACCGTTATGCCCGTCTTCTTCTCAAACACAGGCAAGATATAACTGAACAGTCCTGAATTCTCAGCGCTCGTCGTCGATGAACAGATTATCTCGGAAGTGGCGAAAGAATTTGTTCCGCTGAATGCTGTCACGGATAATACAAGCGCTGCCAGTAATGACAAAAACGCAGATTCTTTAATCATAAAAAAACCTCCCTGTCGTGGCGTTTTATGCGCCCTTCGTAGTGACAGCCTTACCTTCGCTAGGCCGCACAACCTGCAGTGCTGACGGAGGCTTGCCAAACGCTTTGTCCTTTCCAGAGGGCATGCGGCGCCGTTGATTTCGATGTCAATATGACTACACCCGATCCTTAAGCGGTATTGCATCGGGATAGAAAAGATGCGCCCCGTGCTTCGTATAATTTGAGATAACAGCCTGCCCCTCGTTTGAGGTCAAAAAGGCGATAAAGTCCATGGCTTCCCGGTATTTGGTATTAGGGAAGCGATAGGGATTTACGGCTATGACGCTGTACTGGTTTTTTAGCAGAGGGTCTCCCTTAAGGAGCACCCGAAGTTTGATCCTGGACTCATAGTTGAGGAATGTGCCCATATCTGAAAGGGTGTATGCTTTCTTTTTGTTGGCGACGAGCAAGGTTTCTCCCATTTTGCTGCCGGTCTCGAAATACCATCCTTTTCCTTTGGGGTTGATTCCCGCATCGTCCCAGATGTCGAGTTCCTTGATGTTTGTACCAGAATCATCGCCTCTCGATACGAATGGGGATGCCGTTTCAGCAATCAGTTCGAATGACTCCGCAACGCTAGACACTCGTTTGATTACAGCAGAGTCTTCAGGGGGGCCGAGCACGACAAATGAATTGTGCATAACGTTCCTTCGGTTGACACCGTAACCCTCCAGCACGAATTTCTCTTCTCTGAAGGGGTCATGCACAAAGAGCAGGTCAGCGGCTCCTTTTTTGGCCATCCGTATAGCTTTTCCGGTACCAACTGCGACTACTTCGACCCTTAAATCATACTTCGTTGCCTTCGCGTATGTCGGCAGAAGGGCATCGAGCAGCCCCGAATTCAGTACGCTGGTGGTCGATGCAATAACTAAGGTTCTTTTCTCCTTGAGCATGCTTAACCATAATCCGTGGTTGCCCCCCAAGTCAAATATATCCTTTACATGCAATGTATGAATTATTTTCATGTATGATTGACACGGCATCGGAGACCCTTTAGAATAGGACGAATGGAAGATCACCGGCTGAAGGCTTTCTGTCTTGTCTACGAATTGAAAAGTTTCTCCAAGGCTGCCGCTGCGAAGTTCATGACACAGTCTGCAATGAGTCATCTGATAAAGAACCTGGAAGAAGAGTTAGGGGTGAAACTCCTGAACAGGCAGGGTAAAACAGTGCTTCCTACCACAGCGGGAAGTACTTTTTACTCACACGCAAAAAAAATCCTAGATCAGTACAAAGCCTTGGGTAATGCAGTTTACTCATCGGCAAATATAGTAAAGGGCCCATTATCCATCGGCGCCACCACAACCATTTCGACGTACCTGCTGCCGCAGGTATTTTACAATTTCTCACGGCAACACCCCGAAGTGTCTATTGTGCTCACAGTCTCTAATACTGAAAAGATAATCAACGACCTTAGGGAGGGAAGGATCGAGATTGGTATCGTGGAAGGCAACCTTAAGAACCATTCAGTCCATTCCGAGGTCGTCGCGGAAGACGAGATTGTGATCATCGCGTCGGACGACAATCCGCTTGTGGAAAAAAAGATCATCGACCATAGCGACCTCATGGCACAGGACTTCATCATGCCTGAACCTGGTTCTGGTACGCGCGAATTTATCGATGACTTTTTGCGCGGACTTGGAATGTCGCCTGATAACATTAAAATCTCGATGGTCCTCGGCAGCCCGGAGCTTATATTGCAGATGGTTAAATCGGGGGTGGGAATAGCCTTTGTATCGAAATGGTCGGCCTTTCAAGCGCTGAAAGATGGATCGATCAAGCTTTTGCCATTTATCGGTAAACGCCTTCGCCGAAAGTTCTATCTCATTCACCTGGCAAAAGAACCATCGACCATAACGGCAAAGGCCTTTGCCAAATTCATTAAGGAGTACCGTTTCTTCACACCTTTTTAGATGTTGCTGCACTATGCTGCGGCGCCCTGACACGATGATCCCTGGCCTGCTGTGCATCCGAAACAGTGATCATCCAGAGCTATCTCTCTGTCAGCAAGAAGTTCGGCGTCGAATTCCATTACGGTGCCAGGATATTTGTTATGGACCGTGATGCCGAGCATTTGGTTGAAATCGCAGTCATAGAGCGTGCCGTCCCATCCAATGTTGATTAGATATCGGCACATTATTCCCTCCAAAGCTGAGGCGTTAAAGGATTGGCGGAGCCTTTCCATGTAACGGTCGAGCTGGTTTCTTTCGACAAGGAAATGGCGGAAGCGTCCAATAGGCATGTTGATGAGAGTGAATAGCTTGTTGAATGACACATCGTAGCGCCTGTCGAGTTCCCTGCGATACTCCTCTTCCATCTTCGTCTGGCAAGGAGGGAAAAACATGCCCTGAGGGTTATGGACAAGATCCAGCTTAAGCCCGCCCGGGTCGACTCCGAAGCCCAGATCATTCAGCATCCGTAGCGCACGTATGCTCTTTTCGAATGCATACTCACCTCGCACCCTGTCGACGACCTCACCGAGGTAATATGGCAGCGATGCTACCAGCTCTATTTTATGGTCCCTGTAAAAACGAGGCATATCTTCCATGCCGTCCTCGGAAAATATAGTCAGATTGCTTCTCACCATGACGTGACAGCCGAGTGCTGTTGCCTTTTCTATCAAAAACTTGAGGTGCGGATTTAATTCAGGCGCACCGCCGGTGATGTCAAGCAGCCTTATGTCCGACCCCGCAAGGATACCGATAACAGCTCTGATCGTGTCTAGATCCATCATCTCTTCTCTGGAAGGCCCGGCCTGAACATGGCAGTGCTTGCAGGCCATGTTGCATCTGTATCCCACATTGACCTGCAGGGCCTCGATCTTGGAAGCCCTCAGTGGATAATAGCCATGTTTTCTTAGAGTCTCAATGAACTCCATGCTACATCGATATCCTGTCTACCGTATTGTGCGCCTGTATTGCATGTACAAGCGATGCGCCACCGCGAATAGCGGAGGCGACATGCACGGCCTCTGTGATATGATCGAGATTCATCCCTTCTTCGAGACAGCTTTTCGTGTAGGCATCGATACAATACGGACATTGGATCGCGTGGGCTACTGCGAGACCGATAAGGACCTTTTCCCTTTTGGAAAGAACGCCCTCCTGCAACGAAGCTCCGTACCACTCCATGAATTTTTTGAACAAATCGGGACTGTGCTTACCAACTTCACCGAAGCGCTCCAGATCATTGTCGCTGTAATAATCACTCATTTGTACCTCCCCCTGTTTCTGAAATGGTATCACCGTATTGCTTATCAGGGCTGCAGACTTTTATTTCAAGGCGAGTAAACAGATTCTGTAGATCCCGACATGCCGGAACGTTTCCGGCATGTCGATTATGGGTTTAGGATACTAACTTTTAATGGCGAATACTATTTCTTGAGCTCGATATGACATTTGTCACATGTAGTTGTTGCAAACGCTTCCTTGTCATTATGACAAACGCCGCAGAACTTGCCTTCATACATAGGATCCATCGTCATCTTCTTTGCCCCCTTTTTCATAGGCCAGATGGAGGTATGGCACTTTGTGCACTCAAAGAACTGGGTGTGAAATTGATGGCTGAATGTCACGGGAGCAGCACCAACGGGTTTATAAACGATTGGTGCTTTGGGAACAGGAACCTTCAGATGGCAATTCGTGCAGTTGGTGTAAGCGAATGACTTTTCCCCATTATGGCAGGAAAAACAGAACTTGCCCGCTGTGTGATCGGCAAAAGTGATTTTAACTCCATCCCTTTGCATTGGGAACAGTGCAGTAGAAGACTTCGACCCGTCCACCTGACCCACATTTTTCGGGGTGGCTAACAGCCAATTTGTTGGAGAATATCCAGCCATATGGCACGTATTGCATCCAAACACAGCCACGTGGACGACGTGCTCGTAGTTTACCGCGGATTCACCTGTTCCAAATGTAATGGGCCCTCTCGGATACAGGCTTTCCCGATTCCTGTGGCAACCCAGGCAGTTTGTATCGGCGGGGGGATTTAAGTTCGTAGAGCGTTGCTGGTCGTGGCAACCGTAACATATTTTCATATTGGACCGATATCCAGTGATGCCGCTATGGGTTATCTTGGCGTGACAGACCACGCAATTGATACCCATGGCAATATGCTTCTTGTGATTAGGGTCCACATTAGCAGTAGATCTCACTGGGTCGACGGTAATATCGGGCAACCCCCACTGTTGCCGGAATTCAGGGTTTTTGACACTATCTACGAGACGGAAGGAGACGCCCAAAGACATGATGCGACTACTTCTTATCTTTTGATTCATTGCATCGGAGTGGCAGAAGAGGCAGATGTCATTTTTTACAAGTTGGGCGGCATACTTGGGATCGGAGGTACTCATGAGGACATGCATCTTATGCTCTGGGCCCTTTATGAACTCTCCATAAACGTCATAGAGGCCTCCCATCTTAGCTCTCATATATCCCCAGAAGCCTGGTTCGGCGTGACAGTCGAGACACTTCACACCAGCCCTGGCATGAATTGACTTCGTCCATGTAATGACTTCACCCAAAGGCCCCGGCTTATCGGAAGGATGGCAGTTCTTGCAAAACTCTGGATCACTAGAGAAATGCAAGGCCTCTACGCTAATAAATATAAAGAACCCAATGAGGGCCAGGATGATGAGTATTGTAAGCTTCGTATGCTGAACTATAAAGTTTCTTAACTGTTCCTCAAGCTTTTTGAACCACTGCCACATAGTACCTCCAATAGATAATTAAGCTTGTCGCTTATTGTATATGGCTGCCGCATCGGCTAGCCATATATGGGACATTTCAAAAACACAAACAATATGATACCAGTTTTCAGCTAATAATACTGCTGATTTTTGATTGGTATGTAATCTTTTCCATATGTTATGTAAAAGTTACATAGTCTATTAGTAAATCGAAAAGGCGTCAAATAAATATTCCTTACAATTCAATCCCAACTTATTCTAACTTATCAGGTAGATTTTTGGCATGTGTCTTGCACGCCCCATAAGATGACTTAGGGTTTCAGGGGATAGGTCTGCCGACTGATAAGCTGCCCCCCTCCCAATAACAGCTTCCTCTGAAACCTCCTCCCTTGACTGGGAAAAGGAAAGGATAAATTGACCGCGAATAAGATGCCGGACAAAGAAAAATTGATCAACACTCTCCGATTGCTTATTGACATCCACCCCATCAGGCCGTCTCGTGCAGTAAGTCTTACGTTTATATATTTGGGTTTGCACGAGCGCTATCCCGGTATTATCTCATACAACGCACTGGATACGATATCCAGACGCAAGAAGACCCCCGAGCAGATGGCCGAAGCCATCCTGATGCTCTTGCAGGATCAATCTTCGGAAATGCAGCCGAGTCATTGAACCATTGCTGACGCATCCTCCTGACAGGCGCTAGCCAGGAAAGGGTGTTTCACCAGGCAGACTACTTTAAAACGCACTGAGGGTATTCCGAGCAGGCACCCACGAGTGTTTGCGAATCGCGAGCTCCCGCTTCAGCCGCTTCCTGCAGTTAAGCTGCGAGTAGGGCACGTGTTCGGTTGTATGAAAATATTTCACCTATCCTGCACGCCGTGTTAATCTAATACCTAATGATGGACTTTCAGGCGATAGCTCTTCAATCGGGCAGCAGCGGAAATTGCATTTATGTCGAGACGTCAGGCATTCGTCTCCTTTTCGATGCTGGCCTCAGTTGCATTGACACAGAGCGGAGGCTCGCGATGTGCGGAAAGAGCATGAAGGGAATAGATGCTCTCATTATTTCGCATGACCATTCTGATCATATTCGTCACGCGGGCGTCCTGCAGCGCAAATACGGATTGCCGCTTTACATTACCAGAGACACTCTGGATGCGGCCCTTGCGAGACACCGTATGGGCTGTCTCGGCGAGATCAGATATTTCTGCGCTGGCGAATCTGTACGTGTAGGCAATGTCGAAGTAAGGACTATTCCCACTCCCCACGATGGGGTCGACGGTGTGGTGTTTGTTGTGGAGAGCTGCAACAAGCGGCTTGGCATCATGACCGATCTTGGACATGTTTTTGACGGGCTAGAATCCGAAATCTCCTGTCTCGACGCTGTCTTCATAGAGAGCAACTATGATGCCGAAATGCTTGCCAAGGGGCCGTATCCCGCATTCCTCAAACGGCGCATCCAGGGGCCGCGCGGACATATATCTAACCGCGAGTCCGCGGAATTGCTTTTATCGGGGAAAAGGCTAAAATGGGCCTGTCTGTCGCATCTTTCACAGCATAATAACTATCCGGAACTGGCGATCAAGACTCACCGGGCCATCCTGCCCGGCTCGCTCACTCTGCATCTCGCTCACCGCACCTGTCCGACCGATATCCTGCATGTCTAATCCAAGAATGACAATGTTGACATTCTCTCCGGCATAAATGCCGAAGATTCTCAGCTTCCGGCACTCCCAAGGGCAGAGAGCCTTATGCAACGAGCCGAGACCTTATTCCCTGTTTCAACGAGCGGCCTGACTGCATCGGCTCTCTATGCCCTATCAGAGCAGCACCCTTTTTAGGACAGGCTAACAGGGAGAGTCCCTCCCCTAGTATGTTCTTTGTGGCGTTAGTATCCGCATCTTCTGTGTAACGGCAGGCCTGACAGTTCAACACTGCCCGTGAGGGCCCGCGCCATGAATGACCGGGTTTTACGGCGCTCCCTGATAAATTATTAGTTGGTTAACGACTAAGCGGATATGCGGTTTTTTCTGATTCCGGATATCACTATTTGGGCTGCAGGAGGTACAATGTGATTGATGTAGGATTAAAAGTATGATTCCAATCTTCTTTGCCTTTAATTTCCACCGTTTTATATAATGACCACATGGAACAGCTGCCGCTGAACAGACCGACTCTGACCCTTTTCGAACTGAATTCGCTAATTCATTCTGCCATCAGTCAGGCGCTTCCAGACCTCTACTGGGTGGTAGCCGAGATAGCAGAGAGTAAATGCAATCAGAAGGGCCATTGTTATCTGGATCTAGTTGAGAAAGAAGAGCTCAAGACCATAGCCCAGACCAGGGCTACTATCTGGGCATATGAATACCGCACGCTAAGCCGCAAGTTCGAGCTGGCGACAAAGACTCCGATCAGGCCAGGCATCAAGGTGCTGCTGCTTGTTGCGGTCTCCTATCACGAGGCCTACGGACTGAGCCTGAATGTGAAGGATATAGACCCCACCTATACCTTGGGAGAAATGGCGCTCCGGAAAAAAGAAATCATTGACAGGCTGAGAAAAGAGGGCGTCATCGACCTGAATAAAGACTTGCCATTGCCTCTTGTACCGCAAAATATCGCCATAATATCATCACCGACCGCATCCGGCTATGGGGACTTTATCGACCAGCTCGAGAAGAATCCCTACGGATATAAATTCACCCATGTTCTTTTCCCGGCGCTTATGCAGGGCGGTGAGACAGAAGGATCGATAATTAAAGCCTTCACCATGATCGAGGAATTGAGGTCAGACTTTGACATTGTCGTAGTCATAAGAGGGGGAGGGTCAGTAGCGGATCTCAGTTCCTTCGACAGCTACCCTCTTGCTAGAAGGATTGCATCGTTTCCGCTGCCGGTCATAACGGGAATCGGACATGAGAAGGACGATACCGTTGCCGACATCGTTGCACACACGAAGATGAAGACGCCCACCGCCGTGGCAGAGTTCCTCATATCGGGCGTCAGGAGTTTCGAGGAAAAGATCATCGGCTTCGACAACACGCTCCACGTCCTCAGTGAGAGGCTTCTGGGCGATGCCGCGTATTCGCTCAATTCGCTTGCCCGCAGGCTTTCCCTCGTGCCGTCTCATATCACCGTTGCGCCAATGAACCATCTTAACTCCATCGAAAAGACCATCAAGGGAGATGTCCGGCAGTACCTTCAACATAAGCAGAGTAAACTCGACGCAATAGATCAGGCTGTGCGGCTTCTCAACCCAGCCAATGTGCTCAAAAGGGGCTATAGCATTACAAGGCACAATGGCAAGGCGCTAATTGACGCATCGGTTGTCTGCAAAGGCGATGTGATCGAGACCCTGCTTTACCAGGGTCTCATTACCAGCATAGCTGAAGATATCACGAAGAACGACGGGCAGGAACTGGAAAGTCCCGCTTAGTGTGGTTGTTCTGTATCCTGACTAAAAACGGGCATTATCTTGCTGATTATCCAGAAGAGGAAGAAGGGTGTTGCCGCTACCGTGAGCGCGCCACAGAGTCCCTCCTTGAATGTCTCCCAATTTTGAGGAATTATCGGCAACTTATAATGCATATAGCCAGCGAATGTAAGGGAGAATGACTGACCGCCGATCACGACATTCCACCGCATCATAAAGACTCCAAAAAGGACGAACATCACGCCGACTAATGCTCTCCTTATAGTCAGGCGAGGCAATAGAAATAAAATGACTGGCACTAGATTCCCAACTCCGTATTGAAGTATAAAAATATCAATGAAGTCTTTTCCGTAAATAACACTTCTCAGGATATCCCATGTCTTGACTGCCGTATATCCCCTGAATATGAGATCCAGCAGTTCCAGACTTATGGCGAAGATGAGAAAGAACAGAAGATATCGTGCCGTGATTTGTATTTCGTGTAGTTCGATTCCCTTGATTGCTTCAGGGGATGTCTGTGTAGGACTTGCTGCTCGAGCGCGGCGGATTCTGAACTTTTTTATCTCCATGACGACTATATAGGTCAGCATGCAGAGCGCAATCCCTGATACAACAGCGGACATTATGAATATGACCGGCATGAGCGGTGTCATCCAAAGCGCGTTTGCCTTGACCGAACCGAAGATAAAGCCTGCGTAGCCATGAAGAAAGCATGCCACCGGGATTCCTATGCTTGCAAGTACTTTAATGGCTTTTTCGTCCTGGTGAAGAGCCGCTTCGCTTACATCATAAGCCCCGAGGGTCAGAGCTGAGAAGAAAAGATGTTTTAGGTTTTCCAAAGCAGTTTTGTCAGCCTTCTTTCGCAAGGAAAGGGCAGTCTCGATAAAATGTTTTCTGTAGACAAACCACAACTCTGACGCAACGATGACGCCATATGTAGAAAAGACAATGCCAAAAGCGGCGATTGCCGATGTAAAATGAGGCGTCATCAAAACCTCAATCCCCCTTTGAGGCTGCTGCAAATGCAGCATAAGGGGCATCATTGCAACCGGCAAAAGCGCAAAGGAAAAGACAAGAGAAAACCGGGCCATGTTCTTAAGCTGTTTAATACCGAACACATGATAGAGGGAAGACAGGACGAACGCACCAGCAACAAGCCCTGTCATAAATGGATACATGACTATCTGTATGCTCCAGTATATGTATTCGTTCGGCAGAACGAACAACTCTTTTACCGTCCAAAACTCGCCATGGACCATGATTATCGCACCTCCTCATCGAGCCCTATATAGTAGGCTTGGGGCTTTGTGCCGTATTCGCTCTTCAATACATTGACCCTCTCCGTCTCTATGACCTTTGTGACGGGGTCTTCCGGGTCCTTGAGATTGCCGATCATCCTGGCGCCAAAGGGACAAGCGCCAACACACGCTGGCTTAAGGCCCTTGTTGAGTCTGTGATAACAGAAAGTGCACTTTTCAGCGACATGCAGCACGGGATGAAAGAAACGTACTCCATACGGGCATGCCATTATGCAGTAGCCGCATCCGATGCACCAGCTTCTGTCTACCAGCACGATTCCTTCCGGGGTCTGAAACGTCGCACCCACAGGACAGACCTGCACACAAGGCGGGTTCTCGCACTGATTGCAGAGTTTCGGGACAAAGAAGGCCTTGTCTATATCTTTCTCGTCTACATCCTGATAACGTCCTTCCCCGAGATCGATCTTGCTTGTTGTAAAACCGTCCCTTCCGCCCTTAGGCGTATCCGCCAAGACCCGTCCATCTTTAAGATGCACATAACGCTCTATCCATGTCCTTGTCACATTGGCATCATAGGGAATCTCATTTTCGGTCTTGCATGCCTTGACGCATAAACCGCATCCGACGCATTTGTATGTATTGATAAGAAATGCCCATCTGACACCGGGCTTGACTTCGTTAAGCGCAAAAAGTTTCCTCGGGCCTGCTATCCCGATTATTGACAGCGGGATTGATAACCCTGCGATGCCCTTTATTGTATTCTTTAGAAAAGCTCTTCTCGATATCATTTCATTGCCTCCAGAGACGGCATATGCGGATTATGACAGGCCGAACATTCAATGCCGGGATTGTGTTTTAGGGGGTCCACCCCTCTGATGTTTGCGCGGCCGCTTGTAGGATAAGCCAAGGGATAGTGGCATCGCAGGCACAGCTCGCGCTTTTTGTCTACTGTCAGTTTCTCGGGGTCTGTCGGGTGATCAAGAACAGGACCGTGACAGTTCTCACAGCGGATGATAGCATGCGGTGTTTGCATTATCGAGTATTTGTCGGCATGGCAATCTTTGCAGTAATCGGTGTTGAATTGATACTTCACTTTGAACGCTTTCCAATAGTCTTCGGCACTCTTTCGATGGTAGCCATACATGTAGCCCCTCTCACCGATGCCGAAGTCTTTCGGCACTATAAATGTTCTCGCAACCAGTACGACAACTACCAGGCAAATTGCTGCATACAGCGGACGCCAGACATGACCTTTCATTGTCAAGACCTCATTTCTAAGAGTAAGTCTGCTACTGCACCCTCCACCATGTTGCTTTTTGGTGTTGGCCTAGCAGAACTGATAAAAAAATTATTCTCCTTATTGACTTGAGCCAGTTCCAGCCAACGCCGGGCTGTCTCAGTTCTTAACCTTAACCGACACTGGCTCCCAAATGAGCTCAGAGATGTTAAGCGTGTTGAATAAGAGTATATAAAGCGCAATCATCAAGTGCAAGCAATTAACATACCGCAGATCGATATTTTTAGTGGCTATTGTCGTGTAATTGTTAAATATTCTATTATTACAGCGTGTTATATGCTGGGAGAATACACTTGGCGATGTTGCCGTTGCCATGACACAACCACTCAAAACGGTGAGAATGCAGAAAGGTTTGGTGAAAATGCTGCTTCGCGTTAAATATTCCCCTTGAAACATTGCTAAATAATACAAGATTGCTGCAATTTTGTAAATCGGAATATTGGGCACAATAGCGATCGTCAAAACAGCGTATGGCAAGTATGATAAAAAACTCAACTCAAACGATGATATAATCGTAACTGAACGGTGCAGGGGGGGATGCTGAATCATTGCCGGGGAAAACAGGAGGATAGATGGCCCGTAATAGAGACAATAAGGAGCTTACATACAGGCATGCACTGGCTGAACTTGAAGAGATCATTGGCCGCATAGAGTCTGAGGAGGTCGATGTCGATGGCCTTGCCGAGCAGGTGAAAAGGGCGGCTGTACTAATCAGGTTTTGCAGGGAAAAGCTGAAAAACACCGAGGAGGATGTTAAAAAAGTCCTCTCTGAAATGGAGACGAAGCCAGCCCAGGGCAACTCGGTCGAAAAAGACCTGGGGCTTCTATAACAGGGTCGGCAATCATATGGAACTGAGGGAATTTTTCAGGGTCGACGCGATTGTGCCTATGTTGGTGCGGCCCATAGCAGCAGAAGATGCGTCCCGCTATACATGTTATATGGACAGCACGGGATTCGACAAGAGTATGAAGAGTGGACTCCTCAGCAGGATAAATATAAGCGGCGCAGGCATCTGTTTCGACAGCGCAATCACATACTCCAAAGGAGATCTTCTGGAGATACGTCTTATGCTCGAAGATGTGTATCCAGGCATTATTGCACTATGTGCAAAGGTGCTGCGGGTCGAAGGCTGTCCGAAGCATTATTGTGTAGCTGTCAGGTACGAATGCATGGACGAAGACATCAGGGAACTGATAGTGAAGTTTGTCTTCCAGCGGGAACGGATACTCATACAAGAGAAGAGGGTGGGTTGGCTCTGAGCGTGCTTTTCAGGCGTTAGCTCACTCAGTTCCTGCCGGACAGCGTCCCTGGAATCCTAAAGCGCTCTCCGATGACCCTGCTGAAACGCGGCACGTATATTAAGTTGAAGACATCCTCTTTGCCGGGGAAAAGCCGCAGGACGGTCTTTCTTGTGTTCTCTACCAGATCAAGACAATCCTTGTGAGAGAGCTCCGAGTGGTGGAGAAGCGACTCAGCGTGATCTACGATAATTCTGAGCTGCCTGATTTCCAGCTCCTCCTTGAGGAGGTCATCATTGTTTTCCATGAACTAGTATAGCATGATTGATAATCAACGGCTGTTAAGGCAACGGCTATCTATCTGTGATATTATGCACATTCTCAGCATCCTGCGCAAAGGACTGTCACTGCCCTCTTTGCCTCATATAAGGCTGTTCGAAAAAGCATATATACATTGCTGTCTTATTTGTGCTATATTACTTTATAAGTTTCAGAAGTGTTTGTTCGCGAAGCGCCACAAAGACTTTTAGCTTTGTGGTGTTTTTTATTTCTGAAGGCTTAATTAGTAGTAGGAGGCAGTACAATGGCTTTAGGCAAAGTGAAGTGGTTTAACGAAGCAAAGGGGTTTGGTTTTATTACAGGAGAAGACGGAAGCGATCTGTTCGTGCACTATTCTTCAATTCAGGGAAACGGATTTAAGTCCCTTGTAGAAGGGGACAGTGTAAGCTATGAAACCGAGAAGGGACCAAAGGGCCCCAAGGCAATCAACGTAATCAAGCAGTAACCGGCGATGCAACCTCAAAAGGCCCTCTGATTTCAGAGGGCCTTTTTTTATGGTGCATTCGGGTCAGGGCGCACTCATTTTGAGGTGAGAGTCCTCTATGGACTGTGCTGACGGGAACACTTAGCCTAACTGCAAGGGCTGCCGGCACCAGGTGTGATCTGAAGGAGCCGGACAGCAAATTTCGATCCGGAAACACGGAGCCAATATGAGGTGTCACGCTAGCTCATAGCCATCTCAGCTGGACATCCAGTATAATAAAGTCAATGAAAAAGTCAGGAAAGAACGGGGCTTGCTCAGCTACCCGGCCGGCGGCCAAGAAACTTACAAAGAAGCAGCAGTTATGCATACAATGTAAGAAATGCTGCACGAAGGTCGGTATCCACACGGATCCTGCAATCTACGAACTTTCAGAGAAGGATACTGTTCATTTCTATGAAGCACGCGGCGCTACCGTCAGCCGTTCGGATAACCTACTGTTTGTCGTGTTCAATCTCTCTTGCCCTCACCTGACTGAAGACGGATGCGACATCTACGAGAAGCGGCCCAGGATATGCCGGCTCTATTCAGGCGAGGAAGAATTCGGTGATCAATGTCTGTGGACGTCATTATCTAAAAAGAAAAAAGTGAGTCCGCAGGGAGAATCGCTTGCGAATGAAAAGCAATAACGAGGCACTGCCATTCCTGCTGGTGAAATAACAGACCTGTCGGTTGCCCCCTGTGTTTCCTTTCAGCGCCTGCCATGAAGTAAAATAAAACGTTTATTCAATGTAGCTTTGTTACGGGAGAAAAATGGAACTTCACTTCACGAGAACCAATGGGCCGGTGGATGTGGTGATCGACCAGTTGATGGAATTGGCAGGACAGATATGCTGCCCTGAACTTGTCCGGGAAATGGTTCTGACAGCACTGAAGGCCGGCTTGGAAGAGGCAGACGAGGCCGATCTCAAACTCATGAACACCACGCTTAAGGAGATGCGCTTCACATCGAAAATATTCGGCCCTTATCGCGGCGTACGCAAGGTGACGGTCTTTGGGTCGGCCAGGACGTGTCCAGAGGAACCTGTCTATCAAATGGCGCAGCTATTAGGCAGGAAGCTTGCGGAAGCTGGGTACATGGTCATTACCGGAGGAGGCCCCGGCATTATGCAGGCGATCAATGAAGGCGCAGGACCAGAAAAATCATTTGCAGTCAACATCAGGCTTCCCTTTGAGCAGAAGCTCAATCCCGTGGTCATAAACAACCCCAGGTCTATTATGTATAAATATTTCTTCAACAGAAAGGTCGCATTTCTCAAGGAAGCGAGTGCTATCGTACTTTTCCCAGGAGGGTTTGGCACTCTCGACGAGGCGATGGAAACGATTACGCTAATTCAGACAGGCAAGCAAAATCCCATGCCTCTTATCCTTGTGGACGAACCGGGTGGTACCTACTGGACGAATATGATCCATTTTTTTGAAGAGGAGTTGATGAAGACTGGGTACATTTCTTCCTCCGACTTTAATCTCTTCGAGCGTGTCGACTCTCTGAGTGCTGTGATAAGGAGCATCGGCCGCTTTTACCACCGATATCATAGCCTGCGCTACGTTGAGAACCAGTTGGTGCTTCGGCTTGAGTCAGGGCTTGAGCAGCAGGCTGCGAAGGATCTGCAGGAGCGTTTCCAAGATATCCTGTCGCCCGGGGGAAGAATATTCCTCTCCGGAGCATTGCCTGATGAGGCTGACGAGCCGGAGATTGCTGGACTGCAGCGTATTGTGGTAGATTTCAACCGCAAGGATTTCGGCAGATTGAGGCGGCTTATCGATGCGGTAAACGCCTACTAACCGGTTTGAGAACAAAAGCGAGACCAACCTCTTATTTGTATGAGGGAGAACCACGGTAGGGGCTTTAAGCGAAGCGCCATCGAGGTGATAGCCAATCTGCGAAGCTTTGTGTTAAGCCTGCTGCCGGGATTGCTTATGACCGCTGTCTTTGTTTTACGGCTTCATCTAGTTCCTGCGAGCTGAAACCGCGCATGATGATCCCTTCTATATCGATTAGAGGTACTCCGCTTCGGCCGCCACTTTTAGACAGCATCTCAGAACGAGCTGACGAATCGCGTTCAATATTGTACTCGGTCAGATTCACGCCCAAAGAATTCAGGTGCGACCGCGCCTGTGCACAGTAAGGTCACCAGTCGGTCATGTACATTACAACCTTGATATCACCGACAGGGCGAAGCTTCGCTGCTTCTTTGACAGGGGGAGTCGGCGTAAGCGGATGTTGAAAAGCAGGTTGCTCATGACTGGCTGCCGGAACTTGAGGCGCTGGCTCAGGTTTGGCCTGCAGTACCGACGCTGCGGGTGAGGGCGCAGTTGAAGCAGGATCGGATCTGTGCATGATCTTCGACACCATAAGATATGTCGAAAAAACTACAGCAACACCTATTACGGTTAAGATGACGTTAATGGTTTTCATAGTCCCAAGTCCTAAGTTTAGCATAATTGAGCATAACCGGTATCTGAAAATACAGGGTATCCGTTATTCGCGGTTGACTCTGTGCAATAGTTCACGTAAGGTTCTTGCAAAAATGTGAATTTATCAGGGCAGTTGACAAATAAAATACATATTTATTGATATATAATAAATAAAAATGTGCAAAACAAACCTTTGGATATTGCCCTAAGCCTTCACGAGATTGCAGGCCCGAGCTCCGTGTCCTTGAAAGAGGAGGTCAATCCCGCCATACAAGGTGCGCTCTCATCCAGACGTCAAAGAGTTTATCTTTACTCAACTTCGGATTTTGCTTGCCATTGAGTATGGGAAAGACCAAGTCGACAAACTGGCCCGAAGCGCACAGATCGCCCAAACTGAGCTTGACGCCAAAGGGCACTGCCACGACGAGCGTGTTAGCCTGAAAGCGGCAGAGAAGTATGTGGACGCGATAAAAAATCTTTCCACAAATGAGCAGAAAAAATGCTCGATGGCATTGCGGTGATTTTCGATGTCATCGAAAAAACAGGAAAGGAATTCAAATGAAACTTGATCCGAAAAAGACAGCTTTGCTGACTCTCGATTTCCAAAAAGGGATTTTTGGATTTGTCCCCGGCGCAGAAGCAATTATCCCAAATGCATCCAAAGCAGTGGAATTTGCCCGAAAGAAACAATTCCAAATTATCCATGTGGGACTTGGATTTTCCGAAGGTCATCCTGAAATTCCAGATGCCGACTCCCCGCTTCAGAGGGTGAAGCAAAACAATCTCTTCGTAAAGGGCACCCCATCCTCCGAATTTCACAGTTCTATCGTTCGCCCTGAAGAGCTTGTGGTCTATAAGCAACGAGTAGGTGCATTTTCGGAGAACCATCTCCACTTGCTTCTTCGCTCTCGTGGCATTGAGAATTTGGTGCTTTTCGGAATTTCGACGAGTGGTATCACTCTGTCCACACTAAGGCGCGCATTCGACCTGGATTTCCGCTGCGTCGTAATCAAGGACGCCTGTTTCGACGCCGATCAGGAAGTTCACCGCGTTCTCACCGAGAAGATTTTCACGACACAAGCAACAGTCCTCACAGTGGATGCCTTCATAGCAGATCAGGGGGAATGATTGACTTCAGAGAACTCCGAGGAAACATTGCAAAAATCTGAGGCAAATAACGCTGGGCCGCTCACTTCCAAAGGATGGCATGGAACTTTTTCCGCATTACGCAATCCTAATTACCGATATTTCTATTCAGGACAATCTGTTTCACTGATCGGCACCTGGACCCGTACCGCTGCCTTAGGCTGGGTTGCCTTTCAGTTTACCCATTCGGAATTTTTACTGGGCATTGTTTTCATGCTCAATTCCCTTCCCTTTTTCCTTTTCGCCGTTTATGCCGGTTCTCTGGCCGACCGTATTCCCAAAATCAGGATTTTCACTTTGACCAGTTGGTTTTCGCTGCTATCTTCATTAACTTTGGCCGTCATGTTGTTCCGTGGTCCTGTTCACATTGCATATCTAATGATCTTTTCCATCCTTTGGGGGCTATCCACCACCTTTGAGATGCCGTCCCGGCAGACCCTGATGGTGGAACTGGTAGGCAAAAAAGATTTAGTGAACGCCATCGCGCTTAACAGTGCCATGGTGAATTCAACCCGGGTCATCGGTCCAGCTATTGGAGGTCTTCTACTGGCTTCCTTCGGGGCTGCCTGGTGCTTTCTCTTGGATGCCATGAGTTATCTGGCGGTCCTTTACGCGATTCACAAAATCCAGCTTCCCGCATCGCACTACGCACCTGAAAAGGTAAAAGCCGACTGGAAATATACTTTAGAAGGATTCAAATATTTAAAAACAAATTCCACCATAGCCCAGGCGGTAATCCTGCTTTTCATTATGGGACTAGGAGGTTGGGCCTACCAGTCCCAGCTAGCTGCCTTCGTGGTAACCCAATTGAATATGGACGCCCAAGGCTATGGTTGGCTTTTAGCCCTGAATGGCCTCGGCGCTTGCACAGCCGCTTTATTCGTCGCAGCCCAAGGATCCCGTATCGTCCGCGTTAAAACGCTATACACCGGCACTGGCATTTATGGAGCTTTCATCATCCTTTTCGGCTTCACCCATCAACCGGTCGGCGCGGCCTTCCTTCTTTTCTTCGCCGGGTTCGGCATCATCCTATTTTTTTCCGTCGGCAATAGCATCATCCAAACCCAATCCCCTGATCACCTGAGAGGAAGGCTTATGGGCATTTGGGCTCTGGTTTTTGGCGGGAGCATGCCAATCGGAAGCTTTTGGATGGGCTTCATCGCCCAACGGGTGGGGTCTGGCCACGCATTGCAGGCGGGCGGTCTGTTCTGCGCCATCGGGGCTTCCGCCGTATATTTTCTGGGTCGCAAAAATCGGGGTTAACCTTCAAGGACGGCAGCGGTCTCTATCGGCTCCGGCTCTTCATCGCTTTTTCGATCTCGCGGTTAGCTTCACGCTCCTTGATCGATTCCCGCTTTTCAAACTCTCTTTTCCCTTTGGCGAGGCCGACCTCGACCTTGGCACGACCGCCCTTGAAATATATCTTTAACGGTATCAGGGTGTATCCCTTCTGTGCGATTTTTCCCTGAAGTCGGATTATTTCTTTTTTGTGGAGCAGGAGTTTCCGGTTTCTCAATGGGTCATGGTTCATGATGTTGCCGTGGCTGTAAGGACTGATATGACAGTTGAAAAGAAAGGCCTCAGAGTCCTTGACCAGAACATAGCTGTCCTTCAGGTTAGCTTTGCCTTCCCTCAGGGATTTTACCTCGGTGCCGACGAGCGACATGCCGGCTTCGACGGTTTCCTCAATGGAATAGTCATGGTAAGCCTTTCTATTTTGACAAACGAGCTGCATCAATAAGTATAGCATAGCTCTTTTGGGGCATCCCTTCATTTAATGTGCCCAAATCGTATATAATCCTTAAGCCTGTAATGCCATCATCTTGGTCGGAGGATAACATAAATGAAACGGTTACTTACCGTCGGTTTGATACTTCTTGTGTTTTTTATGGTTGCCTGCGGGAAAAAAGAGGTGAAGAAGGTTTCGCCCGATTCGAGGCTCACGATTGAGGCATTTGCCGTGGCTGACAAGTTAAGGGAAGCCTATCTCAAAAATGACCGCGACGTCATCGAACGTTACACTACAAAGCAGGGGTATCCGAGCGTCCCCACTGTGGATACTAGTTTTGATTCAGTGGAACTTACTTTTAACCCCGTGCTGGTAGAGATTTATGGTGATACGGTGCATGTCTATGTTTCGTGGACAGGAACCTGGAAGAGGGGCGCAAAGACTACTGAGGACACCGGGCTTGCCGATTTTGTCATGAAGGAGAAGCCTCTTAAGCTCGACGAAATATTGAGGGAGAGTCCCTTCAAGGGGCCTGAATAATAAAGCCGGAAATCGAAAGCCAGAAGTCGGGATTCAGGAAAGGGAGATGGCTTTTTTCAGCATCTCCAGAAATTCAGTGCGCGGGACTTCACGTGCTCCTACGCTCCTAAGGTGCTGCGTGGACACTTGGCAGTCGATCAGCTCAAATCCGCGCTCTGACAGCAGTTCTACCAGCTTTGCGAATGCCATTTTCGAGGCATTGCTCTTCTTTGCAAACATCGATTCACCAAAAAAAGCCTTCCCCAGTATGACCCCGTAAAGACCGCCAGCGAGTTCATTGCCGTTCCACGCCTCCACAGAGTGGGCATATCCGGCCTTGTGTAGCAGTATATAGGCCGCCCTCATCTCGGCGGTAATCCATGTCCCGTTGCCTTCGCCCCTGGGAATGTTGGCGCAGTGGCTTATGACCTGCTCGAAGGCCTGATTCATCGTAATCTTATAGACGCCTTTTTTTATGGTTTGCCTCAAGCTTCGCGAAACCTTCAGTTCTTTGGGAATTAATATCATACGAGGATCTGGGGACCACCAGAGTATTGGATACCCATCGGAGTACCATGGGAAGATGCCCATGGAATAAGCGAGAATGAGCCTGTCTACGCTCAGATCGCCGCCAACTGCTAGCAGGCCGTCATGCTCTGCAAGTTCAGGAGAAGGAAAGTCGAGGTTGTCGGTCAGTCTAAAGATGGGCATAAAATAATCAATCCTAAAGATGTATAAAGACTTCTCCAAACAAGTCTTTATAGGGATGTACCAAAGGTTTAATAACAATGCCTTTGAATATTCTAATGACAGTCAATTGGATCATACTCATGATGGTACCAAGTCTGCTCCAACAATCTCTCCCTGAATACGGGTTGCTATCGCATTATAAAAAATTCGGTATGTTTTTGAGTACTGTCACTTCTGCATACAGATAGATGGGAGTCTAAGCATAACTGAAATCAAGGTGCCCCTCTTTCAGGTCGATACGGACAGTACCGCCTTTTTTGAGTTTGCCGAAGAGCACCTCTTCGGACAGTGCATCTTTTATCTCGGTCTGAACGAGTCGAGACAGCGGGCGGGCACCGTAGCGGGGGTCGTAGCCCTTCTCCGCAAGCCAGTCGCGGGCTTCATCGGAGAGCACCACCTTCACCTTCTTGCGCAACAACTGATGCCGCAGTTCTTCGATGAACTTGTCCACGACCTTCTTCATGATGACGGGATTGAGTGGGTTGAAAGTTATTATAGCGTCGAGCCTATTCCTGAACTCCGGATTGAAGAGCTTTGTGATCGCATCGCGGCTTTTTGCCTGCGTATCCCTGTCCCTGTCGCCGAAGCCTATAGAGCCCTTATCCATATCCTTTGCGCCAGCATTGGAGGTCATAATCAGGATAACGTTGCGGAAATCTGCCTTCTTGCCGTTGTTATCTGTCAGGGTTGCATAGTCCATTACCTGAAGCAGGATGCTGAAGATATCCGGATGGGCCTTTTCAATCTCGTCGAGCAGAAGCACCGAATAAGGGTGCTTCCTGATCGTGTCTGTAAGGAGACCTCCCTGGTCAAATCCCACGTAGCCCGGCGGTGCGCCGATCATACGTGCAACCGCGTGTTTCTCCATATACTCGCTCATGTCAAAGCGAGTGAATGCAACCCCAAGTGCAGCAGCCATCTGCTTCGAGACCTCGGTCTTGCCGACACCGGTAGGACCCGTGAAAAGGAATGAGCCTATCGGCTTTTCAGGCATGCTCAACCCTGCACGTGACCGCTTGATGGCGGACACAAGAGAATGGATAGCACTGTCCTGGCCAAAGACTGCAAGCTTCAACTCATCTTCGAGGTGCCTCAGCTTTTCGGTGTCCGATGCCGAGATGTTTCTGGACGGAATCTTTGCGATGCCTGCAACGATGCTCTCTATCTCACCTACTCGGACGACCGTTCCTGATTTTTCGCGTTCGAGTAGTTTGCACGTTGCCCCGGCCTCGTCGATTACGTCGATTGCTTTGTCCGGCAAGTACTTGTCGTTGATATGCTTTGCGGAAAGTTCCGCAGCAGCCTTGACGGCGCTGTCGGTGTAAGTGACTCCGTGGAAGTTCTCGTAATAAGGGCGCAGTCCCTTTAGGATCGCTATAGTCTCGTCGATGGAGGGTTCCTGAATCTCTATCTTCTGGAATCTCCGCGAAAGGGCCCGGTCTTTTTCAAAGTGGTTTTTATATTCTTCATACGTGCTGGCTCCGATGCAGCGAAGTCTTCCCGAATTGAGCACAGGCTTCAAGATATTGGAAGCATCCATCGATCCGCCGCTGGTGGCGCCTGCTCCGACAATCGTATGTATTTCGTCGATGAAGAGTATTGCGCCCGGGATATTTTCGAGCTCCTTTATCGTTGCCTTTAGGCGGGCCTCAAAATCGCCACGGTACTTGGTTCCAGCAAGGAGGGCTCCCATGTCGAGAGAGAATATCCTCGAGTCCTTCAATGCAGTGGGCACTTCGCCAAGGTATATTTGCAAGGCTAGACCCTCGACGATGGCGGTCTTGCCGACTCCTGGTTCGCCGACCAATACGATATTATTTTTTCTCCGCCTGCAAAGTACCTGGATGGTCCTTTTGACCTCGGCTTCGCGGCCCACTAGGGGATCGATGGTACCCTCTGCGGCCTTTTCAACCAGATTTATCGTGAAGAGTTTCAGAGGGTCTTTTGAAGGCTTTATCTTTTGGTCAGGACACGGTGTTTCACATTCATGAGAGTGCGTATCTTCGGGCGTTTCGGCATCGGACTCATTTCCGCTCGCCCCTGAGATATTGGACATATTGGACAAGCCATGTGAGATGAACTCCAGCACCGCCATACGGGAAATCCCTTCACTCTCCAGAAAATAGACAGCGTGAGAATCCTCCTCCTCAAAGAGTGCGGCCAAGATGTCGCCTGAATCAACCTCATTTTTTTCAGCCGAGTGCACATGATTCAGCGCACGCTGGATCACCCTCTGGAACCCCACTGTAGGCAGTGGATTTGCGCTGTTCTTAGCAGTCTGGAGGGGTATGGTTTTTTCGAAGAAATCTTCCAGCGCGGCCTTGATCTTGAGAACATTGCCGCCGCAGCCCGTGATGATGTCGATGCCGGTTTCGTCATGAATGACTGCGAAGAGCAGATGCTCCGCAGTTAGATATTCATGCCGCCTGCTTTTTGCGTCTTTTATAATCGCATCGAGCGTAAGCCCGAGTTCCTTGTTTATCATTCTTTCTCCATAATGCATTTAAGCGGATAGCCATTTTCACGTGCAGCGCTGCGGACCGCGGCAAGCTTCGTCTCGGCGATTTCCCGCGTGAATACTCCGCATACCCCTGAGCCCTTTTTATGGACGCTCAGCATAATCTGTGTCGCCTCCGGCGGCGTCTTACTGAATATCGTTTCGAGTACATGGACCACGAATTCCATGGTCGTATAATCGTCGTTCAGCAGGATAACACGGTAAAGCGAAGGTTCCCTTGTCTCCTGCCGCACCTTCTGTTCAAGGCCTTCGCTTAATTTGAATTCGCTGTCGCCCATTGAGTTTCCCGATTAAGGTATATCTATAGTTTGCCTATTTGAAATACCCAAGGTCAACAGGCGAGAAAAAAAACTTTGAATTCCGTGTGTAACTCCACCAGACCCCCTCTCAACGAGAAACCCTATCCATTGGGGAATTGTTATATTTGATCTGCAGTGTTCACGATTCAATGGGCTGGAATGGAAGTCTTCAAAGGTATCGCCATAAAGCTTTTGACGCATCCCTATCATCCGGAGTGAGGAATCGTAGGGCTAGCATAGCGGGAGGCCAGAAGCAGTTATTTCCATATTGTCGGAATCCCTCCTACTTGCAGGAACTGCAGGAGCCGGAACTGCAACTTGAGCATCCCGAGGAGGTTTGCTTCTCGACACCGCTCATGCCGAAGGTCGAGAATTTTTTTACGACTTTTTCGGAAACACATTCCGGACACGATACAGTGGTCTTCCCGAAAACGAGTTTCTCGAATTCAAGACCGCAAGCTGAGCATTTATATTCGAAGATGGGCATTTTTCTTCTCCGTTAATGTTGTGATCAATCGGGCCGGGACAGCAGTCCTACCACGCATCGGGCTTCTATCGATGCCTATATTTCCATTATAACACAAGGCAGTGAGTGCTTGAATTATTGAGCAAAATCATTTATGTTATAAAGTGAGTACATGTGATATGCGCATGCTATTTTAACGGTGATCAGGGTAAGGCAGGGCATTTTTTTCGGGGAAAGGAGGAGCGAGTGGCTATACCGGAGAACAAGAATCATAATCTTCAGGACCTTTTTCTCAATCAGCTGCGCAAGGACAGGATACCGGTCATCGTCTTTCTCACCAATGGCGTGAGACTGAAGGGTATTGTCAAAGGCTTCGATAATTTCGTCGTCCTTCTCAAAGATGTCAACGAACAGCTAATCTACAAGCACGCCATATCGACGATCATCCCCGAAAAGAACGTAGAGCTAAAGTCGGAGAGCGGCGATAAGTAACTGAATGGTTGCACCAAGGAACCCATTTCCCACGATTGATATCATCATCGAGTACAGCGGAGGGGTTATTCTTGTAAGGCGCCGCAATCCTCCCTATGGCTGGGCCATTCCTGGAGGGTTTGTAGATTACGGCGAGTCCCTTGAAGATGCTGCGGTCAGAGAGGCTAAGGAAGAGACCGGACTCACGGCTGAACTTGTGAGGCAATTCCATGCTTATTCGGCTCCGGACCGGGACCCCAGATTCCATACAATCAGTGTTGTTTTCATAGCCAGGGGCAAGGGGGACCTGCAGGCTGCTGACGATGCTGCTGATGCCGCAGTTTTTACGAAAGACAATCTGCCCGAGGATATCGCATTTGACCATCGGGCGATTCTTGAAGACTATTTCAGCAGGAGGTATTGAAGATGTTACAGTCCATGCGCAGACATGCGCGTTATTTCTATGTGCTTTTTTTGGTAGTGATTATCACCTTCATATTCTGGGGTGTCGGCGGCGTCGACAAGTCTGCAAGCGTGAGCGTTGCGGAAATTGGCAAAGAGAAAATAAGCGTGGAGGACTTCTGGAGGACTTACGAAAGAACGCGCGATGCTTACCGGGAGATGTATAAGGGACAGAACCTTGACGAGATTGAGAAGAAGCTGAATCTCAAGAATATGGTGCTCGATGGCATGATACAAGAACGCGTTCTCATTGCTTCAGCCAAAGAACTCGGGTTGACGGCATCCGATGAAGAACTCCAGCAGGCGATAGTAACTGATCCCAGATTCATGCGCAACGGCGCTTTCCAAAATGATATATATCTTAAGACACTGGCGCTAAACAGGATGACGCCCGAAATGTATGAAGGCAATCTCCGCGATCAGCTTGCCATAGACAAGATGCGAAGGATAATCGCTTCGAGCGTGGATGTAACGCCCGCCGACATCGCGGGGACTCCGGAGGATGCGGCAAAGGCTGCAATGCTCAAACAGACTATGATCTACAATATGCGCAATGCGGCGATACGCTCTTACGTTGACGGGATCAAGAAGCGGATGAACATCAAGATAAACCAGGCAGTTATTTCATAAATCCGGGAGAGGGCAATTGTTTGACTTATTGAGACAGATTAGGTGGCAGGATATAGTCGATATCGCCCTTGTCTCAATAATCCTGTATCGTATTTTGCTGATCATAAAAGGGACCATTGCCGCGAGGATGATCGTAGGCTTTGGGTTTCTGCTTATAGCCCTGATCCTTGCGAAGTACTTGCAGCTTTATACCATCGATTGGCTGCTCCAGAGTTTCTGGTCCCAGCTAGTCATAGCGGTCATCGTACTATTTCAGCCTGAGATCAGGCGAGCCCTGGCGCAGATGGGCGAATCGCCCCTCTTGCCGAGCTTCACGTCGGCTGAAGAACTTAAATCCCTGGATGAGATTGTAAAGGCAGCCATAGCGCTTGCTAACCGAAAGATAGGAGCGTTGATCGTAATTGAACGTGAGGTGAGCCTGAGGGAATATGTCGAGATAGGCACACCGCTCGACGCGAAGGTTACGAAGGAGTTGCTGCTTAGCATCTTCCATCCCTCTTCTCCGATACATGACGGCGCAATAGTGATCCGAGGGAACCGGCTAGTCGCGGCCGGATGCTTCCTGCCCATAAGGCTTGGCACAGCAGTCGGAAAGGCATTTGGTACCAGGCACAGGGCTGGCATAGCGGTAACAGAAGAAACCGATGCAGTGGCGGTCATCGTCTCGGAGGAGACCGGACACGTCTCTATGGCCATGGATGGCAAACTAAACTCCCCGCTTGACATGGGGACGTTGCGTGACGCGCTTACCGAATTATTTACAGAACAGAAAAAATCGAGGGCCGACTTAAAGAAGGCCAAGGCCTCTAGAAAGAAGAACGGAGGTTAAGGGTTGAAAGCAAAGGAGATGCTCTTCGGCAATACGGGATTCAAACTCCTGTCGGTAGTTATTGCCGTATCGCTCTGGTTCTTCATAACCTATCGAGGACAGTCCGAGACGACTGTCGAGTCGCAGCTCGAATTTAAGAATGTCCCTCAGGGCCTCGAGATACTGAAACAGAATATCAGGAAGGTGTCCGTCAATATCCGCGGGCATGAAAGCGTCCTGAGCGCCCTCAAACCGTCCGATGTGCGCGTAATAGTCGATCTGTCGAACGGCAAGAAAGGAGACACGAGCTATTATTTCGACACCAACGATGTCAAGATTCCTGCAAATGTCAAGATCCTTAGGATAGACCCGACATATGTCAGGGTGACGCTAGACGAGTCTGTTTCCAAGGACATAGAGATTAAACCATATGTTGTAGGTCAGCCTGCCAGGGGATACGAGATCTATAAGATCACCGTTTCTCCTCCAATTGTCAGGGTCGAAGGTGCCAAAACGGAAATGGCGAATCTCTCGGTTCTGCGCACAGAGCCGCTCGATATCACGGGGCTTGATGCCGACATCTCTCAAAACGTTCGCGTTGATGCAAACGGGCGCAATGTGCGCATAAAGACACCGGATGTTATGACCAAAGTAATTATAAGGAGGAGCAAATAGATGAAACTGTTCGGGACCGACGGAATACGCGGCAAGGTGAACCGGTCGCCCATGACTCCTGAAAATGTTCTGAGGGTTGGAATGGCGACCGCGTCCGTTCTTAGGGATGACCATGGAAGGCATCAGATTCTGATAGGCAAGGACACCAGGATATCGGGCTATCTGATCGAGAGTGCGCTTACGGCAGGCATATGCTCCATGGGTATGGACGTGACTCTTGTCGGCCCTATACCGACGCCCGGAATCGCCTTTCTCACAAGGGCGTTGAGGCTTGACGCGGGTGTCGCGATCTCGGCATCGCACAATCCATTTGAGGACAACGGCATCAAAATATTCTCCTCATCCGGATTTAAGTTGTCGGATGATATCGAAAAAGAGATCGAGAGGCTTGTTCAGGACGAGAGCTTCCCATTGAAAAAACCAACGGGCGACCGGATAGGCAAGGCCTTCCGGCTGGATGACGCGGCTGGCAGGTATATCGAATATGTCAAATCCTCCATCCCCAGGGGGATCGACCTTGATGGACTGAAGGTTGTAGTGGACAGTGCCAACGGTGCAGCTTATAAGATCACGTCGAATCTGCTGCATGAACTCGGGGCCGAAGTGATCTCGATCAACGACGATCCTGACGGAGTCAATATCAATCTAAATTGCGGATCCATGCATCTTGACCAGCTGTCGCAGCGCGTGAAGGAAAACGGCGCGCATGTGGGTATCGCCCATGACGGCGACGCTGACAGGACGCTCTTCATCGATGATAAGGGCAACACAGTGGACGGCGACCTGGTAATGGGTATATGCGCCCCAGAGATGAGTCGCGAAGGCAGGCTGAAGGGAGACAGTGTAGTTGCAACTGTAATGAGCAATCTTGGGCTCGAAAAATACCTTGCTGGCATTGGCATCAAGCTCATACGGACGAAGGTGGGAGACCGCTATGTTGTGGAGGAGATGATCAGGGGAGGATACAACCTGGGCGGTGAACAGTCCGGCCACATGATCTTCTTTGACTACAATACTACCGGGGACGGACCGATAACGGCATTGCAGTTGCTCTATCTCATGCGCAAAAAAAACCGGCTTCTGTCGGAAATGACAGCAGACATCTATATGTATCCGCAGGTGCTTAAGAATGTTACTGTTGTTAAAGGGAAGAATTACAAGGACCATCTGGACGTGGTAAAGGTAATTGACGACTGCACCCGCAAGCTTGGCGACAAGGGGAGAATCCTGGTCCGTCCGTCCGGCACAGAGCCGATGATCAGGGTCATGGTCGAAGGCGAGGAGTATGGATTTACGAAGGCGATGGCTGATGAAATCACAGCCGTTATCCAGAAGCGAATGGGCATTAAGAAATAGGGTATATTCCCATTCGTGCGGGCAATGGTGAGAGTCTCCGTAAAGGACAGAAGCGCACGGCCAAGTCAAACTACTACAGTCTCTCGGGTCTAAAACGATAACCCCCAATGCGGAAACTCAGTGGACACCTTACTTGCGAGGCCGAAAGGCAATGTAGGCAGGTTGAGTAATTCGGACAGAGGGATGTGACACGGACCTGTTCCTGTTGCGGCTATGTCTTTAAGGATGGGCTATCGCTTTCCGTAAGAACATTCAACTGTCATCAGTGCGGTTTCAGTGCAATGAGCGCATAAACCATTATCTGAGAAGCGCCGTCCCCCCCTTCCGCCAACAGCTATTGCCTGGCAACTGATAAATCCTGAGTCTCCAAAGGACGTCAGCGTGGTCTGCTGTTCTGAACTAGGAGGATGCCCGCAGTCTTTGACTGAGAGGATGTCACTAAAACTCCTTTTGCTGTGGTAAAATGAAAAACATGATAGCTATCGTAGACTATGGCATGGGTAATATAAGGAGCGTCGAGAAGGGATTTCTCAAGGTCGGTGCTGATGTCAGAATCACGGCGGACCCTCGCGTAATAGCAGACGCAAAGGGTATCGTGCTGCCGGGGGTCGGTGCTTTTAAGGACTGCATGGCTAATCTCGACAAGCTGAGCCTCATCGATGTAATACTCGATGAGATCAACAAGGGCAAGCCTTTTCTTGGGATATGCCTCGGGCTTCAGCTGCTCTTTACAGAGTCGGAGGAATTCGGCGCCTGCAAGGGCCTCGACCTTTTCCCGGGAAAGGTAGTGCGCTTCAATTTCGACTCACTTGGCAGCGATAAGGAACTATTGAAGATTCCACACATGGGCTGGAACACGGCGAAGATCGAGAGGCGGCCGCCCATTTTCGCTGATATACCCGACAAGTCATATTTCTATTTTGTCCATTCTTTCTATGTCGTGCCGGAGGATAAGAGCATCATCGCAACTAAGACTGAATACGGTTTTGACTTTTGTTCGATGATTTGGAAAGACAATATATTTGCAACTCAGTTCCATCCGGAAAAGAGTCAGGAGACAGGGCTGAAGATTCTAATGGGATTCAACTCGTTTGTGACGGGAAGCAGGTAATGGCTACTGCAAAGGCAGGAGATCCATCTCCTGGCAGATCATCCGGCGGCAGCGTCGAGATAAAAAGTGTAATCCTTGGGACCGCAGGACACATCGATCACGGTAAAAGCTCCCTGGTCAAGGCACTGACTGGCGTTGACCCCGACCGGCTGAAAGAGGAGAAGGAGCGAGGGATCACAATCGATCTCGGTTTCGCTAATCTATCTTACCCTGAGGACAAACTTACCGTCGGTATCGTCGATGTGCCGGGCCATGAGCGTCTTATCAAGAACATGCTTGCTGGCGCGGGCGGCATTGATATCGTCCTGCTCGTAATAGCCGCCGATGAGGGAGTGATGCCTCAAAGCAGGGAGCATCTCGCCATCTGCGAACTACTTAGGATCAAGGCTGGTATCGTTGTCATCACGAAGGCCGATCTTGTCGACGAGGAATGGCTGCAGCTTGTGTCGGATGACGCGAAAAAGTTCGTAGAAGGCACATTCCTCGAAAATGCCGAGGTTATTCCTGTATCTTCAAAGACCGGCCTCAACCTCGAGCTCCTGAAAGAAAAAGTAAGAAGCCTTGCGGTCGGTGTGCGGCCAAAACTTATCCATGGTATCTTTAGGCTGCCTATCGACAGGGTTTTCACGTTGAAGGGATTCGGAACCGTTGTTACCGGTACCGCACTCTCCGGAACGATGACTCTCGACAGCCCGGTCGAAATACTGCCTTCCGGCATCAAGAGCCGGGTGCGGGGGCTTCAGACCCACGGGCAGAGCGTCGAGAAGGCATACGCCGGGCAGAGGATAGGGCTCAACCTGCAGGGAGTCGATCGCGAACTGCTCAACAGGGGAGACGTTGTAGTGGCACCGGACAGGTTTGTTCCGACCCAGACGATCGATGCTAAACTCGAAATGCTGAAGGATGCTCCTGTGGTAAAGAGCAGAAACAGAGTGCACTTTTATGCAGGCACGTCAGAGACTATTGCCAGAATCATTATTTACGGCAGCGATGAAGTGAAGGCGGGAGAATCTTGTTACTGTCAGTTCAGGCTTGAAGACCCGGTAGTTACACTTTCGGGCGACCGGTATATTATAAGGAGATTCTCTCCGCTTGAGACCATCGGCGGAGGTGCGATACTGGACCCTCATCCTCTCCGGAGAAAGAAGAAGATGGGCACCGATGATCTCGAACTGTTCGAAAAGGGTACTCTTTCAGAAAAGATCGAAACTCTCGTAAAAAGATTCCGGGCGCAGGGTTGCAAGATACCGCAGATTGAGGGATGGTTCCATGTCAATCTCCCGGAGATTGACTCAACTATCGACAGGCTCGTCGGCAAAGGTTTTCTCATCAGGATTCACAATACGCTTTTTCACAAAGAGAGTTTCGGGGCATTCAGGGAAGCGCTCAAATCACTTCTGGAGCAGTTCCATTCAGCAAACCAGCTGAAGAGCGGAATGCCGAAAGAAGAGCTGAAGGCCAGGCTCAGGCTTGAAGTCAAGGCAGGGGATGAGATATTCGAGCTCCTGCCTATGATTGAAGAGCTTGCTCTGGATAAAGAGATGGTCAGGCTCAAGAGTTTCCGGGTCTCGCTGACGACGGCAGATCAAGGTGTGAAGCAAAAAATCGTCTCGATGCTTAACAGGGAAGGATTTCAGCCATCATCTAAGGCCGAGTTGGCCAAGGCGCTGTCTATCAGCGAAAACGAGGCCGGGGACCTGCTGAAACTTCTGGAACAGGAAGGTTCTCTTGTGAGGATAAATGACGCGACTTTTGTAGCAAAGCAGCAGTACGACCGGATGATTGATCTGCTAAGGGATTTCTACTCGAACAAGCCCGACATGACAGTAGCCGAATTCAGGGACCTTTTAGGCACTACGCGCAAATTCGCCCTGCCTTTCCTGGAATATCTTGATTCGCACAGAATAACCCTCAGGATTGGGGATATAAGAAGGTTCGTGTTAAAATAGTAAATGAAGAAACAATTATTATGGGTCCCCATTCTCCTTCTGAGCGGATTCCTACTGGGAGGGATAACCTACTATCTGATTAGCACTGCTGGACAGATCGGGTATCATCCTTTTGCTCCCAGGGTGCCGGCGCAAATTGAAGAGACGAGCAGGGCGTTTTCGGATATTGTCAAGGCTGTTTCTCCAGCTGTGGTGAATATATCCAGCACCAAAATAGTTAATCGGCAGCAAGCACCTTATGATGAATTTTTCGACTATCTCTCTCCATTGCCAGGCTCCAGATCTAGGAACTTTAAGGAGCAGAGCCTTGGTTCAGGAGTAATTGTTTCGACCGACGGCTATATCGTTACTAACAGTCACGTTATCGAGCAGTCGAGTGAGATCAAGGTTACTTTATACGATAAGAGGAGCTTCAGGGCGAAAATAATCGGGTCTGACGTCAAGACGGATATCGCAATCATCCAGATCGATGCAAAGGACCTTCCGGTTATTCCTTGGGGCGACGCCGAAAAGCTGCAGGTTGGAGAATTCGTGCTCGCAATAGGTGACCCCTTCCTGCTGAACAATACTGTGACGATGGGTATCGTGAGCGCAGTGGGGAGAGCCGATGTGGGCATAGCCGATTACGAAGACTTCATACAGACGGATGCTGCCATTAATCCGGGCAATTCAGGCGGTCCGCTGGTAAATATCAGGGGTGAGTTGATCGGGATAAATACAGCCATTTTCTCTAAGACCGGAGGATATCAAGGTATCGGCTTTGCAGTGCCGAGCAATATGGTTAAGGCGGTGATGGAACAGCTTGTCAATTCCGGGAAGGTAACGAGGGGATGGATTGGAATCACCATACAGGAACTGACACAGGAGTTGGCCCAGCAATTCGGGCTTAAATATCGTGCAGCAGAGATGGCTGGAGTTCTGGTGAGCGACGTTGCGCACGGCGGCCCGGCACAGAAGGCGGGCATCATGAGGGGTGATATCATACTCGAATATAACAGCAGGAAGATGCAGGATGTAGGACAGTTGCGGAATCTGGTGGCACAAAGTAATGTCGGCTCACAGGCCGAGGTGAAAATATTGAGGCGGGACAGGGAGATGCATGTAACTGTGACCGTAGTGGAATTGCCAGCTGAAGGTGCCGAGGCAAAAGCAGGCTCTCTGCAGAGCAGGGAAGCATTCGAAAACGCACTGGCCGGTATGCGCGTTATGGACCTGAGCCCCGCGGTTGCGAAGCAGCTCGGTGTAGAGAACGATGAGAAGGGTGTTGTCATCGTGAGCGTTGACTCGGGAGCTCCCTCCGAAGAGGCTAACCTGCGCCGTGGTGATGTCATCAGCGAAATAAACAGGCAACGCATAACCAATCTCAATGACTTTAATAAAGCAGTTGCCAGGATCAAGCCGGGCGACAATGTCCTTCTATTTGTGAACCGCGGCGGAAAAAAATTCTATGCGGCCGTCGAGCCTCAATGATACGAAACCTGTAACTAGCTGTTTGCTACTCCGGCATTATTGCTATAATAAAGATATGATTTCTGAAATTGAATATGCAGCGCCGCCTTCGATGTGGGCCACCGCTTTTGCCATTTTAGCCTGTCTCATTTCAGCAATATGGACTGAAGATTGTTCTTTTGGCATTATTATTTTTTTAATCATATTCTTAAGAGGTGAAAAAATTGATACTGTTCGTTCGTGCACTATTTATCGTTATTTTCATACTGGCTGGTTATCTTTACGGGCTGAGGACTGCTGTTCCTTTTCAGGGGGCTGCTGCGGGGCTTTTCCTGGGAGCTATCTTTTTAGGCATCGAGTCTAGACTTGATAAAGTGTCGTTCGGCTCGGTGCTCGGAGGACTTGTCGGCCTCGGGTTAGGCATCGGTGCGGCCCATCTGCTTCTCTTTCCGCTAACCTATGTCATCACCGATGAGAGCAGAGTGCCGGCGTTCTTCATTCTGAGCGCAGTTCTGGGATACAGTGGACTGATCATCGGTCTCAGCAGGGGCAAGAACATGTCCATCCCGGCCATCATGCGTCTTTTCAAGGGGCAGGAACCGGAAGAAGATCTGAAGATACTCGATACAAGCGTAATCATCGATGGCAGGATCGCCGATGTGATTGAGATTGGCTTCGTCGAGGGCACCTTCATTCTGCCGCAGTTCATCCTGCAGGAACTTCAGTACATCGCCGATTCGCCTGATCCCATCCGCAGGACAAAGGGACGCAGAGGACTAGACATCCTTCATCGCATACAGAAGATGGCGCATATCAATGTGAAGATCGTGGAGCAGGACTTCCCCAAGATTAAAGAGGTGGACGCCAAACTTATCGCACTTGCGCGGCTATACAGTGCCAAGGTTATTACAAATGATTTCAACCTGAGCAAGGTGGCGCAGGTGCAGGGAGTGGCGGTCCTGAATATCAACGAGCTTGCCAACATCCTCAAGCCGGTAGTGCTGCCTGGAGAACCCCTAAATCTCTTTATCTCCAAAGAAGGGAAGGAGCACAACCAGGGCGTTGCTTACCTGGATGACGGTACGATGGTGGTGGTCGAGAATGCGCGGAAGTTGATCGGTAAGACGGTCGACTTGACGGTTACGAGTGTTCTTCAGACAACGGCGGGAAGGATGATCTTCGCAAAAGTTAGGGAAGATGAGTAGAGATTACAAGAGGGTTTTTGCCCTGGTGCCCGCCGCAGGCATCGGCAAACGGTTTGGCACCAATAAGAACAAGCCTTTCTTTATCCTTGCCGGCAAACCGATAATCATTTGGACTCTTGAACTCCTGCAATCCATCAGCGAGATTGACGAGATCATCCCGGTGGTCAAGGAAGACGACATCTTGACTGCCGCTGAATTGATCGATGCATATGGGATTAGGAAGGTCAAGCAGATTATGCCTGGTGGAAAGGAGCGACAGGATTCGGTATATAATGGTCTCCGGGCGGTCTCTGACAAGGGGTCGCTTGTGCTCATTCATGATGGAGGACGGCCGTTTGCGGATGCAGACATTGTTACCTCAGCAATCCGTGGGGTCGGAGAATGGGAAGGCGTTGTAGCCGGCGTCCCTGTTAAAGACACCATCAAGGAGGCTAGTTCCTGCGCAGGGGCTTCAGGCGCCGACGAGACGATAGTCAGGCTGACTTTGGAGCGCAATGTCCTCTATGCAATTCAGACGCCGCAGGTGTTCCCTTACAATGTCATCATGGAAGCACACGAGAAGGCCAGGAGCGAACAGTTCTATGGAACTGACGATGCGTCTCTTGTAGAGCGATGCGGGGGGCGGATAAAGATCGTCAAAGGTTCCTACTGCAACATTAAAATAACGACTCCCGAAGATATATTCATCGCGGAGGCACTTCTGAAAATACAGAAGTCGGCGTCGAGGTAATAAGCATGCGCATCGGCATAGGGTATGATTCACACCGGCTTGTCGAGGGACGGAAATTGGTTTTGGGAGGCATAGAAATCCCATGTGACAGGGGATTGCTCGGCCATTCTGACGGAGATGCTCTCTGCCACGCCATAACCGACGCGCTCTTGGGGGCCTTGGGCAAGGGAGATATCGGAAGTCACTTCCCGGATACTGATGACCGGTGGAAGGATGCTTCAAGTCTTCGAATGCTGAAGCAGATAGTGGAAGATACCGCTAATGAAGGCTATGAGATAGCCTGGATCGATTCAATTGTCATTACTGAAAGGCCGAAGCTGGCTGGGCATATTGAGGACATGAAGCAGGCAATCTGCGGGGTTGGCATCCCGTTAGGCATTATCAGTATCAAGGCAAAGACGAACGAAAAGATGGGATTCATAGGAAGAGAAGAAGGGATAGCGGTCCACGCGGCATGCCTGCTCGTAGCACGTAAGTCCTCATAGGGACGTGGCCGGACTCAATGAAACCTGCTGCTTCTGTGAACTTACTCGCAGCTTAGGCTGTGGGGAGTCCTGTCCCATTTATGGGGCAGGAGGATGTCAAGGAAGATGTCAAGGTGTCAAGCTTTTTACTGCCTCTATCATTGAGGTCTCTTCAGCCTTGCCGACCAGCATATCTATGTCCAGGAGTATGATAAGCCTGTCTTCGAGCTTAGCAATGCCCTTGATATACTCGGTGCTGATATTCGAAGCCATCGGGGGTGTCGGTTCGACGACATTGGCGGGTATCCGCAGGACTTCTGATACAGCATCCACTACAAGACCCATCGTAATCCCCTGGATGTCCATGATCATTATCCTAGAATGGCTGTCGTTGTCCTTATCAGCAAGACCGAATTTGTTGCGGAGGTTTATGACCGGCATTACCTTGCCTCTTAGATTAATGACGCCCTCGACATAGGGTGGAGTATTTGGAACTCGGGTTATTTCCTTCATGCGGTTGATTTCCTGGACCTTCAGTATATTGACGGCATAGTCTTCATTGCCGAGCCTGAAGGTTACAAGCTGTAATATTTCCGTCATGATCCCAGCTGACAAACCGGAGTCAGTCGACTTTTTTGTCACCAGCGCATCCATAAGTCACCTCCGTAAGAAAGTACTTAGTATAATTTACCCCGCGGAGCTTTTTTTTGCAATTCGATGACGAATCAGAGGGGTGTGCACTTCAAACTTCGAGAGCCCTGATTTTCCGAATGATGTTTGTAGTTGATATGCCGCAGGTGAATGGAAGGCTATGTACTTCCGCAACGAGGTCCGCGCCTACGATATCTTCCTTCTTCCAATCGCCGCCTTTGACGAGGACATCAGGCTTGAGCAAATTAATTAAATCGTACGGCGTGTCCTCGTCAAAAACAGTTACATAATCAACCATGACGAGTGCTGAGAGCACTTCGACCCTCTGGTCTTCAGGAGTCACCGGACGGCCTGGTTTCAGCCTGCCGACTGAGACATCTGAATTAAGGCCGATGACAAGAACATCTCCCAGTGCTTTCGCTGCCCTCAGGTAACGGATATGGCCGATATGTATAATGTCGAAGCAGCCGTTGGTGAAGACGATTTGCTTCCCTTGTTCTTTGAGCCTCGCGAGCTCCTCTTTCAAGTTTTCGCGGGAAAGTATTGTGCCCATCATTCCGGTTGTGTCAGTTTTACTTTTGCATTGGTCAGGATCTCTTTATCGCTTTTGTAGTGAAGCATCTCTATAGCTTCGTCGAGAGGAAACCACCCCGCTTCATCGACTTCCCAGCTGAAATTGTTTGTTTCACCCGAGACATGTTTGAGGAGGAAATAGGCCACTGTCTTCTTGCATTTGGCGTTTTCATCCTTGAGATAAAACCAGTAGGACTTATCCCCGAGCCGTTCGACAATCGACCCTGTAAGGCCAGTCTCTTCTTGTATCTCTCTTACAGCTGCCATTTCGGCGCTTTCATTTTTGTCGATTATCCCCTTGGGAAGTGTCCAAACCGTCCGGTTTTTTGTTGCGATGAGAGCAACGTCGAAGTGGTCGTCCAATCTTCTGAAGATCACTCCTCCTGAAGAGTAAAGGTATCTGATTGTGGCAGGTTTCATCAGGGCATGACCTTACCGGCAAATAGCCTGAACATATCGTTGTACATGACAAGCGCCATCAGCGCAAGGAGCAGCGCGATGCCTATCCGCTGTGAAATAGCGATGGCGGTGTCGCTCACGGGCTTGCCTCTTACCGCTTCGACAGCCATGAAGAGCAGATGCCCTCCATCAAGAACTGGTATTGGCAGTATGTTCAAGACGCCCAGGTTGACGCTGACGAGGGCCATAAAAAGAAAATAGGTAATGGCGCCTGCCGATGCGGCCTTGCTAGATTCCGAAAAGATGCTTATCGGCCCGCCTAGATTCTTTACAGATATTTCGCCGCTCAGGGTCATCCAGAGCGAATCGAATATTACGGTACCCATTTTATACGTTGCATACGCACCTTGGACTGGAGCATCGAGCAAGGACGGGCTTCCAACGACCGTGTATAGCCCCTGCCCGGTTTTCTTGATGCCAATGCGGCCGATGCTGATTGTTTTGCCAGACTTGAGGGTCTGCTGCACTGCAAGCGGCGTAATGGTGAATTTGCGCAGTTCAGTGCCGTGCTGAACAGTGAACTCAAGAGGTTTATTCGGGTTCATGCCTACAATGTTTACAATGTCGATCCACGTGTTTATTTCGGTGTCGCCGATCTTTGTGATCTTATCTCCCTTCTGCATGCCGGCAGTCGCCGCGGGATAGGCGGGGTCTACCTCATCCACTATCGGCATAAGATTCTTCAGGTCAGGGACAGGGACCTCGATGCCGACAGCTAGCAACGATGTGTAGAGGCCGAATGTAAGGAGGATATTGAATAGGGGACCTGCGAGAACGATCGCAGCTTTTTTCCAGAGCTTCTGTGCCTTGAACGAACGCTCAATGTCATGTGTTTCGATTTCGTCCCCGACATCTTCACCGTACATCTTGACGTATCCACCAAGAGGGAGGGCCGAGATCACGTATTCGGTCTCGCCTATTTTCTTGCCTACGACTCGCGGCCCGAAGCCGAGAGAGAATTTGATTACCTTGACGTTGCTCAACTTGGCAAACACGAAGTGTCCCAGTTCGTGTACGAAAATAAGAACGCCGAAGAGTACTGCTGCCAATATTATGCTCAAGTTTTCAGGACCTCCGCTGCTTTAATCCGTGCCCATCGGTCGGCTTCAAGCACTATGTCGAGCTGCCGCGCTTCTTTCACGTCATGGGCTTCCAAGACCTTTCTTATTATAGCAGCTATATCCGTAAAGCCTATATGACCAGCAAGAAAAGCATGGACTACCACTTCGTTCGCAGCGTTCAGCACTGCAGTCATGGTGCCGCCTCTTTCGGCTGCTTCATAGGCGAGTGACAGACATGGAAATGCAGAGGTATCGGGTTTGTGAAAGGTGAGGCCCGAGAGTTTTTCCCATGCTAGAGGCTCCATCACATCATTCAATCTTTCCGGATAAGACAGGGCATATGCTATAGGACCCTTCATGTCAGGGTTGGACAGTTGCGCCATGCAGCTGCCGTCAGCGAATTCGACGATGGAATGCACTATGCTTTGAGGATGTACGAGAACGTCGATCTTGTGCAGGGGAATGTCGAAGAGGGCTCTGGCTTCGATGACCTCGAGCCCTTTATTCATAAGCGTAGCTGAATCGATAGAAATCTTCCTTCCCATCTGCCAGTTGGGATGGCGAAGGGCATCGGACACCGCTATGTTAGTCAGTTCCTCGGCGCTTCTGCCGAAGAATGGCCCGCCCGATGCGGTTAGAATCAATCTTCTGATGGAGTCCTTGTTGCAGCCGTTCATGCATTGGAAAAGAGCGCTGTGCTCACTGTCCACAGGAAGGAGTCTTGCACCTGACTTCTTCATCTCGGCGTTGATAATATCCCCTGCCATGACCAATGTTTCCTTGTTGGCAAGCGCAATGTCTTTCCCTGCCCTCACAGCTGCAAGAGTGGGCAGAAGTCCTGCAGAACCGACTATCGCTGATATTACTGTGTCGGCGTTGCTCATAGCCGCCAATGTGCTCACACCTTCGCTGCCACACAGGACATCTACTTTGATTCCGCTTTCCGACAGTTCTTTTTTCAGTGATGAACAACTCTCAGGGTGGGAAACTGCAACAAGCTCCGGCCTGAATTGAAGAATCTGTTTCTTCAGCAGCCCGATATTCTGTCCTGCGGCCAGACCTCGAACATTGAAAAGGGCGGGGTACTTCGCTATAACATTGAGGGCGTTCTTTCCGATAGAGCCGGTAGATCCGAGCACCACTATATTTTTCATATTAGCCACTTTAGCAGATAGAGTGCCGGCCCTGCAAAAAGTAAGCTGTCGATCCTGTCCAGGACGCCGCCGTGCCCTGGGATGAGGCTGCCCGAGTCCTTGACCCCAGCGTCCCGCTTGAACATTGACTCAACAAGATCTCCTACGATAGTCACTGCGCCGAGTACGGCGCCAATCCATCCGAGCTTGAGTATTCCGAATCCCTTGATCAGGAAACTCCCAAAAACTACTGCTGCAAATATACCGCCGCCAATGGAACCGATTGCCCCTTCGATCGTTTTGTTCGGGCTCACTTCCTTAAGGAGTTTTCTTTTGCCGATGCTGCTTCCGATATAATATGCAAAGGTATCGGCACTCCAGACGCAAAGGCAGAGCAGAAATATCCACTCGTACCCGATGAGGCGCAGATACCACAGAGGCAGCAGCAGAGCGGGGATATACAGTATCCCGATGACAGCCGGTGAAAGGTCTCTGAGTGCAGACGCGGGATCTTTTATCCAGAAAAGCCTAACGGAAGCGATGGACATGAAGATTAGAATGAAAACCATCGCTTGCGCCCTTTCCGGAGCATTGCCGGGCAGGCAAACTGCCGAACCCATCAGCAGTGCACCCGCAATGATACCAATGCATGACATGGATTTTGTCGCCCGATACATGACATAAAATTCATGCTGTGCGAGGGCTGATACAACTGCTAGCAATGCCAGAAACAGCACTGGCGGCAGCTTGGTGATGTACAGGTACAGCAGCGGGATTGCAACCATAGCCACTATTACTCTTTTCAGGTGCATTGAATCTCACCGCCCTTGACTTGTCCGAATCGCCTGTCTCTCATTTGATATTGATAGATCGCCTCGAGGAACTCCTCACGGGTGAAATCAGGCCATAGCGTGTTTGTGAAAAAGAACTCTGCGTATGCCGACTGCCATAAAAGAAAATTGCTCAACCTTTGCTCTCCGCTGGTCCTGATGATCAGATCTGGATTGGGCGCGCCGGCCGTATCCATCAGGCAGCCGAGGCGCTCTTCTGTTATCTCTTCGATTTGCGCATCAGATTGCAGCAATTTTATGACCGCCCTGACGATTTCATCCCTGCCGCCATAGCTTAAAGCGCAATGAACAACGAGCCGTGAATTGGCCTCGGTAGTTTTTTCCACATGCTCGATAAGGTTCCTTATGTGCTCCGACAGTTTGCCCCTGTTGCCTATCATCCTGAAGCGTATACTTTCTCTCATGAAGTTGTCGAGGTCGTTAATCAGGAATGTCTCGAGAAGATTCATAATCACCGATATTTCGGATTCGGGCCTGTTCCAGTTCTCGAGCGAAAAAGCATAAAGAGAGAGGGCTTTAATGCCCAGGCCGGAAGCAGCGCGTGTGATTTCGGAAACCCTTTCAACTCCTCTTTTGTGTCCCTCGGAACGGGGCAGTCCCCTGAGTTCTGCCCATCGGCCGTTTCCGTCCATGATGATTCCCACATGATTTGGAATGGCTCTTTCCTTCATATCTGCATTATCCTAAAGGGCTTCTTATTTTCTGTAATCGCGTGTCGATAATCCATGTCAACGTTAGCGGCCCTTAGTCGAATAAATGTAGAGTCTTCTCCCCTCTAGGGATTGCCCTTTGATCAGGTCCTTCGCCTCATTCCACATATATGGCTTAACCAAAACCAGAAGCCTGTCCCCGATAACGGCGTAATCGAGGATATCACCACCAACATTGTCCAGAAAGCTCGTCTCTTCCACAGAGATTCCATTCCACCAGTAGCTCTTAAGTTCGGCGGAGGAATATCCAAGGCTCTTGGCGAAGTTTAATAAGGATTTGCGTTTCGTGGCCAAGATCGTGGAGTCGTTGGCTACAAGCCGGTCCTTCAGCGTCCAACTGCCCTTGTCGATCATTACATCGCCGGACTCTTTCTTATAGGAATCGGCAAAACCGCCGAAGTCTTCCTTGCTTACCCATGTCCTGATACCTTTGTCGTTATAAAAGTTGAGGTAGCCGTTATCATCCCATGCGAACAGAGCACGACGTCCGTCAGGAGCGTAGACATATTGAAAATCGTAAATGTTAACTCCGTGCGGCAGCTTGATTTCAGCCCCTTTTTTGAAATTGCCGTCAGCATAATTGATCTCGAACATCCTGCCTTCGAATCCCTCGCCTCCAGAGAAACTCTGGGCGATAATTCCGTTTTCAGCTTTGCGTATGAATACGTCTTTGGCCTGCCACACCCGTTTAAAAGTTCCGCCCTCCAATTCATATATGTATGAACGCACCCTGGTCCTCGAAGCAGAAGGGTCCACCCTGATGAGGGCATCGTCCCAGGCACCAATAGTATTGCCCCCTTTGGCCAGCGTAGTAATAAGAATCACGTCATGGCCATTCTTCTTTATATCAACGGTGTCAATCCAGAGTATCTCACCGGAGCCGGGAGGATCAAACTCCCACAAAAGCTTGAGATTTGTGTCCGGTTTGTATATCCCGACATGGTCGCCAGAGGCCAGCACGATATCGGGATTGCCGTCACCGTCAAAATCGCCCACTGCAAGCCGGCGCGCACTGAAAGGCATCTTATAAGATAACAGTGCTTCACCTTCACGGGGGGCATAAGGGCCGGCAGAGAACTTCAGTTCCTTAACCACTGCGACATGAACCGACGTCTTAGTGTCTGAAAATTGCTTCCCGTCGGGCACCCAGTAAAGCTTTTGAGTCACATCGACGGTCGTCTTCGTCTCTTCTGCACTTAGGGCCAGAGCCACTTCAACATTCTTTGCCTTGGCTTCGGCGACGATTTCAGCAGGTGTAGCGTTCTGAAGGGCCGTATCTACAATCTCGAAGCGGCCCGAATCGAGCAGAGAATGGTAGTAGGCATCTCCGAGATACCAGTCAAGGTTGCCCTGATAGAATAAAATCCTGATTTGTCGCGCCGGTATCTTAATTTTAGCATTCTGAAAATCCTCCGGCTTGCCTGTTATGGTGATACCCTTGGAGGAGGAGGCATCAGTCGACAGCACTTCCAATGTGCCGACTGGCGCCTGAATATTTCCCAAGGGCTCTTTAGTGACGGGGTGAATGAAGACCGCCCCTTCCTTGAATACGGTAAACCTCATTCCCACTTTGACCGAAGCCGATGTGCCTTTGTCGATAGTGACTGCTTGTCCGTCTACCGAGTTGATGTCTCCGGTGATGGGGACGAAGTAGGAGAGTATTTCTTCTTTCAGACTGTTCAGCGAAGAACTGAGTCCAGTTACAGATGGTTCAGCCTTTTTCTCGGCACCCCACGAAAGCGTCTGCAAGAACGTAGTACATGTGACAATCAATATAATAACCCATATCTTCTTTATCATTGATTAAGGAGCACCCCCGATAGATCTCAAAATGCAAACATCAGTTTAAAATATAGGCCAAATATAAGTCAAAACTCTTGACTAAAGGACTAATTTAAGGTTTAAATAAATCTCATGAGAAAAATATTCCTGTTTTTCATATTGGTATCCATATTGCTGGTTAGTATGTTCCTTGCGGGGTGCGGTTCAAAAGAGGTGAAGCCTGAAGGGGCTTACGACGCTGAGAAATACCTTGCCGACGCAGACAAGATGATGGGCGAACAGAAATACGATGAGGCCCGCAAGCTCCTGCTCGAGGTCAAAAACCGGGACTCGCAGAAGAAATACGGCGCTATTGCTCAGTTGAAGATTGCCGACACCTATATCAAGGATGACGACCCCGACCTTGCTATCGTGGAATACCGCAAGTTCATCGATAATTATCCCGATAACCAGTTTGCCTCTTATGCCCAGTACCAGATCGCAATGGCTTATTTCTCCCAGATCAAGTCTCCGGACAGGGGGACAGGTGTGGCAAAGAACGCACTGGCGGAGTTTAAGCGACTCAAACAACTCTATCCCAGGAATCCCTATCGTGATATTGTTGACATCAGGATTGAGAAGACGGAGACTACTCTTGCCGATGGAGACTTCATGATCGGCGAATTCTATTATAAGAAGGAAGCTTATCTGGCGGCCATTGGCAGGTTAGAAGACTTGTTGGTCAAATGGCCTGCTTATAGAAGCGCTGACAAGGCCCTGCTGTTAATAGGGAAGTCTTACCGGGCACTCAAGATGAACGACAAAGCCAAAGAGGCTTTGGACAGACTAATTCAAAAATACCCGACTAGCGATGCCGCAAAAGAGGCCACAAAGCTCCCCATCCTTTAATACCGAGTATATCGCCAAGGAGTCCCGCGCTTTGCGACCTGAATATTATCCGGCCTATCTGGACCTTAAATGGAAAAAATGCGTTGTTATCGGCGGGGGCAAGGTTGCCGAAAGAAAGGTCAAGGCACTGTTAGGCTCCGGCGCATCCATCCGAGTGATAAGCCCCGAACTCACCGCTGTGCTTCAACGATTTGTATTAAAAGGCGCTATCCGTCATACGGCTCGGGCATACAGGAAGGGCGATCTAAGGGAAGCTTTCTTGGTTATAGCAGCGACATCCGACGAGGTTACCAACAGGGCTGTTTCAAGTGATGCGCCCTTTCTGGTCAATGTCGTTGACGCCCCGGGTCTGGCCAATTTTATTGTACCTGCCGTTATTACCAGTGGACCTCTGAAGATCGCGGTCTCAACAGGAGGTGCAAGCCCTGCCATGGCTTCTTCAGTAAGGCAGGAACTTGAGATCCTCTACGGTAAAGATGTGGGGCGTTATCTCGTCTTTATTGGAAAGCTGAGGAACCAGGTCATGGAGACGGTTGTTGATATGAAGGCCAGGGAAGCCTTTTTCAAGATGGCGGGATCTGCGGAAATCCTCCGCCTCGTGCGGGACGAAGGCTTCAGAAAGGCGAAGGCTAAAATAATGGATAGGTTATTGCAGTTGGGGGGGGCGAAATGATCAATATCGGCGTTATCGGAGTCGGATATCTCGGTCAACATCACGCCAGGATATTTTCAGAACTAAAAGGCGTGAATCTCACCGCCGTTGTCGACGCTGATTTAAAACGGGCCGACGAAATAGCCTCAAAATATGGAGGAAAGTCCTTTGCCGATCATCGCGAAGCCATGGATGCGGTTGATGCATTCAGCATCGCTGCCCCGACGACTATGCATCACCGCATAGCGTTGGACTGCATCAGGGCAGGCAAGGATATATTGATCGAAAAGCCGATTGCTGCAACAATCGAAGAGGCCGACGAGATTATATGTGAATCGGACAAAAACGGGCTGATAGTACAGGTAGGTCATCTCGAACGGTTCAACCCCGCCGTCCAGTCGGTATTCCCGCTGATTACACATCCGGTTTTTTTTGTGGCCGAGAGGCTGTCTCCCTTTCTCGGAAGGGGAGTCGACGTTGACATCACCCTGGATTTGATGATCCATGATATCGACATCATACTGGCTATCCTTGCACACGGCGGGGCTATGCCGGAGGTCAAAGACATAAAGGCTTCAGCCACGAAGGTGCTTACCTCGAAAATAGATGAGGCCCGGGTATGGGTTGAGTTCGGAAACGGCGCGCAGGCGCTCCTCACCGCCAGCCGGCTTTCATTCGAGAAGTCCAGGAGTCTGAAAATTTTCCAGGATGATGCCTTTTTGCTCGTAGATTATCAGGGCATGGAGATAAAACGCTTTTCAAACAACAATGGTAAAATAACCTCTGAGACGATTCCTGTTATGAAGCATGAGCCCTTGAAGGAAGAACTCAGGGACTTCATAGATTGTATAGTCATGAGGCGCAGGCCGCTTGTGTCGGCATCAGACGGAAGAAATGCCCTGAAGATCGCCATGAAGGCAGGGGAGATGATACCGGTAGTGAAAAAAAAGAAAGGATAAGGCCGAAGATTTCTAATCGGCGGATTCAGGTGGAATTTTTATGATACCGATGCTCGATCTGAAAAAGCAGTACCTCGAAATAAAGGATGAAATACTATCAGCGGTGAATGAAGTCCTCGAAAGCTCACAGTATGTGCTGGGCAAAAAAGGAGCTGAACTTGAAGACAAGGTCAAAGCTTACCACGGGATGAATGAGGCGATAGGGGTAGCGTCGGGGACCGACGCACTCCATCTTGCAGTACTTGCTCTCGGGATCGGCCCTGGAGATGAGGTCATTACGACCCCATTCACTTTTTTTGCAACGGCGGAATCGATAATGTATGTCGGAGCACGGCCTGTTTTTGCCGATATCGAACCCGGCACCATGAATATCGATCCGGCCTCTGTGGAAAGGCTTATCACGAAAAGGACAAAGGCAATTATGCCTGTCCATATCTTCGGGCATCCAGTGGATATGGATGGGATTATGGGACTCGCAAAGGCGCATGGACTCAAGGTTATAGAGGACTGCGCACAGTCCTTCGGCGCTTCTCTGCACGGCAAAAAGACTGGCAGCTTCGGCGACGCGGCCTGCTTCAGCTTCTACCCGAGCAAGAATCTCGGAGCCTACGGCGACGGAGGGATGATTATTCTCAATGATCACGGAGTGGCCGAAATTGTAAAAAAATTGAGGAACCACGGCTCCAGTGGGGGCTACCGTCACGAATGTCTGGGTTACAATAGCAGGCTCGATGAACTTCAGGCCGCCATTCTTCTGACCAAGCTCAGGAGGATAGACGAGTACAATGCCAAGAGGCGCCAAAAGGCCGCTCTCTATACTCAATTGCTTTCCGGCAAGGTTGAATGTCCGGTTGAAAAAGAAGGCGCCTTGCATGTGTATCACCAATACACGATCAGAAGCAGAAGACGGGACTACATCCAGAAATACCTGAAGGAGCGCGAAATGCCATCTGTGATTTACTACCCGTTCCCTCTCCATCTGCAGGAGGCCATGCAGTTCCTCGGTCATAAGGAAGGTGATTTCCCGGTTACGGAGCAGGTTTCCCGTGAAGTGCTTTCGCTGCCGATGTATCCGGAACTGGACGATAAGGATATACATCTTATATCCGATACAATTCGTCAATGCCTAATGTAGCGGTAGAAAGGATAATGATCATTGCTGGGGAGAGTTCCGGGGAATTGTACGGGGCCTTTCTTGCAAGAAGCATTAGCGCCTTCTCGCCAGATGTCAGAATAATAGGTGTGGGCGGAGACCGCATGGCAGCGGCAGGCGTCGAACTAATATCAAGGATATCGAGTTCTTTCGGCCTTATAGAGGTTATCGGAACATACCGTGAACTAAGGCATACCTTCCGCAGGGCCGTCGAAGCCCTCTCATCCTTCGTGCCGCAAGTACTGGTGCTCATAGATTATCCAGATTTCAATCTCAGGCTGGCTGCCGCAGCCAAAAGGAAAGGGATAAAGGTCCTCTACTACGTTAGCCCGCAAGTGTGGGCCTGGAGGCAGGGCCGCATACACACCATAAGCAGGCTGGTCGATAAAATGGCGGTAATTCTTCCTTTTGAGGAGGGTCTTTACCGTGAGACAGGACTTTCTTGTGAATTCGTCGGCCACCCGGTTGAGGATGAGATTCGCGAAATTATCAGGCGGGAAGGCTTCAGCCTGGCTGATATTGGCTCTTCCGAACTCAAGACGCGGATTAAGCAGAAACTTGGGCTGGACGTGTCCAGGCCGGTAATAACGGTTATGCCGGGGAGCAGGCGGCATGAGATATCCAGGCTGCTTCCTGTGCTGGCTCAGTCGATTACACGGATACAAGAGAAACACCCTGAATATCAGTGCGTCATCCCGGTTGCCCCGAATATCGGCGAAAAACTTTTTGAAGGCACAGCACTCCCGGCAGAATGCCGTCTAATCCGGCAAGGCTCTATCGAAGCCCTCGCTGCATCCGATGCCGCCATCATCGCTTCGGGCACATCGACGCTGCAGGCAGCTCTCCTAAAAACACCCATGGTAGTTGTCTACAAGCTTTCCCCTCTAACCTTCTTCATCGGAAGACTTGTCGTCAAGGTCAGGTATATCGGCCTGGTGAATCTGCTGCTTGAAAAATCCGCAAGAGATGATACCGGATTCCGGATCAAAGAACTGCTGCAGAATCATGCTTCCGCTGAGAATATCTTCTCTGAACTGTCCAATATTATAGACAATCGTGCATATAGAGACGAGATGCTGGCACAGCTGTCTAAGATCAAGGAATTGTATGAAGAGAAAAACGCGACGGCCAGGGTTGAGGAGATTGTACGGGAGCTTTGCATATTTTAGGGGTGCTGCGTGCGGCGACCTTATTGGGCAGGGAAGGCTCTGCACCTGAGATGAATTATGATGTACATTATCTATAACATTCTCTACTCGCTTGTTCTGCTTTTCATGCTGCCGTTGGAGTATATCCGGCGGCCGCAGCAGTTGCGCAGCCGCTGGCTGAAGGAGCGGTTGGGATTTCCAGCTGCATCATCAAATACCAATGGATCTATATGGGTCCACGCCGTATCGGTCGGAGAGGTCATTGCATCCATACGGCTGATAAAGAGCCTTAAGGAATCATATCCTGACAAAGAGATAGTGCTTTCGACAGTTACGGACACAGGACAGAAGGTTGCCAGAGAAAGGGCCGGAGATATGGCCACGATAATCTATATCCCATTTGACATGACCTTTGCGGTTGCAAATGCTTTTGCTCGAATTAGACCAGCACTTTTAATTATTATGGAGACCGAGCTCTGGCCTGTTATCATACATTTTTTCAAAAAGCACGGTGTCCCTGTATTGCTCATGAACGGAAGGCTATCGGAGAAGTCTGCAAAAGGCTATCTGAAACTCAGATTTTTTTTCGATCAGGTAGTGAAGGACATTTCTTTTTTCTGCATGCAGGATGAAGTGTATGCCGAAAGGATTATCTCGCTGGGGGCGGCTAAAGAGAATGTCCGGGCAACTGGGAATTTCAAATTCGATACGAAGCCTTCAGCTCCGATCCCGGCCTGGACAAGGATGCTGACAGGACCAGTCCTCATTGCTGGTAGCACGCATCGCCCGGAAGAAGATATCGTCTTGGATTTTTTCATGCAGCTTATTCCAGACTACCCGACGCTTAGTCTCATACTTGCGCCGCGCCATCCTGAAAGATTCGGTGAGGTTGAAGATCTTATCAGGAAGAAGGGCATTGGATATATAAAGAGGTCGGAGCTCCACTGCGGAGCTGAAACGAAAAAGCCCGAAAGCGTAAAAGGAGGCTTGGTTGTCATTCTCGACGTTATGGGAGAACTTTCATCCGTATATGGCGCTGCCGATATAGCTATTATAGGCGGGAGTTTCATAGAACACGGCGGACAGAATCCTCTGGAACCCGCATTTTGGGGCAGGGCGATAGTCTGCGGCCCCCATATGGAGAATTTTCCCTTTATCGACGAATTCTACCGGAAAGGTGCAGCGGTAATGACCAGCAAGGACAATCTTTGCGGAACGGTGAGGGAAATTCTGGCTTCACCGGAGCGATTCGCCAGTATGGGGAAAGCCGCAAAGGAATTGTACGACAAGGATGCGGGCGCAACCGATCGTGCAATAGGGATGATTAAGAGGTACCTCTGACCAGCCCCATGTTTAAAGCGGTACAGGCAATTTGGGTTGCCTCTCTTTCATTATTCCGATTGGATTTTTGATAAGGCATTTCAATAAATTGCAACAGATGTTTGAATAATGTAAAATCTCCGATAGCCCGTGATAGGGGCTGGGAGAGAGGACCTGCAATTTTGGTTTGGAAGCCACTATGGAAAATGACAGGGTAAATCTCGCACGAAACTTCATCAAGGCGATCTTTAAGGCAAAGAAAATGCTTAAGATCTATCCCTCCAACAATGTCATTTATCTTGCTGCCATCAATGAAACATATGTCGCTGCTAAAGAATATCTGGATCAGCATGGCGACCTCACATTACAAATAAAACCTACTGCGATCCTGTTGGGCTCTGAACAGGTATACGAGAACCGCGAGAGGGTGGACAACTTTGCTCTTTTCTTTTTTAAAGAAGGGGTCAGAGAAGTAATATTCAAGGATTCACTTTCCAGGTCTGAACTCGAAGATTTCCTGAGACTGACAGGGACAGACTTTGATAAGGACGACTCCGGTGATGATTTGCTTTCCGCTGTATGGAGCAGGGGCTACGAAACCGTCAAGCTCACCATAGATGAAGTCGCTTATATTGAAGCTGATGATAGCTTTGGGGGTGGTCAGTACAGCGGTGGTGGAGAGACCCATGGAGAGATTTATGAAGAGACTCATGGTGAGACCTCAGAAAGGCTGGATTCAGCAACAGGATCGGGCGGAGCGGATCTACATCCGAAAGGAAATACATCAGCATTAGGCAGCCTGTTTTCGTTCGGACTCGACATGCCAGAAGATATCACCCCCGGGGAAACCATTGCCGGTGGTATATATACTCAGGGCCCCACGGAAGACAATGCTCTGTCAATGGCTTATCAGGATGCCATTAACAAGGAAGATACCATTGCAATTGTAGCAGGCGAACTTACAGCGGACGAGACAGCAATAATGCTTACTGAAATGCAACAAGATTCGGCGGAAAAATGTGATCACTTTGCAACAATTCTCGTCGCAATGCTCTCGCAGGCTAGAACCGTGGCCGACGCTGAAAGGCTGACCAAGGCACTGAAGGACCTGATACTTTTTTCGTTAAGGCGGGATGACCTGGGTCCGGCCCTTATCGCCCTTCGCATGACTGAAGAAATTCAGGGTAATCAGCGAGAGATTCCGGAGCTAAATGAGCCTATCGCAAACTTCTTCTCTTTTTGCCGATCGGCAGATATTATGGACAAGCTGGGGAACCTGCTTGATTATTCTAAAGAATTTGACGAGGGAACATTGCAGGAATATGCGGAGCGTCTCGGTGGGGAAGCGATCTATGCTTTCATAGCTCTTCTAGCGCGTCTGGAAAACATACATGCCCGGAGAATGGTAAATAACATTCTCATCCGTCTCGGAAAGCAGAATGTTCAGGCGTTTTGCGCCCACCTAAAAGACCCGACATGGTATGTTGTCAGAAACATGGTCTTTATCCTGAGGAATATCGGAGACAGTTCCATTTTGGATGATATTATGGCAGTGGCCAAGCATGATCATCCCAGGGTAAGACTGGAGGTAGTGAAGGCCTTGCATGATTTGAAGAGTGAGATGGCCCTGCAGGCATTGAAAGATTTTTTAGACGACAAAGATTCGACGGTTAGATTGACCGCCGTAACCGTAATCGGCGCTATGGCCAAGGACAATACGGTCTCCAGTCAATTAGCAAGGGATGTCATTATTGCGAAGATCATGGAAAAGGGGTTCGAGGAGAGGGATTTCAAGGAAAGAAAGTCTTTTTGTGAAACGCTGGCTTTGCTGCACGACAGGATAGCAGATGAATATATGATGTCCATATTGAGAAAGAAAAGCATCTTCGGTGGCAGAAAAAAATCTCAGAAAAAGGCATGCGCTGCGTATTATCTTGGATTGGTCAAATGCAATGAGGCACTTACATTACTGGAGAAACTGAGCGGTTCTTCGGATTTGCTTTTAAGAGAACACGCTTTAGCGGCCATACAGAGGATAAATAATGACTAACCCCCGCCCCCAGGCAATCAGGGAGGCAAAGGATATAGTCAACAGGATTGCGATCATTTTCAGGATAAGCCATACATTCGGTGCTGATAATGAATCGGCGGTCAACGCTGTGGATGCTTTTTTGGAGCTTGTCGCTCCGGTGTTGCAATATGACAAATCGATCACAATCGAACTTCTGGGCGAATATTTTCATCTTAACGGAGCTCGGATACGCTACACTGTCCAGTTTTATGTGAATTTTGATTACCTAATGGAAGAGTTCCGGAAACGTGGACTCGGCTACATAACTTTCCATGATACGATATCACGCAAGGACATGCAGGACTTTATCAGGGCTTTCCTGTCCTGCCTGTCTTCTGACTCTCCTTTCGTCGCTCTGAAAGGGGATGTCGAGACGATCGATTCCATAAACATAGGGGCACTTAAACAGGCTTCGAGTGATAAGCTTGTCGACAGGCGGCATGCGCTCAGGCGGACTTATTTCAGTGCGGTGTCCCAGTTGAAAACCATCGTGGGCCGGACGAGGGGAGGCGGAAATGTCGACATAAAAAGGGCCAGGCTGGTTGTTAACTCTTTTGTGGATCTAATAATGAATGAGGATCAGACGCTCATCAGCATGACTACTATAAAGGACTATGATGAATATACTTATTATCATGCAATCAATGTGAGCATTCTCTCTATAGCTCTTGGTATGAAGCTAGGGCTCAGCAAACAGAGATTGTCCGAGCTGGGAATTGCAGCCTTTCTTCACGACGTCGGCAAAGTGACTATCCCAGACGTCATTCTTAACAAGCCGTCTCAATTCAACAATGAAGAGTGGAAAATCGTGAGGAGTCATCCTGAAGAAGGCGTCAAAAAAATTCTGGATATCATGAAAGTGGATGCGTTAATGATCAGATGCGCCATCGTAGCTTACGAACACCATTTAAATTATGACGGCTCCGGATATCCCGATACGCCTATGGGCTATCGGCCGGATTTTTTTTCCAATATCGTCACGATCGCTGACAGGTTCGATGCCATGACCTCCAAAAGGGTTTACTCGCGTACTGCCAAGCCCCCTGAAGAGGCACTTTTTATACTGCTCCAGGGCGCCGAGAAAGATGTAGACCCGACACTGATCAAAATGTTCATCAAGATGATCGGGGTATTTCCCATCGGCACCTTTGTAGCTCTTGATACACATGAACTTGGAGTGGTATATCGCGGCAACTCTGAGCAGCCGGAAAGGCCGATTATTGTTCTCGTTGTCGACAGACAGGGACAGAGGGTGGAGAACACTCTTGTAGATCTTACGGATAGAGGGCCGGACGGCAGTTATCTCAGGACTATCAAGAAGACTCTCGATGCTAATAAATATAATATTAATGTTTCAGAATATCTGCTCGAATCATACAGATGACGCCGTTTGAGTTTATCTATTACCTGGGTTATACAGTCAAGAAAAAATACTCCCTCAGCCATCGCAAGGTATTGCCTCACAAGGTTATCAGCATTGGCAATCTGACGGTGGGAGGGACCGGTAAAACCCCTGCTGTAATTGCCGTGGCCGAAGAGGCAAAGAAGAGAGGATACCGTCCGGTGATCCTGACGCGTGGCTACAGGGGAAACGCAAAAGGACCCTGTTTGGTGAGTAACGGCTCTGCCGCTCTGCTGTCTGTGGAAGCTGCCGGTGATGAGCCCGTGGTGATGGCCGACAGGTTGAAGGATGTCTTAGTGGTGAAATCCGCCGACCGGTATGAAGGCGGTGTTTTTGCCATGCAGCAGCCCCGTGGTGATGATCCCAATCTTCTCTTCATTCTTGATGATGGATTCCAGCATTGGCGCCTGAGCAGGGATGTCGATATCGTTCTGGTCGATGGACAGAACCCTTTCGGCAACAGGAAGATGCTGCCTGTTGGGCCTTTGCGCGGTCCGCTCAGCGAACTGAAGGATGCTGATATCCTTGTGATTACGAAAGCGGGAAATGAGGCCCTGGCCCTCGAACTTCACAAAATGAATGGAGATGTCCCAGTCTTTTCCGCGACCCATGAGGTTACCGGGATACGGCAGGCCGATGGCGCCGCAGCGGACTTCGATCTGCTGAAAGGGGAAAAGGTCCTGGCTTTCTGCGGGATCGCCAATCCGGCATCGTTCACCAAGACCCTTTCCCTTCTGGGCTGCAAGGTTGTCGAATTGAAGCAGTACCGCGATCATTATCGCTATTGCTTATGGGACATCAGGGGGCTTGAAGAAAGAGGAAAGAGGCTTGGGGTGGAATTCCTGCTCACAACCGAGAAGGACATGGTTAAGATCCGAGAGTTGAAGTTTACACCGTCCAATTTGCTGTCTGTCGAGATAGGCTTTAGCATAGACAAGAGATTCTATGATGAAGCGTTCAAAAAGGTCGCGCGTTAATCTGGATAATTCATGAGAACTCCTTTTCCCTGTGATGGGTCTGTTCGCAAATCAACATGATGTGTTTAGTTGCGACATTGCGATGCCACTGGTGCGGCCTTGGAACTGAAACGCCGGGCATCGAAACTAATACCTCAGGAGTTGTCCTCCCGTCTCAATACTGCTCTTCGTTCTCGATTTTCTCAGAAAATACTAGCACGCATCCATTACAATCCATCATCGAAAATTCATTCATACCGTAGAAGGTGGGGTAGAGGTGGCGTAAAATTTTGGCCTTGTTTCTCACCGCATCATAGAGCTCCTTCACTCCTTCACCCTGGAAGTGAAAGGTCAGGGTACCTGCCCTGTCATGGTTCTTTTTTTCGGCGTGGCCGGCCTTTGCATGGAACATGATCTCCACCTCACCGCATTTCATCATAGCCCAGTCGATATGGGTGATTGATGGAACCGTGAGGACTAATTCAAAGCCGAGCACGTTTTCATAAAAGGCAATTGTAGCATCGATGTTTTCGACCATGAGCGCTGGGATTATCTTTTTTAGTTGCATATTATTGTGTGTACTCCTTCAAATAGTGCCCTGTATAGGAAATCAGAGACTCCTGCAGGCTCTCAGGAGTTCCCTCGAAGATGACCAAGCCACCTTTATCTCCCCCTTCGGGACCGAGGTCTATGACCCAGTCCGCACTTTCTATGACATCAAGATTGTGCTCTATGATCACTACTGTGTTGCCTGAGTCGACTAGCCTACGGACGATTCCTAAAAGCATCAGCACGTCAGTGTGGTGCAGGCCTACGGTCGGCTCATCGAGGATGTAGAGCACACCGCGGGAAGATGAGTGCGACAATTCTGCACATATCTTCAATCTCTGCGCTTCGCCACCAGATAGTGTCGTTGCGGGCTGTCCAAGTACCAGATACCCGAGCCCGATGCTTCTGAGCATTTCAAGGCGGGAACAGATTTCCGGGGTTGCAGCAAAGAATGTATATGCTTCATCCACGGGCATGCCCAGAATGTCGTTGATGTTTTTGCCCTGATAGGTTACGCGCAGTGTCTCTTCCTTGTATCTCCTGCCCTTGCAGTCCTCGCATTTCACAAAAATATTTTCGAAAAAATACATCTCCAGCTTCTGGTATCCCTCGCCTTTGCAGGTCTCGCACCTGCCGCCAGGCACATTGAAGGAGAAAAACCCGGGTGTATACCCGTGTGCCTTGGCCTCAGGTTGCTGCGAAAAAAGCTTGCGTATCGGCTCGAATATTTTTAGATATGTCAGCGGGTTCGACCTTGGCGTTTTGCCGACCGGGCTCTGGTCAATGAGCCTTACCCCCTTAAGTTTATCGAGTCCTTCGATGTTCACGTGGGGCAGTGGAGGCTCCGATTCCAATCTGAATTGGCGTGCTACGGCATTGAACAGCGTTTCTACGATCAGGCTGCTCTTCCCCGATCCTGACACTCCTGAAACGACCGTCAGTGCTTCAATTGGAAAATTGACAGTTACATTGGAAAGGTTGTTCCCCGATGCGCCGCGGAGCGTAATGAAACGAGTGGGTGACAGCGATAAACTTTTTTTCGCGTCGCGTCTTTTGGCTGAACCCTTCGGAACTTCGCCCCTCAGGTACTTTGCTGTGCGAGTGTCGGCATTGAGGAAATCACTTATTGGGCCAGAAAAAACAATATCACCGCCCATGTGCCCGCCTCCGGGGCCAAGTTCAACTACCCAGTCGCTCGATGCGATTATGTCCCTGTCGTGCTCTACAACGATAATGGTATTGCCGAGGGAGGCCAGTTGACGCATTATATCGGCGATCCTCCGGGTATCACGCGGGTGCAATCCGATCGTAGGTTCGTCCAGTACATAGAGCGTCCCCGTTAAGGCAGATGCCAGTTGGTTCGAAAGATTTACACGCTGGTATTCACCGCCCGAAAGTGTTTTTGCCTGTCGTGCTGGCGTGAGATAATCGACACCCACTTTGATTAGGAAATCCAGCTTAAGCGCTATTTGCTTAATAACATCTTTGGCGATATCGCGTTGCATTGGAGATAGATGGAGGCCGGAGAACCAGTTTGTAAGCTGTCCTATAGACTTAAGCGTAAGGTCCGCAATGTCCATCCCATCAATTTTGTACATGAGGGCATCATCGCAGAGCCTTTTCCCATGGCATTTTGGACAGGTCACAGGGCTTCGGAACCTGCTCAGCAAGACCCTCACGTGTAGCTTGTAGCGCTTATTTTCAAGCTCTTCGAAAAAGGCGTTTACCCCGTGGAACTTTCCGTTGCCCGTGAACACCAATCCACGCTCGGCGTCGGTGAGCTGGAAATACGGTTTTGAAACATCCATCCCCGCTTTTTTTAACCCTTTTATTAGCTGGTTTTTCCACCAATGATATCCTGGCCGCTCCCAGAGTTCGATGGCGCCCTCCGATAGCGAAAGGTGTTTATCTGTCACAATCAAGTCTTCGTCGTACTTCAGGATGTTTCCGAACCCCTTACACTCCGGGCATGCACAAAGAGGATGGTTGAAGGAAAAGAGGATCGGCGAGGCTTCGGGAACAGAGATACCGCACTCGTCACAAACATTTTTAGACGAAAACAGCAACGGCCTCAAAGTTATCTCCCCGCCTTCATCACCTTGGACAATTACCACAGACATCAGTTCCTTGCCCTCTCGCCAGGCATTTTCGATCGAATCTGCAAGCCGTTTTTCATCCCTTATGACAAGCCTGTCGAGGACAACTGTATAAGACTCTTTTCCAGTCGCCGCTTCTGAGAGCCGGCTAGTCAACTCATCTATATCTTTGACCTCACCATTCAACAGCACCCTGTGATATCCCCGGCTGGAGAGTGATTCGAGTGTCTCACCTGTTTCGAAGGTTATCAGTGCACGCGTGTCAAGGTAATGTTCGAACAGTTCGGCGACGATTTGAGAGGCATCCCATTTTCGTATTTCCCGCCCGCATTTCGGGCAGTAGGGAACTGCGATCTTGGCATAGAGCAGTCTGAAAAGGTCATAGAGTTCAGTGAGCGTACCGACGGTAGAACGTGCCCCCTTGACCGGGTTCTTCTGTTCAAGTGCTATGGCAGGGCGAATGTTGTGGATGCTGTCGACATCTGGCCGATCGAGCTTTTCCAGGAAAAGGCGCGCATAAGTCGAGAGCGATTCGATAAACCGCCACTGGCCTTCCGCAAAAATCGTGTCGAAGGCGAGCGAAGATTTGCCTGAACCCGAAACGCCAGTTATTGCAATAATCATATTGTGTGGCAATCGCAGGTTCAGGTTCTTGAGGTTGTTCTGCCGGGCGCCTTGGATAATTAGTTCTCTTGCTGACATCTTAATATTTTAACATTTTGATTTCTTTGTTTTATAATCTAATATGCTTAAGGAAGTAGCGGGCAGGATTAAAAGTGGCGGCAGGCTCTCATATGAAGAAGCGGTTAGCCTGTTCAAAAACGATGATATCTTCAGTATCGGCAGGCTTGCAGCGGAGGTGGCCGAACGAAAGAATGGCAGGAATGTCTATTTCATCGTCAACCGTCACATAAACCCGACAAATATCTGCGTGAACCGTTGCAAGTTCTGCGCATTCAGTCGCTCCAAGGGCGAGGAAGGCTCGTTCGAACTCACTATTGACCAGATACTCGAAAGGCTGTCTGCTGCTCACGGATTTTCGGAGGTTCACATTGTTGGCGGACTCCATCCCGACTGGCCATTTGAACATTATGTCACTATGATCTCGACCATACGACAGAAATTCCCACTGTTGAATATCAAGGCATTCACTGCCGTCGAAATCGATTATTTTTCGAGAATCAGTGGATTAAGCCTCGAAAAAGTACTCACCACACTCAAGGAAAGCGGGCTTCAGATCATGCCTGGAGGAGGAGCAGAGATCTTCTCGGAGGACATTAGAAACCAATTATGTCCAGAAAAGATATCCGGAGAGCGTTGGCGTCAAGTGATGGAGGTCGTTCACAGGGTTGGCATCAAGACGAACGCCACGATGCTATACGGCCACCTCGAAACAATAGAAGACAGGGTGGATCATCTCTTTAAGCTGCGCGAGCTGCAGGACAAGACTGGAGGGTTTCAGGCCTTCATCTCCCTTGCGTACCATCCGAAGAACACTGAGATAGGCGGTTTCTATTCGTCCGGGATCGACGACCTTAAGACAATAGCCATGAGCAGGCTCATACTGGACAACTTCGACCACATCAAGGCATATTGGATAATGCTTGGTGAAAAGATATCGCAGACATCGCTTCTTTTCGGGGCGAACGACCTTGATGGCACCATCATCGAAGAAAAGATCACCCATATGGCCGGTGCAATGACCGGTCAGGGCATGACTAGAGAAGACCTGATCCACCTGATAAGGAAGGCCGGCAAGACTCCCGTCGAACGGGACGGGCTGTATAACGAGATATGGAAAGGATAAGCAGGGACGAGGCGCTGGAACTCTTCAGGACGGCCGATCTTCTCGACCTTGGGGAGAAGGCTGATGCTATTAGGAAAGCCCTTCATCCCGAAGGTATAGTCACATTTGTAGTCGATCGCAACATTAATTACACCAATGTCTGTATCAATCGGTGCAGGTTCTGCGCATTTTATCGGGATGCCGAAAGCCCCGAGGCATATGTCTTACCCGAAGAGGAACTTTTCAGAAAGATTGAGGAGACGATTGAGCTTGGGGGGACGCAGATACTTATCCAAGGTGGCTTGCATCCCGACCTTGGTCTTGATTATTACACTGCCCTGTTGAAATCGATCAAGGCGCGCTTTGAAATCAACGTTCATGGTTTTTCTCCGCCGGAGGTTTGTTATCTCGCCAAGAAGCATAACGTGACGATTCGCAAGACTATCCAAATACTCAAGGATGCTGGGTTGGACTCGATCCCGGGTGGCGGGGCGGAAATATTGTCGGATCGGGTACGCGAAGTGCTCAGCCCCAAGAAGATCAAGTCCGGAGAGTGGCTTCAGGTCATGGAAGAGGCGCACGGGCTGGGCATGCGGACAACTGCGACGATGATGTTCGGTAGCATAGAAACTGAGGAAGATGTACTGGAACATCTGGAGGCTATCCGGTCCCTTCAGGACAGGACGGGAGGATTCACCGCGTTTATCCCCTGGTCATTCCAACCCGGCAATACGGAACTAGGTAGCGGCGAGACGGTGTCCAGCTCGGACAGTCAGAAGCCTGATCAGCAGTCAACTATCAGACCTGCAACAGCCGTAGATTATCTCCGTGTTTTGGCGCTTTCCCGTATTTACCTTGATAATATACAAAATGTCCAGGCCTCATGGGTGACACAGGGATTGAAGCTTGCACAGGTCGCCCTCAGATTCGGAGCGAACGATTTCGGCTCCACTATGATCGAAGAGAATGTCGTGCGCGCTGCAGGAGTCAACTATCTGGTTTCAAAAGAGGACATAATTACTGCGATCAAAACGGCGGGATTTGAAGTTGCTCAGAGAAATACTCACTATAATATAATCAGAAAATTTTAGGGGGCACTATGGCAGATTCCCTTTATGACTTAATCATTATCGGAGGAGGTCCGGGAGGACTGAGCGCAGCACTGTATGCATCACGCGCAAAGCTGAAAACACTAGTGCTCGACAAATCCAGGACAGCTGGTTCTCTTGCGTATGCGAGCCTGATCGAGAATTATCCGGGCCTGGAGAAGCCCTTGACTGGCCCTGAATTACTGGACAGATTCCGCAAACAGGCGGAAAGCTTCGGAGCTGAGTACAAGGAGGAGCAGGTTGTCGGCTTATCTCTGATGAGTGATATTAAAGAGGTCTTCACCATGGAGGCAACTTACCATGGCAAGACAGTTATTATAGCGACCGGCTCAATGGGAAGAAAGGCAACTATCAAGGGCGAGGAAAAATTCCTCGGTCGTGGGGTCAGCTACTGCGCTATCTGCGATGCCGCCTTCTTCAAGGGCAAAACGGTTTGCGTTTTGGGTGACTCTGAAGAAGCCGCCAAGGAGGCTGGCGTTCTCGCCCGTTTTGCCGAGACGGTCTATCTTATCTCCCCGTCGCAAAAGCTCAAGGTTGAAAAGGATTGTCCATACCTTCAGATTCCGAATGTTAAACTGTTCCTTGGTACAGTGGTAACAGCCATAGAGGGCGGTGAGTCGGTTGAACGGATAAGGATAAAGGCCACTGGAGTCGAAAGCGAACTAATGCTTGATGGGGTATTCGTCTATCTCATGGGCAGCAAGCCGATAGTAGATTTTTTGCAGGGTGCTATAAATGTATCGGAAGAGGGATGCATCATAACAAATCGTGCCATGGAGACTAATTTAGCAGGTGTTTTTTCTGCCGGCGATGTCACATGCACTGAAGCGAGGCAGGTAATCATAGCGGCAGCTCATGGCTGTCTGGCGGCGCTATCGGCCGAAAAGTACATCTTTGGCAGGAAAAAAACAAAAGTCGATTGGCACTGAAAAAGGATACATAGTGACTAGGCTGTGCTTAGACCATTTGAAATGGGCATATTATGAACGAAGATGAACTGAAAACAATGGTTCTCGACTACATGGATGACGGCTATCTGGAAAACATCATCGACATGTTCAGACATGATGAGGCCCTTTATCCGCTCGTGATTGACATGATCTCTGACGAAAGGGTAAGGGTCAGACTGGGCGCTGTGGCACTCGTGGAAGAACTCGTCAGGACCGACAGGGAGCCCTTTGTAAGGCTGATTCCCGATATAGCCCGGCTCCTTGATGACACCAATCCCACCCGTAGAGGTGATGCCGCCTATCTGCTCGGCCTTATCCGCCATGTAGACGCCCTTCCTTTCTTGCTCAAGGTGCAGACTGACGATAATGTTTTCGTGCGCGAGATTATTAGCGATGCGGTTCACGATATAACGGGCAATAACTGATTCCCTAACGTCATCATCATTATTCTGTGTTGCAATAAAAAAGGGGGCGGGTATGTTTTCCCGCCCCCTTCCCTGAATCTTATCGAGCTTTATTTTACAATTACCTCGAAATGGACTCTCCTGTTTGACTTGTTGCATTCGTCGTTCTTGTTCTTTGGAGTCGGTTTCTCAACGCAAAGAGGTCTCGTTAAGCCATAGGAAATCGTTGTCATCCTCGACTCGTCGATTCCGCCTTCTTTGGCGAGGTATTCCTTGACAGCATCGGCCCTTCTCTGTCCCAGCCTCATGTTGTAATCGTCGGTGCCGTGCTGATCGGTATTGCCCTCAATCCTGATTGCGATTCCCGGATTCTCCTTGATAACATCAATGTTATTCTTCAGGATCGCCTTCGCTGCGTCGGTCAGCGTTGCCTTGTCGAAATCGAAATGCACATCCTTAAGAATGATCTCAGCCTTTGCCGCAGGCATCACCTCGGGCGCCGGTGGTGGTGGCGGCGGTGGCGGTGGCGGTGGCGGTGGTGGTGGTGGTGGCGGTGGCGGTGGTGGCGGTGGCGGAGCAGGAGCCTCTGGTTTTCCTTTGCCTCCGAACGCTATTACTATGCCAACGGTAGCTTCCAGGTTTTGCTTGATACTTCCGCTGCCGATGTATGCTACATCCCTTACGTCCACTCTAGCCGCAGTCCAATCGGTAAACCAATATTTGAAACCTGCCCCGGCATCTGCCAGGACTCTATTTGTCGCTCCTTGCTGATTAGGATCGAAATAGGCTCCGCCGACACCAGCTACAACAAACGGGACAAATTTCTGATCAGGCATGAAATGATAAATTGCATCGGCATGGTACTCGATAATACCCGCCGAGTTATTGGGCCGTCCCCACCTAATATCCTTAGGCGACTCGTTCAAGTTTCTCAGGTCCGAGCGCGAAAAGGCCACTGAGGCTTCAATCCCCAAGTTCGGGGTAAAGTTATATCCAGCCCTGCCGCCTAAGAGAATGGCACTATGGACATTCTCTCCACCATCATGCATGATCCCTCCTATAAAGGGATCCAGTTCAAAACTGCCTTCTTTGATTTCTGCTGACGCATACAAAGGTACAAGAGCAAATGCAAGCACTGCAAATAAAACCAAACATCTTTTTCTCATTTGTCAAACCTCCTTAATAGTATTTATAGCCTTTAACATATGTTTATATTGCTTAACAGCAATATTGTCAAGTCTTTTCTGGAAATTCCATCAAGAAAAGTTCGCAAGAAATATTCCAATCTCGCCAAGTGATAACTATTCATAGCTTTGATGCATTACAAGAGGATTGAACTCACCTCCTTTGTTGATTGGCTCCGATGAATCTCGACTGATTGAGCAGCTTCCTGTACGCAGATACACATAGATATTACGTTAGATAGGAACTGATGTCAACCCCGCTGCCAATTGTTGCCAATTGCTGCCGATTGAGTGTCGATTGAGGATTCCGACGCTCAAGGCGGCGGGCTTACTGGTGTCCGACATGGGATTGCCTAGTTCTCTCCCGCGGCCCAAGGCTAACCGGGACAAAAACGGCAAGTATGTGAGAAACGGCACTGCCGCCAAGTCAGGGCTTAACAAGGCTATCCTCGACTTCATGTGGGCAAATGTTGTGTTGTTTTCCACAGACTAGGTTTCACTGCCAGGGTAAATTGAAACAACTGACAGATAACAACGATGGGGTGGACCTCCGCTATTCATGAGAGTATCCTGGACCATTACAACACCTAAGAATTCGAGGGGGATTTTGGGAAAGCTGAGAAACTCTGCGAAAACCAGCTCAGCAGTCTTAGGGTATACGGTTTTCATTCATGTGGAATACATGCCATACCTTTGCAACGCAGGTAAACCTCATCGTTGCCGACAGAATACTTCTTGACTAGTATCCCCATGTCTTGATCGTGCCACGCAGAGATAACGTACCCGTCACTAAATTGTGCGGATGGCCATGCCAGCGGCGCTTTTGGATAAATCAAGCGATCGACGTGTGCAACGACGCTCAATGCAGAACCAGACATGTCGGTTGCATACAAGGGGTGGTTCCCAACACAACGCAAAATGTCTTTCGCGACAGGCTCAAATGCAGCGCGGGATTGCGGATGAAAGAACGGGAACCCTAATAATCCGAAAGCAAATTTCAGAATGATTACGCCGATTATCCACTTCATGCTCCATTCTTGCACCCGTGGAGCACCATAGAAGATTAAATAAGCAAGAGTCAGAGCAATCAAGGGGAGCAGGGGGAAAATATAACGGGCATCACTCTCCGGAGAGAGCCAATAAGGAAGATAGTTAACTAGTGCTATGATCAATACGGTGACGATGCACGGATGTCCGCGCCATTTCCCCAGTTCCTGACGGAGCATGAAAGCATAAAGCAGAACGCCTGCGATTGGCATCATCATCAGCATCGTTTGCAGGGCATAGGAAAGCACATGTTTAAGATACTTGTCGCTGCTTATTGGAATAAGTTTGCTGGTAATGTCTGCGAGCATACCTTGCGATTGCAAAGCCTCGGCTGGAACTATGCGGTACCAAAATAGCGGGAATGAAAGAGCCAATCCGTGCAGAAGCAGCGACTTCCATGAATACAGGAAAGCCCAGCGGCGCTGGCGGTAAGCAATAACTATCATCGCAACTACATAAAAGACATATGCAGTGAGAGCCTTACTGAGAAATGCAGCGCTGACAGCCAATACTGCTACAGCCAAGTATGAATGACGTTTTTCGGCCACGGCAAGCCAGCCGAAAACAATCGCTATAAGAACAAACAGCGCAAATACCGGCTCCGAATAGCAGAGCCATCCCCGATAAAACAAGACATCGCCCAAAGTGAGGTAGATCAGGGCAGTAAAGGCAGCAAAGGTCTTGTCGTCGAACAGGCGCCTTACAAACCATGCTAGCAGCAAGGCTGACGAAATGGTTGCTGTCAGTGCCACTAGTCGTGCCGCTACCAGCATGTAGTCCCAACCAATAAGCTGTGCTACAGGAATGATCATTAAATTGTAAAGGGGCGGTCGCCAATAATACATGCCATACATGCTCGGCGTCAGGTACTTACTGTAAAAAGACATTTCGTAGGACATCAGCGGGTAAACGGATTCCTGACCTATATATTGAAGAGGCAATGTTAACAGGAAGCTTAATGCAGCAAGGCTAAATATAAGCCAATAGGTCCTTGCGGAAACGGGCACTCCACAAGTTGAAGTTTGGCACTTTATCTCCGGGCCCATCTGAGTAATCCTCCTGCTGCGTCCTGAAAAGTTATTGTTGCGATGTAACCCATATCAAATGGAATATTTCGGGAACTCTGTAACACAACCTAACAATACCTGATGCACCAAATATTAAGCTTGATATAAATCAGTTCTCCGAATGTCCTGAGCGCGCCCTTGACAGACCTGACCCTGCTTTCTGGCGAATTGTACAACTGGCCGGCACTCCTCTGATGGGAAAGTATAGAAAAAACGGCGTATTTTAGAGGGGTAACTTCTTTATTCCTCAACCTGGCCTGTTTAATGATATTTTCAATATGAACTTGCTGTATGTTTAACGCGTGCACATTCTTCAATGCTCTTTATACGATTTATCCACTGCTCAACGAATCACATTATAATATCATAAAGAATCTTTTAGGCGAGCCAAATAACAACTCCGGCGTTTCAGATTATTTAATAAATGTTTCGGTCTTTTATTTGCGGCACAATGAGTAAATGTGAATCCTCAGGACTTTCTCTTTCCAATCATTGCGAGGACGTTATCAAGCCTGCCCCGCCTGGAAAGTCATCAGATCAATAAATTACAAAAAAAGGCTGGTGCAAAAGACTGCTGTAGTTCCAGGCAGAACCCCTGACTTTAAGTCATGGGTGATTCAGCACCAGAAAAGTATTAAGAGTTAATTTAGATTAGAAAAGGAAAGTTTAGCGAGTAAAGCTAATTGATAATAAACTGATAAATAATGCCGAAGGCGGGACTCGAACCCGCACAGCCTTGCGACCACTAGACCCTGAACCTAGCGCGTCTGCCAGTTCCGCCACTTCGGCACGTCTGCTATTTTAGCATAAGTCCGACGTTAAAGAATATCTCCAACAGCCGCGGAAGCGGTGCTTAATATCCCTATATGGTAAAATAAATTCTATCATGAGTGCATGCGCTCGGAAGTTCGAAAGCGCAGGCGCAAAACTATAATTCATCACTAGCGCGAGGTAATGAATGATGAAAACACCTGAATACGGTGATGCGGGCCTCACCCAGCCGTCAAATTTTATTCGTTCCATAGTTGCCGAAGACGTCAAGGAAGGCAAGAACGGCAGCAAGGTCATCACCCGTTTTCCTCCTGAACCTAACGGTTATCTGCATATAGGGCATGCTAAATCTATATGCCTCAATTTCGGGCTGGCAGCAGAATTCGGAGGGCTCTGCAATCTCAGGTTCGACGATACTAACCCCAGTAAAGAGGAACAGGAATATGTAGACTCTATCATGGAAGATGTCCGGTGGCTCGGGTTTAATTGGGGAGACCGTCTCTATTATGCCTCGGATTACTTTGAACGTCTTTATGAATTCGCCGAAACACTTATTCAGAAAGGCAAGGCTTTCGTATGCGACCTTACCTTTGATCAACTGCGCGAATATCGCGGAACCCTCACCGCATCCGGCAAGGAGAGCCCTTACCGTAACCGGTCGGTCGAGGAGAACCTTGATCTTTTCCGCCGCATGAGGGCGGGTGAGTTTCCTGACGGTTCAAGGACACTGAGGGCAAGGATCGATATGGCTTCCGGAAATATCAACATGCGCGACCCTGTCATGTACCGGATCAAGCATGAAGACCATCAGCGCAGCGGCAGTAAGTGGTGCATTTATCCCATGTACGATTTTGCTCATGGCCAGAGTGATTCTATAGAGGGTGTTACACATTCGATCTGCACGATGGAATACGAAGACCACCGCCCCTTGTATGACTGGTATGTCGGTGAACTCGGTATCTACCAACCCCGGCAGTATGAATTTGCGAGGCTCAATCTTAGCAACACTGTTTTGAGCAAGCGGAGGCTACTCAGGCTGGTAAACGAGGGGCATGTCAACGGATGGACAGACCCGCGCATGCCGACACTCGCGGGCATGAGACGGCGAGGCTATACTCCCGAGGCGATCCGCAACTTCTGCGAGCGCATAGGTGTAGGGAAGAAGGAGAGTCTTGTAGATATGGGATTACTCGAATTCTGTGTGAGGGAAGACCTGAATAAACGGGCGCAGCGGGTGATGGGTGTGCTCAGGCCGCTAAAGGTCGTTATCGATAACTATCCCGAAGGTAAACAAGAGTATCTGGATGCTGTCAACAATCCGGAAGATGCCGAAGCTGGTATGCGCAAGGTACCGTTCTGTCGTGAAATATACATCGAAAAAGAAGACTTCATGGAAGAGCCACCGAAACAATTCTATCGTTTGGCTCCGGGCCGCGAGGTAAGGCTTAGGTATGCCTATTTCATAAAATGCGAAAGTGCAGTGAGAGATCCCATGACCGGAGAGGTGATTGAGTTGCATTGTACTTATGACCCGGCCACACGCGGCGGCGATTCGCCGGACGGGCGAAAGGTAAAGGCTACACTGCATTGGGTTTCTGCAAAGGATGCTCTCACAGCAGAGGTCCGTCTCTATGATGCTCTTTTTGTTAAGGCTGACCCGGACGATGTTGAAGAGGGCAAAGATTTCATAGATTATCTAAACCACGATTCCCTTGAAGTGCTTGCAGAGTGCCGGTTAGAGCCTTCCCTGTCTGAAGCACTCCCCGGCAGCCGCTATCAGTTTGAGAGAATGGGATATTTCTGCGCAGATAATGTCGATTCGGTACAGGGCAAGCCTGTTTTCAACAGGATTTTGACGCTTAAGGATTCATGGGCAAAACTGCAGAAGACTGAAAAAAAATAGAACCCCCGACCGCTGTCTCACGATAAGAACGGCGGCATGCCCCAAGGAGTACGCCAATTCATATAAAGATCTCTTATAGAGTCCTTTCCCCGTCTTCATCATCCCATAGCAATTTGAGCGGAAATCTTTTGTACTGAAGCATAAGGTTGCAAGGAATTCCCCTCTACTGAATCCGTCGTATCAGTCTACTGTGGGGTGGGTGGGAATTGGGTTGATATACAGGCCCGGAGAAACGAAACGTACCACGGGCCTGTAAGCCTAAGCGCCAGCGAGCCTGTCGGCAACCGCATCGATGAATTCTTCGGTGAGCGCATATTTCGTTACACGCGGTTCGGCGATGAGCATAAGGTCTTTGGTCATGATACCGTCCTCTACTGTTTCTATAACAGTTTTCTCCACTCTTCGTGCAAACGCTGTTACGTCAGGAGTATTATCGAGTTCGCCCCTTTTAGCGATAGCGCCCGTCCAGGCAAATATCGAGGCGATCGAATTTGTGGAAGTGGGATGGCCTTTTAGGTGTTCATAGTAATGGCGTGTCACGGTACCGTGGGCTGCTTCGTACTCATACTTTCCGTCAGGAGAGACAAGGACTGATGTCATGAGGCCCAGGCTGCCGAAGCCTGTGGCGACCATGTCCGACATTACATCACCATCGTAGTTCATACAGGCCCAGAGCATGCCTCCAGGAGACTTGATAACCTGTGCTACTGCATCGTCAATGAGCATGTAGCGATATTGAATTCCGGTTTGCGATAATTTGTCCCTGACTTTTTCAATCTCATCCGCAAATACATCCCTAAAGAAACCGTGGTACTGTTTGGAAATAGTGTCTTTTGCCCCGAACCACAGATCGGTTTTTTCGCTCAAAGCATAGTTAATGCAAGAGCGGGCGAAGCTTCTTATCGATTTCTCGGTATTGAACATGCCCATTACGACGCCGCGTCCGTCGAAGTCATGAATCTTGATGAACTTTTTCCCGCTCCCGTCAGCCGGAGTGAAGACGATTTCTGTGATTCCGGGTTTGTCTATTAAATATTCCGTATTTTTGTATATATCACCGTAAGCATGTCGGCCGATGATAATAGGTTTTTTCCACGATTTCACCACTGGGGGGATGTTTTTTGCGATTATAGGCTTTCTGAATACTGTACCGTCCAGTATTGCACGGATGGTCCCATTGGGGCTCTTCCACTGTTTCTTGAGATTATATTCTGTTACACGAGTCGCGTTGGGTGTGATGGTCGCGCACTTGACGCCAATGCCAAACTCTTTTATGGCATTCGCAGCGTCGATGGTCACACTGTCGTCTGTGTCGTCCCGGTGTCTAATTCCCAGATCATAATATTTGATGTCAACGTCAAAAAAGGGGGCGATGAGCTTGTCCTTGATGAGCTGCCAGATAATGCGTGTCATCTCATCGCCATCCAACTCAACGATCGGGTTCTTAACTTTTAACTTTTCAGTCACGAATTCCTCCTCGAAAAATGATAAGTCATAATGTAAATTGAATACTTAGAAGTTGTCAAAGGGCTGCGGATCGTATATGCTATCGTCGATGGTAAAATTTGTTCTGACAAGGAGCATAGGCAGCAGCGCTGACGGCAAGGTTTCGGATTACCTGGCCTCTGAAACCGGGCTATCAAAGGCCAGGATCAAGGATGCTATGAACAAGGGTGCAGTATGGGTCCGTAAACACAAGGGCGGCCAGAGAAGGCTCCGCAAGGCAACCGCGATGCTTACCAGCGGCATGCAGATAGAATTTTACTACGACGCAGCGCTGCTCGCCATTGTGCCGCCTCAAGCACAATGTCTGGAAGACCGTAAAGATTACAGCGTGTGGGTCAAGCCAGCCGGACTTGTGGCACAGGGGACCATGTATGGGGATCATTGTTCAATGATGCGGCATGCCGATCTCTTTTTTGCAGGCAAAAGAGAGATTTTTCTTGTCCATCGCCTTGACCGCGAGGCTGTAGGGCTAATGCTTATTGCCCATACTAAAAAGGCAGCAGCAGCGCTTTCGGAAATTTTCCGGAAGAACTTGATTGTCAAAAAATATCGGGTTGAGGTTCTGGGTGATCTTGCTGACAAGGGTCGGGAAGGGGCTATTGACCTGCCCCTCGACGGGAAAACGGCGCATACTGAATACCAGGTTCAGTCATATGACCCATCAGTGAACGTATCCACGATTGATGTCATTATCAGGACTGGGCGTCTTCACCAGATTCGCCGCCATTTGGATATGATTGGCTATCCCGTGATGGGCGATCCGAAATATGGCAAGGGAAATAAGAACAAAGAAATATTGGGATAGGTGGGTGAGTGACTAACTTTAAGCGATTTATTCCCTAATTTGTTTATATTGGCTGAAGATATGGTTGACTAAATTGTAATAGTCGGGACTTCACCTTTCTGACACTGTAGTAACAAGTTCCAACTACTTCCTCTGATTGACCATGTCAGTTTTCTGCCGCAGGTGAGATATTCTTCTGGAAATTATTATCAATGAAAAGCCGTCGTAGTATTGCTTTCGCAACATTTGTAGTGTATCCAGTCGATAGGTTCACCCAAGAAATCAATTATTCACATTGACTAAAATACAAGTGGCTCAGTTCTTTGAGTGGAGGTCCGTCCGTGCAAGCCCACCCTCTTTCCCTTTTTCTCTTATGCGGCATCTAATTCGAAATGTGATACACTTTAAATATGACAGTGAAAAAGAAAACTCAAGAGCGGATACTATCCATGATGGGTAAGGTAGATGTTGATCCCGATTATACTTACAAGGCTGGGCTGCAAAGGCACGGAGAAGAACCTCACCCGGCTGTGGAGAAGCATAAACCAAAACAAAAAGAGAATTTTGTCGATTTCATGCGCAAATCTCCGCTCTACGGCGTGGGTATCGATTTAGAACGAGAGCAGACGCCGACAGATGTGGTACACACAGCCGGCGGCAGCGGGCATGGAAAGTGTCTGCTCAAAGAAAAGACTTACAAGTTTCTAGCTATAGCGCAGGACTTCGACTCGCGAACTACAACCCCAGCGCAAACTAGCTTAATGATGAGGATTAAAGCTATGAGGTCGGACTCTGCGGAAAAAATAGCTAGGCAACGGCTCGAAAAAATGGAGAGACGAACAGGCTGGAAATGGATATTAATCAAAGAGCCTCCAAAGTACTCTACAACATTTTGACTATCTTGTGAAGCTAAGTACAGGGGGGCCTGCCCCCATCTGTGCAAGCGCCTCGGCGAAGTACGATTTCCCTAATCCAGTCGGCCCGTAACATTGCCAGTGCGGAGGATTCCGTACCTTAAAGTTCCAATTTGCATTTTGTAATCTGTTATAATCATGAGATAAGAGAGCAATATTGCTGGCCTTATCATGAATGCTGAAATCTATGGAAACATAATCTTCCTATGTGGAGCTGGCGTTTCAGCTGAAGCTGGGATATTTACAAGCGATAAGATAACAGACATATTAATCAATTACGGCTCATATTGCCCATCTAAGAATAGTACGTTCATAGAAAACCTGCTTAGATATATTCAGGTTCGCATAGCAGATTTTTATCAAGTCAAAGCATCGGAGATTAATTTTGAATACCTTTTAGGGACGCTTATAGAACTTTCTAAGAAAGAGGAGTACCCCACTATTCCATTTCTGGGAGAAGGGGATTTGTTAATTAAGAAGATAGAAGGTTCAATCTCACTTCCAGATATTGTAGACAGCCTGAATGCTTTATTGAGAGAATGTTTTTTTGTAAAAGATTCCCTTAGTTACCTCAATCCTCTTAATAGTTTTTTAGACTTAGCACGCCCGCTAAGTTTTTTCACCCTAAATTATGATCTCTCTATAGAAACTGTTCTAAGTAGTCTTAGTATGTCTTACACAACCGGCTATAGAAAGAGAGGCGTAGAGGAGTTTCCTATATGGGATCCTTCAGAATTCGAACAGAATCCTGTGGATGCCAGAATTTTTAAATTGCATGGTTCAATAAACTGGGGGCAATACTATCAACATCAACCACCTATGATGGGAAGCGAAAATAGTTCGTCTGAATGGTCCAAAACAGAAGCATATTTAGCCAATTACCCAGAACGCGTGGAGTTTGATCCGTTTCGAATAGGATCTGTAGAACCTCCAGATCGAACAATGGGGATGGTTAGTCTTATGAATTTTGGGATCCGCAAAGAGTTGCTCTATGCAGAAAGTCAGTTTACCGTGCTGTTCAATCATTTTTTAAATGCGTTGAAAACGGCGCGGATATGCATCGTTGCCGGATATAGCTTTCGTGACAAACGAATAAACAAAATATTAGAGGAGGCAATGGTCAGCAGAGGGGGGAATCTGCATTTGATTATTGTTGATCCTCAAGCCTATTGGCTTTTGCAAAAAAATCCAATTTTGAGTAAATTTATTGACCTTGAATGGGCAACTACGATAGATAAAACTATTGGTAAAGCACTCAATGATGAATCTCTGAAAGAATCAACAAAGAAAACACTTGAAACTACCTCTCTGCCTCATGAATGTTTGCAGGATAGTTCCATAGATGAACATGGTGAACCAGATGAAGGCAAGCCAGATGCGAAAAACATACTAGCTGCGTGGAAAACCCTTGGAATTGATTTTGACCTGACATATTTCTGGCTCCGCTCTCTTGCCATGGATTTAGAGAAACTGGAGCATTGTGTCAATGAATCAGATGCACTGGAAATAGGTAGGCTTTTATTACCTCTTAATAGAAAGGTGCGCGATCTTTGCTACGACTTATGGTGGGTTTATAAGGCTATGCACTTAGACGGTGCTTACGGAGAAAAATACCTGAATAACATAAATGCCAGACCAAAACTCACAAGTAAGTCACCACAAATAGCGTTGGTCCGTAAGTGGCTGCCGGAACTCGGAACGGCAGTAAGCTGGGTATTTCATTCTTATAATCGTTCTACAGCTGAGTTCAGGCAAGCAGTTACAGATCAAAATTACGGGAAAAGCTTTGATGCTCCAAGCAATATCCAAGCCGCAGAATTGATTATCGGCCATGATGTTACAGGCCGTTTATATGAACTTGTATGCATCCTCAATGACATCTATAAAGGTGCAGGCTATGAGGAACCATTTGCGATGATAGCCAAAGAATATTGCAAATCCAGAAACTAAGGCAAGCTGAAAACAGGCAGTTATTCGAAATGTTCCTTAAGAACGCGGATTGAAGAAAGGGAGGCTCCTTCCAACTTCACAATCATAAATCCAACTTTCAGAAAAACACTGCCCTTTGGTCTTTTTATCCAAAGGAACAGGTATATGAGATAGTCAGAGCGTTACAGTGGATGAAAGCCTTAATAGATTTTTTTGTAAGATATAATCAGACGGTAATGGGAGGAGAATGAGTAACGGTATTTCGCTTATACCTGAAGTCCCGAATGCGATTAGGGATGCAGTAAACGATGGCAGCCTGGCCGTTTTTATAGGTGCAGGGGTCTCAAGAATTGTAGGCTGCCAAGGATGGGATACTCTTGCCAGAAGACTTGTCGACAGGTGTCATAAGGAAGGCATTATTAACTTCAGGGAGCATGACAGCCTTTCACAGATTACAGACCATAAGAAAACGATAACGATTTGTTACCACTTATTCAACAATAATCGTCTTGCAGATATCTTTTATGAGGAGATGAATGGAGCGTTAAAAGAAGGGGTTAATATTGAAACTCCAAATATATATGATGACATTTACAGACTAAGGGGTTTATTTATAACAACCAATGCTGACACTCATTTTGACAGGCTCTTTAATCCCCCTAATATTATTTTTCGGGCGACTGACTTTGTAGTGGATAGGCTGGATAGAACAAATCTGTACCATATTCATGGTTCTGTCAGAGATAGAAGTTCTCTGATATTTACGGTTTCAGAATATATGAAAAGGTATGCAATCGATCTGAACTTCAAGAGATTCCTCGGGCAAATATTTCGCGAATACACTGTTTTATTCTTGGGTTATGGTGTAGCTGAGTTTGAAATACTGGATTTCATGCTTCGTGAGAGTCCAAGAAGTCCAGCCCCGAGACATTTCATGCTGTCTGCCTTCTATAGTGGGGAGGAAAACATTCTTGGCTATGAGCAAATATACTATAATGACCTTGGCATTAACATTCTGGGTTATGAGAAGGATACTAATGGGTATAATCAGCTCGTTGAGATTATTAGACACTGGAATCAGGAAATAAATTTAGTGACAACATATTTGCATCGAACTGTTCGCGAAATTGATGATGCTGTGGAGTAGTTATGTCAACGGATAAAATAACAAAAATATTTCAGTTGATTAAAAACGACAAGAGTCTGGAAGACCGTTTTTTCATGAAACTTGCCACAGCCTGTAAGCCCCTTGAATGGCTTGAACCTTTAAAAGCTGCTGGTTACTTCTCCCCTGAAAACAACCCGAAACCTTATGAGCTTCCCAATAAAAAGGGTTATTATACGGTGCCATTTTGGAATATTCTTGATGCGCTTGAGAATATGGCAGTAAAGAATGAAGAAAACCCCAATGACGAGGTTTCTAAGATTCTGAGCGAGATTGTCAATGGAATTATTGCCTACCGTGAAAACGGCAAAAGGGTTGACAATTACAGAACAGATTGGAAACTCTTGGAAATTATCGCTCATTTTCCAATTAAATATATAGGCGCACAGCACATACAATTTATTAAAGATGCACTCCGCCCCAACATTGGGACACCACTGCTTGACCATGAAATAGGGACACTGTTTCTTCCTAAGCTAATAAGGGATGGGGCGAAGGAACTGATAATCATGTTGTTCGATGTGCTCTTGGATTTTAACAAATCAGAGGGGTACATGACGGAATATATTTCAATTTTCGACCCTTATTACCTGAAGGAGACCTTGGATAAGAACAAGAAGAACATACCTCAAATCTGTGCTGTCGGTGCGGCCAATGTTGGGATATCCAAGATGCAGGAAATATTAAAACAGGATAAGTCTCAATTTAATTATGTGTGGGTACCGACAATCGAAGATCATGAACAGATCATCTTTCCAGATAGATATGAATGTCAGCTCGTTCAATTCGTAAGAGACATGCTTGAGGCAGCGGACCCAAAGGAAATAGAACCTATTGTGAAAGACATGCTTAATGAGACGCATGATATATTTAAGCGTTTGGCATATCATGTGATTAATCACCATTATGATACCTTATCCCCGCTATTGTGGAGTCTGCCGTATAACCCAATGGACAGCTTAGCTATCCATGAGCTTTATGAACTGGTTAAAACCCGTTGCACAAAGTTTAACGGGGTGCAAATTGAAAAAATCCTTAATTGGATTGAAACGCAGGATTTAGATTTTCCTGATGGGGTGGCTGAAAAAAAAGAATACTTTGAAGCTTATTATAAAAAGGAATGGCTCCTTGCGCTGCTCGATACCGGCAATGAGGAAGTTAAACGACGTTATGAATCATACAATTCTATTAATGATTCGACGATAGAACATCCTGGATTTCATTATTGGTCATCACGAGGAGGATTTGTTCAGGAGGTTAGTCCGATAGATGAGGGTGAGTTTAAGAAAAAAAGTAACGATGAAATTGCTTCTTACATTAATTCATATGGGGAAAAAGAGGAGATATCATGGAAGGACTTAACTAAAATAAACCTCGGAGCCTCTATCAGAAAGTTTGTGGCTAATGACCCGTTGAGATTTTCTGTGAATTTAACTCCATTTCTTTCCGTACCTCGAAAATACCAACATGAACTTCTTAGAGGACTCGAGGAAGCGTGGAGAAACAATAAAGATTTCGATTGGAACGAACTGCTGCCATTTATGAAAAAATTGGTAGAGGACAGCAACTTTTGGAGTGAGGAAAAGAAAGAGGACAAGTATGACTATAAACGCTGGATCACCGATACTATAGCAGATATTATTCACGAAGGAACCAAGAATGATAAACATGCTTTTGCTGCCAACCTTTTGCCAATGGTAGAACAAATAATTTTACTCCTTCTTAAGAACGCCAAAGGTGAAATGCACATGATGAGTGACCTTTTAACTTCAGTTCTGAACTCCACAAAAGGGAAAGTGTTCACGGCAGCTATAAGCTACTCACTGCGGTACGCGCGTCTTAATTGTGGAGACAAAGAAGAGCGGTGGGCAGAATCTATAAGGTCCGAGTTCACAGAACGTCTCGATAAGATAAAGGAACCCGGATTGGAATTTTCAATAGTTATTGGATGGTTCCTGCCTTACCTGAACTATCTTGATAGACAATGGATAGTTAGAAATTTCAATAGAATATTTGACCTTGAGAACGACAAATACTGGGAAGCGGCTTTCACCGGATATATTGTCATGGCATCTACAGTATATGAGGATATTTATAAACTTCTGCGTGAAAACGGCCACTATGAAAAAGCGCTGTCATACTCATTTGACGATAAGCGCGTGGTGGAGAAGCTGGTTCAAAATATAACTATTGGATATCTGGCTGGATGGGATGACTTGTCAGATGCGGATGGTTTATTACATAAGCTGTTCGACTGTGAATATCCGGAATATATATCTGATCTTGTCACCTTTATGTGGACATTCAGGGACAGGGGCGATGAAAAGTTTAAAGGCAAGATTAAGCCTTTGTGGAAAGCAATAATCGATAAAGTAACCCCAAACCTTGGGAAAAATGAATATCGTATCATTGCATCTAATTTAGCGAAATGGCTCTCCCTTGTTGACGCTATTGACGATGATGTTTATGAATGGTTGCAAATTTCTGTGGAAGCGATGGAGGAGAATTGGAACTGTAGCTTCTTTTTAGAATACCTTCACCGTCAAGTCATGGAAACACCTGCCAAAGTAGGAAACTTATTCGTAAAAATGCTATCTGCCGGGATTTACCCAAATTTTAAGAAAGAGGATATAGTCGCCATTGTTCAAGGTCTTTATGATTCAAAGGAAACAGAAACTGCTAATGCAATTTGTAACCTATACAGCTTAAAAGGATTAAATTACCTGGAAGAAACTTTTGAGAATTATAATCCCAGGGCAAAGTGAAGTGGAAAAGTCTCCCCCTTTTTCATAACTTAATTTTTTGCAGGGAGATTGCGGTGCAGAAAGTGATAAGCAGTGAGCTTTATGAATACTTTTCTACTGATCCAGATGATCCGGCTGACAAAATCCATGAGGTTTCCATAAATGACAGGCACCCTTTTCATGACCATTTAATGGCCGCGGTCAATAAAATAGATTCCAGCATTATCGAGGAAGTTAAAGAGGACAAGCTATTCCAGCAACTTGGAATGGGTGGGAATAATCCTTTGGATGTTAACACGCGGGCCGGGATATGGTATTTAATAAACTTTCTGCAAGATAAAATAGCAGGCCATAAACTCGAATTATTGAAGAATCAGGAGAAGCATAGTCGCCCGAAGCCGTATGATCATCCGGCAATTTCCGATTTGCAATTTGACGACAATTATCTCGTTCCGCTCAACCAATTCATAGTCGAAGACTCGGGATTGGCCAGAAATGGGTATGTATTTACAATTTCTCCTGTGATAAAAGCATCAAATTCCAGTTACTGGTTGAGCAACTTTTTTGCCCATGAAGATTTATACAACAAGATGTTGATACGATTAGACCCGCTCATGTGTAGGCCAAAGGAAATATTTCGGGCTTCTATGTATAAGATGTGGGTTTGGGGTAAACCACTCAACTGGAAGGAGATACATAATTTAAAAGAACCGTTACATGGACAGTGGCTATCCGAAGATAATAACAATGGAATTAATGTCACACAGTTTGCATGGATTCCGTCAGATGGCGAAGTTCATTTTACTTGCGAAGAAATACCAAAGGAAGAATTTATACATGTCAGAGGCAGTAGATATCTTCATGCAATATGTGACAAGAAAGTAAAAGCTTTTAGCCATTTGGATGGGGCAATAAGGATCTTTAGCGAAACTGAACTGGCAGCGCGCTTGAATATTCATATTAGGAGTTCTGAGGCAATAAAAGTTGGGAAGAGAATTAAGATATTCCAAATTAATGATGTTTCCGTAGATTTATTTAGTGGTTTAGCTTCAGCCTTTTTTGTCTGGAATGATGATGTAATTAATTATTTTAGAGGTGCGACACGATGAGGGAAATATGAAAAGATACCCATCATTCTTGAGCTGTCATCATCGTTCCTAACCTGATGCGGCAATGCCTGCCTTTTTTTCCATATCCGGCGCGTATTACTTCATTGTCAGATTGACAGATATTATTGCTTAACAAGGTTGCAATAACCAGAAGAAAAAGTAGTGCAATCAATTCGATGCGTCCTTTGCAAACCTTAAGAGAAAATGCTGAAAAGTATATGATATAGTACTTTCAGTCAGCAATCTGAAGAGGGGATATATTCTCAATAGGCGAGAATACTAAACACGAATGACAGATTTTCATTCAGCATATTTTGCTTACGAATTGACGAAACGTCACTCAGTACAGGATTCCGAAAAACTGGCGTCTGTACTTGCCGATGCTCAAGTCGATTTGAACCCGCATCAGCTTGACGCTGCACTCTTTGCATTTAAGTCGCCATTGTCAAAAGGGTCTATACTTGCCGATGAGGTCGGCCTCGGCAAAACAATTGAGGCCGGACTTGTCATTGCGCAGAAATGGTCGGAGGGAAGGCGGAGAATCATTATTATCACTCCTGCAAACCTCCGCAAGCAATGGGCGCAGGAAATGGCGGATAAATTCTATCTGCCTGCAACCATACTGGAATCTAAGAACTATCGGCAAAGCAAACGTGACGGAAAGGCTAACCCCTTTCTGCAACACTCTCTCGTGATCTGTTCTTATCAATTCGCTGCGAAATATGCTGATGTGCTCGTTTCTATGCAGTGGGATATGGCGGTCATAGATGAAGCACATCGGCTCCGCAATGTTTATAGGCCTGATAATAAAATCGCAAAAGCTATCAAAAACGCTCTTACCAATTCACCAAAGATATTACTTACCGCCACGCCATTGCAGAACTCGCTTCTAGAGCTATATGGGCTTGTCAGCGTTATTGACGATTATGCTTTCGGCGACCTCAAAAGTTACAAGGCCCAATATTCCCGTCTAACTGGGGATGCTATTTTTGATGAGTTAAAAACGCGGCTTGCGCCCCTCTGTCAAAGAACTCTGCGTCATCAGGTACTTGAGTATATCCGATATACGAACCGAATACCCATTACTGAAGACTTTTTCCCATCTAATGATGAAATGACGCTATATGAGATGGTATCTGAATATTTGCGTAGGCCTATTCTCCATGCGCTGCCGAACTCTCAACGTCAGCTTATTACGCTGATACTCCGTAAACTCCTTGCGTCGTCCACATTCGCAATTGCCGGGGCACTGGATTCATTGGCAAAACGGCTGAAAAAGGAGTTGAAAGAAGCACAAGTTGAAGCCGGCGTCGACGAAATAGTGCAGGACTATGACGAATACGACAATGAAACCGAGGAATGGGATGAAAGCGAAGACAAGGAAGAACTGTCTCCTGCGGATATCGCCTCTATTGAAAAAGAGATAGCAGAACTTGAGGCGTTCCGGGATATCGCAGTCAGTATCACGGAAAATGCTAAGGGCCATGCACTGCTGAATGCCTTGATGCACGGATTTGCTAAGGCAAAAGAACTTGGTTCGGCTGAAAAGACTATCATCTTTACCGAGTCAAGGCGAACACAAAGCTATCTTGTGAGGCTCCTTACAGAAAAAGGATATGCCGATAATATTGTCTTATTTAACGGTACTAATAATGACCTCCAATCACGAGCAATTTATAATGAGTGGCTTGCCATCAATAAAAATACTGACAAGGTGTCAGGTTCAAAAAGCGCCGATATGCGAGCGGCGTTGGTAGATTATTTCAAAAATCGTGCTCAGATCATGATTGCCACAGAAGCCGGAGCGGAAGGCATTAACCTGCAATTTTGTTCAATGGTGGTGAATTTTGATCTGCCTTGGAACCCTCAGCGCATCGAACAGCGTATTGGACGTTGCCATCGCTACGGACAGCAGCATGATGTTGTAGTAATCAACTTTATAAACCGTAAGAATGCCGCCGATCAACGCGTATATGAACTGCTGGCGGAAAAGTTTAAGTTGTTTTCGGGAGTATTCGGAGCAAGTGATGAAGTGCTTGGCGCTATTGAATCAGGAGTCGATTTCGAAAAAAGAATTGCCGCTATCTATCAGAACTGCCGCACAACCGAAGAGATAGAGGCTGAGTTTCTGCGCTTGCAGTCCGAGATGGAGACCAACATCACGGCTACAATGGCAGATACAAGGAAGAAATTGCTTGAGAACTTTGACGCTGAAGTTCATGACCGTCTGCGGGTCAATCTTGCCGAAAGCCGCGAGTATTTGAATAGATACGATACCATGCTTTGGCGGCTTACCGGAAACGAGCTGAAAGACTCCGCGCTTTTCGATGATAGGACACTGTCTTTTACCCTAAAATCAAACACTTCTATTGGCAAAGCTATACCAATCGGAACTTATACCCTCGCGCGACATGTGGAGACCGCCCACCGATACCGTATAGGCCATCCGCTGGCGCAGGCGCTCATTGCACGGGCTAAAAGCAGGCCTCTGTCTAGTCCAGTCATCGAGTTTGATTACACAGCCTGGCAGCAAAAAGCCGCCGCTATCGCACCCTTTGTCGGCAAGAAGGGTTTGCTGTCCCTGTTTCAGTTGGCAATCACCGGAGCTGATGAACAAGACCATTTAATTTTATGTGCTATGACTGATACAGGCACGTTTCTGCCTGATGAGGCAACCAGGCGCCTCTTTTATCTCCCGTGTAGGGATTTAAGTGAGAAATGTATGAGTGGTACAAAAAAAATAGAAGAGGAAATAGAACGGCGAAAGCAAACAATACTCTCCGATATCGCTAGCAGACAAGCCCGATGGTTTGATGACGAAATTGACAAACTAAACAATTGGGCAGAAGATAAGCGGCGCGGGCTGAAGTCTAAGCTAAAGGATTATGATGATGAAATAGCACTGCTCAAGAAAGAGGTACGCCTTGCTCTCAATCTACCAGAAAAGCTGACAATACAGAAGAAAATCCGCGATCTGGATGCCATGCGCAACACTGCCTGGAAAGAATACGACGAAGCTGCAAAGATGATAGAACTCCAAAAAGACGGTCTTCTTGATAACGTTGAAGAACGACTGAAACAGACCATTGAAGGAAAGACAGTATTTACGGTAGAGTGGAGAATGAAATGAACGACAACCGTAATCAAAGGAGAGAATAATGTCCAAACTATACTTTGCTTATGGTTCTAATTTGTGGCTGGAACAGATGAAAGAACGCTGTCCGAATCATCGGTTGATAGGGGATGGTGTGTTGAGAGGTTATCGCTGGATAATTTCGAAGCGTGGTTATGCGAATATAGTAAAATCAGCGCCGGATGAAGTTCACGGAATCGTGTATGAGATAAAGAAATCTGACGAGGACACATTAGACGTCAAGGAAGGCGTTAATAAGGGTTCGTATCGAAAAGAAACCTTAAGTGTAGAAGTTGGCGGTAAAAATCAGAGCTGTCTTGTATATGTCGATCTCGTGATGCAAGAAGGCAGCCCGCAGAAAGAATATATTGAAAGAATGAACAGAGGCATCAGAGACGCCAAGTTATCACCCGAATATGTTAAGCGATATATACGAGCTTTTATACCTGAAAGTTCTATTGGAGTGGAGGATAAAATGAGCGAAACAGCTAAAATTAGTGGCGCCTCGTTGGATATAGCTGCCGAAAACCGCACCCAGCTGAAGGCGCTGTTTCCCACGATCTTTACCGAAACAAAGAATGATAAGGGTGAACTGGTAGAATCAATAGATTTTGAAAAACTCAAAGCTGAACTTGGAACCTTTACAGACCTTTTTGAAACCCGCCGTGAACGCTATGGAATGGACTGGCCGGGCAAAAAAGAGGCTCTTCGCCTGATACAGACGCCGAGCGCTGCCACACTGCAACCCAGCCGCGAGGAATCGGTGAATTTTGATACGACAGAAAACCTGTTTATCGAAGGTGATAATCTGGAAGTACTGAAGCTTTTGCAGAAGAGCTATTACGGTAAGGTAAAAATGATTTATATTGACCCTCCGTATAACACCGGCAAGGAGTTTATCTATCCTGATAACTACAGCGAATCTCTTGAAACCTATCTGGAATATGCCGGATTGATTGACGGCGAGGGTAAGAAGTTCAGCACCAATACCGCAAGTGAGGGCCGCTTCCATACTAAATGGCTCAACATGATGTACCCGAGGCTCTATTTAGCCAGGAATCTCTTGGGGGATGATGGTGTTATATTTATCAGTATTGATGATAATGAGGCGAGTAATCTAAGAAAGATGTGTGATGAGATTTTTGGAGAAGATAGTTTTATTGCCGATATTTGCGTAGTTAACAATTTGAAAGGTCGTAATGATAAGAAGTATATTGCTACAGCCAATGAACGTTTCCTGATGTATGTCAAGAGTGAAGCTTTTAATGAATACGGTCTCGGGTTAAGTGCACAAATGCTGGCTGAATACAAAGAAGATGATACACATGGAAAATATCGACTAATTGAATTAAGAAAACGTGGTGGGCCTGACACTAGGAGAGAGCGCCCCAATATGTATTATCCGTTTTTTATTGATTCAAATACTGGAGCCGTATCATTGGTGTATGATGAATCACACGTTACGGAAGTTTATCCAGTGAAGTCAAATGATGTAGATGGGAGGTGGCGCTGGGGAAAAGACACATCTGAACGGTATATTGAATTTTTGATTGCCAAGCCTGTTCAAGGGTCAAGTAGGTTCAACATATATGAAAAAGACTATCTCGAAAATAAGGGTGACGAAAGAAGAATTAAACCCAAATCGGTTATGTCAGGTTCCGCCTACTCAACTGATGGAGCTACAAAAGCCTATAGGCTATTAATGGACAAAATTGAGTTTGATAATCCAAAGCCAGTTCCTTTTTTACAGGATCTTATTACATACGCATCACCACCAGAGTCATCAGCTATAATTCTGGACTTTTTTGCGGGCTCATCAACGACTGCCCATGCCGTCCTCGACCTGAACAAACAGGATAACGGTAACCGTAAGTTTATTATGGTTCAGCTTCCAGAACCCTGCGCCAAAGATAGTGAAGCCTTCAGAGCTGGTCACAAAACTATCGCTGACATTGGCAAAGAGCGTATCCGTCGGGTGATAAAGAAACTCAATGAAGAGCAGGCAGGAACTCTTGTGTTAGACGGCTCAACGGCACAAGATCGCGGTTTCAAAGTCTTTAAGCTCGATAAGTCCAATTTCAAACAGTGGCAGAAACTTCCGCCTGATGCCAACCCCGAAGAGATCGAAAAGCAACTTTCGCTACATATAGACCACATCGGTCACAATGCAACGCAGGAAGACCTGCTCTTTGAAATTCTCATCAAGGCCGGGTTTATGCCTACGGAGAAGGTTCAAACTATCGTGCTTGCTGGTATTTCAGTCTTTTCTATTGCGGATGGAGGTCTGCTCATATGCCTCGCCGATACCATAACTAAGGAGTTGATAAACGCTGTGGCGGAGACGGAGCCGATGCAGTTTATCTGTCTGGACAAAGCCTTTGGTGGCAACGACCAGCTGAAGGCAAATGCTGTGCAGACCTTCGCCGCTCGCAACATGGGCCGCGAAAAGGCAAACCAGATTATCTTTAAGACAGTGTAAGGCGAAGAAATATGAAACTAAAGTTTGATTCTGGCCTCGAATATCAGCTTGAGGCGATAAAAAGCGTAACAGACCTTTTTGAGGGGCTGCCGCAGGAGCACGGTGGACTATCAGTCAAGTTAAGCACAGAAATACTCGATACCGGCATGGAATATAATGAACTGGGTGTCGGAAACAACCTAATGCTCTCCCATGAACAGCTTTTGAAGAACCTGCACGGTGTTCAGTCAAATAATGGCGTGCCAAAATCACGCTTACTGATTGAAGAGAGCACGTCATATAGCTTTCCTAACTTTTCCGTGGAGATGGAAACCGGTACGGGAAAGACCTATGTTTACCTGCGCACGATCTTTGAACTGAATAAACTCTATGGGTTTAACAAGTTCATAATTGTTGTGCCTTCAGTGGCAATCCGCGAGGGAGTTACCACTTCCATTCAACTCATGAAGGAGCATTTTAAGGGACTGTATGACAACGTAGCGTTTGATGATTTTGTCTATCAGTCAAAGGATTTAAGCCGTGTACGGCAGTTTGCTGTTAACAACGAAGTGCAGATCATGGTTATAAATATTCAGGCTTTCCAGAAAGATGCCGAGAAGACCGGCAATGTCATCCATCAGGAACAGGACAAGATGTCTGGTAGACGACCGATAGAGTATGTTCAATCAACGAATCCGATACTTATTATTGATGAGCCTCAGAGCGTGGATAATACACGCAAGTCACAAAAGGCTATCGGCAATTTAAATCCGCTGTTTGCTCTCCGTTATTCGGCTACCCACATAAATCCTTATAACCTTTTGTATCAGCTTGACCCAATTCGAGCCTATGATATGCGGATTGTGAAGCAGATTGAGGTGATGGACGCAAGCGGTGGACAGGACTTCAACCAAACCATGGTGCGTCTTGACGCGGTAGGCTACTGGCCGAAAACGGCAAAGACTCCGCAGGCAAAGGTAACACTTTTTGAAGATACTTCGAACGGCCCACGTGAGAAACAGATAAAGGTGAAGCACGGCACCGATCTGGCCCAGCAAACCAACAGGCCTGACTATGAAGGGTATCTCATTACAAATATCAATGCTGAAACAGGAAACGAATACATTGAGTTTCAGAACGGCACTGTTGTTGAGCTTGCGCAGGAAGCAGGCGGCATGAATGACGAGAGGCTGAAAAGCCAGTTACGCCAGACCATAGAACAGCACTTTGCTAAAGAAAGAAAACTAAAAGGCAAGGGGATAAAGGTTCTGTCCCTCTTCTTTATCGACCATGTAAAGAGTTACCGTCAATATGATGATGACGGATTCCGCCAAAAGGGAAAGCTCGCTACCTGGTTTGAAGAACTATATGGCGAGATTGGCAATATGCCGATGTACAAAGGTCTCATCCCCCATACAGCGGATGCTGTGCATGACGGTTATTTTTCGGCGGATAAAAAGAAAGGCAAGATTGTGGAAGAGCTTGATACATCAGGCGGCACAGCAAAAGATGATGAAACTTACGAATTGATCATGAAAGATAAGGAACGCCTACTGAATTTTGACGAGCCGTTAAGGTTTATTTTCAGTCACTCTGCACTTCGGGAAGGCTGGGATAATCCCAATGTGTTTCAAATCTGCACCCTACGCGAAATGGGAACAGATCGGGAGCGTCGTCAGACAATCGGACGTGGCCTGCGCTTGCCGGTGAATCAGAACGGCGACAGAGTATATGACGATCAGGTGAACAGGCTCACAGTAATTGCCAATGAATCCTTTGAAAACTTTGCCCGAGGCCTACAGTCGGATATTGAAGCGGCTATTGATCCAAACGGTGGCTTTAAGTTCGGACGCATTCCGCAGATTGCTTTTACGCCCTTGCTCAATACGGCAGGGACAGAGTACCTTTCACAGGACGAATCGAAAACGCTATGGAAGCACATTCAACAGCAAGGCTTTATTGACGCCAATGGTGATTTTACTACCGCTTTTAAACCCGAAAGCGCTGGGTTTGCTCTGAATCTTCCATCTGAATTTGTAGGGATAGACGAAGCAGTCGTTGGCCGCATGAAAAGATTTTTGCCGCGCGATTTTGTCAAAGATGCTCGCAAGCGGCAGCAGGTGTCTTACAACAAGCGGATTGAGCTTAATCCAGACTTCAAGATTATGTGGGATAGAATCAGTCAGAAAACGCGCTATTCGGTGGAGTTTCAAACTGAAGAACTGATAAAGCTTGCCGCCGACAAGATCAAAAAAATGGCGGACGTAAAAAAGGTACAGATTGAAATCACCAAGCGAGACCTTGAAATAAAGGAATCGGGTATCGAAGGCGGAAAGATAACTAGCAACCGAACCTATATTGTCAGCAATGATTCTCCATTACCCGATATCCTGGCGTTTCTGCAACGGGAAACGGAATTGACACGAGGAACACTGGCGGCGATATTGAAGCAAGCAGGCCGCCTGAAAGACTTTACCATAAATCCAGTTATGTTCATGTCGGAAGCCGCAAAGCTGATTAACAGGGCATTGCATGAATTGATTATTGACGGGATCAAGTACGAGCCAATATCTGGTCAATTCTATGAAATGCGCCTATTTGAACAGGCGGAAGTAGAAGAGTACTTGAACAGACTTTATGCCGTTACAAGCAATGACAATAGAACACCCTATGACTACATTGCTTATGAATCCGACACGGAGGAAGAAGTTGCAAAACTTCTTGACGCGGACGACAAGGTCAAATTCTTCACTAAACTACCTCGATGGTTCAAAGTAACTACCCCTCTGGGAGACTATACCCCAGACTGGGCCGTGGTAGTAGAGGCCGGTGAAAAACTCTATCTGGTTCGCGAGACGAAAAGTACGCTTGACCGTGACAAACGCCGTGAATCCGAAAATAAGAAGGTTGACTGCGGAAAGGCTCATTTTACGGCGCTAGACATCAATTTCAAGGATGCAACAAATATTTACGAAGTATTACAGGCATAGTAACAAACCTTGGTGCACCGATTAGCAAGCCCAAACCCTCTCTTTGATGGTGTCTACGGAACCTGTGGCGACACTTGACTGTGGTAATCGTTGTCTCCACTGACTCCATAAAAGGAATATTGTTAGCATAATTTTAAAATAGTCTAGCCGCTCTTTATGCCTAGGTGTAATTTGAGTTGCCGGCGAAAGAAGCTGTTATCAGGAAAGAACTCCAAAATATCATCCCTGACAACTCTATTTACTTCAATTTTCTCGCATAATTCCCATGAAACTATTTTTGCCCGGTCATTAACAATGGTATCCGGTAATGAGTGCAATCTCACCAAAAAAGGGATTATTGCAGGGAATGTATGTATTGTAATCTCCTTGTTTTCAGAAAGAGGTATTCTGACCATTCTGGTATGCATCGTTGATTTGGGTCTCTTTAGGAGGAAAACTGTATTCTGGTCATCTTTCAAAGCAATATAGACAACCTGATGCCCCGTTTTATTATAGGGTTGACCATATTCTTGACCCACTGCAATGAAAAAAACTACATCAACGACGGCTGATCTGCGGATAATTAATGTTTCGATCGCAAAGAGATGAGATAATATGAAACTATCGCTAAGGGAGAAGACGTAGAAGTCTGACATAAAAGGATATTCATCTCCGCCAAAAGTTAAGTAGGATTCCTTTATCTGGAGCTTGTCAGAAAGACTTTTTATTACTTTAGCTGACTTTGACTTTTTTGTTTCAATCTGCGTGTAATACCGTTGATCGATACCAACCTGCCCGGCCAGTTCGCGCTGAGTGTAGCCAAATAACTTTCTTATCTGTTCCAGCATTTAGTAATCATAACATAATTTCGATATAGACTTGTATTTACATGAGTATCGATGAAGTAAAAACAAATTAATAATGCTTGCTATTTTTACATTAAACTTGTATATTACATATATAATCGCTTGTAATAACAAGTTAAGTATTCAAGAGGAGACAAGGTGACCAGAAAAGCATCACTATTGGCTGGTGGCAGCAGGTCAGTTGCCAAGAAACTCGAAAGAGCCCAAGGTGTTGTCACACCATCACCGGTAATTGACGTTTCAGAAGAAGCTTTGAAAAAGCGTGCGGAGGACTGGAAAACCATACCGCAAGCTTCCTTACGAGTAGAGTATCGCGGAAGAAAGGGGAGAAAGATATTCACTCGCATTTTTGATTTTTTCGGACTGTATGCTAAATATCCCCACCACCAGAAATTAATGAATCAATTATTGGTCGGCGCCAAAATCGTGCTCCCAGAAGGGCGCAGCCATGCTATCGTCGACAGTGTATATGTTGGTGTGCCAGAATTCATCGAATTTCTCAATAGCGAGAGGTGTGTTCATGGCAGGAATATTTTGTGCGTTTCTGAATTGGATGCTTTGGTATTTATCGGTTTCAGCTCCTATTTGACGACAGTTTTCCCAAGAAGAACATCGAACGTTAAACATTTTAACAGCATAAAAAGAATCATCAACGCACTTAGAGAGAGATTTGGCCACAATCCAGACATAGGGGGCAAGGTTGCAATCCCAATAGGACCGAGACCAACAACTAAGCCTACGGAGGGCTATAACTATAATCAGATGTCCGCTCTGATCAAGGCCTGTGTGAGCGACATTAAAGCGATAAAGGCCCTACATACGGCATATGATGCATTAACTGAAGACTCCATGCAGCTATGTGCGGGTACATGTGTTAAACGCAGAGCAGATCAATTAGTCCACGAGCAACAGTTTATAGCTGCTTTGGCAACATTAAAGTTAAAGTTTCCAGCTTATCCCTTTTACATGCCTTTCGATGATATAAAGAGAATGTTCTCTACGAACTCTCACTATGCCGACGGAGATAATCGAAAAAGCAACCGAAATTTGACCATCTGCGATCACCGAATATTGATCACCCTGAGTTAGTTGATAATCAGGGATGATAGTGGGTAATCATCCCGCCGTTTATTCGTACAGGCGTCTTAGTTGGCTTGCTTTCTTCCGGTCATACCCGATATCAGCCCTCGAAGTATCAGGAACCCTGAGTGGATAGGCGTACCCGGACTCGCTGATCAGCATATCGCCGTCGAGATCCGTTATCATCGAGATATCGTCGGCATTGCTGCATTGCCTGAACCAGGTCGTATTGTCTCTGGTGAATGCGACTTCAACCGTTTCAAGTCTGCCTTTTTGAGGATTGTACACTGTGGTTTCCATAAGTTATTTCTCCTTGCCTCCGTGTTTTCTCTTTTCCTTAAGACTCTGCTTCAGCCGATAACTATCCCAGGTGCAGTTGATGATATGGGCTTTGTGGGTCAGCCGATCCAGCAGCGCGGCGGTCATTACCGGATCGCCAAATACCTGTGTCCAGTCGGCAAACCCAAGATTGGTTGTGATCATCACTGACCCTTTTTCATGTCTTTCAGCTAAGACCTGAAAGAGCAGTTCCGCTCCTTCCTTGCAAAAAGGTATATACCCCAGTTCGTCCAGAATGAGCAGATCGTAGCGAACATACCTTTGGATAAGACGCTGTAGCGTCCGCTGCTGTCTTGCTTCGATCAGTTCGTTGACCAGGCCGTAACAGGTGACAAACCGGGTACGGAAGTTGTTTTTACAGGCTTCGATCCCCAGGGCAGTGGACATATGCGTCTTGCCAGTGCCACTTCTTCCAAGAAAGATGACATTCCGGCACTCCTTTATATAGCCTTCTGCGGTAAGTTCCCGGAACAGCCGAAGGTCCAGTTCCGGTACTGCTGCAAGATCGAATGTCTCCAGTGGCTTGATAATGGGGAACTTTGCCTCCCTGATGCGACGGTTCAACCTGCTTTCTGATCTGGCCTGCAATTCGGCCACGGTCAGATTGAGGAGAAACTCGTCATAGCCGATACCTGTTTCCCGGGCCTGCCGAACTAACCCCTCCATGTCGCGAGCCATGGTCGATAGATTCAGAGCTTTGAGATTTGCCTGCAGTTCCATCATCTCCCCGGCTTTCATTGAACACCTCCAAACTGCGCATAGACAGCCAAATCCGGAGGTGGCAGCGTTGGCCAGCAGGCCAAGGAGGGTATAGGTCTGGCGGTGTCACCCGTGTAAGCGAGCACATGATGCACACCGTCGCTGGTGCTGATGTTGTTCTCTATGGCCAGTTCCACTGCCGCTTCAATCTCGCCGGCCTCATAATCACGATAGAACATAAGAACGGTGATAAAGTCTTTGATTCCTTTTGTTTCACCCTGGGAACGGCAAAAACGCTCCAAAAGAAGATGAAGGAACTGCGGCCAGCTCTTCCGCCATTGCTGGATGGGCCGGGCACTATTGAATGCCAGCGGCCTCTGCTGGATAAGTTCAAGATAATGGTCAGCCTTCAGAGCCCATTTGTTGTTACCGTACAAACGCTCATGCGTTGCCAGCTTCTTCGTGCCTGTAAAGATCTCCACCCGATCAGCGCGGAGCAGCACCTTCACTCTGAACCCAGCATAACGGCTTGGTACGGAATACCGGTTCTTATCCACAATGACCGTGGCATACTTGTCGGCCTGGCCCACTGATATCTGCACATTACTGAACACAGCTTCGGGAAGCACCAGAAGATGCCCTTTCTCCTCTTCGTACAATTCGTTCACAGTGAGATCCCGGCCAGCCATCTTGTGATCACCGTAAGCAACGCACTGCCGAAGAATCTTCTCGTTCAGCTCTTCCAGGCTGGCGGCCTCCGGTATCGGGACCATGTAATTGCGCCGTGCATAACCGACCAGTCCTTCAACGCCGCCTTTCTCATTACCGCTGTCGGGATTGCAAAAACGGGCTTCAAAGCTGTAGTAGGCCTTGAACTTGCTGAATCCAGACTGCTCTATGCGATCACGCCCTCGCAACACCTTCTGTACCGCTGTCGTCAAATTGTCGTAGATTAGGACCGGGAATATACCGTCATAGAAGGAAAACGCGTGGATATGCGCATCAAGGAATGCCTGTTGTCTCTCACAAAGATAGAAACGTACGAAGTGCTTGCCGGAATACTTACTGCGCATGCAGAAAAACTTCAGCCGGAGTTCTTCTCCGGCAATAATCGCCGTCGCCGTCCCCCAGTCAACTTCCGCTTCCTTCCCTGCTTCCGGATTGCATGGGATAAAGACGCGCGGTGTCTCGATCCCCAAAATAACCCTGGCAAGTCTTACATAGCGGCGGACAGTGGACTCTCCTCCTTTATAGTCACGCTCATCCACCAACCGATTGTATATCCGGTGTGCCGTATGCTGCTGCTTCTTCGGTTTGTCTTTGTCGCTCTTAAGCCAGTTATCGATAGCTACCATATAATCGCCAAGAGCGGGAAACGGCTGATGGCTCCGTTCCCTGTACCCCCAAGGCTCACCGCGTATGGCTTTCTTGATCGTGTTTCGAGAATGGCCCGTCAATCTTGATAACTCACTGATGTTTTGTCCGTACACCCGATGACCCGTCCTGACCAATTCATACTGATCCATCTTGAGCACTCCTTCCTCCTCAGCATAAAAATGGGGCAACTTGGAAACTATGCCCCACTTCATCATGAGGAGATATGCTCGGGGTGGTCAATTTTCGGTTATCAAAACCCCGCTTTGCTGGTCAATTTTAGGTTATCAAAACCAGAGATAAATCACAACTTATAAGGAAAATCAGTAATGTACAAATTTATAGTGCCGGCAAGATCTCTTTTATGAATGGTCGCCTTGGACGTTTTGCAAACTTTGCAGCCATGCATTTTGTGGCCGACACAATATATCCATTTTATCTTTTAATTCTAATAAAAACAGGTTGGAACTCTGAAGTCTTGAATAACCTCTCGGATGATCTTGATGATTATATAGTCGACGACCCCTTCCTTGACCCAAAAAATTATGTGATGATCTTAGGCTTTAAAAACAGGAGCAATGGCGTTGTGCGCTCTCCTCGGTGTAAACGCAATACAGTCTTCGGCCCCTATCAGCTCCTTAAGTATATTGAGTTGCGGATAAAGAAATACAAAGATTCCCCCTACTATGTTGACGGGCTACTGTTTCAGTTTTCACGGTCGTTTTTGGCTACAGAGGCGAATGAAGCAAAAAAGCTGATAAAAAATTTTGCAGATAGACCTCAACTGCTGAATTTTGCGTCCAGATATTTTGTTAAAAGACATCAAATGGAAGCTCTATTCGGCCAGTCAATCAATCATCGAATGGTGCGGTCAGGATATGCCACATTGATGAATCGGTCGGGTAATTCGGCTCAAAAGGTGGGAGAAGCGCTGGATCACATGGATGCATACGATACTGCGGAAACGGCTGACGAATACTACTTATCAGACCAGGCTACCAATGCTCAAAAGGATGAGGTAATATCTAAAATTCAAAATCAGTTATTAACAGATTTATGCGATTACAAACACAGATTAGTTGAGTCAAAGACATTGCAGCAACTTGGGCAGGCAATAAACGCAGCCAAGAGTCAGGATGAACGCGAGAAATTAATAGATATCGCTGTCTCAGAGACCAAATTGGCGAAAAAAACAGTGGTTTGCCTGCTGTCTGCGTCGGCTCGAACGTATATTGTTGCCTGTGAAGATAGAAGCAATCCAACATGGCCCGGGCACGAAAAATATGTTAAGAGTGGATGGTGCAGGCATTTCAATAAATGCTGCCTATGTAAGCAGAGCGTTATCTTCCCTGAGGCACTCCCTTATGTTGCCAGACGCATTATTCATCTCGATGAACTGCAGAAAGTACTGACAGGTTCGGAATGGATGGCAGAATATAGTGAAGAGTACGACTCATGGATGGATATTCTTGAGAGTTGGAACAACAAGGCGCAGGTCGAAAGTGCTTGGGATATGGCACGGGCCGGTTTAGTCCTTCTTCCAAAAATGATGAAAGGGGAAATGCAATAATGGCTACAAGCGACGTAAAAAAAGGTCTTGAGATAATCCAGAACGAATATAGAACCTTTATTGCGGAACAAGAGAGGTATGATGATACGGCTATAGAGTCTGATGAAGAAGATCAAAGTGAAGATACTTCTGCGTATGTGTCGTCAAACAGTAACCTTGCATCAATACCTGAAAGCCAATGGGCCGCCATCAGGGTCAGTCAATGCAGTTTATTTGGCTATGAGAAATGGAATTTTGAAAATGAAGGGAGCCCCCTTTATGTGGGGCAAGCCAGTTTCGATTTCGACCAAGCACTGACCGCTACTGTCCGGCTGACAGACGAAGAATGCAAGCCGCTCTATCGGTTTATCAAGGCTCTGGTATTTTATTTGTTACCACAAAACGCCTGCATGAACACGGTACGTTCATACAATACAACAGTTATAACAGCATCGTCTCTGATGCAATTAGCCAGATTATTATACAATCATGGAATTTTTATCGACAGGCATGGGAATGGGTCATATCTCACTGCCGAGCATTTAACACAGCAGGATATTCACAACTACATTGAAACAGAGTTGACGAGCCACTATTCAAGATACACATTAGCTTGCAATATAAAACTCTGGCAGAACCTTTCCACAGCCAATTACTTGCCTAGCCATTATCGCCTGCACAAGGAGTTGGTGAGTAAGAAACAGCTTGCGGGTCTGCTTAAGCAACGTGAAGAAGCCAAGGGCACATTCATGCCCATCTCTCTGGAAGCGCTATCAATTGCTGTCCCCTATTGCGTTGACCTTATAAACAAATACACCGAAGACATTATGTATGCATATGAAGTTCTTCATCCGATATTTATGGGTGTCAAAGCTAGAAAACAGACCGAGTTCTCGTGGGGAAAGGTTTTGACTGCCCTGACCAAAAGAAAGACGGATCTCTGGGACATGGATATTTTTCGAAACGAAGAGGGGACGTTAACAGCTGAACAGCATTCGTATATTATGCGACAAATTTCTAAATATCCAAACTGGCGTGAGCACGTCGAATCCAGGCATGTAAGAAGAATTGAGGAGTTATCGAATAAAGAAAAGATAAGGCTTGCAAAAAAATTGGGTGTAGATCTGAATATAGATTCAGGTGCAATATTCTATGATCTAATAAGAATAATTCGTCATTTCGTGACGATATTTTCAACCTTTCGTAATGCCTGTGCCGTAATCATACTACTTGTAACAGGCATGCGCCGCAGTGAGTATTTACACATTGAGGAAGGTCAGTCCTATGAGGTTCCAGGAATGCCTAATGAATATCGCCTGCGGTTCTTGGTTTTTAAGACGTCAGACTACTCCCAAGGTGAATGGATCGTATTGCCTATTCCGGATATTGCCTATAAGGCCCTCAAGGCATTGGAACGTCTGACCTTGAGAGCCAGGCTATATGGAGGGACCAACAAGCTATCCGTAAATCACACTAACGGTTTTGGTAAGCCACTATCACGGTCCAGGGTCAATGCATTTCTTATCGATTTGTGGAAATTCCTGGGTATTGACGAGCACATTCATCCCCATATGTTCCGTAAAACGCTGGCAATGTTTGCCATTTACCAGGATGCACGAAATATTAATGTAATCAAGCGACTGTTCAACCATAGAAGTCTCGCTCAGACGTTTGCTTATATTGTGCAGATGCCCGGAATGGCAGAAGAAATAAAGCTGTCAATATTTGATATGAACATGGACCTGTTGGTAGAAGTTCTCGATGCGGCGCAAAAAGAAAGAATCGGGGGAAAGTGTGGACTCAGAATTAAGGATCAGCTTAAGACAAACAAGTTCTTTGCTAGGCTCAACGATGACGGGCAGGAAAGTCTACGACAGTACATTGATTCTCTCCTGGAAAGTAACGTGCGGTTGTTGCATAGATGCTCTATGAATGCTATCTGCACGAATACCCATGAGTCTGTGACTATCGATCATGAGGCATGCAATTGCGAAGTGGTGAACTGCGACTATCCGGTGTTTACAGATAAATCATTGCCAGATATAAATGAGACCGTAAGATTCCACGAACAATGGCTTAAACACCCAAATATTTCAGATGCTCAGGAGAAGTTTTCCAAAAGAATAATAAAGGAGTGCCTTGCGCGATTGGAAGAAATTCAAGGCAATGAGGAGACTATGGCACAATATCCTAAGCATTATGGGTTGACAGTATGACCGAAGATAACCTCGCTGAACAGAGGCAGCATGAGAAATATGTAGACGCGGCCTATAGCGCAATTGCTTTTTTCCATCAGCAGGGGATAAAAAAACCTGCAGTCTGCAAAGTCGCTGAAAAAGCACTAATTGGAAGGGCGACTTTATATACCGACCACCCTGATTGGGTGGAAGTTCGCGCCGTTATAGCAGGCAAGCCTTCGCCCCGAATTAAAATGGCGGCAATAGAGTTGAGTGAGAATCAAAAGTGGCAACGTCAGTTGGGACAGCTCAAGGCCGAGATTTCTACACTGGGACAAAAACTTAAAGATATTCGCAACTCTACAGATTCTACTTACGATAAGCTTTTACAGCTAGTCCATAAATACTTCATCCTCTCCAAAGAAACTCCTCTTGAAGTTGAAAATAGAACTAAGATAGCACTGGATTATACTAACCTTCGGGAGCGCCTTGAAAGGATGGAGGTTGAAAACCGCCACCTTAGAGCTGAGAGAAACCTGGAAGGGACCGTTTTGCCATTCTCAAAGAAAAAGGTAGTGGATGTATACCCATTGTCGAGCAGGTCCACCCTTCGAACCGAATCACTGTTTGCTATGAGCATTGATGCTATAAATTCTCTCGATAACTACTTCGCCACTGAAGAGTTTTCGCCTCGCGTAGTGTACGTGATGTGCGGCCAATTCGGATCAGGCAAATCCCGATGGATCGACGAGCATAAGCCAGAATACCGAGGTACCGCGCTTTATATTGACGGTGTTAACCATACACTGGACATGAGATTGCTTATAGCAAAACGCATTAGAAAGCTTAAAAGTGATTGTCGCATCATCTGCTGCCGCGTTTTTGCAAGTGTGGATGACTGCCTTGAGCGGAACCAGGATGATACTAGGAAGAGACTTGGCTTAACAGTTTCCGATGCACTAATCAAGCAGGTCCAACAGGTGTTTGAAGAAGTTAACGGCCCTGAAGAGTTTGATGCTATCGAATACATCGGGAGGAGACCATGAAAGGAGACTCAGGCAAGACAAGAGGTTTGGTAAACACACAAGTATTTGAGAGTTTCGTCAATGAGCGAAGTAAACAGGAGGACTGGTTACATTTTATCGACGTTAATGGCCGTCGGCTTAACAAAAAGGCTATTTGTAAGACGTGTGGGTTCGGCAGAAGTGTTTTCATGCAGAACCCTAATATCAAGGAACGTTTCGCTATGATCGAGGCAGCATTATTGGCAAAGGGAATCCTCAAGGGCGGCGAAGACAATAGTATCCCCGTTTCAAGATCAGGGTCATCTCGTAATGAGTATGTACAGCTTATAAAAGACAAAATAGCAGCTCTGGATGCGGAAATAAACGACACGGAAGGGTTTTTAGACTATGTAATGGGGAGGGTCGCTGAATATGAGGCAGAAGCAAAGATAATTATCCGGCGTCGTTCACAGAAAAAAATGGAGGGATAGCTAATGGGAAATGGAAAAGAAGAGGGAGATAAGAACATTGAAAGTTTCCGCTCGTGGGTAGCTGGCAAGAGCGATGTGGAGTTTGTGGATTACGTCTATAGGGGGCAACTGAGCCGGACCGACATTGCCAAGGAGTGTGGATTCGGCAGATCGGCATTAATTCAAAATCCAACGATTAAAAAAGAGCTTTCCGAGCTTGAAAAGCGACTCAGGGAAGCCGATATTCTGCCAAAGCTTAGTGAGACCACAGATACGATACCTACCGGCTGTACTACTACGAAAAAAGAGGATGACCGGATAAAGAGGCTTGAATGTGAAAATGCTTTACTTAAAGCTGAGCTCGCAAAAAAGAACGAGTTTATAAAACATTACGGCATGATCGAGCAGTTCATGACCGAAACAATGAGGTTACCGAGATGAATCCTAATGGTGAAACAAACAATAAGTTTAATGGCATTATCCGCGTTTCAACTGTCAGGTCTCAAAATCCGTGCGGTTTCGGAGGGTGCATCTTTAGTGGTTATGAAATTGATTCAGCAGGCAAAAGGCTCGATGCTAAAAGGCTATTTGTTATAAGGGCGAAGGCATGCTTTGTTTCATGTGAAGTGTTGAAGGGAGAACTTTGGCGGGTGTCCGGGACTATCGTCCGAAAAGAAATAAAAAGTAATGATGGGTTTAACTTGACCGAGCTTGAGATTGATCCAGATGGACCAATTTATAAGGAAAGGGAGACAGGTGCCCTGATCATTGCACTTGTTGCCAATAATCCAAGGTTTAAGGGCATCGGGCATGTGAGAATGGAGAATTTATGGAATACATATGGTAACGACCTCTATAAAATACTTGATAATGCAAATACCGAGATCTTGATAAAGGATCTAGGGAAAGAAATCGCTACTAATTTAATCGAGGCATGGAAACAGCACGTTTCAGGCTCCATTATTAGTTTTCTGCAGTCCCATAAAATTCCTTACGGGTTGGCAAAAAAGCTGCTAGCATACCATGGTGCTAATACAGAAGCAGCTCTCAGCGAAGATCCATACTGCTTGCTCAGTTTCGCTGCATCATGGGAACTGGTCGACACAATGGCTCAAAATAATTTTGGTATTGCTGCTGATGATCCCCGTAGACTTAAAGCTGCCATCGAAGAAAGCCTGTATCGCCTAATAGACAGAAGGGCTCATACCTGTATGCCCAGCGATATGGTCAAGAACCAACTAATGCGGCTGCTCTTTAATAATGGTAATAAAAATGAGACACAACTACATATGGATAAGGCACTTGCTGACAATACTAACAATGGAGCTTATTTCATTACTGATGACGGCTTCTATTGGCCGACCGGCGCATATATCATGGAAGAGTACGTCGCTCAAGAGATTGGTGAGATGGTGAAAAATACAAAAAATACACCGTCGCTCTTTATGGTCAATATGGACGAGGCTGAGATAGACCGGCTTATTGCTGAGTTTGAAAATATGGAAAATGAACGTCTTGGTAAACCTTTCCATTTGACTCAAGATCAACGTAAGGCTGTTCACACCTGTGTTCTTAATTGTTTTTCCGTACTTACCGGAGGTGCAGGCACAGGAAAGACTACTACGCTCCGCTGTCTTTACTACGTGCTTAAAAAAGCAAGCTACTCGATTTGCCAGATGGCGCTATCTGGTCGAGCTGCTAAACGAATGCATAATGCTACTGGAGCTAAGGCGACCACTATTGCAGGTTATCTGCATTATGCACATGCAGTTAATAATGCCATTGGTCAATTTGCTGTCTACGTCATAGATGAGGCGTCAATGCTCGATTTATCAACAACATTTCAAATCTTTAGAAGCATACCCAAAAATAAGGATATCCGTATTGTTATGGTCGGCGACCCCTACCAGTTGCCGCCTATTGGAGCTGGGCTTGTCTTTCACGTCCTCGCTGAAACATCAGTTATCCCTGTTGCGCATCTTACGGAGGTCAAACGGCAGGAAGAAGGATCAGATATTCCGGTAGTGGCGAATGCAGTGCGTCACGGAACTATGCCTGATATCGTAGCTTGCGGAATTGGAGGTGTACGCTTTATGCCTTGTGATGACAAGGAAATTATAAACAGGGTTCTTGATTTATTTGCGGAGAATCCCGATGATGCGCAGATCTTGTCCGCAACCAAGAATTGTCCAAAAGGTGGGACCAATGCAATAAACCTGGCATGCCGAGACCGCTTTACAAAATGGGAGCGGGCAATAACTGTAAGAAGCAATGCCTTTGAAGGAGCATTCGGCTCTTCCCCTTTCCGCGAAAATGACCGGGTCATGTTTACAGAAAATGATTGGACGCGTGAGGTAAATAACGGCTCTATTGGCACTATTACCGAGGTTTATGACGTTCCACTAACAGGGATAGAAGGTGAGGAACGAGTGGTAGCCAATGGACATTTTGAAGGGATCGATGTGGAAATCAAGGAATCCGATATTTCTGGGGCAGGACCAATTCTGCAGCATGGCTATGCGGTAACCGTTCATAAGGCACAGGGGAGCCAATGGCCAAGAATCATCTTTCCGGTGCGTGGCTCGAGAAACCTAGATCGGACTCTCGTTTATACCGCCATTACAAGAGCTGAAAAAGAGGTTGTTATTGTTGGTGATATCGATGCTTTCAGGGATGCCGTAGTGAGGGAGCCAAGTGTCCGTAGCAGAATCGTTGGGTTCAGAAGGCTATTATCTCAGAAACTTAGTTAACTTGCACTTTGAGAAATTGATACGTCTAATGAACAGGCAACTGAAAGGGAAGCGTGATGCTTGATCGGATATTTCACAAGCGGAAAGCACGAGTTCAGCTGCCATTGAGTGATTATCACGGCGTTTGCAGTTCAAGGATGTTGATTCCGAACTTATATAGTGCGGCATTATCGAGAACACGAAAGAGAAGAAGGAGGTAAAGGTAATCAATGATATTTTTATGGACAAACGGGCTATCTGATGTTCCGGGCTACCAAGGCATTAAAACAGTGCCTATATATTTGACAGACGACCATGTGTTGATTGAGGTCCCAACTCTCTGGGTTGCCGATGTGTCCAGAAAGTTATCTCGTAGCCATGATACGCTGAGGCAGCACTCATTTACTATTAAAAGATGGCTGCAGTTCTTGGATGATTATTACAAAAACGAAACCCAGCAAGGTGCCTATAATTGGCAAGCTGTCGATCGGCTGGTCGCGGAGCATTTCATTGACATACTTATAGATGGGCGGGATAAAAATGGATCACCTAATGATGAATCGATTGAGATATACATGTCGCATATTGTGGCATTTTATCGCTGGGCTAAGGGTAAAGGGTATCCTCATTATTGGGAGTTAAATAATGATGAGTTCAAGTGGATAATAAAAGACAGAACTACAACTACAAAAGACATAACGGTTACTGGCGTAAAAAGGGAAATTCAGCTACATCGCGGGGCGACAATTAGGGTCGACAAGGAGATGAATAAATTTGTCTCCAAGCAAGATTTCAAGGTTGCTATCCCACTGTTGGATGACTATGTTTATGCGGTCATTGCGTATGTTATCTGGCACACTGGTCTGCGTCCGAAGGGTCTGCTGCAACTTCCCTATAAGGGTACTGGGCTAAATGCTGGGCTGATGCCGTATCGTCTTACGACTGAGGCTTTAACCACAGACATTCCTTTCGAATTTGCATCAAAAGGTAAACGTAGAAGTATTCTATTCCCATCACATGTGTGGAAATTCATTTGTGAGGTTTGGATGCCAATGCGTGCAATCCGAGCGGAGAGATATGCCGATAACAAGAATCTTGGCAATGGCATCAGTCCAAGCAATAGCGTATTGTTCCTTTCAGAAGAGGGTGTACCGGTAACATATACGATGCTGCATGATCATTTCAGTAAGATCGCAACACATCCAAATTATGTAAAAAAACCTTTTACTGCGAGAATGCTACGCCATTCATTCGCTACTTATTTTGTATATAATCATATGAAAGTGAATAAAGAACTAGGGAAGGATTATATTTATAACGCTGTAACAGACAATAACCTCAGGAAGATAATGGGTCATACAGATACGGGCATCACATATAAGTTTTACGTTCACTTGGTGAATAGTTATTTGCGTGATGATGTAGTCGATGAATTCATAAAAGAGGTCGATTTTGATCTATATGAAGAAATGATCACGGCAGTTCAGCCGGGTACGTGACCCGCAAGTGCTTTGGCGCGCAATTCTTGACTAGTATTTTGGGGACAATATTCATATACATCCGTAAAGGATAATCTTAACTGACACAGGCGGCAATGAGCATGAATGCACCCCTAACGATGGAGCTGTTTATACACAGAAATCAGAGCATTTCTCTATGATGCACTGATCTCGCATTACTATCACACAAAATCGCACACTTTAGAACCCGTGGGATTCACCGGGAATCTTCGCAAATAACCTACCAGAATACCCGTAAAACCTAAAAAAGTTGTTTATCCAACAAAGAATAAAAAAAGGAGATAGAAAATGATTGCTATGAAGAGCAGCTGCAAAAAAGAGTACCATATTGTAAACAAGGACAATTTATTTAGCGCAGTGAGAAGAAACGACTACGCTGAGGTCGTCAAATTGCTTATTGCCGGTGCGGATGTGTCTGAGATAAATGAATACGGTGAGACGCCTTTGCACATTGCTTCTGAGCAGGGCTACCTCGGAGTAGCACAGGCGTTGATAGAAGCCGGTGCGAATTTGAATGCAATGTGTGAATACGGCATGACTCCTCTGCATCGCGCCGCTTACAACAACTCTTTTGAAATGGCCAGCCTGTTAATCAAGTCTGGAGCGAATGTCACTGTTAAGGATGTGAGTGGCTGGACTCCACTGCATGCGGCCTCTAACTCTTGCTCGTGTGAAATAGCAAAGCTGCTGATAGACAAAGGGGCAGATGTCAATGCCAGCGATGTGGATGGCTCGACCCCCCTACACGAGGCCGCTTTTAAAAATACAATTGAAACCGTAAAGCAGCTGATACAGGCCAATGCGAATGTGAATGCCACAGATAGCTATAGTATCAGTACGCCTTTGCACTGTGCCTGCTATCGCCGACATTTTGAAATAGCAAAGTCGCTGATCGAGGCTGATGCTGATGTGAATGTAAAAAATGAAGGCGGTATGACACCACTGCACCTTGCATCTCGTTACGGCGATGTTGAAATAGCAAGGCTGTTGCTAGCAAAGGGGGCCGATGTCAACGCCATAAACCAGTATCGCAACACGCCATTGCACTGGAGCTCTTATAACGGCGATTTAGAAATGACACAGCTTTTGCTAGGGAAGGGGGCCGATGTCAACGCCATAAACCAGTATCGCAACACGCCATTGCACTGGAGCTCTTACAGCACGCCCTTGACTTGGAAATCTTATTATGGCTTCTTGGAAACAGTTAAGTTGTTGATAGAGGCCGATGCAAAGCTCCTAATTGCAAAAAATAGTGATGGGTTCAGGCCCTTAGACATTCTGGCTGACATGAAGCGATCTGAGGCTTTGGCGTACATTAAGAAAACCTATTCGGAAATATGTATGGTCTGGGTCATGACGGGTCATAAAAGTCATTATTATAGAAGTTAGAATGTCCAATCAAAACGCAGACCTGAAACCCTCTAGTGCCGCCATTGCCATGAATGTGATGATTTCCGAAAGATCTATCGCGTCCCTTGTACCACGCCTTGGTCTCGACTGCTGAGAAATACAATGTCCCACCAAGTATAGGACTGGCAGACCTATTTAGTAACTCTGTTCGTCCTTGAAACAAAACCCGGAGGGGGTCTTCTGCCATGGATAACCTTTTGCCTAAAAGGTATATCAGGTCTGTACGGAGGACGGACAGAAAACCCAATGGCCTTCAGACCTGAGGAGGAATTTCTGCCTGTGCGGTAGTCCTTCCTCCCCATGGACGGAGAAGAGGAATCCTTTATTTATCTGGTTCTATACTGAATTCGACCTCTCTATTGCGGAACGGACAGATAAAACTGAGAGAATAAGCGACGAGTTTCATCCCATTATCCTTATTCTTATTCCCTGTCCCATACTTAGGATCTCCAATCACTGGGAAGCCAACCATGTCAAAATGACGGCGTATCTGGTGCAGACGTCCAGTCTTTATGCTAACATCGATTATCGACGTGTCAGATGCAGGATAGTAAGATTCAACTTCATAGTGGGTGAGCGCAGCTTTGTTGTCAATGGGCAAGTTAATGGTCCCTTTTATACATTTCTCAGCCAAATTGCCGAGGACTTCAACTCGGTATTTTTTGGTGATAAGATTATTCCGGAAAATTTCCGAAAGCTTGGCCGCCGCTTTTTTAGTATGGGCGATTAGCATCAGTCCTGTTGCCTCGCGGTCGAGGCGATGGACAAGGAAATACTCCCTTGCATTTCCAAAATAAATCTCAACCTGGCGCAGCAGCGAACAATGGTCACCATAAATTGTACCTTGCGCCATCAGCCCTGCGGGCTTGTGCCAAACACTGTACTCCCTCAGGTCTTCCAGCAATCGGGCTTGAGGAGGTTTGAGGGAGAGAAGCTTTTGATCATAGTGGAACTCTATCCGCATTCCTTCATTAAGCATCGACGTGGCCTTGCGGAGCCTTCTCAGGCCTCCCCTCCGCCAGCCCTTCTCCTTGCCGACCCACAAGGCACCCTTGTTCATGGCATCCTTTATCTTGCTCTTTGAGAGACCTGTTTCGGACGCGAGGAGATCGCAGACAGTCCCGATTACGCCCTTCCCTAACGATTTTTTTAAGGTGAAGTTTTCCATGGCTGTAGTCCTATTGTACCATTGCAGAGTTCCTTCAGACCTCAAAGTGATCGGTGAGTAAATGAAAATAATTAGACAAATATCACCTCAGTTAGGGCGTTCATAGCTTACGTCGAGTGGACATTTCGTTGGACAACTGCAGCAAATGCCTAATTAGACAGTATCAAATGGTGATAATAGCGCAAATCTTGATTATAAAAGCTTCTTAAGGCAGTCACTCACTCACTGTCTAAGCTTGGCACCTTATATATACAAAGAGGGGATGAAGTTGGTGGCCTATTCGTTAATGTTCACCTGTCCAATCAACAAACGGGAAGTTGAACTTATAACGGAACATTCCCCTGCCAGGCGATAGCCCGAAGAGGGGCATGAAACGACCGGCGCACACTTATTGCAACGGCAGCGCTTCCTCTATAAGCATTATAGGTATATTGTCCTTTACCGGGTACATGAGTTTGCACTTTTCGCAGACGAGTAAGTCTTCCGCCTCTTTGTAAATAAGATCTCCCTTGCACTTGGGGCAGGCCAGGATATCGATAAATTCCTTTTTTAGCGCCATATCAACCTCCGATGACTTTAGTTAATCTTCTTATCACCCTGTCTTTGCCGACTATCTCTATTACCTCGAAGATGCCGGGACTAGCTGTTCCCCCGGTAATTGCTACGCGCGCAGGCTGGGCAAGGCTGCCGAGCTTGACACCCTTTTTTTCGACAATGGAGGAAAAGGCTTTTTCTATCTCAGGAACGGTGAAGTCCTCAACATCTGCCAACGCATCCTTTAGTTCGGCAAGGAGCGCGATACTTTCGGGTTTCAGAAACTTGTCTCTAGCCTTTTGTTCGATTTCGACCCCATCGACAAGATAATACTTCATCGATTGGGCAAGCTCAACAAGCGTCCTAGACCTTTCTCTCAGCGTGAGCACTGCCTTTGAAAGCCATTGCCTGTCGGGATACTGTCCTTCGTGAATGAAGTGTGCTTTTAGGAGGAACGGCATGACCATTTCAGCAAGGCTTTCAGACGACGTATTCATTATATATTGGCCATTTAGCCAAAGAAGCTTTTCAGGATTGAATACCGCTGCAGATGACCCCACATTGTCGAAGGAGAAGTAATTGATCAGCTCCTCACGGGTGAAGATCTCCTGGTCGCCGTATGACCATCCGAGCCTTACAAGGTAATTGACTAGGGCGTCTGGAAGATATCCCATGTCCTTGTATGCCATAACGGAGGTCGCGCCATGCCTCTTGCTCAGGCGGGATCTGTCGGAGCCCAGAATCATCGGCAGGTGACCGAACTGCGGCGGATCCCATCCAAACGCTTTATATATGTGTACCTGTTTCGGAGTGTTATTTACGTGATCGTCGCCACGGATTATGTGGGTTATCTTCATGTCGATATCATCGACGACCACGACGAAATTATAGGTCGGCGTTCCATCGGAGCGGAGGATGATCATGTCATCGAGCAGGTTGTTCTCGAATTCAATAGTCCCCTTGATCATATCGTTAAGAACGGTTGTGCCTTCCTGAGGCATCATGAATCGTATGGCGGCCGGCTTGTCCGGTATGGGCTCCGTTATGTTTCTACATCTGCCGTCGTATTTCGGGGTTCTTCCATCTGCAAGGGCCTGCTGCCTTCTGTGCTCAAGCTCTTCAGGTGTGCAATAACAGCGGTACGCTTTCCCTTCCGACAGCAGACGTTCCACATAACTCCGGTAGATATCGAACCTGTCAGTCTGCCTGAAGGGTCCCTCGTTCCAGTCGAGCTTGAGCCACTTCATCCCTTCGATGATCGCCTCTATATATTCTTCGGTTGAACGGGTTGTGTCGGTATCCTCTATTCTTAATATAAAATCGCCATTGTGATGCCGGGCAAATAACCAATTGAATAGGGCGGTTCTGGCGCCTCCGATGTGCAGATGTCCAGTAGGGCTTGGCGCAAATCTCACTCTTACAATATCGCTCACTCAAACCTCCCTGAATGCAAAGTAAATTGCATGATAACTCATGAGGAGAAAGTGATTCAACCAGGAGTAACTCTCGCCCTCTTAA